>JAOXRS010000047.1 GCA_025800385.1 Candidatus Albibeggiatoa sp. nov. NOAA
CAACCATGCCGCCAATGCAAGAGCGACGTTATTCAGAAGTGATTAAAGAAAGCCGTGAAAGCACGCAACCGGGGGCAATGCTTGATGCATTACATCAGTTGCGGACAATTTCATTACATCCCGTACACCCGATGGAAGTCAAAGAAATTGATGAGGAATATATTCAACAATCAGCGCGTTTTGCCAAGACTTTTGAATTATTAGATCAAATTCAGCAAAAACAAGAAAAAGTGCTCATTTTCTTAGAATCACAACATATTCAGCGGCAAATGATGGCATTGATTGAGCGGCGTTATGGGGTACACCCGATGTTGATTAATGGCACGGTTAGCGGTTTGAAGCGGCAAGCCCGAGTGAATGAATTCCAGAAAAAGGAAGGCTTTGACGTGTTTATTATTTCTCCCTTGGCGGGTGGTGTGGGATTGACTTTAACCGCTGCCAATCATGTAATTCATTTGTCGCGTTGGTGGAATCCTGCGGTTGAAGATCAATGTACGGGTCGGGCATATCGCTTGGGGCAGAAAAAGGTGGTGCATGTGTATTATCCGCTATCGATTCATCCCGAATATAAAGAGCATAGTTTTGATGTTCGCTTGAATACTTTATTAGAAAGTAAGCGGCAGCTCAGTCGGGAGATGTTGTTACCTGCTGCGGCAAAAGAGGATGAAATGCAGGCATTATTTGATTCAACCGTCATGGATAAATAGAGAGCCTTCATTAATCTATTTGGATAAACAAAGTGCTCTCATCATGAATAGGTTACAGCTGCATTCCCTTATCTTCTTCTTTTCTTGAAGATTGAGTTCTCAGCTCTGATGGTAAAATTTGTTTGTGACAATGCGGGCATTCATGTATATCAACGTGGGTTTGACGGTGCATTTCTTCCTGAAAACCCGCCGCCAGAATACCTGCGGGCAATGCAAACACACCAATACCTAACACGGAAATGATTGTGCCCAATATTTTGCCTAAGGGTGTAATCGGATACATATCACCATAACCCACAGTCGACAACGTTACAATGCCCCACCACAGTGCATCTGGCACAGTTGCAAATTTCTCAGATTGTGCTTGATGCTCTGCCAAATACACTAAATTGGACACTACAATTAAAATCAGTGAGGCCATAATGATAGTAATAAGTAACTCTTCACGCTTGGTATAAAAGACTTTAGCCAAAATCATGGCAGAACGGGAGTAGCGTAGTAATTTAAAAATACGTAAAAACCTAAGTATTCGAAATAGGCGTGCAAATACTAAGCTATGCAAAATCACAAACTCTGGACAAAAAATGGGCAAATAAAATGGTATCAACACAATTAGATCGATTAATACCAACGGTGCTAACATAAATCGTAAACGTCCCTTTAGTGGATGTCGATAGCGTGGCAGGACGGTACAACTCCATAAGCGCAAACCATATTCATATGAAAAAATTACAATACATAAAATTTCCAAATACAGTATGTGTTTCTCATATTCTGTATCCAACGCATCCAAACTGAAGAATGTCACAGTGAAAGTATTGGCTAAAATAAGCACAATAATAAAGAAATAAAGCAAACGTCCCCATAAGCCTCGCTGTTTACCTTCTAATAAGGCTAAAATTTTATATTGCGTGCGTCGTCTATTATTTTTTAACATGGGGTTAGTTGATTAGGTCGTAAGATTGGTTTGATCTATATATAAGAATAGAATGTATAGCGTCCGAGTATTTGCAGGACAGATAATTACTTGAATTATTTTATAAATATCTATACAAATATTCAACTATCAATCTTTTTTCCACGTTAGCTAGACATGCTAAATATAAATGATTAGGCTGATTGCATTAGGATGCTGATTACTCAGTCTATAAAATTTAACGTCATAAGGAATTACCAATGAACAATACATTTAAAAACTCAGGTGACATTTCAGGTGCAAACATCAATATAGGTGGTAATAACGTTCATCAGAGTATTCAAACAACAACATCAGCATCTGAAGAAGATTTAAAGCCGCTACTAAAATTACTAGCAGAGAAAGTCAGTAAAATTGAAGATGCAGGCGATCGTCAATTTGCAGAAAGTAAGCTGAACTCAATAGAAGAGCAGATGAAAAAACCTGCCAAAGAACGTGATAAAACCATATTACAAAGAGCCTTTGGTGTGATTGAAAATATCGTTGAAGCGGCGAAGGAAGTACATGAAATCAAAAACAAACTACTTGGTATGTAAACAAAGTTTTACTATGTAAAAAACCAATCTGTTATCATAAGTACAAATTATACCTAAAAAGGTCACAGGTTATGCTTCCTCTATTGGTCATCGCAGGTAGTGCATTAACAACATATGGCAGTATCAAATGGGCAAAACGCAAACAATCCCTACCACAAAAAGTTGAGCCTGAAGCAAAAAAACCTGACCTGACCAAAGTAAATCGAAATTTTGCCATCGCCTCCACTACATTTGGTTTGGCTGTCGGTGGCATTTTTTACCCTGCACTTAAAGTGGCCAGTATTGCAGGTTTGTTTTTCCTCACTATTCCGATCTGGAAACAAGGTTATCGCGCTTTATATCGTCAACATCGCTTTAACATTGATGTGGTCAACTCCCTTGCATTGCCTTTGGCTGTTGTGACAGGTTTTACCTTGCCCGTTGCATTTACTTACTGGATTCATCACACAGGCAAACGTTTGATTGCAAAAACCAAATCTTACTCTGACCCTAATATTGCTGATACGGTGAATGCCTTACCTAACTTGATTTGGGTAGTCAAGGATGAAGTTGAAATACTCGTGCCTGTTGCAGAATTACAAGTGGGTGATGTGATGGTGGTTCATGCGGGTGAAGTGATTGCCGCTGATGGTAAAGTGATTTCAGGTGATGGCTTTGTTGACCAACGGGCTTTAACGGGACAAGGCAAATCGGTTGACGTTAAAGTGGGCGATGCTGTGCTTGCTTCAACGCTATTGTTACGAGGCAAACTGCATATTCAAGTTGAACGGGCAGGCGATGAAACCATGATGGCGGAAATCAATGCGATTTTGTCCAACTACACCGATGACAACAAAATGGTGCAATCTACAGGTGAAGCGATTGCCGATCGAATGGCTTTACCAATTACAGCGTTAAGTGCATTGGCGTTTCCTGTGATTGGCCCGCATGGTGCGACAGCGATTCTATGTACTTTCATGACCGAAGATATTAAATTTATCACCCCGATTAACACGCTGAATCATCTCAAAATTGCCTCACACTCAGGGGTTTTAATCAAAGACGGTCGTGCTTTAGAATTATTGTCTCAAGTCGATACGGTGATTTTTGATAAAACGGGCACGCTAACCCAAAATCAATTACATCTCAGCAAAGTGTATCCTTTAGCCAATTATACTGAAGATGAAATTCTCAGTTTTGCCGCCACTGCTGAATATAAGCAACAACATCCGATTGCAAAAGCGATTCAACAAGCTGCCAAACAACGTGAATTAACCACAGATAGTATTGACAGTTCAAGTTATGCTTTAGGGTATGGCATCCAAGTGATGTCAAAAGGTAAATTAATTCGTGTTGGTAGTTTCCGTTTTATGGAAATCGAAAAAGTTGATATACCTTATCAAACGGTGAACGATATTGTACAAGCTTGTCGAGAGCAGAATTATGCGCTGGTAATGGTATCGGTTGACGATGAGTTAATTGGTGCAATTGAGTTACATGCTAGCCTGCGCCCTGAAGCTGCACCGTTAATTAAGTCGTTACAAGCGAAAGGCTTGGATGTACATATTTTCTCAGGCGATCATGAAAAGCCGACACAAAAATTAGCCGAAGAACTTAATGTTACACACCATTATGCCGAGTTATTACCTGAACAAAAAGCCGAGCGTATTCAACAGTTAAAATCTGAAGGAAAAAAAGTCTGCTTCGTTGGGGATGGATTGAATGACTCGATTGCACTGAAAGCCGCGGATGTATCGATCTCATTACATGGTGCATCACCGATTGCAACTGATGTAGCACAAGTGATTTTGATGGATGATAGTTTGTCACAAATTAAACCGCTGTTTTCTCATGCTAGCGAATTAAAGAAAAATATCCGATTTGGTGTATTATCAGTATTGGTACCGGGAACAATGGTTGTCACAGGTGTATTCTTCTTCCACCTTGGCGTATTAGGTTCTGTCATACTCAGTGACATAGGCTTAATCACGGGCTTAACCCATTCCATGCTGCCATTATTGAAACACAAAAAACAGGATAACAACGATGACAACAGAAACTAGTTACTATCATTCGCCTGTTGGCTATTTGGAACTGATCGCAAATGATACGGCTTTGATAGGTTGTTACTTTTTAGACGATGAGCCATCAAACATCACAGAGCCACAACATCCGATTTTAAAACAAACCCATCAGCAGTTAGAGGCTTATTTTAATCAAGGGCTGCAAGACTTTGATATTCCTTTGGATTTGCAAGGTACGGCTTTTCGTCAACAAGCTTGGCAAGCATTACAAACAATCCCTTATGGTCAAACTGCAAGCTATCTTGATATGGCGGTGAAAATTGGCAACCCTAAAGCAGTTCGTGCTATTGGGCAGGCAAATGGTCAAAATCCTGTATCGATTATCGTGCCTTGCCATCGAGTGATTAACCATAATGGCAAATTAGGAGGCTATGGCGGCGGATTATGGCGTAAAGAATGGCTGCTTGCACATGAAAAGAAGCATCTGAACCAAAATAGTTAACGACTTAGCTTGTCCCGCTGCACATGTACATCTTTTAGGGGGCAAAACCTGTTACAATCGGCGTTGGGCTTGATTTTGATTGATAACCATGGCTGTTTCTACTGCTTTTCAAAACGATATTTTTATTAGTTACGCTTCTGTCGACAATCAACCATTATTTGGCGCGGAATATGGTTGGGTCTCAACATTGGTGGGTCACTTGCAAGCGATTTTAAGTCAACAAACAGGGCAAGAGTATAAGCTGTGGATTGACTATAAAGATTTACAACATCATCAACCCGCCCCACAACAAATAGAACAAGCGATTGATAATAGCGCGTGTTTTGTTTTAGTTTTATCTACAGCTTATGCAGCAAATCCAGATTGTTTACAGCAATTGCAACGTTTTATTGCACAACATTCACGCCAAGCGATTTTTATTATTGAAAAAGAATCGATCCCCAAACCCAGCTTATTGTCAGATTTTATCGGTTATCCATTCTGGGAACAAAATCCCCAAACCCAGCGCACAAGAACGTTAGGCGTACCTGTGTTAATTCCCGAAAAGGATGGCATGTATTACCAACAAGTGACTGAATTAGGGCAACATTTAATCCAACAATTATCCGTCACTCAACCTGTTGTCTCTCCAGAACCTGAACCTGTTGCGCCGCTAAACCCAACGACTCCAGCAACATCTATCCAAACCCCAAAAGTCTTTATTAGCTATAGTTGGGATTCGGAATCACATAAACAAAATGTACTGGCATTTGCGAATCAATTGATTAAACAAGGAATTGACGTAGCCTTAGATCAGTTTGAACAATTTCCATCTCAAGGCTGGG
The DNA here is from genome assembly GCA_025800385.1 of Candidatus Albibeggiatoa sp. nov. NOAA. Lineage (GTDB taxonomy): Bacteria > Pseudomonadota > Gammaproteobacteria > Beggiatoales > Beggiatoaceae > Albibeggiatoa. Next base: position 5,549 of record JAOXRS010000047.1, read on the forward strand.
CGAATTGGATGCTTGACCAAATTGAAGAGTGTGATTTTGTGCTCTTGGTTTGTACTGAAACTTATAATCGGCGGGTCAGGCGCAAAGAAGATGGTCGAGGCAAAGGTGTGACGTGGGAAGGTACAATTATGACCGATGTGTTGTATGATGATTTCCATCAGAATACGCGCTTTATTCCTGTTGTTTTCTCGGTCGAAGATATGGCACATGTGCCGCGCTTTCTTGGTAGCGTTTCCCGTTTTGTGGTCACGACTAAAGAAGGTTACAAAGACTTATACCGTTATTTAACTGAGCAGCCTGCAATCAAAAAACCTGAATTGGGTCAAGTACAAGCATTAGATACGGAACAACCTGTACAAACGCTTAATTTCAATTTTGACTAGCTCACACATCTCGTAACATCCAACACAATCTATTTTGTATTATCCATATTGATTGTAGCGGATGTTTTTGAGAATCATCTATTTGTGTTATATAATCATTTTTTGTGATTCATTTCACTTCATTTTTTAAGATACCACCCAGTTGCAATAAATCTCATGTCTTTATCAACACCCACACCAACAGTGCTTGAAATCAAAGGTAGCCTTTTACCTGTTATGATTGTGCAATTATTTGATACTGATAAAGAACGTATTGCCGCAGCACTTCAAGAAAAAGTTCAAAAAGCCCCTAACTTCTTTCTTAACGCAACCGTCATTCTTGACCTCAACGCGATTCAAACACCTGATTTACCGCTATCTGATATTGTACAAATTGCGCGTGATAATGGCTTAACCCCTGTGGGGATTCGCGGGGCAAATGACGAGCATAAGCAATTGGCGGCACAACTTTCACTGGGTTTATTTCCAAACGGCAAAGAAATACAAAAAAATAAAAGTCCTGAAAAAGAAGCCACTCCACAGCCGTCTAATACTAAAATCGTGTCTCAACCTGTACGTTCAGGCCAACAAGTTGTATGTTTAGATGGAGACCTCGTGATTTTGTCATCAGTCAGCCATGGTGCTGAAGTGCTTGCAAAACGTCATATTCATGTCTACGGTGCGTTGCGCGGACGTGCATTGGCAGGTGTAAACGGTGATACGCAGGCGCGGATTTTCTGTCACCACATGGATGCGGAAATTGTGTCCATCGCGGGCAACTATCAAGTTAACGAAGATTTAACGGAAGAGGTACGCGGCAAAGCTGCACAAGTGTTCTTAGAAAATGATAAACTAATGGTACACGCTTTAAATACCACGAACATGCTAAAGCGTTAGTGAATGATTTTTGTATACTAGAAAATAATCAGTAAAAAGATATAGATACTTTCAAGCCAACCACTTAACATCACATGGGCTGAAAACAAAATCAGGGTTTTAGGAGACATCAGTTTGAGCAAGATTATTGCTGTCACATCAGGTAAAGGTGGCGTAGGGAAAACAACAACCAGTGCAGCGTTTGCAACAGGTTTAGCATTGCGCGGTTACAAAACTGTCGTGATTGATTTTGATGTCGGCTTGCGTAATTTAGACCTCATCATGGGATGTGAACGGCGGGTTGTATATGATTTTGTCAATGTCATCAATGGTGAAGGCAATTTAAACCAAGCCTTGATTAAAGACAAACGGGTGGAAAGTTTATACATTTTACCAGCTTCACAAACCCGTGATAAAGATGCCTTAAGTCAAGAAGGTGTGGAGCAAGTGCTGGCGGAACTCCGCGACCGTTTTGATTATATTATTTGTGATTCGCCTGCGGGTATTGAGCATGGTGCGATTATGGCCATGTATTATGCTGATGAAGCAATTATTGTCACCAATCCAGAAGTATCCTCAGTGCGAGATTCTGATCGGGTGATTGGTTTATTATCCAGCAAAACCGCGCGTGCGATTGAAGGCAAAGCCCCGATTAAAGAGCATTTATTAATTACACGCTATTTACCGAAACGGGTGAATCAAGGTGATATGCTCAGCGCAGCGGATGTGCAAGATATTTTAGCGATTCCATTATTGGGCGTGATTCCAGAATCTTCTGTTGTTTTACAATCTTCTAATGCGGGAACGCCTGTGAGCTTAGAATCTAATACAGATGCAGGTCAGGCTTATTTAGATATAGTTTCACGGTTTTTAGGTGAAGACTGCCCTATGCGTTTTGTCAATGATAAGAAAGGGTTACTTTCCCGTCTATTTGGAAATTGATATGAGTTTTTTTGATTATTTCCGTTCATCTCAGCAAAATACGGCAGCCATTGCCAAAGAGCGTTTACAAATCATTGTAGCGCATGAGCGTGGTCGTGAAGCGCACTTGGATTATTTGCCTGTATTGCAACGTGAGTTATTAGAGGTAATTAGAAAATATGTTGCAATTGATGATGAGCAAATAAAAATTAATGTGGATAAAGACGGGGATTATGAAGTGTTAGAACTGAATATCACGCTGCCAGAAGCTGAAAAAGCCCGCTAGGTCACGTCTCATTCCAAATAGATTGGCAGCCTCAATCAGGTCGTCGAAGGCTGCCTATTACAATTCATTGTCTCGTATTATATTTTCAGGGCGGCTAGTCTTAACATCTCATCATTGACTCAAACGGCGAATATTGCCATACACGCGATAGAAATGCCCACTTGATGCCTCTCTAATTTCATCTACGATATAAATTGCGCCTTCTTCTCGTAAATTTCGTGGGAACTGTACATTCCAATTTGCGTGATATTCTGGGGTGATGTCAATTCGTAATTCTCCGTTTTCTTGGGTGCAATTGACCACGGAGGAAATGGCTTTAATTCGCAATTTCCCGCCTTCTTTCACGCATTTGAGTAAAACGCCTTCGGTGGGTTTTTCAACCGTTTCTAATTCGGTTGAGGTGGTGACTGCAACAGGAGCAGGGGCTTTAATCGCTTTGCTTTCTGGTACTTCACCCGCTTTGGCTGCTTCAATTGCGGACTCGCTGACATCGATACAAGCCAATGAACCATCGGTAGTGACAATGTAGAGTTTATTTTGAAAATATTGCATTGAGAGTGCCGAACCACATCCTGTGGCTAATTTCCATAAGCGTTCACCATTTTGGTTAAAGCAATACACGGATGAACAACTGTCGCCTGCAAACACATATTGTCCACTTTCAGCTGTGGCGCATGAGTAGACTGCGGCATCACAAGCGTAAATTTGCGCCAGTTCTCCATCGGATTTATGTAGTGCATAGACTTTGTTATCGCTTGCACCTGCATAGACCATGGTTTTTTCTTGCCAACCAAATAGCACCGCGCCTCGGGTTTTATAATCCCATTTTGTCGCGTGATCGGTGTTGCTATATGCGGTCACCCCTCTGCTATGGCCATGATAAACGCCGTCAGCATCATTACGAATCATCCAGCCTGTATTGCCTGAGCTGGACTTTTGCCACAAGGCTTCATTTTCATGGTCGGCAACCAGCACTGTGCCGTTACCATCGGAAATCCCGAGTTGTGCATTGTAAATATCCATCCACAGAATATCGATGTTTTCAGCGACTTCATAGGCGACGCGTGGTAATTTACCTGACAAGTCGTATACGCAGCCATCATCACATCCCGCGTACAACCAAATGTCATCGGCAATAATACATTTCACGCCATTGGGTAGGCGGTATTGGTTGATGACTTCGGCATTGTGGTTGAGTACGAACACACTGCCATCTTGGTTACCAACCCAGCAACGGTCTGCATTGATGAAAATCCCAAAGGCTGAAGCCCCTGATTTAAATCGCCATAATAAGGGTGAGCGTTTTGCGGTTGAGCGGCGGCTTTCGGTACTACGGCGCGTGATGGGACGTTTTTGGCGTATTCCCATGACGGCTTCTTCATAGCCTTTGCTGCGTTTTTGTTTGAGTTTTTTGTTGGCTTCTTTGCGGGCGGCTTCTTCGCTGGGAAAGGTTTTGCTGTCAACCCGTCCTGTTGTGCCGATACGGCCATAACGAATTGTTAATTCACATCCATCAATGGTGACTTCGTAAAACTTGTGTGCCACGCCTTGTTCTTCTGACAGTTCTAAATAGAATTTTTCCGTTGCCATGTGTTATTCCGTGGGTATTTTTAATTTTGTACATTAAACATACACTGCAAGCTGGCATTCGTCTACATTAAAACAGAATAGAGCAAAACGACAAAATCATGCTAAGAAATCACAACCTAAATTTATTCTGACTCTATGTCATTGTGAACAAATGGACAACTGATATAAACAAATGAAAAACAAAGTTATTTAAAAACATTATGATGCACTTTGCTTATCTACAACACAATAATGCTCACTTATGCTTTAATATTGAGTCATTCATTTTTGATCTATTAATAAGTGAAATACAACTTGTATCAATTACCTATTTACTTGTTATTGCTCTCTTTCTCTGCCCAACCTGCTTTTGCACAAGATGACAACACGTCTTCACACTTAATAGGTATTGTCAATGGTGCAAAAGTGACAACGCCACAATACCCTTTTAAATAAAGTAGTTATGAAAGGTACAACAGCACTGGAAACATTGGCCGCTGAACTTGGCAGGGATCATACAACCAGTTTTGAACAAATCACACAAATCATGACAGAGAGTAATATTTTGGTATTGAACTTAATTGGTATTAATGAATAAATCGAATTTGCAAGTTGAGTTTAAAATAATGCTGTTTTCCCTGCTGATAAAGCATCCCAAATCGATGGCGTGATGATGAGGGCGTATCTAATTTTGTATTTTCGAATAAGTAGTTTGCAAAACTGGCTTCATCAATAATATGAAATGTTGCCAACTTTCCATCTTCCTTAACCACAATACACCCATTTGCACTGTAAAATCCAGACCATGCTTGAGTTGGAAATAAGCCCAATGCAATTGCAAGCAGTAGCTTCTTTAATTTCAGTAACAATAATTCTGAATTGAAACCCATTGTTGCCAGATTTGGTGAATGCAGTAACTCCGTATAAATATCTTTGATAGTTTTAGCTTTGCCACTATAGAAAATCAATAGCATTTCAGCCACAATCATATCCATCGCTGAATCGACTTTTTTTAAATTCTGCTTAAAAATCGGCTTTTCTGTTTCAGCATAAGCAATCTTTTGACAATTTTCGGCAATCGCCTGCAATCTATCTCGGATTTTATAGCGTGTTTTAATCTGATTGACTTGCTCAATATCTCCTGAGAAATTTTCAATACAGTAAGTGACATTAGTGCTAGAGGACGCATTAAACAAAGTTGATGGCATTCCCAACATCGATTTAATACTGAAGCCTTGTAACTGATTGATAGGGAAAAGCAGACAGCCAAGAAAGAGCGCGATGATACTGGAAACTGACCATTTATTAAAGTAAAAGATTGTATTGTGAAGAAATAAATATGCTGACAAAGGTTATTGTGATATATGCTTCATCAGCAATTTGTATTAGAGAGTACAATTACAGCTTTAATCGTTTGAAAATCGACTCAGGAATGGATTTAATAATCTTCATAATCACCCACCAAAAACTTGGCAAATATACTTCATTTTTACGCTTTTTCATCGCCTGATAAATCCCGCGACCGACTTGCTCAGGTGTTGACCATAAAGCCCCTTTTTTGAAATCACGGGTCATCGGCGTATCAACCAAACCAGGTTTAACCGTTAACACACACACATGACTGGCTGCCAAGCGATTACGCAACCCTTGTAGAAAAACCGATAAGCCGCCTTTTGCTGCTCCATAGATATAATTGCTTTGCCGTCCACGGTCACCCGCAACTGAAGAAATCACCGCAATACAACCATGCCGTTGCTGCTCAAAATAATTGGCCAATGGGGTAAGCAAAGACACAATACTTAAAAAGTTATTTCTTAATGTCTGCTCTGTCGCAGCGTAATTGTCCTGACATTCTTGCTGGCTGTCTAATGTGCCATGTGCAATCAATACTGCATCAATGCCTTGCATATCTTGTTCAGCTTGCTCAATTAATAAGTCATGTTTACTAAATTCATTTAAATCTTGTACAACATAATCAACTTGCTCTGCACCATGCACACGTAAATCATCTGCAACCATTTGTAACTTATCAGTATCACGCCCAACTAAAAACAAGTGACAGCCATCATGAGCAAAATATTTGGCAGTTGCTTGGGCAATGGCTGACGTTGCACCAAAAATAAGCACTTTCTGCATAAAAAAATCCTTTATGTTACGTTGCGCGTGACCCGTCGCCAGAAACTAGATGAAAACCGCGAGTCAGTATATTGCGCGAATTCTTCCCATTGTGGGTAATAAGCTTTAAAGTGACGTGGTGATAAGCGAGCATCTTTACAAGGATAGACTGCCCCGCCTGCCTCTTGCACCATGTCATCTAATTGTTCTAATAGTAAAAAAGTTTTCTCGCCTTTGATTGGAAAGTCTAGTGCTAGGGTAACTCCCTTACGCGGAAAAGATAATAGCCCTGGAGATTCTAGCTCGCCAAAGGTTTTTAATACGGCTAAAAATGAGCTTAAGCCAGATTTTGCAATCGTTTGTAATATCTTACGTATCACTTGGTGATCTTCATACGGTACAACAAATTGATATTGTAAAAAGCCGTTTGTACCATATAGGCGTTTCCATTCTAAAATTGAGTCCAAAGGATAGAAAAATGGCTCATAATCAACAAACTCTTCAATAATGGGTATTCTTTGTTTGTGATACAACAAAAAGTTAAATGCCTTAACAGTCAATGAATTTAAAGCAAAACTAGGTAAATTAATCGGCATGGTTCTCAGCACTTCGGGCAATTTTTGCACCAACGGTGGTTGCCAGTTCGGTATCAACTCTTTCACTTGATCCTTAGCAACATGATTTCCGCGAAAGAAAATACCTCGCCCGACATTATCACCTTGAGCAAGACAATCTACCCATGCCATGGTATATTCATACTTTTCATCTGATTCTGCGGATAATTGGAAAAAATCCTCTAAATTAGCAAATTTCACCATTTGTTGATGAATCGCGCGATGATGAATTGGACGTAAATGAAATTCTGCCCATGTAATCAATCCCGTTAACCCTAAACCACCTATAGTAGCATTGTAATATTCAGTCTTATTCTGCGGTGAACAAATATGCCGTTGACCATCTGATGTCACCAATTCAAACTGGGTAATATGCTGCCCGAATGTGCCCGCTCGATGATGGTTTTTCCCATGTACATCGTTAGCAATCGCACCACCAACTGTGACATATTTTGTACCGGGGGTTGTCGGTAAAAACCAACCGCGTGGCACAAAGTGTTGTAAAATTTCTGCAAAACTGACACCTGCTTCACAACGCAAAAGACCTGTATCTTCATCAAAACTAATGAAACGATTCAGTTGACGAGTATGTAATAATAATCCATTATCATTTAAACACACATCGCCATAACTTCGACCAAGACCATAAGGCAAGATGTTAGATTTATTGTCAAGAGGTAGGATTTCATGTCGCCATCGTATGGTTTTTACTGTTTGCGATACACGGGGAAAGCGTCCCCAAGATTCAAATTGCTGTGTCATAAAAACTACTTGCCCTTAAAAAATACACAGAGGTGCTGCCGAAAAATTGGCAGTTGTGAATATAAACATTGTACTCTAGTTTCAATATAAGCTGGGTAAGTCATCTCAAATGAAGCAAGTATGTACTCTATAAGATGTGAGCTTGCCTCATTTTTTATAATCTACATTAGGTATAGCAGCTATATACAATGAAACAAGCTGGTATACGATGTGCTGATAAGATTTTATTGGCGAGTTTTACGTATTAATTGATCGTTGTTAACTGATTATTTAGGAATGATTTCATGGCGAAAGTCATACAAGATTATACGATGTATGTTGTGCTAGTGCTATTTGGTTTACTAGGCAATGTATTTCATATCCCATTATTATTTGGGATTGATTTCGTATTTGGCAGTATCGCGGTGATGATTATTTTAAATCGTTATCGTTTAAGAGACGGCATTATTGCTGCTCTCATTATTCATAGCCCAACCATTTTATTATGGGGGCATTATTACGCACTCATCATATTTATTTTGGAAGCGATATGGGTGGGGTCATTGCTGCAAAGTACCAAACCAGAAAGGCGTAACTTAGTATGGTATGACACCTTATTTTGGGTATTTGTTGGAATGCCATTAATCTGGTTGTGCTATGGCCTTATTATGAAAATGGATTATCAGGCCGTGCATTTGGTTGCATTTAAGCAAAGCGTCAATGGTATGTTTAACGCATTATGGGCAAGTATGATTATCGCGTATACCCCTTATGGTAAAAGATATTTTAGAATTTACAGCTCTGATACGATCCTATTTCAACAAGCCTTATATCACGCATTAGCAGGTTTAGTCTTAACAGTTTCTATTGGATTAATCACATTTCAAACCCTTTACAGTACTTATGACTTAAAAAACCAAATTTTAACCCGATTACACAACACAGCTGATCGCAATGTTTTTTCCATGGTTAATCAATGGTTTGATAACGAATTATATGCATTGGAAGCACTGGCTCACCAAGTCGAAATATTAGGTTTTGAGCGTTATGATACGTTGCAGACCATGACCAAAATGACGTATAAATCTAGCCCTAATTTATTGCATGTTTATGTCGCAGATGATACCGCCACCGTGATTAATACCGCCCCTTTTTTAAATGACCAAGGGCACTCTTGGCGAGGCATAAACTTTCATGAACAACCCTATTTTGCACAATTACGCACCACAATGCAGCCTGTTGTATCAGATGTATTTATGGGGCGTATTGGCACACCTAAGCCCGTTTTGACCATTAGTATACCCGTGGTTAAAAACCAAGCATTATACGGTTATGTGCAAGGTGAATTAAATTTAGAACGTTTGCAGCAGCATTTATTACACAAGTCAAAAGATACCGATTTAGTGTTAACCCTATTGGATCGACAAGGCAAAGTGATTGCCAGCTCAGATACAACCCAACAACCTTCTCAAGTATTGAGCCGTCACCAATCAGGTATACAACAAACAATTGATAAAAATACCGTATTCTGGATGCCCGAAACAAAAAACCAATCACCTCTCACGCAATGGAAACAAGGTGTGTATGTATATCGCATTCCATTAATGAATCATTCGTTAGGTTGGGAGCTAATTGTTGAGTTGCCGCTTGCACCTTACCATGAAAACTTATATGAACTGTATATTCAAAATCTTGCCATTATGCTAGCAATTTTGTTAGCGACGATTCTATTTTCACGTTATTTAAGCCAGAAGATTGTGCGCTCTTTAGAACGGCTATCCGTGATTACTACCCAACTTTCTAATCAGTCGATTCAATTAAAAAATATTGATTGGCCACACAGTAGAATCAGTGAAATCAACTTGTTGATCGATGGTTTTAATACCATGGCGCACTCGCTACAAGATAAAATGCAAAAGCTGGAAGAAGCGAATACCGCCAAAAGTCAATTTGTTGCCAACATGAGCCACGAATTGCGCACGCCGATGAATGCCATTATTGGCTATAGCGAAATGATGCAAGAGGATATGGAAGACAATGAGGCTTTGGCTGACTATGAGTCGGATATTAAAAAAATCCATTCTTCAGGTAAGCATCTACTTAATTTAATTAATGAAATTCTTGATATATCTAAAATTGAAGCAGGTAAAATGGAGTTATATCAGGAAACATTTAATTTAAATACGCTGGTTAATGAAGTAGTTGTGACCGTTGAACCCTTGGTACAAAATAAAAACAATCATTTAGAAGTGAATTTAGATCAGCGGATTAATAGTATTCATACAGATTTAACCAAGTTGCGCCAAATGTTGTTTAACTTGCTGAGTAATGCATCCAAGTTTACTGAACAAGGGACGATTCGTTTAAGTACTACAATGGAAATTGATGAGCAAGAACGCAGTTGGGTTAAAATTTGTGTGGCCGATCAGGGTATTGGTATGACAGATGAGCAAATTAACAAGTTATTTGATCCGTTTACCCAAGCAGATAAATCAACCACACGCAAATATGGCGGTACAGGCTTAGGCTTAACTATTACCAAGCGTTTTGCCGAAATGATGAATGGCACAATCCAGGTTCAAAGTAAATATGGCCAAGGTAGTGAGTTTACGATTCGAATTCCAACTAATATTGGCACACCTATTTTAGGTGACTTATCCCAAATTCCTAAAGCGGGAGAAAACAATCAAATTTTAGTAATCGATGATGACCCTTTGACATGCGAATTATTGTCCGAGCATTTACGCACATTGGGTTATGAAGTGCATGTGGCACATAGTGGTGAACAAGGTTTGAAATTAGCAAAACAAGTGCAACCGTATGCAATTACCTTGGATATTCAAATGCCTGATATTGATGGCTGGACGGTATTAACCACACTCAAAACTGATGAAGAATTAAACCATATTCCTGTGATTATCACGTCAATGGTTGAAAATAGACGTTTTGGTTACGCCTTAGGGGCTGCAGATTATTTAGTTAAACCCGTAGAAAAAAATCAGCTCGATCATATTTTGTCGCGTTATCAATCTCATTCCGAGTCTAAAGATGGTTTTCACATTCCACAGATTTTAGTGGTCGACGATGATACAGTAACAAAAGAAGCATTAGTCGGTGCGTTAGAGTATTCAGGTTGGCATGTATTAGAAGCCAGCAACGGCACACAAGCCTTAGATATTTTAGAGCACAATACACCTGATTTAATTTTGTCAGATTTATTGATGCCAGAAATGGACGGCTTTGAGTTTATTGGACATTTACGTACCAACCCGAAATGGTGGTCGATTCCCGTGGTTGTACTTACGGCAAAAGATATCAACCAATCAGAATTAACCATGTTAAATCAGTCTGTTGAAAATGTATTCATGAAAGAAACTTATCATCAATCAGATTTACTAGCAGAGATTGAGCGACAGTTACAACATCATGAACCAAATTAAGTCATATGCAAATGCCTAAGCTTTAAGAACCAGTATAGGGGAATTCTCCCCATTTATTACCAAGGGCAATGATCTTCTGGCATTTCAAATGGACATTGGTTATTTTCATCAAACTCAGTTGTGAATTCAAAAGAAATATTTTTAGATTCATGCGCCTCAATCTGGTGTTGCTGTGGTAAATAACATTGGCCGTTATCCCATAGCTTTTGCGCAATTTTAGAATTGACCGAATCATAAATTAAAGAAACAAATTTATCATTGGCCTCAACACAATCGGTTTGAATCATGGTCTTAACCGCTTCGGCTAAAATAACTGCGGTGTCTTGAAATGCAAAGCGTTGTTTCTCTGGAAAACAGTGATGTTGCTCAAATAGCCAGTCATGGATTAAATAGGCAGGGGCAAAATCCCAAGGTGATAAATTGGGCGCATTCCATAAAAATCGAGGAATTGAACCGCCGTCGGTGTACATCGCTTTTGGTTCAATTTTCTGTCCATTCGCACGATAAAATACCAAAGGGTCTTCGGGATCAGGTGTGTATAAAAAACAATTAGGGGCTTTCCATTCTAAATTGAGTTTGCCTTCAAAACGACCTGCTTGAACTTTATTCACATCAATACTGGCGCAATTTGCAAGCATAAGAGACATCATAGCAATCAATATAACACGCACTGCAATTTCTCCTTGATCTTAGTCGGTGATTCTCCGTTCACTGCATTCTACCTGAAGTTTTTCATAAAATGGTTATTTAAGCTGCATCTCATCCACTCGATGATCTTTCAACATGACAAGTTTAAAAAATAATGTAACTGAGGGTATTTTGGGAAAAGTGGGTATTTATTCAATATGACAAACGAACAAATAGAGAATATCGCGTTTGTGCTATTTGAGAAAAAGAGGAAATTGTATAATGACTAAAATAGAAGGGGGATGTTTAAGAAAATTTTACATCATAAGATAGGAGAGATGCTAAGCACCTTTCCCACCTTAAAAAAAGCTATTAGTTCATGTCTTTGTCGACAAGTTTGTTAGCTTTAATCCATGGCATCATACCACGTAATTTAGTGCCCACTTCTTCAATTGGGTGCTCTGCAGAAATACGGCGTTTTGATTTCAATGTTGCTGCATTTGCTTGGTTTTCAGCGATGAATTCACGCGCAAACTCGCCATTTTGAATTTCTTTAAGAATTTTCGCCATTTCAGCTTTCGTTTCTTCTGTAATCACGCGAGGGCCACGAGTCAAGTCACCGTATTCCGCTGTGTTAGAGATAGAATAACGCATGTTAGCGATACCGCCTTCATACATTAAGTCAACGATTAATTTTAATTCGTGTAAGCATTCGAAGTAAGCCATTTCAGGTGCATAACCTGCTTCTGTCAATGTTTCGAAACCTGCTTGTACTAATGCAGTCGCGCCGCCACATAATACTGCTTGCTCACCGAATAAGTCAGTTTCTGTTTCTTCACGGAAAGTTGTTTCGATGATGCCCGCACGGCCGCCACCGTTTGCACTTGCATAAGATAAAGCGATGTCTTTTGCTTTGCCAGAACCGTCTTGATATACCGCGATTAAGCTAGGTACACCGCCGCCTTGTGTGTAAGTAGAACGTACTAAATGACCAGGGCCTTTAGGTGCAACCATGATAACGTCGATGTCTTCATTAGGCTCGATTTGACCGAAGTGAATGTTGAAACCGTGTGCGAATGCTAATGCAGAACCTTTTTTGATGTTTGGTGCAATTTCTTCACGGTAAATGCGTTCTTGGTGCTCATCTGGTGCTAAAACCATAATCACATCAGATTCTTTCACTGCATCAGCGATAGGTAAGTGTTTTAAACCTGCTTTTTCTACTTTTGCTGCTGAAGCTGAGTTAGGACGTAATCCAACAACAACGTCAACCCCAGAGTCTTTTAAGTTGTTTGCATGAGCATGACCTTGAGAGCCATAGCCAATAATCGCGACTTTTTTGCTTTGAATTAATGAGAGGTCAGCGTCTTTGTCGTAATATACGTTCATGTACTTTCCTTTGTTTATGTGTGCATCTCAGGTAAACAGTTAACTTTAACAGAAACTAAGGTTATATATCAATGATTCCGTGTCATTTTTTCATATGATTTAGAGTTAAAAAAGCAAACGCTGAGATAAACCACTACCTTATTGAATCTAAACACTATAGTGTGAAATTAAATCGGTCGATCAACGCCCCCGGTAGACGCGCACTAACCACAGAACGTTTTTCATATGTATCGGTATCCATAATAAACTCACGTTCCCGCGTCAACGCAATTAAATTTGAACCGAGTAAATTATATAAACTTTCATCAAATCGCATCACATTCAACGGTGCAACAATTTCCCCATCTTCCACCCAAAAACTGGCAAAACGCGTCATACCTGTAATACGGCAAGCGGTACGGTCTGAGTAATTGAGATACCATAAGTTGTTAATATAAACCCCTGTTCCCAATTCTTTTAAAATCTCTTTTTGTGAAAATTCACCGGGTTGCATATCAATAGACACAGGCGATTCATGACCGTTTGCACCGTTAGTGGTTAAATTGTATTCTTTGGCAGTTCGAGGAGAAATCAGAGTATTTTTTAATTTACCTTGTTCAATTAAATTTAGGTATTGAGGGCGTAAAAAGCCTTGTTCTTGAAATGATGGTGCAACACCATGTTCCATATTTTCCCGAATCGTTACCGATGGGTGTAATTGACAACTTTTGTCTTCTTGCATCCGAAGTAATGGACTTTGTTTGGTCTGCAAATCTCGATTACTAAATCCACCCCAACACAATAAACTAATGATTTCATGCAAGGCAGCAGGTGCAAGAAACACTTTATATTGCCCCGGTTTAATCGTCATCGGATCACGTTTTAAAATATCTAATTGCTGCTTAGACTCGCGCATCTTGTCCAAGAAAGTGACAGAATTCCATTGAAAGCCTGCATACGCATTTTTAACCGCTTTGTCTTTGGTATGGTACAAGCTCCAGTCCAAATTAAAGCTATAAGTATTTTGCCAGTTCACTTGGCCTAAGGTATTAAAAAAACCAGAGAAAATTGCACCGCCTGCATAATGTCCAACAAAGTCAGTATCTTCTACATCACGTAAAATATCGGCCACAATATCTTTTGCATCATGCAAATCATTCGGCATTACTGCGCCTGTATTATGGATTTCAGTGGAATAATTTAAATGTGGGTCTTCAGGTAAATAAGCGATATGCTCACGTAATTTGAATAATAAGGCTTTTAAACGTTGCTCATCGGTTTCAAGCTCACCTGTTAAATCTAAATGGCCATGACTGCTGCGTTTGCCCTGAATCAATTCCAGCTCAATCACGCGTTGTTCCACACTACCAACTTGACGGATTTTTCCATGGTTAAAACGGACAAAGTCAGACAATTCACCCGAAAAATGGCATAATATCACTTCATTAGTGTTTTCTAATAATGTATTGACTAAGCGATTCAATTTTAAAAAATAATCTTGCATTGCCTTGCATTCCTTCTGACTCATGCCATCATAGTTTTTGTTCGTTAAACTATAACATTTTTATACATTTTTTGGATATTGAAATATGTTACGCAAATTTATTCTTGCAAGCTTGATTTCTGTATTACTGGTAGCTTGTAACCCGCAAAACCCTTATCAAGAGCGTCAGCAACAACAGCAATTTTATGTGTTCGGGACATTGGTTGCAGTCACTTTGTGGGATGTGCCAAAACAAACTGCTGATCAAGCGTTTACTGACATCATGCACAGCTTGCAGGCATTGCATAAAAAGTGGCACGCATGGGATAAAAGCAGTCAAGTGGTTGCATTAAATCAGGCGATTGCACAAGGCCAAGCTTATACGATTGAAGATGAATCTTTGCTAGATTTATTAACACAGGCACAAACGTTGGCAGCCAAAAGTGATTATTTATTTGAACCTGCAATCGGGAAATTGATTGCATTATGGGGTTTCCATCAAGATGAGCCACATTTATCTGAACCACCAGCATTGGAAGCGATTGAGAAGTTACTAGCCGAGAAACCCAGTATTGCCGATTTAACCATTGAAGGTAATGTCGTGACCAGTTCAAACCCAGCAGTACAATTAGACTTCGGTGCATATGCCAAAGGGTATGCAGTGGATATGATGGTTGAGAAATTGAAAAAACTAGACATTGAAAACGCAATTGTTAATGCAGGCGGTAATTTAAAAGTATTGGGCAAAGCGGGTGAACGCCCTTGGATGATTGGGGTACGCCACCCGTTTCCAACTGAAGAAAAATCAGTACTTGCGGCAGTGGCTGTAGAAGGTGAATTAAGCGTTGTGACTTCAGGTGATTACGAACGCTATTTTGAATTTGATGGTAAACATTATTCTCATGTGATCGATCCGCGAACAGGTCAGCCAACGACACAAATTCGCTCAGTTACTGTGGTTGATGAAAGTGCGACTTTTGCAGATGCCGCAGCAACAGCTTTGATGGTAGCAGGTATTGAAAACTGGTATGCCATGGCTAAAAAAATGGGCGTGCGCTATGTATTAATTGTGGATCAAGCGGGCACAGTACATTTAAATCCAGCGATGATTGATTTAGCTCAATTCCAAAAACGTGATTTACCTAAGTCCGTTATCA
The DNA here is from genome assembly GCA_025800385.1 of Candidatus Albibeggiatoa sp. nov. NOAA. GTDB lineage: Bacteria > Pseudomonadota > Gammaproteobacteria > Beggiatoales > Beggiatoaceae > Albibeggiatoa. The sequence continues at coordinate 21,108 of JAOXRS010000047.1, forward strand.
GCGAGCCACTTATTTAATTTATCAAGTAAAAAGTATGTTTGTAGGGTGGAAAACTCGATGCCATTCCATCCTACATGATTAAAATTTTTGCATCATAATAGATTCTGAATTCAAAACATTGCGCGCTTTTATTTTATTGCGAGAAATAAATCTAAAAAGTTGATTTTATTCCTTGTTATCGCTAAACTTTTCCAGCTTCATTCATAACGCCTTATCAACCACAAACTATGCTACCCACAATCGCCATTGTTGGCCGTCCAAATGTTGGAAAATCTACTTTATTTAATGTGTTAACTCGTACCCGAGATGCGCTAGTGGCCAATCAATCTGGTTTAACTCGAGATCGTCAGTTTGGGCGTGGCCTTGTTGGCGGTAGAGATTATTGGGTAATCGATACAGGCGGCTTGACTGATGACGATGACCATATGGCAGAACACATCAGTAGTCAAGTGACGCAAGCGATTGAAGAATCAGACAGTATTTTATTTGTGGTCGATGGCCGACATGGTTTAACCGCCGCAGATGAAATGATTGCCCACCAATTGCGCATGATTAATAAACCGACTTTCCTCGTGGTAAACAAAACCGATGGTTTGCAAAATAGCATCGCCATGGCGGAATTTTACGCATTAGGTTGGGGTGATGCTTATCCGATTTCCTCGACACATAAACATGGCATCAGTGACTTAATGGATGAAGTGTTTGAAAAGCTAGATTGGCCTGAAGAGGAAGAAATTGAGCAAGATGATAGCATTAAAGTCGCTATTGTCGGCCGTCCAAATGTGGGCAAATCCACCCTAGTCAATCGTATTTTAGGCGAAGAACGCGTAATTGCTTACGATCAACCCGGTACAACGCGCGATAGTATTTTTGTTCCTTTCGAACGTAACGGCCAAGCCTATACATTGATTGATACAGCGGGGGTCAGACGAAAAGCTAAAGTCTCTGAAACTATTGAGAAATTCAGTGTATTAAAAACCTTGAAAGCGATAGAACAAGCCAATGTCGTCGTATTGGTTTTAGACGCACGCGAAGGGCCTACCGATCAAGATTCAAGCTTATTAGGTCATGTGCTCGAGATGGGACGTTCATTGGTCATTGCGGTGAATAAATGGGATGGCTTGGAATCTGATGAGAAAGATTGGATTAAAGTTACTTTAGGTCGAAAATTGCATTTCGTTGATTTTGCAAAGATTCATTTTATTTCTGCTTTACATGGTACAGGTGTAGGTAATTTATATAAAACCATCCAACAGGCTTACCGTGCGGCATTTTTAGAAATTGGTACATCACGTTTAAATCAAATTTTGCAAGATGCTGTCGAAGCCCATCAACCACCATCAGTACGTGGTCGCCGTATCAAATTGCGCTTTATTCACCAAGGCGGCAGCAACCCACCGAAGTTTGTGATTCATGGTAATCAAGTGGAATCGTTGTCACCATCTTATAAACGCTATATTACCAATTGCTTACGTGAGAATTTTGATTTTGCAGGTACACCGATTAAATTAGAATTACGTCAGGGCGAAAACCCATTTGCAGGCAAGCGTAACGAATTAACTCCGCGTCAAGAGCGTAAACGCCGCCGTATGATGAAACATATCAAGAAGTCTAAATAATTGAATCTAAAGCTTTGGATTCTCAACATGAGGTATTCAAAGCTTTCTTAAGTTTAATTATACGCCGTATTGTTCACGATACGTTGCAATGGCTTTTAGTAATTCATCATTACCATCTTGTTCAGATAAATAATCAACCACGTCTTGTAAACCAATAATGCTCATCACTTTTGTATTGTAAGTTTGTTCTACTTCGGTAATTGCCGACACCTCACCTTGACCTTTTTCTTGTCGGTTCAATGAAATCATCACCCCAGCTAATTCTGCGCCTGCGTTTTGAATGATTTGCATAGATTCACGAATCGCCGTACCTGCACTAATCACATCATCAATTAACAAAATACGGCCTTTCAATTCCGCACCCACAATCACACCACCTTCACCATGATCTTTAGCTTCTTTGCGGTTAAAACACAGCGGATAATCACGGTTATGATGTTCTGCCAATGCAATTGCTGTCGCCGTTACCAATGGAATACCTTTGTAAGCAGGGCCAAACAATACGTCAAATTCTACACCTGCATCCACAATCGCATCTGCGTAAAACTTGCCAAGTTGCGCCATTGCATCGCCTGTATTAAACAAGCCAGCATTAAAAAAATAAGGACTTTGACGACCTGATTTTAAAGTGAATTCACCGAAACGTAAGACTTGCTGTTGAATCGCAAATTTCAAAAAATCGTGCTGATAAGCTTGCATAATAAGCAACTAACCTTTTTAGCGTAGATGGGATTTTTTCAATTAAGATAATATGATTATTTTCGCTTTTTTTGTATAAAATGCAACAGGCAGATCAAAAAATACTGTCATACAAATGTCATAAAACATCAAATTTAACAAGATTTTAAAAGTTCTTCTCATTTCTACGCATTTCATTGTCTGTTATCCTACAATATTATCTAAAAACCACAATAACTATCTGTTTATATTGTACTTGTATCTACTATTTTTTTAATGCGGATTAAATGTTAAAAAGCATTTTCACACAAACTGTGTTATATTATGCGCCGATTGTTCCTAATCAGAGTGAGCCAAAAAGCCTGTGAAACAAGTACGTGCATTTGTTCAATCATTACTTGGTAGCATTCGAGATTTAGCCCCCATCATCATCGTTATCGCGTTTTTTCAACTGGTTATCCTACGCCAACCCATTCCCGATTTAGCCAATATTCTTGCAGGTGTAGCACTGGTTATGCTGGGGCTGACGCTATTTGTCCAAGGGTTAGAAATGGGATTATTCCCGCTGGGTGAAAACATGGCCTACGCCTTTGCGCGAAAAGGGAGCGTGGTCTGGCTGCTGGTGTTCGCATTTTTACTGGGCTTTGGGACAACGATTGCAGAACCCGCTTTGATTGCCGTGTCCGCCGAGGCTGCAGAAGTCGCCGCAACAGGTGGTGTGATTGGCACAACAGAAGAGGATAAAAAGAATTATGCAAATGGTTTGCGCTTAACTGTCGCACTGTCGGTGGGCTTTGCGATTCTGATGGGTGTGATTAGAATTATCAAAGGTTGGCCAATTCATTATCTGATTATCATGGGCTACATGGGCGTGGTTGTGATGACAGGATTTGCACCTGAATGGATTGTGGGGATTGCATATGATTCAGGTGGTGTGACCACGTCGACCATTACCGTGCCGCTGGTGACCGCGCTGGGTGTGGGGCTTGCGTCGAGTATTAAAGGCCGTAACCCAATGGTAGATGGTTTTGGCTTAATCGCCTTTGCCTCGCTCACCCCCATGATTTTTGTGATGTTATATGGAGTGATAACAAGCTAATGGCATTACTTACCGAATTCTTATACCAGTTTTTTTTCAATGTATTAATGACCTTAAAAGATGTATTGCCCATTATCGGCATTATCTTAGGTTTCCAGTTTTTTGTAATCCGCAAGCCAATTCCTAATTTTGGACGGGTGCTTGTCGGTTTTATTTATGTGATTCTGGGCTTGGCTTTATTTCTACAAGGTTTAGAACAAGCATTATTTCCACTGGGTCGTTTGATGGCGGAACAATTAACCAATCCATCCTTTATTATTCCCAATTTAGCCGAAGGTGAAGAATACGTCGTCCATTGGCCAGATTATTTCTGGGTCTATATATTTGCAGCGGCCATTGGTTTTTCCACTACGATTGCAGAACCTTCATTGTTAGCGGTCGCGATGAAAGCGTCAGAAGTATCAGGCGGCACAGTCACATTATGGGGCTTACGGATTGCAGTAGCAATTGGTGTAGCGATTGGGATTGCGTTAGGTACATTTCGGATTGTGACAGGTACCCCACTACATTATTATATTATTGCGGGCTATATTATTGTTGTGATACAAACATTTTACGCGCCGCGTTCGATTATTCCATTGGCTTACGATTCAGGCGGTGTGACAACATCGACGGTGACTGTACCATTGGTTGCTGCATTGGGCTTAGGTTTGGCGGAAACAGTACCGGGACGTAGTCCTTTACTCGATGGATTTGGGTTAATTGCGTTTGCGAGCTTATTTCCTATGATGACCGTCATGGGTTATGCACAAGTGGGACTCGCGATTGCAAAATATCGTGGTAAATTATCAGAATCAGACGATTAGAGATGAAACCATGCACTTTAAATTAATTATTGCTTTCATATCCGAAGACAAAACGGATAAAGTGTTAAAAGCTGCACGGGAGTGTGGTGCAACAGGTGCGACAGTGATTAATCACGCGCGGGGCGAAGGGTTAAAACCAACCAAGACTTTTTTCGGTTTAAGTTTAGAGACCCAACGTGATGTTGCCCTGTTTCTGGTTGAAGAGCATTTATCTCGTAAAATTTTAGAAAATATCGCCGAGATAGGTGGTTTTGAAGCAGATGCTGGAGCAGGGATTGCTTTTCAGATTGATGTTGAAGACGCAATCGGCGTATCACATCAAATGCGTAAATTGACACAAGTTGTGGGGGATGAAATATGAGCGATGAAAACAGCATTGTTCGTGTACGTGATGTCATGAAAACGGAATTTGACCGCATTGATGGCACAAGCACAGTTTCGGAAATTTTAGGTTCGATGCAGCATCCAGAAGTACGTTTATTTGTCGTGAATAAGCGTGATGAAAACGACGAGTTTGGTATGTTGTTGCTATCAGAAATTGCGCGTGAAGTATTGGCTAAAGACCGTTCGCCAGAGCGTGTGAATGTGTATGAAATTATGGTGAAACCTGTCATCACCGTCTCGCCTAATATGGATATTCGCTATTGCGCCCGTTTATTTAACCGCTTCAAAGTATCACGTAGCTTAGTGGTTGAAAATGATGAAGTCATCGGCGTGGTGAGTTTTACCGATATTGTATTGCGTGGTATGTGCAATTTATATAATGTGTGCCCAGTCGGTTAATTGTTTCAAAATTTGAATATTTAATGAAGGCTGTCAGCTCTATTACAAAGTTGTCAGCCTTTGTGCTTTTCTAGCTGTCCATTTTACCAACGATAGTAATTGTCAGGGTTATAAATATGGTAAAAGTCACCGCGCACCAAACGAGGTAATGGACTGTATACACGGCCTTGCGCATCGATTAACACTTGTTGTAAATCTATTTCTACTTCTTCCAATTCCTCATCATCAGGAATATGTGTATAAGATTTTTCTTGTACCCCTTCAACAATCTCATCCACCCAACCTAGTTTCTTAGCATCGCTGGCAAATTCAATCCAATCACCTTCTGCACTATGTTGATACATGGACTTAATAAATTCGTCCAATGTCACGCCCATTTTTTCTGCCACAGGTGCAAGCAAACGTTTAGACCATTGTTGGATAAATTTTAAAGATTCATCTAATTGCGTCGTATTACCCATGGCAAAACCAGACATTTGATGATGGACAATTAAAGCATTAGGATAAGCAAATGAACGTTCAGCCAACGCAGTGATAATCGCACCCATGCTACCTGCAAAGCTTTTCACTAACACATAAACAGGGGCTTCACTGTGCTTCATCACCTCTAAAATCCGCGCACCCTCCATTACAGAACCACCCATGCACTGCTCGATTACGATGAAAATGGGATATTCCGTACTTTTGTTATTATAGAAATGAATGTATTTGGTTACAAAATCCGTGGTTTGGCTGCTAATCACCTCATCTAAAACAATCCGTCGATCACTGACAACCAGCTTTCCATCGATCACAGGATTGGCTAAATACTCAGGCTCTTTAATCTCATCAAATAAATCATTCAACTCTTTGCGCCGTAACAACTGCTCACGTAATTCATTCTCTAGGCTGAGTTTTTCACGTTCCGATTCAATCTTGGCTAAAATACGTTTTTTCTTTTGCTCGAATACTTCATTTTGTAATTCCAGCCGTTCACTTTCAGCAGTTAAACGTACAATCTCATTTTTGATTTTTTGTAAGGCTAACTCATTTTCCTGCCTCAGTTTTAGAATCTGCTTTTGATGCGATTGCACTTCTTCGCTATAAAGCTGCTCTAGGGTTGCGCTAATATCTGCTTCAAGTTCTTCTAATTCAGAGTCAACCTCTAAAGTTTTGGTTAAACCCTGTTCTGCAAATTCAAGTGACGATAGTGTGTCCAATACCGATGAAGTGGTAATATTTTCATCTTCTGCATGAACAGCACTGAATAAACTCAATAGAAAAATAACCAAGTATTTCATCGCACAACATTCCTAAATCAGCCTATGATTAACATTAATTTTTAGTTTAGCATGAAACCAATAGCCTTGCTTATACTGCGTCTACTGTTGCCGCAACGGGCTGAATGTCGAAGCGATCAACCCTTGTAAAGCCGCGAGGTAACTTATGTCCGCGCTTAGTACGTGTATCTGTGTAAAATTCAATATCACGAGGCTTCAAATTAAGGTGACGTTTACCTGCATGTAAGCAAATATCATCCCCTAATTTCAATACAGACAAAGCAACCACGGTTTCATTAGATTTCGCTGGAATATTCAATAGTTTAACCCCTTTGCCTTTGGTCAGGCTGGGCAACTCCTCCAATGGCACAATCAACAAATGGCCTTCACTGGTTGCAACAATGTAATGATCTGCATCTTGCGGGATATAGACGGGAGGTAAAATTTTACCGTCTTGTGGTATGGTCAAGATCGCTTTACCATTTTTATTTTTAGTTTGCAGATTACCTAAAGTCGTCACAAATCCATAACCACTATTGGTTGCCAGTAAATAGCGTGACTCTGAACCTGTATCACCCATCAAAATATGCTCAAACATTGTGCCATTGGGTGGGGTAAAACGGCCTGATAATGGTTCACCTTGACCACGTGCGGAGGGTAAAGTATGTGCAGGTGTACTGTAACTACGACCGCTGCTGTCTAAAAACATCGCATATTGATTGGATTTACCTTGTGCGGATGCGGCAAATTGATCGCCTGAGCGGAAATTCATATTTTGTGCTTCAATTTCATGGCCTTTAGCTGCACGTACCCAACCTTTTGCTGACAATACAACAGTAATGGGTTCAGATGGGACAAGGGCTTTATCATCAAATGCTTGCGCTTGAGCACGTTCAACCAGTGGTGATTTTCGTTCATCGCCATATTTTTTTACATCGGCTTTGATTTCTTTAACCACTAATTTTTTCAAATTGGCTTCTGAGCTGAGGGTGGTTTGTAAACTATCACGTTCTGTCGATAATTTATCTGTTTCGGCTTGAATTTGAACTTGTTCTAATTTTGCTAATTGGCGTAGTTTTAAATCTAAAATTGCTTCGGCTTGCGTATCGGTTAAACCAAATTGTTTAATTAAAACAGGCTTAGGCTTATCATTTTCTCGAATCACGGCAATGATTTCATCAATATTCAAATAAGCGATTAATAAACCTTGTAAAATATGCAGCCGTTTTTCAATTTTATCTAAGCGGTGTTGTAGACGTTTTTGCACTGTATCAACGCGGAAAACCAGCCATTCAGTCAACATGGTTTTTAAGTTCTTCACTTGTGGTCGACCATCTAAACCGACAACATTCATATTAACCCGATAGCTGCGCTCTAAATCCGTAGTGGCAAATAAATGCGTCATCAAAGCTTCAACATCAACCCGATTTGAACGTGGCACAATCACAATTCTAGTCGGATTTTCATGATCGGATTCGTCTCGCACATCATCCACTAACGGTAATTTCTTGGCCTGCATTTGAGCTGCAATTTGAGTAATGATTTTTGCGCCAGAGGTTTGGTAAGGCAATGCAGTAATAATAATGTCGCTGTTTTCACGCGTATAACAAGCTCTCATACGCAATGATCCGCCGCCTTTCTCATACATTTTGCGCAATTCATGGCTTGGGGTAATGATTTCGGCTTCTGTAGGAAAATCAGGGGCTTTGATAAATTGACATATATCATCCAGCGTTGCATCTGGCTTTTTCAATAAGTGAATACAAGCGTTAGATACTTCGGTTATATTATGAGGGGGAATATCTGTGGCCATCCCCACTGCAATTCCTGTGCTGCCGTTAAGTAATACGGTCGGTAAACGCGCTGGTAACAATTCAGGTTCATCCAATGAGCCATCAAAGTTAGCCTGCCAATTCACCGTGCCCTGCTCAATTTCACCTAACAATACATCGGTAAAACCAGACAAACGCGCCTCTGTATACCGCATTGCAGCAAAGGATTTAGGATCATCCACAGACCCCCAGTTGCCTTGCCCATCAACTAAAGGATAGCGATAAGCAAACGGCTGAGCCATCAATACCATCGCTTCATAGCAAGCCGTATCACCATGCGGATGATATTTACCTAAAACGTCACCCACCGTCCGCGCTGATTTTTTGTATTTACTACTGGCTTTTAGCCCTAATTCTGACATTGCATACACAATGCGACGTTGCACGGGTTTCAAGCCATCACCAATATGCGGCAATGCACGATCTAAAATCACGTACATGGCATAATCAAGGTATGCTTGTTCGGTAAACTGGTGTAGTGGAATTTGTTCGATTTCGTTAAAGGTGTTTTGCATATGTGCGGTAATCTATTGAAAGTGGGCTGATTACGGAGACCGAATTTAATAATAATCAGAAACAATAGTCAATTCTCAGTGAGCAATGACGCATTGTTTTTGAAGTTTGGGATATTAAGTTATTCGGATTTCTGCGATAAGTAAAGCCCTTTTCCGCTTCATATAAAAATAGATTGGTTTCAGCTATGTACAAATTACATAAAAAAGATAGGAAATTGAATCAGAAATGGGATTTTTAACAATCAAACCGTATTACTGCGTGCAATATCGGCTTGATTGGGAACGTAATATTTTTCGGGTTTTATCTCATTGAAAATAAAAGCTATGACAAGATCAATGCCGCATGAGCCAATAAATGTAAACTGTTATTTAACACGCGCTGAAATAAATCTTGTTTTTGCTCTTCAGACAATTCAACTTGTTGCCCGTCACGATTAACATCTAAACGATATTTCTTTTGATCGATACCATATTGAATCAAACGCTTTAAATCAGACTGATTATGTTGGCCATCTAAATATGGTAATAAATGCAAGCAAATCACATTGCTGCTAATATCAACAGGTTCATTACGCAAATTGGTAACCCGCGTTAAACCCAATTCAGCTTGAGCACGGGCTAACGGACTAGCAAACGGCTGCTCATTAATCTCAGCGGTATAAGGTGCTGACTCATGATGTAACTCAATCACGCCCTGCATACAACAAGAAAATAGCGTTTCAAATATCGTTTGTGCCTCGGATTGTGTGCCTGTGTTTTCTAATAATTCATCGACTTTTACAAATCTGGGATATTGTTGACCTAGATAAGTAAAGACTTTCTGGGCGGCTGGATTTTCCGTGGTCACTGTGCCATGTGTGCCGACAAAATGTATTGCATCTTCCACTTGCTTCACTTGGAAATCGCAACATAAATAAAAATCTTTCAATAAGCTTACATCTAAATTCCGTTCCAAAGTGATGTCTTTATGCACAAGCAACGTGTGTCGATAACGACGATTGCGGGCAAAATCCATGTATTGTTCTTGTTGTAAAATATTTTGCTCAAAAGCCGCTAAATTTTGTTGTACATCTGCACTTAAATTCTGCGGTAACATGGTTTTAAAAAATGCATCGCCCAAATAATCCAACTCTTGGTCATGGGCACGTTGCATAAATTCGGTGAATAAAACGGGTTCATTATCCGCATCGATATAATCTAAATACAATTCTGGATGTGGAAGTTGTTGAAAAATCTGATATTCTTCTTGCAACATCAAGCTGTAAGCGGTATTGGTTTCACGGTTGGCCGCAATCAAAAACTTAAACAACGCATGTAGTTGATCTAAACGCTGTTGTGAATCTTTCATGCCCATGCTGTGATAACGCAACATTTGACGCACAATACGCCGAGAATCGCCCGCAGGTGTGGTGTCGTAGCTCACATATGCAATGCCTTTTTCAGACAATAGTTGCTTGCACAGTTGCAAAATCTTCTGCTTAACTTCCGCACTGCCCCACGAATAAATGCCATGCACAATAATATAATCAAACTGACCAAGGCTGCTATCGACTTCTAAAATATCCATGGCTTTAAGCGTGACATTGTGCAATTTCGCCTTATCTGCCACCTTTTGAGCTTGTACAATTTTGGTTTCAGACTTATCAATTGCCCAACATTCTGTCTTCGGCATACTCTGGGCAATGCCAAGAATATTGCTACCATCACCACAAGCTAATTCTAAAATGCGACGAGGCTGTGCGGCTTGCATTCCAAAGATTTGGCCAATCGTGGCAAGGTGCTGAGGGTGTGTATAAGGCATTGCTTGTGAGGTGTAAGGTAGCTCGTCTATAAATGTAAGTGGTAGTGCCATAATTATCCTTTATCCGCGACTGGCTTAATAAGTAGTAAAATGCTCAAATCTATAGAATATGAGCAGTAGCCTCGAACGCTAGTTTATAGTATTTTGAAAATTTTTAGGGTGGTTGATTTTTATTCACTGTAAAGTGGTTTGAAAAGTCATTTTTCCAAGCTTACAGCGATGAATAAATAGAAAACCCTCTATCTATTCGTGTCATTTTAATATATGGATGACCCAGCCCCAAAGGTTTGATGATTCCTTTTTTATAAGCAAAAATCTGACACACTTTTGAGACTTACAACTCAAGCCACACAAAAGGAGTAGTTATGTTTAAATCAATGATTGCCGCAACAATGATGTTATTAAGTTTCAACTTATTGGCAGCAGAAGCCGCACCAAATACCGAAGCAGCAGCCCCTAAAGCAGAGCAAGCCACACAAGGTGGTGGAATGCCTTTTACGATTGAACAAACTGTGGTCAAAATGCCTTTAGCTGAAGATGTGTCTATCGATGATGCTATTGATTCTATGAAGTTACGTGCAAATGCGTTAAATATGAAATTAGTCTCACATCAGCCGATGTATAAAGAACATGAAGTCATGGGATTAGATAACATTCGTCGTATTGAGATTTTCCAATTTTGCTATGCAGGCATCGCTAAAGAAATGATTGAATATGACATCAACTTCGCAGCGTATATGCCCTGTCGTATTGCAGTTGTTGAAGATCCAAATGGTAAAGCATGGCTTGTTATGATGAATTTAGACATGGTTATGATGATGGCTGATTTACCTGAAAGCTTGATCGAACCTGCAAAAAAAGTACGTAATGCTTTGATGGAAATCATGGAAGCAGGCGCAAACGGCGACTTTTAATTTCTAACAACAATAACGTTATTTTCACTTTTAGGAGGATGTCTTATGCCTTATGAGTTTAACGGACAAACCATTGAAACCGATGCTAATGGCTTTTTAGTCAATGTTGAAGATTGGAGTGAAGAGCTTGCACCTATTATTGCGCAATCCGAAGACATTGATGAATTGACAGAAAAACACTGGGATTTAATCAATTACTTGCGTGATGAATATATCAACAACAGTGGTAATCAACCCAATATGCGTAACATTGTGAAAGCGATGCAAAAACAATGGGGTGACAAATCGATCAACGCTAAGTCTTTATATGAACTTTTCCCTAAAAATCCTGACAAAGAAGGCAGCAAAATTGGTGGCTTACCAGATACAAAACGTAAAGGTGGCTATTAATTAATTGGCTGTAAAAACTGGTAGTCTAATTGGATTGCCAGTTTATCTATCTGAAACAATTTAACACTCCTCTGGACGAACTGCACAGCACCACACTGTAATACGTTCTGCACCCGCTACCAGCAAAACTTTGCCAATCGCATCTACCGTTGTGCCCGTTGTTAAAACATCATCGATTAATAAAATATGCTTCCAATGTTTGGGTAATTGTTTGACTTCAAATGCATCAATTACATTGGTTAGACGTTGTTTTGCATTGAGTTGCGCTTGCGGCGTTGTATAACGGGTTCGTTGACAATAAGTGTAATCTAAAGGCAATTTAAGCTGTTTTTGAATCATTTTTGCCAATTCTAACGATTGATTATAACCTCGCTCGCGTAACCGCTTAATATGCAAAGGCACAGGCATAATCACATCTGGCATGTATTCAAAATCTAAATGCTTTCCCATCAATGTACCAAGGAAATGTAACAACACTAGATTATGATTGAATTTCGCATGTTGAATTAGTTTGTTTACAGGGTATAAATAATTAAAAACCGCATCAGCTTGCTGGATATGTCGAAAAACTCTTGTATTTTGCAATGGCACATCGACATAAGGCAGTTCTTGTAAACAAACAGGACACAATGGTTTTGATGCTAAAGCACCACATAAAAAACAAGTTTGTGGAAATATATGATTGAATAATTGATTGAGAGGAGGAAAGTGCATGATTTTTAAACAGCACAGCAGATGATGAGAAGGAATATATAAAAATAGCCACCCCTCGAGTCAGAAGAAAGTGGCTACAAAAACGTTTAATTAGTCGGCTTTAGCGGCTTCTGAGTTGTGCCCATTACCGTTGTTGCTGTTGCCATTATGGTTGTTATCATAACGTGGCTTATTATTGGAATAATTACCATTGTTACGACGATTGCGGCGCGGTCTACGGTTTTGGTTGTTGTTATTATTGCCGTTATTATGATGGCGACGGTTATTTTCCGCTTTTTCCACCACTTCGATCACAGAATCCTTAACCCGTGGGCGTTGTTGCTGCTTGTTGTTATTATTATTGTTATTACGAGGCTTATATTTCTGCAATGGACGATTTTGTTTACGGTGCTGTTGATACTGCTGCCGTGGTTTGGCTTCTACCGCTTCTTCAATTTCTTCATCCGTTTTACCAAACAAAGAACCCCAAATACGCTGCATAAAGCCCGGTTCTTTCGAGTCAGATTGTGGATGTACAGATGGTGTTACGCCTTTAACTGCAGGCTCTTCACGACCCATAGGTACATTGCTAGGGCTTGAGTTTTCATAATGCTGGGTATCAGGTGCAGTTTTCGCAACGTTATAAGTTGCACTACGCATTAAAGGGTCTCTTTCATCCATCCGCACCCGTCGTACTTCATAATTAGGCGTATCGATATGTGGACTAGGGATAATCAACACTTGGATTTTTTGGCGTTGTTCCAGCTCTAAAATCGTAGACCGTTTCTCATTTAATAAATAAGTACCGACTTCAACAGGCACATGTGTGAGAATTTTCGCAGTTTTCTCTTTCATGGCTTCTTCTTCCATCAAACGCAAGATAGATAAAGCCAATGATTCCACACTACGAATCGTGCCGCTGCCATTACAACGTGGACATACAATGTGACTGGACTCGCCTAATGACGGGCGTAAACGCTGACGCGACATTTCCAATAAACCAAAACGAGAAATACGGCCAACTTGTACCCGCGCACGATCCACTTTTAACATTTCACGCATTCGGGCTTCAACTTCACGCTGATTTTTATTGCTCAACATGTCGATGAAGTCAATCACGATTAAACCACCAGAATCACGTAAACGTAACTGACGCGAGATTTCGTCTACTGCTTCTAAGTTGGTAGTCAACGCGGTTTCTTCAATGTCCGTGCCTTTGGTTGAACGCGCGGAGTTAATATCAATCGATAACAAAGCTTCTGTATGATCGAATACCACTGAACCGCCAGAAGGCAATTTCACATCACGCTGGAACGCGGTTTCAATTTGGCTTTCGATTTGATAGCGGGTGAATAAAGGCACATCATCTTCATAGAATTTCACTTTTTCTACAAAGGTTGGCATGATTTGACTCATGAACTGACATGCTTCATCATAAATAATACGGTTATCAATTAAGATTTCGCTAATGTCTTCCTGTAAATAATCGCGAATAGCGCGGATAATCACGTTGCTTTCTTGATAAATCAAAAATGGTGCAGTCCGTTCACGCGCAGAATTTTCAATCGCTTGCCACAATTGCAATAAATAATCTAAGTCCCAGCGTAATTCTTCACTGGTTTTGCCCACGCCTGCAGTGCGCAAGATCAAGCCCATGCCTTCAGGTACATTTAAAGTGCTAAGAGCCTCACGCGCTTCTGCACGTTCTTCGCCCTCAATACGACGAGACACACCACCTGCACGTGGGTTATTTGGCATCAATACAAGATAGCGACCCGCTAAACTCAAAAATGTAGTTAAAGCTGCTCCTTTATTGCCACGTTCTTCTTTATCTACTTGAACAATGACTTCTTGGCCTTCTTGCAATAATTCTTTAATACCACTATTGCGAGGATTAGGTTGGCGCGCAGGTTGTGGAGCGGGTTCAATTTCGTCCCCGTTTTCATCATAAACAGGTTCACGATTTTCTTCTTCTACTGCATTGAAGTAAGTACGTGAAATGTCTTTCAATGGTAAAAAGCCGTGACGATCTGCACCGTAATCAATGAAAGCGGCTTCTAAACTAGGCTCAAGTCGCGTAATTTTGCCTTTATAAATATTGGCCTTCGTTTGTTTACGGGTCGTGGTCTCAATATCAAAGTTAAATAAACGTTGGCCGTCGACCATTGCTACTCGCAACTCTTCTGGCTGAGTAGCATTAATTAATATTCTCTTCATCCGAATCTTATCCTTACTTTCGACGCGCTCGATTTTGTTTATAACGAAGCTCAGCTCTAAATAATTTGGACATATTTAGTCATTTTTTATGAATGTGTACACTTCGTGCTTTTATTTATCGAAAGCGCAAGTTCTGCTTACTTTTTAGATTGTGCAGAGTATTTAAGAGGCGACTATCTGATCGTTTGTATTCTTCATCTATAAAACTTTTACGTTCTCATCTTAAAAGGTTCAATATTTTTACTCATTGGCATTGGTCTAAAATTTTGCGTTTTATGTGTATGGCAAATTTTAAATCGAAGGCCACTCAACTTTAAACCCTAGGTAAAAGCGACGAATGAATACACCAATTATTGGTGAATGCAAGAATCTACAAGTGATGGAATGTGGTAGATTAGTTTGTGTTAGATATATCTACGCAGAAATAAATGTTCTCACTTGATTCTTTAACTGATTTTTAGTGGTGAAAGGTAGAATACACTGCAATGATTGCATATCTTTAAAGTGTACATTGCCAAGCTATATATAGCTCATTTTTAGTTGCACCTAAATCACCTTACGCTTATGTATTTAAGCCTGTACAACAATGACTTAATCGCCTTGTACAATACTTAAAGAAATCTCTACAATTTAATTTGATTTTATATAAATAATTCAATCGATTCCGTAGGTAAGCTTCTAAAAAATCTTGTTATTATAAGTTTTCCAATAATGGTGGTTAAAAATACCTCAAATCAACTGCACAACTATAACAATGTTTACACAGTGCATCAAATATATCGTGTTATAATTGACGCATGGCTACCCTAATCGCTCAATCCAATCAGGTCGTCCTTTTCACAGTTCCTGCTGACTATGAGGGGCAACGTATCGATAACTTTTTATTCGCGCAACTTAAAGGTGTGCCGAAAAGTTATGTATATCGTATTTTACGCAAAGGCGAAGTACGCATTAACAAAGGACGCATTAAACCTACTTATCGTTTACAAGCAGGTGACATTTTGCGCCTTCCACCCATCAGACAGGCTGTGAGGACTTCGGAAAAACCACATGATAAGTTTTTACAAAGCCTCAAAGAAGCTATTTTACATGAAGATAAACAATTATTGGTGATAAATAAGCCATCTGGTGTTGCAGTGCATGGTGGAAGTGGGGTAAGTTACGGAATTATTGAAGGAATTCGTGCAATTTATCCTGAAGAAAAACAGCTTGAGCTAGTACATCGTTTAGATAGGGATACTTCTGGTTGTCTCTTAATTGCAAAAAAACGCAGTATGTTGCATCAATTACATGATTTATTGCGTGAAACAGGTATGAACAAACGTTATTTAGCACTGGTTAAAGGTAACTGGTCGAAACGTTTAACCAAAGTAGATGCGCCGTTACGCAAGAATGTGATGCAATCGGGTGAACGAATTGTGCGTGTTGATGTATCAGGCAAGGATGCATTGACCCAGTTTCAAGTTGTAGAGCGTTTTGATATGGCAACTTTAGTTGAAGCGCATTTAATCACAGGCCGTACCCATCAAATCCGTGTACATTGCACCCATAAAGATCATCCAATTGCAGGTGATACAAAATATGGCGACGAAGATTTTAACAAGCATTTAAAAACACATGGGTTACACCGCTTATTTTTACATGCAAGTGAGTTAGATATTGAACTGCCTGATTATCAGCTACATATTGAAGCACCCTTACCGCCACAACTCACCACAGTTTTAGAAGCATTGCGTTCACATTAAGAAATTGAAAAAAACAATTATATAGAGCAGCTCAACATTTATTCATAAAATATTTTCTCCAAAAAGCTTAAAATAGAAAGTCTAGGTTATGGATTCAGATTTATCTCTTTACTGGAAAAGTTTTATTGATAAGGTAGAAAAACGCAGCTTCATTAACTCTACAAGAGTAAAAGATGATAAATATGAAGGGAAACCTGTCACTTTTTTTTCTGGAGCTAAATCAAACTCTATTCAAGTAATAGAAAGGCAGTATAGTATTTCTTTACCTGATACTTATAAGTCTTTTATGGAAATAAGTAATGGTATGAAGTTATTTGATGATTTTAGACTTCTACCTATAGAGCAAGTTACTCTATTAAAAGATATGGATGAAGTCATATCTGATATTATTGATTTATGGAGCACAGGAGACATAACAGACGAAGATTGGAATGATCAAAACTATACACCTGATGAATATCACACTTTCTATAATAGAAAAGGTACTCAGGTTGATGCTAACGGTTATCCAAAGCACAGACTACCTAAAGAACAACCAGTTAAGCTTCAGTATCTTGATAGTCTCATTGTAATTGGTATTGGAGGTGAGTCATATTCCTTATGTTTGAACCCTAATATCAAAACAAAAGGAAATGAATTTGAGGTTTGGTATATAGGTAGTAAGGAAGATACTTTTAGACCTAGATTTTTGAATTTTCAAGAAGCAGTGACATATTTTTTTACCGAGCACTCTAATTGGATTGCAGCTCCCCCTTCAATTGGTCTAGTTGATTAGCACAGTAATTTGTTACCACATTCTAAGACTATAAAAAATGTAAGAAAGCAGCTTTGACTAATCTTTCCCATCAAAACTGCTATCAAAACAAATCACTACTCTACCAATTCACCACGTAATGAATTTGGTAAAGCTTCAGTAATTTTGACATCTACAAATTGACCGATTAATTCCTGATCGCCCGCAAAATTCACCACTCGATTATTTTCCGTACGACCAGCGATTTGCGTTGGGTCTTTTTTCGATGGCTTTTCAACTAACACTTTTTGCACCGTACCAATCATGCTGCGACTAATATCCATCGCCATCTGATTAATCCGAGTTTGTAAAATAGACAAGCGTTGCTTTTTCACCTCAGCAGGCACATTGTCTTCCAACTCAGCCGCAGGCGTACCGGGGCGTGGGCTGTAAATAAAACTGAAGGAATGATCGAAGCCCACCTCAGCAATTAAATCCATCGTATCCTGAAAATCTTGATCGGTTTCATTCGGAAAACCTACAATAAAATCAGAGGACAAGCTCAAATCAGGTCGTGCTTGACGCAGCTTGCGAATCATACTTTTATATTCTAAGCGGGTATGGCCTCGTTTCATTTGCATCAACACACGATCAGAACCACTTTGCACAGGTAAATGTAAAAAGCTAACCAATTGTGGTACTTCAGCAAACACTTGGACTAAGTTATCGTTCATCTCAACAGGATGTGAAGTAGTAAAACGAATCCGCTCAACCCCTTCCACTTCTGCCACATAACGGATTAATAACGCTAAATCAGCCATATCGCCATCAGCCATCTTGCCACGATAGCCGTTCACATTTTGCCCTAATAAATGGATTTCACGCACACCTTGTTCCGCTAAACCCACCACTTCCGCTAATACATCATCAAATGGGCGGCTGACTTCTTCACCACGGGTATAAGGTACAACACAGAAAGTACAGTAATGGCTGCAACCTTCCATAATCGAAACAAATGCCGTCACACCATCGGCTTTGGGTTCAGGTAAACAATCAAATTTTTCAATTTCGGGGAAAGAAATATCGACTTGAGGCTTATGCGCTGTACGCACATTTTTCAACATTTCAGGTAAACGGTGTAAGGTTTGAGGGCCAAACACAATATCAACATAAGGCGCACGCTGGCGAATTACTTCACCTTCTTGACTGGCGACACAACCACCGACCCCAATCACCAAATTAGGATTTTTCTTTTTTAATTCTCGCCACATACCCAGTTGTGAAAACACTTTTTCTTGTGGCTTTTCTCGTACTGAACACGTATTGAGTAATAAAATATCAGCTTGCTCTGCATCTTGCGTTAACTCAGCCCCATCAGATACTTCTAATGCTTGCGCCATCCGAGCTGAATCATATTCATTCATTTGGCAGCCAAAAGTTTTAATAAATAGTTTTTGTCCCATTGTGTTCCAGCACTTAAGTGATTCATCATAAATAAGTTTAACCGAATAGGATAGCAGATTTATCCAGTGTTTACATCCTTATGAAAAACAAGGGTTCGTTAAACGCAAAACCATGAGACTAAGATTGACAACAGACAATGCTAAGTAGGACTAATAAATTAATTACCTTTGTCGGAATCTAACTCGTCATCCTCATATTCCATCTCAATTCCAACAGATTCTGCTTTTTCGTACCATATTTGAGCTAAGTCTGCATTTTCTTCAACTCCAATACCATACTCATAACAACGTCCTACTTCCTGTATAGATTGAAGGTTTCCATACAGTGCAGCTTTTACATATAGGAAAAAAGCTTTTTGTAGATTAAGCTCTGTTCCTTGTCCTGTTTCATAACAAATAGCAAGGTCAAAACAGGCATCTGGATAATTTTGAGCAGCGGCTTTTTGCAGTAAAGAAGCTGCCTTAACATAATCCTTATCGAAATATTCTCCATGTAGATACCAAGTAGCCAAAGCATAAGCTGCTTCTGCACTATTTTCATCTAATGCTTGGTTTAATAAACTTACTACTAAAGGTTTGTTCACATTATCTTTGTAAGCTTCCTCTAAAGCCTGTTCATATGCTTTGCTCATAGTATCCCCGAATTAACAAGCTAGTGGTAACTATGGATAATAATGGTATAGATTAAGTAGATAATCCTTTGATAAGAAGCTGGGTACAGAATTGACTATAAAATACTCATTCAGTCAGATACCAGCGCAGAAATAACTCAATCTTAAACCGATATTCACCGCTAGTTTTTTCGATCAATTCCAAACGCTCTAAGCGCGAAATCACGTCCTCACCACTGTCCGCGCTAGTAAAATCATCGATATTAGATACCGTTTTCTGTTTAGCCAAATGACGTAAAAAAGTACGTCCGTCTTCTTCTGCCTTTTGGTCAAAAATAGCAAAAATCATCTGACCCGCTTCAATCACTTTTGGAATGCTTTGCTCCACATCATCAAGCGTCACCGAAAAGCGATTTTTTAAATCTTGGGTATTTTTAATTGCGACAATTTCACGGCACATTGCCTGAATCAACGCGGGATGGCCTTGAGTTAAATTTAAAATAGATTGCGTGGCTTCGGGTTGATAGCGCAATTCAAAATTTTTCACAGGATGTTCAATCAATCGCACTGCTTCATCTTGGTCTAAATAAGCTAAATGCCTAAACTCCATCCGATTAGCTAATTGTGGCCAACGTTGAAACTCACGCTTACTTTGTGAGGTGATAATCATTTGAAATTGTGGACGATGCTGAATCCAATTACTAAACGCATCAAGAATATCCTCATTGAAATCGGAGCGTTGTGCGCATAACACATCATCCAATTTAGCAAACTCATCCAAGGTCAATAATAAGGTTTTATCACCAAGCATATCTTGCACTTGGTCAAGCCAATCATCGAAGATGGCTAATGTATCGGTTTCCAATTGCTGTTTAGTTAAACTGGGTAATTCCAACTGATAAAAACGTTTTGCCCCGCGCTGCATATCTTTGCTAATGCGTTGGAAAAAGCCTGCTGTATTTTTACCAAGTGAAATTGCGCCTTGCAAATCTACAAATAAAATCACATATTGCTCTGGATTGCGCAATAAGCCGATTAAATTTAATAATAAGGAAGTTTTACCAATTCGATATTGTCCATGCAAAAATACCGAAATATCATGAGTAAAGAGCGAGTTTTTTAACTCCGTGACAATGCGTTTACGCCCTACAAATAAGCTTGCGCCTGCTTGCAATGGTTGCCCCACAATATAAGGCGACTCAATCAGTTTATTCTCATCCGCTAAATCATATAAATCCGTCCTATGTTTAGACAAATTGTTATACCATTGCTCAGCAAACGGTAATAAATGTGTCTCTGCGCTATTTTCAATACCTTTAATCAATTTTTGTACTTCATCTATTTGTTCATTGATATGTAACATTTGCTCATTGGTATCGGTTAATTTTGCGCTACGATCCAAGCTTTTACTTAAATTCATAAACGCATTTAAATCTTTTGTGCCTTGGACTTTTTCACGGTGCAATTTACGCATTTCAGTAATAGACAACACGGATTTTTCTAACAAACACTTGTCTATTAAATGATGGTAAAACCCTAATTTTTCCAATCGTTCTAACGCATACTGTGCCTGCTCAGAGTTCTTGCCTAAAACAACCAAGACATGTTCTCTTAAATTCACTGTCCAGTGTTTATAATCGGTTAAAAATGTGGTATTCCAGCGCAATAATGTTGGATTTTCACTGCTCCTATCTCGAAAATACAAAATAGGGTTTAAAAGCAATGCAAGCGGACTAAAAATAAATGCGCCCTGCCAAATTGAAAAACTTAAGCCCGCAATCACTGAGGCCAAGCCTGCTGCTAAAAATGGGGTAATTGCATCAAGAGATAATTCCGCTTCTGCACCTTCTTCGTTTAAAGCAATTGCTAACGCCACCCATAACACAGTCGCAACGAGAGCACTGGCTACTGTAACTGCAACATTGGCTTGTTCTGTCGTGGTTTTGAAAATCGCTCTAATCGCCAAATGAGGTAATGCAATCGCAGCTCCCAATAAAATCGCATAACTAAAACCGCGAGCTAAACCGATTAACCAGCCTGATACATCCAAGGAAAACATTGCGATGCTAAAAGCAGTTTCTAATACCACTAATAAGCCATAAAGCCATAAAACTTTAGGATTCAATTGCTGTTGAGTGAGTTTAATTGTGAGCATAATGGTGGCTAAACTCAAAATCATAGTAATACCAATGCTGGTTGCAACATCATCCGTAATAAATAAAGGAATCAACAAAATCACACTAATCCCAACAATGCCAACCAAAAAGCCCCAAATTATTAAGCCTAAGCTACTGGGTTTAAACTTCGCTCGTTGTATGTTTGCAGTTTGAATAAAACTATTGCCAATCATACCTAAAGAAAAACATAAGCTTATCACATGCAACATAGACAAACTGCCTTGAGCCAACAACAACGCCCCAACAATGGATAACAGTAAACTCGCCACCAAACCTGCAATAAAACTATTTAACAAACTCACAACAATGGCAGAACTCACACCAAAGATAAAACTGCCAATAGCTGCAAAAAAGACATCTTTAATTTCAAAATAATAAGAAGATAAAAGTAAAATTAAAGCTACAATACTGGGAAAAACTGAATAAGTCAGCAATAATCGAATAAAAGGCCATTGTCGCCATGTATTAGAATCAACATGGGTTAAGCAGAAGTCATAAGAGAGTGGTTGGACTTTATACTGTGGGCAAAACCGATTCACACAATCACGCCAAGCAGACGGTTTAAATAATGCCCAAGCTAACAATTGAAAAGCAGCAAAAATAAAATGATTAGATAGCCTTGTGGCTAAAAATGGATTGTTACTCATTAGCGTGCCCTCGATAGCTTAAGCGTCTTGGCTTGGTATTTCACTAATTTTTTGTAATGCCTTGTCTTGCCAAGTATTACAAGTTTCGCCCTCACACATTGCTTCATACAGTTCATAACAGAGTATTTGTAAAAAGAGTGGTTTGTTTTGACTGTGTTCAAGAATAAACTTACTGTCTACATCTTTGAATTTTTTAGGCGATAATGCCATTAACTGTTTTGACTCAGCTTCAGAAAAGGCATCTAAATGAATCACATCACCAAAAATATTAAAAAACTTGGAAGAATTGCCCTCAAATTCAAAATGCTGGGGATTTTGCGTAGAAGTTAAAATAAACCCTAAACAATGATTATCTAGCATTGACGTGGATAAACTGCGCAACGCATCCCAAAAATCGGTTGCAGAAAAGTCATGTTCTAAAGCAGCTTCAATATTATCAAGCAGTATAATAGTCGAATTTTTAAGGTTATCAGTCAAAATATCGCAAAATAGAGCTAAAGATTCTGTTTCATCTTCTGGTAATGAGAGAATATCCTGCTCATCAAGTTCTAATTGATTGATAATATGTTGTAAAAAGCGTGTTTGATTTCTAAATCGAATATCTCGAAAATTAACATAAATAAAATGATAACTTTCTAAGTCAGGCAGCTCAATTTTATACGTATTTTTAATATATTCTTGACATTTTTCCGTACCTAGACGCTCGATCGTTTTTAATAAAGAAGTCTTGCCAATGTAAGATTCTCCCCAAATCGCTACATTTTGCACTGTTTTAATTTGACCAATTACTCGCCGCAAAACTGCTTTACGCCCAATAAATTGATTACAATACACAAAATGTCCAGCAATAAATGGATTATCTAAAGATTTTTTATGAAATAGCGCAACAAACCAATGTGGCAATAATTGCCAGATTAAATGCAGTGCTTTTTTAGATAAGACGGCAAAGAAACCTAAAACGCCTATTACTGAACTTAAAAAACCGAGTAGCCAATTCAACTCATTAATGTTCATATTCAGTTCCACATTGGTTGCTGTCAGCGTTCCTTTGAATCAATCGCTTGAATAGATGATAAAGCTATATATTTAAACTAATTGCATAAACGATTCTACTGATTTTTTCCAATCCCCAGTATTAAACATTAAAGCATCTAAACGTGTTTGACAGGCTTTTTGTACATAAAATGGCTGACATTGGGTTATATCACAAATAAAGTCAATATCAGTTTGTGAAAATCGAGAGGGGGAGCTTGCAATTAACTCTTCCGCTTCATGCCGTTCTAAATGACCCAAAACAATCGATTTACCAAAAATATTAAAAAAAGGCGAAACCCCAAATTCTGCTGATTTGTTTAACTCTTCTGCAATAATATGAGGGCTTTTGTTTGCAGCAAGCACAAAACCTAAATATTGAGGATCAAGTAAATTATTGGATAAAGAGCGCAAAGATTCCCAAAAGTTATTATCTAGCTCTTCAGGGCATCGATTCACAATCGCATTAAACTCATCTAATAAAATGATTGTCGGCTTATTTAAGTGATCTTCAACAATATTGGTAAAATCAACCAGTACATCACTACTATTTTCTAGTGACAATATTTCAGGATCAAGCTCAAGCTGCATATTTTGTAAAATATAACTCAGCAATCTTTTTTGATTACAAAGCCTTGCATCTTGGAAATCAACAAAAATAAAATTATAGCCTTTATCTTGGGATAACCAATCCACACGCTGATTTTCTCTTAATTTACCACTGGCTGCTCCAAGATTCACAATATCCCGTAAATACATGAGTAAAGAGGTTTTACCGCTGCGCTTATCTCCAATAATGGCTGCATTTTGCATCGGTGTTTGTGGAAAACCACGCCATAAGCTAAATAAACTTTCTAATATGGCTTGTCGCCCATAAAAATTCCCATAACGCACAGGCTGGCCTGTAATAAACGGGTTCACAATTTGTTGGTTAATTGGCTTATCATTGACCTTAAAATCAGCAGAGGCCAGTAATTCATCTAATTCTTGGGTATTTAGGCGATAATGGTGTGCAAAACGTTGAATTGGCTTTTCTTCTTCTGGTTTATTTTGCTTTTGGCCTGTGGTGGCTTCTTTGCGCCAACGAGCGATGGTTGTATGATGCACATCCATAACTTCGGCTAACTTCTGATTTGTCACTCCTAAATGATCTATATGGGCATTAAATAACTTCACAAAACTTGTCATTATTGTTCTCACCACTGGACAGCCTATACCTAATATTCAGTATAACATACCCTAATAATCGCAAACTATTTTATGTGTATCTATTTGACACTATAGATTAGATACATATAAAATTCAATATAATGGCAATAAAAACATGTCATATAAAAAATAAATGATATGGAGAATGATAAGTGCCGTCTGAAAAAATAGAATTTTTATCTACTGAACTTAAATCACTCCAATATAAAGCACAACAAGGCGAAGATGCGTGCTGGTTTGATCTAGGATGTTGTCTGCATATTTATGCCCAACAATATGAAGCAGCACAAGCTTATGAGCGGGCATTTCAGTACTACTATGTTGCAGGTCAATACTGGTTACGAGCAGTTCAAAGTGGCATCAAACAAGCAGAGCCTCATTTATATCATGCTTATTTATGCAATCAAGGTATTGATATAGAAAATGAAATTGTTTCAAATACCATTGAGCATATCAGCCCTCCTAGCGATACCATTCAACATCAATTCTTCTATGCTTGCCAGCTATGGTTAGATCATGAGCAAGCGCCAGCCATCAATTTATTAGAAAACATAGCACAACAAGGTTATTCAAAAGCACAATTTTTTATGTATCAAATATATAAAGAAGGTGTTTATAGAGAGAAAAATGTAGATTTAGCATTGAATTGGTTACATAAAGCTGCTTGGAGAAATGATATACAAGCACAATATGTCTTAGGGCAAGAATATCATGCAAAAAATAACTATGAAGCGTCATTGAACTGGCTCTTGAAAGCCATGGGTCAAAAAGACAGTGAAAATTATAACTATAAAGCTGAACAACAATTAATGCAATATGCTGAGCAACAGCCACAAATTGTTGATCTTTTAGAGAAAAAAGCCAATGAGGCAGATGCTCAAGCGATTCAATTTTTAGCCCATTTATACAAGCAAGCTAAAATTCATTTAGAAAATATGATGGCATTATTTGCCCATAAACTTAGAGCACCATTGCAACATATTGAATATAATGTAAAAAATAAAAACAATCCTCAGCAAACCCTACACGATGTAGAATCCATGCAACGCTTTTTAAATATCTATAGCTTTATTTCTAGTGATGGCCAACAATTAAAGCAAAAATTGCAACAAGATATGCGGGGTGCTGGGCGGTTAACTCATGTGTTAGAGCGCAGTTTTATTGATGCCATTACACCACTGTTGTCTTCGGGTAATCGAATTAAAATTAAACAGCACTATCTGCATTATGCTAAGCAAAATCAATTAATTCCACAAGATACTAAATTGAGACAATGGGATAATGAGTATTTATATATTGGCCAACAGTTGCAAATCGCATGGTCTGAGACATTTTTTAATTTAATTGAAGTTCCTCCTCAACTCTCCCAAATACAAAAATGGTTTAATAGCTATTTTTTTCCTATTCAATTTCAAGGTTTTGATATAGAAAATATTCAATTTAATCGATTTTCTGTAACAGAAGAAGTATTAGTCGCATTATTAAGTGAAATGTTACTAAATATGGTGAAATATTATCACGCAATAGATGATCGCACCGCTCACTTAAGTTGGCACTGTGAGCAAAATATGTGTACATTGAAGGCCATTAATCCAACTTCGGCATTTGAGCAGAAGCTGGATAAAGGTAGCAAAAAAGGCCAAGACAGCTTGTTAAGTATTGTAAGGAAAATGGGGGGAGACTTTCAAACAAGTTATCAAGCAGAAAGTTATCAAGTAATGCTAACAATACCTGCCACATTATTGATTGATAAGGAATAAAGTATGGTACATTTTTTATGGGTGGAAGATTTTGAAGGCGATAATTTCAAGAATTATACTGACAGTTTATTTGGTCATTTTGTGCCACAAAACTATGTACCCGAAGGTCACGGCGAATTAAAACAATTTCTACAGCCTTATGGCATTTTCCTTGAAACCCATTTCCTTGATGCACTTGAGTTTATTCGTGACAGCGAAAAATTATTTAAGATTGATTTTATTATTTTAGACATTGATTTACCGATTGCCCAATATGAAGATGAGAACAATTATTTACCTGAAATTTTAGCGCGTTATCAAAATGATGAACAAGCTTTGCGTAAAGTAGCAGGGTATCAGCTTTATATAGAATTAGTCATTGAACTCGGTTTTCCAAAACAACGGATTTTATTTTGTTCTAATCATGCAGACTACTTAAATGCAATTTTGGAAGCCTTTGAAAATGCAAAAATCAGTTTACCCAATCAGCCTTGTGTAAAAAACAACGAGCATAGAATTGCTACGAAAGCGGATAATGTATTTTTACAAGAATGGATACAACAAGCACAGGATAATGCGTATTTATCTGTCAGGCGCAATGTTATTGAACAATGCCAATTTTTACGAAAAATTACGCGTAAAGGTGAAAATCTACAATTTGAGCTATTTTTAGATGAAAACCGTCAATTATCTATCAGTGATATGCGTATTTATTTGGAAGTATTAGAAAGTGTCTTACCATTGCGTGAACATGAAATTCCAAGCAATAAAAACAAACGTCAATTATACAAAATATTCTTACGCACGTTAGCCCACCAATGGGATGCAGTGACGCATGAAAAAAATGTCGCTGATCCTGCCTTATTAAGCTATTTTACTGTGATGAAAACCTTGCGTAATTGGCTAAGTCATATTGGTGATAAGCTAGACAAGGTGGATGAGAAGTTATTGGCCTTTCTATTCATTGTCAATATGCGAGCCATGTATGGCGAAAAGGTGGATATTAAGCTTGAAAACCAACTACTTAATCTTATTGGACAGCCTATTGATGCAATCGACCCAGATCATTTGCAAAGACAACTTTATTATTCTTATCAAGGTGTAAAAGGCTTATTGGAAAAACGGGTTGTTGAGGATAAAAAAACGACATATGAGTGTTTTAGACATTATAATAATAAAACAGTATCGTATGAGTTTAAGCAAAAAATTCTCACTCGAAGTGGAAAAATCCAACATTACAAAGATATAGCAGCTTTACTTGCTAATTATAACGGCCAAGAATACAAAGATGAATATTTCAACTTTTCCAAAGCTTTGTATTTCACCTATATACACCGTGGTATGTGCTATCTCAATGCAAAATCAGACAATGTATTACTCAGTACTTGGTTTAAGCAGGAGTTAGAAAAGCCCGAGGCTGAGCAAGATTTCTACATCAAACTCGCTCGTTATATCTACCCTTTATGCTTTAATATAAAGTCATAAGTCATGGTTGCTCTACAGCAAGTGCCATATCTATCGCTTTTAGAAATTCTTTAATATCTAGTGGTTTGACAATATAAGTTAGGAAACCTGCCGCTTTTCCACGCTCAGTAGATTTTGCATTATCCATTGCGGTAAGGGCAATAATCGGAATATTTTTAGTCACATCAGATGCTTTTAGCCTCTGGCTCACTTCAAAGCCATCCATTCCCGGTAAGTTAATATCTAATAAAATAACGTGGGGATGGTGCAATTGAGCCATCTCCAGCCCCATTTCTCCTGTATGTGCAGAAATTAGCGCGATGTCGGGGCGTGATTTTAAGATTTGAGACACGAGACTCACATTAGTACGACTATCTTCGATATACAATAAAATATATTTACTATCATCAATATCTTGAGTGTCTTGTGCCACAACACCCGTAGGTAAATCTACGAAAAAAGTTGTGCCTTGCCCTTCAGTACTTTCCACCCAGATTTTTGCATCCATGATTTCCAACAAACGCTTGGTAATAGTGAGACCAATCCCTGTCCCTTCAATTAAATTAACTCCGCTCATACGCGTAAATGGCTCAAAGATTTTAGCTTGTTGTTCAGTACTCAGACCAATACCTGTATCTGTTACTGAAAAGCATAAAAATTCTGGATTGCTTTGTTTAATTTCAATCGTGATTTTGCCATTTTCTTTGTTATATTTCACTGCATTTGACAGTAAATTGATAATCACTTGTTTTAAACGAGCGCGGTCAACGAGTGCATATTGAGGCGGTAAAGATGAGGTGGTATTTTCAACCGTAATATTACGTTTTTCTGCCAATGGTTGGGCAATGCTGAGACATTCTTTAATTAAATCAACCAATTCTACTTTTTCAATATTGACTTCGAGTTTGCCCGCTTCAATTCGGCTTAAATCTAATACTTTATTAATTAATTCCAGCAAATGCCAACCCGCTTGCAAGATATTGCCAACATATTGCTGCATATCTTCTACGTAATCTTGGTCAAACGAATCAACAGGCTCACTTAAATCTTCTTTAAGCAATTCGCTATAACCCAAAATAGCATTCATTGGCGTGCGTAGCTCATGGCTCATACTGGATAAAAATTGAGATTTGGCTTTACTTGCACGCTCTGCGGCTTCCTTGGCTGCAATTAAGTTCTTTTCAGCTTTGCGGATTTCACTAATATCGACAAAAATCATCACAAAACCAACTATTTGACCTTCTTTTGTTATGGGGTTTAGCTCGCAAGCAACAGGAAATTCACGACTACCACGTTTAATTAAGGCGTGACTGTCATTAAAACGTTGCCCTGCTTGTAACTTTGCTAATAGTTTCTCTGGGTCAATCAGCTTATCTAAATCCTTACTTTCATGTAATTCAAAATATTTTAATATATCAGTAATATATAATACTTGTTCATCTAAATTTAAAATGAAACGTGCAACAGGATTAGCAAATACAAGCTTTTTATCTGTTCCGAATGCACATAGTCCATCAGGCATGGCATCCATGATAGTTTGTAATTGCAGACTAGATTGATTAAGTGATATGGAACGAGAAGAGTGATTATTTTGTGTAATTGGCTTTACTTGACCTGTTTCGTATAATTTACGGTCTTTTTCTGCATTTTCATATGATAGGTCAATCCGTTGTAAAAATGCCTGCCATGCACCTGTATCTTCAGGAAGCGATTCGTAATTTAATCCAGCTTTGCGTAATTGGCGTAATAGTAAAGAGTGCATGGTGTTTTATATAGTGATAAGATTGGTTGCAAATACGGTAGTAACACAGTATTTGGCTCTTAATTCCCTGATCTATATGTTATTTAGGTTGTGTAAAATAATAGCTAAAATTATTCATAAAGTCTGATTGCTCCACTTTAGCTATTATAAATATATCTAATAAGATTTTATTCTCAATATCCATCTATTGAAAAGAAGCATGAAGTAATGTTTTGGTATAAGGATGTTTTGGGTAAGTGAACAATTGTTCTGTTTCTCCATACTCAATAAATTGTCCTTGTTGCATCACAATAATTCGGTGCGAAACAGCGCGAATCACTTTTAAGTCATGGCTGATAAATAAGTAGCTCATACGATGTTTTGCTTGTAAGCTTGCTAGTAGTTCTAACACCTGTTTTTGTACCGAAACGTCTAAGGCACTGGTTGGCTCATCCAATAAAATCAACTTTGGTTCTAAAATGACTGCGCGTGCAATCGCTATCCGTTGTCGTTGTCCGCCAGAAAATTCATGTGGATACCGCCATAACATATTTTCCTCTAAACCCACTTCTTGCAAAATATTAATAATCCGCTCACGCCGTTGCTGTTTGTTCAGTTGAGGAAAGTGGATTTTTAAACCTTCTCCAACAATATCTTCTACTGTCATGCGCGGTGAAAGTGATGAATAGGGGTCTTGAAATACAACTTGAAAGTCTTTGCGTAATGGGCGTAATTGGCTGAGTTTTAAAGTATCCAAACGCTGTTGGTTAAATTCAATTAAGCCTTCACAATGTTGTAAACGTAATAAACACAAACCCAACGTTGTTTTGCCTGAACCTGATTCGCCAACAATACCTAGTGTTTCACCTTGGTATACATTAACACAAACATCATCAACTGCTTTAATTTCACCTAATTTTTTCTTAAATAGCCCGCTACTTTTTATACTGAAATGACACTTTATTTCCTCACCTTTAAGCAATATCTGTGCAGCTTTATAATCAAAAGGGGTTTGTAGTGTTGTAGGTTGGCTATTCAATAAATGTTGTGTGTAGCTATGTTTAGGAAATGCAAACAACTCATTGACTGAAGCTGTTTCAACTAAATCGCCTTTTTTCATCACACAAATGCGTTGGGCAAAGTGTTTAACCAAATTTAAATCATGTGTAATGAGCAAGACCGCCATACCAAATTCTTGTTGCATATTGTCTAACAGTTCAAGAATTTGTAATTGAATCGTGACATCTAAAGCCGTCGTAGGTTCATCTGCAATCAATAGTTTGGGTTGACAGGCCAATGCCATAGCAATCATCACCCTTTGCCGCTGTCCACCTGAAAGCATATGCGGATAAGCATTAAAACGTTTGTGTGGCTCAGGAATGCCCGTTAAATCCAACAGTTCAATCATACGCTGTTTAGCGGCTTTTTTACTGATTTTTTCATGAAGCATTAATGGCTCAATCAACTGTGTGCCAATAGGATAAACAGGATTAAGCGAGGTCATTGGCTCTTGGAAAATCATCGCAATATCTTTACCGCGAATCCGTCGCAGCCTTGCCTCATTCCATTGCAATAAGTCTTGACCTTCAAATTCAATTTGTCCGCTGGGAAAATGTACTTGCTGCATATCATGTAAACGCAAAATAGATAATGCAGTAACGGACTTACCAGAACCAGATTCGCCTACAAGGGCTAGTTTTTCGCCTTGTTGAATATCAAAGTTAATATTATTAACAACCTGAGTTGTTTGTGAGGCTTCACGCCCAAAAGCAACAGATAAATTTTTGATACGCAGTAAAGTTTGTTCGGTATTGGGTGTTTTTATCATTTAAGCATCAACCCAGTCTCTGATAATTTGTTAGGATAGAAATTAATATCATTGTAAGCTAAAAACGAAACAGCGGAAAGCCATTGCTGGTAAACGCGTTTATTTTATAAATTTATACTCTACTGTGTATTATGCTTAAGGCCTATTCAATTTTGTTTGAGTGCACTACAATTTTTTATATAAAAATGGCCATCAGCATGATTTACAGAGTGTGTTTAATGCATAATGCCGCCATATTTCTATGGTTCAATGCGCTAAGCAACTTGACTGATAAGTTGATAATGAATGAATAGTGTTTTAAAAAATGTTCAACAAGCCTATGTACTTGCCCAATATACATTAATTGAAGCAATACACAGTCGCTTTTTTATTATTTTATTTGTACTGATTGGATTAAGTATCGGCTTAGAGTTGTTTTTGCAACAGGTGGTCTTATTTGAAAAAAATATGACTCAATTAGCTTTGGTTGCCGCTTTTTTGCGCATCAGTGCTGTGTATTTGATGGGATTATTCGTCGTTAGCAGTATTACACAAGCGTTTAACCAAAACACAATTTATTTATTTATGGCATTACCTCTAGCGCGCTCGACTTATATTCTAGGGAAATTATTAGGTTTCTCAGTATTAGCATTGGTAATGTGTGGTTTATTTAGCCTGTTGTTATTATCTTACATTGACAATATACAGCTTGTATTATGGTTACTTTCTTTATATTGTGAGTTATTGCTGGTGATTAGCGTGGCGATATTTTTTAGCCTTAGTTTTCACCATACCTTACCTGCATTGACGGGTTTTATTGGTTTTTATTTACTGGCGCGTAGTATTCATGCCATACAACTCATGTCGCAAGGCTTTCAAAATAGTTCTCAATGGTCAGATTTAATTTTGTATTATATTAGCCAATGTGTTGCATTATTGTTGCCTGATTTAAGTCGTTTTACACGTTCGGAATGGCTTATCTATCAAACAGGACATTGGGAAATATTAGCAGAGTTGTCACTACAATCAGTTATTTATATGTTATTGATAATATCTGCAAGCTTATTTGATTTTTATCGAAAAAACTTATGACAAAACAACGCCATTTTAAAAATATACCAATATTAGTCATACTGTTATTTTTAATTGGTCTGATGTTACAGATTATATGGCAACTCAATAATTTTAAAAAAAATTCTAAGTATCAACCCTTACCTGATGCTCCATCACAAAATATATTAAATTTACAAAGTTTTGGTGATAATATTGTATTATCACGTTTACTCATACTTTGGCTGCAATCTCATACCTCACAAAATGGTCTATACTTAAGCAATAATGATATTAATTATAAATACTTAACGGATTGGCTGAACGCTATTTTACAACAAGATTCACACACCCAATATCCACTTTTTTTAGCCAGTTATCAATACATTCTAGTAAAACATCCACAAAAGCAAAGACAAGTGCTAGAATTTATACATCAGCAATTTTATATAGACCCCAAACGGCGTTGGAGATGGTTAGCTCAGGCTGCAGTCATTGCAAAATATCGTTTACAAGACTTGCCTTTAGCTCTAAAATATGCCGAAATTTTAACTGCTTATGCGCCAATCATTCCAGATATGCCAGATTGGGCTAAAGAAATGCAAATCTTTATCTTAGAGGACATGGGAGAATTGGCTCAAGCACGCTTGTTGATTGGCGGGCTACTAACCAATGGACTTATCACTGACCCTGATGAAGTCGCCTTCTTAAATGAAAAATTACAAGCACTGGAGCAGGCGCAGTCTGGCCTACAGGAATAAAACTTGCTTTTCGTAATTTATATTTAAATACAATCATATACAGAATTTTTCTATGAAAACTGTTACAGCATTAAAATGTAATATATCGTCTTACCCAAAGGAGACCAGTATGATAAAAAAGCAGGCGGGTTTTACGCTGGTTGAAATCGCTATTGTGCTGGTCATTATTGGCTTATTGCTTGGTGGTGTTCTCAAGGGTAGGGAAATCATTAATAATGCCAAAGTAATCAATATTGAAAATTCATTTACAGGTATTTCTTCAGCTATTTATAGTTACCAAGACCGTTATCGTGCCTTACCAGGGGATGACCATGACGATAAAACCGAAAATCGCTGGGGTGTTGATGGTGGCAATAATGATGGTGATATTGGAGGAGAATTTAATTCAAAATCATCAGGTGAATCTCAATATTTTTGGCTACATCTGCGAAATGCTAAGCTCGTTGCTGGGGCTGCTTCTGATAAAATCCAACCAACCAATTCTTTTGGTGGGCTAATGGGAGCTTCAAGTACAGTTGATAGTGCCAAAATTAAAATTTCTGGTGTTCACGTTGGCTTTGACAAAGTACCTGGAAAAATTGTTGCAATTGTAGAAACTCGCTCAGATGACTCAAATCCTAAAACGGGTGGTATACAAGCCACAGATTCAGATGGTAATGCTGCAAGCAGCTATGAAGAAAATAAAGATTATACTGTTTATTTTGAATTATAAAAAAGATGATTTTTTGATTACTAGTCAAATGTAATTTGTTAACCAATCTATAAAAATAATTGATAACAATAAGGTAGATTTTTTTAGCTAGAATATAGTACGGTTATTGCTGTGTACAATTTTAGGATATGTTATTTATGAAGTTAACGCTTTGTCATCGACTCTATGTATTGAGCTTAACTCTTTTCATGACTTCCAATACGTTAGCAGCAGAAACCACCATCGCTGTTGCAGCCAACTTTACTAAAACCATTGAAGAAATCGGGCAAGCCTTTGCACAAGATACTGAGCACAAAGCACGTTTCTCTTTTGGCCCTACAGGAAAGTTATTCGCTCAAATCAGTAACGGTGCACCATTTGATCTATTTTTTGCAGCCAATGAAAAAACACCTAAAGCCGCGATAGAAAAGAAGTTCGCTATCAAAGACAGTTATTTTATTTATGCTCAAGGGGCTTTGGCGTTATACAGTGCGAGCTTACCCGTTGCCACTCAAAAACAAACCATCTTAACTCATTCCAAAATTCGTTTTATTTCTGTTGCCAATCCAAAAACCGCCCCTTATGGCACACAAGCAATTCATTATTTAAAAAAGACAGGTTTGTACGATACAGTCAAACCAAAGCTTGTTAACGGTGAAAGTGTGGCTCATGCGTTTCAATACGCGATTACAGGCAATGCACAACTCGGTTTTGTCGCCTTATCCCACCTCATTGACCCTATTAGCCCTGCTAAAAATAAAGGTGAATATTGGGTTATTCCAACATCGGATTATGAGCCAATCAACCAAGCTGCAGTGATGCTTAAGCGAGGTGAAAATAACTCAGCTGCCCAAGCATTTCTCAACTATATCCAATCAGACAAAGCCCAAGCCATTATTAAAAAATATGGTTATAGCATTCCAAAATAAGAGGCCGTTCCGATCATGCAAATATTTGGCGCGGAGATTGACTTACAGCCAATTTGGTTAACTTTAGAAATCGCCACCATTACAACTCTTATTTTATTAATCATTGGTACACCATTGGCGTGGTGGATTACTCGAATGCGCTCTTCTGTCAAAGTAGTGTTAGAGGCTTTAATCGCATTGCCACTTGTTTTGCCACCAACCGTTCTAGGTTTCTATTTACTTATTATCATGAATCCAAACGGCACATTGACGGAATTTCTGCGTTGGTTTGGTTTTGAAGGACAGCTCACCTTTAGCAAGACAGGGCTTATTATTGGCTCAGTGTTTTATTCATTGCCGTTTACGGTGCAACCTTTAATGCACGCATTTGAAGCGATTCCACAACGCTTGCTTGATGCAGCCGCTACATTACGTGCTCATGCCTTAGATCAGTTCTTGACCATTGTGTTGCCTTTATCTCAACGTGGTTTTCTTGTCGCCGCGACACTGACTTTTGCACATACTGTCGGTGAATTTGGGGTGGTACTGATGGTCGGCGGTAATATCCCAGGGCAAACTCGTGTGGTATCCATCGACATTTTTGACCATGTGGAAAACTTAGAATATACCGAAGCACACATTTTATCAGGCATGATGCTGGTATTTTCACTGTTCGTTTTGATGTTGGTATATGGATTAAATCGACGTTTCGGGGTCAAGGTGGGTTAAGGGTATGATGCAAGGCAATCTACAATTACGATTCGATGAACGTTTTGAGCTACAGAGTGGTGAGTTTGAATTACCTTTATCTGGTGTAACGGTGCTATTTGGGCGTTCGGGTAGTGGTAAAAGCAGCTTATTACGTGCAATCAGCGGTTTAGACAAGCGCACCCACGGACATTTAACTGTTAATGGTGAAGTATGGCAGCAAGGTCACAAGCATTTAGCTCCTCAATCACGTCACATTGGTTTTGTATTCCAAGACGCAGCACTTTTTCCTCACAAAACAGTCAAGCAAAATTTGGCTTATGGTATTCATCGTTTACCAAAAAATTTTAAACCTGCTGATTTCGACCAAATTGTGCATAGGGTCGGCATTGCGGATAAATTAGACCGAAAAGTCAACTTTTTATCAGGCGGCGAACGTCAACGCGTAGCCATTGCACGGGCTTTATTAATGCAGCCAAAATATTTATTCATGGATGAGCCATTGTCTGCACTAGACTGGCGAGCTAAGCATCAATTATTAACCTTGATTGAAGAACTGGTTGCTGAGTTTGAAATTCCGTTATTTTATATTACGCACGCACCGCCTGAAGTAGAACGCTTGGCTGATCGTATTGTATTTATGCAGCAAGGCAAAATTGAAACAATTGAAACTTTGCAACAAGCTTTAGCACGTCCTGATTCCCCATTATTTGACGAACAAGGCGCGGTTTCAGTTTTAATCGGCCAACCTCAGCATCGGGTGGAATCGGGTTGGCATCCTGTTAATTTAGGTGAAGATGTATTGTGGTTGTCTGAAAGTAGTCCAATACATGTGAAATCTGTGCGCGTGCGTATTTTGGCAAAAGATGTGAGTTTAGCTCTATCTGACCCAAAAGATTTAAGTATCACCAATCACTTACCTGTAACGATTACAGAATTGATTCCAGAGTCTGAGCATAAAGTGTTAGTGCGTTTACGTTTACGAGATGGGCAATATTTGTTTTCTGAAGTGACGCAACAATCTGTTGAGCGTTTGCACCTACACCCAGATTTAGCACTGTATGCGTTAATTAAATCCGTAGCAATGACAGAATAGAAGTTTTGTGGCACTTGCAATCAATGCAAAAATACGACAGACTTTGATATATTATCAATCTAAAAAAATTGTTTACTTATGTTGATGTTACCAAGATTGTTAACCTATTTAACAATAGGAAGCGGGGCAAGTTACTTAACATTTTGTCTGGTTGTTTTTCTTGGGCAGCGTCAACTGATTTACAGCCCAACGCCTTTACTCACTTTATCCCCCAAGCATCCTTTGTTCAACATGCCTTATCAGGAAGTCAACATTCCTGTTACAACCAAAAAACAAGACTACTTGCACTGTTGGCATATTTTTGCACCTAATCCAGCATCGAAGCAGCATATTATTTTACCTGAAGAACCTGCGAATATTGTGAGTAACAAAACCATTTTATATTTTACGGGCGCGGGATATAACAAAGGTAGTTATTTAGCGCGAATGAAAGGGTTTCGCCAGCTTGGCTTTTCTATTTTTACTTGCGATTATCGTGGTTATGGTAAAAGTAAGGGTGGTTATCCAAAAGAACAGCAATTTTATGATGATGCGCGACTGGCATGGAATTATTTAACCCAAGATCAAGGTATTGCGCCACAAGATATTATTATTTACGGAGAATCTCTAGGTGGTGCGGTCAGTATCGAACTAGCAACCCAAGAACCAGAAGTAGGTGGCGTGATTATTCAAAGCTCTTTTACTTCTATGGCTGATACAATTAAGCAAATGGGGTTAATGCGTTTTGTGCCTGTGGAAATGATGTTAACGGAAAAGTTTAATTCACTCAAAAAAGTCAAACAGATACAAGCTCCCATTTTATTCTTGCATGGTACAGCTGATGAATTAGTCCCCGCTTATATGAGTGAGAAATTATATAAAGCTGCCACACAACCAAAACAACTCTTTTTCATACCCGATGCCAGCCATACTCGTTTATATCGCTCTGGCCGTAATTCTTATTTAAAAGCGATGCAACGTTTTATTCACAGCTTTATTCGCTAATACCTTTAAATATTTCTGTTTATTTGATTTTGTCATTTTAAACTCATAGAATCAGCTTATTTTGCTGTGAGTGAAACATGCCAACTAAACAAGAAATTGAGCAGGCTTTCCAAATATTTGTTCAAAGATATCAAAAAGGTCAATTAGGGCAGGCTAAGCAGGTTGGTTTACAATTGATAAGCGTTTTGCCAAATCATCCAACGATTCTGCGTCTTTTAGGTTTGATTGAAATTACACAAGAGCAATATATAAAGGGGTTAGAGCTTTTACAGCAAGCATATGCTATCAACCCAGACGATTGTGATTTATGTGCCAATATGGGGCATGTTTATGCCGCACTTAACCAGTTTGATAAGTCGATTACTTACTATGAAAAGGCTTTAGATTTATGTCCAGATCATAAAGCGTCGGTTGATATGTTAAAAAATATCAAGATCGAAGCTGAAATTGCAAAAATAAATATTCCCATGCAACGCAAAGTGCATAAAACAGTTAAAAAGCCTAATCAATTCCAATTATCACAGCAACAAAATAATCAACCAATTAATATTGTTTACTTTCATGTAGATTCAAAACAGCCTCCAAAAAGTTTTAGTCAAAAAACAGATTACAAAAGTATCATTTACAATAGTGCTAAAGTTGCGCGTCACTTTATGCCTCAGTGCAAAATATTGTTATATACGGATGATGCGACGAATTTCGATGAAAATCGAATGTCTGCAATCGACCAAGTCGTGCGTTGCGATGCGAATTCAGAACACCCCATGTATGAGCGAATGCGCTTACGCCATGAATATGTAAAATCGGATCAATTTGATGCGGATACGGTTTTTGTAGATGCAGATATTATTTTTAATCAAGATATTAGAGCTGTATTTAATGATAACTTTGATATAGGTGTAACTTTTAGACTATACCCCATCATGCCTTATAACGAAGGGGTTATTTTTGCTAAAAAAGGCCAAGGAGCGATTACATTCCACAATAAATTGCTTGAATGCTTTTATCAGCTTGAACAAGAGCAAGCCATCTTAGAGCGTTTTCCTCAAGGTATTCGCGCATGGCGCGGTGGGCAATTATCACTGGGAATGTTAATTAATCCGCAAGTCATCGATATGTTAGAGTTAGAATATGCGCAGTTACAGCTTGATGACATGAAGGTTTCACTATTGCCATCTGAACAATTTAACTTCACGCCTATCAGAGGGGTTGAATATACGCCTAAGCAGCTCAAACAAAAGTCTATCATGCACTTTAAAGGCGATACTAAGACTGATAATAATAATATTAAACATTATATTGAGAACGTATTAGGTGTTAGCTGGGTATGATGTTTGTTGCACAGAAAATTGTAGTAATGTCGATGCGTCAAATCGGTGATGTATTGCTGATTACGCCGTTGCTAAATAGCTTACGCCAAGCTTATCCAAATGCTGAAATTGATGTAGTGGTGTTTAAAAATAAAGGGGGTATGTTAGATGGTAATCCAGATATTAACCATTTACTTGAAATCCCTGAAAAACCCACGTTCCAACAGCATCGACAATTTATTAAACGTATTTTTCGCCATTATGATTTAGCGATTAGTACCCAGACAGGAGATAAACCCAGCTTATACAGTTGGTTGGCTGCGCCGCGACGGGTCAATGTCGTGCCTGAATATCGCTTGCAAGATGCTTGGAAATATTGGATTGCGCAACGTTGGACAATATTCGACGATCAAAATCAACATACGGTTTTACAGAATTTACAGTTGGCCGATTTACTCGATATTCCCCGTAGTTATTCTGTTGTCCCACCTCAAGCTCAAGATGATGTATTAACACAGTTATTTGATGTCACGAATGCAGATTATGCTGTTTTGCATTTAATGCCGAGATGGCGGTATAAATACTGGACAATTGCAGGCTGGCAAACTTTGATTCATGAGTTAGGGCAGATGGGATTAAAAGTGGTAATTACAGGTAGTGATAACTCTGAAGAACTCGACTATATCCAACAAGTGTTAATCGACAAACCAGAACATGCAACCAGTTTGGCGGGAAAGCTCGCATTCAAGCACATTACATCGCTATTGCAGCATAGTAAAATCTACGTTGGCCCTGATACGGCAGTGACCCATTTGGCAGCAGCAACAGGTATTCCTACTATTGCATTATTTGGCCCTACTAATCCTGTAAAGTGGACACCTTTTCCTGTTAATTATCAATCGACTGAGAATCCGTTTAAGGCGGTTGGTTCGCAACAAGTGAATAATGTGTATTTGCTCCAAGGGCAAGCAGACTGTATACCCTGTCATCAAGAGGGCTGTGAACGACATCGCATGAGCGAAAGCCGCTGTTTAACAGAACTGTCAGCAGACAAAGTATTAGCAGCAGTGCATTATTTTTTAGACAAATAGTGTCTTACACTGTCAAACTGGCATATTCAACAAAGGTATTTAATTGCTTGCCATCCCACTCGATAACACGCCACCCAGGGTGATGGTTTGCTGCACCGAAACCTTTGGTACAAGCGGCAATTTGTAACATCGTTGATGGGGCAATATGAATCGCTTTCTGATCTTTGAAAATACTGCGAGCGGTATGATAGTGTCCACAGAAAATATGTTCAATATGAGGTAATTGCACCAGTTGAGGCCAGACCTCATCGCGATTTTGTAGTGGGTATTTGTTGTCCATATAGATACAGTTACAGAAGGTAGGCGGATGGTGCATGAATAAAAAACTGGGCACGTGTGGTTGCTTTTTCAGCCAGTCCAGTTGGATTTGAGGCAGAAAGTAATTCGCTGTGTCGAGAAATAATAAAGGAAAACCTTTAACCTCTTGTCTAAAATATAACATCCCATCATGCAAGTGATTTTCATCTATATCAAATACTTGCTGCATATTCTGCATATTATCATGATTACCCGCCATGACAATATAAGGCACTGTCACATACTTTAATTGTTGCTCAATCCATTGATAAGATTCTATTTCTCCTTCATGTGCAGCTAAATCTCCTGAAATAATCAGCAAATCTATATCTGGATAAGTGGATATTTTTTCTAACGCGCTGAGAAATTTTCCCTTCACATCAATATCATAATAAGGCTTGTCAGGCGTATCAATATGAATATCAGTCAGTTGCACAATACGTAACATAAGCTTTGTGTCCGATTTTTTTTGACAATTTTTGTGGGTGATGTCTATTACTGTGCAAATAATTCGCCGATTATGCAGTAATAAGAGTATGAAATAATACTAAATTGATAGTAGAAAGATTTTAAAAATTTGGTTCAACATCTATAAATATTCATTTTAAAGTATGTTTTTTTAATTTTTACACTTATTTTTGTTCCTGATTTCACATTTTTCAAAAGGTATGACACGATGCAAAAATTATATTAAAGTTAATGGAAGCCTATAATGAATAAAATAAGGTTATTTATTGAGCGATCTTGTTTAAGTTGTGTATCAAGCATGGTCATTTTTATTGCGGGCTTTCTTATATGGCAATCTGCAATAGCTGGGAATGCTAGTCTAAATAGTGAGTTACAGAATCAACGCATTGGTTCAGAAATTTTGATCCAGCTGGAACAAGAAATAGGTAAAACACTGAAGCAAGTAAACCTAAATCAAATTGGGCGTAAAGATTTACAGGGTGGTTATGCCGTTGATAAACAGGGGCGAGTTGTTGGTTTAAATTTAAATGAGACTCAGCTCGCTTCAATTCCTGATACTGTTTTCTCGCTGAAATATTTACAGAAATTATCATTGGTGAAAAACCAGCTACAAGAATTACCAGATACCTTTACTCAGTTGCATAACTTGGTTTATTTAGATGTTAGATATAATGAGTTGCAAGATTTGCCAACCTCATTGGGACAAGTTAAGAGCTTAAAGTTTTTATATTTAGGACATAATCGATTACAAGACTTGCCTATATCATTTGCTCAGTTGCAGAACTTAGAGATATTAGGGTTAGGCAAAAACCAATTACAGAAAATACCCACATCAGTTAGCCTATTGGAGAATTTAAGTAGATTATATTTACATGAAAACCAACTACGTACATTGCCAACATGGCTTGGACAACTACAAAATTTGACCATCTTAGGTTTGCAAAAAAATCAGTTACAAGCCTTGCCAGAATCAATTGGGCAGTTAAAAAGCCTACAGAAATTATATTTAAATGATAATGACTTAGAAGAGCTGCCAACATCTTTTAGTCAGTTGAAGAAATTGCAACTTGCACGTCTAGACTCAAACCAGCTTTTCGATTTACCAGAAGAAATTTTGAATCTAAATTTAAATATTTTGTGGAAAACAGGAAAAATTAAACAAGATATTACAGTAGGAAATAACCCTTTAGTAAGTCCATCACCTGAGATTATTCAACAAGGGCAGCAAGCGATTCAAGACTATTTTAAGGTTAAACCAATAATATATATGGCTATATATTCACTAACAGGTCTGAAAACGCCTATGGAAGAGTATTTGACTTACAAAGGAAAATGGCCTGACAGTGCAAAAGCAATGGGGTTCAATATTACAAATCCATATATGGAAAGTATCAATATAGACCCACTGACTTATACCTGTACGTTGACGATCAAAAATCAATTGGGAGACGCGTCCCTTACAAAGCTGATAGGTGGAAAAACCATGCAAATATCTTTTGATATTAAAACCCAGTCTTGGAAGTGTGGCTCAGGTCAAAACAATCCAATAGATACAAAATATCTACCTTCTTTATGCCGTTCTTGATGAGTTTGGCTTATTGGTAATGTGCTTGGGTACAAATGACGCGTTTGTGCCCTTTTTTGATGTATATTTAAAGGCTAGCAATCGTTTTGCAGATCATAGATTGCCAACCTTTGAAATAAAACTATTTTTCTTTTGGCTCAACGTAAGTTGGATCATTTGGGTTGAGGAAGATAAAAGCCATTTTTCCCTCAATTTCAGCAAAATCCATGGTTGCCCCATTTAATAAGGCTTTACAGCTTTGAGCAAATACAATATCAATCCCCGCGCTGACAATATGCACATCATCATCGGGATGAATATCATCAAAACCAATTAAATAAGCAAAACCTTGATCGGCTGTTTCACGTACATCAATACGCAAAGCTTGGCCTTGAATCCCAGTCTCTTTAGCTGATTTAAAAATCTGATCCGCTGCATTTTGAGTCACTTCAAACATGTTTATCCTCCTTTCGAATAAAATTAATAAAGCGTTGCGCCCAATGGTTTTTATCTACATCTTTTAAATGGGCATAACACGCTAAGGTATTTTTATATACAATCCCATCATATTGGCCATCGATACCATAGCCGCGTTTAACCTGATAAGCGTAATTGATAGATTCGTCGACATTGATAGCTTGTGAATAATGGAACTCATGGGCAGCAATTTCACCGAGTTCGCCTTGCTCTGTATAAAGCGGCCATAAGCCGTGCCCCGTCTCTTGTAGAATGGTGTAGCCACTGCCTTTGGGCTTTTGATTCATCACTGTATCTAACGGCAACGCTCCGACCATATCCCATGTTTTATCATTCCAAGTCAATTGCCGCGCTAAATACATCAGGCCGCCGCATTCCGCATAAACAGGTAAACCTTGCTCAATGGCGTGTTTAATCGATTGTTTTAAATTAGTATTACTTGCGAGTTGCTCGGCATGAGTTTCAGGAAAACCACCACCAATAAATAAACCATCTAATTTAGGTAGTTGAATATCTTGTAAGGC
The DNA here is from genome assembly GCA_025800385.1 of Candidatus Albibeggiatoa sp. nov. NOAA. Taxonomy (GTDB): domain Bacteria; phylum Pseudomonadota; class Gammaproteobacteria; order Beggiatoales; family Beggiatoaceae; genus Albibeggiatoa. The sequence continues at coordinate 64,011 of JAOXRS010000047.1, forward strand.
ATTAATAAAAACCAATTCTGCGCCTGCATTCTGCAAAGCTTGTAAATCGCTGGCATAGTAAAAGCCAAATACGTTGTCGCGCATGATGCCAATTTTCAGGGTTTTAGCCGAGCTTGTGATTTTGACAGCAGGTTGATATTCGAATTTGGTGGCTAACTGCCCAATCTCCAGCACCTTGTCTAAATCAACTTGTTGTTCGATGATAGAGGCAATTTGATTAATTTTTTCGGTAGTTCGATGCGCTTCATTGCTGGGAATTAAACCGAGATGGCGTTCTTCAATATTTAAATCTGCTGAGCGGCGAATACTGCCTAGAACAGGTATATTGGTGTAATATGCAATGGCATTTAATAACTTGGTTTCATGGCGTTGTGAGGCCACATGATTGAGGATAATGCCTGCAATATTGATATTTTTGTCAAAGGCCTGAAAACCTAAAATAATCGGTACAATACTGCGCGTCATACCATGTGGGTTAAGCACTAATATAACGGGAGCACCGACGAGTTGAGCTAACGCAGCATTACTGGTTTTACCTTCTACATCAATGCTGTCAAATAAACCCATATTGCCTTCAATCATGCCAATGTCTGCATCATGCGTATATTGTGCAATACATTGCTGAATTTCGGCTTCACTCATCATATGAAAATCTAAGTTATGACAATCGCGCCGAGCAGCCTGTGTCAACCACAATGGATCAATATAATCAGGGCCTTTTTTGAAAGGTTGTACAGTCAAACCACGTTGAGTTAACGCAGCACAGAGGCCTATGGAGACAGTTGTTTTACCTGATGATTTATGCGCAGCGGCAAGCATTAAATGTGACATAGACACTATAGTGGGGATCAGTGTGAAAAATACAAATTTTGCTCAATTTTGACAGTTTATCTGAAACAGTGGGGGAAGTGGGAAATCTGTGGGAGAACCTGCCAGATAAAGGTTAACTGACAGGCTTTTTGATATGCATTATATATTTTACAACAGATTGTTTTACCTACCTTAATCAATAATATCTACCTCAACAATAGCTTGTCCATGTATACCTGCTGAACTTAAATTAACCAAATATTCACCTGCAGGTAAGTCAGTTAAAATTGCTGCATCATATTCACTGTCTAAAGGATGATTATGATAGATTTGGATTTCAACATAATTATTGTTATCCAACCAACTGATATTTTGTGCTAATAATTCACCATCGCTGACACGGGATAATTTTAAGACAGGGTTCACACCTTCGTCCAACGCTTCACCTGCAATCATAATGGGTTGAGTACCCTCACCTGTTAACGTGAAACGCATGAAAATGCCATCACCATACGTTGTACCACGGGTACTGATATTATCGATACTGGTGCTAGGTGCAAGATTAATCGGATTGACATGTAATGATGCTTGGCCTTCAGATGTTTCTGATGCAATTTTAGCCAAATACATACCTGAATCTAAATCTAATACAGTACCTGCATTGTTAGAGCCGTAAATATCATTGCTGGCTTCTAAAGACATATCTTGTACGTAATAATCTGGTGAAATTTCCAACTCAGATACAACTAAACTAGGATCAACATGTGGATCAATGCCTTGCCCAGCCACTGCAAATAATTGTTTATCAGCTGTATCAAAAATGAACCCAACCACGGCAATATGATCGTCTTGGCCTACTGAAAGGCTGCTACTAAATTGACCAAAACTTAAGTCGCCTGTTGCAGATAATTTTTTAATTTGTCTTACACCTTCAATTCGCGCAAAACAATGTTTCACGTCATTCATGGTTACTTTGCTGTCTTTACAATCCAAATCACCTTCCCAACCTGTAAATACTTGTCCTTCATATAATGGAGAGGCAAAATCTAAATCGACTTTAGTACCACGGGGGAATGTCGCTTGACATTGGCCTTCACCACGGTTGCAATTAATTCCTGCAGGCTCACTGACAATATGTGAGAGCGGCGAAGCAATGTTTAAAATATAGAAACCAAGACCTGCTTTTGTATTTACTGTACGTGTGGAATCCGTTGTATTACTGCTAGATGAGTTTTTTTGACCATTATCGCCGTTACTTGTGTTGTTATTATCATCTGTGTTGTTGCCAGTATTATTATCAGTATCGCTGCTGTTATCATTGCCTGAATTATTGTCGTCATCATCACCATTATTAGTATCGTCGTCATCGCCACTGTTTCCATTACCAGAATCATCATCGTCGTCATCATTTCCACTATTTGAATTACCGCAACCCGATGCTGTTGCACTAATCATAATAGAGTCAGATGAATACGTATTATTGATTGCTTTCAATTCATACTGATAACTTTGTCCACATACAAGACCTGCATCAATAAAGCTAGTTTGATTCGGGGCGATTTCTGCAATTTTTTCACCATCGCGCCATAAATAAAATGCAGTTTCATTATGACTTTGATCCGCCCAATTCAACGTAATACTAGGTGTAGACATCGCACTTGCACTTAAATTTGTTGGAGGCAAAGGGGTTGGATCAACTGGACAACTTGCTGTTGTAATAGATGTGCTGATCGCTGCTGAATCGCCACCCGCATTGGTTGCCAATACTTCATATTGATAGCTTGTACCACATACGACACTTGTATCAACATAATACTCTTTATTAAAAGTCGTCGTGGTTAATTGTACATTATTACGCCAAACTTCAAATCCAACTTCATTACGACTATTATCTTGCCATGTTAATTTGACCTCGTCGTTAATTTCATTTGTATTTAAATGGCTTGGTGCATCAGGAATGGGGGGAGCCAATGCTTCAGATGACTTTACAGTAACTTGATAGCCAGAAGTATAATCTTTATATGCAAGATAGACACGGTTATCATGATCGACTGCTAATTGAATTTGTTCAGCTCTACCGTCAGATACTGCACCATCATTACTATTCACCCATTGTTGGGTTGTATCATTCCAATACATCACATAAGCTTTATCATCATCTGAACTTTGATAACCAATATAAGGCATATTATTGTGATCGAATACAATGCTTGTACCGTTAACCGCATGATCGGTGAAGCCCGCATTACCTAAAGTCGTCCATGTGCTGTTGTTCCAATACATAACAGTTAATTTATCGCTTTCATTGGCATCACTATACGCGACATATGGCATATCTCCTTTATCCATACCGCAACTGAATTTATCAATTTGACTGGGTGTAATACTTTGTTGGCCAAGAAAAACCCATTCAGCATCATCCATGTCCCAACGCATCACATTAATATTGCTTTGGCCGCCATTTTTATAACTTTGAATCACATAGGGCACATCATGACTGTCTAACACTGTACAAATGTCAGAAATACGGAAGCCAGAAAATCCTTCTAAACCAACCGATTCCCAGCTTGTTTCATTCCAATAACGCATAGTGGTTTGATAACCATTTTCAGTATCTTTATATGCTACATAAGGCGCGTTTTCACTACTGATTGAAAGGCTTAAATGATATGCTTTAGCGGCTGAAAAACCTTCATTACCGATAAAATGCCAATTGTTATTTTCCCAGTGAATAACCGACGCTTTCCGACTGGTATTACCAAATGTAATGTAAGGTATATCTTGATGATCGGCTTGAATATCTAAGTCATATGCTTTAGATTCAGCAGCTGTTTTTCCTAAACTACCTAAAATATCAGGTTGGCCTAAAATTTCCCATTCTGTACCATCCCATTCTAGTGCAGTTAATAAACCACCGCCTGTACCTAAATTAGTATAAGTGATATAAAGTTTATTATTTTTACCTGAAGCTAAACTGAATGAGTCGACTTTATGTGATTTGATGCTAGTTAACTTGCTAGATTTGAACCCTTTATCACCTACAACTGTCCATTCAGCAAAACTATATGGTGAAAAAAATAAGGCACTCAAGCTCAACAAGCATCTCGTGATGTGCGGTAAATAATGTTTCATGGTTGCTACCCTCTATTATTCTTCACACGCGCAACTTGATTACACTTACCCTCGAAAAAAGTGCTTTTATATTGCTTTAAATTGTGTGAATTTTTATTTTTATTGGATAAATACCCTCGCTCGACCTACCAACAATCTTCATCTACCATGTTACAAATTTGTATTTACCCAAAACCCTAAAATTTGTATCTGTATCTTTATAACAAAAGGTGTGCCACTTGACATTTATGCTTTAAAATTATATAGTTATGTGAATTTTTATTGATTTTGTAAGGATATTATCCTATGTTAAAAGACGTTTCTATGACAGGCATATGGCAAGAAAAAATACTTAAAAACTTTTATTTTACAAATAGATAGATAAGAAGGGATGTTTAAACAGGGTGTCAGTTTTTAGTTGACAAAGTTGTAAGGTTATTCTTGTGGCAGCTTCTTAATAAAAAAAACTTATAAAAATGAAGCTCTGCATTAAGTGGTAGGGAATCCAAGATAAGGGGGATTTCACCCAAAAAAATTGACCAGATTAATGGTATTAAAAATGATATAAGCGGTAAACAACAGAAATAATAGGCTTTTCTGGTCTAACCTAAGGTCAATTTTTTGTAAGATAGCAATGATATAAATAGGCGAGAGAGTTTGAAATTATATCAACATAATAAAAAAGGCTTATAAAAAATTTTTAATTGGCTGATAGTTTGTGTGCTTTATTATGATCGAAATATTGGCGGTTTTTGTTGTACAGTATTTCAACATCAGCCAACAAATATGAGGAGAGGAATACTTGGTACAGATGTGACTCCATACCAAGCTTATTTTTTTACAGACTTAATTTATTTTCCAAGTAATGGATATTTGTTCCACCTTTTTGGAAGTTTGGATCGTCTAGCAAATCTTTGTGCAATGGTACATTGGTTTTAACCCCATCGACAATAATTTCGTCCAATGCAGTCGCCATCCGACGCATGGCAGAGTGACGATTATCACCAAATACGATTAACTTACCTAATAGTGAATCATAATAAGGCGGTACAGTGTAGCCAGAATAAATATGTGTATCGACGCGAACACCCGGCCCACCCGGTGCGTGATAACGGGTAATTTTACCAGGAGAAGGTAAAAAGCTCTCTGGGTCTTCCGCGTTGACACGACACTCAATTGCATGACCTTTGATCTTAATATCTTTTTGTTTATACATCAGTTTTTCACCACCTGCGATGAGCAACTGTGCACGGACTAAATCAATACCTGTAATCAATTCAGTCACGGGATGTTCTACTTGAATCCGTGTATTCATCTCGATGAAGTAGAATTCACCATCTTCATACAAGAATTCAAATGTCCCTGCGCCACGATAGCCAATTTCTCGGCACGCTTGCGCACAACGTTCACCGATTTTCTGGCGTAATTCATCACTTAACCCTGGTGCAGGTGCTTCTTCAATCAGCTTTTGATGACGACGCTGAATCGAACAATCTCGCTCACCTAAGTGAATCGCATTGCCTTGTCCATCGGCTAACACTTGGAATTCGATATGACGCGGATTTTCCAAGTATTTTTCCATATATACTTGATCGTTACCGAAAGCAGCAGCCGCCTCACTTTGGGTTAAAGAAATCGCATTGTGTAAAGTCGCTTCATTACGCACCACACGCATACCACGACCACCGCCACCACCTGCAGCTTTAATAATCACAGGGTAGCCAATGTCACGGGCTAATTTAGCATTTTTCTCTTTATCATCGTCTAACGCGCCTTCAGACCCCGGTACACAAGGTACACCTGCTTGACGCATCGCTTCAATTGCAGATACTTTGTCACCCATTAAGCGGATGGTATCTGGGCTTGGGCCAATAAAGGTAAAACCACTTTTCTCAACTTGTTCAGCAAAATCAGCATTTTCTGCTAAAAAGCCATACCCAGGATGAATCGCGACCGCATCTGTGACTTCTGCCGCACTAATCACCGCAGGAATATTTAAATAACTATGTGCAGAGTTCGCAGGGCCAATGCAAACAGATTCATCGGCTAAACGTACATGCTTTAAATCGCGATCAGCTGAAGAATGGACTGCAACTGTGCGAATACCCAACTCACGGCAGGCTCTTAAAATGCGTAATGCAATTTCCCCTCGGTTGGCAATGACAATTTTAGACAGCATGTTTTTATCCTTTTTATACGATGACAAACAACGGCTGTTCATATTCAACAGGTGCACCATTCTCAGCTAAGACTTTTGCCACTTTGCCTGATTTATCACTGGTAATTTGGTTTAAAATCTTCATCGCTTCAATAATACATAAGGTATCACCTTCTTGAACCATTTGGCCTTCTTCAACAAACGGCGCGCTATTGGGTGAAGGAGAACGATAGAATGTGCCAACCATCGGCGAGGTGACCACATGACCTTCTGGATCATCGTCAAATTCATCTGGGTTTTCTGTACCGTGGTTTGTTGTAACAACAGGAGCAGCTTCAGGCGCGACGGGGGCAGCGGCTACCATAGTCGGTGCAACAGGTACTTGAGGCACACCTGTGCTCGCAGGGTAACGGCTAATCCGTACCGAATCATCACCTTCGTGAATCTCGATTTCAGCGACACCCGATGATTCAATAATTTCAATCAGTTTTTTTACTTTGCGAATATCCATACAACTTATCTCGAATTCGATAGAGTGGAAAGGGCTGCTTGCAATGCCAACGTGTAACCTTGTGCGCCTAAGCCTGTTATCACACCTACTGCAATATCTGAAAAGTAAGAGTGATGACGAAATGGCTCGCGTGCATAAACATTGGATAAATGCACTTCAATAAAAGGGATTTTGACCGCAAGGAGTGCATCGCGTATTGCCACGCTGGTGTGAGTAAATGCAGCAGGATTAATGATAATAAAATCTGTTTGGTGACGTGCTGCGTGAATTTTGTCAATCAACGCATATTCGGCATTGGTCTGGAAAGCTTCTAATTCATGTCCCTGTTGTTGTGCCAGACTCACAAGCTCTTGATTAATAGACTCTAAATTGGTGTCTCCGTAATGACCGGGTTCACGCTCACCTAGTAAATTTAAATTCGGTCCATGAAGTATGAGTAGTTTAGACATAAGTTTAATTTTGCTGTTAGTACATGACTATACGACAAAAATTACTGCGCATCATACCACATGTTGTATTTTTACGTCAGTATTTGTTGTATTTTTCTCTAAACGAATGGGATCGGTGTCCGATAGATGTGTAAGCCCAATACCACATTCTCCTGTCTACATGATATGAATTGTATCCATGTAAACAACCGATATATTGTACTAAATTGAAATGAATTCGTCGCTAATTGTGTTGAAAAAGCTGCAATCGTTCATTTTATATAAAGATACTTTATTAGTAATAAACTTTTTTATAGCAACAAATAAGACTACACTCATAATACAATTTTGAATGAATCTAATTTTGATTTTTATTCATTGTATGAGTTCAAGTAACATTTTCAATATACAATAAAAATAGTCTTATATTTTTTGAAAATAGTATTTTAGCATACTTTAATATAAGTTTATTTTTCAGGGTTTAGCTTGTTTTTTTTTGGAAAATCGTATTTTTTAGTGGCTTCGAAATAATTTTTTATTTTTCAGAGAAATATATATTTTATTTTGGTACTTAATTTGAATTGAATTCAAAAATCAGGGTATGAATAAATTTAAATAATCTCTTGTATCGTAGGATGTTTACTATGAAGCTGTCAAAATCATCTCTAACCAAAGCCGCAAGTGGAGTTTTTATTTTATTTGCATTTTTGCTTCATAATTCCGTTAAAGCAAATGATTTAGATATTGTGCGTTTACAACAACAAGCTTTAATAGGGTTAGACTTAAGTGAATTGTTAGACATGGAAGTGACATCTGCATCCAAAAAGTCACAAAAATTATCAGAATCTGCCAATGCCATCTTTGTTATCACGCAAGATGATATTCGTCGTTCTGGTGCAACCCATGTTGCTGATGTATTGCGCATAGTTCCAGGTCTACAAGTTTCTAAAGTAAATAGTTCGACTTGGAGAGTATCTGCACGAGGAAGCTTTAACGGCTTATTTGTGAATAAATTATTAGTTTTGGTAGATGGACGTAGTGTCTATAACATGCAGATTGCGGGTACTTTTTGGGAAAGTTTGGATGTTCTCTTAGAGGATATTGAGCGCATCGAGGTCATTAGAGGCTCAGGGGGTACATTATGGGGAGCGAATGCAGTCAATGGAATTATTAATATTATTACTAAGTCATCTCAAGATACCCAAGGTTATTTAATCACAGCAGGCGCAGGCACTGTTGAATCTGGATTCTTACATTTACGTTATGGTGGCAGACTAGATGACAATACGACATTTCGAGTATACGGCAAAACCTCTATGCGTGATAATTTAAAGCAAGGTATTCAGCCTGACCGTTGGCAAATGCAACAAACAGGTTTTAGAGCCGATAGTCGACTTGATACAGATACTTTATTAACCGTGCAAGGCGATTTTTATGATGCAAGTACAGGCGATACCAGTTGGAGAACAGGTGATGCTTTTGATACCCATCTGTTAGGAAAAAATATTCTAGCCCGCTGGACACATGAAAGCACTGAGAATTCGAAGTGGACTGGACAATTCTATTATGATTCCACTACCCAATTCAGACCTGCTTATGGTGCAGATAATCACGTATTGGATTTTGAATTACAACATCAATGGAGATTGTCAGAACAACAAGAGTTTTTATGGGGTATTAACTATCATTGGCTGTATAGCAAAATACACCAAGGTTCATTATTAAGTCGAGAATTATTAGGCCAGCATGATGAGGTTTTTGGCGGCTTTCTGCAAAGTGAAACCAGCTTCTTTGACCATAAAGCGCATCTCATTGTAGGTGCTAAATTTGAGCATAATGATTATACAGGTACTGAAATACAGCCTAATATTCGCTTTTTATGGCATTCACCAGAAGATACAACTTACTGGGCTGCCATTTCACGAGCGGTACGTACACCAGCACAAGTTTCTTACAATATTCGAGCTGCTTATGATTTATTACCTACTAGTAATCCATTTCATCCTATTCCTTTGAACTTACAGTTGTATGGCAACGACCAGCTCAATTCAGAATTCAATATTGCTTATGAGTTAGGATTCCGACAACAATGGCAAGATTATTTATCATGGGATACAACCTTATTTTATAACGATTATAAAGGCTTGATTGTTCGATCTACTAGCTCATATCCAGATTTAGATAATGGGCGGATTGTGGTATTGAGCAATTACTACCATGGCATGGATGCCAAAACCTATGGGCTAGAAAGCAGCCTAAATTGGATCAACCAATGGGGACAAACCCAATTAAGTTATCACTTTATTAACATTGAAATAGATAAATATGCAGATATTGTTTCCGATTATGAAAGCATAGAACATGAAGTGCCTGAACATCAAATTTCATTACGTCACCATTTTGACTTAGGTTCAGGTTGGGAATCTGATTGGTGGTTACGCTATGTATCTAATGCGGTGGGTAGTGCGAGTGGATTTGATGTGGAAGGATATGTAAGTTTAGATGTGCGTGTAGCTTGGCAGGTGGATGAACATTTAGAACTATCTGTCGTGGGACAAAATTTATTAGATAAACAGCATTATGAGTATTTTGAAAGCACATTTACACCATTGAGAACGGAAGTACCGCGCAGCATTTACGGACAAGTGCGATTGGAATTTTAAGCGGTTATAAATTTAAACAGGCCTGAACAGGGGCAAATGAACGACGATGAATCGGGGTTGCACCATATTGTTGTAACGCAAGTCGATGTTGTTTGGTTGGATAGCCTTTGTGTTTGGCAAACCCATATTCAGGATATTGTTTGTCTAGTTCACACATTTCATTATCACGCGCGACTTTAGCAATAATTGAAGCGGCACTGATTTCAGCAATGAGTCCATCACCTTTAATAATCGCTTGGGTTGAATACGGCAACTCAGGACAAAATTTACCGTCAACCACCACATGTTCGGGTTGAATGTCTAATGCTAAAACAGCTCGACGCATGGCTAAAAGGCTGGCTTGAAAAATATTAATTTGATCGATTTCTTCTACTTCGGCGCGACCTAATGCCCATGCTTTGGCTTTTTGTTGGATGTCTAACGCAAGTAATTCACGTTTTTTTTCAGACAATTTTTTAGAATCGTTTAAACCTGCAATAGGTCGTGTTTCATCTAAAATCACCGCCGCTGCAACCACAGCACCCGCTAAAGGCCCTCGTCCCACTTCATCGACACCCGCTAAAATGACATTTTCAGGAATAGCAGGTAAGTCATATTGGGAAGATGATTGATCTTTCATGAGGTATTTTTAAAAGCGGGAATCTAAAACAGATAGGAAATTTAACAGGAGTGCGTGAGCACCCCCGTTTGCTTAAGCGATTATGAAATTATAATTCGCCAGCATGTGCAGATAAGTAGTTAGCAACACCGTCTGGTGTATCTTTCATACCTGCTGAGCCTTCTTGCCAACCTGCTGGGCAAACTTCACCGTGTGCTTCGTGGAATTGTAACGCATCAACCATACGTAACATTTCATCAATATTACGGCCTAATGGTAAATCGTTAACCACTTGGTGGCGAACTACGCCATCTTTATCGATTAAGAAAGAACCACGGAAAGCAACTGCACCGTCTGGTGTTTCAACGCCGTAGTCTTTAGCGATTTGATGTGTCATGTCAGCAGCTAAAGTGTAACGAACTGGGCCGATACCACCTTTTTCTACTGGTGTATTACGCCATGCGTTGTGCGTGAAGTGAGAGTCGATTGAAACGCCAATAACTTCAACGTTACGTTTTTGGAACGCATCTAAACGTTTGTCGAATGCAATTAATTCTGAAGGGCAGACGAAAGTAAAGTCTAATGGATAGAAGAAAACAACTGCATATTTACCGCTAGTTGCTTCTGCAAAGTTGTAACCATCAACGATTTCACCGTTGCCTAATACTGCTGGTACTGTGAAATCAGGGGCTTTACGTCCTACTAATACGCTCATGCGTCTCTCCTAGGGTTTGAAGATATAACTTTGGATTAGTGGGTTAAAAAATGCACAACGACCAATATATGTATTTTTTCTAAAGATACAATAGACACAATTAAAAAAGTCCTAATCTTATTAAGACTACTTGTCGCAGCATAAAACTTGTTCGGCCGTTTGTAACATATCAGCGCGATAATCTTCAACTGCTAAAATTTGCTCAGTTAATTGCTGCCAACTAGATGCAACCTCGGTTTCGGTTAATCTTTCTGATAGTTGGCTAAAAGCTGAAGGTTGAAGTTGTGGATATAATTGCTGGGCAAAAATATCTGTCATTGCTGTACGCAAGGTTTCCATTTCTAACATATCATCCAATACATCCGACCAAAGCATGTCCCGTGCTGCAATCTGTTCAGGTTCAACAGGGGCTATGGTCTGAATAGATATATTGTTATTTGGTGCAATTTGTAATGAAAACTTTTGTGACACTTGTTGTAAATTATTTTTCCAACGTTGCTCAAGTTGTAATAAATCTTGGGTTAAGGCTGTCCATTTCACCAGTTCATAGTTTTGCTGTAGCTTTAATTTAAGCTGCTCTGGCACAGGTCGAGTATCAATTGGCGGTGGAGGTGGTGTTTTAGAAGCGGCTTTGATGTCCTCTAGTGTGTTAGCTGGTTGCTCAAATGCTGTTTCAACTCGGTTGTTGCTCAGGGTTTTAGTTGGCACATCCTCAGCGCGGTTACCGAAAGCAGTTTCTGTGTTTGGGTTATCTGGGTCTTTTAACGCTGTCAGGCTATTTGGTGCAAAATTTGTTTGGGCATGGGCAGCCGTGAGCGATGTACCTACATTTTTCGGAATATGATTTTCTTTTGCAGTTGGATGACCAGCTTGAGCCTCACTATCAGTCGTTTTCTGTATCCCCTGAATCGCCATTGTTAATATACCTGCCACGGCAATCAGGGTAACTAACCCCCCAATGATTGCAACGGGAGAAATACCAATATTTTGAATTTTTTGTAATACACTTTCTGCTGCTGGCTGCTCAGTCGTTTCTGATTCAGACATGATTGCCTCCTTAGCCTAAAGGGCTATTCTTCTCAATTTGGTCTAACAAGGCATTGATTTTATTTTCATACTGCTGAATTTCTCCAACAATAGCGCGTAAACGGGATAAATCCATCAAATTTTGTAAATCTGCAACACTAGATTGACGTACTAAAGCTAAATGTGCTGTGCCTTCATAGACTTGTGCTGTAACATCTAAAAAGCTTAAAAAATCGAGAATTTTGTTTGAATAAGATTGCGCTTGTATAGCAATATCTGTTTGTTGCTGCTGGAACTGTGTCCATAGAGTTTGCTGAGTATGTAATAAATTTGCCACCCGCTGTAAATTATCTTTGCGCCAACCATCTTTCATTGCTTGAGATTCAGCTTGCAATTTATCAACATTTTTCTGCGCCATATCTTGATAAGACTTGGTATCCTTTTGCAGTTTTTCCAGTTGGCTCAATGTCTCTTGATGGGCTTTTTGTACCGCAGGTTGTGTGTTGGCAATGGTTCGATAAGTTTTGGCAATGCTTATCAATTCATCAGCGACAGGTTTTACTACTTGCTCTATGTTTTTAGCACGCCGCACTTGGTTATCTAAAAAATTGAGTTGTTTTAAATGGTTTTTGATAAGAAAAGCAGCTTCGCCCGTATTTTTTTCTAACAATTGTTTCACTTCCACTTGTAAAGCTTGCTTAATATTTTGATAAAGCTGTGGAAATGATTGCGCTTCAATTTTAACTATCGCACCTAAAAAATCATGTTTACGATTATCCGCATCAAACACCACACGTATTTTTGAGCCTGCCACTTCTAAACGCTCATTCATTGCACCTGTAAATGTGCCGATTTTCTGTCCAGCTGCATTGTATAAAGTGAGCACATCCCATTTATTTTCAATTTCGCCTGAAATCGTGACAGTCAGCGCGTAAGCATTGGGGATTTCTAAGGTTTCATCATTGAATTGATTGTCTTGATAACGGCCAGTAGAAAACTCGGATTTGTAAACAGCATCGGCGGCGAATGCAGGGTAAGCGAAAAGCAATAACCAACTGAGTAATATATGAAGATAGTACAAGCGGTTTGACATGTTTGTCCTCTGGCAAAGTCTTTCAGCGATGAGCGATAACGAAATAAGTATAGCTTGCTGGCATAAGGAACGCTATTGCTGTATCAGGTTTTTAATATTTTTAGGGCATTAGAAAAGGAGAAGGTTTCAGCCATATCATATTTGATAAAAATAGACTGAACCAATTCATGAACGTTTCTCATGAACTGGTTGTGTAATAGATTATTCAGCAGGGAAAACGCCTGTAGACAAATAGCGATCACCACGATCACATACAATCGCCACGATAATTGCGTCATTGACTTGTTGGGATAATTCTAAGGCTGCAGCAACTGCACCACCTGAGGAAATACCTGCAAAAATACCTTCTTGCGCTGCCAATTGGCGGGTTGTGTCTTCGGCTGCTTGTTGACCTACGTCAATGGTTCTATCTACCCGCGATGCATCAAAAATTTTGGGTAAATATTCTTCTGGCCAGCGACGAATTCCGGGAATGCTTGCCCCTTCAGCAGGTTGCACACCGACAATTTCAACAGCAGCATTTTGTTCTTTCAAATATTGAGATGTGCCCATAATCGTACCCGTTGTACCCATGGAGCTGACGAAATGAGTGACTTTACCTTGTGTATCGCGCCAAATTTCCTCGCCTGTTGACGTGTAGTGCGCTAATGGATTATCAGGATTATCGAATTGATTGAGGATTTTACCTTTACCCTCTGTTTCCATTTTAATTGCTAAATCGCGTGCGCCTTCCATGCCTTCTTGCTTGGTTACAATAATGATTTCAGCACCGTACGCTTTCATTAACATACGACGCTCCATGCTCATATTTTCAGGCATAATCAAAACCATACGATAGCCTTTTACGGCTGCCACCATCGCAAGTGCAATTCCTGTGTTGCCGCTGGTTGCTTCGATTAAGGTGTCACCGGGTTTTATATCACCGCGCGATTCTGCTTGTTGAATCATGCTATAAGCAGGACGATCTTTCACTGAACCAGCTGGGTTATTCCCTTCTAATTTCACCAATATGGTGTTATTTGGGTTTGGATTTAAACGTTGTAAGCGGACTAAAGGCGTGTTGCCTATATGTTGTTCTATTGTAGGAAAGTCCATCGTTTTATCTCATATGTGGCTCAATAAAATAATTTTATAGCATATTTATACGCGCTTCGGTAGGTTTTCAACCATGGTGTTTTAAATCAATTTAGCTTTTGCCTATGATTTATTCTCGACTGATATATAACCCGTAAGTTATGCTGATGAAGGAAGCTCAACAAAATAGCAAATAGTCGGGCTTTGTCCTTCAACCCAACCTACCACACTACTTTGGTACTTTCTGCACAACTTGAGTAATAAGCTAAGCTATTTATTGTCAAACTATTTTTTTAAGAAAGTCCTCTGCAATAACATCAACCACATTGTAATCATTATCCAAAACGACAACTGCTTTAATTCTTGGTATTTTTTCATAGTCAGGTATACCCATATATGGAATACCTCGGTTATCATTCCCTTCTAATTCAACATACCAGTGAGAATCATGATATTCGACGTTGGAAACTATTGCTGGCCGTATCAAATAAGACTTTCCTAAAACATCATCACATTGGATACGGAAAAACTTATTATTCATATGCTTAGAAAGTTGTAATTCTTTTGTTTTAGGCATAAAGTAATAATCAGGGTCTGCTTTAAGTCGTTGCTCTAAGTCTGAAAAGAAGTGAGTATAAGCATCATCAAAGCTGGAGTAACGTTTATTGGAATTGGTAATCCACATAAATCTTTCATTGATAACAAAGCTAGTTAACTCTGTTTTTGAAAAGGCAAAGAAATTGTCCTTAATATGAGATTCTAACTGACTAACATACTCACCCTTCCTACATGCTGTTGAGTCTGTGTAATACATTTTGCATAAAAATAAACCTGTCTCTGGCTCATAAAGAAAATATGCAGTCACATATATCCACTCAGACCTTCTAAGAAGATATACTTTTAAGACAGTAGAGGAGAAATAGGCTTCAACTAAAGTATTCTCGAAAGCGTTTTTTATCTTTATTGTTTTCGAGTTTTCTAAGCCTTTTACGATTTCTAGTGGTTTCATTATGTCAATTCCTAAATAATCAAAACAAGGCCTGCACTAATCTAAAATATTCGGATTAAATTGGTGCAAAGAATTATTGCTTAAAAGTCATCAACAACAAATTCTAAGTTTTCCTGCTCAGGGTTTCGTCCTTTAACCCATACTAACCTGTAAGCATATTGATTGTTTTGAAATGGTGTTTAAGATAGTGACTCAAATTAAACTTGATTTTTATACAGTTGAGTAAATCATATACTCTCTGTTAAATATGTCATGGCATTCAGTAAAAGGACGTAGCATGTATCAGATTGTTATTATTGGAACAGGTATAGCGGGATACACATTAGCACGAGAAATTCGGCGGATTGATACAGAAAAAACCATTTTGTTAATCACATCAGATGATGGTGTTAATTATTCTAAGCCGATGCTATCAAATGCCTTAGGTCAAAATAAAACACCTGAACAATTGGCTATGTCTGATGCGGATGCAATGGCAGACACATTAAAAGCAGAGATACGCACCCATACGATTGTGCAAAGTATCGATACAGCAGCGCGACAGATTCAAACTCAAAATGAAACCATTGAATATGAAAACTTAATATTGGCGGTGGGTGCTGCTCCTGTCCATATTCCTGTTGATGGTGACGGCGCACAAGATGTGTTATCAGTCAATACGTTAACAGACTATCGTGTATTTAGAGAAAAATTACAAAATGCGCAAACAGTCGCCATCTCTGGCCCCGGGTTAATCGGTTGTGAATTTGCCAATGACTTACTAAACGCAGATAAAAAAGTACATGTGATTGGCCCTGATAAATATGCACTGAGCAGTTTATTACCTGAAGCTATTGGCCTTGAATTACAAACGAAATTACAACAAGCAGGCGTGCAATGGCATTTACAAACTACTGTATCGAAAATTGATAAAAATGAGGCAAGTTACCAAGTGTCTTTGAATAACGATGAGCAATTAGAGGTAGATTTAGTGTTGTCTGCAGCGGGCTTGCGTCCAGATGTACATTTAGCAAAACAGGCGGGGCTTGAGGTGAATGTAGGTATTGTTGCAGATGATTATTTACAAACCAGTGCCAACAATGTGTATGCTTTGGGTGATTGTGTCGAAGCCAATGGACAAAATTTGCTTTACATTATGCCATTGATGAATGGTGCGAAGGCTTTAGCAAAAACTTTAACAGGTGAACCAACAAAGATTAATTATCCAATTATGCCCGTTGCGGTGAAAACACCGATTTATCCGCTTACAGTTTTATTACCAGCACCACAAGCAAAAGGCCAATGGCAGATTGAAAAAACAGAGAATAGTTTAGAAGCCCGTTTTGAATCAGAAACAGGGCAAATGCAGGGTTTTATTCTGGCGCAAGAAGCAGTTAAAAAACGTATGACATATATTAAGCAACTAGGCTAATTTTTGTAAAATCAATAAATTCGGACGATTTTTATACTGATATGAATATTGTCCGAACTATTGTCTTACAATGCCTATTGCATTTCTGCTTTTAACTCAACGGTAAATAAACTCCCTTTGCCTAATTCACTGGTAACCCAAATTTGACCACCAAGAATTTGACAAATACGCTGACATAACGCTAAACCTAAGCCTGTGCCACCATATTTACGAGTTCGAGAATTATCACCTTGTAAAAAGGGTTGGAATATTGTCTCTAATTTTTCTTGTTCGATACCAATACCAGTATCTCTAACATCAAAAAATAATTTTTCGCCTTCGCGTCTAGCCACTAAGTGTACTTGACCTTCTCGGGTAAATTTTGCTGCATTGCCTAATAAATTCAGTAATATTTGTTGAATTCGCTTGCCATCGGTTTGCATTGTTCCCAAGCCTTCTGGACAAGCCACAATCAATTCATTATGGTTTTTCTTGATAATCGGTTGGATTAACACCACCACATTTTTAATAAATTCGCAAATATCAATTTGTTCAACTTGCAACTCCATTTTCTCAGCTTCAATTTTAGCTAAATCTAATACGTCGTTAATTAAATCTAACAACTGTTTTGCTGCGAGTTGTATATTGTCCAAGTCCAGTAAAATATCCCGAAAGCCCAATTCATACGCATCTTCTTGAATGATTTCACCATAACCGATGATGGCATTTAATGGCGTGCGCAATTCATGGCTCATATTGGCTAAAAACGTATCTTTGGCTTTACTAGCGGCTTCTGCTGCTTGTCTTGCTTGTTTTTGCTCTAAATATAAACTTTCTAATTCGGCATTACGTAATTGCAACTGCTTTTGTAACGTCACAATTTTTAGGTGATTATTGACCCGTGCTAACACCTCTTCCTGTTGAAATGGCTTGGTAATATAATCTGAAGCCCCCAACTCAAAACCTTTGACTTTATCTGTTGTGTCAGCCAATGCCGTCATGAAAATAATAGGAATATCAACTGTATTATCCTGAGCTTTTAATACTTTACAAGCTTCATAACCGTCCATGATGGGCATCATCACATCAAGTAAAATCAGATCAGGTTTAGCATATTCAGCACGCTTAATCGCAGCCTGTCCATCTTTTGCCGTCAGCACTTTAAAACCGTTGGCGGTCAAAAAATCCATCAAAACTTTGACGTTAGCGGGTACATCATCTACAACTAAAATGGTACCAAGATGGCTAGTATTGGTGCTACTCACGTACTACATCTCCCTGTAAGGTTGAACGAGGTCGCAAATTTGCTCATCTTCAAAATCTTCTGCAAGTTGAGTAATTTTAGCAGTAAAGGCATTTAATGTACTATCATTTGTGGATAATTGTTGTGCATAAGCGATCAGCCCCATTGTATCCCCCTGCATTGCTAAATCATATAACATGTCTGCCTGCTCTGTGCTGAGCGTATAATTATCT
The DNA here is from genome assembly GCA_025800385.1 of Candidatus Albibeggiatoa sp. nov. NOAA. Classification (GTDB taxonomy): domain Bacteria; phylum Pseudomonadota; class Gammaproteobacteria; order Beggiatoales; family Beggiatoaceae; genus Albibeggiatoa. The sequence goes on from JAOXRS010000047.1 coordinate 82,073, forward strand.
ATAATAATATCGCTATCACTATCTGGTTTATCGACTGATAATGACTGTGAAATGTCACGATCGTAAACCCACGTTAATTGTAAATAGTGTTGTAATCTATCTAATAGTATATCTGCTCGTACTGGTTTGGGGATAAATTCATTGCAGCCTGCGTCTACACTTTGTTTCTGATGATAATCAAATACACTAGCAGAAACAGCAATAATCGGTAAAGTGTCATATACACCAGCTAAACGTACACGTCGTGCTAACTCAAACCCATCCATTTCAGGCATGACTAAATCAGTTAATATAATATCAACTTTGCGCTGATTAAGTACATTTAAACCCTCTTGTCCATTACTGGCTTCAACAATTTGGAAACCTAATGGCACAAGCAAGTTTCGTAGTACTGAACGGTTTTCTGACTTATCATCAACAACCAATATATGGCGAGTCTTACCTTCAAAGCCAATAATAACAGGTTTTTCTTGTTGCTTGTGTTTTACAAGATTGGATACTTCTGGTAATTCTAGCTCAAACCAGAATAAACTACCTTTACCTATATTGCTTTTTACATGCAACTCGCCTTCCATCATTTCAATGATACGCTTAGTAATGGATAATCCAAGCCCCGTGCCTTCTGCTTTGGAGTATTTATCACCTGATTGATGGAATGGTAAAAATATATTTTCTAAATCTTGTTCTGGGATACCCATGCCTGTATCTTCTATTTCAAAGCGTAAACGTTTATCGTGATACCCTACTTTTAAGCATACACCACCTGCTTCTGTAAATTTAACAGCATTGGCTAATAAATTGATTAATATTTGGCGTAAACGTTTTTCATCCGTACGAATTCCTTCAGGTAAAGCAGTCAGTGGCTCATAGATAAATGAAATGCCTTTTTGTTCTGCACGCATTTGGAATAATTCAACAATACCGCGTAAGAAATCACCAAAATGAATATCCATTGGATACAGTTCAACACGATCGGCTTCAATTTTGGATAAGTCTAAAATATCATTAATTAAAGTCAGGAGATACTCACCACTGCGCTGGATGATATTAATCCCTTCCAATTGCTTGGGTGTAATGTCATAGTCACGGCTGAGAATTTGGGTATAACCTAAAATACCATTGAGTGGGGTACGTAATTCATGACTCATATTGGCTAAGAAGGTACTTTTGGCTTGATTTGCAACTTCTGCTTGTTTACGGGCGGTTTCAGCATTTTTAATTGCCATTTTTAATACATCTTCGGCTTGTCGACGTTCAGTAATATCACGCAGTGAGCCAACAGTACGCGTGGGTATGCCCTGCTCATTACGTATGGTTGTACACATAGCACTATACCAACGATATTTACCTGCCTTCAGTTTTAGGCGAAATGTTACGTTATAAGGCGTTTCCCCCGAATAGTCAGATAAATGCCCTAAATACAACTGAAAGACATTTGGCTTATCTTCAGGGTGTAGTGCATCTGTCCAACTATCAAGACAATTAGGGAATTCTGTTTCATCTTGATAACCAAGTAATTCTCGTAATCGTGGTGAGTACCAAATTGGATTATCTTTATGGGTAAAATCTTCACCATGGGTATATTGCATATCCCATAAGCCTTCATTAGTGGCCTGATTGACGAGATCAAAGCGTACATTAGCTTCTTGAATCGTTTGTTCGACCCTCTTGCGTTCAGTAATATCTCGTACGAAGGTACAAAGAAATTCTTTATCCTCATATTTCAAGTATGTGCCACGCACTTCGACAGGAAACGTTGAGCCATCTTTACGTTGATGTTCGGTTTCAATTGCAAAGCCACCTTCAGCTTTAGCCGTTTGCCAAATTGTGCCCCAAGCATCAGGAGAAGGAAAGTTTGGATCAAGTTCCATAACCCCCATCTTAAGCAGTTCAGTACGATCATAGCCCAGTTGTTCACACTCTGTGTTATTGACATAAAGCAGATTTGAATCTGGCGCAATCCATTCTACTGCATCGGGAGAATTGAGCATGGTAAATTTAGCAAGATGTAACTCGGCCTCAGCTTCTTTACGATCCGTAATATCCTGCACAATACCAATCATACGCTCAGGCCGTTTATGCGCATCAAATAACACTTTGCCCTGTTCATGCACAGTACGGATATTGCCAGCAGGTAAAACAATCCGATGTTCAATTGAATAAGGTTCACCTTCCAATGCTTTACTCACTGCTTGTTGTACTGCTTCCCTATCCTCTGGATGAATCGTATTCATGAACGCATCGTAAGTTGCTTTAAATGCTTGCGGCTCAATACCGAAAATACGATAAATTTCGTCTGACCATGCAAGATCATTGGTTGTAATATCCCATTCCCAATTTCCTAGGTGTGCAACGCGCTGAGCCTCTGCAAGACTGGCCTGACTGCGTAACAAGTTTTCCTCAATTTTTTTGCGCTCAGTAATATCAACATGCGTACCGATAGCACGAATAGGTTTACCTGCTTGATCTCGAATGGCAAAACCTCGTGATAAAATCCATATGTAATACCCTTGCTTATGGCGCATACGGAACGTTAACTCAAGATTTAATGCTTGATGGCTAAGGAATTGATGTACTGTATTTAGCGAAGGCTCAATATCATCGGGATGGAGCTGATTTTGCCACGTTTCAAAACAGTTCTCTAACTCATCATCTTGATAACCAATCATTGATTTCCAGCGTGGAGAATAATACAACGTGCCTTGCACCATGTCCCAATCCCATAAGCCATCATTTGCGCCTTGCATGGCTAAAGAAAAACGCTCTTCACTATTTTTTAAAGCTTGCTCAGTTTTTTTACGCTGACTAATATCTTGCACCATACCTACAATGCTGGTGACTTGACCTTGGTCATCATATAAGCCACTGATTGCAACCGTTGTATAAATGATAGATTGATCTTTGCGAATAAAGCGTTTATCTAAGTTATAGCCTGTTATATCACCAGAGGTCAGCCGATTAAACTGTTCTACATCTGCAGCAAGATCATCGGGATGGGTGAATTGTGTCCAATCTAATTGCATAAGTTCTTGGCGCGAATAACCTAACATATTGCACAATCGATCATTGACTTGCAGTACACCTTTTTCCAAACTGGTAACAGCCATACCAATCAAAGATTGCTCAAAAAAGCCACGTAAACGTTTTTCATTCAGGCGCACTTGCTGTTCTGCTTCTTTGATGGGGGTAATATCGGTCGCGATTTCTAAGCGAACTAAACGGCCATCTTCCCATTCAATGGCGCGATCTTGTAAGTAATACCAATGGTTATTAACGGAGTTTTGGAATTCCCACTTATAAATCCCCGTCGAACGGCCTTTATTATCAAGTAATTTATCGTTTGTACAGAAAGTACAAGGGTTAGACATATCTTGTTGGATATATTTCCAGCATTTTTTGCCTTGCCAATCATGACCAAAAGCATTGCGTGTATATTCATTGACAAATAGCAGCTCATGGGTGCTCATATCTGCCACATATACAATGGCTTCTAAGCTATCTAAAATCGTAGTGAATTTTTGTTTTTGTTTTTCTAATTCATGAGCTTTGGCATGTAAAGCCTGCGTTTGTTGTTTAACTTCTTTTTCTAGCTTTTCGCTGTAGGTGGTTAAAACATGTTCGGCTTGTTTTTGTAGACTAATATCAGTATGTGTACCTGTAAAACGAATATATTGACCTTCCTCATTTTTCAGACCAATACCCCGATCTAAAATCCATACATAATGCCCACTTTTATGTAATAAACGATGTATGCTTTCATATTTATCAATTTTGTCGCTTAAATAGTCTTGTACTTTTTTTATTGCCACTTCAGCATCATCAGGGTGAATCAAACCTTCCCATGCTTCAAAGGAATCTTTAAATTCATCATTGCTATAACCTAACATGCTTTTCAGACGTTCAGAAAAAAACAATTCATTGGTTTGTAAATTCCAATCCCACACGCCATCATTAGAAGCTTGTAAGGCGAGTGAAAAACGTTCTTCACTTTCTTTGAGTGCCTGCTCAGCGCGTTTTTGTAAACTAATATCCGTATGAGTACCGATAAAGCGAGTATATTGGCCTTCCTCATTTTCTAGCCCAATGCCTCGATCTAAAATCCATACATAATGTCCATCTTTGTGTTGTAGCCGATGGATCGCTTCATACTTATCAGTTTTTTTGCTGAGATAATCGCTAATATCTTTTTCTGCACATTGCACATCATCAGGGTGAACTAGTTTACGCCAAGTATCTAAATCATTAGACAACTCATGATCTGCGAAACCCAACATGCCTTTCCAACGTTCAGAGAAAAATAATGAATTGGTTTGTAAGTCCCAGTCCCATAGTCCATCATTTGCCGCTTTCAAAGCTAAAGCAAATCGTTCCTCACTTTCTTTAAGAGCATATTCAGCTTGTTTTTGTAGCGTTATATCTTTTTCAGAACCCACCATTCGATAAGGTTCACCTTGTTTATTCCACAACGCAATACCCGTATCCAAAACCCAGATATAATGACCGTCTTTGTGTTTAACTCTATGAATACTAGTATATTTTTCTGTTTCTTTTGCTAAATGTTTTTGTACATCATCCATCGCATGGTCAATATCATCAGGATGAACTCGTCCACTCCATTCATCTAAACTATTTGATAGCTCATCCATACTATAGCCACGCATGGCTTTCCATTGAGGTGAAAAATAAACCGTCCCTTGTTTCATATCCCAATCCCACAAGCTATTACTAGAGGCTTGTAAGGCTAATGAAAAACGTTCTTCACTTTGACGTAATGCCTCATCTGATTGGCGACGTTTATAGACTTCTTCTTTTAATTGTAAATTGGCTTCTGTTAAGGTTTCAGCTTGATTGGTCAGTTCTTGATTTTTATTCGCTAATGCCTTGGTTTTTTGTTCAATTTCTTTATGTAATTTTTGTTGATAACCTTGGTGTAAACTTTCTTTTTCCTTACGGGCTGAAATATCTCTAGCCACTGCAATAAAACATCTTCCATATGCTTCCAGTTCAATACTTTGAATCACTAGCTCAACTGGGAAAGAGGTTTCATCTTTACGTCTTAGCAATGCTTCCGTCTTAGCCACACTGAGTTCACCCGACATAAGAGGAATTAAGAAGTCTTTTTCAATTTTTTCAAAATCAGAGGTACAGTCTATATCTAGGGGGGTTTTACCAATTAATTCATTTTGTTCAGCATCATAGCCTAGCTGTCGGTACGCCCCTTGGCTAACAAAGAAAAATTCTAAAGTCTTAGGATGTAAAGCATAAAATCCATCTAAGCTTAAATCCATAAAAGCCTTATATTGCTTAAATTCATTGACTTTTAGCTTTAATAAACCTTCTATTTCTTCACTTTCTTTATTCGAACGATATAAAACATAAAAGCTACCAAGCACCAATAATAGATAACCTGTTAACTCAACCATAAAATGCACAGAGCGGCTGCTTTGCCAAATGATATTTTCTAGCAACCAATAGGATAGGACGATGAGAACATAAATAAGAAAATAAGTTGAAAAGTTATATTTTTTCATTAGGAAGACTGCTCTGTAAATGGTTCAACAAGCTGGCATACGGCATCAGCATCAAAGTCTTTACTAAGCTGGATAATATGCTCGGCAAGTGGAAGCAAATTATGATCTTGTTTTAATATTTCTGCTTCATGGAGTAATCCCATAATGTCACCTTTCCTACCTAAATCATAGAAAATATTGGCTTGTTGTTGAGAGAGTTGGCCATACTGGTCTTGTTCTATTTGTTCAGATTGCGGCTCTGCATTTTGCTTATCATACAACCAGTGAATATTGAGTATTTTTTGTAATTGATTTAATAACTCTTCAAGGTGAATTGGTTTTGCGATCAAAGCATTATAATCTAAACGTCCAGCTTGATGTTCATACATATTCTCAGCGGTTACAATTAAAGGAATATCTGTTAATGGCGATTTTTTAACTTCAAGATATTTTTTCAATAAAGATAAATCAGTGATAATAATATGGGGTGGCGTTTGTTCTAATTGTATTAAAGCTTCCTGATAATGGCTGAATGCATATACTTTAAATGCCAAAGCGTTAAGTATTTCTACTAATGTTTGACGACTTTCCCATTCATCATCTATCACAAAAACAGTAAGCAATTCTCCTTTGTAGCCCATAATCGCTTGACTGGTATCAAACTGGTCAAATGGTTCGCTACTAACAATTTCTTGCAATGCTAAATCAATCGTAAAACGGCTACCTTGCCCCAATTGACTGGTAATCGTAAACTCCCCTTGCATCAATTTAACAATTTTATTTGTAATCGTTAAACCTAGCCCAGCTCCTTCAACTTCAAACCCTCGTGCATCCAATTGCTTAAAAGGATCGAGCACTTGTTCAATATTGTGTTGAGCAATCCCGCCACCTGTGTCTTGCACAGTAAAACGAACTTTATCTTCAAAACGGAATACTTCTAAACGAATTTCGCCTTGCTCTGTCGATTTGAGTGCATTATTTAAAATATTGACTAAAGCTTGACGTAAACGGGACTCATCGGCTAAGACAGTTTGGGGTAAATCCGCACTGGGATTAAAAATAAATTGAATCCCCTTTTGCTGTACACGCAATCGAAATAATTCAACAATATTATTCAATAATTTGACCAACTGAAATTCAGAATGATGTAGGTTTAAATTATCGCTTTCAATTTTGGATAAATCTAAAATATCATTAATCATGGTCAACAAGTATTCACCACTGCGATGAATAATATTAATACCTTCTTGCTGGCGACTTGATAAGCTGTCATCTAATTTTAAAATCTGTGTATAACCCAGAATACCATTCAACGGAGTACGCAATTCATGGCTCATATTGGATAAAAAGACGGTTTTAGTTTGATTAGCCCGTTCTGCTCTTTCTTTTGCACTTTTCAATGCACGTTCGGCTTGTTTACGTTCTGTTATATCACGGGCAATGGCAATGTAATGGCTTTCATACGCATTGAGCTGTACATATTGGATTAAAGTCTCGACGGGAAAAGTTGAACCATCTTGGCGCAACATCACGGTTTCATATAGGTGAATCCCATTTTCTGTTTGGGCTAAAGCATCAAATAGTCTTTTGATTTCAGAGTATTTTTCAGTTGGTAATAAATCGTAAGGAGTCATGCGTAATAATTGTTTAACTTCATACCCTGATTGATCTGAGGCTGCTTGATTCACATAAATAAAATGTTGGGTACTGGCTTCAAGCACAAAAATCATATCAGCACTAATATCAAAAATGGTTTTAAATTCCTGCATTTGACTTACTTGCTGCTCTAATAATTGCGCCATATGATTGAACGTGCGTGCAAGATGGCCAATTTCATCGTTGGATAGCATGGGGGCGCGAACCGAGAAATCACCTTTACCTAATTGCATTGCACAATTTTCTAGTGAAATAATAGGCTCAATTAATTTTCGAGAAAATGCAAATACACCAATGGTCGCAATCACCATCAAAATCAGGCCAACGGTAATTGCTTGGTTACGTAGTTCGGTAATCGACATAAAGGCTTTATCAATCGGTAAATGCGCAATCAATGTCCAATTATTGCCCTTAAAATCTAAATAGCCTTCCTGATGTGCATAAGTATAAAAATGTCCCTCTAAATGCTCTAAATTATTCAAGTTAATTTTCTTTTTTAACACTTCTTTGGGATCATGATTGGAGTAAAGTACTGTGCCTTGAATATCGATTAAATCAATACCAATATCTGTTTTTTCAACCTCGTCTTGTCGGAAATTGAGCTGACCCAATACTTGGTATATTAAATCTGTATTCATCTCCGCCACAATTGCCCCCAAAATATTTTTTTCAGCATCCAATATCGGTGCAGCAAATGTCATCACAGAGGCTTGTTTAGAAACATAAATATCTTCTGCAGTACTGTTGGTTTTTTGCTCATAAACCCGTTTCACCCAAATAGCATCAGGCGCAGACTGGCCAATATTCAGGCTGGACGTATCCGCAATGCGGGCTTGGTTATGACCGTAAATAGAGATAGCGAGATAGAATTTGTAGGTATTTCGGTAATGCAATAACCGCAGGGTGAGCAAATCCGCATTTTCAGAATCTGCGATATTCGCAATAATATAAGGGTCACGCGCCATAGAGCTTACATCTGCAGCACGTTCGAACAACAGCCTATCAATTTTATCAATACCATACACAGCACGCGCTTGTAGATGTGCTTTAATTTCTAGCTCTGTGGTGCGGGTCGCGGCATTGTATAAGAATAGGCTTAACAGTGTGCCGATACCTAATAAGAAGCCGAGAAATAATAATAGTATTTTATTTGAAAATTTCATAAGACAATGAACAATTACCAATGAACAATTATCAACTTGCTATCATTAATTGATAATGTTCTATGATAGAAATTAACAGACTCAAAAAATCAACATGTGCTATACCCAATCTTTTGTTATTAAGTAGTTGTTGTATAGTTCTGCCTCGGGTGAATTTGGCTCAGGTTGCCAATTATATTGCCATTTTACTAACGGGGGTAATGACATTAAAATCGACTCTGTGCGCCCGCCACTTTGTATCCCGAATAGTGTACCGCGATCATAAAGCAGATTAAATTCAACATAACGTCCTCGCCGATAGAGCTGAAATTCACGCTCACGCTCACCATACGCTGTATCTTTGCGTTTTTCGATAATCGGTAAATAAGCTGATAAATAGCCATTACCAACTGCTTGCATAAAGTTAAAACTGCGCTCAAAGCCCCATTGATTTAAATCATCAAAAAATAGACCACCTACACCGCGTGGCTCACTACGATGTTTTAAGAAGAAATATTCATCGCACCATGCTTTAAATTTAGGATAAATATCATCACCATAGGGCTGACAAATCGTTTTAGCGGCTTGATGCCAGTCTTTTACATCTTGCTCAAAAGGATAATAAGGTGTGAGATCAAACCCACCACCAAACCACCAAATAGGGTCATGATTTGGTTTTTCTGCGACAAAAAAGCGCACATTAGCATGAGATGTGGGTACATAAGGGTTTTTAGGATGAATCACTAAAGAAACACCCATGGCTTGAAATTGGCAGCCTGCGAGTTCTGGGCGTTTATCAGTTGCAGAAGGCGGAAGCTGTTTACCATAAACATGAGAAAAGTTAATTCCCGCTTGTTCAAATACTTTGCCATTGGCAAGTACTCGCGAGCGACCGCCGCCCCCTTCTTCTCTATCCCACTGATCTTGTAAAAATTTTTCTTGAGTATCGGCTGCTTCAACTGCTGTACAAATATTGTCTTGTAAATTTAATAAATAGGTTTTTACAGCTTCAATATCGATTTGGGGCATAGTAATGGGGCTTTATAGTTATACGATGTTCATCAATCATAGCATGTTCACCTCTAAAATATACCCTTTATCCTTTAAATGATACTTTTTATCTGGTTAAAATATTTCAGATTTTCTGGCATTTTATTTGTTATTTACGTCAAAAAATAATCATCATTAATACATATTGTTTTGATAAAAATCTAACTAACCTACACCTTATTTATTATTAGAATCCACAAGAGAGATTTTCAAGAAACCAACAATCTTTTTAATTTTAAAGTACATGCCAGTCATATAAATAAAAACCTGCATTTCCTTAAATTTTATACCCACCTCTTAAGTATTTACTAAAAAAATGGTTGGTCAAAAATACAATTAATCCAGCATAAAAGTTATTTAATATTAAATAATCATTTTAAGCTATACTTTACTTGTAATAATTTTTTTGTTACATATTTGAGCCAAAATAATCAAATCTGGCTTATTTGACAACGAAATTGATAATAATTATCATATTCAAAACTATTAATATAAGTAAAGTTAGATATGACGGCCTACTTCAATATTGTTCACCACATCGCAGGACGTATCCGTTTCAGGATTTCACCTAGCTTTTTAAAACAACCTATTGCAAAAGATAGCAAAAAACTCACTCAACAAATTCGCTCAATTAACGGTATTCAAGACATTCGTATTAACCTGCTGGTAGGCTCAGTCGTTGTACAGTACGACCCTAATATTATTAAACCTAGTATGTGGGAACAGTGGTTACAAGAATATGATGAAGAAACTGAATTCAATCAGTTAATTGAACGTTGGCAAGCCCAAATCGGCTAACACCCCAAACAGAGGATAACAGTATGACCAATTACTATGCGCCTTACCCACCCCCTCAATATCCACAAGCGATTCCTCAGCCTACGTCGACTGTCAAAAGAGCGGCTTTAGTCGGTGCTGTAATGGGTGCTGCGGGAGCAACGGCAGGTTATCTTAAACAAGAAGAAACGGATAGCGGCATGATTGGTGATGTGTTAGCAGGTGCAGTTACAGGGGGGTTAGCCACTGCGGGTGTGGTTACAGTAGGTGAAGCTTTTGGGATGAAACCCACTTTACCCAGCACAGCCGTAATGTTTCTAGCGGGTACTGCTTTGTTATACACACTGAAAAAATAGTCATCTTAAAGGATTTATCTCATGACACAAGCAAATATGGAACACGGAAACATGGAAACTGAAAACTGCCAACAACCTGAAATGCAAGGTAATCCTCAAAATGGTCAAGCACAAGGTTATGCGGGTCAAGCACCGATGAACCAGCAACCTGCTTACCAAGCACCAGAACAACAAGCGCAACAGCCAATGCAACCACAAGGCTACCAAGGTGGTCAATCAGGTCATCAGCATGGCCATCAATACCAACAACAAGGTCAGCAAGGTGGTTACGGCGAGCAATATGCAGGCTATGCACCACAACAACCTGCGCCACAATATTACCAACAAGCACCACAGCAGCAAGCTCCTCAAGGTTACTACCAACAAGCACCACAACAACCTGCGCCGCAATATTATCAACAAGCACAGCAACAACAAGTGCCTCAAGGTTATTACCCACCTGCGCCACAGCAGCAAGCTCCTCAAGGTTACTACCAACAAGCACCACAACAACACGCACCAATGCATCAACACCCTGATTACAGCATTTACAATCAAATGACTTCTGGTTTATCTAGCTTCTTTGATTTTAAAGATGAACGTTTTGTGAAAGGCGCAATCGTTGGCGCGGCGGCAACTTTCTTATTAACTAACGAATCCGTACAGAAAAATACAGTTAAATCAATGGTTAAAGTTTGGAACTTATTCCAAGGTGGCGTTGAAGAAATGAAAGAGCGTTTTCGTGATGCTGAAGCTGAAGTGAAAAGCGAAGAACAGCAAAAATTATAATTTTTAGTTCAATTTAGGGTTGGTCGTCCAGAGATGCAACAGGCTCAAAGGATTGCCAATCCTCATAGCTCGCACAAACAATACAATGAACACAGTTAAAATTATCCATGAATTGCCCACGCGCTTACGTTTAAAGCTCAGTTTATTGGCTGAAGAACAACGTGTGGATAAAGCCTATTTAGAAATGCACCTCAGCCGTCAAGTGGGTGTGCGTTCGGTACGGGTCAATTTACCTGCTTGTGCCATCGTATTGGAATATGACGGGCAAGCGGAAACCAAAACCAAAATTTTAGACGCATGTGAGCAGCTTTCAATCGATAATTGCCCCACAGTTGCTGCACATAAAAAACAAGCTAAAGCCCCTGATGTTGGCGGTGTCTTATGGGCTGGTTTGACCATGCTAGTTGTGCCGTTTTTAAGCCCTACACTTAGAACTGCCGTGACTTATTTCACCATCGCACCCACCTTAACCAAAGCCGCAACTACTTTAGTCTCACGCGGGGTTAAAGTTGAAGTGTTAGACGGGGTTGCAGTTGGATTGGCTGCACTCAGTGGTAAATATTTCACTGCTGTCACCACACACAGTTTATTAGAATTAGGCGAATACTTAGAAGCCAAAACCGAATACCAATCTGATGCCTTATTGCGTCACTTATTACACCCATTGCCAAGTAATGCTTGGGTTGAACGTGAAGGTGTAGCAATTGAAATTGATTGCAGCGAAATTGTTGAAGGTGACATTGTCGTGATTGGCGTAGGCGATATGATTCCGATTGATGGCAAAGTGGTGGATGGATTAGCCGATGTGAACCAAGCCTCGCTAACAGGTGAAACCGTACCCGTGCGTAAAGAGCTGGGCGATAAAGTGATGTCGGGTACAGTGGTTGAAAATGGTCGTCTGAAAATCCGTGCAATGCGCGTCGGTGACAACACCACTACAGCACGTATCGGACAATTTATTGAAGAATCCTTAAATAAACAATCAGATGCTCAGTGCTTGGCAGAAGAATTAGCCGATCAACGTGTATTGTATACGCTTGGTTTAGGTGGCTTAGTGTTCGGTTTAACCCGAGATTGGCAACGGGTTGCTGCGGTCTTCTTAGTCGATTATGCGTGTGCGGTTAAATTGGGGACACCAGTGGCAATCAAATCATCGATGTATCGCGGCGCAACCCATGGCGTATTATTCCGTGGCGGTCAAGGTTTGGAAAACTTACAACAAGCCGACACCTTAGTATTTGATAAAACAGGCACTTTAACTACAGGCATTTTAGAAACAACCGATGTGATTTCATTTGACAAAGAGCGTTGGTCAGAAGATAAATTGCTTGCCTTAGCTGCATCCGTTGAAGAACATGCAACCCATCCTGTCGCTGATGCGGTGGTATCTTCTGCTAAACAGCAACAACTTGGTCATATCGATCATGAAGATGTAGATTATATGGTCGCGCACGGCATTACCACCAAAACCAACGGTAATCAGCTCACCATTGGCAGCCTACACTTTATGCAAGAACATCATAATATTCATTTCGATGCGCATAAAGATACCATTGAGCAATTAGAAGCAGACGGCAAAACCTTGTTATATATGGCATTGGACAATGAGCCGATGGGTATCATTGCCTTACGTGACCATTTACGCGAAGAAGTCCCCACCGTATTAGCCCGTTTACGTGAGTTAGGTTTCCAACGTTTAATCGTATTAACAGGCGACAGCAAAGACAAAGCGATTGCCTTAAGCGAACGTTTGGGCATGGACGATGTCTTTTACGAATGTCCACCAGAAGGCAAGGCCAAAGTGGTACAAGATTTACAAGACAAAGGTTATAAAGTCGCGTTCGTTGGCGATGGAGTGAATGACGCACCTGCATTGATTTCGGCCCATGTTGGGGTTTCCATGCCACGCGGTGCAGACTTAGCACGAGCCACAGCCAGTATTGTATTATTAGATGACCACTTAGAAGCCTTGGTCTACGCTAAAGAGTTAAGCGATAAAACCATTGAGATGATCGAAAGTCATTTTGTGATTTCAACCGCTGCCAATTCCGTGGTTGCCGCAGGTGCAGCATTTGGCTTCTTATCACCAATTGCTACCGCATTACTACACAATGGCACAACAATTGGCGTATTATTGAATTCTTTGGCAGGCGTAAGTTTACGTCAAAGTCGTTTGGAAGAGTGGAAAGAAAAATTAACCCATTTGCGTGAAGCCGCGCAAGCTTAATCAATTTTCGATTACTAAAATTTTTGCTTCTGCATCATTGTGGAAGCAGTCATTTTAAAACCAACGGATAAAAGATATGACAAAGCAACCCGCAGTTTATCCCCTAACATTAAGTAAACCCAATACCGAGCTTGAAGTGGTTGCAATTAACGGCGGTCACAATTTAATTAAGCGGTTGTTAGCAATGGGTATCACCAGCGGCTCAAAACTTACCGTTATCGATCATGCACATGCGGAAGGGTTGGTTGTGCGTTGTCAGGATACACGTTGGGCTTTGGGTAAAGGTATGGCGCATAAAATTTTGGTTGCGGAATCAATTGCTGTAGAGCGTTAAGTATCAGTACCAGTATTTGAATCAGGATTTGCAAAATTAACGGCTTCAGCAGGATAAAACCTTGGCAATCCTTGAGTCCATAAAATCCCGATTCAGACAAACATCGATCTGTGTTATCCAATTCAAGCTTAGATAGTCCAGTTAATTAAAGTTCATCACCTGCCAGTGGTTGTTTATTGGGTACATTGTTTAAGATTTCTCTAAATTTATTTCTGTCTGCTTTTTTAGCTCTTTGAGATAGATAGTCTTCTGTCATGATAGCTGAGATTTTTTCGCTGATGGCAGATGATATAAATTGGTCGATTGAAACGCCTTCTTTTGCTGCAATATCTTGAATATGACGTTGTACCGAGTTGGGTAATACAATGTTTAATCCGCTCATTTGATTGCCTCTAAGTATGCTTTGGGTGTCATTGCTTGAATATCAAATTTATCTATATTTTTGAAATCTTTGATATTATGGGTCAATATAATTGATATTTCTGATGCAACAGCAACTTCTAATACATGGTCATCTTTTGGGTCTTTTAAGTAGGGTCGCCATAGAAAATAGATGGTTTGAAAGTCACTTAATGCACATAAATTGTCTAAAATAATATCAACCTGCTGATTGGATAAGTTTAGGATATTATCGTTTCGTTTTAAAACATCCTCGTATTCAAAAAGTAGCGTTGTTGAAATAATGGGCTTTATTTTTTCTTGTTCAATAAGCTGTAAAATTTGATGTGATGCACCATATGATGAGTACAAACCAGCAACCAATACATTTGTATCCAATATAACTTTTTCCATACTTTTCATCCTTTCACTCAATATCCTGTCTATCCAAATCATCTGTGACATCCTGTTCAAACAAACATCTGAATCAAGATTCTCAAGATTGATGGATTCAGCAGGATAAAATCTTGGCAATCCTTGAATTCAGAAAATCCCGATTCAGATAAACATCAATCCGCATCCTCCTGTTCAAACCACCGCAAGCTTTCAGGGTTCTCAATGCCTTCAAGGATAGCGGTAATAATTGAGGCATCTTCAAAATTCAACGGCTCACACAAGGTTTCCACATCTCTTTCGCCTGCTAAAATTTGTTGAATGGCAGTTTTGAGATTTTTCCATTCATCAGGTGTGGTTTTCATTTCAGCTTCTAATGCGTTTCTAACTTCCGCATCGTCTATTGCTGCCACTGTTCCCAAAATCAAATTGCCATGCTGCTGTTTCAACTCATACCGCGTCCCCGCAAAATTAGCTTTGGCTTCCCGTGCTAAACGACGATAATTTTTTGCAGTTTGGGTATCGCTTTGTTTGTCTGCAATGTCTGCTAAAATATCATAAGTTTTCCAAATTTGTGCGGTTGCGGGGTCTAAAGTTTTATTAATTTCTAGGGCTTGCTCAGCCAGTTGTTGTGCTTCCGTTAAACGTTCGGGTTGATTTTGTAGGAGGTTAGCGAGGTTTTGTAATGCCTTTGCAGTTGTCAACCAATCTTGTGTTTTTTGTCCGCCTTCAATCGCCTTCCGATACCACATTTCTGCATCAGCTAGTTTACCCATGTTTTTTGTGACAAGGGCTAAATTATTCCAAGTTTTGGCGGCACTGGCTAAATTACCTTGTGCTTCTTTGATATTGGCAGCTTGCCGATAAGCCTGTTCTGCTGCATCCCATTGCTTTACTTCTCCATATACCCTACCCAATTGATGCAAATAAATTGCTTCAGTACTCGGTTCATTGAATTGTTGAAAAATAGCTAATGTGGCTTGATAATGTTGTTCTGCTTCGGCTAAATTGCCTTGATATAGGTCTAAAGAGCCGAGTTGTCCATTGACAACACCTATTTGACGCTCATCATTTTGTTTTGTGGCAATTGCCAAGCCTTGCTCATAAGCAATTTGTGCTTGCTGATAGTCGCCTATATTTGTCAGAACATCAGCTAACTCTGTGTATAGCACTCCAGTTTGACGTTGTACTTGTTGGCTTTGTTCTAATTGTTGCGCTGTATCTAAACCCTGTTGATAATAATCAATAGCAGATGTCGCTTGCCCTTGAAAACGAAAACAACGACCTAAAAAAATTAAAGTAGAGCAACGTTGATAACTGGCATCCGAGCCTAAACTGTTTAAAATCTCAGTAAATACTTCGGTAGCTCGGGCATAGTGTCCCGCATTGAATAATTGCTCACCGTAACCAGCTTGATTGAAAAACCAATTATCAGTGCCGACTTGTTGTGCCAATATTGCTGCTTGTTGATTGAGTTGGGCTAAATCGCGTTGTAATCCAAAGTAATTTAAAAATTTATTCACCTTCACCACAAACTCTACTGCATCATCGCTTGCATCAGTTAACGCGCCTTTGACCGCAAATAATAAATTGGCTAATTCACGTTTGACAATGGTGCGGGTTTTAAGTGGATTTTTGTTATCTTCAAGATATAAATAACCTGATAATTCATAATAACCCTGCTGATGACGTTGGCGTAATTCGGCATTGTTGGATGCTAAAGCAGTACTGAGGGCTGGATGAAATTGTAGATAGGGATATTTGATATTGGGTAAGGTTTCAACTTGAATTAAACCTGTCGACTCTAACAAAGGACGTAAAGTTGCCCATTTTTCTTCAGGAATTTCAGTAATGTTTAATAACATATTTTCAAATGCACCACCCTGAAATACACCCAATAACGGCAAATACTGCTGTGCTTTGTCATCCAAACGTGAAATTGAAAGCTGTAACGAAGCCAATACAGGATTATCAGGCAACTCCGCCATTAACTTGCTCAAATCTTTTTCAATCCGAGCTAAACGTTCCGTTTTTAACAAATAAGCAAGGGTTTGAATCGAAAGCGGATGACATTTTACCAAACCCAATAAACGCGCATAATCTCGATAACTGCGTTCACTTTCATGCACCACATTGGGATCAATCTCTGGCGGCAAACTAAGCAAATATTGTAAATACGCCACCGCATCCGTTTCACGCAAACCCTCCAACACCATATGCCGATGCACCAAACTGCCCTGCATGGGAAAATCCGCATGACTAAAGCCACTGATTTGGCGCGTGGTCAATACAATCCGAGCCTGTTGCGACCATTGACTGACCGTGCTTAACAACGCTGCTAATGTGTCCGCCTCCAAACTCTCCACGTTATCCAAAATAATCACACTCGATACCTTCGCCAATGCCTGCTGTGCTGCCTGCGCATCCAATAAACTCTCACCCAACACCACCGCCAAACTACTGACCGCATAACTCACCGCATCCACGCCCTGAAACGCTTTATAATCCACAAAAATCAACTTCTCAAACCAACCCTTTTGCCGCAACCAACAACCCAACTCAATTGCCAACGCAGTTTTCCCCTGTCCACCAAAACCCGCAATCGTGATACGCTTCGCCCCTTGCAATAACCAACGCTCTAAATCCCATAATTCCTGCGAACGTCCAAAAAACTCATGCTCCAATTGATACGGCTGCAAATTATGCCAATTTACCGCTTCAACCGTTTCCACACTGGCTTTTTTCAACAAGGCTCTATCACGCGGATTTTGATACAAAGTCGGAATAAACCAATCCTGCAAATGCAATTCAAACTCACGCTCACCATAACGCCGCTGCCCCCGCTCAGTATGCCGAAACAAATACCGCCGTGCATTTTCCAATGCCTCACCTGTCAACTTGCCACTGGCTAATTGCTTGTAAAATTCCTCAAATAACAATAAAGTCGTGCTGACCAATACCGAATGACTCATGGCTAATACCGATGGAATGCCCGCATGAACCAATCGCGCCGCCACACTATTCAACGCCTCATCACCTGCTTGTTTAGACGATTGACACGCTGATAACACCATTATGCTGATATTTTGCTGATTCAACATTTCGCCTAACATCTCTGCCGACACTAATGCTTTATCGCCTTTGTCATCCTCAAACAACAAATAACCCATATTCGTAATGTCAGCATCACCCTTTTTCGCCCATTTAGAATCCACACTTTTCGCCGCCAATTGCCCACTGCTATCAAATACTCCATGTCCATCAAAATGCACAATATCAATTGTAGGCAAATCCTCGTTTTCCAACCGCTCCACCAACGCATCAAACGTGGCTTGGCGTAAAAATTCCACTTCGACTTGATTAATATTTTGCTTTTCTAAAGCAGCAATAACAGCTTGTGCCTCACGACGTGGGTCAATAAAACCAGCACCTTTCGGACGACTCACCACAAATAACAAACGAATGACTTTTTTAGCTTTGACTTGTCGCGCTTTACGACCGCCACGAGTACGCAAACTACGCCGTACTGCAATTCGAGGATTTTCATTGAATAAATACGTGCCGTCAGGGTCTTTTAACAACTCCCAAGGCAAACTTAAAATCTGTGGATAAACCGCACTGATGGTGATGTAACGCTTGTCTTCAGTATCTTGAAAACGGTCAAATAAACGTTGAGCAACACGATTTTGTAGAAATACAGATTTAAATAATTCCCCACCCCAATTTGAGAGTTGTTGTTCAATACGCTTAGCACGATTATCATCAGGCTCAGCAATATAACTACTTGAATAGGTTTCTAAATACCAACCAATATCTTGATAATCTTCATCATTGATTGGATTGTTAAAGCTCAAATTATCTGCAATGTCAACGTCATAACCATCATCATAACGAATAGAAAATTGTTCTGGCGTACTAAAATGAATCACGATTTCTTGGGGCATGGGGTATCCTCTTTTTTAGAGATTCAGGAACAACTTATCTCTAATTAAACCATAAATATTGAAGCATTTAACAATAAAGACTGACAATTATTTCAATAATAAGCTTGACATTAAGAAAAGATAAACTAAGTTTTATTCTTAGGCATAGGGAGTTCCTTAAACATACCTTTCACGTATTATTTACTCCCCGCCTATTTAGGGGAAGTAGCTCAATTTGGTAGAGCATCAACTTACTCTTCGTTGAAAGCATAGAGAGTTCCTTATTCTTGGAATCTGCGGGTTCGATCCCCGCAAAATCACACTATTACTCTCCGCTGAAGACATAAAAAGTTCCTTCATCGAGTGTTGCAGGTTCGAGTCCTGCCTTCCCCACCATTTTCTCAAAAGACTCAGATTTCAAGTTGGCGGACGATTGTTAGGATAGGGAATCATGATATGAAAGCAGATATAAACATAGCACTTTTACGCTTATTCAATACAGTTCAAGTGGATAATAAGCAAGCTAAAACAATCGATCCAGCCACATTAGAACGAACCATTCAAAACGGTTTTGTACTTGACCCTGCTATTTCTGTGGATGACAAGTTACTAGACGTGATTGAATCTGTAGTGGGTATTTCAGGCGAAAAAGCTAATGCAGCATTTCATAAATCATGGACAGTCATACAAAATTCGACAATAAAACAATTAGTGTCACATCAAATTGCCCATTACATAACTACTTATGGCTTTAAATCATTGGGTATTTATCAAAAAGAATCTGTTTATATTCCCCATGAAATCTTAGAGTTACCCGATATTCAAACCGATATACCGTTAACTGTTATCAAGGCAATGACGAAAGAGGAAGTACTTGAAAAAATTATTGATTTGGGATCAGGGATTGCTTTAGCTCAAGAAACGTTAGACGATATTATGGTGATTCTTGAACACAATAAATATGATAGTGAATTTGTACAGAAGATACAGAATCGAGAGCTAAAAACATTATTGTATGATTTTTATGACCTTGCACCAACTGACCCAGAAGCCTTTTTACGTTATCTCATCAGCAAGTTAACAGATGAATCATTGGTTATTAAAAACAAAGATTTGATTCAAAAAATTAAAGCGGCAAATGGGAAATTCTTAGATACTTTACTTAAAGATGCACCAGATGATCTTGCGTCGATTTTCTTGCGTTTTAAACCACTATTTTTAGCTTTGAAGTCCATTTCACGAAATAAAACTTTTTTTAATCAGTTGCGTAAGAAAGCAGTTAAGTTACATAAACCTGTGCCAGAGGATTATTTAAATAGTGTCACAGCACAGATTAAGCATGAAACATTAGATTTAGCTGCTCTCAAACAAAAACTCACCAAGGCGACGATTTTCCGCAAAATTCGTTTAGCCTATGCATTGCAACACCGTCTTCATGCAGGACAATCTATTGTGTATCGAGTGCGTAATGGCAATGGTTGGGCAACAGAATTTAATTGGCCTGAAGGTTTAGCACACGCAACGCAACAAGCATTAGATACAGTGATTGCATCGATTGCCGATGATATTCAACCTAATGTTGATGGGAAAACGATTTATATCCCACCTCATATTCATTACGCATTGCCAGCGACAGAAAAACAATTTACAGGGTATTTACCGACGGGCACTTATGTGTCTGTGCCACAAGATATGATTGCAGGTATTCATTGGATAAATGCTGGTAAGAATAAAAGTGTAGATTTAGATTTATCCATGATTGGTAAACGCGGCAAAATTGGCTGGGATGCTGATTACCGTTCAAAAGATAGTGCTATTTTGTTTTCTGGAGATATGACAGATGCGCCTTGGCCGAAAGGAGCGAGTGAGCTATTCTATTTCAAAAAAGACATGCAGGAAGTCGGCATATTCATGGTGAATTATTATAATTTCCAGCAAGGCGACGAAGTGATGTGCAAGTTTTTAGTCGCGCAAGAACAGCCAACAAACTTTGGTAGTAATTACATGGTTGATATAAACAATATCATTGCTTCTGCCAATATCAATTTAACTAAAAAACAAAATGTTCTTGGTTTGGTTGCTAATGTGAATGGTGAAAATAGATTTTATTTCGCTAATATGAGCATAGGTAAATCTATTACTGCGAGTCAAAACACACAGTCTATGCAAGCCCGTGAATATTTGGTGAGTAGTGCCATCAATACTGTAGATTTTAGACAAGTTTTAACAATGGCTGGTGCAAATGTGGTGGATGAAAAGCCCGACAATGAATACATTGACTTATCGCCTGAAGCACTGGATAAAACCACGATTATTGATTTGGTTCAAGCGAAGATGTAATTTTTGCCACTACAGTGAATGAATTAAGTATTTCAATATTTTCTATTACCACGTTTGTATTGATTCTGAAACTCGCGTCTTTGTTTGGTGATTTCATATAAAACAATACCCGTTGTTGTACCAAGATTTAAACTTTCAATCATGCCAAACATTGGAATGCTGACACAAAACTCACTATGCTCAACCGCCATATCACTGATACCTCTTGATTCATTGCCGAACCAAACCGCAAGCCGTATGTGCTGAGTGTAATCTCCCTCATGTAAAATGATGTTGTTTTTGCCTTTTATGTGCGGGGAGGTGACAATTGAGGTAAATCTATTTTTTTCCAAATGGGCTAAACAGGCCTCCGTACTATCAAACCTTTTAACAAAACTCCATTTGATTGCAGAGACCGAGGTTTTGAGCAAAGACTTTCTTTCTCGCATCGCTTGCCAATCATCAGGCATTGCACTCTTAGGATCAATGATATATGTCTTTTCAACGCCTAGCGCACTGACATTACGAATCACCGTACCGATATTTTTTATATCAGAAGGGCATTCTAAAACAGCGATTAAATTTTTACATTGATAAGGCTTTATTTCATCTGCTCTTAAACGCATAGACGATTTTTCTGTCATATTTTCATCTCATTGACTTTGTTTTTGATAATGATTATCATTTGATTTTTAAATCCATTATTCAAAATATACTGCATGATGGCACAGCAATCTATAGTACAAATATGGGATAAGGCTTTAATCATATGGTACGACAAAATATCTACCATTTCGTTGAAGAGACGATTGTTGGTATAGTATTCAGACATTTAGCAGCTGGTTTAACACTCATTGTTATCATTACTGCAGTTTTAGGTTACGCACATATTGCATCCACGATTCGACATCAAACACTTTCTCAATTACAGCACGAAACCCATCAACATCAATTATTATTAGATCGGTATTTTACAGATTTAAATCATCAATTTGCACTATTACAGCAACAGATTCAAACAACGACATTACAATCTGATGTTTGCCCAAATGAACCGACTCAGATTCAAAAAGCAGTACAAGTCTTAAACCAAGCAACACAACTAGAAAGCCTAGCATCAGTACGTTTTACGTTAGAGCAACCAGAGCAGCAGCAACAAATTCATTTAGATTGCACCCGTCAGTCATTTACTCAAACATTACCCGCTACAAATCGATGGGGACAAAATATTGATTTCAAAAACAATCAGGCATGGATAACCGTAGCACAACCGATTGATGACAATATTTTCATTGTGGCATCTATCGATATTCAGGCGACTTTAACGCAATTACAAAATTTAACATGGGTTGGGGCAAGTAGCTTTTTATATAACCAAGAACAGCAAGCACTTACAGAGGATGCACCACAATTTGAGTTTAATACATCGCTTCCTTTTTGGCATATGGAAAGCCAACGTTATATTGCGGTCAAACAATTAGAAACCACTGGCTGGTATTTAGCTGTCACGCTACCGAAAACCATACTCGGGCATATTACATGGCAAATCGCCCAACTGATTTTATTATTTGGTGGCATTATTTTGCTGTCTGTATTCGTTCTTTTGCACACGTTTTTATTTCGATTAGTTGCTAATCCATTACACGAAATTATTCTAGCAACCAAACAGTTAGGTAAAAAAGATTTTAATGTACGTTTAAAAATGCAGCGTCAAGATGAATTCGGCGTGCTTGCAAAATCGTTCGATAAAATGGTGCAACATTTAGCTAATCATCAACAGCAATTACAAACCTATGCAATGCGTTTAGAAAATGAAGCGCAACAGCTCACACAGTTAAATCAGCAGCTAAAAAGAGAAATGTTAGAGCGGCAAAAAGCCCAAACCGAAAAAGAGCAGCTTTTAATTGAAAATATGCAAATGAGTGCAGAATTAGATATTGCACGGCGTTTACAGCAATTGATCTTGCCTAAATCTACTGAAATCAAAACTATTCCTCAATTAGAAATTGCAACATTAATGGAAGCCGCGGCGGAAGTGGGGGGCGATTATTATGATGTGTTGCAACACCAAGGCATGATTAAAATCGGTATTGGTGATGTCACAGGGCACGGTTTGGAAAGTGGTATTTTAAGCTTGATGGTACAAACTGCGGTGCGGACGTTACTGATTTCTGAGCAGCATGATCCGATACAATTTTTATCTATTTTGAACAAAACCGTATTTGCCAATATCCAACGCATGGGGATTGATAAAGAACTGACTTTATTGATGTTAGATTATCATTGCAATACCTTACGTATCAGTGGGCAACATGAGCAAGTGATTGTGGTGCGTCAAGGGCAATTAGAATTATTGGATACCGATGAATTGGGTTTTCCAATTGGTTTAGAAGAAGATATTGAGCATTTTGTCTCGTTTAAAGAAGTTGATTTAAATGAGGGTGATGTGGTGATTTTATACACAGATGGGATTACCGAAGCCGAAAATAAACACGGTGAATATTATGGGTTAGAGCGGATGTGCAGCATTATATCTAAGTATTGGTGCAAAACCTCAGTAGATATTTGCCAAGCGATTGTGAATGATGTCGAAAGCTTTATTGATGGATATGAAATCTTAGATGATATTACTTTAATTGTTATGAAGCAAAAACCAGAACTCGCAATAGAAAGTTATTGATATGTTTCTAAATCTCATAAATACCTAATTTTCTCTTTAATACATATAGCTCTGTTCAGTATATTTAACTATAGAACAGAGCTTTATTATCTAAAACTCAGTCAATATCTATGCTTGAGTTTCCGCCGCTTGGGCTTCTCCTACCCATATTTCTTCTCGAACTAACAAGGTATTTCTCGTAATTCTTAAAATATATCCCAATGTAATGACGGTAAAAATAGCCCCCACCAATATAAGCGTTGAATATACTAACGGATGACTTACATAGCTATAAAGACCCAAAATTGGGAAAGCGACTGTGACAACCCAAATATACAACACATTCATACCTACAAACGGGCAGCCCAAAGCAAATAAAGTTAAGTTTCTTTCTCCATCTACTGATAGATATTTATCCATAAAACCCAGTGCTCTCAGCATCGCTATACCTAAGGCAAAGATGGCTAAAGCGACTGTAAATAAAAACATGATTATAAAAGCGTTATCAGTTGGAAGAATATTTGAAAACCCAAAATATTTCTTAAATATAAAATTAGTTCTGGTTAAGTAAGCTGTAAAAATAGTAATGATTGGAACAAAAACTAATAAACTTGCGCCTGTTACTAAATTAAGTCCTCTTTGCAATACGGTTCTTAAACCTAAAATCCCAAAAGCGAGACTCATCAAAATACCTGAAATGATAAAGAATGTTGCAAAGAACCAGTGAAATAATGTAATAAACAAGTCTCCCTTTGAACCAAAAGAAAAACTCATAAACATAATGCCTATAAACACGAAAGCAAAACCACTTAAAACTAGTGAGAAATTATTTGTGTTTTCAAAGTGTTCAATACCATGCTTTTCCCATTCCTTAAGAATATCCACAAGCTCCCTAAATGCCATATAACCAATACCTAAAGCGATAGGTGTCGCAATATATAAAATAATACCCATGTAGTCCCATAGAGAAGGCACAAAAACCAAAGCTACAACGAACAACGTCATAAATGACATAGCCCAAGCAAAAGGTCTTGCCATTCTGCCCATCGCACCTGCCGTTTTATTTAATTTTTTAAACTCTTCTGTTGATTTATAGTATCGATATTGTTTTTCGTTCCAAAGTAATAATTTGATGTTTCCTATGGCAGTAATCGGGATTAAGCTCATCAATGAAACCAAAACGGTGAGCATCATAATTTCTGCTGTTGAAAGAATGCCATCACTCCAAATATGCTGTAAGTAACCTGTCCATGTTTCAAAAGTTCCATATACTTGCGCTGTTTCTACAATGCCAAAAGCAGGGTTCTTAGTAAAATTGAGTCCATAATGGGCTGTCAAAATATATAGCATAATCGTAAACCCACCAAAGCCAACACTTGCCAAGTATAAGTGGGGGTTATATGCCTCTTTAAAATCTTCCATTGATCCAGTTAAGATTTTAAACGCATCAGTTAACATCAATGTACTCCTTCGTCTTGTTAGTTGATCCAGTTATATTAAAAAACACTTATATAGTAATGATATTCACAACGATATGTCAATAGATAATGATAATCATTATCGTTAATGTATAATATACCCTTGCAATTTATGTTTAGAAAGAGATAAATCGAGAACATCATATGACTCAGTATTCAAACTACGCTGGACAAGAACAAGAGATAGGTAACATCACACCTAGTATGGATACCGCTTCATGTTTAAATGATCTTGTGCAAAGTATGCGTCCTTTACTGTTTGCACTACATCAAGATTTTGAAAGCCGTACCGCTCGTTACAAAATTCTTGAACGCATATTTTATATTTTTGCGGGCATCATTGCCGTTATATCAGGTTATGTGTTTTTCTTGATTTACACGGTTACAACGGATATGAGTAAAGTCACTTACTATATGGCAAATATGACAACTGAAATTATTGAGCTATCGCAAAATGTAGATGATATTAGCAACGAAATGAAAGGGATGACGAGTGTCATGAAATCGATGAATGACTCAACCCATTACATGAATCACGCCACTCAACAAATGTCGTTATCTGTTGATGTGATGCAAAATGCGATGGAGCATATGAAAGCATCTATGGTGCAAGTCTCTGAAGATGTGAGTAATATGCACGATTCCATGTTAAATATTCATGTTTCAATGCTGAATATGGATAAATCCATGCTCAATATGACGGATAGTATGTCAGGCCTGCATTTGGATATTGCTGAAATGAGTAGCGATTTTCATACTGTTGCTAAAGATTTACATATCATTACAGCTCATATGAGGGATATGAAAACTGATACGCGGCAAATGAATCATAATCTTGGTAGGCTGTCACATAATATTACGCCTACATTCAATACGTTCAACAAAGCAATGCCATTTATGAATGCTATGCCGTGGTAATTTTGGATATTTAAAATAAATGATGAGCTAAGTTAATATCATCATTTAAGCTCTTCTGGGACTTGGATTTTTAAATGACTGATTTCATTGATAGGAATATTTCTACTGTTTGCAATATCAAGTGATTGCCACACTAAATCACTGGCAGCTTTGAAGATTTTTTGATAGTCAATCTGACCATTTTTTACAAATGCACTACCATGCTCATTCCAATATTTAAGAGCAGCTTGGGGATTGCTAAATAAATATTCATCGTTTAAAAACTCTGGCACATTATTACTGACCAGTGTAAATACATGTGTTTTTTTTGAAAATATTAGCCACGAATTAAGCTGTAAATTCTGCGTTAAGATAAACCATTGATTGTCATCTTTATCGAGTGTTGGCCTACAAATACACAGCATTAAGCCCTTTGGCTCATTAACATCTATGATAAAGGATTTAATAAACGACTCTTGAATGTTAGTTTTCATCAAAGTTACCTATAGAATTGATTTGAGAGTTACAACATCTTATAAAATATAATTAATTCAGCCTCAAAGATTCACAAAAAGCAGCAGTATAGTATAAATAATCCATATTGCGCAAAAAATTTTACTGATACCCTGTTTGTAAGTATTCAATCTATAGGAAGCGATAAGAATTTGACTTTATTAACATTGCTTCATGACAACAGTTTGTTTCTTATTGAAATTGGAGAGCATGATATAGCAGGGCAAACTAGCAGAAACTTTAGACAAAATTAATTGAGACAAAGCCTAAGCATATTTAAATTTCTACGCCTGTATCACAACCAGTGCAGTACAAACGTAGATTATGTTTAAAAGTTATTGATTACTAGTGATTGCAGCCATCCACTGATCGATAAAAGCTAAATACCCTGCACCATCAGCACCTAATGGAGGATCGATTGGCATCGCATGACTTGCCCAACCTAATTCTCGAGCTAGAAAAGCTGCACCTTGTGGCGGATGGAATACACTGCGGATAATCACGCCCCCGTCCTTTACTTTCAATTTGGTGAGCAGGGCTTTGAGATGTTTGGCTGTGGTTGGTACGCCTGCAATCGGTTCGATATAACCTAAAATAGGCACATTAAAACGTTGCAGCAAATAATCCGCATCTTTGTGATGTAAAACAACACCTTTTGCAGCTTTAGCTTGCGCTTGCCATTGTGGTAAACGCGACTTGATTTGTTGAGCGAAAGCTTGGGCACGTTGTAAATAAACTTGTGCATTCGCTTCATCCAAATTGCCAAGACGTTGTGCGAGTGCTTGTGCAATTTGAATCATGCGCACTGGATCAAGATTGACATGCGGATTACCTAACGGATGCACATCACCTTGTGCACGGTCAGCCGCTTGACCCTCATCAATCAAACCAACTTGCGCCGCTGCTTCAAAATAGCCAATTCGTCCCACTTGAACCTGTGGATTATTTGCCCCTTGTAAGGCTGCGGGTAACCAACCGATTTCCAATTCCGCACCAATCGCCAATACTAAATCTGCGCTACGCAAATGACGCATCATACTGGGTTTAGCTTGTAAGTGATGTGCATCGCGGTCGGGTGGAGCTAACACTTTTACGCTGACTTGTTCTGCGCCCACTTCTCGCGCCAACATACCCATTGAGCTGGTGGTGGCAACCAGTTTGAGTTGAGCCGCCCATACATTTTCTGCTGAAAAAAATAAGATAAATAACAATATATATTTCATTGCCGCTGCTCCTTAAAACGCATGTGCGCCGTGTACACCTAAGCTTAATTGATATTGTAACCAGAATTGGTTAATGCGTTCCTCGTCGCCGAGAATGCTGAAATTACCGCGCGTAAATTGTGCTCTCAGCAATGAATATTCGGTAGGACGAAAGGTGACATTAAGCCCCCAGCGATCGGAGCTTTCCCATTCGTCTAGTATTTTGTTTGCACTTTCTTTTTTATTGGTTAAGCCAACCACTTCATAACGCACGCCTGCTTCCCAACGTGGTGCAAAACCATAAACTGCTTGTAAATATAAGCCATCTTCTGTGAATTTACGGGTTGCACCCACAACCGCAGGTTTACTGGCATGATAAGCTACATTTAAATCTTTGACTTGGTATAAATATTCGGCTTGAATTCGTACATCGCCTTGCCCATATGATCCTGCGCTGTCGTATTTGTATACCCAGTCTGTACCCGCTAGCCATGATTTACCTTGTAACGCATGAGTGGAATCGCCTGCAACATGGGCATCATCGCCGTGAAATTCTTGCAACTGGTTGGAGCGAACATAAAATAAGCCACCTTGCAACGCATGGTTATAGCCTAAGTCAGGGGCAAATTTGGCGAATAACGTCCACATACGCGGCGCACTTTTTTCCTTATCAATGGTTAATTCATATTCTTTGCCTTCGAATTCATAATGATGCTCACCAACCAACGCGCCCATTTTCTCATTCCGCCCTTGGAATAACTCCATACCCAAACGCGTATATACAGGTAATTCTGGCAGCCAAGATAATTGCAAGCCAATATCGCCTAAGCCATGTCCACCCAACAGCACTTTATAAGGTAAAGCGGCATCACTGAAATCCCAATCATGCGTATGTTGCTTGTTCATATAGCCAATGTCGGATAGAAATTTACCCCCTTTCACTTGCAAGCCAGCGGGCAACCCACGAGTTAAAAGATATGCTTCTTCAACTTCCACACTATCCTCAGAAAAAACGATCTGTGCTTTAGCATCAAAATAAGGATCAACAGTGGCTGATATTGCCATTTCTACACTGTTCAGATTAAAGCCGCGATCCATGCCACCATGCGAATGACCATGATCGTCATGCCCGTGATCGTGTGAATGCCCATGTGCATTGTGGATGCCATCTAAGGATTCAAGCTTCTCACCGCCCTTACCATCGTCATTATCGTTATAGTACGAGCCATCCAAAATAACTGAAATAGCAGGATTAAACGCAGTACCAGAACTTACGGATTGACGGCTACTGTTTTTAGTATTTCTGGGACTTGGTGCGGTTGGCTGTGGTTCTTCTATGGTGGATGATTGCACCTGCTGCAAACGTTGCTCAAGGTCTTGGATGCGCCCTTCATATTCTTGTTTTAGCTGATTAATTTGTTGTTGCAGTGCTGCAATATCATCTGATTGCGCTTGTGCCATAGGGCTGAAACCCAAGACGCAGGCAACCGCAAAACTGAGTGTTTTGTTCAC
Source organism: Candidatus Albibeggiatoa sp. nov. NOAA (assembly GCA_025800385.1). Lineage (GTDB taxonomy): Bacteria > Pseudomonadota > Gammaproteobacteria > Beggiatoales > Beggiatoaceae > Albibeggiatoa. The sequence continues at coordinate 111,167 of JAOXRS010000047.1, forward strand.
AAATATCTTCCTAGAGAAAAGGTTATAACGTGACATGTAAGTGATGAGTTTGTTAATTTAGAAATGTTATGTTATAACATAATTTAAAATTTGCAATCCATCTTCTACTCAATAAATAAATCTCATGCAGTTAAATACTCAACAAATAAGTCACTTGCTACCTAAATCTTTTGTCAAACTTGCACTGGCATTAGCATTATCTTCTGCGCTAGTTAGCTGCGATAGCAACAGTAATCATGCTTCCGACGGGGTTCATTCAGAACATAATCATGCGGCAGGTGAGGATCATTCAGGGCATGACCATGCAGAACACGAAGATAATGATTTGCATATTGAAAGCGCAGGTCGTTTAGCTGTATTGAGTAGCACCGATAACACAGTCAATATTATCAATCTTGACGATCAACAAAATTTAGGTAGCTTTTCGCTAGGTTCAGAGGGTGCTCGCCTTTATGCCAGTCCTGAATATCGTTATGTTTTGGCGTTTGAAAGAAATGCTAATCTGATTTCTGTTTTCGATAGCGGTCTGTATACCGAAGATCATGGCGATCATTTGCATGATTATCAGGAAGCGCCTACAGACACAGGTATTCGCTTGAACGGTGTGAAACCGACGCATTTCACTGCACACGAAGAACATGGCGTAATTTTTAATGATGCGGGCAATGGCGTGGTGTCATCAGTTACGGTGTTGAGTGATGAACTGCTCACTTCCAGAGGTACATTACCAACATTAGAGCTAAGCAACAGTATGCACGGCGTGGCTAAGCTGATTGAAGGCAAACTATTTGTGACTTACCGAGATAGCAGCATTACAGATACCACTTTGCCAGCAGAAGTAGAACGTTACAGCTTTGATGGCAGCAACTTTACCTTAGATACCCGTTACAACACCCAGTGCCCATTGTTACATGGTGCAGCAGCAAATGAAGAGTATCTGATTTTTGGTTGTGGTGATGGCATTTTAAGCATCAATTTGCATGACGCAGATTACAGTGCAACGCATTACAGCAACCCTGATTTCTTTGCCGAGGGTGAGCGTATCGGCTCAGTTTATAGCCATCATGCAGTCAGTGATATGATTGGTGCTGCTGGTCGTAACCCACGTAAGTTGGTGCGTTTATCACCAGAAGCTGAACAAGTTATGCAGCCGTTGACATTGCCTGACAATGATTCGCCGATTGTACAAGGGTTTAATCAGGATGGAGATAAGTTTTATGCCCTATCATCAGACGGTCAGTTGCATTTCTATAATAGTGCTGACTGGACATTTTCCAGCTCATTGCAAGTCATCGATGCTTTAACAGAAGAGAGCAGCAACCCTGTCATCATCACCACTCAAGTTGATAGCCATCTGTATTTACTAGAGCCTGATAATCAGCGCATTCTCATTATTGATTCAGAGGAAGAAAGCTTGGAAGGTAGCATCAGTCTGGATTTTCCAGCTAGTGCACTGACATGGGTGGGCTTGAGTGCTGAACATGAAGAACACGGACATGAACATTAATACTTCGTTCTAATTAGAGTGAGGTCAAGCTAAATTTTCAAACCTATCTAAGTTGAGCAAGTTTAGATAGGTTTCTAATTGCTGTTATTCCATTCTATGCAGACTAATCAAACCCTATCAAATTAATCTAATGCCACCACAAAACTGCAAATCACTAACACAATTGTTACTGGTCCCCATAACATGCGTTCTTTTTTACTTGGCGTGATGTTATTGAGTATTGCACTGATGATAAATAAGACAACAACAAACCAAATGGCATAGCGCGAAACATGTGCGTACTCAACCCATGCCAAGCCTGCTCGACTGATAACCACAGCACCGCAGAAAATCAGCAAACCCATTTGTACTAATGCGGCAATACGTAATTGTGGCGGATATTTGCCTGGGAATTTACCGCCCATTGCCCACTCTCCCCAAGGTGCGCCCAATGCTAAAGCAAGTTGAAACAGCACAACTACACTGGTGAGCAGAGTGAAAATATAGGCCGCTAGCATCGAACTATTCAATATATTCTCCTTTTTATAAAAAGCGTATTTTAATTCACAGATTTTTCATCATTACCACACAATGCATTGATCTTACCCAATAATCTCGCTAACTCAATAGGCTTAGTATCATAATCGTCACAGCCTGCGGTGAGTGCATTTTCACGGTCGCCAGACATCGCATGTGCGGTTAAGGCGATAATGGGAATTTGGCAGGTATCATCGGCGGCTTTGAGTTCACGGGTGGCAGTCCAACCATCTTTTATGGGTAAACTCATATCCATCAAAATAATATCGGGCATTTCCTGTCGAGCGCAAATAACGCCTTGCTCACCATCACGAGCTGCTACTATGGTAAAACCTTTACGTTGCAAACGTCGACTTAACATATCCAGATTGGCATCATTATCTTCAACAATCAATATCTTAGTATTTTGCTGCATGGTGAATGTCCTCCTGAAGTCCGCCAAGACAATGTCGAATAACCCGTGCAGGTCGCTGCTGATCTTCTAACACTTCAGCTGATGCTGCCAGTGGATTCCCGCGCAAATCCAACCATGTAAGGGATTCTGCTAAGCGCACCAATTCCTGTGGTAAAACCGCAAGGTGATTATTACGTAAATCCAGTTTTTGCAACCGTGTCAGGCGGCGAATGCTGGCAGGTAACTCAGTTAATCGATTATTACCCAAATATAGCCATTCCAATTGTGTCAACTGGCGAATTTCTTCTGGTAATGCAGTTAAAAGATTGCCGCCCACATCCAAAATCCGTAATTCGCTTAAAGCGCCGATAGCTGCGGGCAACGTTTGCAAATGATTTTCTTCCAATGTAAGTTCATGCAAGGTGGCAGGCAGTCGGTCGGGTAAGCTTTCCAGTTGACAACCCGCAAGGCGCAGCACTTCCAACTTGGGCAAAGTGCCGATTTCTGTGGGCAGATAACGTAACCGTCCTGCACAAACATTGATAGTCTGCAACGCGCTTAAATACCCTAAAGTGGTTGGCAACTCTGCTAAGGCCGTTCCGCCCAAACTTAATGCCCGTAAAGATGACAAATTACCTAGTTCGTCAGGTAAGCTGTGTAATCGATTGCGATAGACATCCAACAGTTGCAATTGAGATAATTGTCCGATTTCGGCAGGTAAGGTTTGTAATTGGCAACCATGCAGGTTTAATTCTTCTAAACAACATAATGTACCAATTTCAGCGGGCAGAGTTTGCAACGGGCAACCCTCCATGTCCAAGATTCGCAATTGCTTCAACTTAGCAATCTCAGACGGTAATACGGTCAGATGGTTAGCATATAAATCCAATTCCTCCAACCATGTCAGTTCCCATACTGCATCTGGCAATTCAGACAATTCACAAGCACTTAAGTCAAGATATGGGGTTTTATCGCGGCGTACTTGTGCAATCCGTTGTTCAACTTGGTTTGGTGTTCGTGGTTCTGTTATTTTAGCTGGATAACTAGATGTATCGCGCCGAGGTAGGCGGTTGGTGAGAGTATTGAGTAAATCGCGTGCGAGCCCTTGTCCACGGTCATCAAGGCAATTATAGAGCAGCAATAAAACTGACTCGTCTTCCCGTAATTGTAAAGGACGCAACGCCCAATTAGGCAAGTCGGGTTGAATTTCTCTAGGATCAATTTCCAGTAGGGCTGCAATTTTAAATACGGCTTCAAAATTCATTGCAATATTACCATTCAGATATTGCCCAAAAGCACTGGCATTAGCCCAGCCTAATTTCTCCGCAGCACTGGCTTGTGTCAGTCCTAAACGATTTTTTTCTTGATTCCACAGACGTTTGAGATTTTTAGCAGCACTTAATTCAGCAGGTGTCATAATATAGCCTTTATTTAGTTTGACTATAAAAATAATAGCATATGAATTTATTTAGTCAATTTAATTTATAGTTAAACTATAAAATATATCTACTCAGAATTATATCGTTCCAACAATACAGAACTAGGCAGCTTTAACATTTAAGAATGTGTTTAAGAATAGCGTGGCATATCGTGGGGGTATTTCTAAGCTGGGTATATTAAAGTAAAAATAGATATTTAGAACCGTAAAATCCAGTTTTGAATATATTCTGGAACGTTAGAAGTATCTAGGATCGAAAACACCTCTTTCCAAGTAATGGATTTGTGGGTTTTACAATTCTGCTTGTTGTTCTTAGATTTTTTCTTGGATAAGATGTAAAAATCTGCTTGGATACCCAATAAATCAAATATCTTAACCTGAGTATCAGTTTGACTCTCGTAGTCTAATTTCCTTTTAGAAAATATAGATTTATCTGTATCTGTACTGGGGTAAGTTCCTATACCTGATTCAAATTTTGCTTCAATACAAATCGCTTTTTCTGTACCGAAGTGAATGACAATATCTGGTTTTGCATTAAAGCACCATTTGAATTTTGTTGCATTCAGGAACTCATCATTATTCTCAATCGTATTATCGTAATGAGACATTGCCCAGTTACTAGGAGATTGGATGTATTCTTTAGAAGGCTTGTTTCCAACACCAAAGTATTGGTTGAAATCACAACGTGGACAGCTTCTTAGCCAGTGGTTTTGTGAATAGCCTAAAGAATTTAAAATGTAGTTCCTTTTAATTTCATTATTCTTAAAGTTATACCAAATATCACGCAATTGAGAATACTCGAAAAATATTGAAGATTCTGTTTCAAGATAGTCAGGCTTATTAAGAAACTCTAAAAATGAAAGCGTGTTATTATTAACCAAGAGCAGATGATACAATATTGCACAAACATTTCTCTCTTCTCGATTAATCATATGATATGGTTCTTTCCAATCAAACGATTCTCTTATATTCATCCCTTTGCCTTTTCTAAGCTAGCATTAATCATTGCCTAGTCTAGCTAAACGTTAAGGCTATTACAATCCGCTGTACTGCCCAAACCACACCCGCCAATACTAATAAACAAGCTACAAGCATAGGTGCAAAAGGTTGATCTAAATGTAAAGCGCATATAAAAGCACTAAGATAGGCAACTAATCCAAAAAACACCGCCCAGAATACTGTCCACCACCAACCACGCGCCCATGTAAACGCCAACCAAGCAGGGATAAAAACCAAGGCAAAAGCCGCCATCAATCCCATGCTAACACTGGCAACACCCAACACAATTGCACATAGAATGTCGAACATCAATTGAAAATGCCAAGCAGGTAAATTATTGGCGCGAAAATAATCAGGAAAAAAACGGATACGCAATAAGCGCGGCGACCAATAAGGCAAAGATAAACCTGTTACAGCCGATACAACCAATGCCGTCCATAAATGACTTTCGCCGATAAAATAAAGCTGTCCATCAATGAAAGCCTGTATCTGTGCTTCGCCATGTGGTGCATTCGCCGCCAGTAACAATGTGACACTCCAACCAAAAAGCAACATTAACGCATAGGTTTCATTTCCCCAGCCGACACGTATATTTTTTGCAGCTGCGCCTATACTTGCACCCAATGCTGAACCTGCTAATACAGGCAACCCCATGGCTGCGCCACCTAACGCACCTGCACTGGCCAATTGCGCCAACCCTAATGCAGCTAACCACTCTTCGCGTAAACGTAAATACACACCCAACAGCGATAACAAAATGGTCAAGATCAGACCTGTTAATAAAGGCAAATGAAATAAAGGGTCTAGCCAACTATCAAACATGGGTTATTTCCTGAACACGAGTACAAGTTTGCTGTATAAACGTGGCTTCATGACTGACTAAAAGTGCGGCTTGGTGAGGTTGTAACTGCTGTAAACCCTCATGCACTATAGTGATACTTTCAGGGTCTAAATTATTGGTAGGTTCATCTAATATGATAATGTCTGCCCCACTGCCAAGACATGCCCAAATCTGTAACAACTGCAATTGCCCGCCACTGAGCTTATCCAAACGTTGAGGCAATAGAATTTGCAAACGTTGTGGTAAGTTATCCGTTTTTACTCCACATAAACGCAGTAATTCATCACCTCGAATTGGCATTTGTTTGAGCTGCACGGGATGTTGCGCTTGATGGACGATATGTGCATTTTTTCGTATCACACCACTAAAAATTCTGGCCGTACCCATAATGGCGCGGATCACGGTGGATTTCCCCACACCATTTGCTCCACATAAACCTAAAATACTACCCACGTATAAGTTAAATGAAACAGGCGGTGTAATTGGGGTCTGATACCCTGTAATTAGATTCTCAACTTGTAATAGGGGTTGAAGGCTCACTATCATGCCCATCTAAAAAAGTGATAATATAACATAACATTTATTAAACACAAGCTAAGCAAATATAGGGTTTAAAAGATTTATTAATGGCTCTGATTACGACAGTTATCACATAACCCACGGATTTCCAACATGGTATGCAAATCGCTAAAACCAACCTCTTGCCCATAGCTTTCCAAAACAGCTTCTAATTTTGATAAATCTTTAATTTCATGGACACGTTGACAACAACGGCAAATCATAAAAGCCGCAGTATGATGGCATGTTGGGGATTCTTGTTGGCAAGCAACATAAGCGTTGAGCGATTCTAATTTATGCACCAAGCCATGTTCCATCAAATAATCCAAAGCCCGATAGACTGTTTGTGGTGCTTTTGCCCCTTGCTGTAATTTTTCCAAAATCTTGTAAGCAGCAATGGGGGTCTTTGCTTCGCGGATAATATCGAGTACGCCTTGACGCACAGGGGTTAGTTTAAGATTTGGCATGAGAGAATTAAAATAGAATGTATATTTATTATGAATGGCAACATAACATAAAATGATAAGCCGCGCTGTGAAATATCAAAATATACAACATAATTAGAAATTTGTGATTTATGCTTTAAATTAGAAACAATTGAGTTCGTCCCATTAAATAGACATAGGCGAACTCAAAAGACTTACTTATCTTTTTGCCCCAATAACTGATGTAACTCGTTGGCAAAACCCAAGCCCGCTTCCGTATAGATATTGAAAGTAAATTCAGCCCCTATCGATTTTAAAGCATCTTCTTCATCATGATATTTAGTTGTTGCAGCGATACGACCGCTATATCCCATTTCTTTAAGTTGTAACGCCGCGTTGACATTAGCTTGATGCGTCGGCAAGGTTAACAACACCCATTCTAGCCCATCAATTAAGTTAGGCACACGTGCCCAAAAATCAGGGTTAGTTGAATCATCACAAATCACATTTCTACCTGCTGCAATATGCCGTTCCGCTTTCTCATGCTCAATCTCCACACCGACTAAATGACCTGAATAATCAACTTCCATCGCATTATAAGCTGCTGTGCCCATACGTCCCATACCAAATACCACAACTTTAATATGCGCAAGGTCTAAATTCTCCTCACCAGATAAACGCTTAGCCCGTTCAAATTTTTTGAGTTTAGATTGCCAGACCTGATACAAATGATCTCGGACGTTAATCAATGGTGCAGATACAATAAAAGAAATCGACATCACGACTGCAAATACAGCTAGCCATTCTTTCGGCAACCAACCTGCTGCAGCGGCTAATGCACCAACAATCAAACCGAACTCACTGTAATTTGCTAAATTAAGAGAAGTGCGCCATGAAGTACTGGTTCTTAGATAGAAAAGATTGAACAAGCCAAAATACATCGCCACTTTGATTGGTAAAAATAGTATGAACAATAATGCGATCAATACTTCATTCAATCCCGGTATAGCCGCCATACCCACACTGAGGAAAAAGCCCACCAAAAATAATTCTTTGAAACCGAGTAAGGCTTTTGCTAGTTCGTTAGTTTTAGAATGATTGGCCAGCAACATACCTAATATCAATGCGCCGACATCCCCTTTAATACCAACTAACTCAAAAATATCCGCCCCGACTAATGCCAGCGTAATACCGAATAAGATGAGCAGCTCACCATGTCCGACTTTGTCGAGTATTTTATGTAATAGAAATCTGAGCGGTATCAGCGCAATTAATGCCAAAGCCCATAGGGAAGGTAATTTACCGATTGAGATAGCGAGAAATACAACGGCTGCAATATCTTGCACAACCAAGACACTGATTGCAATTTTACCGTGTCTCGCACTTGTCGCACCAAGTTCATCAAGCACTTTCACCGCAAACACTGTGCTGGAGAATGACATAGCAAAACCAATAAGCAAGGCTGTCTCCATTGAGAGGCCAGATAATAGCGGTAAACTGGTATAGGAGAGTAATGACACCATTGTGGCAATAAGGAGGGTGGTCATTGTCATGTGCAAGGTTGCCACGCCCCACACTTCAACTTTAGCTAGCGATTGTAGTTTGAGCTTAAGACCAATTGAAAATAATAAAAGCGTAATGCCTAAATCTGCGGTTGCATTGAGAAATTCCCCGCCTTCTGCCCCCAATGCGTTGAGCATGAAGCCTGCCATGAGAAAACCCACCATCGGTGGTAATCCTATGGTCTTGATAGCAAAGCCACAGAGAAAGGCAATGGCTATCCATAACGGGTCACTATAATGGATGGAAATGAGTTGTGGATCCATAATCTGCCTTTAATCATTACGATAGTCGTTTTACCTTGAAGCAATGCAGGACTGCCAATCCTCAACGCCTAAACCAAAACTCACTATACATGTACCAATAAGTCATTCATTGTCAATCAAATGGTATGCTAAAAAATAATCCCTTACAACAGCAGCACCTCAAAACCGAATGCAAGATTGATATTTATTGCGCAACGTAGAAGAAATGGGCACTTTCATATGATGATTATATTTAAAAAATAAACAAGAATAATAATCATTTGACAACAAAAATAAGAATCGTTATTATTGGTAAACAGGAATTATTATCATTACAGAATATTCTAATGAGTTGATAGTGTGTAAATTTGTACATTTTTAGGAGAGTTTTATCATGAGCTGTTATGTGCACAATGTCCCAGGGCGTTTACGGATTCGAGCTTCTTCACTTAAACATCATCACCAAGATGCGTTTACATTGTGTAGAAAATTGGAGCGAGCTGACGGTATTGATAAAACTGAATTTAACCCGAAAGCAGGTAGTTTGATTATTTATTACGATGTGCAACAATTGGGTTCAGAAGATATTTTATATCAATTACACAAAACTGATTTACTCAAAGGCTGTCCCACCTCTGCGCATCATCATTCCGCTAGCCGTATGGGTACGATGTTAGGTAGCGCACTGTTTGGTACGTTGGTGAAGAAAAGCATTGAGACATCGGTTTTATCTATCGCCAAAGCCATTCGCTAAAGGTTTTACATGTATTTGTTTACCAAGCAGATTGATTTTAATGCCCCCGTTCCTATTTTGCATCAGGCGTTACAAATTGCCATTTATGATGAGTATCGCGCCCAAGCCAGTTATCAAAGAATTTTAGATACATTTGGTCAAGTTGCGCCGTTTCGTCACATTGTTGAAGCAGAAACTCGTCACATCAACGCGCTATTGCCACTACTAAAACGCTATCAAGTGCCAATACCCGTCAATGATTGGTATCCCAATGTAACACCTGCTCAAACCCTACGGGAAAATTGTGAATTAGGTGTGGCGGCTGAAATTCAAAATGTACAAATGTACGACCACTTGCTTAATTACGTCAGCCAAGCTGATATTCGACACACTTTTATGAATTTACGTGAAGCATCTCTGACCAATCATCTGCCTGCTTTTCGTCAATGCGCAGCAGCACAACAAGCTATCTCATATACGAATAGCTGTACAAGCGTAGGTTCGCAACCCAGTTGGTTATGGGTTTTAGGTGGTATCGCGGTTGGTTTTATGGTGAGTAAAGCCGTTCGCACAGAATTAGGAGCATCATAAACTCAAGATAACATACCTCTTATCCTCATTCTGATTTGCACACTGCCTGCGCGTTCCTCTCTTACATTGTTACTAAAAATTATGAATAAGATACCAAAAGGATTTTTACACATGGCGCAACAGAATGTGCATCATTTCGTTGAAGAGACCATTATTGGCACGGTATTTAAGCGGCTGGCAATGGGGATTATTTCAATTGTGATTGTCACTGCGGTACTGGGCTATAGTTATATTGCCACCAATATCCGTTATCAGACAATGGAACAATTACAACATGAGGTTACACAACAAGGTATCTTGCTAGATGAGCTTTTCAGTCATTTCGCACAACATTTAGATATTATTCAACACCGTATACAAGTCAATCAAACTTTAAAAAATATCAATTATTGCACCGATCAAAGTGTTGAAACACAAAACGCATTATATACATTAAAAAGCTATTTATCAGAATGGAAGCAGTCAAATGTGCGATTGTCATTGATAAATCCTGCAAGCAATCAGCAAATAAGCCTAGATTGCCAACAAGCGCGTATTGATAAAAAACTAACAAACATTCATTTTGTACAAAATACAGTCAAAAACCAGCCTCTACAATGGCAGCCTGATATTACATACAATGAACAACGTGCATGGGCAACAGCTCTGCAACCCATTTATCAACAACACCAATTGCAATTTATTGTAGCCGCCCAAATTGATATTCAGCCTTTATTAAATAAACTAGATAGCCTGATTTGGGCAGATGCTCATAGTTTTTTATACAACCAACAAAAACAAGCCATCAGCCATTTTCCAACTCAAGCCCCTTATTTAGATTTTGCCACCATAGAACCCGTCTGGGATGAGGATACAGCACAATATATTGCAAGTACCCGCTTACAATCCAATCATTGGCATTTAGCGATTGCCTTGCCACAAAAACTATTAGGGCAAATTGCATGGGAAACTGCCCAATTAATTTTACTATTTGGCGCGATTATTCTAGCTACCGTCTTTATCTTGCTTTATACATTTTTACAACACTTAGTTGCCAAGCCACTACACGATATTATTTTAGCTACCAGACAGTTAGGACAAAATAACTTTGATGTGCGGCTGAAGATGCGTCGTCAAGATGAATTTGGTTTATTAGCTAAATCATTCGATAAAATGGTGCGTCACCTTTCTAGTCACCAGCAACAATTACAAACTTATGCCCTGCGCTTAGAAAACGATGCTAAACAACTAGCTCACGCCAAAGAGCAAGCAGAATCCGCCAATATTGCTAAAAGCCAGTTTCTCGCCAATATGAGTCATGAACTGCGCACTCCGTTGAATGCGATTATTGGTTATAGTGAAATTTTACAAGAAGATGCAACCGATGAAGGTTTAAATGATTTTGTCAGTGATCTGGAAAAGATCAGCCATTCAGGTCAGCACTTACTTACATTGGTCAGTCAGGTGTTAGATTTATCTAAAATCGAAGCAGGTAAAATGGTGGTGGATAAACAACCTATTCAGTTTGCACGCTTTATGAAGAGCTTAGAGCAGATGATTTTGCCCCAAATCGATGCTCAGCAAAATCAATTCAATTTAGATTATCCAAAAACCCTGTATGAAATTGATACGGATGAAAATAAATTAAAACAAATCTTGCTCAACCTACTTAGTAACGCGGCTAAATTTACTCAAAATGGCACAGTGAATGTGTCAGTGCGCCACCAAGTCAAATCTGGACAAGATTGGTTATTATTCCAAATCGCAGATTCTGGGATCGGCATTTCTCCCAAAGCCCAAGTCAATATTTTCAATTCCTTTACTCAAGCAGATAATTCAACCACACGTAAATATGGTGGCACAGGTTTAGGCTTAACTATTGTCAAGCAGTTTACCGAGTTATTAGGCGGTGAAATTACTTTATCGAGCCAATTGGGGACAGGTAGTATTTTCCAAATCCAAATCCCTATGACTTGCCATTTTGTTGGTGCACAATCCACGGTTGAGCAAAGCATGAATCGAGTATTAGATGTTACTCAACTAGAAGCATATCACCGTATTTTAGTAGTTGAAGATGATGTCAATACCTTGAGTTTAATGCAGAAAATTTTATCTAAAACTGCATGTGAGGTGATGACGGCATGTCATGGAAAAGCAGCCCTGCAGAGTTTGGAAATGTTCCAGCCCGATTTGATTTTGCTTGATTTGATGATGCCCGAAATGGATGGATTTAGCTTTTTACAACATGTTCGTGAGCACCCAACATGGCGTAATATCCCAATCATTGTTTTAACTGCGAAAGATTTAACATCTGTAGAATCAGAGACTTTACAAGAGCAGGCTAAACTCGTGTTGCAAAAAGGCAATTATGAAATGAATGATTTGTTACAGGATATTGGTGCGTTATTGATTTGGAAAAACCCCGAATTATCTGAAAATTATTGATGATCGGTTTATCTTGCGAAGTTTGATTTTTTGCAATTGAGTAGAAACGATGAGTGTGATTTCTGAATTGAACACGCCAGATATTATACTCGTTACCGTGTTCTAAACCCATCTACAGTTCAAAAATCAGTGTAAACTATGTAAAGTAGGTATACTAACAGTTGTATTTCATTTTCTGGTCACGCAGACTGGATTAAGATATACACCTATTCCATTCAAGATTGTTTGAAAATCAAGCGAGTCATTAGCATGATTAACAATTTTAAAATTCCTATTATTCGTCTATTTGTGTTCGGTACTTTGCGTGTCGGAGGTAGGCTAGATTACTACATGGAAGGTAGTAGCCCGCTTGGCCTATATTATACTCAAGGGCAATTGATGGAGTCAGAAATAGGCAGTGCTTATATCGACTTCAATGAAAAAACGGCCGCCACAATTGGCGAATTACATCAAGTGAATTATTATTGCTTACAACGTATTCATCATTTAGAAAATGCCTCAGGTGAGTTTCCACGTCGTTATGAATTAGATTTAGTGCCTATTTGGCCTTATCAACCTTATCTTGATAAAGATCAACCTGAAGACATTCCATTCAATGAAGATCAACAGATGATGGCTTTATGCTATCGTCGGCGAGAAGACTCTAAAGTGCCAAGTGGCGATTGGACAAAAGTAAAACGGGTCATGACTGAATTAGGCGATTTTTTACGAACAGAAACCGATATAACCCTTTATCATCACGATGTTGTTCAGCATATTAGTGAATATCTAAAAAGCTAACTGACTGATTTTAATCTATAACGCTTTATGCAAATATCTTGTATAGAGCGTTAATTTTGTCTTTACCTGCCAGCCAAGTACAGAGTAAAATCATTTTTAACATCAACAAATTGAGCCTAAATATACAATTAAATAGTTATGCAATAGAAATAACTGTGTATAATAATAGACTTAAGTTTCTTGTTCATAAAACTTGCATATATTCCCAAAATCATATCAAAATAGCATATAGGTAGCACTCTCTAAAGACATCAGGACGAGGAGCCATTATATTCATGTCAGCGACGAACGTATTTAATAACATTATTTCTCAAATATCAGGGAAGTTACCCCTGAGAACAATGATTGTCATTCCCTTTGTTGTCTTAGTAGCATTGGCTGGTGGTACAACAGGCTATCTTTCTTTGCGCAACGGACAAGATGCAGTGAATGATGTTGCTTCACAATTACGCACTGAAGTCGCTGCCCGTATTGAAGAGCGCGTAAAGTCTTATTTAGATAAAGCCCATTTAGTAAACGAATTACATGCGAATACGATTGCATTAGGTCAGTTGAATTTGCAAGATAATAAAGATTTACAACAGCACTTCTGGAAACAAGTCCAACCATTTACTCAAGTTACCAATACCTTTATTGGTTTACCCTCAGGTGATTTTGTCGGTTCAAGCCGCAGAACAGAAGGTACACCACAAATCATTCTAGCTGATGATACAACCGAAGGTAGTTTAACTTACTACAACACCAATAGCCGTGGTACTCCAACTCGTGTTGATGTTAATAAAGAAAATTATGACCCACGTGGACGTGCTTGGTATATCGATGCTGTGAAACGTGGCAAACCTATTTGGAGTGATATTTATCAGGAATTTACTACGGGTGCATTGGCAATTACAGCGGCACAGCCTGTTTATGATAATGGCAACTCAGATAAATTATTAGGTGTATTAGGCACAACGGCCATTTTTACCCAAGTTGATGAATTTCTTGCCAGTTTAAAAATTGGCGAATCTGGCCAGACCTTTATTATGGAACGTGCCACAGGCAAATTAGTCACAACATCCACAAACTCTCCAGTTATGGATAAAGATGTCAATGAAAATTTAATGCGCTTAGAAGCAACAAACAGCAAAGATGAGCGTATCAAAGCTACAGCCAGTTACTTAGAGCAAACATTTGGTGACTTAAGCCGCATCAATGGTAGTCAACAATTAGAGTTTAGCTTAAATGGTCAAAATCAATTTATACAAGTTTCACCATTACAAGATGGTCGTGGTTTAGATTGGTTAATCGTAGTCGTTGTGCCTGAATCTGACTTTATGGGGCAAATCAACGCTAATACCCGTATGACAGTGTATATGTCTATGGTTGCGTTGTTACTTACTGTTTTCATTGGTTGGGCAACTGCACGTGGTATTATTCAACCGATTTTAAAACTCAACAATGCCGCTAAAAAATTCGCTAATGGTGATTGGGATCAAAAATTACCAACTGAACGTACTGATGAGTTAGGTGATTTAGCCAAATCGTTTAATGTTATGGGCGGTCAAGTTAAGAAAGCCTTTCATGAATTAGAAGATATTAATGCCAACTTAGAACAACGGGTTGCAGAGCGTACTGAAGAATTGTCTGCGGCTTACGAAGAATTAAAAGCTTCTCAAGCACAATTGGTACAATCTGAAAAAATGGCCTCTCTGGGTCAAATGGTTGCAGGTGTTGCACACGAAATTAATACCCCACTTGGTTATGTACGTTCTAACGTAGAAATGACCCAAGGTGTATTCCAAGAAACGCAACAATTTGTCTCTGAATACGATACTTTAGTGGGTATGTTAATGAGCGAAGATGTAGGCGAAGATGAATTGAATGGACAGTTACAAACTGTGACTGAATTAAGTGAAGAATTCCAAGATAACGATACATTCAACGATGCCTATGCCTTGTTCAGTGATGTATTAAAAGGTTTAGACCAAATTGCTGACTTGGTATTAAACTTGAAAGATTTTAGCCGTGTAGACAGTGTCAAAGTCCGCGATGTAAGCTTAAATGAATGTTTAGACAGTGCATTAGTCATCGGTAATCATGTCTTGAAAGAAGTGGCGACTATCGATAAGCATTACGCAGATGATATGCCAGCCATTCAGTGCTCGCCATCTCACTTGAACCAAGTGTTCTTAAATATCGTTACAAATGCTGCGCAAGCCATGGATAGAGGTGGTAAAATCACGCTAACAACTTACGCGGATACAGATTGGGTGCATGTGGAAATTGCTGATAGCGGTAAAGGTATTCCTGAAGACGTTAAAGCGAAAATTTTCGACCCATTCTTTACGACCAAGCCTGTAGGTGAAGGGACTGGTTTAGGGCTGTCTATCAGTTACCAAATTATTGAACAGCATGAAGGTAAAATTGAAGTGGACTCTGAGGAAGGCAAAGGTACGACATTCAAGATTAGTTTACCGAGACAAACATCGTAAGAGGGATGCGTCAGAACCGACACTGAGTTTATAACACTGCATATATGATTGGGAGCTTGAGCTTGTATGACCGATAAAGCCACTGTATTGTTCGTTGACGATGAAGAGGCGATTCTTCGTTCTCTCAAAATGCTGTTTAAGTCGCAATACAAAGTAAAAACGACGACTGACGGCAATGAGGCAATTGAGATCGTTCAAAAAGAAAAAGTGCATGTTGTTGTCAGTGACCAAAGAATGCCTATCATGCCTGGCGTAGAAGTGTTACGCTCGGTCAAAGAAGTTTCGCCAAATACCATGCGCCTGCTATTAACAGGTTATTCTGATTGGAGCGCAATGGTTGGCTCTGTGAATGAGGGCGAAGTTTTCCGCTTTATTAACAAGCCTTGGGTCAATGAGGAAATCAAAACCACCATTGAACAAGCGGTTGAAATTGCGCGTAATCTTGAAGGCATTCAACAAAAAGAAGAAGTTAAAGAATCTGATGATCGCTTAGGTATTTTAGTCATCGATGAAGATCAAGGCACATATGATTCTGTGACTGATATTGTCGGCGATAAATTTGCGATTAAATGGAGTAAAGATATTGATGAGGCATTTGCTATCTTAAGTGAAGATGACAATATTGCCGTGGTAATTTCAGAAGTTAAAATTGGTGGTGATGATATTACTGCCCCATTGAAAACTTTAAAAGAAATTTATCCTAATATTTTAACTTTAGTACTGACCTCGTTCCAAGATACGCAATTATTAATTGAATTGATTAACCAAGGTCAGATTTATCGCTTTATGCCGAAGCCGATTCTACCAAAACTAGTTGAAATGAGTGTAACAGCAGCGGTAAGACATTACCGAGCGATGCAAAAAACACCTCAATTAACAAAACGTTACGCGGTGGAAAAACCAGCAGATGGTGAAGCTAAAGTATCAAATAAAATCATGGGTTACTTACAAAAAATTCGTCAACGTATCAAATAAAAATCAGGGTGTGTTACAGCAATTGCCACGACGCACCTTCTTTTTTAAAGTTATCCTTTCGCCGACTTAGCTGAGTATGATTATCACTAAGCAGAAAAGTGTTCCACTCACTAAAAGCCTATCTATTTATTCCAAACGCTGGGATTATAAGCCAGATTAGCTATCGAAGATAAAAGCATATTTCCAATATATTATGTGGATATACTATTGACCATTCTTAGCCAACCTAACCAATATTTGATAAGACAAGTTACTCTGCTGCGATCACTTTGATCGAACCACCACAAGTATCACCTTCCGCTAAACCTATAAGCCATTGCTGTAGTTGTTCAATACGCTGTTTTGTTAATGCTGTTAAATCATTGTTAGAGCAAGTTGGATACATCGCGCCATAAGCAAAACGTTTGTCTTCAGCAGGATACAAAGCCTCTAAATGAGCATCTCTAAACGCAACCCAAGCCCGTTGTGCAGCTTTCAATTTATGGATAAATTCAGCATCCTCTTTATAAGCTAACAAAACTTGACGATACACTTGATTTAATTTTGCGTCAGCCCTTTCATAATCAGCAAAAGCACAGCGATTAATTTCAACCTGAGTGGTTGCCGTATCTGCACAATTTGCCATTGCATCAAGCCCAGAGGATGGGTGTCTATAGTCTAAAATATTAATTTTTTCTTCTTTAATATAAGTGACTTCGACTTCTTTATTTACATATTTTTCTGCATTATCCGCATCCAGTTCAAATATACCGATAAATTCATGCACTGATTGATAACGATCTTTCAGTTGCAAGTACATACCTTGATCGCCTAATTGACCAGAAACATAATCACCGACTTGAGTATATTGTGGTTGGTCTAAGAGATGCTGTGGAGTTTCTGAGGAAAAGCGTTGGCTCACGGGTTCGCTGGTTAAACGTAAACCTATCACAAGTGGCTCTGAGATTTTTTCATAAGTGATCGTTAGCCATTGGCTTCTTTCTAACTCCAGCGCAGTTTCATCTGATAGAATAAAATCTAAGCTGCTGCCATCTTCTGCTTTACTTAAACGCAACCAGACTTCCGAACCGCGCCCCGTTTCAGCTATATCAGTGATTTCTCCCGTAAATTGCAATGTTTCTGCAATCACTTGTAAAGGCAGCATAAATAGGATGAAACATAAAAACTTTTTCATTAACATGACCTCGATTTTAAACGAATAAAGTTAAAATACCCGTATAACCATATAGACGTTGATGTGAAATTTCACCATTAGCAAAAAATCCAACCAGAGGAAAGTCACCCAATACTTCTTGTATCAACTTCATCTCTTGTGAATCCTTACCAAATAGGCTTTCTCCCCGTCCTAGGCAAGAAATGTACACACCACCTTTTGGCTTTTGACCACGTAAATCATGTTTTAAGCTGTTAAGAATGCGGATTAAGTCTTCTTTCGCGCTACGCACATCACGTTTAGCAAATAAAATCGGCGTGCCTGCACTAACAAAGTCGCCAATAGCCATGAGTTGATGCTCGGGATCAAGGGCAATAATATTGCGCACCATGTAGTCACCCATGTCTGAACCTTGAATTGGTAAAGCGGTAAAAATTTGGCCTGCAACGCTTTGTAAATCTTTAGAAAATTCCTCACCAATGTCTTCTTTAAATACTTGTAATGCGGGTAGATTATCGATTCTGACCAGAATATTGCGATCCGCTTCAGTGATTTCATGGCGTTTGCCAATAATTGAACAACCTTGAGTTAAGCGTGTTGAAACGGTGACAGCACTGGAAAAGATGACACCAGAAATGTCTAAATCATCATCAACCAATACTTCATTGGCAATTTGTGGGTGTAGGCTTTGTTGGTTATGCGAGCTGGTGAGGCCACCGACTAAAAAGCCGTCTCCCAGATTTTCACCTAGCTGTACAATCATTTCGGGCAATTCACTGTTACGAGGATTGGCATGAACAATACCGAATAAAGGAATTTTACTGTCAACCCATGATTGATGCTCTAAAACAAATTTTTCTAAACTTTGATCTTCTTCATTGACGCGGGTAAAAACTTTAAATGAGCCTTCAGGAAATTCCCCTACCATTGCAACAATTGCAGGTACATTAAAATATTCCTGTCCTGTTGCACAAATACCAATCGCAATCGTGCCTACCCAATTTGAAATCCCTGTTTCTTGCTGAAAAAAGTAGGTAATTTGATTAATTTCATCTTCAAAGTGGTCGGTAATATACAAAAACCCTAGATTCTCATTTTTTATTTTGCCTATTTGTTTCAAACAATTCAGTGCGGCTTCTTCCCAATTTAAAGCGTTGGCATGGCCATATTTGAATTGACTCATGGTATTTCCTTTAATAATTATGAGTTAGGAATGATGAGTTATGAATGTCAGCCTATAACCCACAGTCTCTCGCCAGATTTTTCTATATAGATTGGGGTTATTCTGACTATTTTATAGGCTTAATTCTTGGGATTGTTTGTAAATCATATTCTTGTACAGCCATCTTTTTTCTTTAATGATTGAACTTTTCCACCCCGCCATACTTATAATTTATATTTAATTTTTCTATAAGAGCATATGTAATATACTGCTTAATTTATGTTGCATAGCCTAATAGAGCGAATATACAGCCATTCAAGAAATACAATTAAAATATTGATTGTAAAATATATATTAGCAATTAATTTTTCTAAAGTATAAAATATCAACATACTTCATAGTGTCTTCAATTAAATTTAGATACAGCAGCACGCATTATTGACCACAGATAATTATCGCAAAGTTAAATAAATAATTTGAGATAGGGTAGGCTTTTTATGAAAAATCTTTTTAGACAACCTTTATTGGCTATGAGTATCGTATTTTGGCATATTCAAAGCGCCACTAAATGCACCAGCCCCAAATATAAATATGTATTACAAACACTATTATTCACCTGTGGATTAACTTTGGGACAAACAGGATATGCTGTTACCACAGGTCTCATCATTTCTGAGTATATTGAAGGTAGTGGCAATAATAGAGCGATCGAAATTTATAATGGTACAGGCAGCTCTGTTGACTTATCTACTTACAAACTTGCTCTATACGCTAATGGCTCGTCAACTCTTTCTCAGTACATCAGTTTAACGGGTACTGTAGCTAATGGAGATGTACATGTTGTTACTAACCCCACTGCAGACAGTGCTATTAAATCAGTGGCTGATCAGGAAATAAATTATGTTGTTATTTTTAATGGCAATGATGCAGTTGCTTTGTGGGATGGCAATGTTGGTACAGGTGCACTCATAGATGTCGTTGGTCAAATCGGGCATGACCCTGGTACAGGTTGGGGTAGTGGTGACACAAGCACATTAAATAGAACCCTCTCTCGTAAAGCCTCTGTTTGTTATGGTCATATTATGGGGGGGACATTTGATCCTGCAACTGAATGGGATGGAGCTGCTGAAGATACATTCTCAGGTTTAGGTTCTCATACTGTGAGTTGTGATCATATTAATCCTGAGCCTACTAATTACCCAACCGCTTTTACTGTAACCACAGATAGTGACTCTGAAATTACTACAAGCTGGACAGATGCAACAGGTACACAAGTGCCTACAGGTTATTTGATAATTTGTAGTATTAATGGTGGATTTGTTTATCCAACTGACAAGCTTACTGAAGTTGATGATACAGATTGCTCTGACAATGTTGGTTTTAAAAATATCACTCAAGGCACTGAAACCTATACTTGGACTGGATTAGACCCAGACACAACGCATCATTTCATGATTTTTCCCTATACTAATAGTGGTTTAGCAATTAACTATAAAATCGATGGATCACCACAAGCAAAGAATGTAAAAACAGATGTCCCAATTACTAAAATTCATGAAATTCAAGGAACAGGTGGTGATAGCGAATATATTGACTTCCAACGAACAATTGAAGGTATTGTCGTCGGGGATTTTCAGCATATTGATGGTGATGTGCCAAATTTAGGTGGTTTTTTTGTTCAAGAAGAAGACAGTGACATTGATGAACATGATAATACATCAGAAGGTATTTTTATTTATGGTGGAACGCTTGCTACTGTTGATGTAGAAGTAGGTGATAAAGTACAAGTAACAGGTAGAGTCAATGAATATCGAGGTATGACAGAAATTAGCAGTACACCAACGGTGAATATTATAAGTAAAAACAATATACTACCCACAGCCACTCGTATTGATTTGCCACTTAATTTATCTCCTGATCAGACATTAGTCATGAATGATGATGATGAATGGGTTGTAGATTTAGAGCGTTATGAGGGCATGTTAGTTGAGTTTTCTGATGCCTTAACTATTACAGAGTTATATCAGTTAGATCGCTATGGCGAATTCGTTGCTTCTGCAGATGGACGACTTACACAATTTACCCAAACCAATACGCCAAATGCCACGGATTACTTACATCATTTATTCGATATAGCAGCACGTAGTATTACAATTGATGATGGGCGTTTAAGACAAAGTGTAACCCCTATTTATCCAGATGGTTCACTGGATACGAGCGATGTTATTCGTCTGGGTGACACAGTGACTAACTTAAAAGGTGTGATTAATTATGGTCGAGGCTATATTAATTTTGGAAAGCAGACATATCGTCTTATGCCTACAGAATTACCTTCATTTACTAATACTAATGCACGCCCCGCAAACCATAGTGATGTAGGCGGCACACTAAGAGTAGCTAGCTTTAATGTCCATCATTATTTCACCACTTTAAGCTCAAGAGGTGCAGATACATCCGTTGAGTTAATACGCCAAACAGATAAATTACTTAGAGTACTCATAAGTCTGGATGCTGATATTGTTGGTTTGCAGGAATTGGAAAATGACTATGCCAGTGGTAGCAGCAGTACAATTGCCCATTTAGTCAGTGAATTAAATGCGCGTGTGGGTGCAGGTACTTATGATTATATAGACCCTAGTACCAATATTGGCAGTGATGACATTGCTGTTGGCATTATTTATAAAACCGCGTCTGTTACACAAACATCAGGCACAACCATTGAAACTTTAGATGACTCTGATTTAGCTGCTTTAGATATGAGCGGGTCTATTTTTAATGGTTCAGGCACAAATCGCCCACCAATTGCCACAACGTTCACAGACCAATCTACAAATGAAACATTTACCCTTGTTGTCACACACATGAAGTCAAAATTCAGTGCAGGTAATTATGCTGGTGACAGTGATGCAGATGACGGGCAAGGACTTTCCAATGAAACACGACTCTTAGGTGTACAAGCTTTAAAAGCATGGTTAGCGACCAATCCAACCAGCAGCCCTGATGATGATTTTTTAATTGTGGGTGATTTCAATGCTTACGCAAAAGAAGACCCTATTGTTGAAATGGAAAATGATTATACAAATATCATAGGTGAAAATAACTACTCTTATATATTTAAAGCGCAATCAGGTACACTAGATTATGCTTTTGCTAGCTCTACATTAAATGCACAAGTCACAGGTAGTACCATTTGGCATATTAATGCAGATGAGCCTGATGTATTTGATTATAATGAAAACAACAATGATAGTAGTTTATTTGACCCCACTACACCTTATCGCGCTTCCGATCATGATCCTATTATTGTCGGTTTAACACTTCATACTGCCACATCTGAAATCACTGTAAAAGACAGTTCAACTGAATTAAGCACGTCTGCAACAGTTGATTTAGGTAGTGCTGTTGCTGGCGACCCACTTAGTAAGATTTTAAGTATTGAAAATACTGGGGATGGTGATTTAGTACTAAGTTCAGTGTCTTTGACAGGTGATTTTAGCTTTACTAATGCAACATCTTCAACGCTGACAATACCGACTAGTTACTCAGTTGGTATTGAATTATCTGATACCTCAGCCATCGGTGATTACTCAGGCACATTGAGTTTTACTACAAACGACAGTGATGAAAGCAACTTTAGTATTAGTCTTACGGGTACTGTCACAGCAAGCAATGATTCTGATAATGACATAGACAATACAGGTGATACTGACAATTCCTCAGACAATGATCAAATCAGCTCAAGTAAACCTACAGGCAAAGTACATATCCATCAAGATCGTTATCTATTGGGTGTAGCAGGCCATTTGGCACACATTAAATCTAGCCCAAGTGGTATTGATTGCGAATATGGTGAAGGTTCTTGCACAGCAATGTTTGATCGAGGAACAACCGTTCAACTTGAACTAATCAAAATCAAAACCGCTGATGGCTTCAGCCAAGATGATTACGATATTACTTGGGAAGGCTCCGACTATGGGTGTGCTAAACAAGTTGTGACCATGCAAACTGGTATTCGCTGTCATGTCAAAGTGCATGGCAAACAAGGGATGGATTACTCAGCGGACAGTGCTACTGGAAACACTGACAGTTCAGCAGATAACTCAAATACAAATGAACCTGTTACAAACCAACTAGAATTTCTCAATTTCAGTGGTCATAGCAGATTACGTGGCGGTGCTGAAGATGTGATTCTTGGCTTCATCCTTAAGGGTAGCGGCACAGCTGATGTGGTGCTTCACGCGGATATTTTAGATGAAGGTGTTATGCCACAGCTTGATTTGAATGAGATCATTATTGACGAGCAGGGTATTCGTGGCAACTTACTCAAACGTCATCAACACTCAGAAAATTTCATTTTAGAACATACTGTAGGTGAAGGCATTTACACCATGCAAATGAGTTCTGCTGGGGTCAAAGGGCGTGGTATGGCTGGGATTAGCCTGAAAAATAATCAATTGAACTTAACCAACCTCAGTGTTCGCGGTCATTTAAAAGATTTCTTAGTATTGAATTTCATCATTAGTGGTGAAGGAACACAAAAAATCCAAGTCAATACACAGATTTTAAGTGGCGACGTTGTGACTGAGTTGCATTTGCTTAATATTTCAACTCAACAAGGCTTGGTTAATGAAAATATCGCTGAAGGAAAAACAATTGAAGTCAGTACAGGAGCTTATGCTATTTTACTGAAAGTGATTGAAGGTGAAGGCATCGGCATGATTGAGGCTGATTTAATTCAATGATGTTACATTCATAATTTTCAAAGGTGTGTTTCAAGCTTGATGCTTGGCACGCCTTTTTTAATCATTTTTTCTATTACATTGCATCTTTTCTTTTTTATTACACTCAAAATCTCTAAAACACACTTAACTCACCAAATAAATGTTATATAAAAAATCGAGTAAAGCCAATTTTATGCAACTCTTTAACTTTTGATTTTTATGAAAAATAATTTAAATATTACTTATTGCTGATACTTTTACAGACAACTGTTCTTTTATCGAAAATAACTTGAGATTTATAGGTTTATTTGGTTAAATTTATTAATTAATATTATATTAAATGCTGCAGCTGTTTTACTTTGTATAATCCTGGAAAAATATATGAATACACTATTTAAAAAGACGCTGATTGCCATGAGTATTGTGTTTTTACCAATATTTCATGTTTATGCAGCAGGTACGACGCTTAGTGCTGGAGATATTGTCATTATTGGTGTTAATGCCGATGACCCTGATGAGTTCAGTTTCATACCCTTAGTGAACTTAGAGCCAGGTACAGAGATTACGTTTACTGACAGTGGTTGGTTGGACACTAATACATTTAGAGGGGGTGAAGGCGCAGTCAAATACACCGCATCCAGTGCAATTTCAGCAGGAACACTGGTCACTTTTGTTGGTATCGGCGGCAATTTTACGAGTGCCGACGACTCAAATGTTGGTAATTATGGATTCAGCTTGTCAGCTAATGGCGACCAAATACTAGCATTTCAAGGTTCATCGTCAAGCCCAACATTTATTTTTGCAGTACAAACTAACAGCACTCAGTGGCAAACCAACAGTACTGCTACCAGCAATTCAGCTTTGCCTTTAGGATTAACTGATAGAACCAATGCTGTCGCTGTAGGTAATGATAGTGGTGAAGGAGATGAATATGATAATGCTTGGTACGCAGGCATCACAAGTGGTACAGCAGCAGAAATACTAGCCGCAGTGGCAAACAATGCAAACTGGACAGGAAACAATAACAGAATACTCCATTTTACAAATAATTTCTCTGTAAGAACAGCTCTAACCTCTGGTAATATTTTAGCTATGCAAGAGGGCTATATAGTGGATGAGTACCAACTGGACGGTACTAAGGTACAATCCTTTAGCTTTTTACCACCTGATGCAGATAACTTAGAAGAACTTCGCGATATTATCGTTGGTCAAAATGGGAATGTATACGCCTTCAATGGTACTTTTAATCCTGTATTGAGTATCTTGACACCTGCCACTAACAGCTTTGCTACTGATTTAACTCTTTCTGAATGGAGTACCATTAACAATGTCACTTATGGTGGTATTGCTGCTTTTAACGATTGGGTGTTTGTCTCGGATATGAATACCAGCGGAGCAGGAGCAAGAGGTATTGTGAGATTTGATTTAAATGGCGGCATTCATCAGCGTTTTTCGGATACTGAGGGCTATATCCAATTAACCATAGGCAGAGACGCATTACTATATGGTCTATCAAGCTCGAAAGAAATTCTAGTATTTAACCCCATCACTTTAGATTTGCTTAATACCATCGATTTATCAGGTGACCTTTCCACTGCTAGTATCCGCGCTATTGCCGTGGACAGTGACAGCAACATTTATGGCGTGGCCTGGAATGGTAAAATCTACGCTTTCAATACCAACGGCGAAGTGTTGAATTCAATTGCTTCTGGTGCAAATAGTTTGTCGGATATTAACATTGATGAGAACGGTAACCTCTTGGTTATTGAAGCATGGGATGGTGAAATCTATTGGACAAACACAAATTTAGATACACTGACACTATTGTCTTTCACAGCAGAAGGAACAAATGCCGTATTTACTACTGGGATGAGTTTTGCCACTCTTACAATGACTAAGCCAACCAATGGTACTGTTACCAGTACTGTTGACTTAAACTGTGGCACAGACGGGACAAAATGCTCAGACCCTTACCTCAGTGGAGCAACTGTAACCCTTACTGCGACACCTGATGCAAACTACACCTTCGACGGTTGGGGTGGTGATTGTTCATCTGCCAGCTTTACTATCAACACAAATATGAACTGTACTGCCACTTTCAGTAGCGATGACTTATCAAATTCAGGCACTCCATTAACCCCCAGCAATGTTTTAGCTGTTCAAGAAAACTATATCGTAGATGAATACCAATTAGATGGTACTAAAGTGCAATCTTTTACCTTCACTGGAGATGGCGGCACAGAAAGCCTTCGAGATATTATTGTTGGCAATAACGGTAATGTATATGCTTTCAATGGCACATTTAACCCTGTAATGAGTACTTTGATCCCATCCACAGGCAATTTCGCTATCGATTTGAGCTTCTCCGAATGGAGTACAGCCAATAATGGTACTTATGGTGGTATTGCTGCTTTCAACGATTGGGTGTTTGTTTCAGATTCGCGTACTTTTAATGGAGGAGAAGCAAAAGGCATTGTGAGGTTTGATTTGAGTAATAATAGCCACCAGCGTTTTTCTGATACTGAAGGCTATATCCAATTAACCATAGGCAGAGACGCGCTATTGTATGGGCTATCTGACTTGAGTGAGATTCTAGTGTTTAACCCCATTACTTTAGACTTACTCAACACCATTGACTTATCAGGTGATCTTTTCGTTGCAGGTATTCGTGCTATTGCCGTGGACAGCGACAGCAATATTTACGGTGTATCGTGGAACAACGGTAAAATCTACGCTTTCGACACCAATGGTTCTGTATTGAACTCCGTCAATCCCAATGCAGGTAGTTTGGCCGACATCAACATCGATGAGAATAACAATCTTCTGGTTATCGAAGGTTGGGATGGTGAAGTCTATTGGACAAATACAAATTTAGATATGCCCACACTATTACCTTTCACAGCAAGCGAGTCAAATGCGGCATTCACTACGGGGATGACTTTTGCCAGTCTTACAATGACTAAGCCAACCAATGGCACTATTACCAGTACTGTTGACTTAAATTGTGGTATGGGGGGGACAAAATGCTTAGACCCTTACCTTAATGGTGCAACCGTAACCCTTACTGCGACACCTGATACAAATTACACCTTCAATGGCTGGGGTGGTGATTGCTCATCTGCTAGTTTTACTATCAACACCGACATGAATTGTACTGCTACTTTTAGTCTTAAAAAGCCTGAAATCGCAATAAAAGACAACACAGACGAATTAA
This sequence comes from Candidatus Albibeggiatoa sp. nov. NOAA, assembly GCA_025800385.1. GTDB lineage: Bacteria > Pseudomonadota > Gammaproteobacteria > Beggiatoales > Beggiatoaceae > Albibeggiatoa. Next base: position 137,877 of record JAOXRS010000047.1, read on the forward strand.
GCACTTCTGCAACGATTGATTTAGGTAGCACTCATATAAATGGGTCGCTTAGCAAAACTTTAACGATTGAGAATAACGGCAGTGCTGATTTAGTGTTGGATTCAATCAGTTTAACAGGCAACTTTAGCAGCTCCGTCAACTCTGATATAACAATTGCCGCAAATGCTAGCGCAGATATAACAATTGAATTATCTGATACTTCAATCACAGGTGATTATTCAGGCACACTTAGCTTTAATAGCAACGATGACGATGAAAGTAGCTTTAGCTTAAGTTTAACTGGCTCAGTAACAATCACTAGAACTGAAGAACCTGTAGAAAGTGATAACAATGATGCTGAACAACCAACAGGCTCAACGCATATTCATCAAGACCGTTATCTATTAGGTATTGCTGGCCATTTAGCTCATATCAAATCTAACCCAAGTGGCATTAATTGCGAATATGGTGAAGGCTCTTGCACAGCGATGTTTGATCGAGGTACAACCGTTCAACTTGAGCTAGTCAAAATCAAAACAGCTGATGGTTTTAGCCAAAATGATTACAACATCTCGTGGGAAGGCACTGATAATGGATGTGCGAAACAATCCGTCAAGATGAACAAAGGTATTCGCTGTCATGTCAAAATTTATGGCAAACAGGGGATGGATTACTCAAGCAGCAATTCAAATACTGGTGACTTAACAACTGATTCAGCCACAATCGAGTCAGCCCCAGATCAACTACAGTTCTTAAACTTCAGTGGCCACAGCACATTACGCGGTGGTGCTGAAGATGTGATTCTTGGCTTCATCCTTAAAGGTAACGGCACAGCTGATGTAGTGCTTCACGCAGATATTTTAGATGAAGGAGTGATGCCGCAGCTTGATTTGAATGAGATCATTATTGACGAGCAAGGTATTCGTGGTGATTTACTTAAACGTCATCAACACTCAGAAAACTTCATTTTAGAACATACTGTAGGTGAAGGTATTTACACTATGCAAATGAGTTCTATCAGTGTTAAAGGTCGTGGTATGGCTGGGATTAGTTTGAAAAATAATCAATTGAATTTAACCAACCTCAGTGTTCGTGGTCATTTAAAAGATTTCTTAGTATTGAATTTCATCATTAGTGGTGAAGGAACACAAAAAATCCAAGTCAATACACAGATTTTAAGTGGCAATGTTGTGACTGAGTTGCATTTGCTCAATATTTCAACTCAACAAGGCTTGGTTAATGAAAATATTGCTGAAGGAAAAACGATTGAAGTCAGTGCAGGTGCTTATGCTATTTTACTGAAAGTGATTAGAGGTGAAGGTATTGGCATGATTGAGGCTGACTTAATGCAATAATAAGTTGATTTTTTAACTGTAATAATTAGTGGCGTGTTTTAAGTCTAGCTTAGCACGCCATTTTCTTATAACCAAATTAACATACTCTTATTTACATATGAAAATAATAGTTATATATTATTATTAACGATCATATTTATTAATAGGAATACTCATGTTTAACTTAATTTTTCAGTATTGCCATATAAAGGCATACTGTAGATGGTTATTGGTATTATTTAGTCTGCTTTCCTTACAAACAGCCTCTGCTCAATGGCAAGAAGGCTTTGGATACCCAGGTTTTAATGGTGATATCTTTACCATTTTACATCATGGAGAAGATATATATGTGGGTGGTGATTTTACCCATCATAATGGCGTGGCTTTGAATTATATTGCTAAGTGGAATGGTTCAAGCTGGGAATCCTTAGGTGAAGGGTTTAGTGGCAATAAATTAAATCCTGATAAAGGAGTATATGCCCTAGCTATAGATAATGAAGGCAATATCATTGCAGGAGGAAAGTTTGCTAATTCAGGTAACCAAGAGCTTAACCGGTCTGGTATCGCAAAGTGGAACGGCTCAAGTTGGGAATCCTTAGGTGAGGGGTTTAGCAATGTCTATGCATTAACTCTAGATAGTGAAGGCAGCCTTATTGCTGGTGGCAGATTTTTCGACACAGAAAACGGTGGTAAAACACTCAAAGGTATTATGAAGTGGAATGGTTCTAACTGGGAGTTCTTGGGTGATGGGCTTAATGATGAGGTCTATGCCCTAACACTAGACAGTGATGAAAATATTATTGCTGGTGGTAAATTCACTTCTTCAGGAGACAACCAACCAGTCAGCCGTATAGCCAAATGGAATGGGACAAGCTGGGAGTCTTTTGGTGATGGATTTAATAATGATGTTTTAGCACTCAGCATTGATAATGATGGAAATATCTTCGCTGGTGGTAAATTCACTTCTTCAGGAAATCAGGCAATCACTTATGCAGCCAAATGGAATGGAACAAGTTGGGAATCTACAAGCAATGATGAATTTGATGACGTTATTTTTGCGCTGACCACAGATACTGAAGGCAATACTATTGCAGGGGGAGCATTTACTCGTTCAGACAATAAAGTTGTTCATAAAATTGCTAAATTACGTACAAATAGCTGGGAAAGAATAGCTTCGTTAGCTCAAGGGTTTAATCATGATGTTAATGCTCTAGCAGTAGACAATGAAGGTAATATTATTGCTGGGGGCTACTTCACTTCTGTAGGCAGTCAGATAGTTAACCATATTGCCAAATGGAATGGAACAAGTTGGGAGTCTTTAGGCGATGGCTTTGACGGCTTTCCTTCTAATATATTCATCGACAATGAGAATAATATTATTGTAAGTGGCAACTTTACTAAGTCAGGTAACCAGCTTCTCAATGGTTTCGCCAAATGGAATGGAGCAAGCTGGGAATCCTTTGGTGACGGGCTTGATCTTCAAATTGGTACTTTGGCATTAGATAATGAAAACAACCTTATTGCTGGAAGTAACGCTCTTGGTGGCAATCTAATAAAATGGAATGGTGCAGACTGGGAGCCTTTAGATAATGGTTTTAGCCATTACCCCCCTAATCTCAACAGCGATGAATTCAATATTACAGGTATTTCTCGCCTAAGAGTTGATTCTGAGAATAATATTATTATTGTTGCTCTCTACACTTCTCTAGGTGATCAGCTAAACTATGTTGCAAAATGGAATGGTGAAAACTGGGCATTCTTAGGTGGCGGATTCAAAAGCCGTATTAAGGCACTGGAAGTGGATAAAGAAAACAATATTATTGTTGGGGGACTTTTTTCTTCTACCTCTTCAGGCAAAAAATTTAACTATATCGCAAAGTGGAATGGAACAAGTTGGGAATCTTTAGGAAACGGATTCAATACTCGAGTTGATGACCTCAAGGTAGATAATGAAGGTAATATTATTGCAGGCGGATATTTTACTTCTTCTGGAAATACAAAGCTTAGATACCTTGCCAAATGGACTGGCACAAACTGGGAGTCTATAGGTGGTGGAGTTAATTCAGCGGTTAAAGCCTTAAGTTTGGATAATGAAGGCAATATTATTGTTGGAGGCAAATTCAATAGTGCCGGTAGAATTATTTCTACTCGTTTTGCAATATGGAATCCACCTACTATTAATTTTGCACTTTCAGAGCAATCTATTACAGAAGATAAAGGTAGTATTACTCTAACTGTTGAACTATCTGAAGCTTCTGAATACCCTATATCTATTCCTTTATCTACTAATACCTCTAGCTCTGTTAGTAATAATGATTATGCTATGGGTACATCAGTCCTAACTATCAAAGCAGGTAAAACTGAAGCACAATCAATCATTACAATTCGTAATGACGCTATTTCTGAGTCTGATGAAGAGTTAATCATTGATATGGGAAGCTCTATTAATGCTATAAAAGGAGCAACATCACAATTTACTTTGACTATTGTAGATGATGATGTAAATTCTCCTGATGATTCTTCAAGCTCTAACACCAATAGCCCTATAACAACAAAGCCTAGTCACCACCTGCTTTCAGTAGGAGGAACGAAGGCTCATATTATCAGTCAGCCTAGTGGTATTGATTGTAAATATGGCTCTGGCACGTGTTCATACTTATTTGATCAAGGTGAAACTGTACAGCTTATACTTGAATCTATCAATATGGCTGAAGGTACAACAAAAGATGACTACACTGTCACATGGATTGGTGATTGTGATAATTCAACTCACACACTAAATATGCATGATAACTACCGTTGTTTAGTACAAGTTTATGGCAAACAGAGTACTAAGAAACCAACAAATACCAACTCAAGTAGTACTGATAATGCTAATACAAGCTCAACGAGTAATACTACAGGTCAAATAGAATTCCTCAACTTTAGTGGCCACAGTACATTACGTGGTGGTGCTGAAGATGTGATTCTTGGCTTTATTCTTGAAGGTAATGGCACAGCTGACGTAATTCTCCATGCAGATATTTTAGATAAGGGTGTCATGCCTCAACTTGATCTGAATGAAGTCACTATTGATAACCAAGGGATTCGTGGTGACTTACTCAAACGTCATCAACACTCAGAGAACTTTACTTTAGATCATAATGTAAGTGAAGGTATTTACACTATTCAAATGAGTTCTCTAGGTACTCGAGGTCGAGGTATGGCTGGAATTAGTTTGAAAAACAATCAATTGAACTTAACCAACCTTAGTGTCCGTGGTCACTTAAAAGACTTCTTGGTATTGAATTTCATCGTTAGTGGTGAAGGAACGCAAAAAGCCCAAGTCAATACACGGATTTTAAGTGGCGATGTGGTCAGTGAATTGCACTTCATCAATTTATCAACTCAAAAAAGCTTAGCTAACAATGCGATTAGTGAAGGTGCAATCATTGAAGTCAGTGCAGGGGCTTATGCTATTTTACTGAAAGTGATTGAAGGTGAAGGCATCGGCATGATTGAGGCTGATTTAATCCAATGATGTTAAATCTGTAATCAAGAGAAAGGCGTGTTCGAGTTTTAGCTTGGCACGCCTTATTTAATTCAAAGTATTTTCTCTTTAAACAACTTTTTTTTGAAGACAATCAATTATCATCGTGCAACCAAATAACGCAAATGCTCTGCATTTGTGCCACAACACCCACCTAAAATATTCACCCCAAATTGCTGATTAAAACGTCGCATCTCATCACCCCAATGCTGCACTGTGTCTGATTCCAACTGGGCTGCATTATCCAAATCACAATGATCTAAAGACGACGCATTTGCTTGATAACCAATGAGACGTTTAAACATTTCTGGAGGCTGATTGTCAGCACATAAAAAACTGGGGTAAGCACAGTTCACCATAAAACCTAACGCTTTTCTCTCCGTAGCTAAATCCACTTTTTCAATGGCAGCGTGTAACGACGTGCCATCTAATAATTGACCTTCTCGACTAATTACAAAACTAATAATATAAGGCTTATCAGTGGTTTCCATTGCTTGTGCAATACCAATTGCCTCATCAATATTTGGTAATGTCACCGCAAATAGAAAATCGACCCCTGCCTCCGCTAACGCATTAACTTGCCATTGGTGGAATTGTTTTGCTTCTTGTGTAGATAAGCCTTGTTCAGGTTGATAACAATCATTTTTACAGCTCATCATACCGCCGATTTTGACTTTATCCACTTGGCCGCTAGCTTGTTTGATCTGTTGTAAGAACTGTACCGCATCAGTATTGATATGGTTAAAATCAGGATTGTCTGCTTGTTCCACTCGTTCACGATTTGCACGCCATGTCGGTGTACACATCAAAAACGGTAAATCAGCAGTCAGTGCAATATCCATATATTGTTTATAAAGCTGCGTCAGAGGTTCTTTGGCTGTGTAAATCAGTGGCGCATTGCTCAAACGAGGATGTAATTGCACATCACTATGCCAACGTAATTGCTCAACAATCGCGGCTTCCATCAATATCAGGGGATTATTTTTTAATAACGCTTCCATATGATATGCCTTTTCAAACAGTTTGTTACAGTAATCTATGCATTAACCCATTCATGTGCCAATGTCACCACACCTTGCTCAACACCTTGCTGCTCAACTTGCAAAGACAATGCTGTCACAATTTGATCGTATAAATGAATTGCATTTTCACAACCTAAAGACACATGCACCGTATAATTACCTTTCAATAAGCTCAAATCTTGAAACTGGATTTTCACTTGCCCCGTACCATTTTCACATTGATTCAATATATAACCATCATTATGGGTTGATGCACTGGTTACCAATAAACCGTCTTTACGCCAAATCGCAACACCGACGGTAGGTTTTGGCAGATTCTCATCATAAGTAAACTGAATTTCAATCTCAAAATCTGTTTGACCCGTTTTCAGCGTTAATGTATCGCCTGTTTGACCATTTGCGCGACCGATTACATTGGTAATATGGGTGAGCGATTTTTCTGATGTTTGTGGCGTATCACTTTGCTGCGGTTGATTATCGATTTCTTGATTGTCCGCATTTAAAAACTCGGTATAGGCAGGCAATACTTGTGATGGTGTGCCATCCATTTTTAATACGCCTTTATCCAACCAAAGCACCCGATCACAAATTTTTTCGACTTGGTATAACGAATGGGAACAAAATAAAATTGTCTTACCCTGCTCGCGAAACTGCATAATACGATCAAATGATTTACGTGCAAAACTGCCATCACCGACCGACAATGCTTCATCGATAATCAAAATATCGGGGTCAGCACAAGTCGCGATCGCAAAGGCCAAACGCATAAACATGCCTGAAGAGTAAGTTTTAACAGGAAAATCCATAAAATCGGCAATACCTGCAAACTTCACAATATCATCATATAAACTATCGATTTCAGTTTTGTTAAGACCGATAATTGTCCCGCTTAAATAGACATTCTCACGCCCTGTCATATCGGGATGGAAACCAGAACCCAATTCCAATAAAGCCGACACCCGCCCAAAGGTTTGACACTCGCCGTGTAAATCTGGGGTTAATGTGCCCGCCACAATTTTAAGAAACGTACTTTTGCCCGCGCCATTATTGCCCACTAAGCCCACGACTTGGCCGTGTGGAATATGCAAATCTAGCGGTTGTAAAGCATGAAAAGTATGTGCGGTTGGTTTATGGGTGATGATTTCTTGCAGCCTATCCCAGCCACTTGGATAAGACTTGTATGTTTTACTGACATTACTCAGGCTAATTGCGTGAAGCATAGTAAATTCTTAGACCAACAAAATGAAAACCATGTTAATAGAATCTGTCTGCTTTGCCAAATAAGTCTATGTAGATCAGTTGATAATTATGGTTGATTAATTGATAATAAATTTCCGCCCACCGCCAATTGATAAAAATGTCTGCTCAAAATTTAAACCGATTGCCTTCGACTTATACTGTTGTTATGGGGATGGGACAGACAGGAATTGCTTGCACGCGTTTTCTACTACAGCAACATGTTTCCGTCTGCGTCATGGATAATCGTGATAACCCGCCACAGCTGCAAAAGTTACAACAGCTCGACCCAAATATCTCATATTTAACAGGGCATTTTGATGCCGAAATCTTAGCCCGCGCCAAAGAAATTGTGATTAGCCCCGGTTTATCCTTACAAGAACCCGCACTTCAAACAGCCATTCAAGCCAACGTTCCTATTATTAGTGAAATCGAATTATTTGCGCGTTATGCCGATGCGCCTGTGGTGGCCATTACAGGGTCGAATGGGAAAAGTACCGTAACAACTTTATTAGGCGAAATGGCTAAGCAAGCGGGTTGGGATGCACGTATCGGCGGGAATTTAGGTATATCGGCTTTAGATTTAATTACCCATCATCGGCCAGATGTGTATATTTTGGAATTATCTAGTTTTCAGTTAGAAACCACTTATTCATTGAAGCCGAAAGCAGCAGTAGTATTGAATGTCAGTGAAGATCATATGGATCGCTATGATAGCTTTGCTCATTACACTGCAACCAAACAACGAATTTATCAATCTTGTGAACATGTAGTTGTGAATGCAGATGACCCACTAGTTGTGGCCATGTTACAACCTGCACAATCCTATTTAAGTTTTAGCTTACATTGTGGCCGAGGCACTTTCAGTATTTGCCCACATAAAGACGAGTCTTATTTTGCGCGTAATCATGAGACGCAATTCCCTACCCCATTATTACCTGTCAAAGCTGCGAAATTACAAGGCCGTATCATGCAAGCCAATATGTTAGCGGCACTGGCTTTAGGGGAAGCGATTGATCTTCCAATGACAGCAATGTTAGATGCGATTCAGACATTTAAGGGGTTACCACATCGTTGCCAATGGGTAGCACAACATCAAGGAGTTGATTGGTTTAACGATTCTAAAGGCACGAATGTGGGAGCAACTGTTGCGGCAATTCAGGGCTTAGAACGCCCAGGGCAAATGATTTTAATTGCAGGTGGTGAAGGTAAAGGCGCAGATTTTGAACCTTTGGCTATGATGGCAGGCGAACATTTAAAAGCATGTGTCTTAATTGGACGTGATGCGGAAGTAATTCAAGAAGCATTTGAGGAGTATTCAAGTGTGCCTGTTCGTGTCGCAGATAGCATGGAAACCGCCATTTCAGAAGCAGGACAATTGGCACAATCAGGGGATGCGGTTTTATTGTCACCCGCGTGTGCAAGCTTTGATATGTTTAAAGGTTATGAACATCGCGGCCAAGTATTTATTAATGCAGTTCAACAATGGGGAACGAGTATTTAGTGCTACTGTGCTTTTATGGGTGTACCAAATAAACTGATTTTATAGCCATTTTCTTTAAGTAAAGCTGAGGCACGAGCATTTAATACGGTCAATCGTTGTAAACCAAGAATAAACAGAAACAGTGTGAACAAAGGAAATATATCAATACGATTGATAATGGCTATTTCTGTAGGTATTGCAGCCATCAGATACAACATAACGGGGAAAACCAAAAAACAACTGTAAACCAATACAATATATAATTTTCTGATAATGGGAGAGTCAACGATATTATTTACTAATTTAGTCCACCCTATTAACCCAATAATCAGAGATGCTAAAAATAAAATACCTGCCAATATACCATTGAAAAATATAATGATGATGGCAGGAAAACAATTTAACGTTGCGATATTGATTAGTTTTTGCGCATGAGCAATGCCTTCAATATTTTTATTAGACTTTATATTGACTGTTAATTTAGATTTAGATAGCTGATATACATTACTTTTATTCACTTTTGTCATACTCCAAATAGTCTTAATTTACAGTAAACATCGGCTTATTCACAATCTCAAGTCTGATATACAACAAATATTCACCCAAATGTTTACAATCCCACAGAAATCCTCTTAACCAAAAAATAAAAACCTTTAAAAACAAAAATATAAATTCGTCATTTGCTTGGCATTTCGTTTGCGCTTCATAAATCAAATTCTTATCAAAATACAATCATCATGAAAACTTACCTTGATTGGTCATTTTATAAAGATGCAGGCATGGGCGATGCGTATGCAGATATTCCTAAAACAGGTGGTCATTTTGCTAAAGCAGTTGCTGTCTGTATTAAAAGTGGTTTGTGTGAAACGGAACGTAAAGGCGTAATGTGTCCCTGCTATCGCGTTTCAGAACACAGTGATTTTTCTACAGGCGGGCGAGTCCGATTACTTAAACAAGCTTTGAATGGCGAATTGGGAAATTTGCCTTTTGTCGACCAAGCATTAGCGCGAACCATGGAATTATGTGTAGGTTGCAAAGGCTGTAAACGTGAGTGTGAAAATGCGGTTGATATGGCGATGCTCAAAATTGAATATTTGGCACAACGTTATCAACAACAAAAACCTTCATTGCGTACGTGTTTATTTGGTAATTTGGCCGAATACTGGTCACGGTTTCCATTGTTACGCCACTTGCCTGCTTTGCACAATCGTTACACTTGGTTAGCAAAATTAAATCAGACATTATTAGGGATTAGTGCAGATGCGCATTTGCCAGAACCTGTAAAAAAACCTTTCCAAATACAAAATCACGACTCTATTGCAGCTACAAATGAAGTCGTACTATTCATTGATACTTTTACCCGCAACTTTCATCCAGAAAATGCCCACGCCGCTTTACAAGTATTGGAAACAGCAGGCTATCGAGTTTATTTGGCAGATTTAGATTTACAAGATAAAAAAGCATTATGCTGTGGACGTACACAATTAGCACATGGGCTTGTTGCTGGAGCAAAACAAAATGCACAAAAAATGCTCGCAGTACTCACACCTCACGTTAAAGCAGGTAGACCTATTATTGGTTTAGAACCCGCTTGCTTATTAGCGATTCGTGACGACTACAAATTTTTAGGATTGGGAGAAGAAGCAGAGCACGTAGCCAAAAAAGCAATTTTATTCGAAGAATTTATTGCAAAAGAAAAAACTGCTAAACGTTTCAAATTAGATTTTAAACCCGTACAAGGCACAATTTTAGTACATGGGCATTGTCATCAAAAAGCAGTTGGTGCAATGAAATCGATGAGAAAAGTTTTAAAATTGGTTCCTGAGTTAAAATTTGAATTCATAGAATCTAGTTGTTGCGGAATGGCGGGAAGCTTTGGGATTGAGGCGGAAAATGCAGAGATGGCCAAACAAATGGCTGAATTAAATTTATTGCCCGCTTTGCGTGAACAACCAGAAGCAGTCGTGATTGCCAATGGCTTTTCTTGCCAGCATCAAATTCGCTCACACACTGAACATCAGCCTAAACACATTGCAGTGTTTTTACGTGATGCGATGAGCGAACCCAATAACAATTGATGCAACTCACATTTAACACACTTAAGCCGCACCAATCTTAAATATTATGCTTCTTCTGTTGCAGCCTCTGATTTGACTGTTTTTTCTTCTTTTCCAAGCTGCAAATGATGGCCTAATTTCCGCGTAATATATGGGCGCATCGCATTACCCACACCCAAACTTAAACCCACCATATTCAACATAATCGACTGCGCAATCCCAAAACTCAACAAGAACGTGCCGCCAATACTCAAAATTGCAGGCGTGACCATCAACGCAAAACTCAAATTCATATTAGAATTAAACTCTTTCGCTAACTCAAACAACGCAGGCAAATGTTTTAAACCGCTATCCATCAAAATAATCTGTGCCGTATCTGTTGCCACCGTTGACGCACCACTCAACGAAATAGACACCTGCGCTTTCTTCAACGCAATCGAATCATTAATACCATCACCGACATAACACACAAAACGGCCTTCATCCTGCAACTTACCGATCAACTCCGCTTTATTCTCTGGCAATGTTTCCGCAAAATAATAATCAATCCCTAAATCACGCGCCAACTTACTGGTCGGTGTCTCACTATCGCCTGAAATAATATAAGTTGTGTCCACTTTTGTATGCTGTTTTAACAAATCAATGATTTCTTTAGCCTCAGGGCGCACCGTCGGTACAAGCTCTACCCCACCGATTAACGTGCCATTCACGGCCACCATTACCATGCTATGACCTTGCTCATAACTGAAAGCCTGACGGGTCTGCATCGCCTGCGAAATCTCAATATTTTCCACTTCCATAAAACGATGACTGCCCACATGCACCGTTCGATCATTGATTTTCACGGTTAAGCCAAAGCCTAATTTATACTCACTGTCCTCGACTTTCGGAATTTCCAACTGATACACATGATGGGCTGCATGAAGAATCGCCCGCGCCACAGGATGGGTTTGCTTATATTCAGCCGCCGCCGCATACGCAAGAATTTCCAACTCAGTATAATCACTGCAAGTATAAATCTTACCCACATGCGGTTGCTCTTCGGTCAACGTGCCCGTTTTATCAAACACCAAGGTATCAACTTTATTCAACAACTCCAAAGATCGACCATCTTTAATCAAAATCCCGTGCTCTGTGGCGATATTCAAATAATTTAAAATGCTGATCGGCGCGATAATCATCATCTTGTCTTTAGGGTGAGAATTCACCGCCGCCAATGCACCACTAAACCCAACCACAGGCAACGCCACCGTACCCGCAAGCAATGCAGGTTTCACCAAATGCAACGACAACGATTCCGCACGTAACTGGGTGGAAGATTTAAAATCGATGGTATTGTTCAACACATTGATAATTTTAGCGACTGTGGCTTCAGAACCCGCTTTTTCAACCCGAACCCGAATATTACCCGACAACACAATCGTCGAAGCAAACACCTTATCGCCTTTCTCTCTATCCACAGGCTGCGATTCACCTGTCAAAATATGTTGGTCAACGTTAGCAATACCGTCCACCACTTCGCCATCAGCTGGAATCATTTCGCCCGCATGAACCACCACAATGTCATCTACACGTAGCTTTTCAAAGGGAATTTTAACTTCTGTGCCATCTACTTCAATCCATACCACATTCGGTTGCTGGCTGAAGGATTCCATTAAATTCTGTTTGGATTCTTGGGTGACTTTGGCCACTAAACGCTCGGCAGAACGCATCATCAACATTGCAATACTGGCCGCAATAAAGTAGCCCCCAAAAATACAGCCCGTTAAAGTCAAAGCCAACAATGTATCAACTGACACCTTGCCTTCTTTTAGTTGCTTAATTGTGTTGCGGTAAATTTTGCGCCCGTTGTAGGCCAGAAAGGGAATCGAGGCAATGCCCAAAGCAGGATTAAATATGCCGCCAACCGCTAAACCTAACGACGTACCTGCGGATAAAATCCCAATATTATTTTCACGTTCAAATGCCCGCCGCGCTACTAACGCATCTGCACTCTGGTCATCTGTACCTTGGAAAAGACGTTGTAAACGCGCCGTTGCCGCACTGTCTTTTTTAGGTTCTTGGTCAACTGCTTGAATCTCATTATCAATCGTTGGCTTCGGGGCTTCTTCCTCAGCTTTGGCTACATCCTTTTCATATTCCTTGTAGCCCACCAGTAACACGCCACTGAGTGCTAATGCTTCAATTATCATGCTGACCTCTTAGGGTTGGTCGTAATTTAGTATAAAATGGCTTTTACTAATCTTCTCTATTTCAACGGCCTAGCAAACAGGGATTGATCCAGACCGCTTATGTCATACCTATGCTGCAATAGTGTCTAAAAATCCAATATTCGGATGCGATTCATCATAACTATCAAATTGATAACCGAATAACTCAATATCCTGTTTAAAATATTCCGCAACCATTTGTTTCGTCGTTTTGTCATAATAGTCACGATAATCACTGTGGCGGCTTTTGTTTAAATGAGGGAGGGATGTATCTAAATTAAGATGCTGACATGCTTGATTAAATCCTGTGGCCAAATCTTCAAATCGACCCAAATAATCAACCAATAAATTGCCTTCATCATCCGCAATCGCTTCAGTTTGGAATTTTGTACCGCCTTTGGGATACGGTCTTTTTGTAGTAATCACCCAGTTTAAATATTCTTCAAACGTTTCCATCGCTTTGATACGTTCATGATGAATATGTGTGGTTTCTTTCAAAATGAAGTGACGCATTGATACTTGCCAATCCCAAGGATTACGCACAAAAGCAAATTTAAAGTAATTATCAAATACTTCTGGATCAAGCTCTTTCTGTACATCTTTGGCTTTGGCATGTAATAACGCCGCTTTCCACATTTCATACATTGGGTTCGGCTTGCCATTCACTTCCGCAGAAGGTCGGGCAACACGGAAATGCGTAGGTTCTTCAATATAAGGGGCTAACGCATTACCAATGCTGATACCAGCAACTTTAGTCACATGGAAAAAAATGAATTTATGGCTGTGAGAAATGAGCATGTTATGATCCTGTTTTTTAGGACTGGCCATCCGTTTTACATAAAGCCGCCAGCCCTTAAGAGTGAATATGACTTAATCCGTTAATTTACCTTGTAAAAAACTCACCACTTCATCAAGTGGCACGTCTTGAGCACTTTCTTTCGACTGACGGTTTTGATATTCCATCACACCTTTATCCAGACCTTTTTCACCAATCACTAAACGATGTGGCACACCAATCAATTCCATATCCGCGAACATCACCCCCGCACGCTCTTTACGATCATCAAATAAAACATCAATGCCTAAATTGGTTAAGGTTTGATACATGTTTTCAGCCGCTTCACGTACCCGCTGAGATTTGTGCATGTTCATTGGTAAAATCGCAATGCTAAATGGTGCAATCGCTTGAGGCCAAATAATGCCGCGATCATCATGATTTTGCTCAATCGCAGACGCAACCAAACGAGACACACCAATACCATAACAACCCATGGTTAATACAGTTGACTGGCCTTTTTCATCTAATACAGTGGCTTGCATCGCTTCACTATATTTTTGACCTAATTGGAAAATGTGACCCACTTCGATACCACGCGCAATGTTCAATTTGCCTTGGCCGTCTGGACTTGGATCGCCCACTTCTACATTACGAATATCTGCCACTTTTGGTTCTGGTACATCACGACCCCAATTCACATCCACTAAATGCTGGCCGTCTTGATTTGCACCGCATACAAAATCAACCAAATGCGCCGCGCTACGATCTGCAATCACGGGAATATTTAAACCAACCACACCGATAGAACCAATATCACAACCGACTGTAGCTTTGATTTCTTCAGGTGTTGCAAAAGTAAACGGTTCTGCCACTTCTGGTAATTTTTCCGCTTTAATCGCATTCAAGGTATGATCGCCCCGTACCACCAAGGCCACTAAACTATTATCCACACCTTTCACGATCAAGGTCTTAATGGTTTGGTTAGGTTTGACGTTAAGGAATTCACTGACTTCATCAATGGTATGTTGGTTAGGGGTTGCCACAGCCGCGCTTAATTTAGATTGTGGTGCAGGACGTTCACCTTCTGGGGCTAATGCTTCGGCTAATTCCACATTTGCTGCATATTGACTGGTATCGCTGTAGGCAATCGCATCTTCACCCGAGTCGGCTAAAACATGAAACTCATGTGAGGCACTGCCGCCGATGTTGCCCGTATCCGCTAACACAGGACGGAATTTTAAACCTAAGCGGGTAAAAATATTATTATACGTTTCGAACATCACATCATAGGTTTCTTGCAATGATGGCTGATCCAAATGGAATGAATATGCATCTTTCATTAAGAATTCACGCGCCCGCATCACGCCAAAACGAGGACGCACTTCATCACGGAATTTAGTTTGAATTTGATAAAAATTAGCAGGTAATTGCTTATAACTGCGGACTTCACGGCGGATTAAATCGGTGATAATTTCTTCATGCGTAGGGCCAAAACAAAAATCGCGTTCATGACGGTCGTTGATGCGTAATAATTCAGAGCCATATTGTTCCCAACGGCCAGACTCTTGCCATAATTCAGAAGGTTGAATTGCTGGCATTAAGACTTCCTGTGCGCCAGACTTGTCCATTTCATCACGTACAATGCTTTCTACTTTACGTAATACCCGTAAGCCTAACGGCAACCATGTATATAAACCCGCAGCCAAACGACGGATTAAACCCGCGCGTAGCATGAGCTGATGGCTAATCACTTCCGCATCAGCAGGCGTTTCTTTTAAAGTGGACAGTAAAAAACGAGTTGTACGCATAAATAAAGCCTTAAAGATCGTTATAGATTTTGTCAGAGAATATAGAAGATGTATTTTACTGTAAATTATCAATGTCGGCTAAATTTTACGTGTATTTTGTCATTTTAAAAATAGTCATACGTAAAAAGCAGAATGGTGGTGCATAAAAAATAGTTTTATACATATACATAACTCATTTAATAAAAAGACAATAGGCGGCTTTTTTTGATATTAAAAGAGCTTGTTATTTAATCGATGCATAACCAAATATAAAATATGCTTATTAGGCCAAGCATAATTAGTAACATTTTGATTTCCTAGACCAATAGCAATCATTACATGATTATAAAAGTATCGTGTAAATTGGCTATTATATTGCGTGCAATACTAGGGAAAATCAGGCCAGAGCTTCCATATTAAATCGTCTTTCCATCTATCTCATTAGTTTTTATTTTTTCATAACGGAGGAAGGGTTATGTTGAAGAAACTAGTATCAATGTTGTTAATCTGCCTACCACTTAACGTCATGGCTGAATCTCCTACTGAACTTATTGTATATAACTGGACTGACTATCTGGACGAAGGGGTGATACAGGAGTTTGAACAACGCTTTAATGCCAAAGTGAACCAAGCTTATTTTGAATCTGATGATGCACGCAATAAGATGTTATTTAGAACCCATGGCAAAGGTTATGATGTGATCTTAGCAACGGGTGATGATGTTGATAAATATCAAAAAAGTGGCTGGATTTTACCTTTAGGTGCAGAAAAAGTCCCAAATCTTAAATATGCGATGCCACGTTGGGTTGATGCTTGGCCACAAACCAAAGAGTATGCTGTACCTTATTTGTGGGGAACAACGGGGATTATCTATCGTTCTGATTTGGTTAAAGAAGAAATTACCAGTTGGAAGCAATTGTATGAACCCGAAGAGTATTTAAAAGGCAAAATTCTAGTATTTGATATGCATCGGTCTGTAATCGGTCTTGCTCTGAAATCTTTAGGTTATCCATTTAATAATGAAAACATGAAGGAGCTGAAAGAAGCAGAAAAGCTATTATTGCACCTCAAACCATATGTACAAGCCTTTGATACTTTTAGCCTTGATGAAACAGCGGGCATTGTAACGGGCGATACTTGGATGGGACAGGGTTGGAATGGGGATGCACTTACTTTACAAGAGCTTAATCCAGCAATTGAATATGTTGTACCAAAAGAAGGTACTGAATTATGGGTCGATTACTTTGTGGTTTCCAGCCAATCTAAAGTGCCAGAACTCGCCATACAATTTGTCAATTTTATACAAGACCCCAAAATCAATGCTTTAAGTGCAGAGGCATTGTCATTTGCGACAACCAATAGTGAAGCTAAGGCTTTTCTATCAGAAGAACACTTAAACAACCCTATTATCTATCCTGATGAGGCTACACTTGCCAATTCAGAGTTTGATATAGCCCCTTCATCATCTCGGGTAAAACGCAAATTTATCATGATATGGTCTAAATTAACCCACTAAGTAGGTAACGCCACATTGTTACTTAGAACCAAGATTCTTTTTGTTTTAGCGCCTTTTGTTATTTTACCCTTGCTTGGTGTGGGTTGGATTGCTTTTGGAAAATTGAAATCAACCAGTGAAAATGCTGTATTCCGCCAGATGGCAACCTTATTGAATCAAGTTGAGTTACATGTTGACTCACATAGAAATGCAGCTTTGGCCAATATTGAGTTATTTGCAAGCTCTGAGTTACTTGAAAGCTATATTTTTATGCCCGAATATGAACGTTACGCGGTTGGGCTGTTATCACTGATGGAGTTGTTTTCTAATTACAATCGTTCCCACCCTGAGTATTATGAAATTCGCGTATTGCTATTAGATGGATATGAAGACATACGTTTTGCACCCGAAGATATACCTAACATCACCGAAGATGAAAGTGAAACCGATTATTTTCAACGCATTCAAGCCAATAGCAAAAATATTTACTTCGAGTATTTATTAAGTCCCGATATTAACCGTACTATATTAATGGTTTCAAAACCTTTGTACTATGTTGATCCTTTACTTGATAGTACGGCCGCAACAAAACGTAAGTTACGTGCTTATTTAGTACTCAGCATTCACCTTGATTTTATTCAACAGCAAATCGCGCGTATCAAAATCGTGGACAATGGTTCTTTGTTTTTAACTAATGCAGAGGGCACGGTCATATTTGGTTCAAATACATTTCCCACTTCATTTCAACTCCCAGCTCCTCTGATTCAACAAGCACAACATACAAAGATGAGTGACCCTATATTGAGTCAAGTTGAAAACCAAAGTTTTTTATTTCAAGCACATAAATTAGACAAAAACTTAATATTATTCACAGCTTTACCTGAGCAAGCATTGTTAAAGGAAGCCTATTCGCTCGCAAGTATTGTGATCGGCATATTATTGTTAACAACAATTGTAACCGTTGCATTCTTATTCTTCGTTTTAGACTATCTTATTGTCAATCCACTACATAAGTTGGGTGTTGCGATGGAGCATATTGAGTCGGGGAAATTTGATATTCAATTGAATTGGCATAAAAATGATGAAATCAGTTGTTTAGCTAAGCAATTTGAGACCATGGTCGCCAGCTTATATGAAACCCAGCAATTAAGACACAAAGCGCAACAAGAATTAGAGCAGTTGAACCAAGAACTTGAGCAAAGAATACAGAGACGCACCACACAATTAGAAGCGGCTAACAATGACTTAGTTAAATTAAACCAAGAAAAAAATGAATTTTTAGGTATTGTTGCACATGATTTGAAAAACCCATTACAAGCGATTCAAGGATCAGCAGAGTTGATTTCAGTCATGACGAGTGATCCAGAAATTCTTGATTTTTCACACATGATTGGTGTGAGTTCTGAGCGTATGTTTGATTTAATTACCAATCTGTTAGATGTAAATGCGATTGAGTCTGGACAAATCAAAGTCAGCTTGAAAGATATGGACATCTTGCCAATTTTGCAAAAAGTCGTGACTGAGTACAATAAAAAAGCCCAGCAGAAAAATATTCAAATCCACTTTGATCCTGATGCATCAGAATATTCAGCTTATGCAGATGCCAATACAATTCATCAAGTTTTAGATAATCTTGTCTCTAACGCAGTCAAATATTCTCCATTCGACAAACAAATTTATATTCGAATCTCACATCGTATAGAAAAAGTAAGGGTCGAAATTCAAGATGAAGGCGCGGGCATTAGCCAAGAAGATCAAGCAAAATTGTTCGGCAAATTCACACGTTTATCAACCAAACCCACTGGTGGCGAGCACTCAACAGGCCTAGGTTTATTTATTGTTAAGAAACTGGTTAATACTTTAAGTGGTGATGTCTGGTGTGAAAGTGAATTAGGCAAAGGCACTTGTTTTATTGTCGAACTAGGCGCAACAAATTTGCCCTAATCTGATAAACAACTTAAATTAAATACTCTTTTTTCCCAGCATACGTATTCATCACGTGCTTTAGAACGCACTTTCTGAACTCTCACTTCAAACTTGACTTATCGTGTTCTAACAAGTCTTTTCTTAAATTAATCATCTCAATAATCATAAAAATTAAATACAGATTATTTCCAAACAAATTAAAAACATACTTTTTAAAATTTGATTATTAAAGATTTAAGAAAACTCCTTTTGTGCAAACAAAACCAAGCATAGCCGTCCTTTATAACGATCTAACAAATAAATTTATTTTTACAATCACACTACCCATCAAAGCAGCTAGGAAAATCATATGTTTTCTTTTAACGATGAACAAGAGTATGAAAATTCAGAGGAATCTGCTGAGCAGTACGAAGAAACTGAAGCGTATGTTGAGCAACCTGAAGAAGCTGAGTATGCTGAACAATATGAAGAGCCTGAACAAGTCGAGTATACCGAGCAATATGAAGAAGTTGAAGAATATACTGAATCATTAGTGTGCTCCACCGAAGAAGAGCTAGCAAATGCCGAAATATTAGATAATGACGTTGACGAACAGGAAGCAGAAGAAATTGAGGTCTCAGTTGAAATAGAAGTCACTGAACAAGAACCTCAATACTCTGAACCAGAGTCTCAACTACTTGAAGACCCAGAAACACCAGACCGTGAATCGAAACAGTCTGAAGACGAAGAAGAGGAATTAAAAAAATCCAACACTGCCAAAGCTGAAGATGAACCAGAAACCCCAAAAGCAGAAGAAGAGCAAGAAGAGGGTTCAAGTATTTTAGGTATGATATTAGGTATTATCCTGTTTCCAATAGGGTTAGTGCTTTTCTTAAGTATGCCACTTAGATATGTGGATTCACTTTCTGCCCCTCCTCCAGACCTTACAGATTTAACAGCAACAGCTCCACCTACTTTATTGGGTGCACTTGCTGCAGCCTTCATTGGTTACGTTTTGGCAGCATGGGGATACCGATTGTTTAGGGGTCGTCAAAACCCTTTGCTACTTTCTAGTACAACATTTAGTTTAGGCGGTCTTATTTTTATTGCTGTCGGTTTGAGTGCTGGTGAACCTGCTGGTATGAGTGTCAGTTTTGGTCTTGCTGCCTTGCTGATATTCTTTGCATTTGTGCGTCGAAATAAAGACAAACTCCAATAAATCACACTTATAAAAAAGGGCACATTAAGTGCCCCCTCAATATCAATTCAGACCTGTTTAGACATTAGCTTTCACGTAAAGCTTGACGGCGTTTCTCCATCATTTTGTGAATAATTGGCGCAAAAATAAGCTGCATTGCAAAACCCATTTTTCCACCCGGTACAACTAAGGTATTTGGGCGAGACATGAAAGAGTCATGAATCATTGATAACAAATATGGAAAATCTTGGTTGCGATATTTATTAAAACGAATCACCACTAAACTTTCATCCGCTGTTGGAATATCACGAGATACAAACGGGTTCGACGTATCAACCAATGGTACACGCTGAAAATTAATATGCGTTTTTGAAAACTGTGGGGTAATGTAATTCACATAATCAGGCATCCGACGCAAGATAGTATGAGTGACCGCTTCAGCAGAATAACCACGCTCACTGGTATCACGGCTGATTTTCTGAATCCACTCTAAGTTAACGCTAGGCACGACACCCACTAACAAATCAACCCACTGGTGTGCATTCGCGGTTTCAGTTTGAATTGCACCATGCAAGCCTTCATAAAATAATAAATCCGTATCTGCTTCAATATCTTCCCAAGGTGTAAACGTACCGGGTTCTTGACCGTAAGGCTCGGCTTCATCTTCATTGTGCAAGTAATAACGCTTTTGTCCTGTACCCGTTTGACCATACTGGCGAAATAATTCTTCTAACTTATCAAATAAATTTGCCTCAGGGCCGAAATGGCTAAGATGTTTTCCATCTTTTTCCGCTTCAGCAATAGCCTCTTTCATTTGTTTACGGTCATAGCGGTGGAAACTATCACCTTCAATAACAGCAGGTTTTATACGCTCACGGCGAAACATATCCTCAAATGCTTTTTTTACCGTTGTTGTTCCCGCGCCTGAAGAACCCGTAATTGCAATAACTGGATGTAATGCAGACATAAACTCCTCCTCAGAATTATAAGTTGTGTTTTCTTTTTATAAGTTGTAATGATTTAACTAAAAAATTGTTTTATAGGTTATTATTAACTTACAGCTGACTTCGTAAGGAACAATAGTATTAAACGATTTACAGGATTGTTAAAACGATTATTTTTTATGTAAAGTATAAGTTTTCATTATAATTTAATAATATTAGGAAGTTGTGATGATAAAGCTAGCAATATTAATTGGCTATCTTAAAAATATTTTATTTTTGCTTATAGTAGTTGATTGAACAATATAAGAAAGTCATCTGTTATATTGGAATAATTAGTGAATAAAAACGACAAAGGATAAACCATGATGCTTTTTGACTGATTGCAACGCGGTTTAAATTTATCTTAGCGTTATACTACCCACCGCAATCTAAATAGCTTTGAAACTGGACACTGGCATGGATAAGGAATTTTTTGAGCTTGCTCCAACCCCCCAATGTTTATTAACACCAGAAGGAAAACTTGTTGAAGTAAATACAGCCATGACTCGCTTGCTAGGATTGGCACGCCAGTTAGTGTTGGCAACAGATTTATTTCATTTTATTTATGCAGAAGATCACGCAACCACCATCAAACAATTAGCAATATTACCCACAAAACGTTGCATTCAAATCGAAAACCGCTGTCGACAAGCTGATGGCACTTATCGGTGGTTATTATGGACGATTAATGTTGCACCACAATCATGGTGTCAGCACCATAAAGAGCCACATTTATACTATGCTATTGCCAGTGATATTTCCGCTTATAAACCTGCCCAAGATGTCACCAATATTTCCTCTCAGTTTCAAACCAGTCAACATTTTTTATCTGTTTTTATCAACGAAGTACCTATTGGTGTCTGTGTGACCGATGAAAATGGCTATTTTATTCAAGTCAATGCTACTTACTGCCAAATTTACGGATATACCGCTGAAGAGCTATTAGGGCAACATTTCACCATCGTAGTGCAGCCGCAACAGCATGATTATGCCAATAAGTTATATGCAAAATGTATTGAAGAAGGTACGCGGGAATTGCCAACAGAATGGCGTGTAATGCATAAAACAGGGTTTTTAATCGATATTGAAGTCAGTGCCTGTATTGTGCAGCTGCCAAATGGACAACGTTATAAACTAACCACGATTAATAATATTTCGCAGCGTAAACAAGCAGAGCGACAACGTGAAGTAGTTGAAGAAGCTCTGAAAGAACAGTTACAACATAATCAAGCTATTATTCAAAGTGCATTAGATGGCTTCTGTATGTTGGATATGGATTTACAGTTACAAGAAGTGAATCCAGCCTTCTGCCAGTTAGTGGGTTATGAAAAACAAGCGTTAAGCCAAATGTCTCTGCTCAACCTCATCGTACCTGATAAGAAAAAGCCCGTATATGCTTGGTTAGAATCATTGAAGCAACAAGGTCAAATCACATTTGAAACCCAATTCCGACACTTCAAGCATCACTGTATTAACGTTGAAATCAACGCCAATTTAGCCTGTTTTCAAAATCGAAAGCTTATTTTCATGTTCTTACGTGATGTCAGTTTGCGTAAAGAAACAGAAGTAGCATTACAAGAAGCCAAGCATAGCGCGGAAATGGCCAATCGTTCTAAAAGTGAATTTTTAGCCACTATGAGTCATGAAGTGCGTACACCCATGAATGGTGTGATGGGGATTGCTGAATTACTACTGGATACCAAACTGGATGCACAACAACGCCACTATGTGAACTTAATTCGTAGCTCGGGTGAAGGTTTATTGACTGTTATCAATGATGTATTAGATTTTGCAAAAATTGAGGCAGGTAAATTAAAACTGGAAACGGTGGAATTTGATTTATCCAGTTTGCTGGAAGAAGTTATTGAGTTATTTAGCCCACCCGCGAATCAAAAAGGCTTAGAAATGGCCTGTCGTTTTCCGCCTTTATTACCCAATTTATTGATCGGTGACCCCGGACGATTACGTCAAATTATCACGAATTTATTAGGTAATGCGATTAAGTTTACTGAACAAGGAGAGGTTGTTTTATCTGTAGCCATGGTAGATGAGACAGATCAATATTTACGCTTACACTTTGAAGTACGTGATACAGGGATTGGCATCAGCACCGATGATAGAACCCGTTTATTCCAACCTTTTTGCCAATTAGACAGTTCAACCACGCGCCAATATGGTGGCACAGGACTGGGTTTAATGATTTGTCAGCGTCTGATTGAGATGATGCAAGGTAAAATTGGAGTTGATAGCCAACTTGGTCAAGGCAGTACTTTTTGGTTTGAAATTGGTCTAGGTAAGTCCACGCATCATGTTAACAAAGAATTACCTGATATTTCCATTTTGCAAGGACGACGGGTGTTGATTGTCGATGATAACACTACTAACTGTGAAATCTTATATTCACAAACCCGTAATTGGGGACTGATCCCAGATGTTGCTACCAGTGCAGAAGAAGGATTAAACAAGCTTTATCGGGCTGTTCAAGCAAACAAGTTATATGATTTAGCCATTATTGATTTTATGATGCCGCATATGGATGGTGCAAGTTTGGCGCAGCGAGTAAAACTAGATAAGTCCGTCAGTACTCTACCTCTTATTATGCTAACTTCGGTACATCAGCCAATGGATAATCCTGAAATTAAAAAATTATTGGCAAGCCGTTTATACAAACCTGTTTCACAAAAAAAATTATTAGACTGTTTGTTGCGCGCGATTTCACCTGATTTAGCTCCACCTATTGCAGATGAAGAATCCACTCAACCACAACAGAAGCAATTTAATCAACGTTGGAAATTATTATTAGCTGAAGATAATTTAATTAACCAAGAAGTTGCTGTTGATATGCTGAAAAATTTAGGCTGTGAAGTGACGGTAGTGGATAATGGAGTAGATGCGCTAAATCAAAGAATGATAGGTCATTATGATTTAATATTGATGGATTGCCATATGCCACAAATGGATGGTTTTATTGCAACCCAAAAAATACGCATTTGGGAAGCAGAGCAAAAGTCACGACCACACATTGTGATTATTGCGCTAACCGCAAATGCCATGCAAGGTGATAGAGAACGATGCTTAGCATGTGGTATGGATGATTATATTAGTAAGCCAGTAACCTCAAAAGACCTATATCAAACGATTTTACATTGGCTAAGTGAGAAACAAACGGAGCTTACCGCAATGAATGCTCAACCAAT
Organism: Candidatus Albibeggiatoa sp. nov. NOAA; assembly: GCA_025800385.1. GTDB lineage: Bacteria > Pseudomonadota > Gammaproteobacteria > Beggiatoales > Beggiatoaceae > Albibeggiatoa. Next base: position 162,070 of record JAOXRS010000047.1, read on the forward strand.
TAAAACCATAGAGTCAAAACCTTGTCGTGATTTGGAAGCAATTACCACATTGCCTATTGTTGATACCAAAAGCTTAGATGTGTTACGTCAAGAAATGAAAGGGAGGGGAATTGGTTGGTTAGTTGATTTGTATTTAGGGGAACTGCCTAATTATTTATCTGAGTTAGATACGGCTGTTGATAAAAAAGATACAGAATCAATTTATCTCGCCGCACATAAGTTTAAAGGTGGTAGTGCAAATCTAGGTGCGCAACAAGTTGTCCAGCTGTGTAAGCTCATCGAAACAAAAGCACGCGAAAAGGATATGGTGGCAATTAGTAATTTAATGGAACATACCTCACCTATTGTCGAGCAGTTAAAACAAGCTTTGGCGGTAGAAAAAGAAAAATAGAGAATTTTAAAGAGGTCGCTAGTAACTGTCTATACACCCTAATATCATAATTTTGAACATGATAAGCTTAATCCGCTAGCATCATACCCAAAAATATGTCATATTGATGCCCTATTAACTGAAAATTATCAATCACTTATAAGAAAATTATTGATAATAATAAACCGAGTTTATAGCTAGGCAGACGATAATAACAATAAAAAAGACAGTATGACACGAGGAGTTTTGGTATGACCCAGCCACCCACAGACAGCCAATCAGCAACCAGTTCAAGTACACGCGGAGCTAAAACAGGTGCACAGCCTTATACACCGATAGAAGCACAAGCTGAGACAATGGAATGTGGTGCAGCGATTGGTCGTGGCCAAATGGAGCAGTTTGTAAAAAGCTTCCAACAAAGTGCAAGACGTTGGGAAGGTATTGTTTATCCTGCTTTATTTGCATTTGCAGTATTGGCTGCATATGGTTTCTTTTTGATTTACAGTTTAACAGGTGATATGCGCTCCATTGCTCGTAGTATTGACCCAGATATGGCAGAGCATATGGCCTCCATGTCAAAAAATATTGGGGACTTATCCAAACAAATCAGTACCATGACAGTAACCATGAATGAGATTTCACTTAAATTGGATACCCTACCGCCAATGCTGAAATATATGGGTTACATGGAACAGGCAATGGTCAGAATGGATGAATCCATTACAGGCATGGATAGTTCTATTACGCGTATGGATGAATCAATGGCTAGAATGGATGGGGCGATTAATCGAATGGATTTGTCAATGGCTGAGATGAATGGCTCAATGGAAAGAATGACAGAAACCATGCGTACCATGAGTGTCTCTACCGATCAAATGCGCCATGATGTGGCTAAAATGAGTTATGGCTTAACTAACTTGTCTCGTCCCATGTCTTTCGTAAATAGCTTTCCCATGCCTTGGTAAGCAAGGGGGCTGTCATGTTTAGTAAGATATGCAGCCCTACTTAAAGCCAGTCTTAGCAAGGACAGTCTTCTGCAAACGGTTTAACTAATTCTAAGATTCTATCATCCTCAAAATTATTAGCTAAGGTTTTAACCTGTTTAGCAAAAAAAGCTAGACTTGCATCCTCTTTAGAGAGTTCATCTACATATTCAGATAATCCCATCATGTCACCTTGCATCGCCAAATCATATAACTGGTTGGCTTGCTCTGCTGATAATGTCCACTCATTTGTTAAATCTGTTTCGTCATTGTTTGATGAGATTGTTGCATCTAATGCTTGGTCAGATTCAATATCTTCTGCACCATAAATCCATTCTAAGTTTAAATATTCTTGTAAATAAGTAAATAATACATCTGCATGAACAGGTTTGGGTATAAATGCGCTACAGCCCGCGGCAAAGCTTTGCTCTTGATGATAATCAAATACACTGGCAGAAACCACGATAATCGGCAATGTTTGGAACTCTGGCATAGTGCGTAAACGGCGAGATAATTCAAACCCATCTAATTTAGGCATCACTAAATCTGTCATAACTAAGTCTGGACGGTGAGCTTGCACCATGTCTAAACCTTCCAAACCATTCTCAGCTTCAATAATATTAAAGTCTAAAGGTGACAATAGGCTGTTTAAAACCATACGATTTTCTTTTTTATCATCAATCACTAAGAGTGTATGCCTCTTACCTTTATAGCCTAAAATATGTTGATAAGGGGTTTGTGTCTGATGGGCTTTTACTAAATTTGATGCTTCTGGTAAAGCCAGCGTAATCCAAAAACAACTGCCTTGCCCTTTGGTACTCCTAACATGTAACTCCCCCCCCATCATATCAATAATACGTTTAGTGATCGTGAGGCCAAGCCCTGTTCCTTCCGCTTTATGCTCTGAACTACCTGCCTGTTGAAAGGGTTTAAAAATATGTTGAAGGTCTTGTTCTGAAATGCCCACGCCTGTGTCTTCGACCTGAAAACGCATTTTGCCATCTTCGCAACCCACTTTTAGAATCACACCACCATGCTCAGTAAATTTAATTGCATTTGCTAGTAAATTGATGAGGGTTTGACGTAAACGCTTTTCATCCGCTCTAACACCAAGCGGCAATGTGGTAATTGGTTCGAACATGAAGGAGATACCTTTTTGTTCAGCACGAATTTGAAATAGCTCAACAATACTTTGTAGAAAGTCGTTGAAATTAAAGTCCGTCGGATAAAGTTCAATACGATTGGCTTCAATTTTAGATAAGTCTAGGATATCATTAATTAAAGTGAGCAAATATTCGCCACTGCGCTGGATGATTTGAGTACCTTCTTTTTGCTTCTCAGTTAAATCAACATCCCGTCCTAAAATTTGTGCATAACCTAAAATCCCATTCAGTGGGGTGCGCAGTTCATGACTCATATTGGCCAGAAACGTACTTTTTGCCTGATTGGCAACATCAGCAGCTTCTTTGGATTTACGCAAATCTTCCTCAACTTGTTTTTGGGCAGAAATATCAACATGGGTACCAATAAAACGAGCTGCTTCTCCATTTTCACCCCATAAACCAAAGCCACGTGATAATATCCATACATCATGCCCTTTTTTATGTTTCATCCTAAATATTTGTTCATAAACAGGTATTTTCTTATCTAAATAATTTTGAACTGCTTCAAATGCGGCACCCCTATCATCAGGATGCAATAAGCTATTCCAAGTGGCTAAATTATTGTCTAACTCATGGTCTTCATAGCCCAGCATACTTTTCCAACGTGGAGAAAGATAAATTTGTTCTTTGGCTAAATGCCAATCCCATAAGCCATCATTTGCCCCACGCATTGCAAGATTAAAGCGTTCCTCACTGGTTTTTAAAGCAGCTTCTTTACCTCTTAACTCTTCAAACATAGTATTAAAAGCAGTGGCAAGTTTACCTATTTCATCATGGGTTTTAATTGGAATCGTATTATTACTATGTAAAAAACTACCAGAAGCGGTAACCTGCTCTAAATATTCAGAAATATAAGACAATGGTTTAATCAAATAACTCACAATAATACTAAGCAAAATAAGAATAGCCAATAAGGAAATTAGGCCAATGGCTAAAATAGTTTCGGTCAGCATTTTTGATGGGTGCATGATTTCAGAAAGTGGTACGGTCATGACCAAAGACCAAGGCGTATCGGTATTGCCAATTTGTAAAGGCACATAAATTTTATAAATATCTTGGTTCAAAATTTCAGAAAATGTCGTCGTTGAAAATTGTCGACCCTCAGCAATGATTTGTTTTGCCCCTAAATCATCACCAATTTCACTGATATTTTTACCAACATAATAAGGGTTAATATTCGCAACATACATACCGCCATTTGCAATTAAGGCTGTGTGACCTGTATCAAAAATTCTAGCGGCCAATGCTTTGCGCTGCAAAATACTTAATTCATAATCAACACCCACAACACCTAAAAACTGTCCATTATCCACCACAGGCATAATTGCACTGATTAACAACATATCTTTACCTGACACTTTATAAACATAAGGATCAAGTAAGGTTTCAAATCCATTTTCACGAGGCACTTGGTAGTAATCCGAAGTTTCCCAGTCTACATTAGGCTCTACAATGATTTCCTGATTGTTATCATCCCAATGCCAATATGAATTCACCCGCCCAGTTTCATCGTGCCCCATTGTATTTTTATATTGTTCATCTAAGCCATCAAACGCATTAGGTTCCCATAATGTCCATGTACCTAATACATCTTTATCATCTTCAACCGCCGCGATTAGAATTTTATCCACTAAATCCCTATCTGTTTTTTTTGCATCAAGCATTTCTTTAAATGTTGTTTTAAGTACGCGAGCCTTTTCTAAAATTAGGTCTAGTTCTAATTGGATTGTGAGTCCATTTTGACGGGCTGTATGTTCAACTACATCAAAGGAAAGCTTTTGTGTTACTTGGCTGGAGCGTTGATAAATCACTAATGTAGCAACTAAAAAGGCAATACTAAGCATTAACCCTACAGTTAAGGTGATTTTAGTCTTTATTGTCATCAGGTATCCCCTCCCCTGAGCAAGCTGGCTTGATATTCTGGCACTAGTAAAATTTAAGCAAACTTAGTGCACTAAAGACTGACGAATTGTTAGTAATATAACAAAAAAAAGTATAGATGAAATAAAAGATAAATAGGAGGAAACGTAAACAAAAAATAAAATAACTTAGTAAAATACTTGGATATAATAACCCAGTATTACACTATCAATAGGTAACATCTTTTCGTCAATATTGTCATAAGGATGATATAGCACTATCACTTAGGTTCAATACAATTAATGGTTGTTCACTAACAGTTATACTGAACCCAAGTTTCATGTATCCGCCATTAATTTAATCGGCTTAATATGTAGCGTCCTTGCTTAAATTCTGAAAAGTGTTCTTTTATTGCGGGGTGCTCAATAGGTTCAGCAGTATTGTCAGCTGATAAATGTCTTTCTGCGACATAAGTTTGTTGAGCTGAGCTATGTACCAGCACATGATACCAAGGCTTATCCTTAGGTGGCCGTGATTTGGCAACTTGCTCATACCATGTGTCAGATAGCATAAACTGTGGATCAACATCGATAATCACACCGCGATAATTAAATTTAGTGTGATAGACCAATTGACCCACAAAGAATAAAGGTTGCACGATTTCAGTCATCAAAGCATCCTTTAAGCATTGTCTTCAATAAATTCACCAAAACTCATAAAGCGTTGATAACGAGCTTCTACAAGTTCGTCAACGGGTTGCTTTTCTAATTCATCTAATAGTGTATTCAATGTATTTGACAAATTTTCATACATTGTTGACATACTACGATGCGCACCGCCTAATGGTTCTGGAATAATTTCATCAATTAAGCCTAGTTCTTTTAAGCGATTTGATGTCATATTCATGGCTTCAGCTGCTTCAGGGGCTTTTTCTGCACTTTTCCATAAAATAGAAGCACAGCCTTCAGGAGAAATCACGGAATAAGTACTATATTCCAACATACATACTTTATCACCCACACCAATCGCTAATGCGCCACCTGAACCACCTTCACCAATCACAGTGCAAATAACAGGGGTTTTTAAGCTAGACATTTCGTATAGGTTACGCGCGATGGCTTCACTTTGACCACGTTCTTCAGCATCTACACCGGGGTATGCGCCAGGAGTGTCGATAAAGGTCAAAATAGGTAATTGGAATCGTTCCGCCATTTTCATCAAGCGTAATGCTTTGCGATAGCCTTCTGGACGGGGCATACCAAAGTTACGTTGAATTTTTTCTTTTGTATCACGGCCTTTTTGTTGTCCGATAACCATGACAGGGCGATCGTTTAAACGCGCAAGGCCACACACAAGGGCAGGGTCATCAGCAAAAGCACGATCACCGTGCAGCTCTTGGAAATCGGTAAAGACATTTTCAATATAGTCTAAAGTGTATGGGCGTTGTGGATGACGCGCCAATTGCGAAATTTGCCAAGCAGTAAGTGATGAGAAAATAGACTTTGTCAGTTCTTGGCTTTTAGTTTTAAGACGTTCAATTTCATCACTGATATTAATGTCGTTATCATTGCTGACATAGTGTAATTCTTCGATTTTCGCTTCTAGCTCTGCAATCGGTTGTTCAAAGTCAAGAAAGTTGAGGTTCATTGATGTCCTTAGTTATATTTTTTAGCTTTTAGAGTATTGTTTATGTTGGGATTAACTTTAGGTAAACAATAGCTTGTCGTTATACGGCTTATGGAAATATTTTTTAATCTATAAATAAGTGTTCTGTATTCTATAAAAGAAGTTCACATTCAAAACAGCACATTTTAGCTAAGTTTAATATGAAATGCGACTAATGAGCTTGACTTTTGATTGATATTTTTATAGACACTGATTTTTAGCCATCGCTAAATCAATATAAATGAGAAGCTAGTGGGGACAAATAGCAATTCATATACAAATCACTATCAAATACTTAACAGCATTTTTACAACTTGAGGGATTGAGTATTGAAATACGCTTCTACAAAGAGAAAGCCTTTTTATACCTAATTGAATCTAAATAAACCTTACAAAAGCATTCTCATAACAAACTATTTTTTACGAGAAAACATATTTTTAAATACAGATAAATTAAATTGATATAATAAACCATTATAAATCCAAAAATATGAGCAATATTGTACAAAGTTTATTCTTTTACAGTAGATTCCTTCTTCAACGTTATATTTTCAGGACTGGCAGTCCTAACATCTAAAACGGAATTGACTACATCACATAATTGAAAGGAGCAAAATATATGGTATCAGCATTAATCAAAAACAGTGTCGTGATAAGTGTATTGCTTGTCATTTCGCCTATAACAATGGCGGCTGAAACAGCTTGTGAGTATAAGCTTTTTTTTGGTTTATCAATTCCTAGTGGAAATGCAGTCAGTTCTGAAGAATGGGAAAGATTTGTAGCAGAAACAATTGTCACGGAGCTAAAAATTGCGCAGTACGATGGTTTTAATATCAGTGATGCAAAAGGCTATTGGAAAGGAAAATCTGAAGATTCACACATTCTATCTATTGTCTCTTCAAATCATTGTGAAAGTGAGAAAAATCAACCGTTGTTGGCTGCACTACGAAAAATTGCTCAAAAATATAAAACAAACTACAAACAGGACTCTGTTGGCTTTAGCAGTACATTACTTTATGAAGCCAGCTTTAATAATGAGTGGCTTGATGAACCACGATACAATCACAAAAATCTGATAGAGTTGTTCTATAAAAGTAAAAAAGGGTTTTCACAAAACAATAGTGTGGAATAGCTTACGCAGGTGTAATATTTTTATTGGTCACACATAAGCAGGTTCGATTATAACCTTGGATTTGCGCCGAATGAAGTGCATTGTCCGCATCAGCAATCAGTGTAGGCAATGTCACGCCTTTAACCCCTTCCGTTGCGGTTAGACCAACGCTAATCGTCACATCTAAGCCTTCAGGTTTTAAGCCCATCATATTAATGCGTAAGGTTTCGGCTAAACTCTTGCCTTTTTCCAAATCAGCGTCAGCAATGAGAACGGTAAACTTCTTACCTGCAAAACGCACCACCATAGCATCATCATCAAAGAATTCGTTTAAGAACTTGCCTGTAAGGTTAAGAATATGATCGCCTACAATATGACCTTGCACATCATTGATAATTTCGAAGTGGTCAATATCCACCATCATCAAGCACATATTGGGGTGTTGATTGATAAAATTCGGGGCTTCGTCTAACAAGAAACGTTTATTTCTCACGCCTGTTAAACTATCCGTCGTCGCTAAATGATACATATCCCGAGAGTAACGACGTAACACATTGTGTTGATGTTTGACCAATAATAAGGTTTTTAAACGCGCAATCAGTACTTCTTCAGTGGTAGGTTTGGTGACAAAATCATTTGCACCTGCGTGGAAAATTTCGGCCTGACATTGTTTATTATCATCAATTGTAATAATTAACACAGGCATTTCTTGACGTGAATAATGTAATTGGGTACGAATGGCATAGAGTAAATCGCCGCCCGTCATTTGGCCTTCAAGGAAGAAATCTGAAAAGACCACATCAAAGCCTTCATCTTCTTCACCCGCAGAATCAGGATCAGTCGATGTACTCTTCAATAATTCTAATGCTTTCTCGGCACTGGTGACATGGGTGATATATAAACCATGTTTTTCCATCAAAGTTTGCGTAGCTTGCGCCGTGCCTAAACTATCTTCGACGTATAAAACCCGACCCACTAATCCTGAATGACGTTGTGAAACATCTTTAATAAACTCAACCAACTTTTTATAACCCAGCGATTTATTAAAATAATCGGTTACGCCAGCAGAAAAACCTTCGCGCAATAAACGTGTATCTGCATCACTGGAAACGACAATGACAGGGGTTAAGTGTTGTTTTTCACTTTTACGGATTTCATGGCACAGATCAAGACCATCCAAACCCGGTAGCAGGAGTGAAGTTGTAATCAGATCGAACTTTTCTCGGTGTAAATACTCTAATGCTTCTTCGGCACTGCCACAGGTGACAATATAAGCATCTTGCATTTCTTTTTGAAGTATATGTGAAATAATCGACCGCGCCACTTCTGAGCGATCAATAATCATAATCCGAGCAGTTTTAGGGGTTCTCACTCTAGTCATCGTTGTCTACTATGCGGTGTTGCCCGATTGCAGAGATGCCTACAACCAATCTATTGTCCAGTGAATGAATAGACAAAAGGCCAGCCTCATTCATGGTGAAATTACGCCTAACTAATAGTTTATTATATCATTGAAATCTGTTTAAAGGAGCTTTTTCACAGACTACGCTATAGTACACAATTTGCATCATTTTTACCACGAATCAAACCATTTTAGGCACGTTGTTGTAAATGAGTCAGGTATTCAATCGGTTTACAATGATTACCCCACTTTTAATTATGGAAATGCATAATATCTAAAAATAGGCTGTTTAAATCAAGGTAGAAAATAAATCATCATATTATTGAGAGAGTTGCTGGATTCGTGTTTTTACTTGTTCTGGTTTGAATTGGGTTGCTTGCCGCTGACTTAGTTGTAAGGCTTTTTTATAAAAAGGTAAGGCTGCTTTAGATTGGTGTAAATATTCTAAACTCACCGCTAAATTATACGCATAATCCGCTTTTTGCTCGTCAAAACGATGTGCATCAAAATAAGCTTGTTGTGCCTCGCGCCAACGTTTTTGCTGCGCATACACATTACCCAAACTGAAATGTAAATAAGCCGATTTAGGTGATTGGTCAAGCAACATTTTAATTTGGCTTTCAGATGATTGTGGAGACGCTTGTTGTACTGCATTTAATCCCATTTGCGCCAAACTATCATCAGGATAATACTTTAAAATCTGCTGGTAATAATACTCTGCAGCTTGGGTTTGATCGCCACGTTGCGCAATAGCTGCCAAACCGAGTAAAGCATCTCTATTTTTAGAGTGTTTGTTTAATATTTGCTGATAAAGACGTTTTGCGCGTTGATTTTGCCCTTTTTGAAATGCCTGATAAGCACGAGTTAATTGATTATGTATTTGTTGGGTGCTGCGTGATACTTTTTTGATTTGAATATCTTTTTGGGTTTGTTGTTGTGGTAGCACGCGCGGCTGATTTTCATCTAACGAAGCCATAATGGATTTGGTCATTATGGGTTGTTGAGGGCGTGCAGCAGCGGCTTGTTTTACAGGTGCAGCCTGTGCAATCATTTCATCCAATGTAGGTTGGTATTCAATAACAGGTTCTTTTTTAGGCTGGCTCACAGGGGCTGGTTTGTCAGATATAACCTCAGTCAATAAAGATTTTGCTTTTTCCATAAAAGTTTGCACTTTAGGCTCAGCTTCTTCCTTATTCGTAAAACTCTCGATTACAGCAGGTGTGACAAGTGGTGGCTCGGTGGATTTTGGCAATACGGTAGGCGTTATTGTTGATTGAGGCTGTTCTGCTTTAAAGTCTGCAAGTAAAGGAAATTCCTGCACTAAGTTCAACTGATACACATAATAGCCCGCAAATCCTGCCCCTAAAATAAATGCGACAAAAAGAATAGCAAGTAGCGAAGTTTTATAAGTTTTACGGTGATGGGTCGGCGCAGTTGCTAATAAAACACGTTTAGCCGTTAAAGGGTCTGGCTGTGTAATATCTGATTTTAATTCTGGTTTGGTCGGTGTTGTTTCAGCTTTTTGTAACGGCTTTTCATCAAGATTAAAAGAAGGCTCTGTAGACGCTGGGCTAAATGTCTGTCGACTTTCCTCAGATTGCACCATCGGATTTGGAGCATATCGTGATTGTTCAGGCGTAAACAAGTCAGCATCCCATTCCAACTCATCGTTATCATTTGATACTTGAACCGTCTTAGAATCATTGACTTCTAAGGGCTTTTCTGCCTGTTCTAAAATCTCTTGCTTATCATCTAATAATATTGCGGCTGAATCTTGTTGCTCAGGTGCAAGCTCTGCTTTTTCTAATAGCGACGTTTCGGGCTTTTCAGGGGTTTGTTCTACTGCTTCTAAATCGAATGCTGTGCTTTCCTCAACTACCTCACTATCGTCTGTCTTTTCTTCTGGCTCTACAATTTCATCTTCTAAATCAAAATTCCACTCTAACTCATCTAAATTATCAAAACCACTATTAGGGTCTTCAATATCTAGTGGCTCGACCACTTCTGGTGCAGTTTCCGCCTCAATTTGAGCCAATTTATCCTCAAGCAATGTCGCCTCATCCATATTGGTATCGGGTAATGGCTCAGCTGTTTCTATCGCTATATCGTGAGTTGTTTCAGAAATATCTGCTGACTGCTCTTCCATGCTGCCATCAACCTGCATTTCAGCCGCACCCAAAGATGCAGCCACCTTTTCTTGAGTAGACGCATCTTGAATCACTTCAGAAGACGTGGAAGTGCTTTGTTTTGATTGCTCTGCTTTTTTAAGAGCTTCCATCAATAAACTCATGGCATAGCACTTTCTATTATTGTGAAGAGGCTGAACATCGGCGTAGCATGGAAAAGATCAAAGAATAGTTACAAATCAATAAGCTTGCATTGAAGATTAAACTTAACTAAGGTTTTAAATAAGAAAACTATCTCAATGAAGCAAGCATGTTATGCATACCATAGTGAATAAAACCATAGAGCTGGTTCGCGATTTGCTGCCAAGTCGATTTAGTTGCCGTGAATGTCTGCCGCCATGTCTTCAGCATTGCAGTCATAAGTTTACTCATAAACACCATAAATTTTGACAACATCGCTAATACTGTTGCAGTCATTATTATCACCTCTAAGCTATTCATTTCATAGTCCTAAGTATGACGGATAAGCAAATAATTTGCAAAATAAGCACACTGTATAAAAATATATATGATCTATTTTAGATTACTCAGACCGTAAAATTTCAATCACATTAATATGGTATAGTTATTGAGTGTAGATATGAATAAACTCAAATAAAAGCCAAGCTACTAAGCCTTATAAAACAAATATCTATACCATTATGAGGCAATAACAAAAAACAGCATATATGATAATCAATGACGAATAAGCCTTTTTGATCGTTATAGGTCACAGTCATGGGGTAGCTACCTTGATATACTCAAACAATGAGCAATTACAACAGCAAATTGATAATCTGCAGCAGCGTAATGAGCAACTCGACTCAGACAATCAAACATTGAGTCAAGCGCTTCAGCAGCTTCGTGCTATGTTGCAAAAGTTGGAAGAAGAAAACAACGATTTGCATATTTCCCTAGAAACCTCAGCAGAACACTCTGATACAGTAGAAGCTGAATTGGTTAAAATTAGTAATAACTTAGAACAAGAAATTGCAATCCGCACACAAGAATTAGCCGATAACAATAACCGCCTAAAACGTGAAATCCAAGAACGTAAACGCGTTGAAGAAGTACAAAGAAATAGCTTGTTATTACGTCAAACCTTACTCAATAGTATTCCCAACCCCATTTTCTTTAAAAACAATTTAGGCATGTACCTTGGCTGTAATCATGGCTTTGAAAAATATATCGGGCGCACCGAATCTGAAATTGTAGGTCATACCGCCCGAGAGCTTTATCCACCAGAACGTGCCTCGTTAGAAGAACAACGTGATAGAGCTTTGTTTAATAGCGAGCATGATACAGTTCAAATCGTTGAAGATCGGGTCAAATATGCAGATGATTCAATTCACGATGTCATGTTTAATACCACAACGTTTAAAACCTCAGATGGTTCAGTTGCGGGTTTAGTCGGTATTATTATCGATATTTCGGAGCATAAACGAGCGGAAGAAGCCTTACTCAAAGCCAAAGATGCTGCTGAAGATGCCAACCGTATTAAAAGCCAATTTATCGCAAATATGAGCCATGAGTTGCGTACTCCGCTTAATGCGATTTTAGGCTATAGCGAAATGCTTGAAGAGGACATCGCTGATTTTGGTCTTCACGACTTAGTTGCAGATGTGCGTAAAATTAATGCAGCGGGAAAACATTTACTAGGGCTTATCAATGATGTGTTAGATATTTCTAAGATTGAAGCAGGTAAAATGAGTATTTATGCTGAAACCTTCTCGATCCAGAATATGGTCAGTGATGTAATTAGTACGATTAGGCCATTGATTCAAACTCGAGACAATACGTTAAGCCTAAACATGTCTAATGATATTGGTAATATGCACGCTGATTTAACTAAATTGCGGCAGATGTTGTTTAACTTGCTCAGTAATGCGGCTAAATTCACCGAAAAAGGCCATATTTCATTCACTGTATTACGCAAAATTGAACCTGAGCAGGATTGGATTCATTTTAAAGTCTCTGATGAAGGTATTGGCATGACAGCCGAGCAAATGCAAAAGCTGTTTCAGCCGTTTACTCAAGCCGATGCGTCTACCACCCGTAAATATGGCGGTACAGGTTTAGGTTTAACCATTTCTCAACGATTTGCAGAAATGATGGGCGGAAAAATTTATGCTGAGAGTGAATATGGCTATGGCAGTTGTTTTACCATCCAATTACCTGCATATGTGATTGCAGAGCAAGACCCTGTGGTTGAAGGTCTCAATGCGCCAAAACCAGCTGAGAAAAGACAAGCGGGTAACACCGTCTTAATTATCGATGATGATGCAATTGTTCGAGAGTTGTTACAAAATTATATTAAAAAGCTCGGTTTTCAAGTTATTGTTGCCGAAAGTGGTCATGATGGATTAGAGTTAGCGCGAAAATACAAGCCTCATGCGATTACCTTAGATGTGATGATGCCGGGAATGGATGGCTGGATGGTATTATCTGAATTAAAAAATGATCCCGTTTTGGCGAAAATTCCTGTGATTATGGTGTCATTGATTGAAGATAAAAGCATTGGTTATTCATTGGGTGCATCAGAGTATTTAACCAAACCTGTCAATCGGGATGAATTAAACCGTGTATTGCGTAAGTATTTGACAGATGATGAAAATTCACAAAAGATTCTGGTAGTTGAAGATGATGATGTAACACGTAACTTAATTGAGAGCATGTTACAAAAAATTGGCTGGCAAGTCGAAACCAGTGAAAATGGCCAAGTGGCATTGAATCGTTTACTACAAAGTCGGCCTGATTTGATTTTGTCTGATTTGATGATGCCTGAAATGGATGGGTTTGAATTAATTACTAAATTACGCAAAGAACCCGAATGGCGACAAATTCCAGTTGTGGTATTGACAGCGAAAGATATGACACCGGGAGAGCGAGAAATGCTCAATAATCGGGTTGAAAAAGTGTTTCAAAAAGGCGATTATCGGCTTGATGAATTACTAAATGAAATTCGAGAGTGCTTAACTCGAGCAAAGTTAATTAAACACCCTAAAAGTTAAGCAGCTAATGCTTTAAAAATCATATTGCACATCTAGCAGCAACATATTTATGCCTTCAAAACATATACTGGTACAGTTCGCCCTTTTTACCAATTTATAAAAGCTTAGTAAAAAAAGAAGTGCTTAACATGATGCAATTTGACTTATTAGATACTCGCGCAGGTCAAGATATGGTGAGAATAGGAGAAGAACGGGGAGAAGCACGAACCAAACTTGAGATTATAAAATCTATGTTACTAGAAAATTTACCAATTAGTTTAATTTGCAAAGTCACCAAATTGCCAGAATCTGAAGTGATTAAATTTAAAGCAGAATTAGAACAAAAATAGCCATTATCTAAAACTTATTAAGTATATATACAAAAAAATTTAAAAAGGGATTTGAATGACACAAAGCTATGATGCTGCCGACCTCGAAGTCCTCACGGGTTTAGACCCAGTTCGCAAACGCCCAGGGATGTATACCGATACTAGCCGCCCAAATCATTTAGCACAAGAAGTGATTGATAATAGTGTGGATGAAGCCCTTGCAGGTCATGCAAATCAAATTGATGTGACTTTGCATTTGGATAATTCTATCACGGTGAAAGACAACGGCCGTGGTATGCCTGTGGATATTCACCCAGAAGAAGGGGTCAGCGGGGTTGAATTGATTTTAACGCGCTTACACGCGGGTGGTAAATTCTCCAATAAAAATTATCAATATTCTGGTGGTTTGCATGGTGTGGGTGTCTCAGTGGTCAATGCATTATCCACTCATTTAGAAATCAGCATTAAACGCAATGGCAAACTTTACCAAATGAAGTTAGCCGATGGCGAGAAAGTCACAGAGTTGGAAGAAATTGATACCGTATCAAAACGTAATACAGGTACAACCATTCGATTTTTACCCAATCCCAGCTATTTTGATTCACCAAAATTTGCCACTGCCCATTTGATGCACATATTGAAAGCCAAAGCTGTTTTGTGTACGGGCTTAACGGTTAATTTTAATAACGAGCAAACATCAGAACAATATTCATGGTGTTATGAAGCAGGCATTAGTAGTTATTTAGCTGAAAACTATCAAAATCATGCAATTTTACCCGAAAAACCTTTTATTGGACATTTTTCTGCAGAAACAGAAGCCGTTGACTGGGCATTATTATGGGTGGAAGAAGGTGATTTAATTACTGAAAGCTACGTAAATTTAATCCCAACCGCACAAGGCGGCACACATGTAAATGGATTGCGTAGTGGCTTGTTAGAAGCAATTCGAGAGTTTTGTGATTATCGTAATTTATTACCACGCGGCGTTAAGCTTGCTCCCGAAGATATTTGGGAACGTTGTGCTTATGTGCTATCAGTGAAGTTAGTTGATCCACAGTTTTCTGGACAAACCAAAGAACGTTTATCCTCTCGAGCATGTGCGGCATTTGTATCGGGTGTGGTGCGAGATGCGTTTAGCTTATGGCTCAATCAGCATGTGGAAACAGGGGAAAAAATTGCTGAACTCATTGTCGCGGCTGCACAAAAACGCTTGAAAAATAGTAAAAAAGTAGTACGCAAAAAAGCCACTTCAGGGCCTGCGCTTCCTGGAAAATTATCTGATTGTACATCACAAGATGTGAATCAAACCGAGTTATTTTTAGTGGAAGGTGATTCGGCGGGTGGTTCGGCTAAACAGGCTCGAGATAAGCATTTTCAAGCAATTTTGCCTTTACGTGGTAAGATTTTAAACACATGGGAAGTCGATACCAATCAAGTGCTAGCTTCGCAAGAAGTACATGATATTGCAGTGGCTTTAGGCGTTGAGCCAAATAGTGCCGATTTAAGCCAATTACGTTATGGCAAAATTTGTATTTTAGCTGATGCGGATTCAGATGGTGCACACATTGCGACGTTGTTATGTGCTTTATTTGTCAAGCATTTCCCTGATGTCGTGAGAGCTGGACATATTTATGTTGCAATGCCACCATTGTACCGAATTGATATTGGTAACACGGTGTATTACGCGCTGAATGATGAAGAAAAACAGGGTATTTTAGATCGTATTACAGCCGAGAAGAAAAAAGGTAAAGTCAATGTGCAACGTTTCAAAGGTTTGGGGGAAATGAATCCTCTGCAGTTGCGTGAAACCACGATGGCGGTAGATACAAGACGTTTGATTCGCTTAGGTTTAGAGCAAGCAGAAGAAACACACTCAGTGATGGATATGATGTTGGCGAAAAAACGTGCATCAGACCGTAAACATTGGCTAGAGGAAAAAGGGAATTTAGCGATTTTATAAGCTTTTATTCACGTTTCAAAAATATTCGAAAAAAAACAGCTAGCCTTTAAAGCTTAAAGACTGGCTGTATCTTTTGTTGTGATATGATCCTATTTGCTGATTTTTGCAGCACTTTGATAATACCTTAAAAAGCATTTTATAAATATCCATGCGAATCCTAATCATAAAAACCTCTTCACTGGGTGATGTTATTCATACCTTGCCTGCTTTAACTGATGCGGCAAAACAATGTAAAACGTTGCACTGTGATTGGGTAGTAGAAGAAGCCTTTAGTGAAATCCCTGCTTGGCATCCTGCGGTTTCTCGTGTGATCCCTGTTGCAATTCGGCGTTGGCGTAGACATCCGCTCAAAATGTGGAAAAACAAAGAGTGGCAACAATTTAAGCAATCGATTCAACAAGAAAAATATGATTATGTGATTGATGCACAAGGCTTATTTAAAAGCGCGGTTTTGACTGCACAAGCTAAAGGTATTCGCTGTGGATTAGATGGCAACTCCGCCCGCGAACCGATTGCAAGCTGGTTTTATGATAAAAAAATTACGGTTTCTACAGCCCAACATGCGGTGATTCGTACCCGCTTACTTTTTGCCAATTTGCTCAATTACGAACTACCTACCGCCGAACCTGATTATGGTATCAAACCAAGCTTTCAAATCGACAAACAGAAACATGTCATTTTTCTACATGGCACAACGTGGACAACGAAACATTGGTACGATGACAATTGGGCAGATTTGGCGAAATTGGTAACAAATCGAGGCTATCAAGTGCGTATTCCTTGGGGTAATGAGGTGGAAAAACAGCGTGCAGAAAAAATTGCTGCCAGCCATGACAATATCCACATCATTGATAGAGGTAATTTGCAAACATTAGGCTATGAATTAGCACAAGCCCAAGCTGTTGTTGGTGTTGATACAGGGTTGGCACATTTAGCCGCAGCATTAGATGTACCCAGTGTCACCCTTTACGGCGCAACCAAAGCAGGCTTAACAGGTACGATGGGCAAACAACAAATTCATTTAAATGCCCAATTTCCTTGCGCGCCCTGTCTTAAAAAACAATGCTCCTATAAAACCGCTGCCCAACCACCTTGCTACCAAGATTTATCAGTCGATAAGGTTTGGCGGAGTTTAAAAGATTTATTGTAGTTAAACACGACTTTGCCTATACTTACGTCTTTTGATGTCACGCTACTGATTAGAGTAAATTTGATGGAACAATTGATAGAATTTGTAGGTAATCACCCACTTTTATTTTTCTCTTTTGCTGGTGTATTAGGCCTATTAGTCTGGAATATTCTGGGCGACTCAATTCAAGGTATTAACAATATTACAGCCCAAGAAGCCACGATGAAAATTAACCATGACGATGCGATTGTGGTTGACGTACGTGAAGATAGCGAATTTACAGAAGGCCATATCCTTGACGCAATACACATTCCTTTAGGTTCATTATCTGCTAAAATAAAGAACTTAGAAAAATACCGTCAACATCCAATTATCGTCAACTGCCGTAGTGGCAACCGCTCAGGTCATGCTTGTAATATTTTGAAGAAAAATGAATTTGAGCAAGTATTTAATCTAAAAGGTGGCGTGATAGCTTGGGAAACGGCTGGCTTACCATTGACCAAAGGTCGTAAATAATTCAAACACAAGGGGAATCATTGTGGCAGAAGCAAACGCACAAGGACAGCAAGGCGAACAATTTGAAATTCAAAAAATTTATTTGAAAGACTGTTCGTTTGAAGTGCCTAATGCACCGAGTATTTTTTTAGTGCAAGGTGAACAGCCTAACCCTAAATATGAAGTGTCTTATGAGTCACAAGAAGTTCAAGCGGGTATGTACGAAGTGGTACTCAATGTAACCGTGACTGTGACATTGGGTGAGCAAACTGCATTCTTGGTTGAAGTGAAGCAAGCAGGTGTATTTACACTAGCCAATATGCCTAAAGACAAATTAGCTTATATGGTGAACGGCGTTTGCCCTAACGTGTTATTCCCTTTTGCTCGTGAAATCGTTTCAGAATTGATTACACGCGGCGGCTTTACGCCACTTTACTTGCCATTGATGAACTTTGAAGGCATGTACGTGCAAAAATTGCAACAAGAAGGCAAATTACACGTACCACAACAAGCAGCACCTGCACAGTAAGCATGTCTGTCGATTCACCTATTCTCGTGTTAGGCGCAGGCTCTTGGGGTACTGCGCTAGCCTTGGTTTTAGCCCGTAATGGTCACTCGATTTGGCTCTGGAGTCATGAGCAGCCACATGTCGATCAGATGCGCGCTGAACGGCAAAATAATCAATTTCTGCCCGATTACCCTTTTCCCGACAACATTGAACTGGTTGATGATCTAGCTTGTGCCACAAAAACACAGCAAATCTTGATCGTTGTACCCAGCCATGCGTTTCATGCCACGTTAAGCCGTATTCAACCTTATTTACAGCCTAATACACAAATCTGTTGGGCAACCAAAGGCTTTGAATATAAAACAGGTTTACTATTACATGAAGTCGCACACAATGTGTTAGGACAGCAAGCATTTTCCGTATTATCAGGGCCTTCGTTTGCTAAAGAAGTGGCGAAGCAATTACCTACTGCGGTCACTATTGCATCAGATATACAAGAAAATGCACAATTCTGGGTCAATGCGTTTCATGATCCTTATTTCCGTCCTTATCTCAGTTCTGATTTGATCGGGGTGCAAATTGGCGGTGCAGTTAAAAATGTGATGGCGATTGCAGCAGGGATTGCAGACGGCTTAGGCTTTGGCGCAAATACCCGAGCGGCTTTAATTACCCGTGGCTCAGCTGAAATGTTGCGTTTGGGCATCGCGATGGGCGGTCAAGCAGAAACCTTTATGGGCTTGGCAGGTATGGGCGATTTAGTGCTGACTTGTACCGATAATCAATCACGTAATCGACGTTTTGGTTTTGCATTAGCGCAAAGTCAAAAAACGCATGACGAGATTCTAGCTGAGATTGGTCAAGTGGTGGAAGGCATTCATGCAGCGCGTGAGGTGTCGCATTTAGCCCAGAAATATCAAGTTGATATGCCGATTGTCGATCATGTGCAACAAGTCTTAACCCAGCAAATCACACCTAAGCAAGCAGTACAATCTTTACTATCGCGTGAAGTGACTACAGAATAAGGCTTTTTCTCGGTCTGTTGAGATCGAGGAATCGCTATACCTTAATTTCAGCCTGCAACGGCACATTCTCCAAACACCAGTTATCAATCGCCCAATCCCAAAATATTTGCATAGATTCATACCTTAAGTCTTTAGGCGGATTTTGTCCGAGTATGGTAATCGCTTGGTGTAATAAAGGCAAAACGGGCTGATCGTCAATAATCGGGGCGTGATTTTGTTTGCTCAGCTTCAAACCGTCAGCATTCATCATAATCGGCAAATGTGTATATTTAGGACACGGATAATCTAACAATTGCTGTAAATATAATTGTCGGGTTGTGGTATCCAATAAATCGCAGCCGCGCACCACATCAGTCACACCTTGTTCTGCATCATCGACCACTACAGCCAGTTGATAAGCGAATAAACCATCTTTGCGTTTAACAATAAAATCACCAATGTCAGTGAGCATGTTTTGTTGAATCATACCTTGTAGGTGATCGGAAAATTGCAGGGTGGGTGTATTCACTTTGACACGCAACGCATAAGGCTGATTTTCAGTTGATGGATTGTTTCTGCAGTAGCCATCATAAATCTTGCCTTTCAAACGCTGACGGGTACAAGTGCAAGGATAAATTAGTTGCTGAGAAATGAGGGAGTCAAGGGCATCTTGGTAAGCTCGTTGGCGTTGGCTTTGATATATAATCTCGCCATCCCAATCCATACCAAAACGATGAAGCGTGCTCAAAATCGCCTTGTCTGCACCTTTAACAACACGCGGGGTGTCCAAATCTTCAATGCGCACTAACCAACGGCCATCTTGCTGTCTTGCATGTAGATAACTACCTACTGCCGTAACCAGTGAGCCAAAATGTAGTGAGCCCGTAGGTGAAGGGGCAAATCTTCCGATGTACAACTTTGTAAAAAAATCTAATCAGTATTAGGCTAATTGTTTTTCACGAATTTCATCTAACGTTTTACAATCGATACATTTAGTTGCTGTTGGACGTGCTTCTAAGCGACGTAAACCAATTTCGACCCCACAGGCTTCACAATAGCCATATTCACCGATGCTGATCTGATGTAACGCTTCATCAATTTTTTTGATTAACTTACGTTCACGATCACGCGTGCGCAATTCTAAAGCAAACTCTTCTTCTTGACTTGCACGGTCATTCGGATCAGGGAAGTTAGCCGCATCATCTTTCATGTGATCGACCGTACGTTGCACTTCTTCCATTAATTCTTGTTTCCAAGCTAACAACATTTGACGGAAGTGCTCGAGTTGTTTATCACTCATGTACTCTTCGTTCGGCTCAGGCTGATACGGTTCAAATTCAGTACTGGGTTGATTGGTGACTTGTGTCATTTGTTCTGCTGCAACAGACATGTGTATTCTCCTTGATTAAAAATAAGCTGCACACCTATACCAAAAAAGAAATTGAATTGCAAGCAAGTATTGTGCGCATTCCCTAAAAAAGCTAAATGTATTGGCGAAGTGTAAATTGTCAAGTCCTGTGCAGGATTAATTCAAGCACTAATTTACTACCAAAATAGGCCAACATCAGAATAAAAAAGCCAAATAAGTGCCAACGTATCACCATACGGCCACGCCAGCCATATTGCCACCGTCCCCATAGTAAAATCGCAAATAACCACCATGCAGCGATAGAAAGGGCAGTTTTATGCACGAGGTGTTGGGCAAAAATATCTTGTAAAAATACAAAACCACTAATCAAGCTCAATGTCAAAAAGAGTAGACCTAAACCAATCATTTGAAATAGTAAGCTTTCCATCAATTGTAGCGGCGGCAATTTACGCATGACAAAACCCAAACGTTTGTGTCGTAATTGATAGTCTTGTATGGCTAAAAAGATGGCTTGAATTGCTGAAATGGTGAGGACGCTGTAGGCAAGAATGGAGTAAAAAATATGGATTTGTACCCCAATGGGGATTTGTTTGGCGACACCATCATTGTGGAAATATAAAGCCAGCCCAATCGAGAGTGCAGCCAGCGGAAATAGTACCGAAATTAAGCTTTCAATCGGCTTTGAGGTCAGGGTTAACATCAATAATAATGCGATCACCCAAGAAACCAGAGAAGCAGCATTGAAGATGCCTAAATTTAACCCTTCGGGCATGACCATGGTTTGGCGTAACACCATTGCATGTAAGATGATAGCAATTAGGCTGAGTATTAAAATTGCTTGGCGGCGCAGGGTGGTGGAGTTGGGCACGAACAAGCCAGAGGTTGTTGCCAGTAAATAAGCTAGTATGGCGGAAAGGCCTAAAATGTGGTTGCTCACTATATTTTATCCTGAAAGCTGAATAACCAGCAAAGCTTATAAAATTAACCTTGTTTTGGCAAAACTGCAATAGGTTCAGAGAGGGTTTTAGCCTTTTGGATTAAAGTTAACACCATGCTCGACTTTTACAATACGTTGATTTTATTGATGTGAATTTTATGCTTTTTAAAGCGGCAAAAATTATTGTTTATAAAGTCAACCACTTGAAAAACCAAGTCGAGCATCACGTAACCATACCATTTTTGTATGAACTCTAAAGTTTTTTGGTGTCATCAGCATGTTGATCCTGCTGAGAAAATAAGTTGCTATTGAATGTCGTTGGCTTATTGCTTAACGCAGGTAACATTGCCCCACTCAATCCCGTAACAGCACCTGCTATATAGAGCTTGAAAGTAGTAGCAATTCCCCAACCAAGCAGTATCGCTCCACCCGCCGATAACGCGCTAGGAACTGCAACAGAGGTTGCCACTACAGCAGTCTGATGCTGGTGATATTGCTTGGCAAGATCGAGTGCATTGAGAATTTGGCGGAGGTCTTTTTGCAACAGCACAATTTGCGCACTATCAACAGCCAGTTGTGAGGCATCTTGTAAAGAAACTGAAACGGTGGCGGTTTTTAAAGCAATAGCATCGTTGAGTCCGTCGCCAATAAAACAAACCTGCTTACCTGCTTCTTGCATTTGACGAATAATGTTTGCCTTATCTTCTGGTAAGGTTTCCGCAAAAAAGCCATCAACTCCTAATTGCTCGGCAAGATTTCTGACAGGCTCAGTGTGGTCGCCAGACAAAATATGCACCGCAATGCCTTGTTGTTGCAATGCCTGTACAACTTCCAAAGTTTCAGGGCGCACTGCGGGGTGCAATTCAATCACGCCTGCAAGTGAGTTGTTAACTGCAATATAGACCAGACCGTAACCTTGCTGATGTGCCTGTTGCTCAACATCAGCAAAATCCTCAGCAAAATTCACTGCTTGTTCAAGCAAAAATCGTTGGCTACCAACCAGCACAACTTGCTCATCAACTTTGACGCGAATTCCATAACCAATCTCGTATTCAGCTTGATCAATTTTGGGTAAAACAATCTGTTGTTGCTCGGCAGCATCAAGAATCGCTCGTGCAATGGGGTGCGACTGTCGATGCTCAGCGGCTGCCGCATAATACAAGACAGTTTGTTCGTCATATCCTTGCACTGGATAAATCTTGCCAATCAATGGCTGCTCCAGAGTCAATGTGCCAGTCTTGTCGAAGACAACCGTATCAATCGTTGTTAATTGATCGAGAGAACGTCCATCTTTAATCAACAAGCCATTATTCGAGGCAAGCCGTAAAAAATTTAACATCGATAATGGCACTGTGGTGCGCATAATTTCAGAAAAATTTGAACTTAATACCACAAACATAGTGATAGGACTTCTTGCCAACAACGCAACACTTGCTAGCCCAATGGTTGGCAATACTGAACGGTTAGCAATTTGCTCACCTTGTGATTCTAATTCTTCGATATAATTATCTGTTTCCTCTAATACCCGTCCTACAGTCGCAGCTAATGTTGAATCCCCAGACTGTTTTGCTGCCACCACAATCCGCCCAGCAACCAGTGTAGTTGCGGCATATACAGTATCACCAATGGTTTTTTCTTCGGGTTGTTCTTCACCCGTGAGCAGACGTTGATCAATGATTGCTGTACCCTCGACAATCACACCATCAATGGCGAGTGTTTCACCTGCCTGAAATATCACATGATCGCCTAAACAGACTTTATCAAGCGGGATATTCACCTCAACACCTTCCTGTACAATCCAAACCGTTGGGGGACGCTGAGAAAAAATACTTTTGACATGCTCGCTGGTCTGATGTCGGCTACGAAAGCGCATTTTCATCGCAATAAAATAAACTAACACTTCAAGAGAACTGAAAAAATACTGCTTGGCAGCTAGCCCAGTAAAAATTGCGATTGAATCAAGAATTGATAAGCGAATCTTGCCCTGCTGTAATCCTATAGCCGCATCCTTAAAGAGTTCCGCACACGCATAACCAAGCAGTATGAGACTAGGGATCAGAAGTGGTGGATAAAATACTCCAGCAACACTACAAACTGTGCCAACGACTGATAACTGAGTAAAATAATTGAGCTCTTGTTCTTCTTGCTCAGCAACGATTTGATTATTATTGGATGGCACGATGGATTGGTTGTCACTCTCCAAATTTTGTGGTTCAACAGACTTTTTGTTATCCAATCGCTCTTTTACAAAGGCAGTTCCGACACCTACAGCAAATAGAGAAAATACAGCTAAATGAATCATTCGGGCGATCTCATAAGAAAGCAAATTGTCAAGTGTTACATTCCTAAAACATGTGCAAATATCAGTGGTGCAACAATGGTTGCATCTGACTCAATAATAAATTTTGGGCTGTTGGTATCTAGCTTACCCCAAGTAATTTTTTCATTAGGAACTGCGCCAGAATAACTTCCATAGCTAGTGGTGCTATCAGAAATTTGACAGAAGTAACTCCAAAATGGTGTATCTGTTTTGCCTAAATCCTGTGAGAGCATGGGTACAACACAAATAGGAAAATCACCAGCAATACCACCGCCGATTTGAAAAAAGCCAATCCCATTTTCTGAATGATTACTGTAATAATCAGCGAGAAAGGTCATGTATTCGATGCCGCTTTTCATGGTCGATGCGTTGAGTTCACCTTGCATCACATAACCAGCAAAGATATTTCCCATCGTGCTATCTTCCCAACCTGGCACCACCATTGGAAGATTTTTTTGTGCAGCGGCATACATCCAAGAATCAGCAAGGTCAATTTCGTAATAGTCTTCCAAAACCCCAGACAGCAGTAACTTGTACATGAACTCATGAGGAAAATAGCGTTCTCCACGTTCTTCAGCATCCTTCCAAACTTTGAACACATGGTTTTCTAAACGTCGAAATGCTTCCTCTTCAGGAATACAAGTATCAGTAACACGATTCAGTTTTCTAGCGAGCAAATCCCATTCTTGTTGAGGGGTTAAATCACGGTAGTTTGGAATTCTTTCATAATGAGTATGCGCCACTAAATTCATGATGTCTTCTTCTAAATTCGCGCCTGTACAGGAAATAATGTGTACCTTGTCCTGTCGTATCATTTCGGCAAAAATTTTTCCGATCTCTGCAGTACTCATTGCACCTGCCATCGCCACCAACATTTTCGCACCATTGTTTAATTGTGCAGTATATGCCTTGGACGCATCAACTATAGTTGCAGCATTAAAGTGCAGATAATATTTTTCAATAAACTGAGTGATAGGCTTGCTCATATTTGTTGTTCTTAAATGTGTTGCAAAATTAGAAAATTATTTTAAGAAATTCATTAAACAAGTTTATGGTAAAACGTAACCATCCAGCCTCTTTTTTACGCTTAAAAGGCGAAGAATATTTTAGTAATTCAATAAATTACATTCTCTCATAAAATTATTTAAAAAATATACCATTTGAAATAACATTGTAACACATTGTAGAAAAGGCCAATAACCCTGAAATTTAACTTATAACACTATTTTGATAGGACTAACAATGATTTCATGTTGTTGAACTGTTATGAGCAATTTTTCTATGCTCCGGATGTGCAAATTGTTAATTTAACTATTCCTGTTATCCATCTTTCAACTCAGTTATGTGTTAAATATCGTTTACGTACACCTGATGCTTTACAAATTGCCAGTGCAAAACATCTCATAGAAAAATGTTTGTTTGTCACAGTCGATAAGAAATTACAAAAAATTGATGAAACAGATTGCTTGATATTGGAGAAATAAATTAACATACTGTATTAATTATATTTTCAAGGAAAATTCATGTTAGCAGTCAATGGTATTTATGAACAAGGAAAATTACAAGAGGATGTACCTTTCACCAAACCAGTCAAAGTAATTGTGACATTTTTAGAAGAAGTACAGCCTAAAAAACTAGACCTCAATCAATTTTCTTTTGCTGAATCCTAGGCATTATTAAAAGATGTAAAAGGCTCTTTTAGAGATGCTATTTTTGAAGAAAGAAGAAATAGCTTATGATTGCTTTTTTAGATACTTCAAGTTTATTGAAACTTTATCATTATGAGAAGGGAACACAAGAGCTTACCAATCAATTAGCTGATGCCGAAGCCATCTATTTATCAGAACTTACTATTTTAGAATTTACCTCTGCAATATGGAAAAAAGTACGAATGCGTGAAATAGATAAAGACAAAGCAGCTAAAGTCATATCATGCTTTCAAAATGATAGTAATAAATTTCAATGGGTTGCTTTAGATTTTATAAGTACAGGAATTACTGCAAAAATATGCTTCAATGGGATTGCGTACACTGGATGCGATACAATTTGCTTCTGCGATGACCTTAAAAAATCACCCAAATGCGTTGTTTATAACGGCGGATAAACTACTATTTGATTGTTTTCAAAAAGAAGGTTTACCAACAATTTGAATAAAAAAATTGATTGTTTGAAATTGGAGGAATAAATTAAAATACCATCTCAAATTTGTTTAATGAGAATAAAATATGACTTTTGAGATTGACAAAGTTTCCCTATCAGATATTGCTAATATTTTTATGGCTATTACAACTTTCTTTGCAGCAACAATCGCTTTTCTACAATATAAAAAATCAAAAAATGAAGCTAGAGATATAAATGCAAAATCACTATATATGGATTATCTTAAGTTAGCCTTTGATAATCCTAAGTTTTCACTAGCAAGTTACCCTGTTGAAAACCCTAGATTCAGTCAAATTGTTGTTGAAAGTGATGATTACTGTCAGTATGAATTTTATGTTTCCAATTTACTCTTTGCAATAGAGGAAATATTAAATCTGGCAGATTGGAATAATGTATGGGAAGAAACTGTAATAGAGCAACTTACTTACCATGCTATTTATTTAAATTCTATGGATTTTCCTGAACATCATTATGATGAAAGGCTATTGTATATGAGAGAAGTTGCGATTAAGAGGTACGTCGGTGATGGTGGAATACTATGAAAAAAATTAACGAGTTATGTATGCTGTATTCTTATCAAATTACACTTGGTTATCTACTGAATGAAAAAAAGCACAACCCAACTCAGTCAGATTGTGCTTTTTCAAAGCATTAAGTTGTTAAATCCTAATCAACTTTACCCTTACTATGCGGAATAAAAGCAATAGAAGGATTAGTTAAATCAGGATTAGCCAACCCTTTCACACGACGTGTGGTTTCTTCCCCAGGACCAATCGCTTTGGTGTCATATTCACCTGAACGGATTTCATCAATAGGACCAATATCCAACACCCGCATCATACAAGCCATGACACAGTACGGTTTACGTCCTGCTTCCAGCTCGTCGATACACATGTTACATTTCTTGACTAAGCCATCGCTCGGATCAAACTGTGGCGCACCGAATGGACAAGCCGCTTCACAACGACGGCAACCGATACACAAAGTTGAATCAATATCGACCACACCATTATCCGCACGTTTCCAAATCGCACCTGTGGGGCACGTTGGCAAACACGCAGGCTCAGCACAATGGTTACAAGACATATTAACCTTGTAAGCATATACCTCAGGATATGTACCGCCTTCGATATACTGCACCCGACGGAAACGAGGGCCTGCCGCTAAGCCATTTTTATCCTTGCATGCAATCTCACAAGCACGACACCCAATGCAATCTACATTATTGTGTACAAAGCCTAATTGCTCTTCAGGTTGAACGGGCGCGTATGTGACCTGTTTGCGACGTTTCACCGCCTGTTTGACTTGCTCTTTGTCTAACTTTTTTGCTTCTGTCATTTTAAGCACTCCTCAATCGGTTACATATCGCTATCACGGCGGTATACATGGCTACGTGATGTGGCCAATTTATCCCAACCCGGACGATGGTCAAGATCAGATTTTTTGAAGTCCACCAAAATGGTGTTATATGCGAATGCACCTGCTGGAGATGGATTATCATCAGTCAAGAAGTCTGGGTTACCAGAGCGGTCAACGCCATTCTCATCCAAATCTAACCAAGACCCTTCATGTACCACCACAACGCCAGGCATACAACGTTCTGTCACATAGGCAGGTAACACAATCTTGCCGCGATCATTCCATGCTTCAATCGTATCGCCTGTCTTAATGCCGCGTTTCTTCGCATCAGACGCATTAATCGTGATTTCTTGCTCGTAAGTTTCACGTAACCAAGGGATATTGTTGAAAATACTATGTGTCCGCCAGCGAGGATGTGGGGTAATCATATGGAACGGATATTTAACCGCTTTCTGATGACCCAACCATTCCCAAGGCTCAATCCATTTTGGAATCGGTGGAATGTAGTAACCAAACTGGGTTTTAGCGAAATCTGGCGTGGTAGCCAATGGTGTAGATAAGATTTCAATTTTGCCTGAAGGGGTTTTGAACGGCTTACCTTTCTTGATTTGGTCTTCAAACGCAACGTGTGGTTTATCCATTTTGAATTTATAGATACCGTAGTGTTTGAACTCATCCCATGACATTTCGACATGTTGATGCGCCATGACCTTGCTTTCCCACCAATAACGTAAATACTCTTCATCCGTCGCATCGTTATAATGGAAGTAATCACGTTTTGCCCGCGGATTGTACACAGGGCCAAAGCCTAAGCGATATGCCAATTCAGTGTAAATCTGCCAATCGGTTTTACTTTCACCCATTGGCTCGATGACTTTCGGACGGTGGATGTAGTAGTGACCTTTATACCAAGGCAGGGCTACGTCATGGCGTTCGAAGTGCGTCGCCACAGGCAATAACACATCAGCATATAAACCAGACGGCGTAATAGTAGAATCATTACACACGACCAATTCTAAATTATTAATCGCTTTGATTTCTTTATTAATATTGGTGAGCTGATTGAACCAGTTTGAACCTTGCCAGAAAATACCTTTAATCAATGGTGGTAAACCATCAGTTGGGTCTTGACGCGGCCATAAACCAATTTCTTCACGCTTCAAGTTCGGGAAGTTCAACACACAATGCGCCCAACGGTCGGACTTAATTGCTTGCGCATAAATGTTACTGTATGGGTCTTCAGGCAATGCAGAACCTTCGGCGTGCCAGCCTTTACCAATACCTTCAGCACAACCACCAAGCTTACCGATATTACCTGTCATCGCTTGTAACGCAGCCGCCATACGGTTGTATTGTTCACCATATGCATTACGTCCCGGTGCCCAAGATGCTTTTAACGCCGCAGGCTTGGTCAACGCATACATTTTCGCAAGCTTCTTAATATCTTCCGCAGGTACACCACAGATTTCCGCTGCCCATTCAGGGGTTTTAGCGATGCCATCTGAGAAGCCCATGATGTAATCTTTGAAGCTTTCGCCGCCTTTGCCCCACTCAGGCATTGTGCCTTGATCCATACCTTGGACAAATTTGTTGATGAATAATTGATCTTGCCAGTTGTTCGCAAAAATATAATGCGCCATACCTGCCAACATCGCCGCATCCGTATTTGGACGAATCGGAATCCACCACGCATCATATGCAGAAGCAGCATCAGTATATTGCGGATCAATCAACACGAATTTACAACCACGCTGTTTAGCTAAACGCATGTAGTAGAACGTGTTGCCACCATGGAACGTGTAAGCTGGATTCCAACCCCACATGATAATCAGTTTTGAATACGCATACGCATCATCTTCGTTACCATCTTCAATTGAACCAAACGTTTGAGTCGAACTGAAAACTGTACCTTGATACGATGGCACTGACCATGAGTTAGTACGACAACCAAATAAGCCTAAGAAGCGTCCTAATAAACCTGCAATTTGGTCAGATTTATGGAATACACCCCAAGATGCACCCGCATAACTTTGGTCAAGTAGCGCAGTTGGCCCGTACTTCATTTTGATGTCGAGCATTTTGCCCGCAACCAAATCTAAGGCTTCATCCCAAGAGGCACGTTTAAATTTACCTTCACCACGCGCACCAACGCGAATCATTGGATAGAGTAAACGCTCTTGTGAATAAATACGGCTACGGTAAGAACGACCACGCAAACAACCACGTAATTGTGGCTCTTCTTCCGTGTCTTTACCGAAATAACCATCTTTTTGGAAACGCCCATCATCCGTAGATAAACGAACAATGACATCACCTTTTTTGTGTGCGATTAAGGCATGACGCGAACCACAGTTATGCGCACAACTGGTGACAACGGTTTCTAACTCGTCATCTTTTGGATACGGCTCATAAGCAAACGCTTCCGCATCTTTTTTCGCTGTGACTAAGCCAGTCGTTGCTGCACCCACTGCAGTGGTTTTTAAGAAGTTCCGACGATTCATGTTTAGGCTGTCGGCAAGCCATTTTAATTTATCACTCATCTGCTTATCCTCCAGTCCTATTTCAAGCGGAAACGTTCTTCAGATTCAGTAGGACGATCTTTTGCCCATGCTGGAACAACGCCACTGTCTCCCGGCCATGTATGACGAGGATAAGGGTAAGTGATGCGATACCATTGGCGACCACCGTGACAGCCATAGCATGTGTCTGGGTCTTCTGCTGCGGCTTTTTCGATAGCATCTGCATTTAAGTAAGAAACTTGGTGACGATTGGTACGGATAGCGACGTGACAAGCCATTGTACAGCTATTGCCAAACATGGCTTTTGTATCAGGCCAGCTTCCGGGGATACCCATGATTTCAGAGTTGTGGCGACCATGACAGCGTAAACAAGTTTCTTCTGGGTCTACCATTTTACGTAATGTGAAACCAGATGCATTTGTGTCTAAGTTGTTTGGTGCTTCTTCACGAGGGTCATTGCCTTGGTGACAGAAGTTACACTGTAAATTCATCAAGTCTTTGGCAATTGGCGTGGTTAAGTGACGCGCATGAAAAGTTTCTTGCTCACCTTCATACACCCCTAGAGTTTGATACCACGCTAAAGATTCACTGGCTTTGACACCTGCGGGCGATTGTTCTTTGACTTTACGTTGTAAAATGTCTTGGTGACAGGTTAAACAGTCTTCGTTAGTTGCTTCATTAATTGCTGGTTGAAAGTGGATAGGATGCCATCGGGCACGTTCATAATCTAAGTTTCCGAACTTACCCGTATCAGCAGCTTGTACAAAAGGCGTACAGAGTACTGCAATGATAAGGGCAAAGGTTTTAGCGATGTTTTTCATACGAGTTCACCCCTTTGCGACAAATTAATTTTTGCCTAACAAAATATTTTTTATCCTTACGGTGATTTAAACATGAAAAAGGGCGCATCCATGCACCCAATTTATACAAAAAGACTTATGTTTTTATTGTGTTGGTTAGGCTCATGATGGATTAGTAAGACCAGCCACTCATGCCGCCCATTCCACCCATGCCGTACATACCTGACATGCCGCCCATGC
>JAOXRS010000060.1 GCA_025800385.1 Candidatus Albibeggiatoa sp. nov. NOAA
TTTACATTCCAACGTGCCTACTATTTATAGCAGCGAGAGCCAAGTTTGCACAGGGTACCCCAAAGACAGACTTTCGTCCGACATCCTAAGTGAAAATATTTCTGATAATTTGCTGCCCTTCAGGACGTGATAGACAATTAGCAACTAGAATGAAGTTCAATATCCTTTTTAAAAAGTTTACTTTATTTATTTAACTGAAATTATATTAATTGAATTGTAGCGAGTGCACTTTCTTATGCCGACTCAGGTGGAATCATTATTGACAGGTGTCAGTAGTCGGTCTTTACACTTATTTTTCGGGGTAAATGTGCATTTCGCAAAAACTGCTCAGATAATCTAGGCATAAACTTATTGAGATTTTGCAAACAGTTGTGCGGCCTTTTCGCTCCATTTAGCGCTACAATGCATCTTGTGGATGCATGGAATATGTTGACGGTGATTCAGTGGCGCAAGTCCAGAGCGCGCAGCTAGTGCCGAATGCGGCAAGGACATCAAAGCCCGGCCACCTCGAGGGCCACCTCGAGGGCCACCTCAGGACATACAGCATTTCAGAATCTACACTAAATCCGCAGGCGAGACTTTTGCTAGTGCGTAGAGGTAAATTTCACAAGATTTATAAGGCCTAAACTAAAGAAAGAGTCCCTTGACCATGAAGTGTATT
>JAOXRS010000063.1 GCA_025800385.1 Candidatus Albibeggiatoa sp. nov. NOAA
TTCAATCCTAACGGTAAAACCCTTGCTTCTGCAAGTGAGGATAGAACCATTAGATTATGGGAATCGGCAACGGGACAAGCCAAAACCTTAAGTGGGCATTCTGATTGGGTTAATAGTGTAGCATTTAGTTCTGACGGCAAAATCCTCGCTTCGGCTAGTGGAGATAAAACGATTAGATTATGGGAGGTAGCAACGGGGCAACCCTTGGGTCAGGTCTTAAACGGACATTCTAGTTCTGTTAATAGCGTGATATTCAGTCCTGACGACAAAATCCTCGCTTCGGCAAGTGGAGATAGAATAATTAGATTATGGGAAGTGGCAACGGGGCAAGCTAAAATCTTAAGTGGACATTCTAGTTCTGTTAATAGCGTGATATTCAGTCCTGACGGCAAAATCCTCGCTTCGGCAAGTTTGGATAATACAATCAGATTATGGGAAGTGGCAACGGGACAAGCCAAAACCTTAAGTGGACATTCTAATTCTGTTAATAGTGTGATGTTCAGCCCTGACGGCAAGACCCTTACTTCTGCAAGTGATGACAGAACTATTAGATTATGGGAGGTAGCAACAGGACAAGCTTTAGGCCAACCCTTTAGTGAACATTCAGGTAGAGTTAATAGTGTGGCATTCAGTCCTGATGGCAAAACCCTTGCGTCTGGTAGCCAAGATAATACAGTTAAATTATGGGATGTAAACCCTGAATCATGGGCAAAAAAAGCCTGTGCTATCGTTAACCGCAATTTCAATTATCAAGAATGGCAAAAATATATGGGCAACCGTCCGCATGAAAAAACCTGCCAGACCTACCCAAAGACACTTTAGGTGCAATCGAACTTTCCGCTGAAGCCCATTATCATCTCAAATTCAGTGCAACCCAACAACAAGCCAAAGCCAAATTCAAACAAGCCAGAGAATGGGATAATAATGTGGTGTGGGGCGATGAGGATATTTGAACAGGATTAAAAGAATGACGAGATATATTGTTTTAATCCTGCCTGTCCTAAAATCTATTAAATCTTGTTTTAGCCTTCACAAATCTTGCAATTATTTTTTAATGTTCTATAACTTAATGCAATCCTTTTAATTTTTTTGGAAACCGCATTATGACAACTCGTAGACCTTGGTACACATACAGTGTGTTGCTGTATCTGTGCTTGAGTAGCCTATTGGCTCATGCAAATGACTGTAGTCCAAATCAGTGTGATTATAATGTAGCATTAGAAAATACAGGCACTTATCGCTTTAACGCTTCGTTGTCCGACGATAGCACAGCAGGCATTGTTGGCATCAGTTTAAATACAAATGCCCTGACTCACTTCTCCACCAGTTCCATAGCTAATCTAGAAAAATCCGTTGTACATTGGGTCAGCTTTTCCTTGCCAGAACCCCAAATCATCACTTTTATTCCTCACAATCATTCCGATGCCACACAAAATATTTTGGCTGCGTTGTATCAAATTATTGATGGAGAACGGTTTGCGTTTTATGAACCAACGTTAATGAGGTCAGGTCAAGAACATATCACGCCTGAATTAGCCGCAGGTGATTACATTGCCGAAGTAACCAGTGCAGATGGCTCGACGATTCAAGCGGGCTTAGATGTAGCGGGCGACAATGTGCAATTTCAAACCACAGGTGGTTGGAATCAACCCAATACTGATACTTTTGTTTTATTCGACAGCTATGCAACAGCAAGCACGGTGCAATTTAGCACTTTATTCGCAGATAATTATCCCGTTTCAGGTGCATCACAACCTTTAAGTACGGTGGCAGCAATTGATTCGCAAGGGCAAGTAGATATTATTTGGGATTCATCCGATATACCGAAACAGCCAATTATTGCGTCGGATTTAGCAATCATTCAACAATTAGAACAAGAGCTTAATATTCAACTGCAAGATTTAAGTGGCACGGTTAAACTCAATACGATTACTGAACGGATTTTTTCAGGCAATATTTTTTTTAATCCACACACCAATACGGATATAGGTTATATCACCAATCATACAGGTCAGATTGTTGGCTTGATGTTGGAAGGGTTGGATTTAATTCGGATTCCTGAAGCTGTGTTTCAATTAGAAAACTTAACCAAATTATCATTTTATGATAGCCGCTTTGAATTAATTCCCTCGTCAATCAATCAATTAAAACAATTACGCATTTTAGATTTAAGCAGGTATGCCCCAAGAAGCAATACGTTTTTGGAGAATTTACCCACTGAGTTTGCACAATTAGATAACTTACAAGTCTTAAACTTAAATTACAATGATTTACTCACCTTGCCACTTGAAGTACGACAGCTTAAAAACCTACAAGAATTAACACTGATAGCAAACAATAATATTGCACTATCACTAGAAGCTAACCAATTAAATTCCCTAAAAATATTAAATTTAGCAGGTAATGGCTACACAGTATTTCCTTTAGATGTGACACGACTGGCAAATTTAGAGTGGCTTGATATTGCAAACAATGGTGTAGAGGTTTTACCACCTGAAATTGGGCGATTACAAAACTTACAATATTTATCTACCCTAAGTAACCCAGTTAAAAGCCTGCCTGCAGAAATAGGTCAGCTACAGAATTTAAAAACGCTCTTATTATCAAACGCTTTAACAGAACCATTACCCAATGAAATCGGCCAACTGCAAAATCTAACATACTTACAGTTAGGTGTTTACTATGATATAAGCGATTTTCCTGCAGTAATTACACAATTAAAAAGTTTAACAGATTTAGATATATCAGGTTCATTTAGCAGCGTACCCGCTAGTATTGGCCAATTGCAAAATCTTAAACATTTATCTTTGCATGGTCGTTTATCTACATTGCCCCCTGAAATTGGACAGTTGCAAAATTTAACTGATCTCAGCTTATATGCTGTTTCTAATGATGTGCCGTTTCAATTACCCGCTGAGTTTGCACAATTACAAAACCTTACCCATCTCTTTATAGGAGGTGGCTATGGACGTGGGCAAGCACCAACATTACCACCTGTGATAAGGCAATTAAGCAATTTAGAATCTTTGTCTGTATCAAGAGGCTTTGCAACCTTGCCGCCTGAAATTGGCCAGTTAAAAAACTTGACGGCTTTATCTCTTCAACATGACTTAACAGCAATACCGCCTGAGATTGGGCAGTTGTCGAATTTGGAAATATTAGATTTAACCTATATGCAACTGACTACTTTACCAGCAGAAATTGGACAATTACAAAATCTCAATGAATTGCGAGTTACAAAAAGCCAGTTACAAACTTTACCCCCCGAAATTGGGCAATTACAAAATCTGACTATATTGGATGTAAAGGAAAATCAATTACAAACCTTGCCATCTGAAATTGGACAATTACGCAATTTAAATCAGCTCATTGCAAATAAAAATAAACTGCAAAGCATACCAGCAGAAATTAGCCAACTTAAGCAGCTTGAAACGTTATCTTTAAATATTAACCAGTTAAGTATTTTTCCATTTGAAATTATACAATTATCCAACCTTAGCCAATTATCCATTGGTGTAAACCCATTAAAAAGCTTGCCACCCGAAATAAGCCAATTACAAAGCCTTACTATATTGGATGCGTTTAGTACACAATTGACATCACTACCACCAGAAATTGGGCAATTAACAAATCTTACTCATTTATCTTTGAGGTATAACCAGCTGCAGTCTATTCCTGCCGACATTAAACAATTAACAAATCTTGTTGAACTAGACTTAAGGGGCAACCAATTACAAAGCTTACTACCTGAAATTGGATTGTTACAAAATTTGGAAAGGCTGCATTTGCAAGATAATCAATTGCAAAGTTTGCCACCTGAAATTGGACAGTTACAAGATTTAACTTATTTCTGGGTTAGAGAAAATGATTTATTAGATTTACCGCGTGAAATTGGCAATTTAAGTGATTCATGCGCAACATCTTTTGTTGAAAATCCGTTAACACATCCACCATTGGAAGTTGCAGAGCAAGGCATTGCAGCGATTCGAGCCTATTTTGATGCGCTGCCTCCTGAAGTAGAAGAAGACACAACGGCTATTATTCAACAGTTGGAAACATTGCTAAACCAGCCATTAGATAAAACCAGTCTGAGTCATGTGATGGGCAAGCGAAATTATTATGCTGTGGATGAAAATAATCACATTGTAGGCTTAAACTTATCTCGCTTGGGTTTATCAACCATTCCTGAGATTGTCTTCTCTTTAAAAAATTTAAAAAAATTATCCTTATCACAAAACCAAATCTCGCAACTACCCTTAGAAATAGGGCAGTTCCCATATTTAGAACAGTTAGATTTAAGTGATAATCGGCTTGAGAACTTACCGACTGAAGTAGGTGAATTAATTCGTTTGAAAGTATTAACCCTAAGCCGTAATCGATTGAATCGTTTACCTGCAGAATTAGGACAATTGAGTAGGCTGCGTGAGCTGTATATCAGTGAAAACCAACTCACTACACTACCTGTTGAAATTGGGCAATTACAAAGCCTGGCATTTCTAAATGTATATGATAACCAACTCACATCTATACCCGCAGAAGTCGGTCGACTCAGGAATTTGAAAGGCCTATATTTAGCGGATAATCAGCTCACCAGTTTGCCATCTGATCTTGGATTGTTGCAAAACTTAACCGTATTGTGGGCGCAAAATAACCAACTTGTCACTTTACCTAGACAGTTGGGAGATTTACAGCCGACAACGCAATTGTGGATTTGGAATAACCCATTACAACAACCTAGTTCCACTGTTGCTGAGCAAGGGATTCAGGCGATTCGAGATTATTTTGATACATTGATTAGTCAATTAAACCAATTGCCACTGAATGAATTGACGGATTTAGAAATTATTTTGTTGTTAGAACAGCAATTAAATATTGAGATGCTAACAACAGATGATGAAGAAAACAGCTTTTTTTCACCAAACTATAAACCTCACAGCTATAAACTAAATGAGCAACAACAAGTCATTGAGTTATCTTTGGCTAGCTTTAATTTAAGTGAAGTGCCTGATGCAGTGTGGTTCTTAGATGATTTACAGTCATTGTCTTTAATAGCCAATCAAATTACAGCGTTACCTGCAGATATTGCCAATTTGCAGCAGTTAACGGCTTTACATTTGAAAGGCAATCTATTAACAGAGTTACCAACAGAAATCAGTCAATTACAAAACTTAAGTATACTCGACATCGCTTACAATCAATGGTCTGTGTTTCCAGCTGAAGTCATGCAACTACAAAACTTAACTACACTTTATTTACATAATAGTCAGTTAATTGCATTACCTGCTGAAATAGCGCAACTGCAAAATTTAACAAATCTGGATATATCTCAAAATCAGTTAACCGCGTTGCCACTTGAAATAGGGCAATTACAAAGTTTAACGAACTTAAATATATCCAAAAACCAACTTACAACATTACCACCTGAAATAGGCTTGTTACAAAACTTAACGAATTTGCGTTTATTCCAGAACCCATTAACCAAGCTGCCATCTGAAATTGGGCAATTACAGAGTTTAATTCATTTAAATCTATCTAATAGTCAATTGACTACATTGCTTCCTGAAGTAGGACAATTACAAAATTTAACGAACTTAAACATATCCAAAAATCGACTCACAACGTTGCCACCTGAAATGGCTAACTTGCAAAACTTAATCACTTTGGATTTATCTGAAAATCAATTCACTACGTTGCCACTTGAAATCAGTTTGTTGCAAAATTTAGCAAACCTATATGCAAGCTCTAATCAATTCACGGCTTTACCAGCTGAAATTGGGCAGTTGCAAAACTTAGAGATTCTGTATTTATATGCTAATCAGCTAACGGCATTACCAGTTGAAATAGGTGATTTATATAACTTAAAGGAATTATCTTTATCTGACAATCAGTTAACCGCGTTGCCACCTGAAATAGGGTTGTTGCAAAATTTAGAACATTTGGATTTTTCAAAAAATCAGTTAACAGCTTTGCCACCTGAATTTGCTAATTTGCAATTAAATGAGATGCCTTTTTCTAATGTTAATAATAATCCATTAGTAGACCCGCCGATTTATGTTGTTAGTGAGGGCATGGAAGCCATCAGAGCCTATTTTGCCGATCAAAGTCGTCAACAATAGCCGTTATTTTTGAGAATGTAGAGGCAGGGTAATCCATCTTGCCTTAAATCTTGCAATTATTTTTTAATGGTCTATAACTTAATGCAATCCTCATTTTATTTTTTGGAAACCGCATTATGACAACTCGTAGACCTTGGTACACATACAGTGTGTTGCTGTATCTGTGCTTGAGTAGCCTATTGGCTCATGCAAATGACTGTAGCCCAAATCAATGTGATTACAATATAGCATTAGAAAATACAGGGACTTATCGTTTTAACGCTGCACTGCCCGACGATAGCACTGCAGGCATTGTTGGCATCAGCTTGAATACAAATGCCCTGAGTCATTTCTCCACCAGTTCCATAGCTAATCTAGAAAAATCCGCTGTACATTGGGTCAGCTTTTCCTTGCCAGAACCCCAAATTATCACCTTTATTCCTCACAACCATTCCGATGCCACACAAAATGTTTTGGCTGCGTTGTATCAAATCATTGATGGAGAACGGGTTGCGTTTTATGAACCAACGTTAATGAGTTCAGGCCAAGAACATATCACGCCAGAATTAGCCGCAGGTGATTACATTGCCGAAATAACCAGTGCAGATGGCTCGACGATTCAAGTAGGCTTAGACGTAGCAGGCAACAATGTGCAATTTCAAACCACAGGTGGTTGGAATCAACCCGATACCGACACCTTTGTTTTATTCGACAGCTATGCAACAACAAGCACGGTGCAATTTAGCATTTTATTCGCAGATAATTATCCCGTTTCAGGTGCATCACAACCTTTAAGTACGATAGCGACAATTGATTCGCAAGGACAAGCTGACATTATTTGGGATTCATCCGATATACCGAAACAACCAATTATTGCGTCAGATTTAGCAATCATTCAACAATTAGAGCAAGAGCTTAATATTCAACTGCAAGATTTAAGTGGCACGGCTAAACTCAATGGACTAACTAAACGGATTTTTTCAGGTAGTTTTTTCTCTTCTAACCAAAGTGTTAACACCGATCTTGGTTATATCACTGATAATGATGGTAATATTGTAGGGTTAATTTTAGAAGGTCTACGGCTTGATTATATTCCAGCACCTGTATTTCAGCTGAAAAATCTCACTAAACTATCTCTTTATGATAACAACTTGAGTAGTATCCCTGCAGAAATAGCACAGTTAGAACAATTGCGCATATTAAACTTAGGTAAATATTTTATTAGAGAATATTCCGCTCTTGATACTTTTCCCATTGAATTTGCACAGTTAAAAAACTTACAGGCTTTAAACTTAGATTACAATAAACTATTGATATTACCATCTGAGGTGCTGCAATTAGACAGTCTACAAGTGTTGAGCTTGTCAGGAAACGATTCCTTTACATTTCCACCAGAAATAAACCAACTAACTGAACTTAAAGTATTAGATTTACAAAACTGTAATTTATACTTATTTCCTTTAGAAGTGACTCAAGTACCTCATTTAGAGCAATTGAATCTCGACCACAATCATATTAGTACATTACCACCTGAAATTGGGCAACTACAAAACTTACAATACTTATCTGTTGAAGATAATTATATTGAAAATTTACCAGTAGAAATTGGACAGCTTCAGAATTTAAAAACTTTATTGTTAAGCTCAAACTATTTAGTAGATGGACTGCCTCAAACATTTGGCCAATTGCAAAATTTAGAACGTTTAAAATTAGGTATAAACCATGAGATCAAAGTATTGCCTATCGAAATTACCCAGCTTACAAATTTGGCTGATTTACACATATATGGCTCGTTTGAAACGATACCCGCCAGTATTGGTCAATTACAGAATCTCAAATATTTATCTTTGTATAGTAATTTACCCACATTACCACCTGAAATAGGCCAGCTGCAAAATTTAACTGATCTGACTTTATCTGTTGCTACTAATGATACAGCGTTTTACTTGCCTGATGAGTTTGCCCAATTACAAAATCTCAATCATCTCACTTTAGCAGGCAGCTATAGAGAAGGTTCAACATTACCACCTGTGATTGGACAATTAAGCAATTTAGCATCTTTGTCTATAATAGGAGGTTTTACCGCAATTCCCGCTGAAATTGGACAATTGCAAAACTTGACAGTGTTATCTTTTAAACATGCAGGTTTGGAAATAATACCCAGTGAAATTGGGCAATTATCGCGTTTGGAGGTTTTAGATTTATCTTTTAATAAACTCACTGAATTACCCATCGAGCTTACTCAATTACAAAGTCTCGCAGCATTGCATTTAGAGAGTAACCAATTACAAGCCTTGCCAACGGAAATTGGGCAATTAAACAATCTCATCACATTAAATTTAAAGGACACTCAATTACAAATTTTGCCAGTCGAAATTGGGCAATTAAACAACCTCATCACATTAAATCTAAAGGGCAATCAATTACACACTTTACCAGCTGAAATCGGACAATTACGTAACCTAAACCAACTATTTGTAAACCATAATAAATTACAGAGTATACCATCAGATATTGGCCAACTTAAACAACTTAAACAACTCTCTTTTGAAAGCAATCAAATAACAGCATTTCCTATTGAGGTGACACAATTATCGCAGCTTAACTATTTGTCAATTGGCTTCAACCCATTAACACATTTGCCTGCAGACATTGGACAACTTACTAACCTCTCTGAGTTAGTTGCATATGATATCAAATTAACATCGCTGCCAATGGAAATAGGACAATTACACAATCTGACAGGATTAAATTTGGCAAGCAATCAATTACAATCGATTCCCTCAGAAATTGGGAAATTGCAAAATCTCACAGAATTATCTTTAAGGGTTAATCAATTACAAAGCTTGCCACCTGAAATCGGATTGTTAAAAAACTTAACAAGGCTGTATATAGGTTATAACCAATTACAAAGCTTGCCAGCTGAAATTGGCCAGTTACAAAATTTAACCGCTCTTTGGATAAATAATAATGAGTTGGTCGATTTACCGCGCGAAATTGGCAACTTACATGATTCATGCTCGACTTCTTTTGATGAAAATCCATTAAAACGTCCACCATTGGAAGTTGCAAAACAAGGTATTGCCGCGATTCGAGCCTATTTTGATGCGCTACCCCCTGAAGTAAACGAAGATACAGCAATTATCCAACAATTAGAAACGCTGCTAAACAAGCCCTTAGATGAAACCAGTCTAAATAATGTGATGGGCAAGCGAAATTATTATGCTGTGGATGAAAATAATCGTATTGTGGGTTTAAACTTATCTCGTTCGGGCTTATCAACCATTCCTGAAGCAGTCTTTTCTTTAAGATATTTAAAAAGATTATCCTTGTCACAAAATCAAATCTCGCAATTACCCGCAGAAATAGAACAACTCATTTATTTAGAACAATTAGATTTAAGTGATAATCGGCTTGATAGCCTTCCGAACGAAATAGGTGAATTGGCTCGGTTAAGAATACTAACCCTAAGTCGTAATCGGTTGAGCAATTTACCCTCAGAATTGGGACAATTGAGCAAATTGCGAGAGCTATATATCAGTGAAAACCAACTCACTGCATTACCTGTTGAAATTGGACAATTACAAAGTTTGGCATTCCTAAATGTATATGATAACCAACTTACAACTGTACCCGCAGAAATAGGTCAACTCACGCATTTGAAAGGCCTATATTTAGCGGATAATCAACTCACCAGTTTGCCGTCTGGTCTTGGGTTATTGCAAAATTTAACCGTATTGTGGGCGCAAAATAACCAATTGGCCACTTTACCGAGGCAGTTGGGGAATTTACAACCGACAACACAATTATGGATTTGGAACAACCCATTACAACAACCTAGTTCCGCTGTTGCTGAGCAAGGGATTCAGGCGATTCGAGATTATTTTGATACATTGATTAGTCAATTAAACCAATTGCCACCCAATGAATTGACGGATTTAGAGATTATTTTGTTATTGGAGCAACAGTTAAGTATTGATCTTCAAATAGCGGGCAATGAAGAGAGGTTTTATGCAAATAGTTATAAACTAAACGAGCAACAGCAAGTTTTTGAGTTGAATTTAAATTATTTGGATTTAACTGAAATCCCTCAGGCTATATGGTTCTTAGATAATTTACAGACATTGCATTTATATAATAATCAAATTACAGCGTTATCTGCTGATATTGCCAATTTGCAGCTGTTAACCACTTTGTCTTTGGGAGGTAACCCATTAACAGACTTACCCGCAGAAATAACTCAGTTGCAAAATTTAACCTCACTAAGCATGATTAATAATCAGTTGGTTGAAGTTCCTGATGAAATCATGCAATTACAAAATTTAACAACACTTAATTTAAATAGTAATCAGCTCACAACTTTACCCGCTGAAATTGGGCAACTACAGAATTTAATAAACTTGGATATATCTCAAAATCAGTTAACCACGTTGCCAGCTGAGATGGGTCAGTTACAGAATTTAGCGGAATTACATTTATATAATAACCAATTAGCCACATTGCCAGCTGAGATAGGTCAGTTACAGAACTTAGCGAAATTACGTTCATATAATAACC
Organism: Candidatus Albibeggiatoa sp. nov. NOAA; assembly: GCA_025800385.1. Taxonomy (GTDB): domain Bacteria; phylum Pseudomonadota; class Gammaproteobacteria; order Beggiatoales; family Beggiatoaceae; genus Albibeggiatoa. The sequence continues at coordinate 10,653 of JAOXRS010000063.1, forward strand.
AATTAACCACATTGCCAGCTGAAATAGGTTTATTGAAAAACTTAGTAGACTTGCATTTATCTAATAACCAATTAACCGTGTTACCACCTGAAATAGGACAATTACAAAGTTTAGTCAGTTTGGATATGTCTTATAATCAGTTAACCGCATTGCCAGCTGAAATAGGACAGTTGCAAAGTTTAGCCAGTTTGGATATGGCTCACAGCCAATTAACAATGTTACCACCTGAAATAGGACAATTACAAAGTTTAGCCAGTTTGATTATGTTGGGTAATCAATTGGCAACACTACCTGCTGAAATTGGGCAATTACAAAACCTAACCTTTTTAGAGGTTGGGCATAACCAATTAATCACGTTACCTGCTGAAATTGGTAATCTACAAAACTTAACAAGCTTATCTTTATCAAATAATCAATTAACCGCTTTTCCGCCTGAAATTGGCAATTTGCAAAACCTAGAATATTTGAGTTTTTCACAAAACCAGTTAACAGCATTACCACCTGAGTTTGTTAATTTACAGTTAAAAGAAATTGGCTTTTTTGATTTTAGTGACAATCCGTTAGTAGACCCACCTGCTAGTATTGTTGGCCAAGGTATAGAGGCAATCAGAGCCTATTTTGCCGACCAAAGTCGTCAGCAATAGTCGTTATTTCTAAAAATGTAGAGGCAGGATGGTCTATCTTGCCTTTACTTTGTACGTGCTTATTTAAATTGATGTTGCAATTGACCTCAGAAGCAAAAAAGCACCAGATATATTATTTAGCTGGTTTTATTCATGGCTCACCATTTGCCCGCTTTAATAATTCTAAGTCATTGGTTTTGCCACCTCTTGATATATAAAATCCAGACAAACGATGGTTAGGTTTAACAGACGCTGGGATACCTTGGAATTGATTATCATTTAATTTTAAAGTTCTTAAATATTCCAATTGACTAAATGACTTAGGCAGTACTTGTAGCTGGTTATGGCTTAAGTCTATATTGTTTGCATACCGTATTTGTCCAAATGATTCAGGTAAAACTCGTAATTGGTTATGAGCGAGATTTAATGTCCGGACTCTATTTCTATACAATTGTCCAAATGATTCAGGTAAAGCCTGTAACTGGTTATGACTAAGGTTTAACTGATATGTCATACAATTTTGCTGTCCAAATGATTCAGGTAGAGCTTGTAACTGGTTATGACTAAGATTTAACTGAGATATATTACAGCTTGGCTGTCCTGGTATTTTAGGTGGCGTTTGTTGGTTATGACTCATTTGCTGTCTAAACTCAGGTAAGGTTTTTAATTGATTATGGCTCAAGTCTATATTGCCCGCACGCTCCAATTGTCCAAATAATTCAGGTAAAGTTTTTAATTGATTATGGCTCAGGTCTATATTGCCTATATATTCCAATTGCCCGAACGATTTTGGTAAGGTTTGTAATTGATTATGGCTCAAGTCTATATCGCCCAGATTCTTCAATTGTCCAAATAATTCAGGTAAGGCTTTTAATTGATTATGGCTCAGGTCTATATTGCCTATATATTCCAATTGCCCGAACGATTCAGGTAAAGTTTTTAATTGATTATGGCTTAAGTCTATATTGCCCACATGCTTCAATTGTCCAAACGATTTTGGTAAAGTTTTTAACTGATTATGGCTTAAGTCTATCTTAGATACATATACTATTTGTCCCAATGATTCTGGTAAAACTTGTAGCAAATTATGACTCAGATTTAATTTCTTTAAATTATTCATCTGCCCCAATGACTTAGGTAAGATTTGCAGTCGATTATGGTCGAGGGTTAATTCTCCTAAACCCTTCAATTGTTCCAGTGACTCTGGTAAGGTTCGTAATTGATTATGGCTGAGTATTAATCTACTTAAATGCTCCAACTGTACGAATGATTCTGGTAAATTTCGTAGCAGATTATTATGAACACTGAGAAACCATAAGTTTGATAACTGCCCAAAAGAAGCAGGTAGTTTTTGCAACTTATTATTGCCTAAGTCTAAAGTATCTAATTCTTTACACTGGTTAAGCGATTCAGGCAAAGTATGCAATTGATTGTTGTTTAAAGATAACCATTTCAATTTTTGTAACTGGCTAATCGAATTGGGTAAAGTTTGCAACTGGTTATTGTTTAAAGATAACCACTTCAATTTTTGTAACTGGCTAATCGAATTAGGTAAAGTTTGCAACTGGTTATTGTTTACATATAACTGGGTGAGGTTCTGTAGTTGGCCAAGCGACTCAGGTAAACCTATGAGTTGATTCTTGCCTACGTGTAAATGGGTGAGGTTTTGTAGTTGACTTATTGATTCAGGTAAACCTGTGAGTTGATTTTTACCTACATGTAAATGGATGAGGTTTTGTAGTTGACCGATTGATTCAGGCAAACTGGCAAGTTGATTATTGTCTACATATAACTGGGTGAGGTTTTGTAGTTGACTTATTGATTCAGGTAAACTGGCGAGCTGGTTATTATCCATATGTAAATAATGAATATTTTTCAACTTGCTAAGCGCATCAGGGAATATTTTGAATTGATTATGACTTAAATCTAAATTAGGCAATATAGATAGCTTTGCAAATGACTCAGGTAAATCTTGTAGTTGGTTATTCGCCAAATTTAAAAGGCTCAACTCTTTTAGCTGCCCCAATGAATCAGATAATTGTTCTAGCTGATTATTTTCTAAAGACAAATATCTTAAATTTTGTAATTGTCCCAATGATTCAGGTAACTTACGCAGATGATTACCATCTAAATCTAAATAAATCAGATTATGAAGTTGCCCCAATGATGCAGGTAATTTGTCTAGCTTATTACGGCGTAAATCTAAAGCCTCTAAGCTTTGCAGTCGCCCAATAAAAGATAAATCATGTTTAACTTTTGTATCTTGAAATAATAGAATTTGTAAATGCTTGAATGAAGTCATCAATTGAGTAACCGATGGCGGCAAGTTTATTTCTATGAATCTCAAGCCAACGACTTGCTTGTTTTCATTGACTGCATAGGCGGCATCCATTCGACTAGCGTAGCAGCTTATTATTTCAGATAGGTTCTCCTCTGAATCAACCGTTTCTGTTGTGGTTTCTTGCTCTTGTTCTTGCTCTTCGAAGTGACGGTAGTAATTTCGCGTTTTATAAAAGCTAAGCGTCGCTTGCTTGGGATCATAATCTTCAGTAATGCCTTCTATCGGTATTTGTTGCATCATTGGCATACCCAGTAGTTCTTTTATTTGGCTGATAATTTCTAGGTCTTCGGATGCGTGAACAGGTGATAGATACGTCAGCATCATAACCAGCACAATAAATATACGCATTTGCGAATACAGTTTAAGTTGCATGTAATTCCTCCTGATTATGTCATACCAAACTTATATGTAATCCTATTATAACCATACTTATCATTCATCATTAATTACGCTTTCCCTTGCAATTCCTCACGATCGCTTATAGTCTTAATGCAATCCTTTAATTTTTTCTGGAAAAAACATTATGACAATTCAACAATCTGGGTACATTTACGGCATTCTGCTGTATTTGTGCTGTAGCTCGTTATTGCTTCACGCTGACGAATGTACAACAAATCAATGTAACTACACTGTTTCTTTTAATGATGCAGGTTATTATCTTGCAAAAGCCTCATTACCTGAATCAGGTCAAGCAGGAATGTGGGGCTTATCGATTATCATTAACTCTGATGGAGCAGAATCTACAAACCTTGGTGGTTTAAGTACAGGTTCAAATAGTCACGCACAAAATAATGTGTCTAGTTGGATCGCATTTTATTTGCCTGAGTCTCAAGTTTTAACATTTACCCCTTTCAATTATTTAAGTCCTGAAAAAGCCGTCGTTGTATCGCTATATCGAAATACTGAAAATGGACGTACAGCACTTTACGAGCCGACTTTAATTAATTCAGAACAAGCATTTACCACTCCAACAATATTAGAGTCAGGTTTTTATGTGGCTGAAATCACCAGTACTGACGGGCAAGATTTATATACAGGTTTATCAATAAAAGGTGAGCAATTATCCAATATTACTAATGGGGGATGGATTGAGCCGAACGCGCCAGAAGGCTTTATATCTTTTTATATACCCAAGCCCAGTACGGTACAGTTTAATCTTACTTTTGCCGACAATTACGCAACGCTAGGTGCAAGCCAACCGCAACTTGACATTGATTTCATTGACGTGACTTCAGGCCAACGTTCATTGTTATGGCAATTGTATGATGGCACTGCTAAGCCAATGGATGCTTCAGTGATTGATCCTGAAGACTTAAGTGATATAGAAATTATTCAGCAGATTGAAAAGCTTATAGGCAAGACATTAAATCAAATTAGCATTGATAAAGTGGCTGAGAAAACCTTTTTCTCTCAACCTGCATTTGTATCTGGCTATTCATTTGAAAATGGTTACACATTAGATGAGGCAAATAATGTGATCGGGCTTAACCTAAATAGAGTCGCTAATTATTTTTCTCAAAAACAAGTCGTCCGACTATTAGATTTAATATTCTCATTGAAGCACTTATCTAAATTAGGCTTATATGAGAATAGAATAGAGACATTACCATCGAAAATGACGCAGTTAACCCATTTAACCGTTTTGGATTTGCAGTCTAATAGGATAATTGTATTGCCTGCTGAAATAGGTCAATTACATAGCTTAAGAGAATTAAATCTTGCTGATAACCCACTCATTGGTTTACCTGCTGAGTTTGGTCAGTTGCAAAATTTAACAAACTTATTGATGCCTAGCAACTTTGATACTCTACCTGCTGAGTTTGGTCAATTACAAAACCTAAAAAAATTAAAGCTGTTTACACAGCGAATCGCTACATTAATTCCTGTCATCGCACAATTGCCTAATTTAACTGAACTCTATTTATCAGGTGTTAGAAGTTTACCGCCTGAAATCAATCAGCTACAGAACATCAAAGCATTATTTGTATTGAGTAATAGATTCACATCCATACCGCCTGAAATTGGTCAATTGACAAACCTTACTGTTTTAGATTTGTCTGGAGATATAGCGGATATAAGTGATACTGCTTATAGCGGCAGAAAACAACTAACGCATTTACCAGCTGAAATAGGTCAATTACAAAATCTAACCAAACTAAATGTTGCTCATGCTCAACTATCTACTTTGCCCGCCGAAATAGGTCAGCTACAAGCTTTAACCGAATTAAATATAAGTCAAAATCAGTTCTCTGCTCTCCCAGCTGAAGTAACTCAGTTACAAAACCTGACCAAGTTAAATATAAGTCAAAATCAATTTACTGTTTTTCCAGCAGAAATGACTCAGTTACCCAACTTACAGGAGCTGTCTTTATATAATAATTCATTGACAAATTTGCCCGCTGAAATAGGACAATTGCAAAGCTTAACTCGGTTAGGTTTATCTGGTAATAACTTAACAAGTTTGCCACCAGAAATTGGTTTTTTACAGAATTTAATTTGGCTGAATTTGACGGTTAACAGTTTAACAACATTGCCACCAGAAATTGGTCAACTGCAAAGTTTAATAGAATTGCATTTATCTGATAACTCACTAACAACTTTACCACCAGAAATTGGGCAATTACAAAACTTAACTCAATTAAACGTTAACAACAATCAATTAACCGTGCTTCCCTCTGAAATAGGTCAGTTACAAAGCTTAACTGGACTTCGTTTAGATCATAATCAATTGACGGCCTTACCACCAGAAATTGGACGGTTGCAAAGTTTGGTGAGATTAAATGTAGGCCTTAACCAATTAACAACATTACCTTCAGAAATTGGGCAACTACAAAATTTAATAAGTCTACATGTATCCAATAATAAGGTAACAACGCTACCAGCTGAAATAGGACAATTGCAGAATTTAACCGAGCTATTTTTACCGAATAATAACTTAGCTGTTTTACCTGCTGAAATTGGACAGTTGCAAAGCTTACAGGGATTATTTTTATCTGATAACTCACTGACAACTTTACCACCAGAAGTGGGAAATTTACAAAATCTAACTAAATTAAATGTGAGCTTCAATCAATTAACAGCGTTGCCACCCGAAATTGGACAATTACAGAACTTAGCTGAACTCAGTTTAACTCGTAACCAGCTGACAACACTGCCATCTGAAATAGGCCAGTTACAAAACTTAATTGGATTAGGTATAAGCAATAACCAGTTGACAACTTTACCCCCAGAAATTGGGCAGTTAATCGCATTGCAAAGTTTCATACTAATGAATAACAAAGTAACTGCATTGCCCAAAGAAATTGCAAATTTGCCAGATCATGTATCGATTACAGCATATGGTAATCCTTTGCAACACCCACCTTTGGGGATTGTGCAAGTAGGCATACCTGCCATTCGAGCATATTTTGCTAATCGGTAACTGTTTTTGAACAAGATTAAATAGATGTTTGGATAGATAGGATATTTTAATTTTGTCTATCCTTTAATCTGGGTAATTTTGTTCTAACTATATTTATCATTAATCACGCTATCCCTTGCAATTACTCATGATTGCTTATAGTCTTAATGCAATCCTTTAATTTTGTATTAGAAAAAACATTATGAAAATTAAACAATCTAGGTACATTTATGGCATTTTGCTATATTTGTGCATAAGTCCCTTATTGCTTCAAGCTAGTGAATGTACGTCAAACCAATGTGATTACACTATTCATTTTGACAAGGCTGGTTATTACATAGCCAATATTTCGCTTCCTGAAAATGGGCAAGCAGGAATGTGGGGATTGGCAGTGTCGATAAGTGCGGATAAAAATGAGCGAGCCAGCTTAGAAAGCCTCCTTAATACCGAATCAATTCTCAGTGCGAATAATAAACAAGCAAGCTTAAATAATGTAAGTACAGGCTCTAATACCAGTGTGGCTAATGGTGTACCGAGTTGGATTGCATTCAATTTAGCTGAGTCGCAAAATATTGATTTAACCGCTTATAACTATCAAAACCCACAACAGCCTATCTTAGCCTCTTTTTTACAAACTGCAGACAATGATCGCTCTGCTTTTCTTGAGCCAGCCAGAATTAATCCTCAGCAAACATTTACCATATCGCAGACTGATGCAGGGTTTTATGTGGTTGAAGTGACGAGTATTGATGAACAAGATATTTATTCAGGTCTTGAGATAAAAGGCGAAAAAATTTCAACTATTCTAAATGGTGGTTGGGTTGAGCCGACGAATACGGTAGCGGGGTTTATATCGTTTTATTTATCAGCCCCGAGTACTGTAGAATTTAATCTTTCTTTTGCTGACAATTACGCGATGTTGGGTGCAAGCCAACCACAATTGAGTATCGAAGCGATTGATTCAACTTCAGGTGACCGAGAAACGAAGTGGCAATTATTTGATGGTAGTATTACACCCGTCAATGTGTCTGATTTGGAAATTTTGCACCAAGTAAGCCAAGCTTATTTGTCTTCTTATGATTATTTCGGATCAGAAACATTACAAAGATTAGAGCATGACATTGCGGAGTTGCCTAAGCCTTCAGCCGATCATCAGTCCTATTTTGAGACAAGTGAAGATGGTCAATCTTATTCCTATTCTATTATTTATGGTGCAGCTTATGTTTTAGATGAAAATGACCATGTCACTGAACTCTATCTTAAAGCACCGATTAGTCAATTTCCTCCTTTGATTTCTTCATTACAACATTTACAGAAATTACAGATTTACAGCACAATCACCTCATTACCAGCCGATATTGCCAAACTACAAAATTTAACGCGACTGGATTTAAAAAGCACGAAATTGACCCATTTGCCACCAGAAATTGGGCAACTCAGTAAACTGACGACATTGAATTTAATCGATAATGATGAACTCGCGCATCTGCCACAAGAAATACAGCAACTAACCAATATAACCCATTTAGATTTATTTGATAATCAGCATTTAAACAGTTTGTTAACAGACGCAAAACAGCTTCCTAATCTCAAACATTTGACAATATCAAATAGTCAGCTTGCTCAATTACCTGTAGAAGTAGGGCAGCTCAGTACATTAACCCATTTAGATTTACTCAATAATCCATTAACTAACTTGTCTGGCATCGAGCAATTACAAAATTTGCAAAACCTGCATATCACTTTAAATGACAGGCTTTCAGTACCACCACTAAATACGTTGTCAGGGGCATTATTAACTCCCTTAGCAACAATGCCTAATTTAACCACACTCAGCTTACAGTATTGCAATTTAACGACATTGCCTGAGGAATTAACCCAGTTAACACAGCTAAAAGAACTGAATGTTTCCGAAAATCAATTGCAGGTTTTACCACCTGAAATTAGCCAACTCACTCAGTTGAACCGCTTAAATATAAATGATAATGCCCTACAAAGCTTACCGCCTGAAATTGGGCAACTAACCTCATTGTCTGAGTTATATTTAGGTGCTAATGCCTTACAAAGTTTGCCGCCAGAAATTGGACAACTACAAAACTTAACAATACTGGTATTAGGAGGCAACCCACTACAAAACTTATCTCACATTGGGCAACTAGCCAACTTACAGGAATTAAACTTATCATCTACGCCTTTGCAAAATTTACCTGCTGAGATTGGGCAACTAATCAACTTACAGGACTTAGATTTGTCATTTAATCGGTTACAAAGTTTACCTGCTGAGATTGGGCAACTAACCAAGTTAGAGGAGTTAAACTTATCATTTAATCAGTTACAAAGTTTACCTGCTGAAATTGGACAATTGCAAAATCTAGCTAATTTACAACTAGCTGAAAATAGACTAAACACTTTACCCCCAGAGATTGGTCAATTAGATTTACCTTATTTAGATGTATCCAATAACAAGTTAACTGATTTACCTGCAGAAATTAGCCAGTTACAAAACTTAACTTATTTAGAGGTTAGTGATAATCAGTTAACTACGCTACCCGCAGAAATTGGACAATTACAAAACTTAATCAATTTAAGTGCTAACAATAACCAACTCATCACATTACCTAATGAGATTGGGCAATTAAATAATCTAGGTGTATTCTCTGTGGAGAATAACCAGTTAACAGCGTTACCAAGTAGCATTGGACAACTGCAAAACTTGCAAGCTATATACTTAACAAACAATCAATTAACACAGTTACCTGCCGAAATTTGGCAGTTACAAAACTTAGCTTTATTATTTTTAGACGGTAATCAGCTGACTACTTTACCCGATGAGATTGGACAATTGAGTGCTTTAGCGGTATTGCGTATTGATAATAATCAATTAACAGCTTTACCTAATAACATTGGGCAGTTGCAAAATTTAGTGTATTTAATAGCTGATAATAATCAGTTAACCACACTGCCAATAGAAATTGTAAATCTGTCCGATGATCTACAATTTTCTATAAAAGGTAACCCTTTGAATACGCCATCATTAGACATTGCAGAACAAGGGATTCCAGCAATTCGGGCATATTTTGCTAATCGGTAACTGTTTTTGAAAAGGGAAGTAGATAATGAGATAGGCAGGATATTTTCATCTTGCTTATCTTGGCATCTGCTCAATCTTTTTCATATGTTTAGGAAATCATAAAATGATGCGAGTTTGGTCTATTTATATAGCGTTACTGTGCTTTATCCCTTTGCTGGTTCAAGCTGATGATTGTATAAACAAATCAGTACAACCCAATATTCATAAATGTGAGGAAGGAACATTTCATGTGATCTCTGCAACGCTAAAACTTTTAGAAAAAAAAGTAACTGGCAATGATGGCGCGGCTGAAATAAGAAGCCCCGATACACAGGAGAGATTCAGAGAACACAGAGAACCCGCCAGAATCACAACGTACAGAACAAATAATGGGTCTACCGAACAAACAAATACTGAAGCTGTCCAAGCAAGTGAATTGGCGATCATTCGACAATTAGAGCAAGCATTAAATATAAAATTAACCCAATTTAGACAGTCAACGGTAATTTGGTTTATTAGTAAAAAGAATGGCTATATCGTGAATCAATCGGGGCTAATTGAGGGTTTAAGCTTATATGGTATGAATTTAATAGATATACCTGATGCTGTTTTTTCTTTCAAACACCTCACAGTACTGTCTTTGTTACATAATCAATTAAAACAAATTTCACCGCGTATCAAGGAATTAAAGCATTTACAGTATTTATCACTAAAGGGTAACCATTTACAAACGTTACCCTCTGAAATGACTGAATTGCCTTATTTAACCACACTTTATATAGGTGAAAATAAACTACAAAATTTACCTATTGGATTTAATAAACTTCGCAATTTGACCTTATTAGATTTACACGGTAATCAATTCGCTAACATATATGCCTTGCTAAACCATATAGAACAGTTGAATATAAATTTGTTAGACTTAGCACAGAATAACTTCCGCCACATACCACCAAACATTAGCCAATTACAATCTTTAGAAACACTTGATCTAAGCCATAATCGATTACAAACGTTACCACCAGAAATAGGTCATTTGAAAAAGTTAAAAAGTCTATTATTAGAAAATAACCAATTGCAACATCTACCACCTGAAATTGGTAACTTGCAACAGTTGAATCAATTAATCTTAACAAATAACCATTTAAAAAATTTACCGCCTGAGTTGGGTCTGCTCGGCAAGTTAAGACAGCTTGCACTAGCAAAAAACCAATTGAAAACCCTGCCGCCTGAGTTAGGTGATTTGGGTTGGTTGTCTGATTTAGATTTAGAACACAATAAATTACAATATTTGCCTGCTACATTTGGTCAGTTGCAAAAATTAAAAAAACTGCACTTAGAACATAATAACTTATACACTTTGCCTACTACATTCGGCCAGTTACAAAATTTAAAGGAATTGCATGTAGAGCACAATAAACTAAGCAGTTTGCCTACTACATTTGGTCAATTACAATCTTTAACAAGACTCAAATTAGGCCATAATCAATTACAAAAGTTACCGTCTTCACTTCATCATTTAAAAAACCTCACTGCGCTTTATTTGCACAATAATCAATTAAAAGCGTTACCACCCGAAATTGGCAATTTAAACGCATTATCTGAACTGTATTTAGAGCATAATCAATTAACAAGCCTGCCCAATGAGCTTGGTTATTTAAAAAAATTGTATGCACTTAATTTGCAGCAAAACCGATTACAACGCTTACCAACAACATTCGGAAACTTACGCTTATTAAGAAGATTACGTTTAGAAAAAAACCAATTGCAATCATTACCATCTGAAATAGGAAAGCTTAAAAAATTAAGTTATCTTTATTTGCAGCAAAATCAACTATATATTTTACCACCTGAGTTTGGCCTCTTAGAGAATTTATATGAGTTGCGCTTACAAGAAAACAGGTTAATGGCTTTACCTTCTGAAATCGGTCAATTACGAAATTTACGTCGGTTACGTTTAGAAAAAAATTACTTGCAAAACTTGCCACCTGAAATTGGTCAATTGCAAAACTTAACTCACTTGGATTTAAGTCACAATCAGTTACAAGCGTTGCCTCATGAAATAGGATTGCTCAAGCAATTAAAATCATTACATTTAAATCGTAACCAATTACTAACCTTGCCACCCACCATGGGACAACTGCCTAATTCATTGTCTTTGTATATCAACAGTAACCCATTGTCTTTGCCAACCTTCGAGGTTGCAAGACGAGGCATCCCAGCAATTCGAACATATTTTGCTAATCAATAACTGTTTTGTATAAATAAGATGTTTTAGTCTTTATTTCATTATTATTGCTCTGAATACCCTCTTCCTTGCAATTATTAGCAACAACTTATAGTCTTAATGCAATCCTTTTAATTTCTTTGGAAACCGCATTATGACAATTAAACAATCTGGGTACATCTACGGTCTGCTGCTGTATTTGTGCTGTAGCTCGCTATTGCTTCACGCTGATGAATGCACAGATAATCAATGTAACTACAATCTATATTTCGACAAAGCAGGTTATTACGTCGCCAATGTATCTCTTTCTGAAGATGGGCAAGCTGGGATGTGGGGTTTGTCGATGTTGATTAGTGATTCTGAAGGAGGTCAATCAATTAGCTTAGATAATTTAAATACAGGCTCAAGCACGAGTGCAACCAATAATTTACCGAGTTGGATTGCTTTCTATTTGGCAGAGTCACAAAGCATTGATTTAACCGCGTATAACTATTTAAATCCAGAACAATCTGTTTTAGCGACCTTTTTGCAAAATGCAGACAATGGCCGTACAGCCTTTCTTGAGCCAACCGCAATTGATCCACAACAAGTATTTGGTATGCCGCAAGTTGATGCAGGGTTTTACATTATTGAAATCACAAGTACGGACAAACAAGATATTTATTCAGGCCTTGCGATAAAAGGCGAGAAAATGTCAAATATTTTAAATGGTGGCTGGGTTGAACCGACTAACACACCAGAAGGCTTTATCTCGTTCTATCTTTCAGCTCCAAGCACAGTACGATTGAGTCTTTCCTTCGCTGATAATTATTCGACTTTAGGTGCAAGCCAACCTCAATTGGATATTGAAGCGATTGATTCGGAAACGGGTGAACGAGAAATACAATGGAAAATGTTTGATGGGATAGCCAAACCGATTATATCTGATGTATCTGAGTTGTCAGACTTAGAAATTGTACAGCAAATTATGCGGCTCAATAACAGAAAATTAGATGAAATCAGTCTGGATAAAGTGGCATATAGGTCTGCTGGCACTCCTAGTCGACCTGATTCTTTTGTGAATGGTTATACCTTGGATGATGCTGGCAATGTGATTGGTCTCAATATCAACCGCTACAGTTTAGGGGGCAAAGAGATATCATGGTCAGACTTATCGCCTTTAGTTTTATCACTCAAGCACTTAGTTAAACTCGGTTTATACTATCGAGGCATAGGTCAACTATCACCTGAATTTTTTAGTCAATTAAAATTGTTACAGGTTGTGGACTTAGCGGCTAATGGTTTAACGGAATTACCTGCAGAAATTGCGCAGCTAGAAAACTTAACTAAATTGGATATTTCAAGGAATCAACTGACAAGTTTGCCACCTGAATTTGGCCAGTTAAAACATTTAAGCTCACTCAATGTTTCTCAAAATAGTTTGCAAACTTTGCCTTCAGAGATTAGTCAATTACAAAGTCTAACCGAACTGGATATTTCAGTTAATCAATTTTCAGTCTTTCCAACAGAACTTAGCCCATTACAAAATTTAGCTTCTTTGGATATAAGTCGAAACCAGCTGCGAACCTTACCATCTGAAATAGGTGATTTAACAGGCCTAATCACTTTATCTCTGCCTTATAATCAATTGCAAACCTTGCCTTCTGAAATAGGCAACTTAACAAGTCTAGCCACATTATCTATATCTTTTAACCAATTACAAACCTTACCATCTGACATAGGTGGTTTAGCAAGTTTAACCACTTTACTTCTGTCCTATAATCAATTGCAAACCTTACCGCCTGAAATCGGTGATTTACAAGCTTTAGAGACGCTCTATTTACACGGTAATCAATTGCAGAATTTACCAGTTGAAATTGGGTTGTTAAAAAATTCAACACAACTGTCTATCTACAATAATGTTTTAGTCACACCACCACAGGAAGTTGCTGAGCAAGGTATTGAAGCCATTCAGGATTATTTTGCTGCTCAATAGTCGTTTTTGAACAAGATTGAACAGATTTAAGGATAAGCAGGATTATCTTGCCTATCCTTTCAACCTATTATTGGTTAATAAAATACTCACAAATTACTGGCGAATTTAGATTAACCATTTATTTTTGGCATAAAATTTTTACTGATACAACCAAACCCGCATCAATGATAACAATTTATCAGTATCAACGGGTTTCGCCATATAATCATTTGCGCCCGCATTAATACATTTGGCTTTATCGCCTTTCATTGCTTTGGCTGTGAGGGCAATGATTGGCAAGTGCTGAAACTGAGCCTGTTGACGAATGCGTTCAATCGCTTCATACCCATCCATTTGTGGCATCATAATATCCATCAAAATAATATCAATATCAGATTCTTGCTCCAAAAACTCCAATGCTTCTTCACCATTCATCGCCACAGAAACATCCATGCCTTTCTCTTCCAACACAATGGTCAAAGCAAAGCTATTACGAATATCATCATCAACAATTAATACTTTTTTATCCGCAAAAATGGCCTCTTTATCATGCTCTAGGCTTAACATATCACGCTGCGAATCGGTTAAATCCTCGGTCAAATGATGTAAAAATAAAGTAATATCATCTAACAAATGCTGTTGGCTGGTTACAGGTTTCAACGCTAAATTATCCGTGCATGAATCAATCAATTGCACTTCTTCAGCAGTTAACTCCCGATTTTCTACATAAGCAATCACAGGCAAGTTCGATTCTAACACTTGAAGTTGCAGCAAAATCGCATCACTACTAGCGGTATCCATATCTAAAATCACACAATCAAACTCTGCTTTTTCCAAAGCATGTAAAGTATCGACTTGATTGGATTTCACTTGGGTTTTAATATTTTTACTATGAATCGTAGACTCAATATTCTGTTGATGCTGTAGATTATCCGTAATCACTAGCACCTGATTACCATGTTTAGTAATGCAGCGTTCAATCATATTAAACACGTCACTCAATTGCTGCATATCCATAGGTTTGTGTGAATAACCAACTGCGCCACGTTTTTGCACATCACTAGCATTATGCTCCGCGCCCGAAATCACATGAATCGGAATATGTCGAGTTTGGACATCGCTTTTTAGAATATCCATCACCGTCCAACCATCCAATTCAGGCAAGCCAATGTCCAAAATAATCGCGCTCGGTGAATAATCCTCAATCAAACGCAAACCCATACGCCCATCCGAAGCCACCAAACATTTAAAGCCTTTTTCATGTGCGAGTTCCAGCAAAATATCTGCAAAACTTTCATCATCTTCAATTATTAACAAGGTTTTCTCTTGCTTGGATAAATTGGCTCGGTCATCTTTATAGATTTCATCTTCAGAATAAACCACTTCGCAAGTCAAAGAAGACAGTTGCTCACTACTGCTAGGCATCAAGTCTTGTGCGGTGGCTGTCGAAACAACTGTACCCAGTGCAGATGTCTGCTGTTGAATTGCTTCTAGTGTTTGTTTAATAATTAAACTAAATGTACTGCCTTTACCTTCTTCACTGACCAGCTTTAACTCACCCCCAAGCAAATAAGCCAACTGACGTGAAATCGATAGCCCCAAACCTGTGCCGTTATATTTACGATTGGTCGCGCCATCCACTTGTTGAAAGGCTTCAAACACCAAACCTTGTTTCTGCTGCGGAATCCCAATCCCTGTATCTTTGACCCGAATCGCCAACATCTCATCAGCATCCCAATCAGGCTTATGTGCAATTTCATCTCGCTCAGGACGTTGAATGACTAATTCCACTTCACCTTGTTCAGTAAATTTCAATGCATTGGATAGTAAATTGTTAATAATTTGCTTCAAACGCTGCCCATCAGTTTGCAATTGATCGGGCATATCTATAGCAACATCGATGTAAAAATTTAACTGCCGTTCTTCAGCGATGGGGCGGAATTTCAGCTCTAATTGATCCAATAAATCAGATAACACGATGGGTTCGATATTAGCCTGCATTTTGCCCGATTCAACTTTCGCTAAATCTAAAATTTCATTGATTAAAGTTAACAAATCAGAACCTGCACTATAAATGGTTTGCGCGTATTCAATTTGTTTGTCATCCAGATTGCCTGCTTTGTTCTCAGATAAAATCTTTGACAAAATCAACAAACTATTCAATGGGGTGCGTAACTCATGTGACATATTGGCCAAGAATTCTGATTTATAACGGCTGGCTAATTCTAACTCTTTTGCCTTTAGTTCAATGGCTTGACGGGCTTGTTCCATTTCCTTCTGACTATATTCAAGCGCAGTATTTTTCTGTTGCACATCTTTTTTCTGCTCTTCTAATTGTGAAGTGCGCTCTTCTAAACTGACGTTGGCTTCACGTAACTCTTCTTGCTGGCTTTGTAGCTCTTCGGATTGGTTTTGTAACTCATCGTTTTGTAAACGTAATTCCTCTTGTTGTGCTTGTAATTCTTCCGCTTGCTGCTGACTACGATCGAGCAATATTTGCATTTGATTGCGTGATTCTGCCGTATTCACAGCAATACCAATGTTGGACACCACTTGTTCTAAAAAGTTACGCTTAATATTCGATAACGCGTGCGTTGAGCCAATTTCAATTACGCCTTTGACCTGATTTTCATATAAAAACGGCACAATGGTCACATGGTTGGGTAACATATCGGCGAGGCCTGATTGCATGATTGGCACACATTCTTCTAAGCGGCGCGTAAACGTGATTAGTTTGCACTCCAAGGCGGCTTGTCCCACTAAACCCTCACCTATCAAAAAGGTACTCGGCCGATTATCACTGGCGGTATACGCATAGCTATCAATTAATTCAAGATACGGTTGATTTTTCAGCTTTTCAGGTGATACTTCTGTATTATTCGCTTCTTGTAATAAGTAAAATAGACCCACCTGTGCATCGATATAAGTTGTTAAAAAGGAAATACTATTTTTAGCCAATCGCTGAAAATTCTGCTCACCTGTTAATAATTCGTTAAGTTGTGATTGCCCCGTTTTCAACCAATTTTGTGCTGCATTTTGCGAGGCCGTTTCTGATAATTTCAAAGCTGCCATTTCCAGTGCATCTTTAATTTGGGTCACATCCCCCCGATAAGTGGCTTGCGGTGTCACATCATCCGTACCTTCAGCTAAGCCTTTGGATACATGAACAATATCTTCAATCACTTCGCGCAAATTAAATAAGGCATTTTCTAAAGCAGTTTTAATTTCAATAAAGTCGCCACGATAGGTGGTTTGTGGTTTAACGTTTAAATTACCATCTGCCAAACCTTGTGAAATATAAATCAAATCATCCATGACTTTACGTTGGTCATTGAGTGCTGTGGTTAATGCTTGATGAATCTGGGCAAAATCACCACGATACTCAGCTTGTGGGCTGGCTTGTAAGTTGCCATCAGCTAAACCTTGAGAAATGTTGACAATATCCTTGATAACCACTTTAAAATACGTCGTGAGCGCGTCAAAGGCTTTACCAATTTCACTGACTTCATCACCTCGATCAATAATTTTTTGCATTTTTTCCCGTTCAACACTATTCATATCCCCATTGGCTAAATGTTGTGCGCCACGGGCAATCGTCGCTAACGGAATACTGATGGTACGAGCAAGGTTAATGCTAACAATCGTCCCCACGATAATTGCGAATATAATCACGGCCAGCATGGCATAAGTCATATCTTTGAGAATTGAAATTACTTCATCCGTAGCAGTAAGCGCGTCCCGTTTTTCTTCATGAGCCAATTTATCTAAAATATCTTCCAATTCATTTAATACTTCATGCTCTAGTTTCTCAACGGTTTCAACTGCATTATTTTTATTTTCAGGATGATAGCGTTCAAAAATATCTTCCGCGCCTTTTTTAATTTGACGATATAAAATATAAATTTGTTTTAAATTCTCAACTTCATGCTTTTTTCGTTCTAAAGGCTTTAATTGCGCAAAAAAATCTTCGAATTCCATCGTATTATCAATGAAATCCTGTTTTTCATCCGCTTCACCTGTGACATATTCTGATAAATCACTGAGTAAATCCCCAGCTTCATTGACCAATGATAAATAAAGAAAAATCCCAGGAAAATCGTCGTTCACAACTTCCTGCATGTCTGTGGATTTGAGAGAATCTTGCATTTCTGCCTGACTGGCTTGCTCTAATAATTGTTCTAATATCTCACCATAATCGCGCTCAATATTCTTGGCTTGTTGAATTGCCCAAGCTTCAATTTCTGGGTCATAATGGGCAAAAACATGTTCTTCAATCGTTTCTACATATTTAGTAAATAAATATTCAATCCGACGCATGATTTTACGTTCATTTTCTTTAGTTTCTAATGGTTTAAGCTCTTCAAAAAAGTCGCGAAATTCTTGGCGATTCTGGGCAAAGTCTTCTTTCTCTTCAGCCTCGCCTGTGATGTATTCGAGTACGTTAGAATTCATATCGCCGATTTCATCCAACAATGATAAGGATAAAATAGCCCCCGGCACGTCATCATGACTCATTTCTCGAGCCTTACCTAATACAATGTCGTTTAATACATAAACCACTGTTCCTACAGCAATAAGCATTACCAGTAAAAAGCCAAAACCTGAAGCCAGTTTGCGCCCAATTGTCATAGAAGTCAGCCCCTAGAATAATGATTTATTTTTAATAAAAAGAGATTCTACCTGAAGAAATGAGATATTTTAACGACTATCACATTTTGCAGCCTGTAAGCTATTTATATTATTAAAATAATATGGCCTTTTTCCGAGAAAAATTCAATCTATAAAAATAGGATTTATTAGCAATATTTATGACACATCATTTTTTACAATAAGTTTTGCAGTATAAAAAATAACTTTTAATTTTTAGAAAAAATATATAAACTATATCCCTATTTAAATTTAATTTTAACAATAAATAATAGAGATAATTAAAATGAATCGTGGTTTTTCAATATTAATCGGGCTTGCTTTAGTATTATGCAATCCATTTGTTCATGCAGGTGAGTCCCCACTGCCAGATATTATCGAGGATGATAAAGACAGAGAAGGATTGATTTATGAAAGGGTTAACAGCAGTAGTTTTATGTGTGGTTGTGGTATTGATGAAACAGATGGCAACATTAAACAAGAAGCCGATTCATTTTGCTTTTTAACACCACCAGAACATTTGGGCAGTGATAGTTATCAATTGCGTACTGACCGTGTTTTCCCTGTAAAACGATTTGGTCAAATGCGTCGTTGTTGGAATGAAACCAAAACGATCTGCCCTGCCAAAAATGGTGAAGCTCAAATGTCTCAAACAGCGTGTTGTTTAGCAACTGATAAGGTTTTTAAAACAGCTTATTATGATTTGCACAATCTCGTACCTAATATCAAAGGCATTTTCGGAGATGAAAATATTGGGGAATACAACTGGGGTATTGTGCGTGGCCATAGAGTGGGTATCAGAGATTGTGTCGTGAAATTTGATACAGAAAACAAAATCGCTGAGCCACCTGAAAAAGTACAAGGTAATCTTGCTCGAATTATGCTTTATATGTCACATACCTATGGGTTTAAGTTATCAGAGAAAGAAGTAAAAATGTACAAAGCATGGATGCGTTATGACCCTGTTCGTCCTATTGAGGTTATCCGCAATAACATGATTGAGCGTTATCAAGGCAATATCAATCCTTTTATTGGCATAGAGATGGGCGGTGACCGTCTTACTTATGATGCAGGTAAAATTAATCAATATCCTGACATTTCAGGTACTGAATAAAGTCGGTCAAATTGTTTAATAGTAGCTTATTAACTTTCAACCTTTTACATGGATATTACGATGGGATTGACATACAACAATAAAAATATTAAAGGATTTGCCATTTCACTGATTTTTCTAGGGATTGTGCAAATGATTATTGGTCTTAGTATTGATTCAACTGAACAAATGCTTATTTCAGCGATTATCGTCAGTGGGGCTATGGGCGTATTAGCAGGTAGAGGATTATTAGCCGTCGCAAAATTTGAAGCTAGGTTCAATGAAACATTGCTTGAAAAAGAATCAGTGTAATTGAAACAATTGTAAATTTGTAGTTATCCAACACCATTCCAATGTCACTTACTATACAAACTGAAGCTTATTATTACATCAAGTAATGTATGCCTCACAATAATAAGATATGACGTTGGAATGTTTCTTAACCTCATCATGACTTTATACAATTAATTTTCATCTTGGGTCAAAACTTATTCAGGCGCAAATAAATAACCTTTGTTGCGAACAGTGATAATGCGACAAACTTGATTGGGATATTCACTTAACTTTTTGCGTAAACTGGCAATTTTTACGTCCACTGAGCGATCTGCACCATCATATTCCACACCACGCAAGGCTTTTAATAATTGGTCTCGGGACAAAATTTGTTCAGCATGAGAAGCTAACAACCATAACAAATCAAATTCGGCGGAGGTGATTGCCAATGGTGCTTGGTCAAAGTTGACTTGGCGATGGACAGCATTAATTTGTAACGCGCCAAACTGTAAAATATTCTTTTCAGTATTTTCTGGCTGTTGGATCACTTGTGCATCTAGTTTTCTTAACAATAAGCGAATTCTGGCTAATAAAACGCGTGGGTGAACAGGTTTAGTAATAAAATCATCTGCACCTAATTCTAAGCCTGCAACGTGATCGATGTCGTCTTGACTGGCGGTTAAGAATAAAATGCCTCCATGAAAATCAGCGCGTAAGGTGCGGCACAAACTGAACCCATCCACATTGGGTAACATTAAATCCAAAATCACAATATCGGGTTGCTGCTCCGAAATCACCGCCAAAGCATTCGCCCCATCATATTCCACGACCACTTCAAACCCATTTTTCACCAAATATTGACTGGTGAGTTGTGCCAGCTTTTCATCATCTTCAACCAATACAATGCGCTTCATGATTGCCACTCTTTAAATTCGATTACAAAACTTTACACAAACTCACATGCGCAATACAAGCCTTTAACCACGTTCACATGCATTATTGCTAATCTGTGTTGCATCGGTTTCAAGCCCAATCAGGAGCATTACCATGTTTAAGCGCACTTTATTAAATACGGCCTTATTATCTGCATTAGCGATCAGTCAAACCAGTTTTGCTGCCAGCCAAGATTGTACTGCTCATTTCGATGGTACAGAGTTGACAATTCCATGTATTAAAATTACAGGTTTGGAATCAACATTTTCAGGTCAATTTAAAGTAGATCAGCTATCGCCTTTACTGTTGCGTTTAAGCAGTGTCAATGAGTCCTTAATCGATACGCCTAGCGAACAGTTGAATGGGGTGTTTATTCGTCGGGGTTATGGTGAAGTGTTAGCGGTGCAAGATGGTTTATTTTCATTGTATGATTTGAACAGTCAATCTTGTACTTTGGTTGAATATAATTTACCAATTGAATTTCTTGCTTTTCAATATCCTAGTGTACTGGTCGCTGAAGATGGTAGTTATTTCAATACTTTGGAAAAATATCAAGCGTCAGATATTCATCCGTATACATATACTCGTTTGGCTGCATTACCGACTGTATGTTTGAATTTAACCGAACAGCCGTTAACTGATTTTACCGTCAACTTTGAAGCACTTTGGCATAGTTTCAACGATAATTATCCTTTTTTCTTACGTAAAGATGTGGATTGGCAAGAAGTGTATGACGAGGCCAAACTTTTGTTATCACAAGTCAATTCTAATGAAGGTTTGCTTGATTTATTCAGTAAAATGCTAAGACCATTGAATGACATTCATGTCGATATTTATGTGGATGAAGATGAAGCGGCCGTGGTTGAAAGTTATCATACAATTGCAAATTGGTTGTTGCGAGCAGTAGAAACCTATCGCAGTGAACAAGGTTTAAATAATTTGGTTGATGCATTTGAATCACAAGATGCATTCGATGAGTTTGAAGATTTCGTTGGCGATTTATTAGAAAATGAAGCGGGACATCAACAGTTTGTACAAGATTTTGTCCAGCAGGCGGCAACCTTAATTCCAAGTTATATACCTGATTTAACGTGCGTAACAGAAACAGTGTGTTCGGGCAATATCAATGAGAAGGTGGCCTATTTAGGGATTTCTACAATGTTGGGTTATGTTGAAGATGGCGATGCTGAGCAAGATACGGCTTTTATGCAGCAGTTTTTAGCTAATTTCATCCCAAGCCTAGAAAACAAAGCAGCGTTGATTATTGATGTGCGTAATAATCTCGGGGGTTATGATGCGATTTCTAATCTTATCGCTGGCCATTTTATCGAGCAAAGCCAAGTCGCTTATCACAAAAAAGCCAAATTTGCAGGTGGCTTTACCAATCAACACAGTATCACGCTTGAACCTCAAACTGAGCAACCGTTTACCAAGCCTGTTTATGTGCTAATCGGTGAACAAACCTATAGTGGTGGAGAAGTTTTTGCTTTAGCCATGAAGAGCTTACCTAATGTAACACTAGTCGGTGAACCAACCCAAGGTGGCTTGTCAGATAAAGTGACGCGAACGTTGCCAAATGGTTGGATTTTCTCAGTACCGAGTGAAATTTATAGTGATTTAGATGGCAATGAGTTTGAGGATATTGGTGTGCCAGCGGATATTGAAAGTTTGTACTGGTTGCCTGCAGATGTGCGTGTTGGCAAAGATAGCACGATAGAGCGAGTGCTTAGCGAATTATGATATGACATGAACTATAGCTAGACTGTCGTGTTATTGGATTTACCACACATATATTTTTAGCAGAAACTAACAAGCAAACCTGTAGGCACAAGATGCATTAATACCTACAGGTGTTTTCTTATTTCTCGTTCCTATATGCTATGTATGAAGGATTATTTTTTACAAATATATACAACTAAAGTTGTAAAAAACGCTTTGAATTAAAGTTTTTTAAAGCCACAAAGCAATAACTGTGTAAGTATGTAAACATAATTCTACTCAATGCCATGCAGTTAGAGTTTTGCAATAATAACGCAGCTGCTTTAGCTAAATTTGATTTAACCGTGTTTGTCTCAAAAGCTACTATTAGCCTTAGGTTAATACTTTACCAAACTCATATTCTGGTTTATATGTACAATGCGTTAATTATAAATAGACAAAAATTTATGCCTGACTCGATGAATGATGCGACTAGATATGATGGGACAATATTACATATTGATTCATTAAGTATACCTGAATTTCCTCTACACCGAATACTATCGAAATATAGAATAAAATATATACGAACCTATTCTGTAGAAGAAGTCATAACTCAAGTTGATACAGTCACAAAACCTATTTTAATTTTTATAGGGATTTCTTTAGATGGAATGACTTGGCTTGAAGCTTATAATACGTTTAGAAATAATCAAAAAACAAAAGATATATCTGTAACTATGCTAACCTATCATTCTGCTGCCCAAAAGCATATTATCGAGCATAATATACCTTGTATTCTTATATATTCTGTCAGTGAACTGGGAATAGAAATGGTCAAGTTATTTAGAAAAATATCTAATACAACACAGTAGGCAGAATTAAATTACATATCTAAATATTTGAATGCAATAAACCTTCAATATTGTTGAGTTTTGTTTAAGATTTTATCTTAAAAGCTTTGCTTTATGAAATATTCAATAGGCTAAGCTTGCAAATTAGGTATTCCAAAATGGAGTTGGGTAACGAGAAACTTATGACTACATTACATCATTATTGGCATGACTATATTGAGCGATGCAAGCAAAGTTCTTTTAAGCTTGATTGTAACACTTTCCCAGCTGCAACTCGTACAGAGATTCAAGCTTTAGAGCAACAATATAATATAACTTTACCCACTAGCTATAAGGCTTTGTTGGAGTTAACAAATGGTTTTCATTTTTTTGACTCAATAGGACCATTTTTTTATTCAGTCGATCAAATTGCATCATTGATTGATGATCCAGACCCTGATCCACTGGATATGCAATACATCTGGTATGAGCAACTTCAAAGTGAAGAATATCAATTTTTATCTGAAGATTTAGATTTTTTCCATAATCGAGATTTAGATGTTGTGAACCGAGAGGGAAAAAAAATAGCTTATCCACCAAAATCTAAGCATTATCTTTTTTCAAATAGCGGAGAAATTGTGGATATTAATGGTGAGCAATGCCTACATCCTCCAGCAGATGTTGTGATAAGAAATTCACAAACGCTCACTAAAATGCAAGATGGAGATTTGTTGCTAAAATATAGTGATTATAAACATTTAGCCCATATTGGTTCTTGTCATGATATTGCTCAAAATTATGCTGTTAATCTTAATTATGAGCCTCAAAAAGGAGAACCAGAGGCATGGTTAATTTCTCCTGATTATGGCTCAGAGGAAGATTGTTGTTTAAAATTTCTTAATTTCATAGAACTGGCAGAGTTCACATTGTTGGGGTTCGAAGAGGAAATGGCTAATTAATATCTCAACAGAGTAAGCCATCTTGCTATAACATTAACCAGCACCCACTATTCAAACTGGATAGTGGGCGGCTATTGCACTGCAAACCATTACCTGTTTTCCTCATTCCCTAATCAGATAAAAAGCCATGCGCATCAAAGATAAATGCATCAACTATATTGGCACAATAATGTAGTTCGGGAACGAGAAAAAAAATCAATCGTAAACACAAAAGCCTATCAGTTTGTCTTTATGTTTTATAGCGTATATGGCGGCTGTTTTAACTGTAAGAATAGTTACGGATTCATCACCTTCATTCAGCTTTCCACATACACTATCAGAGCATATAACACTGGACAACCGTGTATGTATATCATATTTCGCTTGAATCTCCCCATCGTTTTGACCAACCTGCAAATATGAAGCCTTCGTTACTTCATAAACATAAAGTGTAATGGTCGCTGTAATAGCCAAGAAAAGTATAGATATAACGATAGATACAGCAAGTACGCAAGTAGTATTCATTTTTTTTACTGACATGAGCATCTCCGAAAAACAACTGATTTTTGTGAAATAAAGTTTTTAAGATATTTTATAAGAAGGTATTTTTCTATTAAATGTTCGAATCATTATATAAAAAATATTTATAACGAATTGATTTTAATTTTAATAAAAAGCACTCTTAAGTAACTGTAAAGAAATAGTTTTATTTAAATTGAATCAGGCTTAAAAATTAAACAAAATTTCATATTGTTATTTTTAACCAAAAATAATTTTAAAAATAACCTTGATTAAAATTAAATGTGTTCTAAGCTAAAAACCACTTATTAATAAAGTTCTTTTGGAGAAATTCATCATGAAGAAGTTATTTATTCTTGTTAATTTACTATTAGCATTATCCTTTCTTTCACAAACTGCTTCTGCAATCGGTTCGCGGAAAGACTGTAATTTTGGAGACAGTATTAATACTTGCGGTAGTAGAATTGGGGGTTATATAACGGGTGACAACCTAAACTGGCACAATGGGTTTAGTGCTAAATTCACCTCAGACCGCGTGTATATATATCAACATGGTCAATATGTAGGTGTTTATGATGCTTACGTTGAGGAAGGTTACTCTGCAAGAGAGTCAATGGGTTACTATGACACACAAGCTTACATGCGAGTTCAAATTCTTGATGGGAATATGGATGATACTGGTTTAATGATTTCTGCAAAATACCAGTCATATCATGAATTTGGCAAGCGTCCTACTTACACAGTTTGTTTTTATGAAAACCGTTATACGAAGTCTTGTAAAGAAACTTCAATCTAATCTAATTGCCACCTAATATTTTCATGACTAATATGGGAATATAAAAAATGTACTCCTAAACTCAATTTGCAGCTTAGGAGTACTTAAGCAACACCTCCAACCTTCCTAACTATCTTACATATCAAAATCTCATAAAACAAAAAACCCTACTCAATAGGTGA
Organism: Candidatus Albibeggiatoa sp. nov. NOAA; assembly: GCA_025800385.1. Classification (GTDB taxonomy): domain Bacteria; phylum Pseudomonadota; class Gammaproteobacteria; order Beggiatoales; family Beggiatoaceae; genus Albibeggiatoa. The sequence goes on from JAOXRS010000063.1 coordinate 36,159, forward strand.
TTCTTTAATTTTTACTTATTAAATAACTTTTTTGGCTGTATCGCATAAAATTTAGTTTTTTGATCTATCTAGCAATAACTAATTTATATCTATATTTATCACGCCTATCATCAAATCAAAAATAGAAAAATATAATTTCTGATTGTTTTTAAAGATTAAATCTTGTTTTTTTATTTTAGATTTCCATCCAAATGCAATATTACAATCCAATTGTTAATTTTAAAAAAGTATGTATAATCGCGCCTAATATTTTAAGTTAATTTAATTATTTTGGGCATTTCATGAGAAAAATATAAAAGCTAAAGGCTCTATCTAGTTATTAAATAACGATTTTCAAAATACTGTCAAAAATTAAAAATATTTCATATATTAAAATCTAAAGCATTTTGTATATTCTTTAAGTTAATTGAAAAATTCAAGTATGGCTTATAAATATCAATAAACCTCAAAATTAATCGTTAGTCAAAAAAACTTCAATTAAAGTCAGAGAGTTTATTCTTAAATAAAAAATTAGAGGTCTCCCATGTCTTCAACCAAACAGGATAACTACAGTCATAATAATCTACTAGGCATCAATTTAGCTCAAAAAGGTATTGCTTATTTTCCTGATTTTGCACAATTTGCAACATTTCGCTTAAAAAAGAGCAAACGAGAAATATTTTACAAACAGTGGCTACAAATCACTCAAGCTATCGATAAACTTTGTGCCAAGATGGAATATAAAACGGTTTGTATTTGCGGGGTTGATTATTCATTATGGAATATGTGGTGCGATGTAAATGATATGGCCAAGCCGAAAGGCGTGACAGACCACCAATTAATGCAACAAAAACCATTTACTTATTCGGGGGGTGACTTTTGGTTTCATATTAAAGGTGATAATGAAACAGATTGTCACACTATTTACCTTGCCATTTTTGAATACCTCGAAGCAGACATTCAATCCTCTCATTTAACAATCCAAGCCCATAATATGTATGGCGGTAAAGTGTTTGGCGGGCAGTTTATTGATGGTTTGGTTAATCCTGTCAATGCAGTGACCTTGTCAGAAAATATGATTGTTGGCGATGAGGATTCGAACTATTACGGCTCAGCTTATGTGCTACAACAAAAGTTTAGGCACAATTGGTCAGAGCTAGAAAATATGATTGGCCGCAACCATGATGACAGAAGCCATATTAAATGCGCCCACCAAGTCAATGGTGAAAACTTCACGCAACGCATTTTCCGACAGGCATTACCTTATGGTCGCTCTGATACGGGGGTTGGTAAAGAAGAAGGTTTTTATTTCGTAGCTTACACCAAAGACGGTTCTATTTATGAAGACTTGATGAGAAATATCATTGGCTCACATGAAGGCTTTGTTAAAGACCAAATGCTTAATAATACACAAGCTATTTCTGGTAATTTCTGGTTTATCCCATGCGCTGAGAAAGTAGGTTTAAGCTACAATCCAGAACCTGTTGAAGTTGCCATGAATGATTACTCCGATGTGCATAGCAAAAATGGCTTGATGTATTATAACAAGAAAGACTTTCTGCATCGTGCTCAAAAAGATGGCTTGGAAATCAGTAATAAAATCATAATATTGCTCTCACAGCTATTTGGGCATTGGAATGATACGTGGGAAAAAAAGATTCGTATGCCAGCTTTGGGACATCTCAAAGATTACGTAGAAGAACCCAGATGGCAACAGTATCAATCTATTGTTCAAAGTCCATCATCTGCTTTACGTAAAGGGCTAGCGATTAAAATCAGTCTTTCAGATGTTCTGTTACGCCAGCAATTCCATGACGAAGCCCGACTTTACAACATCAAGCCTTATGAAATTATTGTAGGTAATATGCCCCCCCTTAACTTGGGTTCAGGTACGCAAGTGATGGAGTACTTAAACGAAGATGAAAAAATTGAAGCTTTTTTTGGGATGCTCAATGAATACTCGGCAACGGGGCATAATGTACCTGATTATAAAAAATTACTACGTTTGGGCGTAAAAGGACTGATTGAGGAAGCAACTAAAAAGCTCCATCAAGCCAATGATGAAAAACGGGATTTCTTCCAATCTGTACTATGGTCTTTAGAAGGTTTACGTGATTTTATTCTTAGTTACGCGACATTAGCAGAACAATTAAAATCTAAGACGGCCGAATCTGCTGTGACCGAGCGGCAAAATTATGCGGATATAGCACAACGTATGCAGCGATTAGCAGAAGGAAAGCCAGAAGGTTTGCTTGATGCTATCCAACTGATATTTATTACTAATTGTGCTTTACATCAGATTGGTGAACCCATGTCTATTGGCCGTCTCGACCAGTATTTGATTGAGCCGTATCAGGCCGATAATCTTACTCAAGCCGAGGCACAGGAAATTATTGATGCTTTCTGGCTCAAAATGGACGAAACGGTGAATTATAACCGCCAGTTCATGAGTGACTATCTCACTTATGGTACGGGTGCGGTGTTTGACTCAGCTGGTAATTTCCCACAAGGCTCTGCATTAAATCAATGGATGCAACAAACCACAGTTGGTGGTTATTTGCCTACTGAATCTGAAATAGGTGAAGATGGTTGTAATGAAATTACCTTAATGTGTTTGCGTTCTACCCGTCGTCTTCCGTTGAATGCCCCTTGTCTTTCCTTACGCGTACACGGCAAGATGGATACACCATTGCATCAAGCTATTCTTTCTGAAGCGGCCAAAGCTATTTTATCAGGTGGGATACACCCTGTTCTTATTAATGATGATAAGCTGGTCACAGCCCTAACTCAAAGTGGGATTAACAACTTAGCTGATGCCAGAGACTATACTTATGATGGTTATTTTGAACCTATTATTGGTGGTAAATCAGAATGGGCATTTAGCTATGTGCCTGTATTACCTGCTGTAGCCATGGCAATGAATCAAGGTGCAACCATCGAAGGTGCAGGCTGGGTACATTTGCGCGGACTGAAATCAAGTTGGAATTCGCCACCACCAGAAGATATTCAGACTTTTGGGCAATTTATGACGATTTTCTATACCCACTATAAATGGCTGATTAGCAAGTTTTACAACACATTAATGGAACAATATGGCAATTTGTGGGGCGTTTGCCCAAGTCCTTTGTTTTCTGCACTAATAGATGGTTGTATGGAAAGTGGTCGAGATATGACTAATGGCGGTGCTAAATACCATATTGTCGCGCCAATGATGTGTGGTATTACCAATGCCATCAATTCACTTTATGTAATTAAGACATTGGTTTACGATGAAAAAACAGCAATTACAACCTTACCAGAGCTGTTACAAGCTTTATGGAATAATTGGGGCGACAATATGGTTGAGCCATTTCATAATACGTTAGCAGGTCAAACTAGAGCAGATGATCGTGCTGTGCGTTATCAAAACCTAAGACAAGCTGCATTGTTAGTACCTAAATTTGGTGAAGGTAACAGTGCTGAACTGAAAGCATTTGCGGAACAAGTTGTGGGGCGATGTGTCGACATTATTCACCAAGGCTTAGATGAAAAGAAAGGTCTGCCCAGTATTAAAAAAGCATATCGCGCACTCAAAAAGAAATATGCAATTGAAGGACGTGAATTTGCTTTTAGCGTGACACCGGGTGTGGGTACTTTTGAAGACAATGTAGGCCTAGGTTTAGACATGGGTGCTTCAGCAGATGGTCGATTAGCAGGTACACCAATTGCGGATGATTTTTCTACTGCCCCTAGCCCAGCTAATGAGTTTTCACAAACAACATCCTACGATGTTTATCAATGCTTACAAGATTGGAATATCCCTGCGATCAACATTGGGCTTTCTAACATAGCACCTGTCGATCTTAACATCAAAGAAGATTTTCAATTTGATGATATGGAACAATTGATTAAAGCATTTGCGAAAGGTGAGATAGGTTCTAACATGATGACGATTACCACAGCTGACTCTGAAACCTATGAAAAAATAGCTTCTGATCCAGAAAAATGTGATTTAGCAGGGTATGTTTAGGAGGTTGGAGTGAGTTCTATGCCAGCATGTTCCCCAGTCAACAAGCTTATATTTCAAGGTGGCCTTTGTATAGTGTGAAAAAATCATAACTATCAATTTATTGTACCAATAACATACTGCAGTAGATGCCTTCTTCAATGTTATATTTTCAGGGCTGGTAATCTTTCTGTGTTTTAATCCAAAAATGAGGACTGCCAGCCTTAAAATTGATTTACAATGCTATTTTTGCTGGGAGTCATCTGACTCAAAAAGATGCTTCAAATCGAAAAGGGTTTGAGATATGTAGCTATATTTTTCAAGCAACAGATACTATACATGTTTGTTTTAGGCTTGTTGGTGGGTAGTCGCTTTTATCCTCTTTATCTGTTATCCGAAATTTAAAAACTGCTGGTGTTTATCCCAATGTACCAAAAGAGTACTGGACGGCATTTGAAGAAAGAGTAGATTTAACACATTTTCCACATCATTTCTTTTTCCTGCCACATTTTCCATTGACTTGGTTTCATGAGTCCATCTTTAAGTTCACTTCCCCATTGATAACGCCAAGTTAATAATTCATCTGGCATATAAACATTATCAACATCTACTTGAAAATAGGTTTGAAATCCAGTTGGTAACGTTTTCCAATAATTAACTGGCCAAGGTTTTAGGCTTGTAATAGATAATTGCTCTATTGGTTGTTTAGAAATTTGTTTCTTGTAAACTTTTAATGCGTGGTACAAATAATCTTTACTGCCTGCCTGAATAATAAACATGCCTTTATCAAAACCAGTTGTATGATACTGCGTCCAAATCGGTTTAAATTGTTGCTCCCAAGCCTCACCACCTTTTGGCGTGAGTTGAGTATAAATACGTTGATGTGTGTTTTGCTGGGAAATATAAGTTAAGATTTCAGTATCACTTAAACAAACTTGTTGAGAGATTTTTTGATAATGATTAGTAAAATAATAGAGCGTAATAAGCTTATGATCTATTAATTTAGCCAATCGTTTTGACAATGCGAAATCAGATAAAATGTCATGGTGTGGTTTGTTTAATAATACATCGACTTCTGAAGAAAAATAGTTATCTAATGGTATGTGAAATTCAGAAACATAGTCGAGTAACAAATAGTCTACAAGCTCCATTATTATCAAATCTTTTTATTAGCAAATAAAGCCAAATCCGAAAAGTTAAAAGTAGATGTTTTGTTTGTACCACTTATTCTTCTATCTTGGAATGTTGCTCATAAATATAATCATCTTTATCACCGAATATTCTATTCTGACCCGCTGATGTAATTTTAATTGCCCCATTTGCAGAAACTTGTATGTCATAAGGTGTATTCCAACGATCTAGTATTCCATTCTGACTAGCTAGAGAAAGGTCTAGGTAACTAAATTGTTTTGGATTATTACCCAACAATGCTTGAGATATTTCTACACTTGTGCCTTGAGGATATTTACCAAAATCTAAGCGATAATATTCGATACATGCAGCAATGGCTATTTGCTGATGATTTGGGTTCGCATAGCAAGATATTACCGTTGATGGAAAGAAGCCTATAGCCCTTCCTAACATAAATAAAGCAATGAAAACCAATGGTGCAAGCAATATAAATCCAGCCGTCACCAAGAATAACTTTTTAAGCTTAGGCATAGAATATTCCTGAATTAAAAATCACCAAAAGCGGTTACTTCAAAGCCCGCCCCTCAGTATTGAGAAACGAGCTATGACACCTGCCTACATGCTGTGCTGCTTATTCTCTTGATGCTCAATGGCCTGAGAACTTGCTTGCTGCGGTGCTGTAACACACGCCCACAAATTATCTACCAATTGACAATCTAAAGGCACAATTGCATTTTGTTGAAAACGCTGCAAATAATCAGAATTTACAATATACAAAGCATCTGACTCAACCAGTCCATGATCTATTGCATGAGACAATTCACCACAATACTGCACACTTTTCTCAACATCTAAGCGTGTTGTATGTCCTGTATTGGTTAACATTTGATATTGACTTGCAAGCTGAGCAACAGGTCGATATGGAGCTGCCTCAACTCCACAATTAGGTGATGGAATGAGTAGTAACTGCTCGCGGCCTTGAGCTAACTGTGCCCATTTTGGTGATTTTAAGGGATTATCCCATTTCACATTCACCAAGCCTGTAATATGGCGATAATGATTGTGTGAAGGATAAAGGTCTACTAGCTGTAGGACAAAAGCAAATGTCAGTAAAAAGAAGCTAGTACGTACACTATTACGAGTAACCAGAGCCGATAATGCTAAGAACAAAAGTGTATAACTCGTGACCCAGAAAAATCGCCCAGATGAGCGGAACGGTGTGAAATATTGCACCCATTCATCAGGCAATTGGATGATTGTCCAATGTAACAACGTCACTTTATGACTTAATGCCAATAACGTCATCACAACGCAAACTAACAATAATGGCCAAAGTACTTTCATATTTTTGGTTGGTCGGGCTTTTAACTCATAAATTGCCCATAACAGCAACAACCACATACCTATACCAAAATAATTAAACCCTTCCCATTGCCCTGGGGAGCTTTTAGGTAGTGCGCGCATAAATGCAGACCATTGTTGGCTATCTAATGGTGAAAACAAATTCATTGAATAATAACCAAAGCCTTGTGCTGCTAAATTTTGACTGCTTGAGACCATAAATAGCCCCGACATCGACCATAAACCAATCGTGACCGCAAATAAAATGGCAACTTGTGCTGCTGTTGAAAACAATGAACCATATTTATCAACCAACCACCAACGCAAATAAAATGCACCCACTAATGCCCAGACCATTATGACTAAATAAGGATGAGTCAAGGCACTGACTGCAACTAAAAGTAACCATGCTCCAAATGCACGCATAGAACTCGGGTTCGACCAAGTCCGAAAATAAAGCCATAAACCCGCTAATAACAACCAATGACTGGCTAAAGTAAAATGTGGTACGCGTACAATCAACGCAGGCATCCAAACAAAAAAGCTGATACCCAAAGCTTGAATCATGAGGTTAGGCGTAAGTAAGCGCATGAGTAAACCAGCAAAAACACCTTGTAAAATATAACTAATTAATAACCAAGCCCCCATATACTGAAATTCAGCAGGTAAATAATCAGAAATAAGCTTTAACGGTAGCGCGAATAAGGGCAACGAATCGGTATATAAAACAGAACTGCCCATTGGATAATAAAATTGACTAATTTTGCCCAGTGGTTGTTGCCACGGTTCTTGTCTAAAAAATTGCCAACCCAAATAATTGTGCGCTAAGTCACCCTGCATTACCCAATTCACAGACTGTGGATTCACGATTTGCAATCCCAATACATTGACAAAAAATAAGCCACCAATGGCAGCACCTAACAACGGCGTTAAGTGATGTGGGGGCAACTTAGTCAAATAATCAAAACTGATCGCAGAAAAGATAAACGCAAGTAACCCCAAACTGACGATCATTTCCAGTTGAATATAATAATCCGTTTGGCTCGCGCTAATAAAAAGATTGAATAAGACCGAGAGAACGGCCGTTAGACTCAAAATAATGAGATAGCTTAATGCTATTTGTTGGTTTTTCATTTCCTTAATCCTATTTGTTGTTGATGTGAGTAAATAGCGTTGTAAAACACCCGTCACATCAGCGATATTTGAATAGAATTATGGATGTAACCCCTTACAGTTGCAAATTATATTAGTATTTATGAGGTTTTTAGATTATTAATAACGGAAATAACACCAATTGAAGCATAAAAGGCTTTTCTCTAATCCGACTTCGGATCGCATTTTTTATATGTTAAATATCAGATGGCTACACTGAAAATTTTATTGGATTCAAAAAAGTGTGTTGATAACAAGTCATGTATTAAAGAATTAAGTATCGTGTGCATTTAATGTGCAGACTGCCAATCTGCAGCACGACTTGCAATCCCAGAACGCGGTACTAGGCTAAATCCACTCTGATCGTTAATTAAACAAGGTTTGCTTAAATTAAATGCTTTATGCTGCATATGACTGGGTAAACGCGCCAACGCTTCACTATTTAACGAACCAATCGTATCAATCTGAATATGTCCATCCAAGCCAAACTCAGATGAAGCCGTCACCCGTTTTTTATCTGAAACAAAATAACCTGTAGTCGTAATTTGAATGTCACCACCATTACCCTCATGCGCATCAGCATGAATTTCCCCTTTATTCAACACGGTAAAAGTTGCGCCTTGCACCGATAAATTACCACCATTATCAAAACCATGTTTCACACTGGTGGTGATCTTGGTACTTAATGGTAAGTACAATTGGTCACTCAATGTTAAGCTGATTTGTCCACCACCTGCACTCAATGCTTCAGTGGTAATTTGGCTATGATTAAATAAACTGATACTGTCTGCTGAAATCGAGATATGACCCGCATTACCACCTTTTACTTGTTGATGCCATTGTTGGTTGCTGTAAAAATATTGGTGCAGTTCATTGTTGACTGAAATCAGATCACCGTTATTGGCAGATTGCTCAAGGTTTTCAATTGTCTCGTTATGTACGGTCAGCGGCAACCATTCATCACCTGTGAAAATGGAAGGGCTGCCTGCACTTTTAAACACCAATCCTGGATTCATAATCTGTAAAGTATTCAAAGCTTTAATATTCTGAATGTGGCGTGTATCTTTTAGTTGAACCCATTCGTTACCCGTATAATAGTGTTGCGAAAAGTCAGCTTTTACCACAGCCATATTGCCTTGAATCACATCATAAGTATTTGGCAGCGCAGTTAATGCCGCATGATCTTGCACCAAATAATGATTTAGCCTAACCAAACGCCCCAGATAGTTAACGCTCTCTCCATCTTCTAAGCTGCGGATTTGATAAGCATATAAACGTTGGCCTGTTTGTTCAGCAACTTGAAATATTTCACCTTGGGTATAAGGAATAGATTCTATGTCGTCAAAAGCTTGATAATTCAATAAATAAGTCAGCGCAGGATCATTGGCTGTCAAAATATGTTTGGGCTTGGTTGTGTCTTGAATTTGATGCCAAGTATTATCGTAAAACATAAAACGTTGTTGGGTGGATTTCACCAATGCAATGTCTTTGGCTTGTGCATCGGCAAGTTGATTTAAATCGGTTTCAGTTTCAACTTGATATGCCTCCCGTGCAGGAATAAAGCCCGCAGCAGTTGCTACATAACGCAATTGAGAGCTGGCTGTTTTTGCATCCACTACTTCAATGATTTGCCCCGGTTGAATTAGTGTATTATCATTTTCGCCGACAAACTCATTTTTCAAACGACTTTCAGACGTAATTTTTGCTTGATTGTTTAAATGTAATCGATCCACTTTTAAATCAATACTGCCTGCATTTTGCCCACCTTGGCTTAACGTTGAAATCGTACCGTGATCGTCTAAAGACAATTCTGGCACTTGAATTTTAATTGAGCCGCCTTTGCCTGCATTAACACTTTGATTGATCGATTGGGAGAAAATACCGCTAGTAGATTGGTTATAATCGTGTGGTACATGATTTTGTAAATAGCGTTGTTGCGCAATACCTTGCTCATACAATTCCACATTCTTTGAGTTGCCGCGAATGTCCAGTTTTTGCCCAACCGTAATATCAATATTGCCCGCATTGGCGAAATTATTGGTACTACTTTCAATCACTGCGCCGTTTTCAATTAACATACGTTGAGCGGTAACGGTAATTTGTCCTGCATCACCGACATTTCCCCCAATCCCAATGCTTCGCGCGTAAATACCACCACCAAATCCGTCTTCATTTTCACCATGTAAATTAACTCCCGACAACACAATATCTTGCGCATGAATCTTTAAATCACCGCCATGCGAAGCCGTGCCACCCAATGCTGCAATCGAGCTGGAAGTAATTTGCCCACCATCTAACAATTCGATGCGATTGGCCGTAATATCAATTTTGCCACCGTGTCCTGTTGCACTATTTGCACGTTTGGCTTCTACACCTGAAGTTATCATGCTAATCCAGCCGCGTTGTTTATGCGTATTGCCTGCAACCCGTAAAGTTTGTTTTGCATTGACGGTAATATCCCCTGAGTTCCCCCCTTGACCGCCAACAAATCCCCAACTCACCGATTGAATAAAAGCCGCATTTTTCAAGTATGCATTGTTTGCTCTAATATCAATTGTACCCGCATCACCTTTGCCGTACGTATTGGAAGTAATTCCCGTTGAATAATTTTTTAACGTGGCCTCAAATGACAAATCACCATCGGCATAAAGCGAAATATTGCCCGCATTACCACCATCATAGGTATTGGAATTGAGATAAGAATTTTGGAAACTGACATCTTGTTGGCTTTCGACCAAAATATTGCCTGCATCACCATATGCATAAGTACGCGTGTAGAGTTTGGATTTTTTTGACAGAATATTGTGTGGGGTTTTAAGAGAAATAGAACCCGCATGACCGTTATTCCAAGAACTGGAAGCCAGTAGCGTGCGATTTAAATCAATTCCTTGTTGACTTTCAACTTTGATAAAACCTGCATCACCGCCAATTTCTTGTTTATATTCAGTATTGGAATACAGTTGGGTATTGTCTAATGTCACCGCGCCTTGGCTGTTTAAGGTAATATTGCCTGCATCACCTGTATTTCGCGTAATCGTGCTGATAAATGTATCTTTTTTAGAATGCGCATCGCCTGTCAGTGTAATATCTTGTTGGCTGGTTAAGGTAATATCCCCCGCATTGCCACCCGTACCTTGATCCTTATTTGAATTGGAATAAAGCCGTGAATAGTTTTTTAAATCAATATCGCCTTGCGCTGTCAGCGAAATATTCCCCGCATTATTTTCCGTCAACGTGCTAGAACTAATAATCGTATTGTCTAATATTAAATTTTGCCCACTCTCCAGTGTAATATTTCCCGCCTTGCCTGTGCTATCTTTCTGCGCTTTTGTAATTAACTGTGTTGCCTCGTTTAAAACTAAATCACTTTGACTGCTAATATGAATATTGCCCGCATCACCTTGACCATAAGTAGCTGAATTAACATAAAAATTACTGAGTGATATATGACCTGTGGCTCGGAGGATAATATCTTTTGCAAGTTGTTCATGTTCAATCAAAGGAAATAGCGACATATTACTTAAATTTAGATTTTGACCATGGATAAAAATGCCACCGCCTGTATTTTTGATTTTTACATCGGCCAGTTGAATATCTGCTAATTGGGTAAAGTTGTGTTGTTGAAATCCATTGTCTTGAATTGCAATCTCACCTTGAGAACCCGTGCTAACCAAATTGATATAACCTGATGGCATATACATAAATGGTAATAGCTCTTTCACATCATTGGCGCGGTCTTCTGGAGACTTATAATAAAAATCACCTGTGATATTAATTTCACCCCCAATTACAGAAAAGGCTTTATTTTCATTCAACTCCAAACCCACCACATCGTGATAAATTGGTGTGTCATCTTTAGTTTTAGGGTAAGCCTCGGCGACCGTTTGACTGATTTCTGTACCTGTAATACTAATTGGAGCAGGGTTATCGGTTAAGAATCCAAAATGACTGATCGGGGCGGAACTTAAAATATCACGTTGTGGAAAGCGGGCATGAAACTCTCCCATCTCCCCTAAGCGCACATAATCCGCTGTCGATAAATGTAAACCACCTTGTAAATCAAGCTGTGCCTGTTCACCCACAATAATGCCGTAAGGGTTTAAAAAATATAAATCTGCATTGGGAATCGATGAACGCAACGTACCATTAATTAAACTGGGCTGGCCACCAATCACTCTAGCGACAATGTTTTGAATTGAGTCAGCACCTGAAAAATGCGCGGTTTCGCCCACTGCCAAATTAAACTGGTCAAAGGTATGAAACAGATTATTGCCAACGGTTTGCCCAAAGGCTTGACGAATTTCATAAGTCGTATTGACATTTAATGCTACCGATGTGCCTGTATGATGTAATCTGATTTCAGCAAGTGTCATGGTTGGAAATAATAACAATTTTAAAACCAAATATATAAGCTGACTTATGGAGGTCGCTTTCATTTTTAATCAGTCGTTAAAAAATACAAGCGTAAAATAATCTTATGCTTAATGTGGGATGTCAATAGAGAGAGTTAAAAACTTGAAGTAGAGGTAGGTAAGGGTGAGTAGTCCCACCCTAAAATTATAAGCCGATATGTTACACAGGTAAGTCGCGTTTTTTCAGCTCATCATCAAGCAGAGGTAAAATTCTCTCCAGTAAATACAGTTGTTTACTACGCTTTGGCATCGTGCCTTTAACAAGATAATCTAACTTCGCAGCATAACTTGCAGGCAAACGCAAATTAAACACTTGGGTTTTGTCTTCTGCGTTTTGCCAAGGATAGCTGGTGTCTTGTTCAGCATGTTTTAAAGTGTCCATTTGTGCAGATTGATTGTTCATCGTTCTATCCAATTTAAAGTTTTAGATTTGCTGTGATGGTGCTTCGATTAAATTGTCACGCAATTTGGTCTTAAAATGGGACAATTATTGTGAGTTCCTACCACAACAATAAATAGCTGATCATTGCTCGATTCAACCATTTGTTAAATAAAGACAAGTGCAGACTAACCCGATAGATAGGATTAGCTTGTACATTTTGAATGTCATATAGGGCATATTTAATCTATTATACTGCATAAAAAATATAATTCAGATACTAAAAAAGTATGGCAAAAACAAACTTAATGCCAGAAACATGCAACTTTAGTGGCAATCGTTCTGCCTCATTTTTCCATAACACTGATGACCAAAGGTCTATTAGTGATGTGTGAGAAGATTATTTGTTAAATTAATGATTTTTTAAACAAGCTGTATCAAATAAATTTATACTACATCAATCCATATAAATCTGCCAAAATAGATAGAAAAGATAAAAAAACTTGGAATACGGTATATATTTATTTTTCAAAATGGGTACAGCTCATTCTTTACCAGTATTATCAACTATACGGTAGAAAATTTTGCATTATTTGAATGATAAAAACTACATTTTTAATTTCTCAAGCGATGCGTAACTAACATCATTATCATATCAATATTAATAGCAAAATACTTTGTTTTAATAGAAAAAAAACTAAAGGCGATAATTTGAGTTCTATTATTATTACTTTGTATTTTGTTATGTGTAATATGATTTTTCCAATAAATTTGAACCCGCCCGATACAAACCAAATGAGCGTAATAAAATATTTATAAAAAAACATTGATTAATGTTCACAAATGATCTGTAATTCATGGCATAATTTACCGTTCACAACCTGTAAGAGAACGTTCATCATGTATAGGAACCAGCTCAAATGGATTGCGGCCAGCGTCCTTATTGTCATCAGCTCATGGACAGTTGCCACAGAATTACTTAAAACTCAAACTTCGTGGGATAATGGAGAAGTCGAATATCCTGAAGGTCAATTACAAATTACGTCTCTCAAGCTCGCCATTAAACAAGGTGAAGATATGCCGTTTCACTGTCATCCCGTGCCCACGATGGGTTATGTGCTCAAAGGGGAGTTGGAAGTAGAAACCAAGCAGGGTCTTAAAAAGACATTTAAGCAAGGTGAGTCTGTTGTTGAAGTGATGCGTACATTACATCGTGGTAAAGCCATTGATGGTGATGTGGAAGTGGTTGTTTTTTATGCAGGTGCGGTTTCCATGCCGAATACAATTTTAGAAACCGATCACGAAAGCAAAGACTACTGTCATTAGCCATCTAAAACATAATGGGGAGGGATAAACATATAATTTATGATAAAAAAACTCATGCAACCAGAGATTTTACGGGCAATAGTATTGATAATGAGTTTATTAATTGTTGGTATTGTTGGTACAAAAACAGTGTATAATCTGTTTGGTGGTTTCTCTGATTTTATATTCAGTATGGCTTTTCTGTCTTTCATGATGATATGGCTGTTTTTTCATGAATCCAGACACCCAAATTCAGCGTTTTCCCAAATACTTTTCATTCTTATTCTTCTATTTGAAGTTAATACTGTCTCACAAATTATACATCGTATATATGGTGGCTTATCTGATATTATCTTTATATTTAGCTTCACTTTAATTTTTATAGTCTCATATTGTTTTTGGAAAAATATTAACGTAGAAAAACGATGATAATGACGAGCCATAAAAATTATCGTACTTACTTATCCTTAAAATGACTTCCTAAATTTTCGCCTATTCACTATTAATATTCATAATTATATGGTGGACAATTACGCTCCATAGGTTTACAATTTTATAAAATTTTGTTTTTTTGTAAACCTGTGGAGTGCCAAAATGTTAGGCAAACGAATACAACTGGCACGCAAAGCGGCTGGTTTCTCATTGGAATACTTAGGGCAACAAATTGGCCTGAGCAAAATGACGATAAGCAAATTTGAGCGTGGTGTACAAACACCTTCGTCAAAACAATTGCTTGCGCTCGCCAAAGCCTTGCAAGTGCGTACTGAATATTTCTTCCGTACTCAACACTTGAATATTGAAAGCGTCGAATACCGCAAACGTGCCAACACCCCAAAAAAGCTACTAGATAAAATTCAGGCCTGCATTCTGGAGCAAGCTGAACGTTGGGAAACTTTGCTGACTTTATACCCAACTCAACCGATCAATCAGTTTCAACTACCTGACGGCTTACCCGATCAAATTCAAACCATGGATGAAATTGAAATCATCGCTGACACTGTGCGTGATGCTTGGCAATTGGGACGCAATTTAATTCCTGACATGATCGATACTTTGGAAGCACACGGTATTTTAGTGATTGTGACGGACAAAGATGATGTCGGGAAATTTGATGGCTTGGCGGGTACAGTCGGTGGCAAACCGATGATTAGCCTTAGCCAACATTGGCCGGGGGATCGGCAACGTTTTACCTTATCTCATGAATTGGGGCATTTAGTTTTACATGAGCGTTTAGCCGATGATTTGAACGAAGAACAAGCATGTAATCGATTCGCGGGGGCATTTCTGCTACCTCAACAAGCTGTATTAGCTGTATTTGGTCAACATCGTAATGCTTTAGAACAGCAAGAGCTTTATTTACTTAAACATGAATTTGGTTTGAGCATGGCAGGTTGCTTATTCCGATTACAACAATGTGGTGTGATTAGCGAAGCCCTCTTAAAACAATGGCATCGGTTATTTTCTAAAAATGGTTGGCGCAAACAAGAACCGGGGGATGCGTATCCTGCCGAGCAAACCGTGTTTTTTAAACAACTCATTTATCGAGGTCTGGCAGAAGGCTATTTTGGAGAAGCCAAAGCGGCGGAGTTATTAGGTATGTCATTACTCGAATTTCACCAACAACGACAGTTTGTATAGCTCTCTACATATAGTCTACAAAAAATTTTGAGCATTTTCGGAAATTTAGCCAAATTTTCATTTTTACAACATGTTAAAAAAATGACCTGATAATAAAATGACAATTAAAGTCATCATTATCAACAACGCAATACTAAGGGTGGGTTGAATGCAGATATTGATTAGTGATGCAAATATTTTGTTGGATTTGGACGAAGGGAGGCTTATAGAACGGCTATTTTTACTGTCTTATGAGTTTCGTACACCCGACATTTTATTTATGGAGGAACTTGCATATTTTCATAATGATTTATTAAAAATGGGTTTAATGCTCAGTGAGTTATCGTCTGAGTCAATCGATTATGCAATGAAATTAATGCAGCAATATCCAAAGCCCAGTACTAATGATTGTTTTGCTTTGGCGTTGGCAGTACAGGAAAGTTGCCCGCTATTGACAGGGGATAAAGATTTGAGAAATGCAGCAAAAAAGGAAAAAGTAGAGGTGAAAGGTACGGTGTGGCTGGTGGAGCAGATGATTATTCAACAGTTGGTCACGGTTACCGAGGTAAAAGCGGCTTATGCACTGATGCGTAAAGCAGGCAGGCGATTGCCTTGGAAAGAAGCGGAAAAAAGATTGATGAGTTATGACATGAATTAGTTTTAGAACAGCATTTTTTAAAAATCATATCACCAGAAAAAGGATTTTAATATGAGACCTCAATATTACAGAAGGGCAAAAAAAGCCGTTGCTAAAGCAAAGGAAAATCAATCCATTAAGTTGAAATTTATACAATTCTGGCACGTTGGTGATATGGACTCAGAAGAGTTATATGCATTTTTTGATTCTATTGCAGAATTACCACACCTCAGAGTTTTAGAAATTGATGCTTGTCATTTAGTGAGTTTACCAGATGGTCTGGCTAAATTAACCCAATTGGAAGCATTTTATTGTTGTAACAGCAAATTGAAAAACTTTCCTATAGCCTTAAGCAAATTACCTAACTTGAAAAAGCTTTGCTTGACGGGTAACAAAATTAAGGAAATTCCTGAAGGCATTAGCGAATTTAAAAGCCTTGAGCAATTGTTATTAAAAAATAATAATATTTCACGTATTTCTGATGCGATTGGACAGGCTAGCCAATTGAAGATGATACAACTTTCTCGAAATAAACTAACCAAATTACCTACGACAATTGGTGAGCTGACACAATTACGTGATCTCTATCTTTATCATAATAGAATCAAAAAGCTGCCCGATTCAATTGGAAATTTAAAGCAACTTGAAATATTGGGTTTAGATTGGAATCCATTAACGACTTTACCAAAATCGTTGGCTGACCTTCCAAATTTAGTAGAGTTAAAGCAACATGATTATGACTTGAATGCTTTACTAAACTACTTAAAACAACCTATGCAAGAATTTCAGTCAATCCAAGTACGGTCACTCCAAATAAGAGAAGTTGCGAAGCAAGCTTTAGTAGAAGCAGAGAAATATGGTTATTCTGTTGAGTTTTATGATAGCTGGATTAAAATAACGCTTAAGGAATTATGCACACTTAAGGCATCAGAAAATGGTGATCATGCAACTATCTATGGCGAACTATCTTTTATAGATTATACACAAGAAAGTTTACCTGAATGGCCAGTCGACTTGGACTATTTAAGGGCTGTTTGTTGTAATAATAGCTCACTTAAAATTTTCCCTGATTTTTTAAGTAAGATGCCTATATTAGGATCGCTGAAATTAAAAAATAACCAATTCACAGAAATACCTGACGCTATTAGACAGTTTGAGAATTTATATTATTTATCAATGGAAGGTAATCAAATTACCCACATTCCTGATTCAATAGCAAAATTTTCGACGCTTTATTATTTGAATATAGGAAAAAACCAGCTGATTTCTATATCTAATGCTATTGGAGACTTACGGGGACTTAGCACACTAAGACTATCTCATAATCAGCTTTCTCACCTTCCTAGCTCTATCAAACAATTACAAAACCTCAAAAAGATTGATTTATCTTTTAATAAATTTGCACAAGTGCCTTGTGTTATTTCAGAAATTATACAGCCATTAGATGAGTTATTCTTAAGTGGCAATCAGATTGAGAATATTTCTAATTTAACCCAGTTTCAAAAAGTGAAAGAGTTAATGTTGGATAACAACAAGCTCAAGAGTTTACCTAATGAGTTTGAAAAATTACCTTATTTATGGCATTTGGATATCTCATCTAATCAGATTGAAACATTGCCTGATAGTATTGGTAAAGCAGCAGATTTAAGCCTTTTATTAGCTGCACATAATTGTCTCTCGACGTTACCAGATTCTATTCTTGATTCAGAAATTAGCTCTATTGATATAAGTCATAATCAATTTAGCTCTTTACCAGATAACATAGGTCTTTCTGAGTTGCGTTCTATTAATGCAAGCTATAACCAACTCACTCATTTACCAAGTTCAATTAAGAAATTACGCTTACACCATTTCAATGTTAAAGGTAATAAACTGACTGAGATACCTAACATTTTTGATAAAAAGCTAATACTTTTCTTAAAAATTGATTTCTCAGATAATAAGATAACTGAAGTACCAGAGTGGATAGGTGAACTAACAGAGTTAAGAGAACTTCACTTTTCTGGTAATCAGATCAAACAATTGCCTGAGTCCATCGGTCAACTCTCGAACCTGAGAGTACTGACTTGCCAAGACAACCAGCTTACATCATTGCCAACAAGCTTTACCCAATTGCCTTTATTGGAAACTTTAAATCTAGATAACAATCCGTTAGAACCTGAATTGCAAGCGGCTTATCAACAAGGTTTAGATGCTTTAAAAGCACATTTATCACACAAATAATCTTGTATAAAAAGGATGTTAACATGAGACCACAACGCTACAAATGGGCGAAAAAAGCTGTTGCCGAAGCAAAACAATATCAATACTTTGAGTTGAGATTCACACAGTTCTGGCATATTAGAGATATAGATTCAGAAGAATTACATGCGTTTTTTGATTCCATTGCGGAGTTGCCACATCTTAGAGCTTTAGAAATTGATGATTGTCATTTGGTGAGTTTGCCAGAGGATTTAGCCAAGTTGACGCAATTGGAAGCATTTTATTGTCGTGACAGTAAGCTTAAAACTTTTCCTGCAGCTTTAAGCAAACTGCCTAACTTGAAAAAGCTTTGCTTGACGGATAATCAGATCAAAGAAATTCCTGATGAAATTGGTGAATTCAAAAGCCTTGAGCAGTTGTTATTACAAAACAATAATATTTCGCGTATTTCTGATGCGATTGGACAAGCCAGCCAATTGAAAATGATACAACTTTCTCAAAATAAGCTAACCAAATTACCTACGACGATTGGTGAACTGACTCAATTGCGAGACCTCTATCTTTATCAAAATAAGATCAAGAAACTACCTGATTCGATTGGTGATTTAAAACAACTTGAAGTATTAGAGCTAGATAGCAACCCATTAACTGCTCTACCAAAATCATTGGCTGATCTACCCAATTTAGTGGAATTACAGCAGCATGATAATAACCTTGATGCATTACTGAATAGCTTAAGAGAATTTGCTCCTGAGTTTCAAATGTCGAAAGTTAATGAAGTGGCAAAGCAAGGTTTAGCTGAATCACAAAAATATGCTTATTCTGCTGAAATATACAGTGATATGCACAATAAATTTACTCTTGAAGAGTTAATCACATTTAAAGAAAAGCCCTTTCCATACAATGTTTTTAAGGATACTTATGAACGCTTTCGGTTTACCAATTACACACAACCTCAGCTGCCTAATTGGTTACTTGATCTCGATCATCTATATTGGATTTATTGTAATAATGGCTCACTTAAAGTTTTTCCTAGCTTTCTCAGTAAAATGTCCAAATTAATATTGTTGACATTAGAAAACAATCAATTAACAGAAATACCCGAGTCTATTGGACGATTTGAACAATTAAAATACTTAGAAATACCGCATAATCAGATAACACATATTCCTGACTCAATAGCCAAGTTTCCTAAACTTAATCAGCTAGATATGAGTCACAATCAACTTATTTCTATATCTGATGCTATTGGAGAATTGCGAGAACTTGATAAACTGAAACTGTCCCATAACCAGCTTTCATCTCTTCCTATTTCTTTGAAACAAATGAGTCGACTTAAAGAAATAGATTTATCGCATAATCAGTTTATACAAATACCTGAGGCCATTGGTGAAATTCAGTACCCGTTAGATGAGCTATATTTAAGTGACAACCAAATTGAATCTATTCCTGACTTAACATTGTTTAAGCAAGTTAAAGATTTAATACTGGATAACAATAAGCTCAAAAGCTTACCTGATGAATTTGACAAATTGCCTCATTTACACCACCTGAATATTTCATCTAATCAGATTAAGTCATTGCCTGATAGTCTTGATAAAGCAACAGAATTATACAGTTTGTCCGCAGCATGTAATTGCCTCACGACGTTGCCAGATTCTATTTTTAATTCAGAAATTCACTCCATTAGCATCAGTGATAACCAGTTTAGCTCTTTACCAGATGACATAGGTCTTTCTAAGTTAGATTCTATTAATGCAAGCTATAATCAACTCACTCATTTACCGAGTTCAATCAAGAAATTACGCTTAGATGATCTCAATGTTAAAGGCAATCAACTTGCTGAAATACCTGATATTTTTAATAGAAGATTAGTGTTCCCATTACGAATTAACTTTGCAGATAATCAAATAACCGAAGTGCCCGAATGGATAGGTGAATTGGAAACTTTAGAAGAATTGCATCTTTCTGGTAATCAGATCAAACAATTGCCCAAGTCTATTGGTCAACTCTCAAAGCTGAAAGTACTGACATGTCATGATAATCAATTGACTTCATTGCCAGCAGGCCTTGCTCAATTGCCTTTATTGCAAATCTTAAACCTAGATAACAATCCGTTAGAACCTGAATTGCAAGCGGCTTATCAACAAGGTTTAGATGCTTTAAAAACGTATTTATCACAGCAATAGGTTTGTATAAAAAGGGCTTGAGTATGAGAAAGCAGCGTTATAAATGGGCACGAGAAGCTGTCTCAGATGCAAAGAAACACCAATGTCTTGAGTTAAGATTTACACAGTTTTGGCATATTAGAGATATTGACTCGGAAGAATTACAAGCATTTTTTGATTCCATTGCGCAGTTGCCACACCTCAAGTCCTTAGAAATTAATGATTGTCATTTGGTGAGTTTGCCAGAGGATTTAGCCAAGTTGACGCAATTAGAAGCATTTTATTGCCGTGACAGCAAACTTAAAATATTTCCTACGGCCTTGAGCAAATTGCCCAATTTAAAAAAGCTTTGCTTGACGGGTAATCAAATCAAGGAAATTCCTGACAGCATTGGTGAATTTAAAAACCTAGAACAATTGATATTACAAGAAAACAAAATTTCGTGTATCTCTGATGCAATTGGACAAGCCAGCCAGTTAAAAGTGATACAACTTTCTCAAAATGCTTTGACCAAGTTACCCGACACTATCGGACAATTTGCGCAACTACGTGAGTTTTATCTTTACCAAAATAAGCTTAAAAAACTGCCTAACTCAATTGGTGATTTAAAACAGCTTGAAATGTTGGGACTAGATTGGAATCCATTAACAGCCTTACCTAAATCATTGGCAACACTGCCAAAATTGGTTATGTTAAAACGATATAATCATGATCTCGATACTTTATTCAATCACTTAATACCCCCCAGTCAATCACAAAGAATTGCGACCACAAGCTATTGTTGTGATAATAATTCTCTTGAAGTTTTCCCTAAATATCATTGTTATGATGCGCCTCTTGAGATTTTTCCTAATTTCTTAGGCAGACTGCCCAATTTAGATTGGGTTGATATGAAAAATACCCAACTCACTGAAATACCCGAAACCTTAGAGCGGTGTGAAAAAGTACGCCATTTATCAATAACAGATAATCAAATCACCCATATTCCTGATTCAATTGCACAATTTCCTCAAGTGGATGCTTTAGATATGAGTGAAAGTCAGCTCATTTCCATTTCTGATGCAATTGGAGAATTAAGACAGCTTGAGACACTCATATTGTCTCATAATCAATTATCACAACTGCCTGATTCAATGAAGCAATTGGAACAGCTTTCCTGTTTAGATTTATCTCATAATCAATTTACGCAACCACCTACAGTTTTAGGAAAAATCAAAAAGCTAAGTGAATTTGCTCTCAATCACAATCAGATTGAAACCATTCCAGATTTAATGTTGTTTAAACAAGCTAAAGAAATAATATTGAACAATAATAAACTGACTTGTTTACCTGATGAATTTGAGCAATTGGTAGATTTATGGTGTCTGAATATTTCATTCAATCAAATAACGCATCTGCCTAATAGTATAGGTAAAGCCACTGGTTTGCGTCATTTACAGGCTTATCACAACTGTTTGACAACATTACCAGATTCCATTTTTAATTCAGAAATAACATCACTTGACATTGGCCATAATCAATTTAGTACTTTGCCAGACGCGCTGTTTGATTCAAAGTTAAATAACATCAATCTCAGCCATAATCAACTCACAACATTGCCAGATGCAATAGGTCATTCACAATTACATCAAATTAGTGCAAGTCATAATCTTTTAACGGCTTTACCCAATTCAATCAAGAAATTACGCTTATATTATTTCAATGTTAGAGGTAATCAACTGACTGAGATACCTGATATTTTTAACAGAGACATGCTTTGTATATCAAAAATAGATTTTTCAGATAACAATATAACTGAACTACCTGAATGGATTGGTGAATTAACAAATCTAACAGAGCTTCATATATCTGGTAATCAAATTAAGCAATTGCCTGAGTCTATTGGCCAACTTTCAAAACTGAAAATACTGACTTGTCATGATAATCAATTGACTTCATTACCTGCTAGCCTTGGTCATTTATCTTCACTGGATACAATCAATTTAGATAACAATCCACTAGAGCCTAAATTACAAGCGGCTTATCAACAAGGGCGATATGCTTTAAGAATGTATTTGCTACATAAGTAATCTAGCCAAAAAGAGCTTGAGTATGAGAGGATTCATAGTGAAAATCTATTGAGAGGCAGAACGAATAATTGCCAAAAAAAGTGCTGAATGGCATTACCCGTTGTCCACCTCATAAATTACGATCAAGCAGTATTAAAGTGTTTTACCAACATTGTGACGCACAATAGCTACTATTTATCTCATCCAATGTTGCGATATAAATCCAATCAAATTGCCCTTGACTATTAATGCCTAGATAAAAACCATCTTTGTAAACACCCAATCCATAAGTATTTGCATAGAGCCGATAATATAATTCTTCACCATTTGATTCAGTTTTAGCATTGGGTTGAATGTATTCTTTTAAGATAATTTCTAAGGCATCAAACAATGCAATTGCTTTATCCTTGAGTGTTACCGTTGTTGGAGTGCTAGAGCCTGCATATTTTTGTAACCATTGTGCAAATTCATCATTATCAGTTTGATAGCCTGTTTTACGCGCAATAAAATCTTTATCAGTATTATTAGGATCAATAATCGCAATCAACGGCAATCGATAACTGCTTAAACCACTATCATAAATATCATAATCCTTGCTCTTATCACGATCTGAGTACCATAAAATATAGGACTGCTCAATAATTGGTAGAACGGCTGCTGATGCTAATAGAGGACATATAGATTTTTCTTTTTCACAGGCTTCACGATCTGCAAGTAATAAAACTCGCTTATTTTGTTGTTTCGCAAGTTGAAGCGCAGTCGCTTTTGAGGTTTGCCATACTAAAGACTCGATATTACTATTATCTGTCTCACTATTAGTTGATGTCTCTTCTTTCGGTGTTGCGAATACTTGTACCCAATAATGTTCATACTTACTGGAATCATCAGTCGCATAACCAAAGCCAATTTCAGTAAATTTACGATTTAAAATATTCGCACGATGTCCATCACTATGCATCCATTGTGATATGGTTTCTTCGGGTGTTTCATTACCTGCTGCAATGTTTTCCCCCCTTCTTCTGTATTCATAGCCTTCATCTTCAATCCGTTCACCTGCCTTTGATCCATTGCGTCCTGTATGACTAAAGTAATTGTGTTTCGCCATATCCTCAGCATGTTTCTGGGCAGCTTCTCCTAATGGGATAGACAATGTTAAAGCAGGCATATCATATTTAGCCCGTTCCGCATTGGTGAGTTTAAGTAATTCTTGGTCATAGCTGCTTGCCCAAGTTGCAAAGGGTAACAGCAATAAACTCAAGATAAGGTTTGTCATAACCAGAAAATGGTTTAGCGTAGTACGTTGAAGACAATACATTATAGTAATATCCTTTCCTACTCATTTAGATATGTGGAGTGTAAGAACTGATGATAAAGTGATTAGCCGTCACTTTTTACCTTAATTACACGAATTTATTTGACTTCAAAACAGTATAGTGGTTTTCTCATTAATATCTATGGTAAGCCAAGTTTATTCAACTTCTGTAGCGTACAAAATTGAGTACTAGCTATCAATTCTCTTTACATATCTTGTATAGGACTTTGACTCTAAAATACATGAATTTTTTATAGATAATAAATAAAAATAATTTGACTAACAGAAATTTTTATATTGCACTGCAACATCGGGGAAAATAGCGCACTTATCTGAAATAATGTGGGTTTTCCCGCTCATCTGCGGCATAATGTCTACAAGTTTCAATTAACTTATGTTAAGTTATTTATTAGTACTTGATAATATTATTATATAATTGTATACTTATTTTAAATTTATGGTGAGTCGTACTTTTGATAAAAGCCTATCTAAAGTATTGACTATAAAGTAAAGATGATTAATCTACAGGAGATTACCATGACTTACGTATTAATCGCAGTTGCTGTATTACTTCTTGCTATCGCTATTAGCGTGCCTCCATTCGTATTATTCAGCGGTATTTTTTCTTCTGACAAAGATGTTAAAGATTCAGAAGCAAATCCTCATGATGATGTTGCAAGTGCAAATAATAAAGCTTAAGGTTTGACATAATGTCGGCCAAAAAAAAGAGCGGTTACTCCCGAGGGAATAGCCGCTTTTTTTATGTCTTCAGTTTTTTAATATAGTTAATTCTGTTTGATGTATTAAATAAAATCAGTCTTAGAACTCACTATATCTCTTATCCTAAAATTAGGACTAGCAATCTATCAAAGACTGCCAATCCTAATCCTCAACCCTTAATGATGCATGGTTAAGTAACCAATCAATACTAAGGTCAATAAGGTCAAGCCTGCAAAGATAAGAATTGCACTCACGAAGTTAGAACCTGTACGGACTAATCTTGATGGTTTCTTAACTAAGTAGCGATCCAATGTACCATTTTCTGTAAGACGCTCATACTCTAATCGATGTTCATGTTTGAACTCTTCAAGAGGTATTGCACCTGTAAAGATAGTGGTACTCATTGGGAACTTGTCTGGGCGGAAGTGCGCATTAAAGAAGTGAACTGAGAATAAGAACACGGTTGCTAATAATGCTTCTTCAGCATGGACAATCAAGGCAATATTAAACATATAACCCGGTACGATGGTCGCAGACTGCTCTGGGAAGAACATAATTAAGCCACTTAAGCCAATTACACTCGCACCCCAGAACGGTGCCCAATAATCAAACTTCTGCCAGTAAGACCAACGGTCAAAGCTAGGACGTTCAGCACGGCCAAAGAACCAACTAAACATTGCTTTCAAATCATGCCAATCTTGCCAGTTTGGTAACATTGATGTAGGGCCAAACCATGTAAATGTCTTACGCTGGAATACAAAGACATTAAACGTTGCAATCAAGACATGAACAAAGAAGACACTCAACCAAACACTTGCTGCAGTACGGTGAATGATCGCTTCCATTTCAGGCCCGCCTAACATTCTCATGACAACTGGTGCCCAATCTGTGTGTGAGAATAGCAAGGTTGAACCTGATAAGATCAAGACCATGGTGCTCACAGCAAATAAGAAGTGAATCACACGCCACGTTAAGCTAAAGCGACGGAAGTAAATCGTATCTTCAGGGGTTTCTGCAGGTGGAATATACGCTTTACCTTGTCTGCGATCTTGGAATTCACGATAGAACCATAAAATCACATGTGTCCAGAAGAACAAGAATACAACCACAATCAAAGCAGTCATGAAGCGGGTAATAATCCAAATCGCTGGATAACGTTCAAAGTCATTGGCATGACCGTGTGCATGGAAACTTAAGAAGCCTTCAGGTGCATCTTCATGACAAGTCTGGCAGGTTTCTAAACGATTATTATCATGTACGGTAGACGTAGGATCATCCACCGCTTTTATAGCGTGACTATCATGACAGTCATAACATTTTGCCGTATTGGTATAGCCTAAATTATTGACTTGGCCATGATAAGAATTGAGATAGGTTTTTAAAGATTTCTCGTGACAGTTACCACAATTTTTAGTAATAATCAGCTTAGTGGAATCTTTTTCTGTTGATTGAATTTCATGCGTGGTATGACAATCAGAACAGACCGCTGCTTCAGCATTCTTATCATCTGTTACACCTTTACCATGAATTGAAGTGAGATAATCTTCTTTTTGTTGTTCGTGACATTTACCGCAAACATTTGGATTGTCTAAACGATGTTCTGCACGTTGAATACTACCAACTGTACCGATGTTATGTGCATCATGACAGTCATGACAAGAAGCGTTGGTTTTAGTTTGATCTTTAATGTTAGGTTGTGCGTGAACCGAGTGCATATAGCTCTCAACTTGTTCTAACACTACTTTTAAGCGTTGATGCTTAGGTTCATCTGTACCTTGTTGTTCTGCCCAAATTTCTTGGTGACATTCAACACAGCCTACAGTTACACCCATCCTTTCTTCGTGTTCACCGCGTGATAATTCTACGTTTTCATGACAGCCTACACAGTGTTGGTCACCATGCACACTATCATCAAATTTGTCAGGATCAACATAAATGAAAATTTCGCCACCGATGTCATCATCGTATTCCCAAATTTTTTCGTCTTCGTCATCGTGACATTTCATACATTTTTTATTGGGAATTAACTTTTTGGCTTTCTCAGAGGATGTGTGCGCCTTCTTTAACGCATCACTGTCCTCCGCAAGTGCATAGCCACTCGTTAGGGTGACCAGCAGCAATAACAATATCTTGATAATATTTCTTATTATCATAGAAGCTCCTCCTTAATGACAACAGTAGTGTTTTTTGTGCGCCAACTGAGTTGGGCTTTGTTTTATTGAATTAATGTTACACGCAGATGTTTTGTTCAAACGTGTTTTAACTCAAAAAGACCTGCAATGTAATACTAATTGCTAACACACAGAGAGAGATTATACCTTGTATATCTGCAACCAACTCATAATTATCCTAAATGCTATTATAAGTTGGTTTAATAAATGTGACTTGTATAAAAAAAATTAATTGAATGTATAAGATTTTATATTAGAATCATTCAAATAACACAAAAATAATAAGCATTTAAAGCCTTTACCAATTTGATACGATTTTTTATACATCCATATTTTTTATGGCAGTTTTGCAGAACGAATATAAATGGGTTGATTGGAGTTACATGGTGTAATGGCGTGATAGTTGTTTAGCGACAAAGGTTTTAATTCTTTATCCCATAATGTAAATATTTGCGTCAAAATTTGCTTTTCACCTTCAGTATCACATGAGAAATAAACATGCTGTGCATCACCACCATAGGTTTCAAGCAAATCTAAATAATTTACAGTTTTACCAATATTTTTGGCAATCAACTGTGGCGTACCCAATTTTTGATTCAATTCAACAATCAGTGAAAAATACTTTTCTGCCGTCCAGCCTGTGCAAGTGCCATGTTTCTTCCATTCATGTTTATCTAAACCGTAAATTACTTGAGGATATAGTTTGTTAAGCTCATTACGTAACGGAGCTGATAAATCTTCAAAAACAAACGACTCAGAAGAGTTACAAACGGCGGGATAAGTCACCACATTGTGTAAAAAGTTTGGCCATAAGCCATGCGGAATTAAGTGAGTGGCAGCAAATTGTTGCGGTAAGACTTTATAGCCTTGTTTGCGTTGTTGCTGTTCAGTAGGGTCGGGGGTTAGGATGCCGCTGGATTTAGAGGTATACGGGGTTTGTGCTGCCCATAATTGTGCGTAAGTGAAATAGTCGTAACAACCAACAGGTGCGCCGATAATTGCACCAGTGCCTTCGATGTCACATTCTGCTTGGGCAAATACTGAAGAATAGGTCGATAAAAATATGCTGGTTACCAATAAAATAAAACGTAAAGTCATGTTGTTTACTACCTGATTTTGAAGTATAGGCATTTTAATCAAAACCGATTAGCACGACTATTAATCTATGTAAAATCAGTAAACATTTACTTAAGCATTTAGAGTCGCTATAGCTGTATTTGATAACAGCAAGTAATATTCATCATGCAGCATTTATAATTCACCTACCCAGTTGTTTTTGCATAGAGAAATTAACCAGTTCGACATTTTGTCGGATCACACAATTTTGTTTAAGCACACTAAATCCATAATGTTCGAATACAGGCCTAGCCACATAAGAAGCCTCAACATATAAGCGTTTAAATCTTCTTTCTTGTGCAATATGCTCAGCATGTCGATACAACTGACCACCACAACCCTGTCCTTGCCACTCAGGTGCAACGTAAAAGCAATCAATATAACCATCAAGCTCCAGTTCAATGAAACCCACAATTTGTTGATTAACTACCGCAAGATAAGGTTTTGTATTAGATAATCGTTCTATCCACATTTGATAGTCAGGTGGTGTACATGCCCATGCTGACTTTTGCACTTTCGAATAAATAGCATTATCAATTGCATGAACCGACCGATGATATAAATCGGCAATATCTACAGCAAAACGAGAATCATAAGAAGTAATTTGCATAGTAGTGCTCGATAGAGAAAAAGGCTTACAAATACATGGCAAAAATGGCTTTACACACCTGTAAGCCTATTATTTTAACTAACGCATATTACAATTTAATTGAGAATATCCAATCATATAAGCTTTGATAAAAAACAAACGATATAAAGCTCAAAAATATGATATTAACCAGATACAAAAATGAATGTCTATATGCAGATTTCAGTAGAAAATACAGAAATAATCAGTCTTGCAGAGACAAATTGGATGTTTATATCCTAACCACTGTATACATCGATTTACTTTTGCAAATACTTAAACAACAATGTCTAAACTTTGCAACGTACTAATACCAAGCATACCATCAACACGCAAGCCAACGCGCTCTTGATAGACTTTTAAAGCAGAACGTGTTTGTGGACTTTCATCTCCATCAATGCCCACCCAAATACCACGATCATTTAGCGCAAGCTGCACAGAAAAAACTTTGTAATATGCTTTCAAATACATATCATAATACGTGCGCTCCTGTTGCTTTAAATCATTATAACCTATAGAAAAAGCTAGCCAATATTTCTTGCACAAAGCATCTTGTAAGTGTCTATAATGGTTTGTTTGCATATCACCATTCGAAATAAGATGCACAAAAGCCTGTAACTGATTCAACTCTGACTCTTTCATACTTGATACAAAATTGTCAATATTGTCAAACCCTGCAAGTGAGTAATTAAAGCCCATCACTTGGAACAAACCCCAACTTGTGCATTTAAAAGCATAATCCTTATCAATCGACATTGCCTTTTGTAAATGTCCATATGTTTTGGTCTTGCAACTATGGTAAATCTCAGGTGAGTTTGATTGATCCAAATCATCAGCGGTCATTTTTTGACTTGCTGACACATCGTGTTCAAACCGATCTCTTTCGAACCGAATTTTGGGGCATCCTTGCTTTAAAAATCCTCTGCAATTAGATTCGACCTTAGCAACGGCTAAAATTGCAGCAACATCACAACCAATATCACTTGCAGCCTGTTCATACTGCTTAATTGCGATACCATTCATTGTTGATAATTGCATGATTCCCCCTCAATAAATGGTTGATTTAACGGGTAAGTTCTATTTGAAAAATACACTTCATACTAAAAATAATGTCAGAGAAAATGGGATTTGTGAATACAACTAAAGTTGTAGTCTTACAACTAAAGTTTTAATATTTTTTGTAAGGGAATTATATGTAATATGTACTATAGCTAGTAATAGCAAGGCATACAGCTTGAAATGGTGAATGATAAATAATGCACTAATTTAACGGAGGATTGATAAAAGCGATAGCCTTTGCAATTAGATATTTAGGAATCAGATAAAAAGAGGCAGCCGTTTAAAGTCGAGGCAGGTAAATCGGCTGCTCAGTAAGAAAATCATTCAAACAAAATTTATGAATTCATCTTTTTTTGATATTGACTGATAAATGATCGACCTTCAGGTGCGAGAATGTCGCGGCTTTGTGTCCATCCTTTACCCATTGGTGCACGTTTTAACCAGCCTTTACGGCTAAATAGTTTTAACATTCGAGTTTGCTGATTCATAAGAAAGCGATACAAGCTTGGATGGGTTGCCAAATAGCCCCATGCCTTTAATGCCCAATGTTGCATACTGGGTTGTAAGTTTTTATCAAATTCTTGGATTCGATGTAAACGTAATAATTTAGGCAAAGGAATTTTCATCGGGCAGACTTCTTCGCAACGCCCACAAAATGTAGATGCATTGGGTAAAGCTGAAGCTTCTTCAATGGTACGTAACAATGGTGTAAGCACTGAACCCATAGGGCCGGGGTACACCCAACCGTAAGCATGACCGCCTACATTTCCGTATACAGGGCAATGATTCATACACGCGCCACAGCGAATACAACGTAACATATCCTCAAATGGTGAACCTAAAACCGAGGAACGACCATTATCCAATAGCACTACATGAAATTCACCTGCACCGTCTAAATCTGCATTGCGCTTTGCGCCTGTGATAAAGCTGGTATAGGTTGACAAAGTTTGACCTGTGGCACTACGTCCCAATAAACGTAAGAAAACATTAGCATCTTCTAAAGTCGGAATTACTTTCTCAATACTGGTGACAACGATATGTACGCGCGGTAAATGACTGGTTAAATCGCCGTTACCTTCATTGGTGACTAAAACAATTGAACCCGTTTCTGCAACCAGAAAATTTGCTCCTGTAATGCCCACATCTGCAGACACAAATTGCTCACGCATGATTTGGCGCGCAGAATCAACTAACTCAGACACTTCATCTAACTTGTCGAATCCATGTTTTTTATGATGATCGTAGAATAGATCACTAATTTCACCACGGGTTTTATGCACGGCAGGCGCGATGATATGGCTGGGAGGCTCTTCAGCCAACTGAATAATATACTCACCTAAATCGGTTTCAATCACTTCAAATTCGGCTTTTTCTAAGGCTTCATTTAAGGCGATTTCCTCACCAACCATAGATTTACCTTTAATGATCTTTTTAGCATTCGCACGTTGGCAAATACCTACAATCTGTTCACATGCAGTTTTTGAATCACTTGCCCAGTGAACCCGACCATTTTGCTTCTCAACTTGAGACTCAAATTCAGACAAATAGTAATCCAAGTAAGATAAGCTATGCTGTTTAATGTCTTTGGCGGTTTCACGTAATTGCTCAAATTCAGGCAGGGCATCTAAGGCTTTACGACGTTTATCGATAAAACCACTTTTAGCACGTTTTAAGGCACTTTGTAAGTTTTCATTGTGTAATGCTTTTGTTGCTTGTGTTTTAAACTGCTGCGATTTGATTTCCATCACATTGCCCTCATTTTCTGAGCCATTTGGCTGGGTTTTTTGGCACGCCTTGATAACGAATTTCAAAATAAAGGCTGGGTTTTTGTTTGCCCCCACTTGTTCCTACTTGTGAGATGATGTCACCCGATTCAACCCAATCACCTGTTTTAACCAATATATTTTGATTGTGTCCGTACAAACTCATATAACCGTGTTGATGATCTAAAATTACTAATAAGCCAAGATTACGAAACCATTGTGCAAAAATCACACGGCCTGCAGCGACTGCGCGCACTTTAGCCTGATAAGGTGATTCAATGAGTAAACCTTGCCATTTAAGATGGCTCACGCGTTTTTGGCCGAATTGTTTAATTACTTTACCTTGTACTGGTGGGGAGAGTTGTCCTTTAGCACTGGCAAAATCGACTTTTTTAGGACGTGGAATATGCGCCGCTAAACTACCCAGTTTACTAATTAATTGTTCAAGCTGGCGTTTATCTTCTTGTAACTGTTTAAGCTTTTTATCTTGCGAGACCATTTCTTGTTCAAGTTGTTGCAAGATCACCTGTCGTTGTTGATGAGTTTGTTCCAGTTCAGTTTTGCGTTGTGTTTGGTTGTTAACTAATTTTTGTAAGTCTTTGGTTTCTTGTTGAATTGTTTGGTCAAGTTGTTGGATAGCTATCAACATTTGCTTAATTTGGGCAATTTGTCTTGTTTTATCCCGATTAAAATAATTATAGTAGGTCAGCACTCGTCCAACAGTAAAAGGGTCATCTTGATTGAGCCATAGCTTTAAATAGTCCTGATGTCCCATGACATAACTACTGCGAATATATTGGCTTAAAACAGCACGCTGTTGTGCTAGCTTTTGTTGTTGTTCGGCTTGGCGATGTTGAGAGTCTTTTAAATTTAAAGCCTTAACCGCTAACTCGCCATGTAGCCGTTCTAACAAGGTTGAAACTTCTCCAATATTTTCTTCATTGGCTTGGAGTTGTTGCTGCAGCTTGCCGTATTTGGTACGAGTATTGTGCATTTGGGCTTGTAGTTCTGTGATTTGTTGTTCTAATTGCTGCAAGCGTTGTTGCATGGATAGGTTTTGTTCAGCGGAACAAACAGGTATCCATAGTAATAGTAGGTAAAAAGTTAATTTATTCACGTTATATATTTTTGTTATGACATAAGACTACTTTAGGTTTTAGATGAATTTTTTTCAAATGTTTTTTCATTTTTAGCATCTGTGATTTTTAAACACTCACATTTTTTAATGTCTCAATTGCTTCGATGGATAGCCCTGTGATTTCTGCTATAAATAGTACATCTGCATTTTTCTTTAGCAAGTTAATAGCTATTTCTCTTTTGCCTTTTTCAAGTCCTTCTTCAAGCCCTTTTTCCAATCCCTCTTCAAGCCCATCCTTTTTACCATCCAAATAATAACTATCCATGGAGCTTTTTAAATCCCAATAGACTTTCAAACTATCTTGATATTCATCAAAGCTTTTTTGGTCGAGTTTGGTGATTTCAGCGGTGTCTAATAGTTTTTTGAAAATGCCTTGCTGTAATGCATCGGGATAATCAGAAAGTTTATGTAAATTCTTGAATGCAAATAACCACTTTTCATAGTCATTTTGTAATTCAGCAAGGGTTTTATTGAATTTGGGGATTTCTAAGTAAATAAAGGTCAGTTTGTCGTAAAACACGCGTTGGGTATTGGTTTCAACTAATTGGACATGATGGTGAAATTCTGGAGTATTGTCGTCAAATTCAAAGTCTAAAATACCAATGGTATAAACATGTTTAAGTTGATATTTCCAGTCATTGCCTTTTCTCGCTTGTTCTTGAATTGCAAAAGTAGAGTAATACAAACTTCTATCTTTAAAGTATTGTTGTTTCACTCGTTGGATTTCGACAATAAACTTTTCGCCGCGCTCATT
>JAOXRS010000070.1 GCA_025800385.1 Candidatus Albibeggiatoa sp. nov. NOAA
ACTAGGGTGCCCGGCCCTCAAGGTTGGTCGCCGCCGCCTCCCCCCCCCAAAAAAATAATATTAATTTTCTCATGAATAATTTCATTAAATTATGCAAGCCATTAATCGCAAGGGCATTGCATACGATTCATTACCCACCAATGTCAATGATAATGCATTAAAAAGGCAGTTTCCATCTGGCCCATTTGGTCGGGTTTGGTTATTACACTCCAGGCTACAAATAAATGTTTGCTGCTTTTCATATTTCCTTTCCAGCGTAAACACAAATTCTGTTAACGCCCGTTCGGATTCACCTTGCTTTATCTGGCGGTCCAAGAGATTATATAGCGCAGAAAGAGCTTGAGCCATCTCCTAGATCTTCACAATTTTCACATGTTTAGCGATTTGTGAAGCAAGGCAAAACTGGCATGCTGTTATATGAAACCAATCCAAGTTTCGTGCCAAAATACTGCAAATGAAACTTTCCCACTCAAAAAATTACTCAAGCTGTAATGAATTAAAATTATTTAAATGCTAAAACATAATTATGTAATAGCTATGGTTAAGTACGGTTTCTTAACAAACAACTCACTCCAAATCCAACAAGTTCGCAAAACGCGCTGTGAAACCTCG
>JAOXRS010000087.1 GCA_025800385.1 Candidatus Albibeggiatoa sp. nov. NOAA
CGTGATGTTTTACGTGATTGCTAAATCACATGCGCTTGAATGCATTTCACTCATTTCATCATTATGATATTATTATTTGTAGCAATATGTTTACACTGACAAGTTTTTTTCCGGGGTTGTCCAGCACAACTATCAAGTTTGAAGTAGAGATCAAACAGTTGGTGAGCAGATGAGCAGATTCCAGTTTTTCGTTTTTCTCTGTTCTGCTGGTGGCTCAAAACACACGCAGATAAATGTATGCAGTTCATGTATATTCACGGTTCAAATGAACTCGCATTAAAGTAGTCATCAATCTACTCACCTTATACACCCGCGCAATTCACAGGATAGTGAATCCTGCTTTTACCTTACCTTGGGAAAAAGCTCTAAACACATTCCGATCAAAATTTGCTCACTACGCTCGAAATACGCGCCACAGTTATAGCGCGCAAACTAGTGTGTTCGGTTCTCTGTGGGCCACGGTAATCTGGTAAGTTATTAACCTGTTTGTAAAATTATAATAGTTTGGCTGTTCCTGGTCCAGTGAGCCAGGGAAACGATTTATGTAGCACCACAGCCCCGGGACCACAGTTGAG
>JAOXRS010000141.1 GCA_025800385.1 Candidatus Albibeggiatoa sp. nov. NOAA
ACTAGATGTAGTTGATAACTGTGCAAAGTTTGAACAAATTTACATTGTCAGAATTTCTTAATCAGTGGAATGACCTTAAACACCAAGGCTGTGCTCTAAGAAAATTTTTTGGGAGCCCTTCGGGCTCCCAACCATGTCAACTAGGGTGCCCGGCCCTCAAGGTTGGTCGCCGCCGCCTCCCCCCCCCAAAAAAATAATATTAATTTTCTCATGAATAATTTCATTAAATTATGCAAGCGATTAATCGCAAGGGCGTTGCATACGATTCATAACCCACCAATGTCAATGATACAGCATTAAAAAGGCAGTTTCCGTCTGGCCCGTTTGGTCGGGTTTGGTTATTACACTCCAGGCTACAAATAAATGTTTGCTGCTTTTCATATTTCCTTTCCAGCGTACACACAAATTCTGTTAACGCCCGTTCCGATTCACCTTGCTTTATCTGGCGGCTCAAGAGATTATATAGCGCAGAAAGATCTTCAGCCATCTCCCAGCTTTCTTTGCAATTCACACATGCTTAGCGATTTGTGAAGCAAAGCTGTCGTTTTGGATCGATTCGGATGCGCGGCAAAACTGGCATGCTGTTATATGAAACCAATCCAAGTTTCGCGCCAAAATACTGCAAATGAAACTTTCCCACCCATAAAATTAGTGCAATGAGTTAAATTTATTTAAACGCTAAAAGATATGTATTAGCTATGGTTAAGTACAATTTCATTGAAATTTCATTAACAAC
>JAOXRS010000229.1 GCA_025800385.1 Candidatus Albibeggiatoa sp. nov. NOAA
TTTCCCACCGTGACTGGGGGTGTTTGTTTTGGCACAAGGCTCGCACTTGGTCATTTCACTCTAATTCAATTAAGCCAATCAGAAATGCTTGCCAAGTTGAAATGGTGAATTTGGCCAAAGAATTTGAACTCTCAGTTACAGATTGAGTTAATATCTTATTGATAATTCCAGAGACGACTTTGAGACCCTCCATGCTGTTCCTTGAAATTCGAGTACGTTTATAACAGTAGCTTTATTGCTGTTTGCTGGGTATTCTCATCGTCATCATGACTACCATTATAAATAACAAGCCAAAAAATATTTTTTGGTTTTTTCAACCCAGGCAATTTTTTAATCCTAGGAACCCTATTACAGATGCAGTATCATGCAAACCCAACCAAAACAATATTGTTGTTTTCTTTAGTCGTAAATGGAACGAACTAGATGACTGCTTTACAAGCCTGATGATAAAATCTCGTGTGTTCTATCCCCCACACCCAACCCTAGAGAACATGCTAGTCCATAGTCGGGTTAGCCCCAGGATTTGGTAGGTTTCCTAACGATTTCCAATACCCATTTGAGCCATCTTGGCTCATGGAGAGAAACAATGTTGAGTAAAGTCTGTTGTCTAAAACAAACAAATAGAGATAAAATGAATATGTGACCATCGCAGTGAATCGCAATTTAAGCAATTGCGAAATAGCCCGGGGCTTCAACGGAATTCGAACCCGTGGCCTCTGCGTTCGCGCTGCAGTGCTCTACCAGCTGAGCTATGAAGAACCATACATTGGAGGCCGGCCAATTTATTAAATCACTGCGATGGTCACAAATTCATTTCATTTGTATTCTCGCAGTTCACATCATTTCATTCTGTGTCACAAATAGAGATCCCGACTAGAACCACCAACCTTCCTTC
>JAOXRS010000204.1 GCA_025800385.1 Candidatus Albibeggiatoa sp. nov. NOAA
AGTCATGTAAATCAAAACCTGCTGTGAATATATCATGGAACCAGGATTACGTTGAGCAAATATGATACATGTACATGGTCAGGGGCGGATCCAGGATTTTTAAAAGGGGGTGGTTGATAACAATCGGCCACCAAACTATACGTTCATTAGGTTCAAATTGTCCGAGGGTACACCTCCGTGCTTATGCTCCCCATAGGCGAAACATGAGTGAATGTGTTTTACCACCATTATAAAGTTTGGATTATAGACTCTTAAATGATGAGCAAGCTAGCGTTCGACAAGAGCTCTGTTCTATGTACAGACCAAATATTGTTTCTCGTTTGTGTATGTGGGCTGTTCAGTAAAGGGGGGTGGCTAGCTACCCAATCCACCCCCTCTGGATCCGCCCCTGGGCTTTGACGAACCCACTCAATCTCCTCTTTGTCGGCAAAGACTATGATTAAAATTTCAATTCAAAGTTCTTTAATATGTTGTTTGATTCGGAACTAATTTTCAAAGTAATTTATAGCATTGATAACTGTGATTAAAATAAAC
>JAOXRS010000207.1 GCA_025800385.1 Candidatus Albibeggiatoa sp. nov. NOAA
ATGAATTTCGGCAAATATTCAGCACAAAACGATGTCTGTTCGTTTGGTTATTCGACTAGCGTGCGGATACAGATAAGGCCTTTCAATTCTTATATTGTTTGCCCTATTGTTAGTCTCCAAAGCTACGCAGCCGTTATGATTGTGCATTACAACTATAGCCGGCAAGAGATCTGAGAATCAGAGTTAAGGAGCTAATGGCTCTATATTTGTTATATGGCATGAGTGAGCATTACGCGCAGGTTTAAGCTCACTGAGCTTCTTGTTTTTGGCATTAGTCATTCTCCCCGAACCCCGCTCGGCCACGCTCATCGGTGATCGATTTGCAAGCATTACGTGGATAAACTGCAAAGGTTTTCTCCAAATTGCCATAATATATTCATTTCAACAATACCAACTGTTTCAGGTCGACGTTCTGGGGCTGTTTATGGCGAAAAATCTCCGAAAACACGCTTGGTTCGTATTCAGAGACTATTATGGTAACACTTTACATATTGTGAATTTAATCACCTGATAAGCGATGTTTG
>JAOXRS010000211.1 GCA_025800385.1 Candidatus Albibeggiatoa sp. nov. NOAA
CAACATCGCGATTAGCTAATAAATACTTTACATGTTCACTTTTATCACTAATTCGATTGAAGATATGCTCAGATAATTGCCAGAAGCCATTAGGTGAGTCAGGTTTGGATAACTTAAGATGTTCAATACCGGCCTTAAAGGTGTTGATACTTGATGAATGTCGCACGTTCAATGGTAGCTGGTTCCAGTATTTGATAACTCTGTTGTTAAAAAAATCATGTGCTGATCTTAGAGGGTGATGCGAAATGACTTTAAGATTACGAGTTGATAGCTTGCATCCCTCATAAACATATTGTGACCATAATTCACATAGCCGTTGACAATTTTGAAAGTTTCAGTTAAGTCACCACGCATTCTACGTTCTAATAAAGTTGTTAGTCTGAGACGTTGTAACCTTTGATGATAAGGGAGTAAGCCAATGCCTTCAATTATTCTGGTGAACTGTCTTTGGCAGTCCTCGATGTCCATTACAACACCCCAGTTTCCATGTCTTGCGGTTGGGGCCCACACCTGCACTGCATATTCCAAGTGGGGTCTAACAAAGACTTTG
>JAOXRS010000218.1 GCA_025800385.1 Candidatus Albibeggiatoa sp. nov. NOAA
ATAGCAAATAAGCTGGCTGAAGTTTATGAAAAGTTCAAAATTAATAATAAGCTTAAACTTATCTCAAGCGGTATAAAAACGCTTCAAGTACAGTATAACTTGCAGGAAAAGGATGTAAATGCTCAGAGACAAAGAGTAAAAGATATTCAAAGTAAATATAAATTGACTAATTTGCCGGGGCAGGAAATTACCCGCAATAATGATGAAGAAATTTCACGTCTGAAGGGATTGCTGGCAGAAGCTCGTGTTGAACTTAATATGAAAGTTACCATGGGAGAGAAGTTGAAGTCAATGAGTCCTGAACACCTCGAGGAAGCAATTGGTGTGCTTATAGATGATAAACAGGATTATATGAACTTAAAAAATGAACTTAATAAGTCGATTGTCGAATTTGAACTAATACACATGGACCTTGGTGAGAAACATCCGAAAGTCATGAAGGCAAAAAAGCGTATGGAAGCGTTGCGCAAGCAAATGTCGCATCGAATGGCGGGGATAAAAGGTGGTTTTAACGCTCAGTTGGAACAAATTAAAACCAAGGTAAAAGGGCTTGAAGAGGAGCTTAAGAAGCTTCAAACTGAGTATTCGGGTAATCGTGCTGCACAAATTAGCGAATATAATACTGCTGTTAAAATTCTTAAGGCAAAAGAGTCTATTCTTGATGCGTTGCGCTCAAAGATCACAGAAGAGACAATTAGTATGGAATTGCCACGAACAGGTATTTCGATGATTCTGCAAAAAGCGATTGCTCCTTTGAGGCCTTCAGGACCAAATACAACAAGAAATTTGATTGTGACTCTATTCCTTGCAGTTATGGTTAGTTTTGGTGCTGCATTTTTCCTTGAATACCTTGATAATTCTGTGACGCGAATTGATGAGTTGGAAAAGATGACAAGTTCTCAGGTTATTTCGGCAATACCGCAACTGAAAACTAAAAACCTTATGTCTGACTTGAACGATAAGTACGCAGAAGTATTTAGACAGATGCGCACGAATCTGGTTTTTGGTTCTCCTGAAGGCGCAAAGATCTTCTCAGTACAGAGTTCGAACCCTGAAGAGGGTAAATCAACTGTTTCTGCTAAGCTAGCTGAAGCTTTCGCAGAGAGTGGTGCGCGAATTCTTGTGATTGACTGTGACTTACGTCGTCCGAATTTACATAATACTCTGCAATGTGGTAACGCTCATGGAGTTACTGATGTTTTAGCGCAAGATAGCTACGACGGGATTCAATACGTTCAGAGTACAGCTATTGAGAATGTATATGCTTTGACCAGTGGAAGTGTCAAGGGTAACGCATTTACCAAGTTGACTACTGAAAAACTTAGCCTTATTTTGGACCGTGTGCGTGACTCGTATGATTATATCTTTGTTGACTCTCCACCTGTGATGCTTGTAAATGAGTCATTGATTATTGCCAACTGCGTTGACAGTAATATTGTTGTGGTTCAATACAATAAATTTCCGAAAAGTGTGATTAGCCGTTGTGTTCAGAAGCTACGCAATTCCGGTGCTAATATTTCGGGTTTTGTTCTTAATAAGGTTAATATTAAAACTGATACTTATTACTATTATCACTATTACGAGCACAAATACTATAAGAACAACGCTTAATAAGCTGTTGGAGAGGAATTTATTTTGGACACTGAAAAAATGAATGTTGTGGATGAAACGATTCATCTGCTTGATTATGTA
>JAOXRS010000227.1 GCA_025800385.1 Candidatus Albibeggiatoa sp. nov. NOAA
ATTAAGTTGATATTTTCTGTGTCCCACCTTGCATTGGGCTGATAAGTCTTTAAATATGATGAGATTATGATTTTATTTCTACAAATGCAAAGAGTTCTTTGAAGATGAATATAGGACTGCAGGACTGCAAAAGCAGCATTAGAACACGACGGCAGGACTGCAGAAGCAGTTATTGCAGTTGAGAAAGTGGGCTGGGTATTCTGCAATCTAGCCGACAAAACAAACTCAAGCTCACTTAAGGAATGGTCACTATGTCATTTAATATATCAGCAATCATTCGTGACCATTCGTCCATTGCAAACTGTTAAAAAGAACAGCAAATAAAAATGTTAGCATTTAATAGATGATACAGTATATTTATACATAAATCGCTGGAGATACACTGAAGTCTGAAAGCTTATTGGATATAGATTATATTTAATACGACATCTAAATTTCACGCCAAAAAAATCATCGTAAGCATACTGTATGCAACGATGTTTACATAATTTTACATATTTATTTGACAACACATTAAATTTTAAATTCATCAACACCTACATTTTGCGTGGAATATATTTCCTGAATGATGTTGATAGATACGACAACATCACTCAGCTCCCTAACAAACTTTTTCAGCGCATCCACAACTCTATCACCGTCCAGGACTGTCGGTTTCACTGGCTTAAAGCGATAA
>JAOXRS010000008.1 GCA_025800385.1 Candidatus Albibeggiatoa sp. nov. NOAA
CGTCACCTAAATCTAAGTCATCACCCACATCAAGCTCGTCACCTAAGTCTAAGTCATCGCCAGCATCAAGTTCGTCACCTAAGTCTAAGTCATCGCCAGCATCAAGTTCGTCACCTAAATCTAAGTCATCGCCAACATCAAGCTCATCACCTAAATCTAAATCATCGCCAGCATCAAGTTCGTCACCTAAGTCTAGGCCACCGTCCATTTCTAATTCATTATCTGCATCTAAACTTTCTAGGCCTGAATCATCGTCATCATCGCCAAGCTCAGCCAATGCATCACTCATATCAAGGCCGCCAGAGCTATCACCATGTAAGCTAGCAGCTAAATCCTCTTCATCATCGCCTGTATCTAAACTATTAATATCTAAAGATTCACCACCAGACAATCCATCCATATCAAGATCGTTGTCATCTTTAGTTTCTGAGTCCACTTGAGCCAGTAAGTTTGCAATATCTTCGTCATCGCTACTACTTGAGTCATCATCGCTTAACATTGTCGCCGCAGCAACGCCTGCCCCAACACCTAGTGCAGCAGCCCCAGCAGCAAGAGCCGCCGTATTTCCACCACTACTCTCTTTATCATCAGCCAGCAATTCACGGCCGGTATTCATGTCATTCCATAGACTGATCGCTTTATCCCAATGAGGCCCTTGAGCATTAACTTGTGTTTTTAAGGCTTTAGCATGAGTTTCAAACTCTTGTGGCTTATTGGCTAATGCTAATACTTCTAGCATTTTCACACGGTATTCAGTTTGATCTGGATGCTTCTCAATTTCATAATTAAGCAGCTCAATCGCTTGGTCATAATTTTCATATGCCAAGTAAACGTCTACTTCTTCCAGTACTTCTGAGTCCAAGTCATCACTGTCTTGATTTTCCTGCTTAATCTTATTCATTAAGTCGTCTAAATCATCTTCTTCATCAGTACGACTGTCTTTTGAGTCAGCATCTAAATCAAAATCACTGTCACTCAACTCTGCTTTCTCTTCAGCCTCTAAGCGTTCAAGTTCAGCTTGAATTTCCTCTTCTTCTTGAGCCTGTTTTGCTTTGCGGCGTTTGCCCAATAAAATCATAAGTAAGATGATAAGAAGCAATAAGCCACCTAGACCACCACCCACAGTCATCCAACCACCGGGAACAGGCTCAACAAGCTCATTAGCTGTACCAAGTGTACCACCTGTCATATTATCAATGATTTCCCAAGTGGTTAGAGGTTTTATATCTTCAATAGTAGGCTCTTCTGGCTCACTTAGTTCTGTTTCTCCATCTAATAATGGTGGCTCTTCTACAGTAGTATCAGTACCTTTATTTGTATCATTCTCTGGTGTTAATTTCTCAGTCTCACCGCTAGTTATATTGCTACCTGTTCCGTCTATTCCATTTTCTACAATGACAGTCTCATCTGTAGTTGACTCACCATTAGGGTCTTCACCAATGACTTCAATATCATCAGTATTCACTTGTTCATTACTATCTGTACCTGTCTCATTCGGCGTGCCTGCATTATCGCCTGTTGCACTCATTGTACTTACTGTCGAAGGCTTGCTATCCATAAAACCTTCTGTATTTTCATCAGTTTTTGCAATTTGGATTGGTGCAATTGTATTTACATCAGGACTTTCCTTCGTACCTACTTCTTGTTTTGCTTGTTCCTTCAACTCTTCAATTGGCTTAATTGCTTCAGCCTCTTCTGCCATGACACCAGTATCTTTTAACTGTCTTTGTAATTTAGCTAGTTCACCACTTTGCAATTTAATTAAATAGTTTAACTCATCCAGTTGTGCTTTCATGGTTTTGACTAAATCACTGGTTTCATCTAAACGCGACTTTAAGTTTTTGTTTTCTTCACGAATGCTTAAGTTTTCTTCATTTAAATTTTCTAACTGTGTACGTAATGCACGTAGTTCACTCGAAGTTGCACGGGTTTGAGGGCTGCGCACATTACCAGCTCGGTCAGGATTATCCTGCGGCTTTGATACGGAAGCTATACGCACACGAGGCTGTGCAGGTGCAGCCAAGGTATTTAAACGATTTCCATTATAAGCAGCACTTTCTTGCGTAGCAGCTGCAACACGATTAGGTTGAGAAGGAGGCGTATATTGAGCAATCGCTGTATTTTGAGCACTTGTTGTATTTGATGGTGCTGGAATGCGTAAGACTGCACCAGAGCGAATAAGATGCATATTATTACGAATAAACGCATGAGGGTTATTGCGATATAAGTTTTTCATGTGTTGATTAAAAGAAATACTTTTATCCACATGAGTTTTACGTGCAATTTTTGATAATGTATCGCCACGAGAAATTGTATAAGTGGTCGGCTCACTACTCGCACGTGTGTTTAATGGCTGATATTTTTGGGTATTACTAACGGGCTGGCGTTGGCTTAATGCATTTACATTTTGTGTAGTCGCATATTTTATTACTTCAGCAACTTTTTTCTCATGCAATGGTGGATCAAGCAGTGCCGTATATTCACGGCGAATACGTCCACTTGGCCAATTTACTTCAACTAAGAAATTTAAAAATGGCTCTTTCAATGGCTGGCGCGTGGTAATACTTAAAATTGCCTGAGAACCGCGATCATTCAAAGGCTGTATCTTAAATTCTAATGCATTCAGTACAATAGGAAACTCTAAACCCGCACGGCGAAATGCCTCAACAGGGGCTAGTGATACTTTTAAGTTATTGATGTCACCTCTGGGAATGGAAAGAATTTTGACTTTTGCATTTAAAGGTTCATTTAATTTTGAAACAACATCAATATTACTTAGTCCCAGTGCAGCAACCTCTAACCCACATAACGCAGTTATCAAGGCTACCCAAGCCACTATCAATTTGCGTATCATTACGGTCTCCTTTAGTTAACCTATACCGTTTTCCCGTAATGGGAGGTAAACCATACAGCTCGTTGAGATATTAGCGAACATCCACTATACCGACCTTTTGAGTCATGCAAAAATCATGTAGTCAGTTAACGTGTTTTATGGTGGCGAGATGTCCCCAAAAAATGAAAACCACTTTCAACATACTCTCACATTTCGTAAAAGCGGTGTCTGCTCACTATCTGAAAACCAGAATTAAAATGTATTGTCGTGCGCAGTATAGGTTTTCAACCACGAAAGCAATTTAGCTTTATACCCATTTGACTGTTTTTTGACGTATGTGATTCGCTCCTATCAATGACACATACATTTAAGCAATCGATAAATGGTTACAAGCCGTTTGAGACAAACAGGTAATAACCCTTAGGCCACTACCTATTTTGCCTTAGATTAGAAAATTATACGATAATACACAAGCTTTTGCTGCATTTTTAAGAAAATACTTTAACAAACTTATGATAACTATCTGTTATAAATATTCTTTTATTAAAATTTCAGCGATTTGTACACTGTTCAATGCCGCGCCTTTGCGGATATTGTCAGATACAACCCACATATTTAAGCCACGTGGATGTGAAATATCTTCACGAATTCGACTAACATAAACAGGGTCTTGGGTTGCTGATTCAGTTACAGCTGTTGCATAGCCACCATCTTCACGTTGGTCAAGCACTTCAATACCTGCTGCTTTACCCAGTAGTTCGCGCGCTTGTTCTACGCTGATTTTTTCACGGGTTTCAATATGTACCGCTTCAGAATGGCCATAGAAAACAGGAATACGTACAGCAGTTGGATTAACTAAAATGCTGTCATCTTCCATGATTTTCTTGGTTTCCCAAACCATCTTCATCTCTTCTTTTGTATAGCCATTGTCCATGAAAACATCAATATGGGGCAACGCATTAAAGGCGATTTGTTTAGGATAAACGTTAGCTTCAATCGGTTTTGCATTGAGTAAATTAGCTGTTTGGGTTGCTAATTCTTCAATCGCATCTTTACCTGTACCTGATACGGCTTGATAAGTGGCCACGTTAATCCGTTCAATACCCACTGCATCATGAATTGGTTTTAAAGCTACCAACATTTGAATTGTTGAGCAATTTGGATTCGCAATAATGTTACGGACTGTATAATCAGCAATGCGATGTGGATTCACTTCTGGCACAACTAAAGGAATATCTTCATCACGGCGGAAATGTGACGTATTATCAATCACAATACAACCCGCTTCAGCAGCACGTGGAGCATGAACTTCAGAGATAGAACCACCTGCTGAAAATAAACCGATTTGCACTTTAGAAAAGTCAAAGGTCGCTAAATCTTCAATCGTATAGGTCTTGCCCTTAAACGTGATCTTTTTACCTGCGGAACGGCTGCTTGCCAATGGGTAAAGATTATTAACTGGAAAATCGCGCTGTTCCAAAATCGACAGCATAGTTTCACCAACTGCACCAGTCGCGCCTACAACTGCAACATCAAATGAACGACTCATGTTTTTATTTATTCTCCATACGAATAAGGGTATATAAAAAGGACAAACCTATAAAACCTAGATAAATCCTGTCATTAAAATCATATCATATCCACTTATAACATGCTTTATCTTGTTTGTATTTTTTATGGAGACATTTGCGCAAAATCGGCGATTCAGCGTCAAAGTTAAATAAGTGATGGGCAGAAAAAGTAGGAAGGAATAGGAAACCTCCAGCAACATAATGCTTAAAGGCTTCCTAACAAATTTATAGATTATTGACGATAGTAAGAACTGCGTAATTCACTAAATTGGGCAATCTCATTTAGTGTGATGGAATAAACATGTTGGAACTGAGCCTTTGTTAGCATATCACCAAAACTATCACCATAACCTGCAAAGATTTGTATTGGTGAAATCACCACAGAATCAGGCGAGACATAATCTAAATAAGTCACATTTGCTGCAGCAGGACGACTGAGTTGTGCCAAAATACTAGCTGGCGTTGTTGGAATAGAACCATCAAAGTTAACATTTTCAATCAATCCTGATGTTGTACCATCTGCATTGCTTAATGTGCCTTTATATACCGTCATACTTTGTAACAAAAATTTCAATGAGGCATTATCAAAGATATTAAAAATATCCGTTGTTAAGAGCACTTGCTCACGTGCTGAAGCAATATCTTCCAACGCTTCACCTTGCCAT
The DNA here is from genome assembly GCA_025800385.1 of Candidatus Albibeggiatoa sp. nov. NOAA. GTDB lineage: Bacteria > Pseudomonadota > Gammaproteobacteria > Beggiatoales > Beggiatoaceae > Albibeggiatoa. The sequence continues at coordinate 5,070 of JAOXRS010000008.1, forward strand.
GGGTTCCAACCATTGCCATTATAAATAATCCAATAAGGGCTTAAATTTTCATCTGAACTGGCACAATTTTGCGGAGACTCATAAGGCTGGCCTGATGCGTCTTTCATGTCACAAGTTTTAGGAAACACTTGAGCAACAAAATAAACATTGGTCGGTTGCTGCTTCGCTGCTTCTGGTGGAGATAAGTAAATTTGTAAAGAGAATTGATTGGTATCATCGTTAATACTAAACGTACTAGTACTAAAACGCTGTGTACCTTCGCACTGTTGTCCATCTACTTTTTGCTGTGACCAGCTTGGAATATTAGTATCAAAATAATCAATTATATCTAAACGTTGTGTATACAAATAGTTGTTTGCAATATGTACATCTGTTGCATTATTTAGCTCTGTTGGTACAACGAGATTACCAATTTCACCACATAAATTATTATTTTCTAAATTAACCACTAAATTTTCATTGAATACGTTACCAATTGCATTGGGGTTAGCAGTATCTATATTTTGCAAAAAGTCAGCGCGGGTGCTAGAAAACTGATTATTACTAAAATCTAAACTGACTGAGCCTGTTAATTTTTCACAAGGATTTGCGATTGCTTCTGAATTTGTAGAAATAATCGGCGGCACTGCACCTGACAATTGGTTAAAGCTCAAATTTAAAGAATGACCTCTTGCAATATTAAAAGGTAAATCATTCATTGTGCCTGATAGCTGGTTATTGGATAAATCAATCGTTTGTAAAGTTTGTTTTAACACACCATGACCAAATTGCCCTGCAAACACATTAATATCGGTGGCAAACTGGTTATGAGATGCATCAAGTGAGCATAATTTAGGGGTGATTTGCGGTAAGAAAGGCAATTGGGTTAAGCTATTTTGTTCTAAATTTAAATGAGTCAAAAGCGGCAAACTCATATTAGGGTGTACGCTTGCCAAACCATTTTGGCTTACATCTAAATCTAATAAGCGCGGCGTTACTTCATTCAAAGCTAATATATTAACGCCATCCGTAATTTGGTTACCACTTAAATTGAGAGTGGTTAACGCTTTAAGGCCATTAGAACCTGCAATACCTGTGAATTGGTTATTTTGCAATGACAAAGCATCCAGATTATCAAGATATAAACCTGTTACCAGCTCTGTTAACTGATTATTGCTTAAATCTAAGTTTGTGATCTTAGGTGACTGTTCTGATAGTGCAGCAGTATTAATAAAGCTCAGTTGATTGTCCGCTACATTTAAAGTTTTTAAAGCAGGTAAAATATTTTGGTTAAATTGCGTTAGTTGATTGCCACTTAAATCAAGGCTGTTTAATACTGATAAGTTTAAGCCTTCCACAGTGCCCGCAATTTGGTTATTCGCCAATGATAAAGTTGTTAAGTTGTACCAAGTGTTTAAATTAATTACCGTACCTGTTAAAGCATTATCATCTAAAACCAAAGTCCGTAACGATAATGGCAAATTCAAATTTGATAAATCACCTGATAAATTTGCTCCACTCAAGGTTAAATCTTGTAACTGAGAGCTGAGAAAAGCGGGCATTGTGCCAGCGGAGAAAGTTGACTGGGTGATTTCAACCTTTTTTAAACTAGGCAATTGAGTCAAACTTGGATGAAGGCCAGAGCCAAAAGCACTATCGGTCACTTTCAGTGTTTCTAAAGCGGTTAATTGCGATACGTCAGGGAATGCACTGATGGCATTGACTCCACGTAATTCCAAATAGGTTAAATTGGTCAGGTTATTAAAACCGATAGGTAACGGATCAGTTGCTGCTCTTACATTACCGCCAGAACCAAATGAAAGCTCATATTTAAAGCCAGAAATATGGCCATTGCTACAAATAATCCCCGGTAATAAACAAATACGTTCAGCAATATCAAACGCATCAATTGAACCAGAATAGGCCGTTGCTTTTGCAAGAGCTTTGACTTCTTCACATTCCGCTTTCGGCACATCGGTAGCCAGCTCGCAACTCACTGCTGGTACAGTATGGGCGAGCACAAACAACCCCAGACCCCACTGCAACAGCGGAGAGGCAGAAATTGATTTAAACATGTTAACTCCAAGATTAAATTTAAGGTTACATTAATCTTAGTCGGAAACATTACGAATGCAAGGTGATTTAGGGTAATTTGTTTATAGAAAAATACTAACCAAAAAATCAAATATGCTAAAAGTCAATAATTTAACTGACTAGGTGGGTATGATTAAAAATACCAATAGTTTGTATAAATAAAAATTTGCATACTTTACGCATTTTTCAAAAAGTGATGCAAACTAATACTTGATTTTTATTTGGAATATGTGACTATAGCGGCGGCATTTTACATAGTATTGAGGCGCAGTAGCGTCTTTAAGAGGTTAAACATTATTTATGGCGCGTTATCGTAGAAAAAAATTACCTAAAGACCCTGTCGAAACCCAAGTACAACGCTTGTCACATGATGGGAGAGGGATTGCGCAAATTGAAGGAAAAACCATATTTATATCGGGCGCGTTACCCAATGAAACGGTTTTATTTCGCTATACCAATAAACAAAAGAATTTTGATGAAGGGGTCACTTTAGAAGTTTTACAACCCGCATCCAATCGAGTTGAACCACCTTGTGAGCACTTTGGTGTCTGTGGTGGCTGTAGTTTGCAACACTTATCTTGTGCCGATCAAATCCAATTAAAGCAAGATATGCTGTTGGAACAATTTGAGCATTTGGGCAACGTGACACCTGAGACAGTGATGCCTCCATTACAAGCAAACAGTCTTGGCTATCGACGTAAAGCCCGCTTAGGGGTGCGCTACGTGCCGAAAAAACAATCGGTTTTAGTTGGCTTCCGTGAGCAACAAAGCTCGTTCATTGCAGATTTAAATCAATGTAAAGTATTGCATCCATCCGTGGGTGAAAAAATTACAGCCTTACGTGAAATATTAACCCAACTGACTGTCAGAGATAAAATTGCGCAAATTGAAGTCGCCGTTGGTGATGAGCAAACTGCTTTGGTATTTCGTAACTTAGTGCCATTGAGTGCAGAAGATGAAAATGTATTATGCCATTTTGGTGAAACGCATAACTTGCTGATTTATTTGCAGCCTAAAGGCATTGATTCAGTTTATCCGCTTTATCCGCATGATTTGCCGCTAGAAAGTTTATCTTATACTTTGCCAAATGAAGGGGTTTCATTCCAATTTGCTGCGCATGACTTTACACAAGTCAATACTGAAATCAATCGCATGATGGTACAACAAGCGATGGATTGGTTACAGCCTCAAGCAGAAGATGAGGTTTTAGATTTATTCTGTGGTTTAGGTAATTTCACCTTGCCATTAGCCAAACGCGCAAAACAAGTGATCGGTGTAGAAGGCAGTGAAAGCCTAGTCCAACGCGCCAAAGCCAATGCACAAGCACAAGGTATTTTTAATACTGAATATTATGTCGCCAATTTAGCTGAAGAGCCGCTCGAACATATTTGGATGCAGCGTGACTATGACAAGGTCTTATTAGACCCACCACGTAGCGGCGCAATGGAAATCATTAAGGCTTTAGACTTCAAGCAGACACAACGCATTGTTTATGTATCCTGTAACCCATCTACATTGGCGCGTGATGCAGGCATTTTAGTCAATGAAAAAGGCTTTAAATTAGTGCAAGCGGGTGTAATGGATATGTTCCCACATACGGCACACGTTGAATCTATGGCTCTGTTTGAACGTTAAGCTTGTTAAAACGGTGTTTGATTCTCACTCTTAAACGCCGAAAAGTATTTTTATCCAGCATATCATTCCATAATATTAGACTGACCGATTGGTTTGAGTCTAATATTTTGGCATTGATAATAATAAGTAACGGGTGTGCATAACAGCTTGGCAGTAAAATAGCACGTTGCCCATTTTGCAATAATAGATATTCTTTTGGCGGCTCACTTGTTCCCACCTCTTGCAAGATAGCTAAACAGCTACCTGATAATGGATGCTGAATAAAACACAAATCCCGCCGATATGTCCGCCACGCACTGAATAACACCAGCAACCCAATCCCCAATATTGGAATAAACCAGTCATGATGAAAATAGCTAACAGCTGTAAGAATGGATAACGCGCCCGCGTGCAAACCTAATATCAGGCTAGCAAAACGCCATGAGAATCGGGGATAAATAGATAATTCTTGGGCTAAAATACTATCAATGGATTGGCGCATTGTGCAAAAAAAGATTAAGTTAACAATAACATGGAACTAGCTCAAATACTTATGATAATACCTAAAAAATCGCTCGCATCCTATTAAAAAGTATGGTTAAATACATTACTACACTACCTTACCTGAATTTAGAACTGAGGGTTTCTTTATGAAAAGTTACTCCATTATTGCATTGATTATACTCGCAATAGGGCTGAGTGCTTGTAGCCATCGCCCAATACCTGTTGCTACTTCTTATAAGACTTCAACCCAGCAAAAAATGCAAGCGGCTCATCACTGGAATGTGCTGGCGGCTCACGTTGCAAAACGCCTAAAAGATACGCTGGATGTTACTTTTCCAGACATTAACAGCCAACCACCTGTTCATATTCGTTATACCAAAGATCACGAAGAAACCCCATTTGGTAAAGCGTTTTATCACATGTTACGCACGCGTTTATTGCAAAAAGGCGTGGTGGTCACAACTGATACCGAATACAAAGACACTTTGCTATTAGACTTTGATATGCAAGTATTACATCACAAAGACCGCCGTTTAACATATCCACCACCGGGAACATTTTCAGCTTTAGCAGGTAGTGTATGGCTCGTTTCTAAAGCAATTGATGATTGGACATATCCAGAAGCCGCTGTTTTACCTTTTGCTCTTGTTGCTGATGTCGGTTTAGCAATGGACTATTATTTACCAGGTGAAACCAATACAGAAGTGATTATTTCGACTTCGGTTACTATGGGTAATCAATACATTTTCGGTGATACGGGGATTTACTATATCAATACGGGTGATGATGACCACTACTTTATGTCAGGTCGCAGATTCCCTGTTGTTAGTTGCCCTCAAAATAGCACATGTCCATAGGTAGTTTAATCATGAAAAAAGCACTACTTTGGTTTACATTATTTTCTGTGATGTTAGTGGGTTGCAGCAACCCTAAAAAAGATGACCCAATTGATTTACCGCTGATCGACGAAAGTTATGAAGCGGCTGAAAAGTTAATGAAAAAAGCCCCTAGACTTGAAGTTGACCGTGATAAACCTATCTTAGTTGCCAGCTTTGTTAATATCGATAATGTGCAACATTCTTCTACATTAGGCCGTTTGATTTCAGAGCAAATTAAATCGCGGGTTGCACAATTAGGTTATAAAGTGATTGAAGTGAAATTGCGTGACAGCGTATTTGTACAGAAACGCAATGGCGAATTATTATTGTCACGAGAAATTTTAGACATCACCCAAATTCATGATGCTCATGCAGTGATTGTCGGGACTTATGGTATGATTCGCGAAGCACAACAAACTTATGTTAACGCACAATTGATTCGTGCTAGAGATAACGTGATTTTATCTTCTTATGATTTTACGTTACCATTAGTCAAAATTCGACAGCAACGTCGTTACTAACAATAAATATTTACACACCCTCTATCTTAGGACTGCTGAGCTTTTACGCTTGGGAGTCCGTTTTTTTATCTATTCTCCCTACCGATTATTTGATTTCTGAACTGCATCACAGTAGCCTATGCGCATTGTTTCATTGCATCTAAAAAAGGGCAGAAAATGGATAAAATTGTGATTGCCAGCGGTAATAAAGGCAAAATCCGAGAATTTCAGCAAATTTTCACAGATTTTCACATTGAAGTCGTACCACAAACCCAGTTTGATGTATCCAATGCTGAAGAAACTGGACTGACATTTGTCGAAAATGCAATTTTAAAAGCCCGCCATGCTGCACAACAAACCCAGTTACCTGCTTTAGCTGATGATTCTGGGATTGAAGTCGATGCGTTACAAGGTGCACCGGGAATTTACTCAGCCCGCTTCGCTGGTGAAGGTGCAAATGACCAAACGAATAATCAATTATTATTAGAAAAGTTAAGAGATGTACCAGAAGCTGAACGTACCGCACGTTTCCAATGCATTATTGTATTTATGCGTCATGCGCAAGATGCTACACCGTTAATTTGCCAAGGCACATGGGAAGGACGAATTTTAATTGAGCCTCAAGGTGAAAATGGCTTTGGTTATGATCCTGTGTTCTTTGTACCAACACATGATTGCAGTTCTGCCCAATTACCAGCAGAAATCAAAAACCAATTAAGCCATCGCGGCCAAGCCATGCAATTATTTAAACAACAAGTGCAAAAATACTTATAAATATTTAAGAACTGGCAGAGCTTCGAACTGAAACCTTGCCAGTCTATCAATCTTAATAAATTGGAATCACTGCATAACCTTTGGCTTGATAACCAATTAAAGAAATAAACGTGTTGCCAACTGCTTGGATATTCGGCAATAATGAATCATTGGCGACATTAAATACCCGCGTTGCCACTGAGCAGGCTTCAAATTTCACTCCTTTCTCAGCTAAGCCTTTCAATAACTCAGCAACTTGCTCTAATTGCTCTTCTGTATCCAAAGCCATATCTTCTGGTTGGTTAGTGCTAATCATTTGCACTGATGAACCACGAAATGCGAGTAAAATATCAGGCTGTACATTTTGTGCGACCAAACCGTCATATGTCTCTTCAATCACTTTTAAATATAAAGCCAGCTTTTGCGCATTATTACCAGCAATATTAATATCAAAAACAGCTTTACCCACAGCAATATCTTTTAACGAAGCTGCATCATTGGGTTGCTCAGCATAAGCTGTATTAAAAAGTAAACATAAACTGATACAGGTAGAAACCACTAAACTTCTTAACATTCCAATTCTCCTTTGGTGGTTGAGAACTGGTATTCTTGTGTGTCGATATAAACAAGTCAAGCGGTTTTATAATGGTTTTAAGCTTATTGTTTATTTTTGAAGTGAAATTCAACCGAATAAATGATCTATTGGATTAACTAAAACTCCGTAAGCGTTGGATCAATACGCGAATGATACCCCGTACAACTTTATGCTGATCCCACATCAGTTCAAATAAAGAAGACTGGGATAATGACAATAAAACCGTGTCTTCAACCGCGGTAACTGAAGCTGTACGTGGCTCTGAAGACAAGACCGCCATTTCACCTAATAAAGCCCGCTCGCCTAATTCTGCAATCGTTTGCTCACCATCATGAATTTTCACTTTACCACTGACGACAACGTACATCGATGTCCCCACTTCACCTTTATGAAATAATGTTTCACCCTTGGTTAAATACACTTCTTTAGTTAAATGGCCAATATCCGATAAAATATTATCAGGTGTATCCGCGAAAATGCTGACGGTTTTTAAAATAATCACTTTCTCGATTAAAGTTAATTCATCACGTACATCGCTATATTGATATAAAGTATCAGGATCAATCGCATTCTCTTCTACGGGTTTAACGGGCAGTTTATTTTTCTCATCTTTGTGATTGCGATTAATCGATGTTTTCAAGCGTTGACAAAGAATTTGAATAATCCCTTTTGCTACTTCAATATGACTTTCGATTAAAGTATTTAATTCTTCTTGTGATAATTTGAATAAATAGCTTTTCTCAATCGCGGTGACAGAAGCATTTCGATGCTCGGGATCAAGCGCGGATAACTCCCCAAAAATATGCCCTTTGCCCAACACGGCCAATGTATCGGTTTTATCATGCACCCGAAATAAGCCATCAGCAATCACATACATGGTTGTACCCAGCTCACCTTTTAAAAATACCGTTTCATTTTCCTGAATTTCCACCCCATCCACAAAATTTGCAGCTTCGGCTAAGATTTCATCAGGAATTTGCGAGAAAATACTGACAGACTTTAAAACTTTGACTTTTTCTAATACGGCATCTAAAGCTTGATGATCTTCTTGTTCTTGCTTTAAAAATACAGTCCATGCCGTTTCCCGCACTAAATTATCATCATCGTGCAATAATGGGGTTAAATACTCCTGCATCACTTCGAAAGAAGATAATTGCATTGCGGCATCAATCGCACATGTTTTTATCCACGCATTGCAACCCAACCCCACTTCTGTAGATAAAATCTCAATTACCCACTGTAGAATCGTCGCCACATCTTCTTGTTTACCTTCAGGCAGATTATGTACTTGGGAAACTTCTAGCACAGGTAATACAATCGCTTTGTGGGTTTTATTGACTGAGTTGTCGAGTAATTCTAAAGCTAAATCACGTTTTTCGACTGAAGACTCGCGGAAATTGCTCCAAATTTTCATAATCAATTCTGAGGGGTAAATCGACGCTAATAATAAGAAAATCCGAGCTTGAGTTTTTTCCAATTCGTAATTCAGCGCAGCAAACAATAATGTATGTTGAATCTCACCCACAAAATCTTGTAGCATATTAATCACCTGCACACCATAAAACACCTCGTCAGTAAGCAAATTTTCAATGGTTTGTAATTCCGCCGCATTGGCTTGATAACCACACAAATACAATGACCACAGAATCTCATAACGTAAATTCCGCTCAGGTTCATTTAGCTTTTGTAGCAACAGTGTAATTGATTCTTTGCTTTTGATCCGCCCATAAATATGTACAATCTCACGGCGTAATTTAATATTTTTGCTATTGCCCTCGTACGCTTCTTCTAACGCTGGAAATGCTGATTCACGTGCATGAATTAATGCCTTCGCAGCCACTTCTCGAGTAGGTAATTGCACCAAACTTTCAATCACTAATGGCCATAATTTACGATTGTCTAACTGCCCAGCGGCCAATAATGCGGCTTTACGCACTTCAATATCTTCATCGCGTAATAACAATAATAAGCTACGGTAAAAACTGGAAATCCCCACTTGCCCCAATACTGTGGCAGCAAATTCACGTTCTGTTGGATTTTTCGACTCACGCAGCTCCATCAACACGCTACCTGCTCGCACCGCGCCTTCAATTCCACAATAGCGAATCAACGCCACCATCGCACCTTGACGGATGATGCTATCTTCAGAATCTAAATAAGGTTCAATAATATCAAATGCTTCTGTCTCACTGGTTGCAGCCAAAGAGCGTAATAACGCAGCACGTAAACAAGGATTATCTTCTATTGCTAAGCGACGTTTTAAGGATAAAAAGCCCTCTTCATAACCTGAACGTTCTAGGACTCTATAAGCCCCTTCACGGACTTCCTCATCTTCATGGTGGATTAGACGGAATAAATGCCGCTTCAGATGATGATGTTTAACTTCTTCGAGTAGTTTTAAACAATATAAAATTTCTTTAGGGCGATGGCTTTGTAATCCATTTTCTAAAATCTGTACGCTGAAATTATCATCTAAAGATAAGTCAGTCCCAATTAAGCCGCGCCGACTCAATGCCGTGGTTAAGGCCTTACGATATTCACGGATTGTCAAAATACTGACAGATACGAATAGACTGACAACAGCGAGTAATACACCTGCAAGCTCTTCAACGCCTAACCCCATGACTTTCGTTAAGAATAATAAGGACAAACTGGTTAAAATCCCGCCTAAAGGGCCTACAATAGATTCAGTCATAGTCTGAACCCGTGCGCGGCTTTCTAATGATAAAGGCTGGTATAAAGTATGGTAAGCAGGTGTAGTGACAGACCCCGTTAAGATTCTGTCAAATAATTTGGTAATCGCGATCAACCAGAAGATTAATACAGCTTGAGGTGAAAGTGAAAATACATCTACAATCACCACACCTAACATGCTAAAACCTACGATTAATGGGGCTGTGAGCATTCCACCGTGTAAGCCGACTTTGCTCATCCAACGTCCTGCAGCAAGAGAACGAAATAATAAACTACCAATCCCATACACTGCCCAAAATTGGCCAATAAAACTGGATAGTTCATCAGCGTCAGGAAAATAGCTATTAATTTGAAAATAAAAGATATTATCTAAAAAGTAGTAAATAACTTGGGAATAAAGTGTGAAAAATAAAAATATTAGTACTAAATAGCGATTTTTAAATAATGAAGTGAAAGATTGAGAATTCTCATTTTCCGTATTAGTGTCCTGTTTAACTGAATTTTGTACCAGTTTTTTATGATAGGCTGCATTCATATAACGCAGATTGATAAACGCTAACACAAAGCCTGCAAACGAGAAAAACAACAGACCGCGTGTACCCACTAGAGCCACAATATATGGTGTCATCAAACCACCAACAATAACCGTGATAATGCCACCTGTACCGATTAACCCAAATAAACGTTTACTTTGGCGCACAGTAAATAGACGATTGGCTGTCCCCCACAGTACAATATCTGTCATGGCAATTTCAACAGCGAGCCAAATATAAAGCGCAATAATCAACCAAGTGGCCTGTGTCACCCAAAGCAACACTAAAAACATCAGTGAAACCATAGACATGGCGACTAGCGTACCGCTTTGGAGTTTAATATACGAAATGCGCTTTTCAAAATACAGGTGCAATAAGCCTGTTAGCGGAAGCAATAGAGATGAAGCCAAGTAGACATAAGACAGATTTTCGGCAGAGAACTTCTCTAAAAATAATGAGTTCGCTACCATAAGTGTGAATAACTTGGGCATTCCAACAAACACAGATTGCAAAAAATTGAGAAAAACTAGGCGTTCTTCTCCAAATTCTAAGTTAAATAATTTAACGAGAGATTTATGCAAAAAATAACCAGTTCGAGTAGTGGTATTCGTGTTCTTGCCGACAAGTTGGCTGAATATCAAAAGTAGATGGTTTAACATGCAACGCACCAAAGCGTTTTGACTCCTGTTCGCACTGTTTTATTAACAGCATTTCGACTTCTGAATCTTATTCCGCAAGAAATATGCCCATGTCTGAACAGTGTAAAACCTAAGCGGACAGCCTACACGGATTGACTTAATATGACAATGTTCAAACTCTAGTTGCATGAAAAAATAGCATGTACTTTACGTCAATATGGCTAGGCACATTGGGAAGACGGCATAATATGTGACCAGGCTAAAAAATGATAAAATCTACTTATAGTTCAAGATGTAAAAAATCCAAATAATGCGGTTTTAGCTCGCGTTGTTCAGATTAAAAATGACTTTTATCTATACACTAAAATGATATAGTGAGTATTTTAGATTACAATTCTTGTTAAGTTTGACCAGAGATACAAGGAATATTGGTAATGTTATTACGTAAAACACTGTGTACACTCCTGATTGGGGGTTTCTCTTTTTCTGCAATGGCAGCAGACCCTAAAGCCTGCTCAAATTATAATAGTTATCACTATGGTAACCCCTCTGCAGAAGAGCAAATGCACTTAGAGCTTATCAATCGTGCAAGGGCAAACCCCATAGCAGAAGCACGAATTTATAACTTAAGTAGTGTAACTGAAGGCATTGATTCTGATGACTTATCTAAAATTTCCACCACGGCAATGCAACCTCTAACTTTTAACGTTAGATTATATAATGCAGCTATTGGTCACTCTAAAGATATGGCAGATAATGAATATTTTGCTCATAACTCTCAAGGTACAAATAAAACACCATTTGATCGAATTGAAGACCAAGGCTATAACTATCTGCGAGCAGGTGAAAATTTAGCTTATACAGCAACTACAGCGTCTATTGATAAAGGTGAAAGTAGTATCAAAATGCATGGTGATTTATTTGTTGACGAGGGCTATCCCGGTCGTGGACATCGTGTCAATATCTTAAACCCTAAATTCAAAGAAGTGGGGGTTGGTCTTGCTTTTGGTATTCGTAAGAGCCGTTTTAATACTTATTATGTATCAGATGATTTTGCTGCTAACTTTGACAGTCGCTGTCATTTTATTACAGGTGTTGTGTATGACGACAATGATAGTGATAAATTCTACACCATTGGCGAAGGGATCAAAGGCGTTTCCATTGCACTTGAAAATACCAGTTCAACAGCAACAACAGCCACTGCAGGTGGTTACGGTATTCCTGTAGAAGATGGAACATATAATGTAACTTTCACTCATGATACGTTGGGCAGCTATTCTGAAACAGTGGTAATCAATGGACAAAACATCAAATTAGACGTATTAGCTTCTAAATTTGCAAGTGGCAATGCTGGTAATAACACAGGTGATAATACAAATACTGGCGACAACACGAATGCTGGTGATAACACAGGCGATAATACAAATACGGGTGACAACACAGATACAACCACTCAATATGCTATTTCTACTTATGATGTGACAACAACTGAGTTGTTTATTAACGCAATGGCAGCAGATGGATTTGTTGATATGTATGATGTTGGTAGCGTATATGCGCCAATCAGCAGCTTAAATGCAAGTGATGTGAATACAATTAAAGCAAAAGTGGAATTGATTACGCAAATCACAGGTAGTGCAGAGAATATGACAGTGTTTAAACTCACCAGTCTTGCACCTGCTACCTCTGACATTCGTGGTGCAACATATACAGTACCGAGCTTTGTCGAAGTACATGAATTGCACTTAACCCAAAATGGTACAGTTGTGAATAAATTAGAAGTATTATTTATTTACGTTGAAGCAGATGGCCAAGGTTACTTAGTCATTTATGGTACAAAACAAAAATCTTAACAGATCAATTGCCAGATAATCATATGTTGTCTGGTTTTGACTAAGTAAATTGCCTCATGTACTTTTTTTAGTATGTGGGGCTTTTTTTATTATCGGGATTTATACTTCTGACAGTTGTTTATACATTATAAAAGCATCAACAAAACCCAGTTTCATATGCTTGAACGCTTTTGGCAATGTGCCGACAATGTCAAATCCTTGTTTTTTCCAAGCAGCAACCGCCTTTTCATTAGTTGAAACCACTAAATTGAATTGCATGGCCTTGAAACCTTGCGCAACGGCTTCAGTTTGCGAATGTTGACACATGGTTGAAGCAACACCTTGTCCTCGCGCTTGTTCTGCAACAATATAGCCGCAATTACACACATGAGAACCTAAAGCTGGTTGATTCGGCTTAATATAATATGTACCAAGAATCGTATCATTTTCGTCTACAGCCACAAAAGTGGTTTTCGGTATTTCAATCCACACTTTGTATGCCTCTTGCTCTGTAATATCAGGAGAAAAAGCATAAGTTTCGCCCGCACGAAATACAGGTTGAATAATGTGCCAAACAGCTGGCCAGTCTTGTGATGCAAAAAGTCGAATATTCATTATGCTACATAAGTTAAGAGCTGAACCACTTTCTCGGTTATATCCAAGAAAATCAATCAGCTCTCAATATTAAGAAATAAGATTTAACTTAATACTATTTTACAACAGACATGCCTGCCGTTGTTGGTAAACGAGGCATTGTTTGTTCTGGGAACTTGCCTGTTAACGCATTTAAGAACGCAACAATATCAGCTGTGTCTGCATCAGATAAATCTTTGTTCAACTGCGTTTTAGCCATCACACGTACCATTTCATCTAATGTTGGTACAGCACCGTTGTGTGCATAAGGCGCAGTGACTGCAACATTACGTAAAGTCGGTACACGCCACATGCCTGCATCAGTTGCTTTTTTCGTTACAGTTTGTAAGCCAGTATCTGAAACAAGATCATATTTCGCATCATATTCGCTACCCGCAAATGTTGGGAATTTCATGAAGAAACCTTGACCTATTGGTAATGCTGGCCCACTGAAGTTTGCACCTGAGTGACATGCAATACAGCCTGTTTTTAAGAATGTATCCATACCACGCACTTGTTGCTCTGTCATGGCTGTTTTATCACCTTTTACATATTTATCATATGCAGAATTAGGTGTAATCAAAGTACGTTCATACGATGCAATTGCTTTTACTGCATTGTCTTCAGTGATTTCAGCACCTTCACCAAATGCAGCTGTAAACATAGGCGCGTAACCTTCAATTTGCTTTAATACTGCAACAGCATCATCCCAGCTCTTCATGCCCATTTCGATTGGGTTGGTTACGGGCCCACGCGCTTGATCTTCTAAAGTGGCCGCACGACCATCCCAGAATTGTGCAGAAAGAAACGCTGAATTCCATACAGTAGGTGCACTGCGATCACCTGTTTGACCATCAACACCCATAGAGTTTGGACGACTGTCGTCACCGCCTTCCATTACGTTATGACAGGAATTACAGGAAACAGTACCTGTGCTAGATAAACGCGGATCGAAAAATAAAGTTTTACCTAATAAGATTTTAGCTTCTGATTGAGGATTGTCTGCTGGTACAGGCGCGGCTTCTGGCAAAGCATCCCAAGCATAAGTCATTGGACTTAAAGCAATCCCTGTTACTAAAGCAAGATGTGAAAGTTTCATAAAATCCCTCGTTGTCAACATAAAAAAACTAAACCCATACTATTTTACTTGAATTTAGCACACAATATAAAAGGCTTTTAAATAAAATTTACTAATCAGTAATATAATGATATTGGGTACGGCATTATTAATTTTCCATACCTTGATTATCAATTGGTGTTCGAATTTTACAAGAATCTAGCGTGCCTGTTGTATCGTCATAACCTAAGGCTTTTAATGCTTTACACATTTCTTGCATCTTTCTATCCATGATGTCAATATCATCCAGCATATGATTAATTGCATGTTGCATGGGATCCATATCAGGTGCGTCGATTGGCATTCCGTATGCGTCAAATATTTTTTGTTCCACCATCTGTTTGTGTTTTGCTTGATAATCTTTTTCCACTTTAACAATACGAGCAGGAATTCCTACCACAGTTGCACCCGATGGCACATCTTTAACCACCACTGCATTTGAGCCAATCCGCGCCCCATCACCAATATGCACAGGGCCTAACACTTTTGCACCCGCGCCCACAACCACATCTTTGCCCAATGTTGGATGACGTTTACCTTTCTGCCAGCTCGTGCCACCTAAAGTTACACCATGGTATAAAGTACAATCATCACCAATTTCAGCGGTTTCCCCAATCACAATACCCATACCATGATCGATAAAAAAACGCTCGCCAATGGTTGCACCGGGATGAATTTCCACCCCCGTTAACCACCTTGAAAACGTGGAAAGTGTCCGCCCCAACCAAAACCAACCCGCATTCCATAATTTATGGTTCAAACGGTGAAATAAAATCGCATGAAGCCCAGGATAATTGGTAATCACTTCAAAGCTATTACGAGCGGCAGGGTCACGCTCAAAAACACAATTAATTTCTTCTTTAAGTCGTGCAAACATGGTTGATTCTATCAGTTAAATATTATGTATTAATATGGTGGTGTGGTAGCTAAACAAAAGTGATTCTCATTAGAGAGAGTCTAAAATTGCCCGCATTTGTTGAATAAAACGTGATGTACTAAATTGCTGTGCTGTGTGCTCACAGGTTTGACGCATGGCCAGTGCTGTCGATTGATCTAACTGTTGCACCGCTTGCACTAATTCATCGATACTAAAATCAGGTGTTAATAATAAGCCTGTTTGCTGCGGTATAATGGTTTCTAATAATCCACCTTCCGCAACACCAATCACAGGTTTGCCCGCAGCCATCGACTCGACTGGAGACATACCAAAATCTTCATTATGTGGTAAGTAAATCGTAGCAATCGCATTGGCAATCAAATCCTGCAATTGGCTATCACTTAACCAGCCTGTAAATTGAATATTAGGCGCATCTTGCGCTAACTTTTTCAACTTCTGCAACTCACTCCCACCTGATGCAACAATCAGCTTTTTATGTGGTAATAATTTGAAAGCTTGCACAATTTTATCAACTCGCTTTAAAGGGTCTAAACGTGCCGTTGATAAATAATAATCGCCCTGACTTTGCCAACGATAATGTTGAACTTCACAAGGTGGATGAACTACAACAGATTCCTGATTTAGATAATGTTTAATGCGTTGTTGAATATTTTTTGAGTTAGCAATAATTACATCCATTTGTTGCACAGCGTGCTCATAACGTGGTTGTAAATATTGAATAAATAAACTGAGCAAGGGGCGTAATGGTGCAGAGACTTGTTGCAAATAAAATGCTTTTTGATCGTAAACAAAACGTGGTGGGGTATGACAATATAAAATATTTTGGCCACGCTGATGATGAGCAATCGCCAACGGTGTATAAAAACCACTATAAATCACTTGCTGATAATTATGTAAAAAAGCCGTTTTGTGGGTAAATGCACGGGCGAGCTGAAATTGTCGCCATAATGGAATATTGCTGTATGCTTGCAAATTATACTGCTGCTGCAATTCAGACAAAAAAGGATGCTCAGGCTTCGCAAATCCATAGCCAATAGCACAATCAAGGTCACGTGCCAAAATACTAGATAAGCGGCCACCGCCTTCCAACGCTTCGAAATAATCGTGTAAAACCATTTGCATAGCGCAATTATCAATCAACAGCACATAATTATCAATCAGCAATCGGTAAATTATTTTAAATTAATTAGATAGCTTTATTCATATTTTCTAATTATCTTATTTAAAACCTGTTTAAAATCATTCAACTAATAATACATAAGCTGATAATTTACAAGGTTTATCCGTTTTTTTACCTTAGGTCTAAAAAAGTGATTTTTATTTTACCTAAAGTTTTGCTTATGGCTTTATAAAAGCTTACAATGCAGCTCTGATTTCACCTAATTGTTAATTTATCCTAGACATTGGTGATAAATCTGATATATTAGCAATCGCTAATCTATTTTTTAACTTATGTTTAAAATTATGCAAAACCTATTGTTTTTAAATAATTTTGAACTAAGGTAAAACAGAGTTAAAAGACTATGGATGAACAAAAAATACCACTCAAAGACGTTGAGCAAAGCTTATACTCTAAACGAGAAAAAATTTATCCACGCATTGTGCTGGGTACATTTACCCGTTTGAAAGCCCTCAGCGGTATCATTTTACTTGGCATCTTCTATGGATTCCCTTGGCTACAGTGGGGCGATAGGCAAGCCGTCTTATTCGATTTACCTGCTCGTCAATTCCACGTTTTTGGCTTAAGTTTCTGGCCACAAGATTTTATTTATCTCGCTTTTCTTCTCATTATTGCTGCAATGAGTTTATTCTTTTTCACCACGCTCGCAGGTCGATTATGGTGTGGCTATGCTTGTCCACAGACCATTTGGACGGATGCATTTTTGTGGATGGAACGTTTAGTTGAAGGCGACAGGCCACAGCAAATGAAGCTGGATAAAGCTCCGATGAGCTTCAGAAAATTCCGCATTAAGTTTACTAAGCAATTTATCTGGATTGCCTTTGCACTGTTTACAGGCTTCACTTTTGTTGGCTTTTTCACCCCGATTCGTGAGTTATGGGATGCCACTTTAACGTTTAATTTAAGCGGTTGGGAAACCTTCTGGCTCTTCTTTTATGGCTTTGCCACTTACGGTAATGCGGGCTGGATGCGTGAACAAGTCTGTACTTACATGTGTCCGTATGCACGATTCCAAAGTGCAATGTTTGATAAAGACACCATGATTATTGCGTACGATGAAAAACGTGGTGAGCCGCGCGGTTCTCGTAAACGTAATGAAGACCCAGATGAAAAAGGTTTAGGTGACTGTATTAACTGTACATTGTGTGTGCAAGTCTGTCCGACAGGGATTGATATCCGAGATGGCTTGCAATATCAATGTATTAGCTGTTCGGCCTGTATTGATGTCTGTGATGATGTCATGGACAAAATGGGTTATAAACGTGGTTTAGTGCGTTATACAACGGAACATGCATTACAAGGTGAGAAAACCCATATTTTCCGCCCACGGATTTTTATTTATGCAACGATTCTGTTGGTATTATTAGCAGGTTTAGGTTATTCAATTAGCCAGCGTGTTGGTATTGAGTTAGATGTATTACGCGATCGTAGTGCCTTATACAAAGAAACTGCTGAAGGTAATATCAAAAATATTTACACTTTAAAAATTACCAATAAAGATAGCCAGCCTCATGCGTATGAGTTGACGGTTTCGGGTATTGAAGGTGTACAAGTACTGAAGCCTGATTCAATTATTGTTGATTCTGGTCAGGTACAAAATGTTTCCGTTTCGTTAGTTGCAACACCTGAACAATTACAAGCTCGTAGTGCTGAAGTGATGTTCACATTGACCTCAACAGACGATGAAACCCTCACTATTACTGAAGATGCACGTTTCTTAAGTCCAATGAAACGTTAATACTAATAAGTTATAGATTTTCTTACACTCCTCCTTAACCAAGAGAATCTATAATATTCTGAATTGCCAGTATATTTCTTAATTGAGAGTATGCTGGCTTTTTTTGGTCTATAGGTATTGGACTTATTTACAGCGGCAAATAATGCTGAATACGGTAAAATGCCCTATTGTCTTTGCTAAAGGCTTAACCATGTCTCACAGCTATCTCACACCTAATTGGCCAGCTCCTGAATCAGTAAAAGCTTATGTCACTACCCGTATCGGCGGTTTTAGTCATGCGCCTTTTGATGGATTCAACTTAGCCACCCACGTTGGCGATCATGCTGAAACAGTGGCAAAAAATCGGGCTTTATTAGCAGAACACTTACAGCTGCCACAAGAACCCGTTTGGTTAGAACAAGTACATGGGGTTGAAGCAGTTGCAGCAGAGTCTGTGGAACAGGGTTACTGTGCTGATGCGATTTATACTGAACAAATAGGCAACGTATGTGTCGTGATGACAGCGGATTGTTTGCCCGTGTTCTTTTGCAATCGGCAAGGTACAAAAGTAGCCGTGGCTCATGCAGGTTGGCGAGGATTGGCAAATGGAGTACTTGAATCAACAGTACAATCTTTAGGCGGCAAACCAGAAGATATATTGGTATGGTTAGGCCCTGCAATCAGTCAGGCTGCATTTGAAGTGGGCGATGAAGTGCGACAAGCTTTTGCTGATTATTTGCCACAAGCAGAACAAGCTTTTAAACCGTCGCGCCCTAATCACTGGTATGCTGATTTATATTTATTAGCGAAACAATGTTTACAAGTGCAGGGTATACAACAAATTTTTGGTGGCGATTTGTGTACTTATACGGATAATGAACGCTTTTTTTCCTATCGACGAGATCAACAAACAGGGCGGATGGCGAGTTTAATTTGGCTGCAGAGTTAAATTTATTCTATCTAAAATGGAGAAACTCTATTAAATACAGATTTCTACCAAACTTGAGCGTTTTTTGAATAGTGTAGCTGCTATGACCAATACAACTACACCAATTTTACAACTAACGATATAACCAAACCCGCATAAGTGACATCAATTTATCTGTGTCTACAGGTTTAGATAAATAATCACTTGCACCTGCATCAATACATTTAGCTTTATCTCCTTTCATGGCTTTTGCTGTCAGTGCAATAATAGGCAGTTTACGGAAGCGGGGTTGGCTACGAATGTGTTGCATGGCTTCATAACCATCCATTTCAGGCATCATAATATCCATCAATACAATATTAATCCCACCTTCTTCATCCAATATTTGCAAAGCCTCCTTACCATTCATTGCAACCGATACTTCCATATCTTTGTCTTCTAACACCGTGGCTAACGCAAAAGTGTTGCGGGTATCATCATCGACAATCAATACTTTTTTATCTTTTAAAACCGCCTCTTTGTCATGCACCATCTGTAACATTTGACGTTTTTCTTCAGGCAATTTGTCCTCAATTTGATGCAAGAATAAGGTTGTCTCATCCAATAAACGTTCAGGCGAGCGTACAGCTTTGACCGTAAGATCATCTTCAAATTTAGTAAGTTGTTTTTCTTCCTGTTCAGTTAATTCCCGTTCTGCATATAAAATAATAGGAATTTTGCGCAAGCTTTCATCTTTTGCTAAATCATCTAATAAACGTAAGCCTGTTGCGTGTTCAACATCAATATCTAATACAATGCAATCACACTCCGACTGTTCTAATATTCCAATTGATTCATCAACTTGATTCGCGATCAAAGATTCAACCGACTCACCGCCCACAATATCTAAAATTCGTATTCCATGGTCTTTTTGATCCACAACAATCATGATCGTGCGAATGTCTTTTTCAATAAAATGTTCAATCTTACGGAATGCATCGCCTAATTCCCCCATGCTCACGGGCTTGAGTAAATAACCAATCGCGCCCATCCGCCGTGCATCTTTGCCATGCTCTGAACCTGATACAAAATGCACAGGAATATGACGCGTTTCAATGTCGGTTTTCAGTTTTTCCATCACTGTAAACCCATCAACATTAGGTAAACCAACATCCAAGATAATCGCATGAGGCTTATACTGTTTAGCCAATTCTAAACCCGTGCGCCCGTCTTCTGCTACCAAGCATTTGAAATCCTTTTCTCTTGATAACTCCATCAATATATTGGAAAAATTACGATCATCTTCAATAATCAAAATCAAACGGTCTTTTTCATGTAATTTATCTCTGTCATCTTGAATGGTTAGTTGAGTAACGGTTAAAGAAGGTGTCGGCTCAGGTAGCTCTGGCTTAACAGGTGCTTGTTGTATTGGCTGAGGGGCGGGTGGAATGTGTTGTGATGGTATAGACACTTCTGGCATAACAGCAGGTGATGCAGCAGAAGTAGCCTGTTCAAGCTTCTCAGATAAATACAGTGTAAAAGTGCTGCCTTGGTGCATTTCGCTGGTTAATTGAATATCGCCACCCAATAAACGCGCCAATTGGCGAGAAATGGAAAGGCCTAAACCAGTGCCTCCAAAACGACGACTTGTACTACCATCAGCTTGTTGGAACGCTTCAAATATCGGTTTCTGTTTCTCCGCAGGAATGCCAATACCACTATCAACCACACTGACTGCGATGATATTTTGTGTAGACAGCTTATTGACGCGTAAAAACTCATTATCTGTTGGTCGATAAATTTCTACTTCGACACTGCCATGCTCAGTAAATTTAAAGGCATTGGATAATAGATTAGTAATAATCTGCCGAAAACGTTGCACATCGGTATAAATTACCTGAGGAAGTTGCGGATCAAGATTAATATGGAATTGCAGACCTTTTTTCTCTGCAACATGGTGGAATTTACTTTCTAAGTTAAGTGCAAATTCCGATAAGATCACTTGTTCAACATTAACCTCAATTTTGCCCGCTTCCACTTTAGACAAATCAAGAATGTCATTAATTAAATTCAGCAAATCTGACCCTGAATCATGAATGGTTTTTGCGTATTCAATTTGCTTATCGTTTAAGTTTCTAGCTTTATTCTCTGTTAACAATTGCGCCAAAATAAGCATACTATTCAAAGGAGTGCGCAATTCATGTGACATATTAGCTAAGAATTCTGATTTGTATTTACTCGCTAATTCTAGCTCTTCGGCTTTAGCCTCAATTTCAGACTGGGTTTTCTGCAATACCTCATTTTTCTTATGAATTTCCGTTTTCTGACGTTCTAAATCTTGTGTACGCTGCTCTAATTCTTCATTCGTCTGGCGCAGCTCTTCTTGTTGTGATTGTAATTCTTCAGATTGGCTTTGTAATTCTTCGGCTTGTGTTTGAGATTGTTGTAATAAGTCCTGCATTTTAGTGCGAGACTCAGCGGTATTGACTGCAATCGCAATAATCGGCATGGTCTGTGTCAGCCATTCCAATTGAATATCAGTAAACTCATGAAAACTACCAATTTCAATGATGCCACGTACTTTATCTTCGTAAATAAAGGGTAAGACAATAATATTATGAGGCTTTGCATGGCCTAGGCCTGATTGCACTTGCATATAGTCATCAGGCACTTGTTCCATAATAATGGTTTGCTTTTCTAACGCGGCCTGACCCACCAAGCCTTCACCAATTTTATATTCATTGGAAAAATTCTTACGATGAGTATAACCATAGCTGGCAATCAAACGCAGTACAGGATTAGATGCATCTGTCACACGTTCAACGGAAAGATAAAATACACCGACTTGGGCTTTTAAATATTGAGTCAGAAAAGAAATGATATTTTTAGCCAAATCATTAATATTCTGCTCGCCACTCATACTATTATTAAGCTCGGCTTGCCCTGTTTTAAGCCAGTCTTGCACCGTATTTTTAGTTGAAACAGTGCGTAACATTTCGGTCATATTTTGTAATGCCGCACCTAATTGGTCTTGATCTGATAGCAGTACAATGTCTTTTTCATAATTGCCTTGTGCAATCGCATTTGCTTGTTGAATGGTATTTTTAAAACTTTTTGATAAGAGTCGGGCAGAAATGGTTAATTCTGAAATTTCGTCATGACCATGTTGTTTAAGCTCTGTATTTAATACTTGGCCTTGAGCCAAAGCTTTAAGGTGTTGTTTTAGATCAATAATGGGGGTGAGAATGTTATTAGTAAAACGATGTGCAACCCATAACACTGTGACAATGACCAACACAATTGAAACTAAGAAAATATATTTAAATAATTCTACTTCTTTTAAAGCAGCATTCGCATCAGTCTGTTTAACTAATGTCCAATAGTCTTGATTGGCTTTTAACAATTTAATTTGGCCAAATGTTGAAATCACACTGCTCTCTAATAGTGCACCTTGCTTATGATCTCGCACAGCAACAGCTAAATCTGCATTATATTGCTCAAGAAAATTATTTTTATAGTCACCATGACTTGTGTAATAAATAAACCGTCCAAGGCTATCCAACAACATATATTCAGAATAAACACCTGCCTGCTTCATATTTTCCTGTTGGTGTAAAAGGTCAAGAATAATATTGGCATTTAAGGTTATAGAAATAATACCTTGTTTTTCATCATTTTTATTAACAATTGGCATGGAGTAGCGCAATAACAAGACTTCACTATTTGCTTGAAACATATAACCACGCTCAAAGCTAATTTGACCTTTATTTAGGTTCAATGTCTGGGTAAAGTAATTGGCCGTTTTGACACTCTTTAGTTCATGAGGGGGGACTATATCTTGGGCTTGGGTAAACAGATTAGTTTTAATTTTAAAAAGTTCTTTTCCTCTTAAATCAATAATTTGCAAAGAATGGTATATATTTTTAGCCCCGATCAACGAAGCAAACGCATTACGCATATCCCGCCACCAAGACTTAGTTTTATACGGCTCACCAAGATAATACCAAGTCAAATAACGCTTTAAAGCATAAAAATCTTCAAACAAGACTAAATCACTTGGTACATTATTGACTATGTCATTGAATTTAGTGGTTAGAGAAGCTACGTTATCATGGTCTTTTTCTAGAATATTATTGGTTAAAGCTTCTACATTACTCTGATAAGTGTAATAACCTAAAAAGCTAAAAGGTAAAACAGTTAAAACTAAAAAGACTAAGCTCAATTTAGTTTTAAGATTTAAACGTATCATAAGCAGAACCTATTTTAGTTAATCGATTCAATTAATTGAACTTTCCTAACACACCAGCCTAAGACTTGTTCAACATCTGCTGGCACTATACCTGTGTAACGCCTAGCAACGGGGGTTAAGGCATGTTTAAGACCTAAATACGCCTTGATTGTTTGTAATTCTGCGAGAAGAATGCCTGTCATCGAAAACACATCTCCAGGGGTAATTTTTTCTGGCCTTAATTCTTTAAACTCAATCCCATTGACACCTGTCATGCGTTGTAATCTCGCCACTTCCGTCATCAACTTTTGAGCTGTTTCATAACTTTCTTGTGGCGTTGTATTGGTATCTTTAGGTGGGGGAATACTGTCATTGGTAATATCTAGTACATCTAAAATGGCATTAATGTCTTCAGAAATCCGCATAGCCTGAGCAAATACGAAAGAGGGGGTTAGGGATTTTCCAAGTAATAAATCAAGTTCTGCTGAGATATTGCTAATAAAATTAAAGCTGTCAACAACTTTAATATTGGTGAATTTTTGGACTGGGAACTCAATATTGGGAATATTGAACGCATATTTAATAATTTTGATTTCCGTCAGAATACGCAGCATTTGCTCGTAAACGATAATAGGAGGGGGGGCTTTTCTAGGTTCACGAGAAGAAACTGCAATGTAAGGTAAACCATATTTTTCTCGAAGTAGATTAATTTTAACGAGCACTTCGTAGGTTTTTTGCCACATATGGCGAGGATAAAGCTCAGTTGTTATGTTACTTGGCTTAACTTGAGCTGTAACATGAAAAAACTGTTTTAGTATTTTAATTTCTTGGTTAATAATATAAAGTTTCTCATATACATCACTTGGTGTTGTTTTAGTTATTTGATAGTTGTCTATAGCCTTCAGGCTACAAGACCATATTAACAGCAGTAAGACTGCAAGATATTTTTGCATTGTTAACACCCACTTCATAGTGTTTAAATCAAATCGCTTAACTTGCATGTTACGCAAGAAAAATAAGGGGTGCAAGTTTCTCTTTTCATTAGAATTTGCTTATTATGCACTACTATCAGTAAATTTAAAATAATCAGCAATATTTTTCAATATTAGATCAAACATGAAACGGAATAAAAGCTAAAATAAAGTAAATCCCTGCCTCGTTTATTAACTATAAAATAATATCTGCTTACATTTATATCCTAGATAAAAATATGAATCGATTCAGTGGCTTTTTACTGACAGATATTAGTCAATTTCATCTTCATATATTTTTGTTTCATACATTCCATTTCCCAACGTTTTATGACAAAATACCGCGCGGTTACAACACGATAACGGTAAGTTATGGCTGGACAACACATTCTCATTGTTGAAGATGAAGCAGACATTCGCGAAATGTTGCAGTTACCTCTGACAAAAGCGGGTTTTGTATTAGAAGAAGCCCCTGATGTACGTAGCGCACAAACCTTAATTTTCAACCGTCTACCTGATTTAATTCTTTTAGATTGGATGCTCCCCGGCACAAATGGGGTTGAATTTGCGCGACAACTGAAAAAAGATAACCGCACCCAGCAAATCCCCATCATTATGCTAACAGCGCGTGGTGAAGAATCAGATAAAATTCGTGGTCTTGAAGTCGGTGCGGATGATTATGTGACAAAACCTTTTTCTCCACGTGAATTAATCGCCCGTATTAAAGCCGTTTTACGCCGTACACAAACTTATTCCGACTCTGAGCAATTGGTTGTGAATGATTTACAACTTGACCCTGCAGAACATCGTGTATTGGTCGGTGATAAAGAAGTGCAAATTGGCCCGACAGAATTTCGTTTACTTCACTTTTTTATGCGTCATCCCGAGCGGGTTTATAGCCGAAATCAAGTACTTGACCAAGTTTGGGGAGGAAATGTATATATCGAAGAACGTACTGTTGATGTGCATATCCGTCGCTTACGTAAAGCATTGTCACAATATGGTTACGATCATTTGGTACAAACTGTACGTGGTGTCGGCTATCGCTTTTCAGTACGTGGAGTATCATGAATTATTGGCAACAAGAAGTTAAACAACTCGTTATTCTTATCATATTAATGTCAATTTTAGGGGTGTTAACTGGACAGCCTCTGCTATTTTTAGCTTTGACTTGTTTGTCTTATAGTATTTGGCATTTATACAATTTATATCATTTAGACCAGTGGTTTAGGAATCGACGTAAATTCGAGTTACCTAATTCACATGGTATTTGGGGAGAGGTTTTTTACAATTTTTACCGTTTGCAACAACGTAATCGTAAACGTAAACGTAAAATTGCGACCTTATTAAAACGGTTTCGACGTTCAACCACTGCGATGCCAGATGCGGTGGTTGTATTAGGGCCTAATCATGAAATTGAATGGGTGAACAAGGCTGCTAGACAGTTATTGGGTTTAAGGTCTTCGCGTGATAAAGGCCAATGTATTACCAATCTCATTCGCCAACCCCTGTTTGTGCAATACCTCAATAATATTAATAAAAAAGAATCTATTAAGCTAAACGCGCCCACCAATCCTGAAGTTATGCTGCGGATTAACATTGTGCCTTATGCAAAAAACCGCTATTTGCTGCTCGCCCGTGATATTACTCAAATTCATCGTTTAGAACAGGTTAGACAAGATTTTGTCGCCAATGTTTCTCATGAATTACGTACCCCACTAACGGTGATCGGTGGTTTTTTAGAAACCATGCAAGATGATGAAAGTTTTAATAATACTGAATGGGAACGGCCGCTTTTATTGATGTCACAACAAACATCACGGATGCAAAATATTGTTGATGATTTACTGCTGCTTTCTCGTTTAGAATCTGAAGCCACCAGTGATACTTCTGAACCTATTGATATTGCAAACTTATTAGCAATGATTTGTGATGAAGCCAAAGCATTAAGTGCAGGCCGCCATCAGATAAATTTAGAAATTAAATCGCTGACTTCCATCAATGGCCATCCAAAAGAGTTGCGTAGTGTGTTTTCTAATTTAGTATTCAATGCCGTGAACTATACACCCGAAGGTAGTGAGGTTTTAATCCAATGGTTTGAGGGTGAGGAGCATTTACATTTTGTGGTGCATGATACGGGTGACGGCATTGCACCAGAGCATTTACCGCGTTTAACAGAACGATTTTATCGGGTAGATGTAGGGCGTTCGCGCAGTCAAGGCGGCACTGGTTTAGGGTTGGCTATTGTGAAACATGTATTGCATCGTCATGCAGCAAAATTACGAATTGAAAGTGTTGTAGGAGAAGGTAGTCATTTTTGGTGTGACTTTCCGAAAAAATTGATAGATACTAGTATTGTAGAATCATCATAAGAGCTTGCTATGGATACTTCACGCGACATCATCTTAGGCAATATTCGCCAATCGCTTAAACGCTATGTGCTAGATGTAACAACTGAGCAATCATTAAGCTATGGCTTAAAACACCCCACTCAACATATTAGACCTGACTGGGAACAAGACAATTTACAACGTTTTATCCAGCAATTAGAGTCCGTTGTCGGCACATACGAATACATTGACTCTATTGCAGATTTTCCTAATGCTGTACTACGTTTTTTAGAGCAACATCAACTGAGATTAGAGATTTTATGTGATGCACAGTTAAAAGTGTTATGCCCATGGCCATCAGAGTTAACACTACAACATCGCGCTGCACAAGCAGGTGACTCCACTAGCGTGAGTTATGCGTTTGCAGGCGTGGCTGAAACGGGGAGTATCGCCATGCTTTCCAGTGAAAATAACCCCACCAGTTTTAATTTCTTACCTGACAATCATATCGTATTGCTAGAGCAAAAAAATATCGTATCGCATATGGAAGATGTTTGGACGACATTGCGGCATCAAGCTCGAACACCTCGCACCATTAATATTATTACAGGCCCCTCACGTACTGCAGATATTGAGCAAACCATCCAACTCGGTGCGCATGGCCCTCGACACTTACATGTTGTGATTGTGTAAAGTCTGATTATCAAACAAGCCTAAATTTGCAAGTCGTGCTAAATCTATCAAAGCAAAAACTGACAATATTAGGCTCGTTTACTACCCTTTACGTCGCATCAAATAAATTGTAATGGCTAGGAAAATTAGCGGTGGCAGTAACGCACTGAATACAGGATGCCATCCATAAACTAGACTGGCATTACCCACGGTTTTATTTAACATGTAAAAGCCAATTCCAAAAAATGCCCCTGTTAGAATCCGCTCACCCACTGCTACACTACGCAATGAGCCAAAAATAAACGGCACAGCTAAAAATACCATGGTGATGCTGACAACGGGATAACTGAGGCGTGACCACAATGCTAATTCATATTCGTCGCTATTTTGTTCATTACGTTTTAAATATTGGATGTATTCATATAAACCAAAACTGGACAACTTATCAGGCCTAACCACCACATGTTTTACCAATTCAGGGTTTAATTCTGCGTCCCAGCGATATTCTGCTAATTCGGATTCATACACACCTTGGGTACTAATATCTTGTTTTCTCACTTCAAGAAACCGCCAGCCGTTTTGTTCGTAATAGGCTTTTCTGGCATAAATTCGGGTTTGTAGTTGCTTATCTGGGGTCAATCGATATAAGGCAATATCACCAAAACCACCATCAGATAAAATCCGTTGAATACTAATAAAATCATCACCTTCACGCCCCCAATATCCATACCATCGATGGGAAAAGGTTTGACTGTGAACTTGGTGTTCTGATTTGGCATTTGCACGCAAGTCTTTAGCATATTGCCCCCACTGTGGCGCAATGGTTTCACCCAATAACATGGCCATTAAAGTGAGGAATAAACTGACTTGTAAACTGGCTAAGGTAATTCTAAAAATCGAAACCCCTGCAGCACGAATCACAGTTAATTCATTATTGTTCGCTAAACCACCCAAGCCGATCAGTGTGCCAAGTAAAACCGCTGTGGGAAATAAATCATAAATATGTCGCGGCATCAAATAGACAACGTATAAAGTGGCATCCCAAGTACTGTAACCTTGCTTGCCAATATCTTCGATTTCTTCGATAAACGTAAAAAAGGTAAATAAGCCGACTAATACAAATAAGACAATAAAAATACCCAGAAATACGGCGAGACCAATATAACGGTCAATTTTTCTCATTGTTTGAACAACCTTGTGGCCATTATTAATTCGTGAGGGAATTGTAGCGTATTTTTAAACTGAAAGCTTTGAGTTGTATAGTGAAACCCACATAAGAAGCCATGATTTCCTACTTTAAATATAAGCAATGGCTTTTTAATTCTGACTTGTATCAAACCAACATTGTGCAATATCTTAAAAAATCCTCTGAATATTCTTGACGATGGGTATAATTAGTTAATATAATTGGCTGTTTAGTATTTGCTAGCTTTAAACGGTAAGTGGTTATGAAAAGAACATTCCAACCTAGTAATTTAGTTCGTAAACGTCGTCATGGTTTCCGTGCACGTATGAAAACTCGTAGTGGTAGAGCAATTATTAAAGCGCGTCGTGCAAAAGGTCGTGCTCGTTTATCAGCTTAATGCCTAACGCCTTTAGACGGACTCAACGTCTACTAAATGCGGCGGATTTTAAGGCAGTATTTGATAAACCTTGCACATCTTCCGACCGTTATTTTACGATATTAGGCAAGCCCAATAATACGGATACAGGTCGATTGGGTTTAGCCATCGCTCGGAAACGTATCAAATTAGCAACGGCAAGAAATCGTATCAAACGTATAACTCGAGAGAGTTTTCGTCAACATCCCACCCTGTTACAAGGCATAGACTGTGTAGTCATGGCTAAGACAGGGGCAGATGCAGTCGATAATCAAGTTTTATTTCGTTCTCTCGCAAAGCATTGGCAGCAGATCAAAAGACGATGCAAAAAATCCTCATCTGGTTAATCCAAGGTTATCGTTTATTCATTAGCCCTTGGTTAGGTTCCAACTGCCGTTATCATCCCAGTTGTTCAGAATACACCCTAACAGCCTTGCGCGAACATGGTACGTTTCGAGGGCTGATTTTAGGTATTAAACGCATTTCACGCTGTCACCCTTGGCACCCTGGTGGCTATGACCCCGTCCCTCCTCCCGAAGAAAAAAGGAACACGGATAAACATGGATAATGTAAGACTAATATTAGTCCTCGCACTGGTCTTTTTGATGATGATGATGTATCAAGAATGGCTAGAAGATTATGGACCAAAACCTGTACCGAGTACACCAACGGTGGCCGCGACGGATGGTGCAACAACGCAAGACGCAATGCCAACACCTACTACCACAGGTTCAGCTGAAGTGCCTTCTATTGCTACGCCAAGCATGACAAGTGCGGGTGAAATGCCTTTTGCACAACCTAAACAAGTATTAAGCACACAACAGCGAGTGCAAGTTAAAACCGATTTGTTCAATTTAGAAATTGACACATTAGGTGGTGATATTCGTCAAGTGGCTTTGGTTGAGTATCCTGTCGCGAATGACAAGCCAGATGAGCCTTACACGTTGATGCAAGATGCGATGCCGCGTTTCTTTGTTGCACAATCAGGTTTAATGCCTGCTGATTATGCACCGACCCATCAAACTGCCTATCAAACGCAACAGCTCAATTATGATATGGGTGATGCAGATAGCTTAGAAGTGGTGTTAAGTTGGCAAAATGCGCAAGGCGTGACAGTCAATAAAGTATTTACATTCCAACGTGATAGTTATGTGATTAACGTTAAGCATGTTGTGGATAACAAAACTGCTGAGCCTTGGACAGTCCGTGCTTACAGTCAATTACAACGTACTGAAGTAGCTGAAGAAGGACAATCAAGCTTTATTTACACGTACATGGGTGGCGCGATTTCTAGCCCAGATCAATTGTATGAAAAAGTTGATTTCGGTGAAATGCGTGATAGCAGCTTTAATCAAGAAAACCGGCCTGAATGGGCAAACGGTTGGGCTGCCATGTTACAACATTATTTTGTCGCAGCTTGGGTACCTGAAAAAGATCAATTATATAAATACTACACAAACTTTATTCCAAGTGGTTCACGCTATGTTTTAGGTTTATACGGTCAGCCGTTTGCAGTGCCTGCGCAAGCACAACATCAATTTGAAATGAATTTGTTTGTCGGGCCTAAATTACAAGATGAATTAGAAGCGTTGTCATCTGGTTTAGATTTAACAGTGGATTATGGTTGGTTATGGCCATTGGCTAAGCCATTATTCTGGACGTTACAATTTATCCATGAATGGATTGGTAACTGGGGTTGGGCGATTATTATCTTGACGATTTTGATTAAATTAGCCTTCTTCCATTTATCAGCAACCAGTTATAAATCAATGGCGAATATGCGTAAATTGCAACCACGTTTGAAACAATTGCAAGAACGTTATGCTGATGACCGCAATAAGTTAAATCAAGCTATGATGGATATGTATCGTAAGGAGAAAATCAATCCATTAGGCGGTTGTTTACCGATTTTGGTACAAATTCCTGTGTTCATCGCGTTGTACTGGGTATTGTTAGAAAGTGTGGAATTACGTCAAGCACCATTCATGTTGTGGTTAGACGATTTATCAGCACCAGACCCTTACTTCGTATTGCCGTTAATCATGGGCGCAAGTATGTTTTTACAACACCATTTAAACCCTGCACCACTTGATCCTGTGCAGCAAAAAGTGATGATGATGTTACCGATTGTATTTACAGTGTTCTTTGCCTTCTTCCCATCTGGCTTAGTTTTATACTGGGTGGTAAACAATGTCTTATCGATTGCTCAACAATGGGTGATTACTAAGAAAATTGAAAGTGGCGAAGCTGCTTAAATAAGCTATTACTTTGTAGAGTGCTTTGACAATAAGGTACTCTACATTGCTATATTTTGTATATTAAAAACCCCTTTCAGTTCTCGATTTTCTTCCTATTCATACCGTCTTTCTATCCCAACAAAAAAGCAGTTATCTACTCTTATGTTTCATACAACAAATCACATATTTTAGTTTAATTATCAAACAATTAGATTATTTTCTTACACTCTGAATCACTAAATCCTAAGCCTTCCATATCATTTGATAAAACAGTCTGTATAACACTTATTTCAACCATCTAATTAAAACTTATTATTAATGCGCTGCAACAAAACCATTTGACTAGCCAAATAAAAGAAAGTAGAATTGATAACGATTATCAATATTATTATTATAAATATTTATAGGGTATTGCCTCCATTGTCAGATGGTTAAAAAATTATGATGTCCTAACTAGGGACACCTCTGTACTTAATACGGTTACATATATCGCTAGTCACAAAACCTCTGCTGGCGTACTGAAGGATGACAGTTTATTGGCATAAGGAACAGCCCGCTGGCTCAACCCCATCAATCACAGTCATTCAGCATTCACCCCCGTATTGCAGAGCATTTAAAACGATTTTCTGCGGCAATGGTTCTTTTGTAAAAAAGTTTCTCCGCCATCGCCGCCCTTTAATTTATCTCAACCATTTAATTCACATAATTGAGTGAACATTCATGCAGCGTTATATTTCGACAACAAATACCAGCGTGCTGGGCTTAAGCCTGCTTGCGCTTTTCAATGTACATGCCGCTGAGCCAGAGACCAATGAGTTGGCAACTGTGCAAGTGTGGGGCACACAAGTTAAAAGTTCATCTGAGTTTATCGATGATACCGACATTGAAGTCAGGCAAGCCGACCACTTAAGTGATTTGTTGCGAGATTTACCGGGGGTTGACATTGGTGGTGCTCACTCGACCAATCAGCGGATTAATATTCGTGGTTTGCAAGATACCGATTTAGAAATCACTATCGACGGTGCACGACAAAATAACTTCATGTATCACCATATGGGCAACTTGTTGATTAACGCTGATATTTTGAAAGCAGTGGATGTGCAAGTCGGGACGAATTCCGTGATTAATGGTGGTCTTGGCGGCGGCATGGCATTTGAAACCAAAGATGCACAAGATTTATTGCCATTTGATCGTCCCATTGGAGCGCGGGTATACGGTGCATTCGCCAGCAATGATTATTTTGGTTACTCCGCCACAGGTTACGGGCAACTGAATGAACAGTTTGACATATTAGCTTACTACCATGGCACAAGTCGTAATAATCCTGAATACGGCAACGGTATTGAAGCAGTGGGGAACAACGGTGATATAGCCAATGGTTTATTCAAAATTGGTATGAATATCAATGATGAAAACCGTTTAGAGTTGACTTATGACCAATACACAGATGAAGGGAATTACGCGCCAAGAGCGGACATGGGTGCAGCAACCAATAGTGCGATTACTGGTGCAATTGTTTATCCCACAGAGTTTGAACGTACCACTTTAACTTTAAACTATGAGCTTGATTTAGGTGATGCGATTAATTTGCGTGCCAGTATTTATCGCAACGAGATGGATTTATGGCGAGATGAGGATTCAAATCCTTATAAGCGTGGGCCTGCCTATCGTTACGCTTCGGGTAATTCAATCCATACAGGTGGTAATATTCTCGCTGAAACCTTTGTGACCACGGGTGCATTAGAGCATACTTTCCGTTACGGCTTAGATATTTATAAACAAGATACTGAGTATAAAAGAGATACTACTGTACTTGGCGAAGAGTCCGCACGTTCAACAGCGGTTTACGTCGAAGATGAAATGCAGTTCGGTCGTTTCTCCGTCACACCGGGCTTACGTTACAACCGTTATACTTTAGATTCTAAGGTCGCAGATAAAACCTATAACAAACTCACTTGGGGTTTAGAAGCCGCTTACGCGATCAACCAACAGTGGACATTAAATGCCAGCACGACCCGTTTATTCAAAGGGCCTATGTTAGCAGAAGTGTTTACAGGCGCAGGGGCTAACTTAGACCCCAATCCAGATTTAAAACCGACGACGGGTACAAACAATCAATTCTCTGTGTTATATAACCAACAAGACGCATTAGGCGAAGACAGCAGCTTGAATGCCAGCTTAACCATTTTCAGAACCAACTTTAAAGATTACATCGACGACGAAGGCACAGGCTCTTATGTCAACCTTGGTAACTATGATGTGGATGGATTTGAAGCCAGCGTTAATATGCGCAAAGGTCAATTTAGTGCGCGTTTAAGCTACTCTCAATCTGAATCAGAAAATGAAATCACAGGCGAACCATTAGGACGACAAGTCGGTGATAGCATTTCACTCGCTTTAGGCTATAGCTTACCGAATTATGGTTTAAGCTTTAACTGGCAAAGTTTAGTGACACAAAAAGAAGATTACTACAACAAACCTAGCTACGATGTGCATAACATCAGCGTCAATTGGATACCTGTCAATATCGAAAACCTCAGCATCACATTAGGCGTAGAAAATCTATTTGACGAACACTATGTGTCTCATGCTTCCCGTATTGGCGATGATGTGCATCCGTTATTTGGGCCACTTCATCTCAATGATTATGAACCGGGTCGCAATATTAAATTGTCCTTATCTTACGCCTTTTAATCACGATGCGATTTACTTCAGCACGCTTTGTACGCCTGTTACATAGCTATACCTCGATGCTGATGCTATTCATTATGCTGTTTTTCACGGTGACGGGGATTACCCTCAATCATCGTGAATGGCTACCTGAAAGCAGTAATCGGCAATTGTTAGACATTGACTTGCCAAGCGAATTGGGACAAACCGAGGCATGGCAAGCAGATGCGTTAGCACAAGGTGATCGTGTACGCCGTTGGTTACGCAATCACTATCAAGTCAGCGGCAGCCAAGTACGTTATGACTGGGATGCAGAAGAACAATTTCTCGTTATCGATATTAAACGCCCTGGTGGTTACAGCTTGGTCGAAGTCGATGTTATCGCCCAACAATTGATTTTAGAACATCACAAAGCTGGCTTAATGTCGACCTTGAACGATTTGCACATGGGACGTTATAGCGGTGAGTTATGGCGCGGTTTCATTGATGCCTCTGCGGTTGCCATGTTGTTGTTTACGTTAACGGGCTTTTGGCTGGTGTTGCCACAGAAGAAAAGACGAACACGTTTACTGGTTTTAACCGTAGTTGGTTTGGGTGTGATGTTGGGTGCTTATTCGTTTATGTAGTTTAATTTCGTTCCAGCGGTCTCCGTTGGAATGCAGCTAAGACGCTCTGCGTCACGATACCCTAAAAGATTAAAAAACTGGAGAAAATACGATGAGGTATTACCGACGTATTATTTTATCGCTGTTATGCGGTTTGGCAAGTTTGCACATGGTTCACGCTGATACATTAACCGTTGAACTTGAATTGCCTGTGATTAGAACCCCACAATATGAAGCCCCATTTGTCGCGGTATGGTTAGAGCAAAAAGGACAACGCCGTGCTTTGCAAACGCTCTCAGTCTGGTACAACGATAAAAAATGGTTGAAAGACTTACGTCGTTGGTGGCGAAAAGCGGGACGTTATGGCGAAGAAAACTTTGATGCGGTATCAAGTGCCAGTCGTGTGGCGGGACGTTATAAGGAACGCTGGGAATTAACTGATATTGCAGCGGGTGATTACATTTTATATTTAGAAGCAGCACGTGAACATGGCGATCGTACAGTATTAAAACAACCCATTCGTTTTGGCGCGGCACAAGCCCAACAATTTGAGTTAGTGGGTGGCAAAGAAATCGGCGCGGTCAGCATTCAAATTAAACCTACTCAAGTGACTCAATCGACAACTGAAGCCCAAGTTCAACCTCAACCAGTACAAGAGTAAATTATGTTACATTCAATCAGAGCCTTTATTTTTATCAGTTTATTTAGCTATTTATCTTTTGTTCAAGCGCATCCATTATGGGTTTTACCCAATGAGTTTAGCGTATCCAGCGAAGGTGCAGCATGGATTACGGTCGACGTGACAGCTTCCAATGTTTTGTTTAATTACGATCACAGTTTTAATTTAGATAACGTGTTGATTCATAGTCCAGACGGCAACAAAAAGCCTATCGACTATTATTTTAAAGGGCATTTACGCAGTGTATTCGATTTGCAATTGACTCAAAACGGCACGTATAAAATTGAGATGAAACGCCCGCCGTTATTTTTTACCACTTACAAAACCGAAGGCAATAGCCGCCCACAACGTTTGTTAGCGGATAAAGAAAAAGCCAAAGCCCAATTACCTGCTGATGCACAAGAGGTGAAAACTTTATTAATTCATATGGAGTCTTCGACGTATGTGACTAATAATGGTTTATCAGAGCAAGTTTTACAGCCAACGGGCAAAGGATTGGAGTTACAAGCCATCACCCATCCAAATGATATTGTGCGCGGTGAGCCTGTGGAATTTCAGTTATTGGTCAATGGACAACCGACAGCAGATATTGATGTGGAACTTACGCCAAGTGGTACACAATATCGGAATGAGCGCGGTGCATTGAAATTTAAGACTGATGCAGAAGGCAAGTTTAGTTTTACTCCAGAACAAGCAGGCGCATGGCTAATGCTTGCAGGTGTCAATCAACCTTCTGACACGCCACTAGCGGATATGAAACGCTTGATGCTGTATATGACGCTTGAGGTGGTGTTAGATTAAAAAATAATAGTCGAGTCACTCAGGTGATTGCTGGGTCACTCGACTACACTCTAACAAGCTTTATTTAAACCAGTTAATCTATTTCGTCCATTTCAAGTGACCATCTCTCACCCATTTTAATATGCTAAAAATTGTTAAAAACTCTAATCATTTGATAGAATCCTTCTAAGTTGAATGGCTTAGTGTTGTACATCTTTTTATTTTCTTAACAGAATAACCAAATAAGCCTTATTATAATTTTATACATTAAGGAATGAAGAGTGGGAGATATTAACCAAAAGTTATATTTGCAAAACTTTGTAAAGAATGTTAACGGCCCAATTCTTGAAATTGGCTCAAAAGACTATGGAAATACACAGAATTTTCGAGATATGTTTCCAAATAATGAATATACTGGGATAGATTTATCTGATGGAAAAGGTGTCGACTTAGTTTTAGATTTAACAAAGACAACAGAGCCGCTTAACAAAAATCATTTCTCATTAATTATTTGTTGTTCAGTTTTAGAGCATACGCCTGTACCTTGGGTAATGGCACAAAATATTACTTCATTATTGCGGAAGGGAGGAGCATTATATATATCTGTTCCTTGGGTATGGCGTTATCATCCATATCCAGATGATTACTTTCGCTTTTCTGCAAATGGGATAAAATCATTGTTCCCTGACTACCAGTGGATAGCAAGTCATTGGTCAACTTATATTACTGGAGAATTTGCTCCTATTCATTCAAATAAAAATGATTTTGATAGCCAGCTGAGCCTAATGGCTGACACGCCAAAAGGGAAAAGAAAATATTTACCCTACTTAATGGTGAATATGATTGGCACTGCACCATAAAATAAAACGTAATCTGTAGATATAATGTTGATGTCGGTAGCATCTAGCTGGTATGGCTAAAAACCTGCCACCTTATGTGATCCCCATCAACCTGCCATATTAACAAACAATAATGTATATATTTAGCTGTACTTCATTAGCTTATATTCAACAAAAAAATCATCTCAATCAAAATTTAAAAACTAATTTCCATTATTCACATACTTTTACAAACAAAACCTACCACATTACATAACAATCTCCTTTGCTTTAAATTCTTTGCATATTTGATGTTCTCGCACAAGCCTTTGACGATTTAAGAGAAGAATATATTAATGATAATGATTATCATACGCATATTGTAAATATTCACTATGCTGCGCCTCACTGTCGGCGTAAGAGAGATGATATGACGGATAATTTTGCGGGACGAATCGCTTTAGTAACAGGTGCTGCGGCAGGTATTGGTGCAGCTGTCGCACACGCTTTAGTTGAAGCAGGTGCACAAGTCATCGCAATCGATATAGACCAAACAAAGTTAGATACCCAAGCACAAGCAGTTGCTGACTTATCAGGGCAATTTCATCCACACGTTGTAGATATAAGCGATGCCGCAAGCGTCAATCAACTGGTTACCAGTGTTGAATCAAAAATAGGGGCAATTGATTACTTAGTTAATGTGGCAGGCGTATTGTGGCTAACTGATGCCTTAGATTGCACAGATAAGCAATGGCAACGTACTTTTGAAGTCAATACCCATGGGGTTTTTTACCTGCTACGTGCAGTCGGTCGGGTGATGCGTCCACGTAAACAAGGTGCAATTGTCACGGTTAGTTCTAATGCGGCGCATATTCCACGTACCAAAATGATGGCTTATGCTTCTTCCAAAGCCGCCACTACGCAATTGACTCGTACTTTTGGTTTAGAAATGGCTGAGCATGGTATTCGTTGCAACTTGGTTTCACCGGGATCAACAGATACCGCCATGCAACGGCAATTATGGAAAGATGAAAATGGCGCACAAGCGGTTATTGATGGCGACCTGAAAAGTTACCGCAATCCGATTCCATTAGGACGCATGGGACAAGCAGAAGATGTCGCCGCAGCCGTATTATTTTTACTCAGTGACCAAGCCCGCCAAATCACTTTAGCTGACATATTAGTCGATGGCGGTGCAACCCTAGGTATTTAGGAAAATAAATTTAATAAAACTGAAGGACTGTCAGCCCTAAAAAAATTGTAGTTTATTTTTATTCCTTAGGTAGTCATCCAAGAAACTGAATACGCTGAGACTATCTTTATAAGCGTTTTTAGACTCATTTAATGAGAATAATTATCTAAATGATAATAGTTGTTTATATTATTTACCATTGATGCGTATTAGACTCAAACCTCGCTTAAGCCATAAATGCGCATCGATTCTCGACATGAGGAGAAATATCCATTATGCAATCAACCGCTGCCTATCACTCAGAAGAGCCTAGCCTGAGTGATTATCTACATAATCTCGATAATGAACTCAGTGGGTTCTTCGCCTCGTCCAACCAATGGCTTATTGCAGAAGGTGTGAATAAAACATTCTCCGAACGCGCCACCCTTGACGATAGTGCAGCCCTTGATGAAAAATTACATCATCACTTACACCAACAAAGTACCAAGCATGGTGCGCCTGCATTAGCGATTGGCGCATTGCCATTTGATGACCAGCATATTGCCCACTTTATTATTCCTGAACGTTTACACAGCTTGACCCGTGAAACCACTGCTAACAATGCCACCGTCATACCCAAACTAGTACAACGCCGCGAAGTGCCTGAACCTGCACATTTTCTTGAAAGTGTTGAAAAAGCCTTAACACGGATTGCCGAAAGTGATTTATTAAAAGTAGTGTTATCGCGCACCTTAGAATTAGAGTTTGAGCAAAAGATTAATTTACCTGCTCTTATAGAACGTCTCGCGGCACATAACCGATGTGGTTTTACTTACGCGCTGAATCTTGATAATTCCAAACAAGATGAGCGTTATTTTATTGGTGCAAGTCCTGAATTATTGGTATCGCGTGATGGCTTACACGTAGTAGCCAATCCATTGGCGGGATCACGCCCGTTGAGTCAAGATGCAGCAGTCAATCGAGAGCGTGCCGCTGAACTTAGTAGCAGTGAAAAAGATTTACACGAACATGCATTAGTCGCCGACGCGGTTGCCGATGCTTTACGCCCTTTCTGCCGTGCGATTGCTGTACCTAGTGGCCCTTCATTAGTTTACACCGACAGCATGATGCACTTATCCACACGTGTAGTTGGTACATTGCGTGAACCGTATCCATCGGTCTTGGAATTAGTCAAAGCCTTACACCCAACTCCAGCAGTATGCGGCGTGCCCCGTGCGGATGCCCATCAAACTATTCTCGAATTAGAAGCTTTTGAACGTGAATTATTCACAGGCGCAGTCGGTTGGGTTGATGCTGAAGGCAATGGCGAATGGGCGGTCACCATCCGTTGTGCAGAAGTGGGCGGTAATGCGTTGCGCTTATTTGCAGGGGCAGGCGTGGTTGCAGGCTCTTCACCTCATCATGAATTGGCAGAAACAGGCGCGAAATTCGGTACGATGCTGCGGGCACTAGGCTTACCACCATTGCAGGAGGTATTAGCATGAACGCACCCGTCAATTTAAAAGCCATCAATAAAGATGAATTTACCCCTTGGCCTGAATCACTGGCGGCTCATTATCGCAATGCTGGGATTTGGACAGGTATTGCATTGGGTAATTTACCGCAATTGCTTGCTGAACGCCATCCAGAGCGCACTGCATTAGTCGATGCAAACACCCGCTGGACTTACGCTGAATTAGCCCAACAAGTTGATCGCTTAGCTGCTGGCTTCTTGCAATTGGGTTTACGTGCTGGCGACCGTGTGGTGGTGCAATTACCTAATCAAATCGCGTTTTTCACCGTATGTTTTGCCTTATGGCGACTCGGTGTCCGTCCCGTAATGGCATTACCCGCGCACCGTAGTGCCGAAATCGGGGCATTTTTACAACAAAGTGAAGCAGTGGCTTATATCGGCATCGATCAATATAACGGCTTTGATTATCGTAACTTAATCCGTGACCTCGTACCCAAAACCAAAAGCTTACGTTACGTCATCGTTTTAGGTGAAGAACAAGAATTTATCAATTACGATAATTTATTTATTGAAGCGCATGATTTGCCACCTGTAAATCCTGCTGATGTTGCATTGTACCAACTATCGGGAGGCACAACGGGTACACCTAAATTAATTCCGCGCACTCATGATGACTATCTTTACAGCGTCCGAGCCAGTGCCGCCGTATGTCATTTAGATCAAAACAGTGTGTATTTGTGCGTATTGCCACAAGCCCATAATTTCCCGCTCACCTCTCCTGGTACGTTAGGTACATTGTGGGCAGGCGGACGGGTGGTATTGGCAGACTCAGGCAGCCCTGATGTTGCATTTCCATTAATTGCCCAAGAAGGTGTCACCATCACAGCCTTAGTCCCTCCATTAGCCATGGTGTGGTTAGAAGCGGCGCGGACTCGTCGGGCGGAATTAGAATCCTTGCGTTTATTGCAAGTCGGTGGGGCAAAATTCAGTGAAGCCGCTGCACGGCGGGTACGTCCTGAATTGGGTTGCACTTTACAACAAATCTTTGGCATGGCGGAAGGTTTGCTCAATTACACCCGTCTCAACGATCCCGAAGAATTGATTGTCACTACGCAAGGTCGCCCGTTATCGCCTGAAGATGAAGTGCTGATTGTCGATGATGAAGACCAACCTGTTGCCGCTGGCGAAGTAGGTAATTTACTGACCCGTGGACCTTACACCATTCGTGGTTATTTCCGCGCCCCAGAACACAACGCCCGAGCTTTTACCCCTGATGGTTTTTATCGAACAGGTGACCGTGCGCGTCTCACACCAAGTGGTCATATTGTGGTCGAAGGACGCAGCAAAGAGCAAATCAATCGCGGGGGTGAAAAAATCGCCGCAGAAGAAGTGGAAAACGCTTTATTGACCCATCCCGCTTTACATAATGCCGCCTTGGTTGCCATGCCTGATCCTTATTTGGGTGAGCGGGCTTGTGCTTTTCTGGTTGCGCGTGAAGGTACAGCAGTGCCAACCAATATTGCCATTCGTAAACATTTACGTGAGCAAGGTTTAGCTGATTATAAATTGCCTGACCGTTGCGTATGGTTACCTGAGTTACCGCGTACGGGGGTTGGCAAAGTCGACAAACAAGCTTTAGCACAGCTCGCAGCTAAGCCGAATCAATAACCAAACTTATTTATACATTATTTGAAGCTGTTTAATAAAAGCGCACTTTGACGCAGAGCGTCTATATTGCATTCCAACGGAGACCGTTGGAACGAGACCTTCATTTATCTCGTTGCCATGCTCCGAATGGTAATGCCGCCCAGATGCTCTGCCTCATCAAAACAGTTCTCATATTTAAAAGAAACACAGAGAGATTTATGGCGATTCCGAAAATTGCAACCTATCCCATTCCAAGCACTGACAACCTGCCACATCAACGCTTAACGTGGCAGCCAGAAGCATCACGCGTTGCACTACTGATTCATGACATGCAAGACTACTTCCTTGATTTTTATGATGTTGAAGCTGAACCTATCCCCACATTAGTGTCTAATTTATTGGCATTGCGTGACCGCTGCGATGCATTAAGGATTCCCGTGATTTACACCGCGCAACCGGGGCAACAACAAGAATCACAACGTGGATTACTCACACCATTCTGGGGAGCTGGCGTTACCGCAAAACCTGAACGCGCCACAATTTTCTCACCACTCGCGCCAAAACCACAACATCACGTCTTAGACAAATGGCGTTATAGCGCATTTCAACGCAGTCCATTCGAAGATTTATTACGTGAAGCGGGTCGTGACCAACTCATCATTGGTGGAATCTATGCTCACATTGGCGTATTGATGAGTGCAGGCGAAGCATTTATGCGGGACATTCAACCATGCGTAGTAGCAGATGCAGTGGCAGATTTCAGTCCTGAACGTCATGCAATGGCATTAGATTATGTTGCCTCAACATGCGGTGCAATCCGTACCAGTGCCGAATTATTGGAAGCCTTACCCGTTGCCTCAACTCAGCCCACGTTACGCGACCGCCTTGCTAAATTACTAGACATTCAAGCCGCTGAAATTGGTGCTGATGATAATTTAATGGAATTAGGTTTAGATTCAATCCGTTTGATGAGCTTGATTGAAGAATTACGCGCCGCAGGTCACAGTGTCAAATTGGAAACCCTCGCTGAGTGCATGACCTTGAGCGCGTGGAATAGCGTATTGGAGGAAGCACCCCGTGCCGCCTAACGTGTACCCATTAACCCAAGCCCAAAGCGGTTTATGGTTAAGCCAACAGCAAAGCGGTGTCCCGACGTTATACCATACAGCTGAGCGAGTGTGTTTGCACGGAGAGTTGGACGAAGCCCGTTTACAAGCTGCCATCACTCAAGCATTAGACGAGGCGGAAGGCTTACATGTGGTGATTGATACCGATGGGGAACAGCCTGTACAACGTGTGCAGCGTGCACCAATCCCGTTAGAAAAAATGGATGTCAGTGCTGAACCCAATCCTGAAACTGTAGCCCGTCAATGGATGGACAATGCATTACGTCAGCCAATTGACCTTGCACAAGGTGGTTTAGTGCGCCAAGCCTTAATCCGTTTAGATGCCCAACATCATGAGTGGTATTTGGCGATTCATCACTTATTGGTCGATGGGTTTGGGTTTCGATTGATTCAGCAACGGGTCGCGCAACTCTATGTTGACCCTGATGCAGAACCTGCATTTGCACCTTGGTCTCGTTTGTTTGAAGAAGAAAATACCTATCTCAACAGCCCACGTCCACAACAAGATAAAGCCTTTTGGGAACAACGTTGTGCAGGTTTACCCGCTTCGCCGCCACGTTTGACAGAACAGCCTCCTGCATATGCGGCACGTTTGATACAAGTCCGTGGGGATTTTTCTGATGCGTTGCGCAAAGGATTAGAACAACAAGCCAAAGCCGCTGCATGTCATTGGACAGATTGGATTTATGCCGCGATTGCACTGTTATTACATCAAAAAAATGGCGTGCATGATATTCCGCTTGGAATGCCTGTGATGGGTCGGCTTGGTTCACCTGCGGCGCGAGTGCCTGCATTGGTCATGAATTTAACTTTGTTGCGAGTGCAATTGACTGCGGGTCATGATGCCAGCCAAATTGCTCAAGCGGTTCATGCAGAATTAAAAGCGTGTCGTCGTCATCAGCGTTATCGTTATCCTGAATTGTTGCGGGATTTACGGGCGGCAGGCGGTGAGCGTCCATTTGCGGTGGTGGTGAATTTATTACCATTTGATAGTCCGTTGGATTTCGGTGATATACAAGCTCATCCTGAGGGCATTTCTGCGGGTGGTTATGATGATTTGGTGATTACTTTGCGCCCGACCCGTGACGGTTTTCATCTGGAATTGGAAGGCAGTCCTGAAGTCTATACAGGTGCAGCGTTGACCCGTTTACATGATGACATCATGACTTTACTGCATACGCTTGCCAAGCAACCTGAAACGGTGAAAGTCGCAACGTCGCCTTATACCCTATTGCAAGGTGTGGCGTTAAATCAGCCAGCGCAAGACGTGTGGCAATGTATCCAAACCCAAGCTCAAAATCGCCCTCAACATGAAGCGTTAACCGAAGCGGGCAAGTCTTTAACTTATGCCGAATTGGTCGAACGAGTACAACAATTAGCCAATGCTTTATATCAACGTGGTGTACGTCATGGTCAACGTATCGCTTTATTGATGCCACAAGGTATGGATGCAATTTGTGCCTTACTCGCTTTATTAAGTTTGGGTGCTGCTTATGTGCCGCTAGACCCCAAAGCCCCTAATGCCAGACGACGCACAGTACTAGAAGATGCGACTCCAGAAGGTGTAATTTGTGATGATTCGCTGGAAGTGCCCGATGGATTTGAACCCGTTTGGCAATGGTCAGCGTTAAGTGCCGATAACAATGCACCTCAAGCCGCTCGCACCATACCCGAAGCCGAGACCCCTGCGTATTTGGTCTATACATCTGGCAGCACGGGACGACCCAAAGGTGTGGTGATTGGACAAGGTGCGTTAGCCCACTTCACTGCCGCTGCGGTACAAGCTTATGAACTCACAGCCGATGATCGCATGTTGCATTTTGCGCCATTGCATTTTGATGCCAGCGTTGAGGAAATCTTTTGCACGTTGACATGTGGTGCAACCTTGATTGTGCGTGATGACAGTCCAACCCGTTCGCCTGCTGAATTTACCCAGCGTTTAATCGATTGGAATATTACATTTTTAGATTTGCCGACCGCTTACTGGCAGGAATGGAGTTACGCTTTACAACAGCAAAATATCGCCATGCCATCACAATTGCGTGGGGTGATTATCGGTGGTGAAGCCTTGCATGATGAGCCGCGTTTGCGTTGGTTTGGTTTGGACAATGCGCCGACGTTGTGGAATTCCTATGGGCCTAGCGAAGCCACCGTGGTTGCGACTCTATGCCGTTTAGACAGTGCCGATGATGTCAATACCATTGGCCGACCGTTGCCCGAAGTCAATGCGTGGATTGCAGACGAAAACGGTGAGCCATGTGCGCCTGATGAAGCGGGTGAATTGATGTTGTCAGGTTCGGGATTAGCCTTGGGTTATCACAATATGCCGCGCCAAACTGCTGAACGTTTTGTACAAGCATGGGCGTTTTCTGATGCACCGCGTAGTTATCGCACAGGTGATAAAGTTCGTATCAATGCACAAGGCGAATTGGTTTATTTAGGGCGTATCGACGATGAGTTTAAATTAAGCGGGCATCGTATCGTACCCAGCGAAGTTGAGGCCATGTTGTTGTCATTGCACGGAGTCGAACAAGCCGCAGTATTGGGAATTGAAGCCGCGCCAGAACGCCGTTATTTAGCCGCTTTTATCGTCAGTGCTGAAGGAGAAGCCGCTCGTTTACGCAATGAATTAGGAGCACAATTGCCAGAAGCCTTGATT
Source organism: Candidatus Albibeggiatoa sp. nov. NOAA (assembly GCA_025800385.1). GTDB lineage: Bacteria > Pseudomonadota > Gammaproteobacteria > Beggiatoales > Beggiatoaceae > Albibeggiatoa. The sequence goes on from JAOXRS010000008.1 coordinate 49,805, forward strand.
CCGTCGCGTTTCGAATGGTTGGAACAATTACCCAAAACCGCATCAGGCAAAGTCGACCGTCAACAATTACAAGCTCTTGCTAAACAATCGGAATCCACCGCCTACGATACCGATGAAACTAAGACCGAACGCATGATACGCGAAGTCTGGACAACGGTATTGGGTCATGCAGAATTCGACCAAGAGGCGGACTTTTTCATGCTCGGCGGACAATCATTGCAATGTTTACAAGTAGCAAATCGACTCGGTGCAGCATTGGGTCGCCCCGTTCCAATCCCGTTATTGTTCAGCCATCCGCGTTTAAGCCAATTAGCCCAAGCCTTAGATGCAGGCACAGAAAGCCAAATCGCACGAGATTTAACTTGGTTAGAACAAGCTGCTCAAGGCACAGTGCGTGATTATCCTTATTATGCCTATGGTTGCCGCACGGTGTTGTTGACGGGGGCAACAGGATTTGTCGGCGCGGCATTATTGGCGGAATTGCTGAATGATGCAGAATTACAAGTGCATTGTTTGGTACGGGCAAGTGATAAAGCAGCCGCTAAACAACGCTTACATGACGCGCTCGCAGTGCAAAATCTGACGTGGCAAGCCGAATGGGATAGTCGTTTACAACTGCATTGTGGAGATTTAACCCAACCGCAATTAGGTTTGAACGATGCCGATTGGCAAACTTTATCCAATGAGGTCGATACGGTGGTGGCAAATGCGGCTCAAGTCAGTGTGATGCGGGACTATCAAAGCTTGAAAGCGGCTAATGTGGGCGGTGTCGAACAGTTGTTAAACCTCACAGCAAATGGACGACCCAAACGTTTGTTAATGGTGTCTACGCTGGCGACCTTGCCTAGTGAATCGATTGCGCCAAAAGCTGAACCGCGTCGTTACGATGTACATATGGGTTTGGTCGATGGTTATCAGCAAAGCAAATGGGTGGCGGAACAACGGGTATTCAATGCGATTGAACAAGGTCTTGGCGGTGAAATTGTGCGCTTGGGTCGGGTGACATCTGCATTTGATACCGCGCCAAATCCGAATGATTTACTGTGGCGCATCCTTGCCAGCGGTTTGCGTCATGGGCGTTTGCCAGCCTTAGGTTTTAGCGAAATTTGGACACCTGTTGATTATGTTGCGGCGGTGTTGGCAGCGTTATTAAAAACCCCGAAACAAGGCACGGTTTGGCATCTTACGCCGTGGTCGCCTGTATCGTTAACCCAAGTTTATGAATGGTTGAAAAGTGCAGGTTATGAGTTTGTTGAACAGCCTTTGCCTGAATGGTTGGCGCATTTACGCACCCAAGGCAATGACGATGACCATACTTTAGCAGCCTTTTTCGACCAGCGTGCAGGCGAACCACCTGAACCCACAGGCTTATTTGAACCGCCATCGTTTGATCCCGCTTGGCATGATGGGTTGAAACAACGTGCTGAACCCAGTGCAGAACATTTTCATGCGGTATTGGCAGCCGCTCAAGTCAGTGGATTAATTCCTAAACCTTAACATTGTCTGAATCGGGATTTTCAAGATGAAAAGATTGTCAGGATGTAAAAAACATTTTGGCAATCTCGATTCCAATAAAACTTTTTTAAAGCAGTACAAAATCAGTCGTTTTTAAAAATAATTGAAAACACATAAACAGATTACTTGGAGATTTTTACCCACATGAATGCACCCGTTAACATCAAACCAGACCTTAACCCGCCTGAATTAGATTTACGTTGCTCTGAAGAATTAGCCGCCCGCGCTAAAACCCGTGTTGCAGGCTTCACCCAATCAATGATGAAACGTCCTGACCAATTTGCACCGGGGCGGTTTCCGATTTATTTAGAGCAAGGCAATGGCGCAGAAGTCACCGACGTAGACGGCAATTTGTATGTCGATTATGTGTGCGGATTGGGCGCAAACACTTTAGGACATAATCACCCTGCTGTGACTAAAGCCATTCAAGATAGTTTACAACGCGGCATTATTCACAGTTTACCCGCACCGATTGAAGTTGATGTAGCGGACTTGCTATGTGAAATTATTCCAAATGGCGAACATGTTCGGTTTTTCAAAACAGGGGCTGATGCAAACTCGGCAGCGGTTCGTTTAGCACGGGCAGTGACGGGGCGTGAGAAAATTGTCACAGTTGGTTACAACGGTTGGCATGACCATTACCAATTCGACACCCCCGGAGTCCCCGCAGTCTTACAAGATTATACTTTCCGTATGCCGTTATTCACCCCAGCCGACGAAGCCCCATTATTGGATTTAGTTAAACAGCATCACGCAGAACTGGCACTGGTCTTATTATCTGTACCTTACAACCGTGTATTAAATGCAGAATTTTTACAACAATTACGAGAGCTTTGCCGCCAACATGACGTGTTATTTGTCATCGATGAAGTGGTGACAGGCTTCCGTTTAGCACTTGGGGGCGCACAAGAATTTTTCGGTGTCGATGCTGACCTTGTCACGCTTTCCAAAGGGATTGCAGCGGGGATGCCATTATCAGCCGTGGTCGGTCGAGCAGATTTAATGGGCGAAATGGAAAAACTCCAAGTCTCAACTACATTTGGCGGTGAAATGTTGTCATTAGAAGTGTGTCGCGCCGCCTTATGCACCTATCGTGATACCGATGGTATTGCACGCATGGCAGAACTAGGTAGACGTTTGCGAGATGGTGTCAATCGCGTATCAGCACAAATCGGCACGCCATTAAAAGTGGTTGGCTATGATCCGATTCCAATGTTTTTATTCGCGCCCAATCCACAAGAACATTTACGTTTTGCCCCTGATTTTATCGCAGGCATGGCACGACGTGGAGTGTTGTTACGACGTGAAGTCAACTTCATCAGTCTTGCACACACAGAAGCCCAAATCGATGCCACTATCCAAGCCACAGCAGAGACTTTGACAGAAATGCAAGCCAACGGATTTTTTGACCAATGATAAGTGTGCGTAATATCACTTTGCTGCTCGCCAGCACTTTAATGATTATGAGTGGTGCAGCCATTGCGCCTGCCTTGCCAGCGATAGGACAAGCCTTTGCTGATGTTCAAGGGGCGGATTTTTGGGTGCATCAAGTTTTGACCCTCACGGGATTGTCTGTTGCACTGGCAGCACCGTTGTTGGGTCGCTTTGTCGATGGTAGTGACCCACGGCATTTGTTAATCCTATCTTTAGTGGTTGCAAGTGTTTCAGGCAGTGCCATCTTTTTTTATCCCGATTCATTGGTGTTGTTGATTGGCTCACGGTTGTTATTGGGTATTGCAGTTGCAGGCGTGATGTTGGCGTTTACCTTGTTGATTGCCAATTATTTCCAAGGTGGTGAATTAGATAAATTTCTTGGTTTACAAGCGGGTGTTGGCGCATACAGTGCGGTGGCGTACTTGGCTATCGGCGGTATGTTGGCGGAAGTGCATTGGAGCTGGGCATTTTTATTGTTCCTGCTGCCATTGTTTTTAGTGTTGCCTGCATGGTTTTCATTGGATGCAGTATCAGCCGCTGCACCACCTAAAGGGCAAACCAATAACGCAGAAGCCACCAGTTGGACATTAATTGGTTTATATATTTTAGGTTTGTTGGAAGCCGTCTTTTTCTACTGGGTCTTGGTACATGTGCCATTCCATTTAGAAGCCAATTTAGCATTAACGGCCAGTGGTAGCGGGTTTGCAATTGCGGGCATGATGTTATCTAACGCCGTGGTTGCGGGCTATTATCCACAAATCCGAGGTGAACGATCTCACGCATTGGTGCAAGGCATCGCCTATTTTAGTTTAGCTTTAGGCTTGTCTTTATTCGCTATTGGCGGGGTGGTAATGCTGATGTTGGGCTTGTTCTTTATGGGTTCAGCGTTTGGCTTGATGCGACCGAATATCATGCGTTGGTTGTTAACTGTGGTTTCTCCAGCAGCGCGAGGACGTGCAGTGGGTTTATTCACTTCGGCTTTCTTCATCGGTCAATTTTTATCAGCTCCTTTAGCAGAGCCTGTGATTGCGGCTGCGGGACGTTCGGTGGCATTTGCATTCGCTGCGATTATCGTTGCCGTGTTGGGTGTGGGTTTAGTATTGCTGAACGCCTATCAAGCCCGTATCCCAGTAAATGAACCACTTACCTCACAAGCAGATAGCTAATTTTTGTAGGGTGGAAGAATAGTGTGGTGTTGCCACCAAAGATGTCAGCATTTTTAAAATGAATCTGTTGGCTTAGCAGTGGTGGAGTGCCGTGTGAGATTATTTGTCAGCACACCGATTCCGCTCTACATTTTTAGAATTAAAGGCATTGCCAAGGAAAACAAACATGTCTGATTTTATACTCAAAGGCGGTTTTTTATATGCGGGAGATGAGCAAAATACCGTCATGCCCGATAGTTGGGTTTGGGTAGAAAATGGAATCATTAAGCAAATCGGTGATGCTGCGCAACCTTTGCCGCAAGGTATCACAGTGCGAGATATTTCCAACCAAATGATTTTACCGGGGTTCGTCAATCCACATTGGCATGAAAGCTTTGTCGCGCCCGATTTCGAAGACCCTACCGATAAACATGTGACCAAAACCCCTTATGCTGGCGGCGGAAACGTGGAAGCCCTCGGCTCGATGTTTGGTTTTATTTCAACAGTGGGCGAACGCTTAACCCCAGAGGAAGGTGTAGCGATTGCAAAATGGAGCATGTGGACGCAATTACGTTCGGGCAGTACCGCGCTAGGTGATATTGGTTCGGCGAATACAGCGGATGCAATGGCACAAGCAGCATTAGAACTGGGGATTCGGGTGCGCGTCAGTCGTTGGGGTTCGGATATTATGCTCAAAAGCGCGACTCAATCGTTTGAATATATTGCTGATACCCAAGCGCAAATTCGTGACTGGGAAGATTTAATGCAGAAATGGGATAATCACGCTTCTGGTTTGATTGGTGGAATGCCATCGGTCACGGGTGCATTCGGCAGCTCGGACGAGCAATTGCAAGCGTTGGGAGAGATTGCCAAACGTTATGACGCGCCTTACGCTACCCATTTATCACCACTGAAAAATGAAGCCACTGTGCATAAAGCGATTTTTGGCATGACTTCAATTGAACGGTTTGAAAAGTTGGGATTGCTCACACCGAGATTGTTAGCGGTTCATACGGCGTATGCCACTGATGAGGAATATCAAAAACTGGTCTCGAATCAGGTCAAAATCTGCCATTCTCCTGCACATTACGGTATTCTCGGTGAGTCGACTGTGAGTGAAACGGGCATGATTGGGCGACTGATTCAAGACGGTTACCCAATTTCAACCAGTACCGATGGCGATGTCACTTATGTTGGGGGGATGCCTGAAGCCTTGAGAGCCACACATCTTGGACACAATGAAGCTCTGAATGACAATACGGTTTGTCCACCGACCACCGCATTGCGCACGGGAACGTTGTATGGTGCAAAAGCTTTGGCTTGGAGTGAGAAACTAGGTTCAATCGAAGTCGGTAAACAAGCAGATTTCGTGTTAGTCAATATCGATGATTGGCGTTATCAACCGTGTAAACATCCATTGCGCACCTTTTTATTATCAGGTAGTAGTGCTGATGTGCACACCGTTATCATTGCGGGTAAAACCTTGATTGAAAACGGCAAGTCGACTACACATGATGAAGCAAAAATGTATCAAGATTACCTCGATGCGGCGACTGCTGCCCGTCAACGGATTGCACCTTAGCATGACATAAAAGCATGGTATGATGATGTGAAAGGTATGCCATTTTGTGTGCCTGATGTGTACATTTACAACCCTCCGAATTTTTAAAGACAGAAATATGAGTGCATTACAACAATTACGTGACATGACCGTGGTGGTTGCCGATACAGGTGACATTGAATCGATTCGCAAACACCAGCCTCGAGATGCCACAACCAATCCTTCGTTATTACTGGCAGCAGCGCAAATGCCTGAGTATGCACATTTAGTTGATGATGCTTTGGCACAATCGGATGATGTGCGTGCCAGCCATGCCAATATGGAACGATGCTTAGAACGTTTGGCGGTGAATTTTGGTAAAGAGATTTTAGCGATTATTCCAGGGCGGGTGTCTGTTGAAGTCGATGTTACATTGTCGTTTGATACTGAAGCCACGATTGAAGCAGCACGACGAATTATTGCATTATTTGCCGAGCAAGGCATTGAGCGTGACCGTGTGTTGATTAAAATTGCCTCAACATGGGAAGGCATCAAAGCAGCGGAACAGTTGGAAAAAGAAGGCATTCATTGTAATCTAACTTTATTATTTAGTTTTGCTCAAGCGGTGGCGTGTGCGGAAGCAGGTGTACAATTGATTTCGCCTTTCGTGGGTCGGATTTTGGACTGGCATAAAGCCAAACGTGGTGTCGATCACATTCCTGCCGAGGAAGACCCCGGTGTATTGTCAGTCACACGGATTTATCATTATTTCAAAAAGTTTGGTTATAAGACTGAAATCATGGGTGCGAGTTTCCGTTCAGTGGATGAAATCAAGCAACTGGCAGGTTGTGATTTATTGACAATTGCACCGAAGTTATTGGAGCAATTAGAAAATGATGCAGCTGAGTTACCACGTAAATTGAATACAGCAGATGCTCAAGCAATGGATTTAGAAAAATTAACCTTGGATGAGAAAACTTTCCGTTGGTTGCATAATGAAGATGCGATGGCAACTGAAAAATTAGCTGAAGGGATTCAGAAGTTTGCAGTTGATTTAGGCAAGTTGGCAGAGTTTGTCAAAGTGAAAGCGACTTAAGAATAAGCAAGTTAATATCCGTACATTTTATTTCTTTATTTGGCGAAACAGTTAATAGAATATTTTTTTAATCTTTTTAAGATGCTAAAATTAATATTTTTAATTAACCACATTCCTGCCACTTAAAGAAAATAAAATGCCTAGTCCAATTAATGTAAATCCTCATAATTTTAAAGTAAAATCCGTCATCTTTGATAATGGTGTGTTTTCTATTGCTATTGGTATTTGGGAAAGTCAAACAAATGCACTAGCCATGCGTTGGAATGGAGACGAGAATGGTGACGCAGGCTATCCGAAAACATTTGGTAACCCCGTTTGGTTTCTCATTCATAAAGACTTAAACCAACCCATTATTCAAGGTTTAATGAGTCAAGACCCCCAATTAGCTAATAAAATTTTAGATAGCATTTAGTATTCATAGGTTACTCCCTTCCCGAACACAAGCCGATGGGGTGTAACCAAATTCACGTTGAAATGCAGTCGAGAAATTCGCGGGACTGGAATAACCTGCTTGATAGGCAGCTTCACTCACTGTAATGCCCTGCTCCAATAAAGACAAACGCGCCAACTCCAACCGACGAGTACGCACAAACTCCATTACCGTCATTTGATAAGCATTTTTAAACAATCGCTGCAATGTGCTGACACTCATACCGATTTGATTCGCCAACACATCTACCGATAAATTATCATGAATATGATCCAATATATGCTCTCGAATCTGCCGTGCTCGCTTTGCATCTCGTGTATTCAAACGAGGAACAGCGATCTCTTTCGGGTTGCTATGACATTGTGCCAATGCATGACGTAATAACCCTAACGCCGCAATACCATAACTCAATTTATCAAACACACTATCTGTCATTTCAGCTGCCAAAATCTCCTCTGCATGACGAATCGCATGAGCACTGGGCATCCATTGCAACAGAGAAAATGCAGGTTCATAATCAGTTAACCAACGTGTCAAACCCGTTTCCTGTTCACCAATCAAAGTTGAAAAATGCTCAGCAGGTAAACTAATAGCAACTTTACGAATACGCTGCCCAGCTCGTAACCAACGCTCTAATTTTGCAGGTTGACGATTTAACCATAAATACCCTGTCACCCCATGACGTGCGCTCATTCCCAACGGCTGCCCATCCAATGTGGCATCTAAATCACCTTCCAACATCAATGCAACGGTCAAACTAGGCGGGATCGTGAACTGTTTATGCGCGGTTTGCTTTTCTAATGAATCATTTGCGTGAATATCTAAAGCAATATCAAGCTGCTCAAACGAGCAACGTCCCTCAATATATTCACAAAGACAAGGTTTATTTGGTGACGGTTCAGTGGTCAGAGAATCAAGCATTTGCATGTGCCAAGGTGGTGATAGGATGCCGTTTTAACAAAAATGTTTAACGATTTCTCAAAGGTAAATGTAATTGATAATTATTATCATATAGATTTTTAAAGTTTGCAAGATTCATAAGCTACTGTCCTCAATCTTTAAGCCATGGTTCGCCCATCGTTTAAAAAATTCACAGCTAGCTTCTTGCCGACTTTAATCGTTATGACGTTTATTCAAAAAGGAAAGCACATGCCATCTGCTTATTTAGTTCTGCAAGCACAGAAAAGTCAGGCATATATTGATTCACTGTGTAAGCACTTTGCGCGTAAAGTGGAAGTCGTGCGAGAAGATGACCGTGCGACCGTGATGTTTCCAATGGGTCAATGCAAAATGTCGGTGAATGATGGGGCAATGTATTTTGAAGCTCATGCAGATAATGAAGACGCTTTAAATACGGTGAAATATATCGTTGATAGTCATGCGGTACGCTTTAGGGAATTGAAAGAAGCTACGGTTGAATGGCGTGCTGAACCAATGGATTTAGCCACTTCAGGCAGTCTATGAGTATCTTTGCACAACTAACCAGAGCCACAATAGGTGGAATGGCCGTGATTGGGTTACACGCTGCACTGGTATGGCAGATCGTAACCAATGAATCAAAAGCCAAGCCACCCGTTCAACCACCAAAACCGATTCAAGTGAGCTTAATCGCTGCCGCACCACCTGCTGCTGTAGAGAATAAGACAAAATCTATGGCCGCATTATCAGCTCCTGCGTTACCGATACGCCCAAAGGTTGATGCGCCACCACCCAAACCTAAGGCGAAACCAAAGCGAAAGCCTAAGCCTAAACTAAAAGCCAAGCCAAAGCCGATACCAAAGCCAAAAGCAATACCCAAGCCGCCAAAACCACAGCCAGTTAGAACTGCACGCTCACAGCAATCGACAACCGTTGCAAGCAGACCGTCTTCAGTGAAATCCACAAGTAATACGGGCAGCAATACAGGAGCTAACAAGCCTTCGACATCACGACCCAGTGGTTCATCATCGGGTACAGCCCGTTCAACTGCAGCAAAAGTAACAAAGCCTATATTTCGAGCGGGTTACTTAAATAATCCACCGCCTGAATATCCTCGCGCCTCCAAACGCCGTGGCGAAGAGGGTAAAGTGTTATTAAAAGTCAGAGTATCGGCACAAGGCAAACCAATCAAAATCCAATTACACCGCTCCAGTGGCTTTAAAAAATTAGACAAAGCGGCTCAAAAAACCGTAAAACGCTGGCGTTTTGTCCCTGCGAAACAAGGGAATACACCGATTGCTGCTTGGGTAATTGTGCCCATCGAATTCAATTTAAGATAAGGAATAACTATGCAACAAAAAACGGCCTCTTTCGGCATTGAAGGCTTTATTCAACATGTACAAGATAATCCGATTGCATTAACCGTATTGGTCATCTTGCTATTTATGTCGGTATTGTCTTGGTATGTGATTTTAAGCAAAAGCGTACAATTATGGTGGGTTCGGTGGCGCAGCGGGCGTTATCAACGTCTATTCTGGAATACCGATAATTTGCAAATTGTAATCGAACGTCTACGCAAAAAGAAAGCAGCCAATTCATTTGCACGCCTATGTGAAGCGGGTATTAATGCGACTTTACAACACCGCCAAGCTGCGACTGAACGTCAACAAGAACTATGTTCCCACAGCGAATTTATTACCCGTAGCCTGCATCATTGCATCGATAAAGAACGCGAGCAACTTAATTCAGGTTTAGGCATTCTCGCCAGTGTTGGCAGTACCGCGCCTTTCGTGGGTTTACTCGGTACAGTGATTGGGATTTATCACGCATTGGTATCGATTAGTGCCAGCGGGCAAGCATCACTCGATACGGTTGCAGGGCCTGTGGGTGAGGCGTTGATTATGACAGCCATTGGTTTAGCGGTCGCGATTCCTGCCGTTTTGGGTTACAACATGTTAAACAAAGGTAACCGCCGCTTTTTGCATCGTTTGAATACGTCAGCGCATCATTTACATGCTTACTTAAATGCTGGAGTGCGGGTGGATAAACACAATCTACACACTTTGTCACATTCCAACGAACCTGTTGCAGTAAAAGGATAACAGCATGGCATTCAGCAATTTTGATGAAGGTGCTGGCGAGGAAGTGTCAGACATTAATATGATTCCACTGATTGATGTGATGCTGGTGTTGTTGATTTTGTTTATTATCACCGCACCACTGTTTACGCCTCATGCGTTTCAAATTGATGTGCCAGAAGCCGAAACGACTGCAACCACTGAACAACCTGATACGATTGCGTTAGCGATTGATGAACAAGGGCAATTATTTTGGGGTGATGATAGTATCGATAATGCGGAATTAAGCCGACGTTTAACCGAAGCTGCAAAGCAAAAACCACAACCGCCTGTACATTTACGAGCGGATAAACAAACCCGTTATGAGCAAATTGCGGGGATTATGGAAGCTGTGCAAGAAAGTGGCATTGGACAGCTGGGTTTTGTGACTAAGCCTTAAAGGTAGTTATCTCGTTACTATGCTCTGCGTCGTTAATATTTTTATGACGCGGAGCATCAGTTACTGCATTCCAACAGAGACCATTGGAACGAAACAATGAGACATATCTTCGTGTTAGTTTAAGATTCTTCGGTAGCAGTCTGCTCAACATTTCGTGGTAAGCGAACAATAAATTGACTGCCTTGGTTCAACTCACTGCTTACGCTGATACTACCGCCCATCATTTCACAAAACTGTTTAACAATGGTTAAGCCTAAACCTGCACCATCATATTTGCGTGTTGCAGAATTATCCAGCTGGTTAAACGCGCCAAATAAATGATCGACTTGCTCTGAAGACATGCCAACCCCTTGATCTCTCACTCCGAAAATAATCCATTCTTTATCTTCTTCTATTTCATGTGTAGCAAACAGGAGAATCTCACCATCTTTAGAGAATTTTGCTGCATTTGTTAACAAATTGTATAAGCAATGGCGCACTTTTGGTAAATCTGCGTACATTGTTCCAAAATATTCACACTCAATATTCAGTGTATTATTATCATCCATAATCACAGGCTTTAAAGTATCTGCGACTTCTTGCAACATATCAGAAAAACTAAAATTACTTAATTCTAACTCCACATTTTCTGAAGCCATTTTAGTTGCTTCTAAAATATCACTCACCATACTCAATAAATGACGGCCTGCTTTTTGAATTTTCTGTAAATCATGCATACAGAATGCTTGTCCCATATCTTCGGCTTCTTCTTCTAAAATCTCGCTATAACCAACAATGGCATTAATTGGCGTGCGTAACTCATGACTCATATTGGCTAAAAAGCGGGTTTTCACTTGGTTGGCCGCACGGGCTTGCTCATTTGCAGCTTGGGCTTGCATGTTGGCAATTGATAATTCAGAGGTACGCTTTTCCAATTCGTCAACTTTTTGTGCTAAGGCTTCGTTGTAGGCTTCAATTTGCAAATTGGTGATTTTTTTCAATAAATCCATCACCATACCAATGCCTTGATATTTACCTTTGTGAGTAATGATAAAATCTTGGCTGGCGGCAAATTGCATATTTTGGGTAATAAATTTACTCGCCGCTTCTACAGGCAAATCATCCTCAATCACAACAGGATTAGAATCCATGAATTGCAAAATTGGTTTACGGCCATGCAAATCACGCCCATAAGCACTGAGATAAATATCCATGAGCTGATAACGATGGACAATACCAACAGGGGTCTTTTTATGTACGACGGGAATCGACTGCAAATGAGGATGCGATAAAAACATCTTACCGACTTTCTCAACAGTGTGTTCTGGCTTGACGTGCGCCCGAGGAATAATCAGCGATTCCACCGTTGCTAATGGATAGCGGTGTATGACGCTCGATTTATCGGACTTATCGGGAAAAGAAAATTGACCAGTAATATCTTGTTTAGCTGTAGTGTCAATTTGTATAGACATGCTAGCCTCACAAATGTAGAGAAAACAACTAACTGTATCAAAGCATTATGACATAAGTATTGCATTTCTATGATATTTGCTAAATTGAGTGACAAAAAATGTTTTATTTTCATATCATTATCTTTTATCACTCAAATCAAGCTTAGCCAGAGATACACATGTAATATCTAGTAACTATCTGAATTATATTATAAACGTACTTCGATGCCTGCTTGTGCCATTTGTTGTTTGGCTTCACCAACGCTGTATTCACCGAAATGGAAAATACTGGCAGCTAACACTGCATCTGCTTTGCCTTGTTTTACGCCATCAACTAAATGATCTAAATTGCCAACACCACCTGATGCAATTACAGGTACAGTGACCGCATCACTAATGGTTCGGGTTAAGCCAAGGTCAAAGCCATTCTTAGTGCCATCCCTATCCATACTGGTTAGCAAAATTTCGCCAGCACCGTATTCAACCATCTTCTGCGCCCATTCAACCGCATTAATCCCAGTTGGTTTACGGCCGCCATGAGTAAATACTTCCCAATGGTCATCGCCGACTTGCTTTGCATCAATTGCCACCACAATACATTGTGAACCAAAGTGATTGGTGGCTTCTTGTACAAATTCAGGATTGAAAACAGCTGCGGTATTGATACTGACTTTGTCTGCACCTGCATGAAGCATTCGGCTAATATCATCGAGCTTGCGAATACCACCACCCACGGTTAACGGAATAAATACCTGACTGGCGACTTCTTCCACCACATGTACCATGGTTTCACGCTCATCAGAGCTGGCTGTGATGTCTAAAAAAGTGATTTCATCCGCGCCTTGCTCATCATAACGACAAGCAATTTCGACGGGATCACCCGCATCACGGATATTAACGAAATTAACCCCTTTAACAACGCGACCTGCATCCACATCCAAACAAGGAATGACACGCTTAGCTAAACCCATTGATCTTTCCTAGTTTTAATTTAAATTGGCGCACTTTCATATTTATCAGCTAAGGCTTGTGCTTCTTCAAAGTTTAATGTGCCTTCGTAAATCGCACGCCCTGTAATAGTGCCTGTAATGCCTTCTTCTGCAACATCACATAATTCTTGGATGTCTTCGATTGTGGTAATACCGCCAGAAGCAATAATTGGAATCGTTGTTGAACGCGCTAACTCAACAGTTGATTCTAAATTAACCCCTTGCATCATGCCATCGCGGTTAATGTCTGTGTAAATAATCGCGGAAACACCGTCCTGTTCAAAACGTTTCGCTAAATCAATAGCTGTATGCTGTGACATTTTTGACCAACCATTGGTGGCTAATTTGCCATTTTTCGCATCTAAACCGACAATAATGCGTCCCGGAAATTCTAAACAGGCATCTGATACGAAATGCGGTGCATTAATCGCTTTTGTGCCTAAAATAACTTGTGCAACACCCATATCTAAATAGGCTTGAATCGTATCTGTATCACGAATACCACCACCGACTTGAATCAAAATCTCTGGATAGGTTGTTGTGATTTTCTGGATAATTTCCCCATTAACAGGTTTTCCAGCAAACGCACCATTTAAGTCTACGATATGTAAGCGTTTTGCCCCTTTTTCTATCCAATGCCCTGCCATAGCCACAGGGTCAGAGGAGAAGATGGTTTCATCATCCATACGTCCTTGTTTTAAGCGAACACATTGACCATCTTTTAAATCAATGGCGGGTATGACTAGCATGTTAAATCCTCAAACAATCAGCGTGTCTTAGAGTAAAATATAAAGCTTTAAGTATACCCAAAGGCTTTTTAATTTGCGATGTTAGATTGAAGTTTTTTAACCGTAAATATTGAAAATCGTATTTTTAGTGCATTTTAGAATGTAAAATATCTGGATATGCTAGCATTTTGTACCAATCTTATATGGCTGGATAAATGAAAGTAATAAAGAAGTAATATTATTTATTAAAACAGCCTGTTACATCAGTATTTTATTATTGTAGTATACAGTTGAATTTTATATATTCTCATGATAGTCTCGCGGCACTTTGTTAGAAACGCAAGTATTGGTACGATGAGTGTCTAACTAGACTCGGATGAATTTGCTAAGTTCGATCTTGCTGAGACAATCTTCACAATACTGGGAGCTTATCGTTTCCTAAAGATTTGCTATCAAAAAGAGCCAACCCATGACACAGAAAAAAACCATTCCGCCTACAAACCCAAGTGAACAAATCACTGAATTACTCAATGCAGAGGATAAGAAAGGGGAATGGATTGTTCGTAAGCATGCGGCACTCGCTGCTGCAGCGGGAAGTGTCCCCATTCCTCTGGTTGATTTTGCTGCTGTTTCAGGGGTTACCCTCAATATGTTACGACAGCTTGCTGCACACTATAAGGTTGAGTTTCGAACTGAAACAGCCCGTGCAGGTATTTCCTCGCTCGTGAATGGCGGGGCAACCGTGCTGGCTTATCAACCTATGACCTCGTTTATTAGCATTATCCCAGGTGTGGGGCATTTAGCTAAACTTGTTGTAGGCCCTTTGGTCACAGGCCCTATAACCTATGCGGTTGGACGCGTATTCTTACTGCATTTTAGCCAAGGTGGTACATTCTATAATTTCGATCCTAACCAATTTCATGATTATTTCTCAGAGATGGTGCGCGGTAATAAATTCGAAAATACGGTCGCTGTAAATGAAGATATAAACCAAAATGCTGATACTAATAACGAGACTGCTATTGTACCCAAAAAACCTACAGAATCTGTTGAAGATGTCGATGCTGAGTTAGATCGGCTGAGTCTTTTAACGGCTGCGTCGGTGGCAGGATCAGGCCTAGCCATAGCAAGTGCAGTTGCTCCTCCACTTAGGTTATTAGCACTACCTTTAGCCCTCCTCCCAAGCATACCGTTAGCATATGAAACTTGGCGAGAATATGCCGATGAAAAACAACTTGGCTTTAAAGCCTTACTCACACTTACCTCTGGTTTGTTATTAGCCACTGGATATCTAGCGGCAGTCGGGCTTGCGAATATGATTGTGTTCGGTGGGAAATATTTGGTACTTAAAACCCGCAAGGAAGGCGAAGAAAGTCTTAGCTTAGCGGTAAGTGACTGGAATGAAAATGTTTGGGTTTTAAATAATGGAGTGGAAATTGAAACGCCTTTAGATCAGGTTGAAGAGGGTGCGCTTGTGGTTGTACGTCCGGGGCGGCTCGTGCCTGTGGATGGCACAATTGCGGAGGGCGAACTGATGGTGGATAACCGTATGTTTACAGGTGAATCTCGATTGGTTGAAATTACTGTTGGTGACGAAATCCTTGCTGGGGCAATGGTCGTGAGTGGTCGCGGATTGGTTAAAACAGAAAATACAGGCGCAGAAACCAAAGCCGCTCGCTTAGAAACGCTTATTGCAGATATGCAGTCTTATGAGCAACAACTAGATGTACGTAGTCAAGAAATGGCTGATCGCTCAATGCTGCCTACATTGGGTTTAGGTGCATTAGGAATGGCTGCATGGGGGCCTCTTGGTGCTGTCAGTGGTGTGTGGAGTAATAGTTTTGATTTAGTTTGGGTATTTGGCCCTGCGGCGATGTTACGCATGTTACGCACAGCGGCTGATAGTGGCATTCTGATTAAAGATGGTCGCTCACTGGATTTACTTGGCGATATTGATACCGTTGTGTTTGATAAAACAGGCACACTAACACACGATAGCTTTGCACTCGGTGAACTATATCCTGATGCGGCGTTTGATAAAGATACGTTGTTGAAAATTTCTGCTGCTGCCGAGCTTGGACATGAACACCCTATTGCACGCGCAATTGTAGAAGGTGCTGAGGATCAAGGTATTGATCTGTCTGAAGTCCCTGTTGAAGAACCTTCTTTCCAAGCAGGTTTGGGCTTAAAATTAATTGTTGATGACAAGTTAGTCTTGCTGGGTAGCCGTCGTTTACTCATGAATAATGACATTGAACTCCCAGAATTTATCTTAGAAAAAACTGCAGCATCCGAAGCAGTAGGGTGTACAGTTGTACATTTAGCAATCAATAGCAGTTATGCTGGCGCAATCGAACTTGTACCTAAAGTACGCTCTGAAACCCAAGAATTAATTGATCGACTTCATGCACGAGGTATGGAAGTCATGGTTTTAAGTGGTGACGAGGAAGAACCTACACGCAGACTGGCACAATCATTAGGCATTGACACATGGTTCTCACGCACCTTGCCTGAACAAAAAAGTGATCGAATTGCTGAACTGTGTGATGAAGGGCGTAAGGTGTGCTTCATTGGCGATGGGGTCAATGATGCATTAGCAATGCGCCGCGCCCATGTTTCAATCTCAATGACAGGTGCATCTGCTATTGCTGTTGATAGCGCACAGATTATTTTAAATGATGGGTCTTTAACGCGATTAGATGCCGTTTTTGAACTTGGCAAACGCCATGAAACATCACAGAATCAGCTTGCAATGGCTGCTCTTGTACCTACTGCCATTAACTTCACTGGGGTTTTATTTCTTGGTGTACCATTGGTGGCATTGGTTGGTGTTTATTCTGTTGCAGTGGCTGCTAATCTGGGTATCACCTATCGGAAAGAAGATTGGGATGCGTTATCAATCGATACGGCTGAGGAAGAACATATAAGTAAACAATAAACTCAACAATTATTCCTAATTGATTGATATGGCTGCCTGAATATTAGTGCAACCATATCAACTCATTGTCGTACCGTTTTAGCAAACTTCTATCCAACAAATACAAATCAGCTTCGTAATTTATAAGTGAAGTGTAGCTATATGACGGCATTAAAATAGACTAACTGCCCACGACGAATATTCAATCAATCGCCGTGAGTAAAACAAACTATTGATCACGTGGCTCAATCAAAATTTCATGCATACTCACATGTGGTTTTGACATGACTGCACCCACAATGCTATCGGCCACATCAAATGGACTGAGTAATTGCATATCTGAAGCCCATCCATGTCCTACTTTAAAATCAGAACTCACACCTAATTCTTCTAATGTTTTCGTATCAGTATTGGTACGTACTAAGTCAGTTCTCACATCCCCTGGTTGCACATCAGTGATTTTAATTCCTGTGCCACGGAATTCACCACGTAAACTTTGCGATAACATCGTAACAAACGCTTTCGATGCACAATATACCGCTAAGCCATCAAATGGTGTTTTAGCAGCATCACTACTAATGTTAATAATATGACCTGATTTTTGTTCTATAAATGTTGGTAATACCGCACCAATACAATTGACCACACCAGAGATATTGACATCAATCATTTTATCCCATTCATCAAAAACACCATTCTTCATGAAAGTAAAACACATCATGCCCGCACTGTTAATGAGTATATCAATTCGACCATAATGCGCTTTTACAACATTCACTAAATCCAATGTTTGCTTACGTTGCGCCACATCAGTTGGCACTACAAAGCAATTACCACCCTGTTCTTCAATCAGTGCTTTGACTTCATTAAGCTTATCCTCGCTACGTGCTACTAGCGCAACATTTGCTCCTTGAGCTGCTAATACAATCGCTGTTGCCCGACCAATACCCGAAGATGCACCTGTACAAATAACAACACGATCCTTCAACTTTTGTGACTGAATGGCGTACTTTTCAGCTTGAATTAACCAGTAAGTCTTGATGCCATTTTTAATTTCATTCAGTTTTCTCTCAAATGATTCAACAACGCTGTTAAATGTGTCAACAGAATATTGGCTTATCAACTCATCTTTACGCGCAAGTAAACGATCAAGCTCAGCCTGCGTTTCGTGTGTATAACCTTCTGTATCATTAGAAATTTGTACCCGAACAAATGTATTTTGCTCAAAAATATCATAGTACTCTGATTGCATGAGCAAATGATAACCTTTACGTTCATGTACAGCCTGTTGCTCTGAGTTCAATGGCTCATCTGAAATGCCGTAGTCTGTAGCAAGAAATTTACCCCCCGGTTTAAGCCATGTTCTGAGCTTTTGAAAAAATTGATTTTTCTGCTCTGTATTCAAGTGCAATAACGCATCTCGACAAACAATATAATTAAAAGAATTCTCATCAAAATCACCTGTAATCACATCACCATGAATAAATTTGCATTGAGATGAACGTTTTTCTGCTGTTTGTTTTGCTTGTTCAATCAGTGTTGCTTCTCGATCAATGCCTACAATTTGTGCCCCATACTTAGATTCAAGATAAAAGCTACTACCGCCTAAACCGCAGCAGACATCCAACACACGCGTATTTGAATCAAGTTCCTCATCAGCGAATAGTATGTCAAGATAAGTTGACCCACCACAAGACATAAACCCTTCACCAAAAGCCACTTCAAAAAGATTTACGTTATCCATGCTGTACTGTTTTTTGGCAACTGCCATCATAAAGCTCCTGCTTATTTAAGGTTTTTGAAGGTATAAACTTGTGAAATACAAGTATTTTAGTTTCATCTAAACCAACTATCAGTCCATTGGTTAATAACTACTTTAGGCTTTCATTTATAGCATTATACTGACTATCTGACTGTGTTTACACTTATATTACTTATGGTGCAATGACTGTATGTTTTCCTCTAAGTGGCTTATTTTTATTGACATCATAGCTTTGTAAAGTTTATCTTGCTTTGCATATCTTGAATTTTAGGGTAATTCTTTTCTTCTTTGCTATGGAGCTATTTTAATGATGCGCTATTCTGTATTGACCAATAGAATTGTTGTATTTTTTTTGATGTTTACCACCAGTGTGGCCATGGCCGCATCAAACTCGATTGATGGTATCTGGATAGGAGAATATAGCTCAGGCTCATCGACTGACCTCACTAAAGAAATCATCATATTTAAAACAGTTTCCAGTGAAGAAGGCTCAAAAGTCGTTGGAGCTTATTTAACCGCAGATGGCTTTGCAGGCACACTAGAAGGGGCATATCAAGATGAGTCAAATTTGGTTTTTATCCTTAGACAACCCATGTTCCATTGCCCTCAAGCCGCAACAGGTGTTTTAAAGGTTGAATTAAAGGATGAGAAAATTGAGTATTTCTACTTTGGTAAAAGCTGCACAGGAGAAGGAACATCACAAGGGACAGGTTCAAAGATATCGACGATCCCACAAAATAAAGGCCTGCTTGGCTTTTGGCAGGGTAGTGACAGCACTACATTTTTCTTTGATTTTATTGAAAAAACAGACCCTATACCTGCACAGCAATTAATGGGCATCTATGTAAATGATAATGGAAATAGTGGTATTTTGACAGGAACATCATTGCCTAGTATTGAGCAAAAATTCACCCTGACTAATACCAAACCATCTCCAACTTGTTCTGCCAAAGGTGTGTTAACAGGGGAGTTTAGAAAAGATACAACTGCACTCTCTTATTCATTTGTAAGCACAGATTGTAGTGGTAAATCCAGCACAGAAACTGGTCAAGCCACCTCTTTGTCTACCAAATAAATTATAAGTTTGCTTGAAAGTCTGTAATGCAAAGCCAACTACCCACGATATAGATGAGCGTGAGTAGTTTGGCAAAGTATTATTGATCGCGTGGCTCGATTAAAATTTCGTGCATACCCACATGTGGTTTTAATATGACCGCATCGACAATACGATCAGCCACATCAAAAGGGTCTAGTAATTGTGTATCTGAAGCCCATCCATGTCCTGCTTTGAAATTTGGATTGATGCCGAGTTCTTGCAACGTTTTAGTATCGCTGTTTGTTTTTACAATATCAGTTCTCACATCTCCCGGTTGCACATCTGTCACTTTGATACCCGTGCCACGGAATTCACTGCGTAAACTTTGCGATAACATCGCCACAAACGCTTTTGATGCAGAATAGACTGATAAGCCAGCATAAGGGGTTTTGGCAGCATCACTACTGATATTAATGATATGTCCCGACTTCTGTTCCAGAAATGAAGGTAATACAGCCCCGATACAATTCATTACACCCGAAATATTAGTATCAACAGTCTTTGCCCATTCCTCATGAACATTATGTTTCATAAACGTATAGAACATTACACCTGCCGCATTTACTAATACATCAACATGGCCACAACGCGTTTTGACAGTATTAACCAAGTCCAAGGTTTGTTCACGCTGTGCCACATCAGTTGGTACAACAAAACAGTCACCGCCTTGCTCATCGATTAGTTTTTTTACAGTATTAAGCTTGTCTTCATTTCTGGCAACTAAAGCCACAGTCGCTCCCTGCGCTGCCAATGCCATTGCAGTTGCACGACCCATCCCAGAAGACGCACCTGTACATATTGCGACACGCCCTTTTAATTTTTGAGATTGAATCGCATATTTTTCAACTTGGATTAACCAATAGGTTTTAATGCCATCTTTGATTTCAGTTAGTTTTCTTTCAAATGATTCAGCAACACTGTCAAATGCTGCCGTAGAATACTGGCTAGTCAATGTATCTTTACGGGCAAGTAAACGATCAAGTTCAGCTTGAGTATGCTGTGTGTAAGCATCTGTATCATTGCGAATCTGTACGCGGACAAAACCATTGTTTTCAAAATAATCAAAATACTCCGATTGCATTAACAAATGATAGCCTTTGCTCTCATGGATAGCTTTTTGCGCTTCTGTCAATGGTTCAGCTGAGATGCCGTAATCGGTCGCAAGGAATTTACCACCAGGTTTCAGCCATGCTTTGATTCTTTGGAACAATTGATTCTTTTGCTCTGCATTGAAGTGCAATAAGGCATCACGACAAATAATGTAATCAAACGAATTGTCATCAAAATCAGCCGCAATCACATCACCATGAACAAACTCACATTGAGATGAGGCTTTTTCTGCTGTTTGCTTAGCATGTACAATCAATGCTTCTTCACGATCAATACCAGTGACTTTAGTTCCGTATTTGCCTTCGAGATAAAAGCCACTGCCACCTAGACCGCAACAAACATCTAAAACACGTGTATTTGAATCGAGTTCTTCATCAGCGAATAATGTATCAAGATAAGTTGATCCGCCACAAGACATGAACCCTTCACCAAAAGCAACTTCAAAGAGATTCACGTTATCCATGCTGTACTGCTTTCCAGCAACTTCCATCACAAAACTCCTGCCTGTTTAAGATGTTTCATATATGAGCTAGGACAGTTGGGAATTTGGTTCCCGTCTAATTCACTGCTTAGTGTTCTAGTCATGCTAGCAGCTTGCTCAAGGTTTAATGCTGTGTGTCGCGCCCATTCAATTGAATCACTGCCTAGTAAACAACCATGGTGTGCTAACAATAAAATATCTGAGCCACTTGCAAATTGTGTTGCGCAAGCGTCTGCCAACTCCTGCGTCCCCGGTTGAATAAACGCTAATCTCGCCATTTTGTCCGCAAGATAATAAGTATGGTCTACAGTGATGGTTCTAATTGGAATATTAGCAGTGGCAAGTAGAATGGCATTTTGAGGGTGGAAGTGCAGCAGACATAAAAAATCGGGTCTGGTTCGATAACCTGCAAGGTGCATTGCGGTTTCAGAAGACGCGGCCTCTGGAATCTCTTCATCTAATTTAAACGAAACAAATGCATCCATATCCAACTCATCCAGACAGACACCTGAACGTGTAATGGTCATTTCATTCGCACTTGCATCATAAGTAGAAAGATTACCACCATCTGCAATCGTAAGATTAGAGCTGACTAATTTTTTGCCCAACGCAATCAACTTCTGTACATTTTCTTCAATCATGAAAATACTCTTTGAATAAATCCAACTAATGTATGAAAATCGTTTATATTTTTTAAAGCGTACAAATCTATTAGTGCAGAATAGCGCACTTGCCCAATTGTTAGCTTTCTTCTCAAAGCAGAACTATTCAGTACTTTGTTCTTGGTTTTGAATATATTGGTTAATCGCGTTTAAATAGACACTTTGGAAATGATGAACACCTTGCTCGGTTTCACCTTTGTGTTTTCCATCAGTCACCACAAAGCGGCCGCCTTGTTCACAAGCAGGTGTTTTCATGCCACGATGTACGCTTTCGATAATATCAATATCTTCTTTTTGCAAGACTTTATCGACATATTCAATCGCTTCCATTTGTTGCTCATTTGGTGTTGAATTTGGGAAGAAAAAGTCGAACGTTTCAATTGTATTGTCAGCGTCTACGGGAATAAAATTCCATATAATCCAGTTAGGGCCACCGGGGTAACGAGATAAACCTGTATTTGGCCATAACCACCAAAGTAAATGTTCTTGAACACTCGCGCCATCAACGTTGTAAGCTTTATTATCTGATTTTCCTGCAGGGCCAATCTGACTGGAATAAATACCGTGGGTGGTGACTTGATAGTTTTCCATTTCAATCAATGTCACAAGGTCTTTATGTGATACAGGGCAGTGATAACATTCTAAGAAATTATCGGTCACAATTTTCCAATTGCCTTTCACGTGATAAGTAAGGCGGTAGGCATGAGTCAACGTATCTAAATCAGGGATATAGTGTTTAAGTTCATTGGCTAATTCACCTGATTGGCTCGCCAAAGATGCAGCATCAGGATTAAGATTGACAAACACCATGCTACAGAATTCTTCAATTTGAACAGGTACCATGCCATAGTCTTCAAACTGGAAATTTTCCATTGTTTTTGAATGGCGTGCGCCACGAAGTGTACCATCTAAGTTATAACCCCAAGCATGATAAGGACAGACAAATAATTTAATATTACCTTTGCTATTCCCTTGAACCAATTCATGACCTCTGTGGCGACAAACATTGTAAAAAGCTCTCAATTCCCCTTGTTTATCGCGAACTGCAACGATAGGTTGTCCTTGAATATCAAAAGAAATATAGTCCCCAGGATTACGTAAGGTTTCAATGTGACAAACATACTGCCAATTGTTATGAAAAATTGCCTTTCGCTCAAATTCCAATAAGTCGGGGTCGGTATAGGCTTTAGCGGGTAAAGAAAATGAACGTTTTGGATCACTATGAAAATTTTTGGCTAAGGCTTTTAGCTCGCTAATGGAGATGGTCATCTTTCAACTTCCGAATCAGGTTTGGGCATAGACGGTGGAGGTGTTAAGACTCTTTTAACTCGGTCTTTTTTAGCTATAAAAATGGCTACTTTCGTAACACACATGGATAGGAAATCCAGTCATAATTTTGTGATTATATACACCTGAAGTCACAGTAGCAACAATTCCGCATTTAATTCTCTTAATTAAAGCAAGATGTTTCCATATCGGACAAATAACCAACAAAAACCATAAAATACAAAATCATAACAAACATACAATATTTTAACATCTAATGATATTGTTGCTTTGCAGCAAATAGTACATCGCTTTTAATGGTATAAAATAGATCGGGGTAAAACATGATAACCTTATTATTTATGTATATTTAAATAGAAATGTGCATTACTTTTGCTGTATATTTTCCTTCCTGTATTTGGCTCAATACTTGGCATAATAATGACTATAGACATAAAAACGATATACTGCCTTGATTGGGAGATTGATAAACTAGGCTTAATTTTCAAGCTTTAGATCAGATTGTGATAAAATATGGCTATCTTACTCCAACCACCTATTTATTCTTTAGGCATTTCTGACACCTACCTCCACTACTACAATATCGAAATATCTCTATGGTAAATGTCAAAGACCCTTTTTTAGTCCCCGGTAGCAATGATCCCATCGACATTGCACATTGGGTTAATCGTATCTGCACCCATCGCAGTGAAATTGAAAAACAAAATCTTATTGATGCTTGTAATCTAGCTTATGAAATACATGAAAATCAAACCCGTGTGTCTGGTGACCCTTATTTAGCACATGTTTTAACCGTAGCCGATATTTTAGCTGATCTAGGTATGGATACCGATGTGCTAATTGCAGGTATTTTGCATGAGGCATGTGACCAAAACTCTTTAAAGCGCATCCAAAAACGTTTTGGGGCACCCGTTCGCCATCTTATCGAAGACACCAGTAAAATGCACGCAATTGAAGAAGTCAGCCAAGATGCATTTGAACAACATTGGGAAGACAAACAAAAAGAACGTTTTCGCAAGATGTTGCTAGCCATGGCAGAAGACGTGCGCGTGGTTTTAATCAAGCTTGCTGATCGCTTAGATAAAATGCGTACTTTGCGTTATGAGGAAGAATCTGCCCAACATCGCATTGCACAGGAAACTTTAGACCTGTACGCGCCGCTTGCTAACCGTTTAGGAATTTGGCAAATCAAATGGGAGCTAGAAGATTTATCATTACGTTATTTAGAGCCAACTGCGTATAAAAAATTAGCGAAGTTGCTTGATGAACGTCGAGTAGATCGAGAAGATTATATTCAAGGCATCATGTCTGATTTAACTGCGGCTTTAGCAGAAGAAGGAATTGAAGCGGAAATTTCAGGTCGTCCAAAGCATATTTATAGCATTTGGAACAAGATGAATCGCAAACAAACCAATTTCGACCGTATATTTGATGTCCTAGCGGTACGGGTTTTGGTACAAAGCGTGACCCAATGTTATACCGTTTTAGGTATTGTGCATCGAAAATGGCAGCCGATTCCGCATGAATTTGATGATTATATTGCTTCACCAAAACACAATAATTATCAATCCTTGCATACAGCTGTTTACGGGCCTGAAAATAAAGTTTTTGAAGTACAAATTCGCACACAAGATATGCACCGCCATGCCGAGTTAGGTGTCGCTGCACATTGGCGTTATAAAGAAGGGGGTAATTCAGCTGAAGATCAACGCTTTAATGCCAAAATTGCTTGGTTGCGGCAAATTTTACAAACCCGTGATGATGATACCGATTCGGACGATTTAATTGATCGGTTCAAGTCAGAAATTTATGAAGATCGAGTGTACGTTTTGTCACCAAAAGGTAAAGTAGTTGATTTGCCTAAAGGGGCAACCCCGTTAGATTTTGCTTACCATATTCATACCCAATTAGGCCATCGTTGTCGTGGTGCAAAAGTTAGCGGCCGTATCGTCTCATTGAATTATGAATTACAAAGTGGCGAGCAGGTTGAGATTTTAACTTCGAATGAAAGTCGCCCGAGCCGTGATTGGTTAAACCCCAATTTACATTATTTACAAACATCGCGTGCACGTTCTAAAGTACGTCATTGGCTGACTAAGCAAAATTCTCAACAACATATTGCTGACGGACGGCATTTATTAGAGAAAGAATTGGCTCGGCTCAATATACATGACATTTCTTTAGATAAATTAGCCCAACGGATGCGCTTCACTTCTGTCGACGCATTTTTAGCTGCATTAGGTCGGGGTGATTTAACGGTTCTCCAAGTGGCGCGAATTTTACAAGACCTATACTTTCCTGCACCCGATAAAATCAAACCGATAGTTGTTCGAGAGCCAAGCAATCAAGAACACTCTAGTATTCAAATTCGTGGCGTAGGTGGTCTATTAACGCAAACCGCTGGCTGCTGCAAGCCGATTCCTTATGATCCCATTATTGGCTATGTAACAAAAATGCGTGGTGTGGTTATACACCGTCAAGATTGTCCAAATGCCTTACGCTGGCAAGATGAGGATAATGAACGCTTGATTGAAGTTGAATGGGGCATGTCTGAAACCGAAGATTCACAGCTATACCCGCTGGATGTGCAAATCTTAGCTTATGATCGTAAAGGTTTATTGCATGATGTGTGTCAAATTGCCTTCAACGAAAAAATTAATATTCTAGCAACCAACACCTTGACCAATAAAAAAGATGATACGGTTAAAATGCAGTTTACCGTGGAAGTCACAGGGCTAGATCAATTAAGTCGAGCTTTAGCGAAAATCGATAACTTAACCAATGTGATGGAAGTCAAACGGGTACAAATTAAGTAACTGGCTACAATTTAAATCAAAGCACATCAATGTTTTCATTTTGAAAAGCGATTACACGGGTATGATTTGCTTATTTGTTAAGCCTTTTGTATATTTAGCCTTTTTTCAACGCACACCTCACTGATACGTAACAATATGGCGCAATACATTTATACAATGAACCGCGTGGGCAAGGTTGTTCCGCCTAAACGCGAAATTCTTAAAGATATTTCTCTCTCTTTTTTCCCCGGTGCAAAGATTGGCGTACTGGGCTTAAACGGTGCGGGTAAATCCAGTTTATTGCGCATTATGGCAGGTGTGGATACAGAATTTAACGGTGAAGCACGCCCCCAAGCTGGCATCAAAGTGGGCTATTTGTCACAAGAACCTCAATTAAATCCTGAAAAAGACGTTCGCGGCAACCTTGAAGAAGCGGTCAGTGAAATTAAAGAATTGCTCGCTCGTTTCGATGAAATCAGTATGAAATTCGCTGAGCCGATGAGCGATGACGAAATGAACGATTTGATGGAAGAGCAAGGCAAGTTACAAGATGCTATTGAATCTGCAAATGGTTGGGAATTAGATCGCCACTTAGAAATGGCTGCAGACTCATTGCGTTTGCCTGCATGGGATGCGGATGTGACTAAGTTATCTGGTGGTGAAAAACGCCGTGTCGCTTTATGCAAATTATTATTGTCTAAACCTGACATGTTGCTATTAGACGAACCGACTAACCATTTAGACGCGGAATCCGTTGCATGGTTAGAACGCTTCTTGAAAGAATATCAAGGCACTGTGGTTGCAGTTACCCATGATCGATACTTCTTAGACAATGTTGCTGGCTGGATTTTAGAACTAGACCGTGGCCATGGTATTCCTTGGCAAGGCAATTACTCTTCATGGTTAGAACAAAAAGAACAACGTTTAGTCCAAGAAGAACGTCAAGAGTCTGCTCGCCAGCGTACGATTAAGCAAGAATTGGAATGGGTACGCAGCAATGCTAAAGGCCGCCATGCTAAGAGTAAAGCCCGTTTAGCCCGCTTTGAAGAATTGGTCAATCAAGACGTACAAACCCGTAATGAAACCCAAGAAATCTACATTCCACCAGGCCCGCGCTTAGGTGATATGGTGATTGAGGTTGAAGGATTACGCAAAGCATTTGGTGAAAAATTACTTGTTGATGGTTTAGATTTCAACTTACCACCGGGGGGCATTGTCGGTATTATCGGTGCGAACGGCGCAGGTAAAACTACCTTATTCCGTATGTTATCAGGTTTGGAAACTCCAGATGCAGGTGAAATCCGAGTCGGCAAAACCGTTGAATTAGCCCATGTCGACCAAAGCCGTGACAGCCTTGCAGGTGAAAGAACCGTGTGGGAAGAAATTTCTGACGGACAAGACATGATTACTGTGGGTAAATATGAAATCCCATCGCGCGCCTATGTCAGTCGTTTTAATTTCAAAGGCCAAGACCAACAGAAATTTATCAAAGATTTATCAGGTGGTGAACGCAATCGCGTACATTTAGCTAAATTATTACGCAGCGGTGGCAACGTATTATTACTCGACGAACCCACTAACGATTTAGACGTGGAAACCTTGCGAGCATTAGAAGAAGCTTTATTAAACTTCCCTGGTTGTGCAGTGGTGATTTCACATGATCGCTGGTTCTTAGATCGTATTGCCACACACATGTTAGCTTTTGAAGGTGACAGCCAAGTGGTTTGGTTCGAAGGTAACTATGCAGATTACGAAGCCGACCGTAAACGTCGTTTAGGTGTTGATGCAGATACACCACACCGTATCAAATATAAACCACTACCAAAATAATGATATTTTTACGATAAAAAATTAAAAGAGGTCGGTATTATGCCCATCTCTTTTAATTTAATTAAAGTCAAATGCCCGCTCTCATTATTCTAACCATCATATTCCCTTATAAATAATATAAGCTATGTCTCTCATATTATTTAATATTCAGCCATAAAAATACCTGCTTATATTTTAATATAGTAAAAAAACCATTCTTTTTTCTACGCACTTTTATTAGCATTTGATGCACACCTTGCTTTCTTTCAAACTAACAAACACACTTTGGGTATAAATGTTGAATATTTTTCATTAAATAAATCTGATAAATTCACAAAAATTAATGATTATTGCTGTCTTATATATGTAAACTACAAAATATAGTATATAGTTATTACTAAGATCAATGCTGTAAAAAAGCCTTTATCAACCAAATGTATATGGCTATTTACTAATAACACAGCTCCTTCAATCACTGCGGCGACTGGGTAACTTCAACCATCTATGATTTATTTTGTGGGTGATAAACGTGCATAACACCCCCTTTCGAGGTTACAAAAATGAAACTCAGTACCAGATATGCTTTATATTTGACCTTTATTAATTTTGTCTTGCTTGTTTCTGTTTTCTTTACCGAAGCATGGTTATTTACGCGTGATATTGAGCAGTTAACCAATCAACTCAAATTACAAACACGCCAAGAATATACATTGGTTGAGCAAAAAAAACTCAAAGAAACTGTTGAGCACATCAGCCGTTATCTAACCCCTGCATTACAAACCTCAGACACTTTAGCTATTCATGAGTTATTGGAAAAGTTAGGTGTTTGGTTTTCATTAGAAAATGCTTTTATTACAGATAGCTATGGCAATGTATTATTCAATTTTGATAATTACCATAAGCTTAGCGTAGAGACGAAGCGGATAGAAGCCTATCCATCAGATGTTAAACTTGTCTCAACAGAATTGGATTTAGATTTTACCCAAGCACAGTCAGGCATTCTCATTCAAGAAAATGCACTGGGCTATCATGTGATTTCTCCACTTTATACCGAGTCACAGCTTTTCGGTTATTTAGGTTTATATGTTTCTTATTCTGGTGTACAGCATCTATTAGATAAGCAGAATCAATTTACACATCAAGTATTGCAACAATTTTTATTTAATTCCCAAATCATTGAGTTAATGGGGCTGACAATCATCGTGGTGGTTTCAGTATTAGCCAGTTATTACTTGTCATATCGTGTTTCTTTACCATTGAAATTATTAACACATTGTGTCGAAAACTTATCTCAGCGTGATTTTTCACCAAAATATATTAATAACTTGCAGAAAATCCATATTAGCTATACCGATGAATTAAGTATTTTGGCCTATTCATTTGAAAAAATGGTGATCGAGTTACAAGATTTTGTTAGAAACTTAGAATACAAAGTCAAAGTGCGTACAGCTGAAGTCGAACTAGCCTTTGAAGAGTTAAATCATGTCAACCAATTACTTGAAAAAGAGAATTTGCGGATTGCGACAGAATTAGAAGTATCACGTGAATTCCAATATTTAATTTTACCACGCCCGCAAGAACTCAAAGCAATTCAAGATTTAGACATCAGTGCGTACATGCAGCCAGCGGAAGAAATTGGTGGTGATTACTATGATGTACTGTGTTATAACGATCACACCCGTATTGCCATTGGTGATGTCACAGGTCATGGCTTATCCAGTGCGATTATCATGTTGATGGTACAAACTTCATTACGGACTTTATTTGCAAATGATATGGGATCAACAGATACTTGCTTAACTTCAGTTAATCGTATGTTATACGACAATATCCAACGCATGGAATCTGATAAAAACCTTACTTTAACCGTTGTTGATTATTATCAAGGTAAAGCGATTATCACTGGACAGCATGAAGAAGTGCTGGTTGTAAGAGCAAATGGTGAAGTGGAAGAAATTGATACAGTTGATCTTGGGTTTCCAATTGGTTTAGAAGCCAACATTGACTCTTTTGTTGCTTGTAAAGAAATTGAGCTAAAATCAGGTGATGGCTTGGTTTTATATACGGATGGGATTACGGAAGCGGAGAATGCAGATAAAGAATTATATGGTTTATCCCGTCTGTGCTGCTCTGTGCAATATCACTGGGAAAAAAACAGTAGCCAAGAAATTCAAGATGGTATTATCCGTGATGTATTGCGCCATATCGGCAGCCAAAAAGTTTATGATGACATTACTTTGATTGTATTAAAAAAAGAGTAAATTTGAGTCAGCTTTGCAAACAACCCAACAAGCACATGTGATCTATCTGTTGGGTTGCGCTTCATAATTAAGCAAAAACGAAATACATACCCGTCATGGCAATCGCACTACCAGCAAAACGTGTGATTTTCTCAAATTGTAATTGACGTAATGCAACACCTGTCATGACACCCATTGCTTGTAAGATGGCTGTTGATAATACAAACCCAGCGATGTAACTGGCAGATAGTGCACTGGTTTCTGCACCATGTGCGTAACCGTGAAATACAGCAAAACAGCTCACAATAGCAATGCTAAACGCCATAGGTAATGCAGTAGCAACCAAGCCACCTAATACCAGCACAGATAATAAAATACCCGTTTCAACATAAGGGATAGCAACCCCCATAATAGGTAATAACGCACCTAATACCATTGCAATAATGAAGCTGCTGGGCAACGTCCATAGTGCTTTTTTACCGATTTGGCTTGCCCATAAACCCACTGCAACCATCGCTAACAGGTGATCGAGACCAGTAAGAGGATGCAATGTACCTGCAGCAAACCCTGTCATTTCAACTGGATGATGTGCATAAACAGACATGGGTAATAAGCCAACTAAAACCAAACTGCATAATTGAAACAATGATTTCTTCATTAAAGTCTCTCCTAAATGAATGAAAAAATAGCGTGGCAATTAAATTGTCCTGACAAATAGTAAAACGAAAATGCAGTAACTGCAATCAAAGCAGGGTTATAAAAGCTTGTTTTGAATTTAGTTGCTATAATCTTTTTTCCACCATCACAAATAGAAAAGCCATGGCACAATTACTCAGCGTTTCTCGTGCTGCACGTTTAGTAGGTACTACGCGCGGTACTTTACAGCATAAAATTCGTAATGGCGAAATCACCACCTTTGAAGGCAAAGTCAAAGTCACAGACTTGCTACGTGCCTATCCTCAAGCTAGTCTTGAAGATAATACGACATTAGAACGGATGCAAACAATTAAGGCAGAGGCACGGCCAAGACGACATTATGAAGAAACCTTGCCTTCGCCTGAAGTGTTAACTAATCGGCTAACGGAACTAGCAAAGCAGTTGATTTGTACGCGTAATGAATTGCAGCATCAACATGATTTTAACCAGCAGTTATTAGATAAATTATCTCAACTGATGGAGCAAAACCCAGAGCTACAAACACTGTATAAATGGGTGCAGCAACAAACACAACCTTACCAGTGTGAGGCAACACCTAAGAATCAGTTATTAGCCAAAGATACTTTTTTACGCATTATGGCAGCGCACGTTAAAATGCTCCCTAGTGGACATGAATTTTTTGTTGAAGGGTCATCATCTTTACTAGAAGCCGCGCTACAGGCAGGTTTAGCGTTAAACTATGGCTGTAGTAGCGGTAACTGTGGAGCATGTAAGGCGCGTGTGGTTTCGGGTGAAGTCTGGAAAGTACGTGAACATGACTATGTATTAAGTGAAGCAGAAAAGAACATGGGTTATATGTTGATGTGCAGCCATACAGCGGTTACGGATTTAGTACTGGAAGCTTCTGAAGCACACCATGCTAATGAAATCCCAGAGCAAGAAATTCAAGTACGGGTGAAAAAACTCGATTCACTTAGCGATGATATTGTCTTATTACAATTACAAACCCCACGTACTCAAACGTTGCGTTTTATGGCAGGACAATGTGTTAAATTAAGTATAGAAGAAGGAAAATCTGCAAAATTTGCACTGGCTAGCTGTCCCTGTGATGGACGTAATTTACAATTTCATATTCGAAAACAAAATAATGCGACCGCAAAATTTATTCAACAATTGAACATTCAACAACCTATTATGCTAGAAGGGCCTAAAGGCGAGTTTGTTTTGGGAGAAGATGACTCACGGCCTGCCGTTTTTATTGCTTATGCTGATGGATTTGCCCCAATTAAAAGCTTAGTTGAACACGCCATCTCAATTGATATTATTGAATCATTTCATTTCTTCTGGGTATGTCAGCAACAAGAAGGGCATTATCTGAGTAATTTATGTCGTTCTTGGGCAGATGCTTTGGATAACTTCCATTATCACCCTTTGATTATCCAAGATAATATTGCTGAGACCACAATAAATAAAGTATTAGCTGAATGTCCAAATATTGAGGATTATCAAGTGTACGTAGCTGGTATACCCAACTTAACCGAGACATCTAAGCAATTATTGCAACATAGTGGTTTAGCTGATGAACAAATGCATATCGGCCAATTTGAAGGGGGCTGTATTAGTTAATTGGACAAGTTCCGCTAATACCTAAGTGGATATTTAGCAATAAAGGGAGGGCGATATCTATCCTTCCCTTTAAAACTTGCCATATCGTGAAGAGGCAAACAATTAATCCAATTGTGCCATCACTTCTTCAGAAATATCAGCATTAGAATAGACTTGCTGTGTATCGTCTAATTCTTCTAACATATTTAATAAACGTAACATTTTTTGCGCGCCGTCTAAATCCAGCACACTGCTTGTAGACGCTTTCATAGTGATTTCCGCATTATCAGCAACCAATTCTGCTGTATCTAATGCTTCTTTGACTGCATAAAAATCTTCTGGTGTAGTCACAACGTCAAATGAACCATCATCATTTTGTTCAATGTCTTCTGCACCTGCATCAAGTGCTACTTCCATCACTGCATCTTCATCAGTCTCAGCACTAAAGCTCAATAAGCCCGTTTTGCTGAATAAATAAGAAACTGAACCATCAGTGCCCAAATTACCACCAGATTTACTAAATGCGTGACGTACCTCAGCAACAGTACGGTTACGGTTATCAGTCATACAATCAACCATGACCGCAACACCACCAGGGCCATAACCTTCATAACGTACTTCTTCAAAGTTATCACCGTCTTGTGTACCTGCGCCACGCTTCACAGCACGCTCAACAGTGTCCTTGGTCATATTACTGCCAAGTGCTTTATCAATCGCCGCTCTTAAACGAGGGTTTGCACTCGGGTCTTCCCCACCCATACGGGCAGCAACCGTGATTTCACGAATTAACCGTGTAAATAATTTACCGCGTTTTGCATCTTGAGCACTTTTGCGATGTTGAATATTAGCCCACTTACTATGTCCAGCCATAAGTCCATCTTTTAAATTAGAAAAGTTAAATATTACTCAAGCAACTCAATATTGAATCACTTGTATTAAAAAAACAAAAGGCAACACGAAGTTGCCAAAAAAGTATGCTAAAAGCAATTTATTTTATTAATCAAATGGATAGCTAAAGTTTAGCTCAAAGTGAATACCATCATCTTGTAAATCGTCATCTTGTTGATCTGCCACATTACGTAATGCATGACCCCAGTATAAAATAGCATTGACGCGTTGACTTGGCATCCAGCGTAAACCTAAACCAACACTAGAAATATCATCAGGTTTTGGTGTTTCTGCATCTGCGTTCCAAGCTCGTCCGTAATCAAAGAAAGGTGCGATTTGTAATGTGCCATCATCAGTATCTTTACTAATACCAGGGAGTGGGAATTTAGCCACAGGAATCCGCCACTCGATTGAAGCCACTAAACCATTATCACGGGTCATATGATTTTCACGATAACCACGTACAGTGGATGCACCCCCAACTGAGAATTTTTCTAAAGGCAATAAGTCTTGATTCGCCCATTGCATATCAGCACGTACTAATAACTGTGTGTCTTGGCTACCTAATGCTGCAATCCGTTGTACCCATTGGAATTGTCCCAACCAAGTAAAGAACTTACCATCTGGCGAACCATCCGTATTAATCGTAGCATCCCACGCATCGAAGCCAAAGTTGAAACTAGAGCGTGCAGCAATCACACGAGTACGACTACGATCTAACCAATCCTGTGAAAAACGTAAAACCGAAATGCGACTTTCACCATCTTGTACACCGGGAGAGAACGAGAATTTTTGCTCAAGTGGTGTGCCTTTAAACATGTAGGTGGTACTGCTACGACGCTCAATTTTCAGCCCTAAATTCAATTCTTTGTTAGGTGTTTTAATCAAAGGTTGAGTAACACTAAGCGCGTAAGTTTCGGCTTCACTTTCAATATTCAATTGATTGAACGGCTCAGAAACCACTTCCGCATCACTACGTTCCGCACTAAACGCGATGGTTGTGCCATAACGACTACTCACAGGTAATGAATAATTAAAGCTGTAATCTCTTAAGCCTTCAGTCAAACCTAAACGCAAATAAATACTATCACCCAAACCTAATAAATTGCGATGGATACCAAAAATTTCACCACGATAAGAGCCAACACTAGGAGAACGATGATTGCTGAAACGTGCCCCCACTTCCCAAGGCGTTGCTTCAGTTACGTTTAACTTTAAAATACCTTCACCTAAACGAATACCGGGGCCTAATTCTGCATTGATACGGCGGAATAACGGGTTTTGATGTAGTAACTGTAAACGCTCTTGCAAGGTATTAATATTTAACACTTCCTCATCTTTACCACCAATGCGGCCTTTGATGTAGCTAGGATAAAGACGACCTTCATCACCATTGCTTTTTAGGTTGCTAATGTCGATTTCAACCAGTTTACCTTCAATAATTTCTAGCTCGATTTCACCATTTTCAACTTGTTGGTCTGGGATAATCGCACCCGAATTAATATAGCCAGCTTCAATATATTTACGAGTAATAATATTTTTGACCATTTGTAATTCTTCAGCCGAAATTTGGCGACCTTGGTAATCTGAGACGAGGTCTGATAAGAATTCGCTGCTATAAACCGTATTGCCTTTAAACTTAAAGCTCTTAACATCGACTTGAGGCCGAGCAGATAACGGTGCTTCTCCCCCTTCATACAAGTCAGGCAGGGGTGGTAATGGTGGTAAAATACTTGCCTCAGGCTGTGCAAGATCAGAACTTAAGCGATCCGTACCAGATGATAAACTACGCTCAATAGAATTATAGTCTACAGCCCCGACATTTAGAGATAGAATAGTTATCCCTAAAAAGATCAAACTGGATTGAATGAAGTGGTACACGGTTGGAGTTACCTCTTTTAGAATACTAAGTGGCTAGCTTATTTTATATATTTAAATCAGACTGTTTAGCCAATGATACCGATTTTCTTTGTTTTGTTCAAATGCTCGTGATAGCCATTATTTTTTATATTTTTCACCTATCACACATTTCAAAAACGTTTATATTTTTAATAGTTAAAAAAGCTTGGGGGCATTATGCAAATTGTGGTGATGGGTGTAGGTAATATCTTATTGACTGATGAAGGCATTGGAGTACGAGCTGCTGAATATTTAATGAAACATTATGATTATCCAGATAATGTCACTATCTTAGATGGGGGCACGATGGGTATGGAATTGCTGGGGCATATCGTTGATATTGATTTATTAATCGTATTAGACGCTGTTGCCAGTGATAAGCCAGCGGGTACAGTGGTAAGTATGGAAGGTGATGAGATTCCACGTTTTTTTGCCTCTAAACTATCGCCTCATCAAGTTGGGATTGCCGATGTATTGGCTGCTGCTGATTTGGTTGCAAAATCACCTAAGAGAATTTTGTTATTTGGAGTTGTGCCTGAAAATTTAGAGCTGAGTACGGAGTTAACCCCCACTGTTGCAGAAAAGCTACCTATTATTGTTAATAATGTGATTGATACGCTACAGCAACAAGGCATTGAATTACAAAAAACAAACGCCTAATGGATGTTAGCATTGAATCGTATTTAATCGCTGTATAAGTATTTAGAACTGTTGATCTTCATTTAAGGTAAGCAGTTTTAAATCATGTTGTTGGTAAGAACAATTGTTAAATATCCTCAAACCTATTCATCAAAGTACTTTGACATATAACATTCTTTCATACTTACTCGCTCACTAAAAATCTAATAAAAGAAACCTCTGCTATGAAAATTGGAACAAAATTAACGCTTATTGGCATCGCCACTTGTGGCCTGATTATCAGTAGTTTTGCTTATGTTTCCTATTACAAAATGGCAGAGATGCAAACCATTACCGAGCAAAAAGAACTCAAAGCACAACATACGATTGTGAGCGACTGTATGGCGGCCGAAATCTTAACCGCAAAAAAGCTCGCAACATTTGTAGCACAAACCCCACCCATTCAAGCTGCTTTTGCTAAACAAGATAGGCAAGCATTATCCGAATGGCTTGTACCTACCTTTGAAGCCATGCAACAACAATATCGGGTGGAACAATTTCAATTTCATACCAAAGGTACAGTAGAACAAGGCAATACAGCTGGCCAATATTCTGATGCTATTTCCTTTCTGCGTATTCACCAACCAGATAAATATGGTGATGATTTAAGCGGATTTAGAAAATCTGTTGTCACTGCAAACATAACCCAGCGGCCTCAACATGGTTTAGAAAAAGGGGTATATGGTTTAGGAATGCGTGGCGTTGTCCCCGTGTTTTATCAACAAGAACATATTGGTACGGTTGAATTTGGAATGCGGTTTGATAAATATTTTTTTGATCCGTTTAAAGCTCTGCATAATATTGATTCTGCATTATATATTGCAGGTGTAGAAAATATTAAAGCAGGCCAACGACATTTAGATGAAATCGATCCCAATCAAGCCACATTTACTACATTTGCACGCACCTTTGATATTGATGGAATTGCAGAAGATGAGCCACAACCTCAACTGTTAACAACAGCAGAGTTACGCACGGTTTTACAAACACCAGAAGGCATGATTGTGCACAAAATGCTAAATGGTCAATCTGTTGCAGTATATTCAAAACCCATTCAGGACTTTTCTCATAAAAATATCGGTGTATTATCCATCGTTGCCGACCGCAGCCATTACTTAGCTGCCCAACAAGATATTAATCAACTTATTATCATTATGGTCACGCTCACATTGATGGGTGCATTGGTTTTTATATTTATTATCAAATGGATGGTTGAAAAACCGATCTGTCATATTGCAACGCTCATGGAAAATATCGCTAATGGTTATTTAAACGAGCATATTCACTTAGGCAGACATAAAGATGAAATCGGGATTATGCATCATGCTGTTCATCATTTATCTAATAAAATGAAAGTCGTTATAGATGACATACAAGCAACCATTGCAGCGGCACAGCAAGGTGATTTGACCAGACGAGTTAAAACAGATGAGTTACAAGGTTTTATGAAGGTGCTGGGAGAAGGCACAAATACGCTAGTAGAAAACACCGCGTCTATTATGATGGATATAAAACGCATGACTTATACCTTAGCTATTGGCGCATCAAATGAGAAAGCAGCAACATCGAATAACGGTATTTATGCGGGCATGTCGCATTCTACGCAGTTAACCGTCGCAAATTTACATAATATTGTTGAAGAAATTAAAGATGAGTTAGCCACACATACTACAACCCAAGCCGCGATTTTAGAAGACACTTCGGCAATAATGCAGCAGTTTACGGAAAGCATTCAGCACAATGCACAACACGCGCAACATGCCAGTCAATGTGCATTTACAGCAACCGAGATCGCCAAACAAGGCAGTTATGTTTTTCAACAAGTTATGGATAGAATGCATCAAACGCATGAATCTTCGGGGAAAATATCTGAGATTATCAGCTTGATAGATAGTATTGCATTTCAAACCAATATCTTAGCCTTAAATGCAGCGGTTGAAGCCGCAAGAGTTGGAGAGCAAGGGCGAGGGTTTACCGTGGTTGCCAGCGAAGTGAAAAATTTAGCTCAACGAACTGCGAATGCAGCTAAGGAAATTAAAAGTTTAATCGATAATTCAGTTGAAGATATTCAAATCAGTTCGGAGTTGGTCAATATTGCAGGCGATAAAATGAACGACATCATCTTATCTATTACGCAAGTACGCGACATGATGGCTGAGATTTCCACCACCTCAAAGCAGCAAACCAACGCTATTGAGCATGTGAATCAATCAGTGATACGCATTGATGATATGACGCAACAAAATGTAATGTTAGTACAAAAAGCAGGTGAAAGCACAGAAGCCCTGTCTCAACAAGCTACGAAATTGCAAGCCATGTTTGGACAGTTTAAGTTAAAAGCAGGTGAGAGTAGTTAAAACAGACATCACTAAATAACTATGTGGTCAACAAGTTATTTGTTTGAGTGAAAAAGGCAATATAGGATGTGTTAAGCAGTGTATATTTTTAAAGTCGATATGCACCTAACAACATCCTATCAACAAATAGCTTGACTGTAGATTATGTTAAAAACCGAAAGTTAACGAGCTTTTGCCACCAATTTCTATCCTGATTTAAATCTTCAAGTAATACTCTGACTAAAATAACGGAAATATTATCTTCTCCACCTTTATTATTCGCTGCATCTACCAAATTTTGCGCAGCTAAAGATAAATCATGCTGACATTCATTGAGAATATTATAAATTTCAATATCCTCTAACATGTCATTCAAACCATCAGAACATAATAAATAAATATCATTGGCTAATACAAATTGCTCTTGCACATCGACATTAACCGTTTTACTCACACCCAATGCCCGTGTTACTAGATTACGGTTGGGAGAGTGACGAGCTTGCTCTGGCGTATAATAGCCACAGTCGATTAAATCCTGTAATACTGAATGATCCTTAGTTAATGGTTTAAACTCACGATGGCGCAACCGATATAAACGAGAATCGCCCACATGTGCAATAAAAGCCGTATTATCATGAAATAATGCTGCGACAATTGTTGTGCCCATGCCATGATATTTGGTCTGTTCCTCAGCCGCTTTAAAAATAGACTGGTTGGCTTTCACAATTGCTTGCTCTAATTGCAAACTGGTGTGTGCTGCAAGTGGATTATCATTTTCTTCTGTTGCAGACTCTGCCAGTTCCGTCAAATTTGACATCACCGTTTGTACAGCAATTTCACTGGCCACTTCGCCTGCTTGATAGCCTCCCATGCCATCAGCCAGTACAACCAGCCCCAGTGTGTCATCGCAACTAAGATAATCTTCGTTATGGTCTCTAACCAAGCCTGTGTCAGAAAGATAACTCATTTCTAGGCGCATATTCAGCCTCATCACTACAATCGCGCAATGCTTGAGCAAACTGCATTCCAGTCTGAAATCGTGCTTGCGGATTTTTTGCTAATGCAGTGTCAATGATATGTTTTAAATGAATAGGAATGTCCGCACGTATTTGGGTTATATCAGGGTGTGACTCATTGGCAATTTTAAACATTAAACTGGCCATTGAATCCGCTTTAAACGGCAACTTTCCTGTCAG
Source organism: Candidatus Albibeggiatoa sp. nov. NOAA (assembly GCA_025800385.1). GTDB lineage: Bacteria > Pseudomonadota > Gammaproteobacteria > Beggiatoales > Beggiatoaceae > Albibeggiatoa. Next base: position 88,965 of record JAOXRS010000008.1, read on the forward strand.
CAACTGATATAGCATAATTCCCAGTGAAAATAAATCGGTACGCCCATCTATTTTTTTACCTGCCAACTGTTCTGGAGACATATAAGAAGGTGTACCCAAAATAATGCCCGTTTTTGTTTTATGCGTATCAGTAATACGTGCAATCCCAAAATCGGTTATTTTAATCTGATTTGTCGCAGGATTGTACATAATATTAGCAGGTTTAATGTCTCGGTGTACTACTTGATGTCGATGTGCATAATCTAGTGCGAGCGCAATGCGGCTGATAATATCTAATACAATATTGATAGACAACAGATTTTCTTTACGTGAATAAGGAATGAGATTACCACCTTTAAAAAATTCCATCGCAATATAGGCTAAGTCTTGTTCTCCACCCGCATCAAAAATACGAATAATATCGTCATGTTGTAAACGACCTGCTGCATTGGCTTCACGGAAAAATCGAATCACGGCCTCTTGTAAATCATCATTATCAAACTCTTCAAATAAAGGTAACGTTTTAATCGCCACTAAACGATCAAGCTTAGTATCTTGCCCTAAATACACCACTCCCATCGCCCCCTTACCTAATTGACGCTCAATTTGATAACGACCAATACTGGGTTTTTGCGCGCTATTGTCTAAAGTGGTTTGTGATAATTGGTGCAATGGTAATTTTGGTAAACTGAAACGTTGTAAACGGTCTAAACGTTGTTGTACATCTCGAAAATCAAGTTGATGAGTTAAGATATAACGATAAACAGCAATAGCACGCCGTGCCTGTGGTTTGATCTCATAATCTAATGCCAAGTTATACAATAATCCTAACATGGTCTCATCAGGTGGACATAAACGAAACTTTTCAAACGCTAAATCTAAATGACCTTGTCCTTGGAATGCCAAACCTAGTAAACGATTACTTTCAACTGCTTCTGGATGCAACCGTACCGCATCTTGATAATTTTCAATTAAGTACTTTAAGCTCAAAACAATATAACTACTCACCACGAGCAAAACAGGCAACATAAAATGCGTATGCCAACCATAGTAAAACAAGCCTACATATATCATCCATAAAGCCACGATCCATAATACGGTTATTGACCATCTACGTTTTAAACATGGTTGTACAGCCAATAAGTAGAGAAAACTCGCAAAGAACAAAACCATTTCTATATAATTTGCCAATTGATGGTGTTGCAAATATTGTTGATTCAGCACACTATTTAAGATGCTTGCTGTATCTAATAAGTGCTCTCGCTGAATGCCTGTGACATCACCAATTAAAACAATTTTATTTTGATAATTTTTTGGGTCTTGTTGTAAAGCATCGGCAAAACTTTCAATTCGTAAATTTGTATGGCTAATAGGAATCAGGTAATGAGGTAATACCTGTGAATAATCTATCTTTTGCAAAATAGCGGCAGCAAAGCGGCTTGGCTTATCTATGTCTGCAACCATATGATTGTATTCACCAAAAATATTAAGCAACGGCTTATCTACAGTTTGTCCTAATATCACATTATCCGATTGTGCCAATACTTCACTTAAACGAGCATCATGGCTTAAATCGTAACTTAAACTGGCTAGTCTATCGTGTAATTGTATAAATTCAGTCAAGGTTTTATCAGGTTCAAAGCTATTTTGATAAAACTGTTGTAATTGAAATAAAATCGCCTGATCGGTCGCTAATCGTGCACGAATATGTTGGCTATCTGCGATGATCTGCTGCAATTGTTTTAAATGCTCAGGCAATGCGGGTAATTTGGACTGCTGATAATATGTCACCAAAGCGTCAATTTGAGCTTGGACAGGGTTTGGCTGGGGCCGAGATAAATCAATGTGTAAACCAATCACTTTAGCATAAGATGAGATTTGTTTAATAAATTCAGCATAATGTTGGCGATTGATAGGATATTCTTGTAGTGTTGTTTGTGTCTTTTCATCTACAGTTACAATCACTAGCTCGGGGTAAGCAGGTTTTGCTAATTGATTAATATGTTGTTGTAAAAACCATTGTTCAAATGGCTGCAGCCAATGACTCATAATTAATAAGATCGCTGCCATACAGACAATTAATACACTGTCATATTCCCAAAAGCGAATAGGAAAAATATAGTTTACACTGTCTCCTAGCAATTTTTTCATTTTTATATAGCCAAGTAATGCTCTGAAATCCGTGAGTGCAGGTTATATGCCATTTAGAAAATTATGCTCATTAGATCGTCCGAAATAAGCCGTTATTACTAGCATATACACATTCTTGAAACAATCTTATTGATTCGAAGTATTGTATTTTTTTAATAACATACTGCACTCAAGACAATCCTATACATTCCTTACAAATTCAATCTCATACAAGTATTTTTCATTTATTTTTACATACAACTTTGACTGAGAAAAACAATCCCTTCTTTTTACACATCAAAATAGCAAAAATTCAAACTAGTAAAAACTATCATAATCATCGATTATAATCTTGGTATAATTACTGTTTAATATCTTAAGGAAAAGCAACTACTCGTCTAAAATAATACGCATTTTTTAACAGGCAGCAGCACAGTTTATCAGTATTTAGATGGGTTAGAGCGGAGGTTGATGTGGTATCAGTAGCGCGTACAAAACGTAAAGCTCGTGTTTGGATACAAGAAAATACACCTTATATTGTTGTGATTTCACTCGTTATAACATTACTTGTGGTTTTTTTATGGCCACGCATTTTTATTACCATTAACGCAGGTGAAGCGGGCGTATTATATAAACGTTTTACGATTGGTACGGTGACAGATTATGTATACCCAGAAGGATTACACATTATTTTTCCATGGGATATTATGCATATTTATGATGCACGGGTGCAATTGGTGAAACATAAATTTAAGGTGTTAACCAATCAAGGTTTGCCCGTATATTTAAAAATCGCCATTCGCTTCCACCCCGAATATGAATTAATAGGCGTACTGCATCAAAAGATTGGCCCCGACTATGTGAATAAAATTATTATTCCGCAGATAGAGTCGGTGATGAGGCGTAACATCGGCAAATACACTCCAGAAGACATTTACACCAACAAAGAAGGCGTTTTAAGCAATATCATCGTTTTAGCATTAGAAGAAACGGGGCGTAAGTACGTGCGCATCAGTGACATTATTATTCGTAGCTTAGACTTGCCACCACCTGTTGCTCAGTCTATTGAAGACAAATTAGTCTACGAAGAGCAATTCAAAGCCTATCAATACATTTTAGCGCGAGAAGAGCAAGAGGCAGAACGTAAACGTATTGAGGCACAAGGTATTCAAGACTATCACCAAATTATTGCTGACAATTTAGATGACCACATGTTGACTTGGGAGGGTATTCAAGCCACAGCAGAACTGTCTAAATCAGAAAATGCGAAAGTCCTGATTTTTGGCAACCAAGGTTCAAATGGCTTGCCTCTAATTTTAGGTGTGCCAAGCAAATGATGCGTGTTTTATACCTAACCTGTATAGCTATTTTTCTTGTTAATTTAACGGCTTGCGAAAGGCCTGCGTACAAGTATAAAGATGAACGAGAAGAAAAAGCTGAAAAAGCCCATAAGCGTAAAGCTCCTATTAACATTGGTGTTGTATGGGATAGCCGTTCTCAAAGCTTGTTTTTTGAAGGAGCACGCTTTGCAGCACAAGAGCTAAATGCCCGAGGCGGGATTTTAGGGCGTAGAGTTAACTTAATTGAGCGCGATGAAGCCGTTTATTTACAAGCAGGCTTTTTTGAATTCAGTAAAAAAATGCGTAACCATGCTCAATTTGCAGCAAGAACAGTGGCCGAAGAATTGGCTAAAAATACTGATGTGGTTGCTGTAGTCGGTCATACCATTTCTGAAACATCGATTGCAGCCTCGATTACTTATGAGTATTTCGGTTTATTGTATTTAGGCCCCGGTGCAACCAATATTGAGCTGACGCGCCATAATTTCATGTACACCTTCCGCCTTATTCCTGATAACTATCAAGAATCTAAGCAGTTGGCGGGCTATATTTATTACAGCTTAGAAAAGAAAAAAATTGTGGTGTTATATGATAGAACCGAATACAGCACCCAAGTAGCAGAGTCTTTCGCTGAAACCATTGCGGATATGCAGCTTGATGCTGACATTGTCTATCGTCGTTCATTTTTCAAAACCAAGAAAAGCTTTAAAGATATTATGTCTGATTTAAAAGGCTTAGAGTTTGACGTGGTTTTTGTGGCGACTAATGAAGAAACAGGCAGCCGAATCTTAAAAGAAGCCCGTAATATGGGGATTAAGCACCCTGTTGTCGGCGTTAACTTGATGTACCATCCTAGACTCATTGAGTTAGCAGGCGATACAGCTGAAGGCTTTTCAGTACCCGCACCCTTTAATGAGTCATTCAACTTAGCACGGGGTTTTATCAATCGTTTTAGAAAACAATATGATGTAAAGCCTGATGCATGGGCAGCTCAAGCTTATGATAGTATTATGTTATTGGCATATATTATTGAAAAGTCTGATTCGACTGTGCCTATTGTACTCTCAACCCAATTGCGTTATATGGAACCCTATTGGTTAGGTGTTACAGGCCCACATGCTTTTACTAAAGATGGCGAAATATCAGGCAAACAGTATAGTTTTTATACCGTACACCAAGGTAAATTTGAATTAATACCAGGTGCCAATGTACCGTTCATTTTAGAGTTGATTAAGTTTAATGAAAACAAATCAGCTTTATTAGAGTTGGAAGAACAAGATACAAAGGGGAATTAAATCATGTTAGCTCATGTCGTTTTAATGTCGATTCTTCCAGCATTCTTAATCGGGCTGCTAGGACAGAATCGTAAAATGGGTTTTTGGGGATACTTTTTTGCGTCTTTGTTGCTGACACCGCCTATTGGACTGTTATTGGTTTTAGCATCAGACTCAAAGCCAAGCACACCCGTTTAGATATAGTATTTTTGTATTGCTAATCACACTACAGGGGTATGAGGTATAAATTTTGACTAGTAGTCAATTATCGATCAGTTACTGTTTATTAGTCACAGTTATTAAAGGGGAGCGTTCATGACATACCGAGTACCAGCGGCAGGCGAACCGTTTGTTTGTGCATGGAATGGTGGTAGGGATGCCTGTCTTGCCTTATATCGTGCCATTAGGGCAGGTGCAAAACCTCAGTTTTTATTAACTATGTTAGATGAAAGTGGTGAGTATTCTTATTCTCTGCCGATTCCACGCAGTGTATTACAAGCGCAAGCCTTATCTCTAAACATTCCGCTATTAACCAAAACCACAGATAAAGAAAACTACAATCAAGGGGTGCTTGATGTATTACAAGAGCTAAAAGCCATGGATATTAATATTGTCACTTTTGGGGATATTTCATTAGATAATCATCGGCGGGGTAATGAGTCTTTATGTCAACAAGCAGGGCTAGAAACGTACTTACCACTCTGGGATACCCCAAAATCACGTATATTAGCGGAATATGTGACAGCAGGTTTTAGAGCCATGATTGTAACCGCATCTAATAAATTAGGGCCTAACTATGCAGGCCGTTATTTAGATACACAATGTATTGAACAACTAGAAGCATTGCAAAATATTGATGTAACGGGAGAAAGTGGTGAGTACCATACAGTTATAGTGGATGGGCCTATTTTCGCCAACCCTATCCCACTTAAAGCGGGTAATACAGAGTCAACGGGCGATCAGTGGGTCACAAATTTGAACTTGCTATCATTGAACTATTAACCCGTATGTTGATTCTCGCCGATTCAACGAAATCCTAGGTTGACCTTGTTATACAACAACTGTCAACCCTAGTGATGCCTAGGTATTATTTTGAGGCACATTATTCAATGCTGCTATCAAATCGTCACCGCGCACAGGCTTGCTAATATAGTCATGCATACCCGCTGCAAAGCACCTTTCTTTATCCTCTTTCATTGCATTGGCCGTCATGGCAATAATCCACGGACACTGTGCTGTTGGCCAGTTTTTAACAATTTCGCGTGTGGCTTCCAAACCATCCATATTTGGCATTTGCATATCCATTAGCACCACATCATAGTATTTATCACGCAAAGCTTTCAGCGCATCGAGACCATCCACTGCCGTATCAGGTTGATAGCCCAATTTATTCAACTGTAATACACCCACTTTTCGATTCACCGCATTATCATCAACTAATAAAATCTGTAACTGATCGCTATTTTTCTCTGGCAATTCCGCATCGGATAATGCATTGTCCTGTTGCGACTGTTTTGCAGCTTCTTGCTCACTCACGTCTTCAGGCTGTTCTAATAATTGCAAGAAAGTCTCTAACAAACGCTTAGGGCGTATAGGTTTATTTAAACAGGCATTGAATGGAGCTTGTCGGTGTTGTTTCGCACACAAATGAGTTAATGCAATCAATGGTTTGGATTGTATTTCGGCTAAAGGCACTTGATCTTGCATTAATTCTACCATGGCAAAATCAACATCTTGAGAAATCTCAGGCGCGATAATCATGCCCCAACGTTCAACTTGCTGGGTAATAAACAGACGGTTATTGGGTGCTAAATTAAGCAAGAATACACTTTTTCCTTGCAATTCAGCATGAGACTCATATAAGGCTTGTAGTGGTTTACTCTCAGTCACAGGGGCTTTAATTGAAAAATGAAACCTCGAGCCAATATCAACTTCACTTTCTACCCAAATATGTCCACCCATCAGCTCAGTTAAATGTTTGCTAATCGTGAGACCCAGACCTGTACCACCATATTTACGCGTGGTTGAAGAATCTGCTTGGGTAAAGGCCTTAAATAATGAACTCAATCGATCCGCAGGAATCCCAATCCCACTATCTTGCACGATAAATTTAATTTGACATAAACTATCTTGTATCGATTCAGCTTGTACTTGTACTTGGATTTCACCACGTTCGGTAAATTTGACCGCATTACTGAGCAAATTGACTAAAATCTGCTGTAGACGTGTACTATCCCCTTCAATACATTGTGGTACATTATCATCATAAAAATAAATTAAATTCAGTTGCTTTTCAGCGGCTTTGGCACTAACTAAGTTCAAGGCATTTTCAACACATTCGCGTAAATCAAATTCTCGCTGTTCCAGATTTAGCTTTTTAGCCTCGATTTTCGAAAAATCCAAAATATCATTGATTAACGTTAACAGCGTATTGCCACTACTGCGAATTGTATCTAAATATTCCGTTTGCTCTGCATTCAGTTGTGTATCCTCTAAAATATCAGCCATACCGACAATTGCATTCATCGGGGTACGAATTTCATGGCTCATATTTGCTAAGAAAACTGACTTGGATTCTGCAGCAGCTAAAGCAGCTTGACGGGCTTCTGCAAGTTTTTGGTTTTCTTGTGCTAGACGCAAGTTTAATTCTTGAATCGACTCATTGGCTTGTGCAAGCTTTTCAGTACGCTGTTGTACTTTTTGCTCTAAATTGGCGTATAAATGTGCATTTTCGATAGAAATCGCAAGTTGACTGGATAATAATTGAATCAATTCTAAACGATTACTGGTAAAAACCCCTGTACTCAAATTGTTTTCTAGGTAAATAATTGCTGTTAATTTGCCTTGATTTAACACAGGGCTACATAATACTGACTTCACATATTGCGACTGAATATAAGCATCTGAACCATACAACTCATTGTTTTGTGCATCATCTAAAATAATAGGTTTCTGAGACTGAATTACATATTTGAGCAATGATACAGGCACAACAGGTAGTCCCGCTTGCTCCAATGGCTGAGAAGGCAGAATAGTAAAATTTTGTGTATGACTATGTGCTTCAATCACCCATTGATCGTTTTTTTCTAATAGCAACATACCATGCTGCGCCCCTGCATTTTCAATCACAATATTAACCAGCTTTCTCAACAGACTATCCAATTGGATTTCTTCAGACAGGCCACGAGAGGCTTTGATAATTGAAATTAAATCTAAATCAGAAATACTGCCGCGAGCCGTACTAATCGTGCTAATGGTTGTATTAGGCGAAGTACTGATAGATTTGGTCACCATACCTAAATTTAGCTCGGGGTAACGTATTTTGAGCAAATCTAATTTACTGTTTGCCCCCCAATTTTGATATAGATAAAATGCTTCTCGGATATAAGTGGCAGCCACATTCATATCACCTTTTAGTTGCCAATAACGCGCATAAAGTTCACAAGCTACGGCTTCTTCTTGTCGGTAGCCATGTTGTTGAGCTAAGTCAATCGCTTGTTTGTAATAATGTAGGGCTTTTTCTGTTTTACCTGCTAATTGTGCTTTACCTGCCTTCACTAAAGCATAGCGGTGTGCATTATTATCGGGGGCATGTTTTGCCCATTTTTTCAATTTTTTACAGTGGTTTTTCAAACGTTTAAAATGTTTGGATCGTAGTTTTTTATTGCCTTTTGCCATCAATGCCAAATGAGATAAGGCCGCATAGAAGTGGAAAACTGTGCTATGAAACATCGAAGCAACCCCCATCGGGTCGACTTTTTCCGCATATTCTAAAGCCAATTCATATTGCTCAAACCAATAACACAACATCATTTTATGCACATACAAAAATGCTAAAGCAGTAATGTCATTCACTTCGGTATGCAATGGCAACATCTGGGTTTCATCATAAGCATCACCAATCAACATCCAAGGTTGACGTGAATTAGCACCTCGGAAATTCAATACAGTTTGCAATACGATTTGGTTGTAATAAAGCGGGGTTTGTTGCTGGATTTGGTCAATAGCTGTGACATATTTAATTGTTTCTTTTTCGACAAACTCGAGCGGTAGACCTGAAAAAAAACTGTAATTACAATACATAAACGCAGAATAGCCCGCGAACTCTAGCTCTCCCGTATCCACGCCTGATTGATAAGCTTCCAAAAGTGGGTCAAGGGTTTCACGTAATGGAGCTTCCCAGTGCCAAACAAAATTATTCACCATAAAATAGGTACGACACTTTAATTCATTGGCATTGAAATCATCTAACACCTGCAACGCTAATTTACCAAAGCGGTGACCCAAACTAATATCACCAATCACACCACATAAAATCAATCCATAGCTGGAATAAGCAAACGCAGAGATTGGACAGTTTCCATGCTGAATTGAAAAAGTGGTAAGCTTAATCGAGGTCAAAATCATTTGGTGGGTATCCGCAATATATGCGGCGGAATAAATCCGATTCATAATTCGCATCACAGCTAAATCATATGGATCAGTGGTATGCGGTAAATGGCGCAACTGCTCGACTTGTTTCCCCATCAAGGTCAACTTAGAACGGTAAAAATCACGTAAAATATGGGCTAAAGTCGGCCTTTTGGGAAAATGTACTTTAAGTTTGCGCAAAATCGTCAGTGCAAATTTCACCGCTTCCAATGGTTGGTTCAAGGCCATAAATGATTGAATTTGAATTTCGTACACTTTAACTTGATCTAAAATATCTGTGGTATTTTGTAATACTAACTCCGCCCACTGATTCATTTGATCGTAGTCGCCGTTTAAAAAAGCGGCTTCCGTCGCATGAACATATAAACCCAAACTCAGTTCATAGTCCACTTCCCAACTGTTAAGGTCTAATAAATTCAGGCCACATTGTAAATATGCTAAAGCAGGTTCATAAGCAGCTGCGCTTTTTGCTGTTTTACCCGCTCTTAAATTTAATTCTGCTAATCGTTTACGTTTATCTAAAGAATGAATCAGGTTTTCTGCTAAATTCAAATGGTTGACAATTTCAAATAAACGCTCTTCTAACTCTTGCTCTGAGCTACTTTCTAATAGTAATTGTCCCACTTGTAAATGGGTTGCTGCTTTTTGTGCATCGTCAATTAACGTATAAGCCGCCTGCTGTACACGATCATGAATAAAGCGATACACAGGGATCATTTCAACATCATGTTCAGGACTTTTATGGTCAACGAATTTATATACATCACCTAAAGGCAAGATCAACTCTTCTTGCAACGCTTGCCATAATGCATTTGCCGTATCAAGAATCGGTTGTTGATATACTAAAGATAAAGTGCGTAAATCAAATTGGTTACCAATACACGCCGCAAGCTCTAATACAGACTGACTGCCTGTGCATTGCTGCTGAATTTTATTCACCATTAAATCAACCACATTATCGCTAACTTCAGCCTGTTGCATTTTTTCCAAATGCCATCGCCAACGACCCGTTTGCACATCAAATTCAATGGCCTTATTTTGGTGGAACGTATGCAGTAATTGAGTTAAGAAGAAAGGGTTGCCTCGCGTTTTTTCCCAACACAATTGTGCAATTTGATTAATTTGATCGGTACTCGTTTTCAAACTATCGGCAATCAACTGACTGACATGCGATAAAGCCAATGGGGCTAATGTAATCACATTGACGGTTGCTTGTTGCCGACGCATATTTTTTAAAGCTAACATTAAAGGGTGAAACTCATCCACTTCATTATCCCGATACGCACCAATAATAAATAATGACTTCTGCTTATCATCATCCATTAATAATTCGAGCAATTGTAAAGTAGCTGCATCTGCCCATTGCAAATCATCTAAAAAAATCACTAAGGGCTGACCAGAGTCTGAAAAAGAACTGATGAAATTTTGCAACACCATATTAAATCGGTTACGGGCGGCATTAGATGAGAGTTCAGGCACTGTAGGCTGTTCACCAATAATCTGCTCAATTTCAGGTACAACTTCAACCAGTACTTGTCCATTAGGATGTAATTTTTGATTAAGTTTATGCTTCCAAATCTGTATTTTTTCTTCGCTTTCAGTCAGTAATTGACGTACCAAACCACGAAAAGCTTGGAATAATGAATCATAAGGGATATTGCGCTTAAACTGGTCAAATTTACCACTAATGAAATAGCCTTGTTTTTTCACAAATGGCTTATGCACTTCATGTACTAAAGCTGATTTACCAATACCAGAGTAGCCTGCAATTAGCATCATTTCTTTAAATTCAAGACTTACACGGTCAAAACTAGCATGCAATAATTCAATTTCTGTATCCCGTCCGTATAGTTTTTCATGAATTTGGAAATGACTGGACGCATCTTTAATACCTAAGCTAAAGCTATCAATTCGCCCCATTATTTGTAATTGTTCTAAACTACGCTTTAAATCAGTTAATAGCCCATAAGTACTTTGATAACGTTTTTCCGCTGTTTTTTCTATTAATTTCATTATAATAGCAGAAACAGGATAAGGAATTTGTGGGTTGATTTCTATGGGCGGACGTGGGGTTTTCGCAATATGACAATATACCCACTCCATCGCATCTTTGGCTTCAAATGGCAAGCGGCCAGTAAGCATTTGATACCATGTAACACCCAAAGAATAATAGTCAGTACGATAATCAATACTGCGATTCATACGCCCCGTTTGCTCAGGTGAGATGTAATATAAATTACCTTCTAAGGTATCAGGGCTGCGTACTTCTTGGGTTTCACGCGATAATTCAGTCGCAATTTCAAAATCAATCAGTTGGATATGCAGGGTTTTAGTGTTCACAACGATATTAGTGGGGTTAATATCTTTGTGCATAATATTTTGTTGGTGTAATTCCCCAACCAATTCAGTCAGGCGAATTGCAAACTGTAAAAAATATTCAATATCTGTTTGATAACATCCCATTAATTGAGATAACGGCTTGCCACCAATATCTTCTAAAATCATGACCCAAGCATTTTTATAAGGTAATAGCTCATAAGCTTGAATAAAGCCCGTATGGTCGAGCTTCTCAGTCAAACGGTATTCACGTTGAAATCGTGCTATATCACGAGGTGTAGGATATTGATTACTCAGTGCTTTACAAATAATAGGTAGCTGATCGCTATCTCTGTATCCGCGATAGATTTGCGTATGAGCACTATCAAATAGCTTTTCAGTTAGCGTATAACCCTGTATTGAAAGCATAATGTTCCTAATCAAACAAGTCGTATTCAATGATTATTTGGTGAAATAATATTAATTGCTTAGACAGATTTTAAATGACTTATCTTGCAGTTTTGCATTATATCCAATGTTTTTCTGGAAAAAATACACCAGATACATTATTTCACAATTTTTTCTGATGGCGGCAGATAAACGGTTGTTTTTATAGATTAACGGTCTAATTAGTTAGATCAACAGAAAATTTCTATTTTTAGCATAATTAGTTAAGTATTTATTTTTATGATTAAGTATTAGATATATGATAAATTAAAATAAAAACTGATAAAAAGTAAAATTTATAAAAAATATAACTATAATTTTCATTATCATACAATAATTAATCAAAATCAAAAAAGAGGCTGTTTAACCCCATTCCTAACCATGTTATAGTGCATTAAGCGTAAAGCTGGATTATAAAAATTCATTCCAATTTAATGCCAACTTTTATGGGGGATTTTCAATGCGTTTAACCTGTCGGCGATTTTTCCTATTTCTGCTGATTATTGCAGTCATTATCGGTGCATTTTTCGTATATAAGAAACTGTTGGCCGTACCACCTTACGAATCTGTAGATCAAGTTATATTTTATGACCAAGGTTGGTCTGATGAAGATATTCAATGGTTTTATCATTCAACCCAAGGCACGATGTTTCCATTGGAATATAAGTGGTTTCTAGCTTTAGAACAACCGATTCCTACCTTTGGTTATCCTGCCCCTCCTTTCACTGAAAAAGAATTTTTAGGTGGTTTTGGCTTCCTATTTGATGACAATATCAATGTTGAACGATTGCCTAAAGAGTCCGCTTTTCAACATATTGCAAGCTATAAAGCCCATCAAGGCTATGGCGAAAATAAAGACCCCGCCCCTTATTATGATGAGAAAGAAGAATGGGAATTAGCCAATAAAGACGGTTTACCCGTTGGTTTTGCGATAGATAAAAATTATGTTGATCCTTTAACTCAAGAGAAGATGACCGTAGTTGGCTTAACGTGTGCGGCTTGTCATACAGGACAGTTAAATTATAAAAATGTCGGCATTCGGATTGAAGGCGGCCAAAGTATGGCGAACTTCTTTAAATTCCAAAATGCTTTAGGTATCTCGATGATGATGACGGCTTGTGATCCAGTGCTAATGTGTGATCCATTCCGTTTTGACCGTTTTGCTAAAAAAGTCTTAGGCTCTGATTATAATCCAGACAGTAAAGCTGAATTGAGAGAAAAATTTAATAAACAGATTGCTTTCGTCAAAGAACAAGTCAAATTGGATACAGAGCATCCACCTTTAGTTGAAGAAGGCTTTGGACGTTTAGATGCGTTAAACCGCATTGCTAACTTTGTATTCGGTTTAGAATTATACGAAGGCAACTACGTCAGTGTTGACGCGCCCGTCACCTTCCCTTACTTATGGGGCATTTCTTGGTTTGACTGGGTGCAATACAATGGCTCAGTGAAACAACCTATGACTCGTAATGCGGGTGAGGCGTTAGGTGTATTTGCTTCTATTAATTTAAAAGACCCCACTCAAACTTTATTCCAATCTTCACTAGATGTTGAAAATCTTTATCATTTTGAAAAATTAATCGGTGGTGATAAGCCATTTGAAGGTCTGCGTGCACCTGTGTGGCCAGAAAAATATTTTGGGAAAATTGATAAAGATAAAGCTAAAAAAGGTGAAGCGTTATACAACAAAAAATGCGTACGTTGCCATTTACCACCTGTTGACTCCGATGAAATTTGTGAATCTCAATATTGGACAGAACCGAATGATTGGGGTTTACGTTTTATCAAATTACCTATGGTTAACGTGAACTTAATCGGCACTGATCCTGAAGTTGCAACTGATTGGGCAAAACGCTTTATTGATACCAAGCAATTAGGCTTAGGCGTGGTTAAAGGTGAAGATGGTCTACCTTTCACTGTAGAACAAGCGGTTAATCTTAAATATGATGCCTTAGGACTGACGCAAGAACAACGTGATGAATACAATGGTAATCGGAAAAACTTAGTACGTGCACCATTATGTTACAAAGCCCGTCCGCTCGATGGTGTTTGGGCAACCCCGCCATTCTTGCATAATGGTTCAGTGCCGAACTTGTACCAATTATTATCACCTGTTGCTGAACGTGATACAAAATTCTATGTCGGCACTCGCGAATTTGATCCTAAATATGTCGGTTATAAAACCGATCCTGTTTGGAATGGTTTCGAGTTAGACACCAGCCATGTCGGTAACAGTAATGCAGGTCACGAATTCCGTACTATTACTGCTGAAGAAGAATTATTGTGGCCACGCGATGAGCAAGGCAATTTAAAATATCCTTATGCGGGTGTATTAGGTACGAAATTGCAAGAGCATGAACGTTGGGCGATTATTGAATACTTAAAAACGTTGAAATCGCGTAACCTTAATGATCCAAGACAGCAAAACAAAGCGTGTCCTATGACTTATAAACCTGAGCTCAATGAAATGGATTCACTGTGCTTTGAAGATTTTCCAGCACCTGCTAGTAAGCCAGAAGCCATTGCAGCCAACGAAGCTCAAAAAGCAATTAAAGCAGCTGCAGAAGCTAAAGCCATAGCCGCCCTAGAAACAGGCATTAAACCTGTTGATCCTAATACACTCAAAACTGTTGAGGCATTAGCAAAAGAGGCAGAAGATGCCGCAAAAGCAGCAAATAAGGCAGTAAAAACAGCGGAAGAGATCGAACAGCAAGATACTCAGGCAGTGATTGACACACAACAAGAAGCCGAGTTAGCAGAAAAAGCAGCCAAAGTTGCTCAACAAGCAGTCAATTCGCTAAAGTCAGAGATGAAAAGTACAAATGATGATCTTTTCGCTCATCCAGGCAGCTCAGAGACATCTGAAGCCACTGTAAAAGTGCCAAACGTTACGCCAAAGCTGGAACCAACTATTGTAATACCAGAAACGATCCAGCAAAATGCCGTTAATCCATCATCAGAAGGGGGCGTTCAATAATGTCAGTCAAAGCCAATTTACCTCAACATGACGATGCAAATAAACGCCGTAATTACTTAGATAAAATGCGTAAACTGTATGCATATCATTACAGTTATAACAGTACTTTTGCCACAGTAATTAAAGTGCCTGATGCAGAGAAAGCAGATTGCCGTTATCGGTTTGGTTCTTTAAAAAATCTCGCCGCGTTAATCCCACGTTTGCCTAGCATTATAAAAACGCAGCTTCAGCATAAATTTGGTTGTCCGATTGAAAGTTTTACTGATTACTTATTTTTCGGACGCAAGACATTTCCCGATACGCGCTTTTTAGACAATTTCCTAAGCGATGAATATTTTGGTTTACAGCGGGCGATAGGGATTAATCATGTGACATTGCAACGGGCAACTACAACTAATCCAATTCCAAAAAACGTTGACATCAGTACGATCAAGCATGAATTTCCTGAGATTATCAAAGATGTGACATTTGACGAAGCGATGCAACAAGGGCGTTTGTATTTTGTTGATTACAAGATGTTGCAAGGATTAGCGGAAAATCAGGGGGAATACAAAGGACGTAAGCAATATGTCACTGCGCCGATTGTCATACTATATCGTTTGGCTGATGGGACATTAAGACCGATTGGGATTCAGCTGAATCAACAAATGGGTTGCGATAATCCTGTATTTACACCGTTGGATGCGGCATGGTCGGCTGCAAAATTATTTGCTCAAATTGCTGATGTGAATTATCAAGAATTTGTCACTCATGCAACGCGTATCCATTATATGGTGGAATCTTTTGTGATTGCGACCCATCGTGAATTGTACAAAGATCACCCTGTGTTTCTACTGTTAAAACCACATTTGGAATATACCTTAAGCGTCAATGCCCATCACTTATTCCTGAAAAATGATAAAGGTGTCCCCGGAGATTTTGGGGCTCAATTGGGTGGTGATTATGAGTCTATGGTTGATTTGATGTCGAAAGCATTTACAACCTATGATTTTGCAGCACATGCCTTGCCTAGGGATATTGAAAAACGTGGGGTCAATGACAAAGCCCTGTTTTATCCTTATGCTGAAGAAGGTAAACAAATTTGGGAAATGACCCAGAAATTCGTATTGGATTATTTAAAGCTGTACTATCCCGATGAAAAAGCATTGGCTGATGATAATGAAATCCAAAACTGGGCACGGGTCATGGCCTCTGACAATGGGATGCGGATCAAGAATTTCCCTAACCAATTTGATTCAGTAGAAAAATTAGCTGAAGCAGTTGGGCAGATTATTTTTATTACTACTGCACACCATTCATCAATTCATTATCCTCAATATCAGTTTTCTGGGTTTACGCCTGCGATGCCATTTGCTGCGTACGCGCCACCACCTACAAAAGTCGATGTTGAATACAGTGAACAAGATTTGCTGGATATTTTACCTTTACGCCAACCGTCTTTAACTCAGGCATTTATCTTTTATTTGACTGATTTTAGATTAGGTCATTTAGGCGAATATAAACGCATCGAGGCTCGTGCTAAGCCATTGGTGCAAACTTATCAGGAAGAGCTGGCGGCATTATCAGAAAAGTTGGATTTATCTGAAACCAGCCGTGCTTACCCTTATATGTATCTCAATCCAAAACATATACCGAGTTCTGTAATGGTATAGTTTTCAGAAAAATGAGGACAATGAGTTAATGACTTGTTGTCCTTCAGTTATTGATATTACAAGCAAACGCCCGCCATCATATTCATACATATTTAATCTCAGCTCATAAAATTGCAAATCGCTTGGCTTCCACTTTCATCATCAAAAAACCATTGAAAACAGCGGGACAAAGAAAAATTAGCCCCTAGTTTTTTGTTATAATGGAAGATTCCGATCATATATTGCTGCCTAAGAAAATGCGTTTTGTTATTTTAACTCAATATTTCCAACCCGAAATTGGAGCTGCTCAAGTTCGCCTTGCCAATATGACCCAACAATTGCTTGCAAACGGCCATGAAGTTGAAGTCATTACCGCCATGCCCAACTATCCCACAGGCAAAATATTTCCGAAATACAAAAAAAAATCTTATATGCGTGAAGAAATTAACGGTATTACAGTACATCGGGTTTGGATGTATGCCGCAACAGGCGCGGGTATCAAACGCTTATTAAACTACACCTCATTCATGTTAACCGCATTTTGGGGATTAAATCGTAGTAAAAAGCCTGACTATATCTTTGTAGAATCGCCACCATTATTTTTAGGCATTACGGGTTATATCGCATCAAAATGGTGGGGCGTACCGTTTATTTTCAACGTATCTGATTTATGGCCTGACTCGATTAAAGCCTTGGGTATTCAAAAAGAAGGCATCGTACTTAAAATATTAGAAAAATTAGAACGTTTCTTGTATCGCAAAGCTACTTATGTCAATACATTGGCTAAAGGCATTTGTGATATTTTAGAACAAGAAAAAAATGTTGCGAAAGAGAAAATCTTATACTTGCCTAATGGTGTTGATGTTAAAGCATTTTATCCTATGTCACCTGACTTGCTTTGGCAAAAGAATCTAGGCTTACCAACTGATCGACATATCATTTTATATGCAGGTACGCACGGTTATGCACATGGTTTAGAAACATTGCTAGAAGCAGCCCGTTTATTAAAAGATGAAAAAATTCTATTTTTATGTGTTGGTGGTGGTTCAGAAAAAGCCCGTATCCATGCTGAAGCAATTGCAATGCGTTTGGATAATATGAGTTTTTGGCAACCACAAGCTCCTGAAATGATTAATCGTTTATATAGCTTGGCCACCGCAGGTATTTCCACATTCCGTTATTCTCCCTTGTTAGAACAAACTTTGCCCGCAAAGATTTTGCCGATCATGGCTTGTGCTAAACCTGTTTTATACAGTGGTGCTGGTGAAGGGGCTGAGTTGATTAAAACCGCAAAAGCGGGGATTGTGACACCACCAGAAGATGCTCCTGCATTGGTTGAAGCAATTCGAACCATCATCAATAATCGAGAATATGCACAGCAACTTGGGCAAAATGGCCAGCAATATATTGAGCAAAATTTACAGTGGTCATCGATCGTTAAAAATTGGTTGCAACAACTCGGTGTGGATAAAAACCAGCATTAGTCCCGCCAACAAACATGGTTGATTGATCTATACAATCTGCTAAGACTGTCTTTGGCTCAAGGGCTGACAGTCTTAGCGATATAGTTTTATGAAATCACGCTTTCTTAAATCCCTTCAAATTCATATAAATACACACAAATTTTGTGCATTCATTCTCTCCATATATACTGTTTTATTTGTAATCTAAATTTTATGTTTTTCATCAGAAAATTATTGATTTTTTAGTTTGATTGGAAACAATTATTGTTTTGACTATACTGAGACACATTAATTTAGTTTATACGGAGAAACGCAATGTTTGCTCAGTTACGAAGACATTGCCTTGGTAGTGAAGCTCTGCTCAGACAATTTAATTTTCTACATATCATTAAAAACGACCGCACTTCAAAAGCAAACCACTTATTTAAGATAAATACTCAA
Organism: Candidatus Albibeggiatoa sp. nov. NOAA; assembly: GCA_025800385.1. Taxonomy (GTDB): domain Bacteria; phylum Pseudomonadota; class Gammaproteobacteria; order Beggiatoales; family Beggiatoaceae; genus Albibeggiatoa. Next base: position 107,394 of record JAOXRS010000008.1, read on the forward strand.
ATCAACCCTCTGAGATTTATTCTAATATTTTGGATAGATTTGACTATTTTGAGTTGGAGTAGCCTAGTTTTAAGTGCAACCTGCAACAGTAATAATTTGCAATATTTTCAATACAATGTAGTGAATAATAATATACAACAACAATACAATGGCTGTTACTGCAATATCGGAAACAGTCATAAAGCCATCGGCTATGTGTTGGTGCAAAATTATTTTACTTATGATGATTTTTGGTCATCCAATTATTTTGATAATTCCACAAATATTTCAGCAGTGGCAGGTTATGATTTGATGATGGGTTCATTTGCTTATGGCGGAGATTTATACGGCAATATTCATCCTGTAACCAGTTCGCTAGGTTTTTCTATTTTTGATGAACTTGGCAATGCAACAATAACCATACCTGCTACGCCCAGCACAACTGCTCTAGCTCCAAACACAGAGTATTTTTTTAAAAACACCTCGCAAGAAAAACAATACTTTTCCTGTATTACGGATTCTCAAGGATATTTTGCAGCTAAAGGACGTATTATTAATTTTGAGACATCCACTAACAACTCAACTCAATCTACCAAACAAGTTGCTACATCTGATAACGCACCGCGCCCAATAGCACCTACCAAGCCAGACTATTACATGCTCTCAGTTGCAGGTACGCAAGCCCACATTCGCAGCCAGCCCAGTGGGATTGATTGCCAATATGGAACAGGTTCATGCAAAGCATTATTTAATCGGGGATCAGAAGTAGAATTAGAGCTTGTTGGTATTAAAACCGCACAGGGCTTTAGCCAGCAAGATTATGATGTAGTATGGGAAGGCAAAGACTGTATAAGTCAACGGCTAATCATGGATAATAGCAAGCAATGCTTAGTGCGTGTATATGGCAAACAGGGCATTGATTATTCACAACAGCCAGATTCTATACCCACACAAATTGTTGATTTACGTTTTATTAATTTCAGTGGTTACGGCATATTGGGTGGAACAAGTGAGGATATTTTTTTAGGATTTATTCTTGAAGGCGATGGAGCGGCCAACGTAAAACTACAAGCACACAGCTTAGATAAAGGTGTCGTACCACAACTAGATTTACATCAACTTACAGTCAATTCAACGGGGGTTGATAGCACTTTATTAACACGCCAACAGCAAGCCCATGAGTTTAGCTTTGAGCATATGGTGGATGAGGGTATTTATACTGTGCAAGTCAGTTCCGCAGGTGTGAAAGAACGCGGCATGGCAGGCATCACCTTAAATAATCGTGAGCTAAATTTAACCAACCTCAGTGTGCGTGGACGGTTACAAGATGTGCTGATTCTCAATTTTATTGTAGAGGGCAAACATACCCATAAAATCAAAGTCAACGAGTATATTTTAGAAGGACAAATGGATACAGAGTTACAACTAGTTAATCTATCGACTAAACAATTTCATTCCCTTACTGAACAGGATATTATCGAAGTCAGTGCAGGTGCATATGCCATCGTCCTCAAAGCAGTAGAAGGTGAAGGCATTGGTATGATTGATATTGACTTATTGTAAATCTGTCATAGTGGTGCGTTGTATTATTGCTGATTTGACACACCACTTTTTGTGTTTAATTGTTCAATAATTGAATATCTATCACACTAAATATCAACTCAGGCTCAGTTGCAGTCAATGCTAAATTAGCTTGATATGACACAATTGTTCCATCTGCTAGCACAACATCCAAATAAGGAATATTCAAACGATTAGTAACGGTATCAAATTGCGCATTATCCCGTTGCAAACTGTTATCAAGTGGTGAAACCGCTTCACTTAATAATCTAAAAGACAAAGGATTAGAATCAATAATATAAGCCAAACGAACTTGGAAAACACTATTGTCTACGGTCACACTAGGCAAACTCAAAATACCATTATTCACATCTAAACGGCTATTAGGAATGATTTTCCATACTTCCCCCGTCTCACCAAAAGGCACGCCTGTTTGATTGACCATTACATATAATTCGCCTACAGCATCTTCACCAAATCCAAGCACCCAACGATCAACTGCATTTTGTTCACTTAGGGTGAAACTTTGAATCTGCGCATTATTCCAATACAACAATCGCCCATCACCTTGCCCTGTATGTGCCACGTCACCAAATACATATTGTCCTACTAAATCGTTAATGGCTTGACCTCGATACACAAAGCCACCAATAATAGCTGTGCCTTCGTCATGGTCATATTCTGCAACAGGATCAATCAAATTATCTGGTAAACCTGTTAAATCTGTATTCACAAACCCACGGTCATCTCCATTTGGATAAAAGCGAAAGCTACCTTCTTTCAATGACCAACCATAATTACCACCTGCAACTATTTTGTGTAGCTCTTCAATTGCATTTTGCCCTACATCAGCTGCATACAATTCCCCTGTTTGTCTATCAAATGAAATACGGAACGGGTTGCGCAAACCATACGCATAGATTTCCTGAACAACACCTTCTTGATGCACAAAAGGATTATCGACTGGAATCCCATATTGTCCATTTGCAGCATTACTGCCTTGCGGATCAATACGTAAGATTTTGCCCAAAGGGATTGCTAAGTTTTGTCCATTTGCTGTTTCTGCGTTGCTGCCACCATGTTCATCATCACGGCCACCACCATCACCTAATGCAATGTATAGAAAACCATCCGCACCAAACACAATGCCGCCACCATCATGGTTAAATTGCGGTTGGTCAATACGCATGAGAACCCGCGCACTATTTAGATCAACATTTGCTTCTGGAGTATTGGCTTGATTCACGCGCCATTCGATAATCACTGATTGGTGATCTGCAGTGACACCAGCAGCCAAAGTATTAAAATCAGCGGGTATACCCACAGGTTCAGAAGTATAAGTATAAAGTAAGCCATTTTCTGCATGATTAGGATGAAACACTAAACCCAGCAAACCCCGCTCATCAAAGCTGCCAGCACCTCCAATACCCAAGCTAACTAATCGATTGCTCAAATCTACAAATAGCGTTTTTTTATAAGTATGCAAATCAATCCGCCAAATCTGTCCCGTTTGGTCAATCACATATAAGTGTTGATTATCATTCGGCGCAGAAATTCCCCAATTTGGTGCAACTAAACCTGTTGCCACGGATTTAAGTCGAATACGCTGTGAACCTTGTTGAATCACTTCTGTAATGGGGTTATCCAATGGTGTTGGTGCGGCGGCTACTCGATAAGTAATATTTAACTGTGGTGGACTGCTGGTATTTTCACGGCTATTAAAACGTTTTGCTGTCGCGGCACTGGCTTCATCACCAATTAATATCCAGCCAAAATTTTGACTTGGATTATCTAGCCATGATTGTACATCGGTGACCAAATTTGGAGTACTTGCCCATGTATAACTACCATTTCCCGCAACAGAGGTATTTGCGCTGGCGACATCAATAAAGTCACCACCTGTGGTTGTCCATGCCGTTTGCTCAAAAAAGCCATGTGTCCATGTGGCATCATTGCTAGCAGCAGCTGTACCTGATCCCTCTTCGCCCGATGCATTTGAATCACTTTCTCCCCAGTCTTGGGTTAAGCGGTGTAAGTTCACACTGGTTGCATTGCCTGATCGAGATTTAGACATTTGCAAAGTCAAGCTAACGGACTCAATCGTAGCACCTGCAGGAATTTGACTAGTAACATCAAAAGCTAATACTGCACGCCGTTTTGAACTGCCACGCGCCGTTGTACCTGCAAAAATAAATTCTCCGCCACCATTGCTGATATTACCCGATGCATTTTCATATAAAGTATTATCTTTTAAAGGGTTTAACGTGATCTGTTCCGCGGAAATGGCATGACTGATCCAAAACAGAAACATGAGTAACCAAGCTTGCATATACATGACTTCCTCCATTTATGACATGGGTATCACCATAGTTCATAATGTGCTCTAGTGTTCATAAATACAATGACATAGCACAATAATGTCTTAATTGTTTTTTGAGTTTCAACAACTCATCCATTTTAGATTTTAATGGTCAAAATTAAGCCAAGCAGTCAAATAATTTCATGCTCCATGACAGAGCAATATGACGTGATTTAGGGCACGTAGGCATCAACATATTCAAATCTGCTCTATTTTAGTGCATTTTATGGGCTTTTTTAGTGCACTTAATTTTAGGGTAAAATAATAACTGGTTGTTTTAATTGAATTATATTAGTGGTACAATTTGTGCGTTATGAAGGCACGTCTCTTGTAGTGACCATAAAACTAATACCAGTATATTTTTAGCATTGAGGAGTCATTATGTCTGCTGAAAACGTTTTGAATATGATTAAAGAAAACAACATTAAATTTGTTGATTTTCGTTTTACAGACACAAAAGGTAAAGAACAACACGTTTCTGTACCAGCACACACAATTGACGAAGACCTTTTCACAGACGGTAAAATGTTTGACGGCTCTTCAATCGCGGGTTGGAAAGGCATTAACGAATCAGACATGATTATGATGCCTGACGCTGATACAGCGGTTATCGATCCTTTCTTCGACGAACCTACTTTAAACATCCGTTGCGACATTATCGAGCCTGCAACTATGCAAGGTTACGAGCGTGACCCACGTTCTTTAGCACGTCGTGCAGAAGCTTACTTACAATCTACAGGTGTAGGTGATACTGCATACTTCGGCCCTGAAAACGAATTCTTTATCTTTGACGATGTACGTTGGGGTGCAGACATCAGCGGCGCATTCTACGAAATCGATTCTAAAGAAGCGAGCTGGAACTCAGAGCGTGTATATGGCGAAGGCAACATCGGTCACCGTCCAACTATGAAAGGTGGTTACTTCCCAGTACCTCCAGTTGATTCTTTACAAGACATTCGTTCACAAATGTGCTTAACATTAGAACAAATGGGCATCAAAACTGAAGTACATCACCATGAAGTGGCAACAGCTGGCCAATGTGAAATCGGTGTTGAATTCAATACTTTAGTTCAAAAAGCGGACGAAGTTCAAGTATTAAAATATGCAATTATGAATGTTGCACACGGCTTCGGTAAAACAGTAACGTTTATGCCTAAACCTTTAGTAGGTGATAATGGTAACGGTATGCACGTTCACCAATCAATTGCTAAAGCGGGTCAAAACATCTTCACAGGTGACTTATACGGTGGTTTATCTCAAGAAGCGTTATACTACATCGGCGGTATCTTGAAACATGCTAAAGCAATCAACGCATTCGCTAACGCAAGTACAAACAGCTACAAGCGTTTAGTAAAAGGTTTTGAAGCACCAACTTTATTAGCATACTCTGCACGTAACCGTTCTGCTTCTATCCGTGTACCTTACATCACGAACCCTAAAGCACGTCGTATTGAAGTCCGTTTCCCTGATTCAACTGCTAACCCATACTTCGCATTCTCAGCAATGTTAATGGCAGGCCTTGACGGTATCTTGAACAAGATCGATCCAGGTGAAGCGATGGACAAAAACTTATATGACTTACCACCTGAAGAAGAAAAAGACCTTAAAACAGTATGTTTCTCTTTAGATGAAGCATTGGAAGCATTAGACAATGACCGTGAATTCTTAAAAGCGGGTGGCGTATTTACTGATGACGTAATCGACGCTTACATTGAATTGAAGACAGAAGAAATCACACGTTTACGTATGACAACACATCCAGTTGAATTTGATATGTACTTCAGTCTGTAATAGATTTGTTGTAATTTTTAAGTGTTAATCATACAGCTAGCTTGATGAATTTCAGGTTAGCTGTATTTTTTTGCATGGTACTTTTGAGTCATCTTTATTACTTTAAGCTAAAATAACTATAGCTAAAGCGGACTAGTCCCGAATAAACCAACGGCGGATTAATTCCACTTGGAAACGATAACCTGTGCCTAAACGCACAATCAATTCCCGCTGCAGTAAATTAGCAATACACGCGTCAAAATCTTTAATATCAGGCAATTGTTCTTGCAACCATGTTTCTTCCAATACCTTCGCTTCACCTTGATCTGCAATCAGCTGCAACAAGGCTAAACTCTCCCCAGTAATTTGGTTATTGGAAATATCTGCAAAGAAGAACCGACCATGCTGCAATGCGCCCGGTACAGCAGCTTCTACATCTTCCACTTTAGCCAAACGCCGTTCTTCCACATGTTGCTTGTTTTTCAACGATACAATTTCAGCACACACCAATTGAATTAAAGCAGGATGACAATGGGTAACCTGCATCACCCGTTGACTGGCCTCATCAGTATATTGTAATTCGAAGCCTTTCACAGGTTGTTCAATCAATTGCAATGCTTCATTAGCTTGTAAGAAACTGATATGCACTGTGCGCACATTAATCAAATAACTTGCCCAACGCTCAAATTCATCAATCGTATGCGAACCCGATAATAAAAGTTTAAAACGTGGCCGATGTTGAATAATATGCCGAATCATACCCAAAACAGAATTTTCATCTAAGTAACCTTTATCAAAGGTATGTTCTAAGGTACTAAATTCATCTAAGGTTAACAAAATTGTCTGTTCGGGTGTAATCGTATGCTCAATCTCATCCAGCCATTCATCAAAAATCGTAAATGGGTCTTCATTCAAAAGTTTACGATCCAAAGGCGGTAAAATAAGTTCCCGATGCCGCTTAGCAGACGTGGTCATAGCTCGACCAATATTATATAAAAAGCTGCTGTATTCCTTCGCTAGCGAGGCAGGCCCTTGTAAATCTACAAATAGTGGAATAATCGTACTTGGTAGCAATTTACCTAAGTTATTCAAAAGTGAAGTTTTACCCGTCCGTCTTTGTCCGTATAACAACAATGGTGGACAACGCCGTTCTAACAATAACTGTTCAATATTGGCACTGACATCGCTACGCCCAACGAAAATTTCTTGATGCTCGGTTAAAGGCACACCAATAATATACGGGTTATTAATTTCTTGCCGACTTTCCACAACTGCTGTTAGCTCTTTGGCATAGTCTGCTAATTTCTGCCGCCATACCTCTGCAATTGGACGAAAACGTTGTGCATACAACTCAGAAGAGCGGGTCAATTCACGCAATAAACCATCTAAACGTTCTTCAATCGCATCCAAGGCTAAGCGTTTGTTGTAATTACTTTCTTGAGATAACGCTGCTTCAACATCTCTACTTAAACGGCTAAAAGTGCGTAGCAATGCACTCGCAGGCCCTGACAATTCCCCTGCCGCCAATTGACGATAAGCATGACTAATCGACTGCACACTGTCACAGGCTTGTAAACGCAGTGCATCCAATTCAATTTGTGCTTCCTGTGCTGCCCAACTTTGGTTGGTTTTACTTAAATAGTCAATGGCTTGCTTGCCTTCATCTGGATTACGTTCCGCGACTAATACTAAATAATTCTCTAAGCCAAATAATGGCCAATGCTGGTGTTCATCCCAAAATGCAGAATGATAAGTTAATAAACTAGTTTGTGAGTTTTCACGTTTTTCATCAGTATGATACAACATCAAATTCCAAGCAGAAACAAAAGGATATAAAACCACAGGTCGCCACCAGTTTAGGGTTGAACCTGCAAAAAATGCCAAGATAACCGAACCTGCTAATATTTCAGACTCATACTGTCCTGTTGAAACCGCAAACACCGCATAAGTTCCCGCACTGCCGACAATACCTGCAATCACACCCGCCCAAGTATTGGCAATATTTTTGGCTAACACATAAGGAAAAGCAAATAACACACTGTATAACATCGCATTTTCAACACCTGCATGAATATTTTCAATAATGGCATTGGAGACAGAATATTGTTCAAGGGTGTAATCGAGATAGGTTAATAAGCTAATCAGAATCGAAGCTAAAATGCCCAAAATTAAACTAAAACGCCATTTAGCCCCTTGTAGTAAACAAATAAGGCCAATAGCTAAGCCAGTGCTATTAATTGCAGAATCAAGAATGAGGGTAAATGCGGTACTACTTAAAGTGGAGATATAACGGGTCATTGGTGAAACTAAACTAATGACTAAAAAGGCAATAACGCTGCTGACAATTACCCCAATCACGATACTACCAATTTGGCGATATGGCGGATGTTGATATGCTGTCCTTAAGGTAGTGTACATCACACTACCCGCAGCACTGGCAATAAAAACCCCCGCGAGTACGCTAAATAAGGCAAAATGATTGGCAGGTAAAATAAGTGATGGCTGTTCAGAAGTGGTATTTAATAAAACTTGAATGACGGCAACGGTATCGACCATTTTAAAAATGATTTCATCGGCATAAATCACAGGTAACCCAAGCGCAATTCCGCCAAAAAAACCTACACAAATACCAAAAGCAACCGAGATTGTAAGACTAGACAGAAAACCTAACACTAAACTTAATAGTGGGATATAACTGAGAGCTAATAAATATCTTTCACTATCAACGTTTTGCCAAGCAAGCACCACACAAACAATGGCCAATGCCCAAAAGCTGAGTATGCCATGTCCTATCCATAGCAAATGCCACAGTTGTTTATTTTTCCAATGCTGATTGTCAAGGTGTGCCAAAGCAAAGGCAGGGGAAAGCTGCTCATCTAGCTGGGCAATATAACGTTGCCAAGCCGATGGCATAAACAGTAGCCAATGCAGTAGTTTTAAACTGGCAATAAAGCTATTTTGTGGCATGAGTGAAAGGCTATAATTGTTTCAGGCGATAAATGTCGCGGCGTTCACGCTTAGTCGGTCGTCCCATGCCTCGTTGGCGTAAACCTGCTGAGGCTTGTTGTTCTTGTTTATCTTGCTCACGCTTTTCAACACTTTCAGCCGTTTCTTGATACATTTCCTGTGCTTCAGATGCAGAGCGACGTTGGATGTTTAACTTTTGTACAACAACTGACCATTCCATTGCGCCTTTACGTACTTGGATTTCATCACCAATATGTACATCTTTTGCAGGTTTGACTCGTTGGCTATTCACATGAACTTTGCCACCTGTGATTGCTTCAGTTGCGATACTGCGAGTTTTAAAAAAGCGTGCTGCCCAAAGCCATTTGTCTAAACGCGTACGTTCTTGAGTTGATTCTGTCATTTATCGAAAGCTCCCTGCGTTTCATCATTTTGTCATGATTATAGAGCAATTCACAAAATGCACAATTGTCAATTAACTATTGATATTATTTATGCGTCTAAATAGTATCCAGATTAAATTACGCTCTCTCAGTAATAGAGTCCCCAATTTATTTATCATAATACCCCTTACGTCCTGTTTCCTATCACTATACATCGATAAATAGCTGGAAAAACACATAGTAATTCGCTAGTATTTCGCGTTTATGACCCCAATATTTCTACTATTTTTCAAATTATGCTGTTGTGATATATGCTGACACAGAATCAACTAAAACATTATCATTCCTATTTAGAATTAATCTTGTATAAGACTTATGCAGATTTACGTGCTGAAACCGAGCGTACTTATTTAGGTTTTTTATGGTGGGTGTTCGAACCTATCATGTACATGTTTGTATTTTATCTGGTTTTTGCCGTATTTATGGGGCATCAAAAAGATAACTTTGTACCATTTTTGCTCATAGGCTTAACGGTTTGGCAATGGATGCAGTCTTGTCTTTCACATGGCTCGGAATCGATTTTAGGCTATCGGGCATTAATGCAAAGTGTGCATTTACCTAAAGTGATTTTTCCCATTATTTTAATACTCACCGACTCAACGAAATTCCTATTCATTTTTTCTATTTTATTAGTTTACCTCTGGGTTTCAGGCTTTGAAATTGGCTTGCCTTATTTAGCATTGCCGCTTGTATTAGGCATTGAGCTTATTTTCATTATGGCAATCACCTTCTTTCTGGCAGCCATTGTGCCATTCTTGCCTGACATTCGCTTTGTGGTTGAAAAAGTATTACAAGCTGTATTTTTCGCTTCAGGTATTTTCTTTTCCGCTGAATCGATTCCTGAACAGTACCAAATTTATTATTATCTCAACCCAATGGCAACGTTAATTGAGAGCTTCCGTGACATCCTAATGTATAACCAATGGCCTCAATGGGATATGTTATTGTTAATTGGTTTGATTTCTTGTATTGCACTATTTTTGAGCATTCGCCTCATTGCCCATTTTGAATACACTTATCCAAAGGTAACCATGTAATGAGTAATAAGAAAATCTTGCAATTGGATAATGTGGGTATTAATTACAAACGTAAAGGTGGTTTTTTAGGACTGGATGGTGATGCGTTTTGGGCATTAAAAGACATTTCTCTCAGCATTTACCAGGGTGAAACACTTGGTATTATCGGACGCAATGGTGCAGGTAAAAGTACGTTATTACAATTACTTGCAGGCATTTTGCAACCTGATCGAGGTTCAATGCAAAAAATGATGGAGTATAACGCTTCATTGCTTGCGTTGCAGCTGGGTTTTATTCCTTATTTATCTGGCCGAGAGAATGCAATTTTAAGTGGTATGTTAATGGGCATGTCGCGTAAGGAAGTAGAAGAAAAACTGCCACAAATTATTGAGTTTTCTGAATTAGGTGATTTTATTAATCAACCTGTTATTACCTATTCTTCTGGTATGGGGGCACGTTTAGGCTTTTCTGTCGCGCATTATGCCGATCCTGATATTTTATTAGTCGATGAAGTGCTAGGCGTTGGTGACTATGAATTTGCGCTCAAATCAACAGCAGCCATGTTTGAAAAAATGCAGTCGAATAAAACCGTGGTATTCGTATCGCATCAAACCAGCTTAATTCAAAGTTTGTGCACACGTTTAGTCTGGATTGAAGGTGGCAAAACTATTTTAGAAGGTGAGCCAGAGCCTGTCTTAGCGGCTTATTTGGATGCATTAGAAAAACATGAACACCCTAATCAGAACGCTTAACATGTTGCTTCACAATTGATTCTAATCGTCGTTCTTTAGTTGTTGTTTGGATTCTTGGTTTGTTTGGCAACATTTCGTCTAACAAGCCATGTAATCCTTGCAATAGGCTTTGAACATTTTGCTCACTTTTATCAAATACCGCTTGGGTATTAATTTGTAAAAAATCTTTTTCTTGCTCGGTTAATTCTTGAGATGTTAAAACCACAACAGGAATCTTTGACCAATACGTATTTTTTTGTAGTACTTCTAAAAATTGAAAGCCATCCATCACAGGCATATTTAAATCTAGTAAAATTAAATCTGGCTGCTTTTTAGCTAAATGTTCTAACGCCACTTGTCCATTTTCTGCTTTAAACACGCGCCAACCCGCTTTATATAACATCTCCGCAGTGGTTTCTCGACAGATTTCATTATCTTCTACAATCATGACCAGTTGACTCTGCTGGCTACCCACAATATGATGTTTCGCTAAGATATTGCCTAAATGTTCTGCTTGTATCGGTTTAGCTAAATAATCTATTGCGCCAAGGCTTAAACTTTTTGCCTCAGAATGGTCTGAACCAGATGTGGTAATCACAGGAATATCAGCTAATAGGCTATTTTGTTTTAATTGATCTAAGACCCACCAACCATCATGTGGCTCTGGCATATAAATATCTAAAATAATCGCATCAGGTCGAAGTTTATTGGCTAAAAACAGCCCTTCTTCACCATTCTTAGCCAAGGCAACCGCATAACCCAGTTGTGTAAGATAGTCTTGGAATAAATGTAAAATAGTATCGTCATCATCAATGACTAAAACAATCCCTTCCTTCTTGGTGCTTGTAACAGGCTTATGTATCTTATCGTCTAGTTTCGGCTGAATCACTGTGTAGCAAGGAATACGTACAGAAAATGTACTACCGTAACCAAACTCACTGTTGACTTGAATTTCTCCCCCCATCATTTCAACAAATTCTTTACTGATCGTCAGTCCCAAGCCCGTGCCGCCATAACGACGTGTGGTTGAAGCATCGGCTTGCGTAAACGGGTGAAATAGTTTGTCTAGCTGTTGTTCCGTCATACCTATGCCCTCATCGATGACACAGAATGTCAGCCATTCCCCTTCCACATCAAAATAGCGTGTCACTTGTAAAATAACTGATGCATGTTCAGTGAATTTAAGCGCGTTACTTAATAAATTAAGCACAATTTGCCGCAATTTGGTTGAGTCCATAAATACATCACTCAAATCACCAATCGCTTCAAAATAGACTTGATTTTGATTTTTTTCCGCTAAAGGCCTCACAGTGTTCACCGTGGCTTGGAATATAGGCTCGACATCAAATGATTCTAGTTCTAATTCCATTTTACCCGCTTCAATTTTGGATAAATCTAAAATGTCATTAATTAAGCCGAGTAAATGCTCGCCTGCACTATGAATTTTTTTTAAATCGGGGGTGAAATAATCTTGCTCTGGGTCTAATTCTTCAGCTTCTTCTTGCAATAATTCACTATAACCAATAATGGCATTCAGAGGTGTGCGCAGCTCATGGCTCATATTGGCTAAAAATTGACTTTTTGAGCGGTTTGCCTGTTCTGCTTCTGATTGTAGCTTTTCTGCGATATTTTTAGCTTCAAATAGTTCTGCGGTTCTTTCTAAAACTCGCTGCTCAAGGCTGTTTCTTGCTTCTTCTAATTCTCTTGTACGTTCAACTACGGTTTTTTCTAATAATAATTTATGTTGTCTTTCTTGTTCGATAAAACGCAAATAGGATTTAATTCTATTAATCAACTGGTTAGTATCAATCGGCTTCGTTAGATAGTCTGCCCCTCCTACTTCAAAACCTTTTTGTTTAAACTGTTCTGATTTATAAGCTGCCGTCAGAAATACGATTGGAATATGACAGGTTTTTTTACGAGAACGAATCAATTGAGCTGTTTCAAATCCATCCATTTCAGGCATTTGTACATCTAATATAATAAGGTCAACTGGTGTTTTGAGTAAGATGCCGAGCGCAGACATGCCCGAATCTGCTTGAATAATCTTTGCATCCAGATGTTCTTTGATAAGTGTGTCTAAAGTAAATAAATTATTTTCATTATCATCTACAATTAAAATCTGAAATACTTGCTTTACATCAAAATGCATTACGACAGCCCCCTTCGGTTATAATTTATTATGTTTTGCTAATTTGATTTTTTTTATTAAGTGCTTAAAAAGATTATTTAAAGTGTGATAACTATTTGTTATCTAAGTTACTGAGTTAAGCTATATCCTAAATTTTACTACAGAATGGTGGGATATAAAAATGACTAAAGTCTAGGGTTACTCGTATTTGTAAAGCATTAAACTGTTAGTATTTAGATTTATTATTAGCAAAAACCACATCCACTGAATTTTTTCTTATATTTTATTCGTTTTTTAAAGTACCAAACTATGATAAGGAGGCCAAGTCTGTGTAGGTATGAGCGGTTATACTTTGCATAGCAATGCTTATATTTTGAGTCATTTTGTCAGTTATTATATGCCTAATCACTGCATTTCTATCAATAAAATCAATCAATTTTGTACATAGCATATGATGAATAATTGGTATCAACTCAAAACTGTAACAGAAAAACACTGGAGCAATATCAACCTTTATAAAAAAGGTGTTTATGGTTTTCAAATACAGCAAGGTACTCGGTGGAACAAAGGTTTATCCATTCAAGAAATAGCGGATTTAGAAGTGTTATTTAACATTGCTTTGCCTTTAGATTGTAAAAGAATGCTACAGGTCATGAATGGGTTTGACCAAGATCACGTTGATTTCTGTGGAGGTGAGGATGAAAAACGCTATGCTAGATCATGTTATAAATATCCAGATGATTGGTCGACTGTCCAAACATTCATTGCAGAGCTTTATGATAATATAAAATATATCAAAATCGCTTTAGAAGAGTCAGGGTTAGCCAAGCAAGATATTCAAGGGTTTATACCATTGTATGGTCATCGTGCACTTGTTGTTTTTGAAGACTTAAGGCTTTCGCCTGTGATATCCGCTGTAGGTGACGATGTCATCATTTATGGAAATACGCTATTTGAATATTGGATTAATGAATTTAGGATTAGAGGTTTTTTTATGCGAAGAATAAAAGGTAGATTATTATAATTGCATAGATAGTGGGATGGACAAGATTTTTTATCCCACTTATCTTTAAATCTGTTTGTGGCGAGTACTTTAAGTAATGACTTCCCAAGATTCAATATCACCCTCAATGACTTGAAATAACGGGTGAGGCTCAAACGTTTCAATATCCTGAGACATTTCATATCTACTAGGATCACGTTGTTTTAACTTCTGCTGTAAATGCCGTACTTCATACTGTATTTGCCCTGTTGTTACCGTTATTGGCGAAAAATCTGTATATGGGACTATTTTAGATCGATCAAAACGATATTCTCTACGGGTTGCTTCTTGCTGTACCATATCCAAATAGTAAGCGATATGTGCTAGTGGGTCTGTTGTTTGTTTAAAACGATTCAGTTGTGGATGATTACGATAGCCTTTAGTCTGTGCCTGCAACACTTTTTGTGCTAGCAATCCTTCCCGCCATAGTGCAACCAATCCTTTGGCATCCAAATACTGTGGGTGTAATGACCATAAACGCATTAAAGGTGCTCACTCCTTTGTTGTCAAATCAAAACCATTTAAGCTATTAACTTACTTATTATTTAATGGATAATATATCGCATCTTTTCGTCTTCATACCCGATTTAAAACCTTTACAAAAACTTTGACCTAAATCATTTAACAGTGCAGAATGAAATCATTTTCCACTTTTTAATTATGTCCTAAAGGTCAAGTATTATGCAGTCTCTTATCAGGTCATGGTTTGCCACTTTCTACTTTTTATTTTTCATCAGCCATATTACTTTCGCAGCTGAATATTCAGAACTCTATATTTTTGGTGATAGCCTGTCTGATACAGGTCTGGTCTATCAAGCTGTCGGAGAACCACCAACCCCACCTTATTATCAAGGCCGCTTCAGTGATGGGCCTATCTGGGCAGAATATTTTGCACCTCAAATTGGCTTAACTTTTAACCCTGCAACCAATTTCGCTTGGGGTGGCGCACATACCAGTGATAAAAACAATGTAGATCGAGACTATCCCGATGCCACAATGGGTTTAGCCGAAGAAATACAACAATATTTAGATACAACCGAAGCTGCAGATAGTGAGGCCTTGTATGTTGTTTGGGCAGGTGTGAATGATTTCAACTTTCTCAAGCCAATTACGTTAGGCGAACCGATTACGATTGATGAGATCAAAACCACTGTTCATAACTTAATTGATGCCGTAACTAAATTGTATAATCACGGTGCACGCCATATTCTTGTACCTAATTTACCCGATGTGGGCACAGCACCCTTTGTAGTTGCGGCGGGGCTAGAAGCCGAATCAACTGCGATCATTCAACGCTTGAATCGCTATTTAAAAACACGCCTAGATTTATTGCCCTTTCCTGTGATGTATTTTGATAGTTTTACCGCAATGAAAAATCCTGAAAGTTATGGCGTTACCGTGCTTGCCCCTGCTTGCTTAGATGAAACGGTTAGCCCACCGATTCCTTGTGATAATCCAGAGCAGTATTATTTTTGGGATTTAATTCATCCGACGACAGTCACCCATCGTAAAATTGGTGATGAAATGGCTGCTTTTATCAATCAAGATGTTGAGCCTATTACTGATGCGTGTGGGGAACAAACTTGCCATTGTGATTGGCTATTAGATCAACAAGGATTTTATAACGTTGTACTCACACCGAATTCAGCAGAAACCAATGAAGGCATGATTGGCCTATCAATAAACCAAGATAAAAATCTCAATGGATTTCATGCTGGTACAGTGGTTGCCGCACAAGGACAATTACCCAGTTTTTTAGCTTTTAGCTTGTTACAAGATAGTAGTGTTGATTTGTATTTGTATGATTATTTGAAAAAAGTGGCTCAGCTTGACCTGCGTCTTTACACCAATTCTGAAATACGTAATCTTGTTTGGCAGCAAGTTGTCAATGTGAGTAATGAGCCGTTTACAAGCGATATATTGCCAGTAGGTAACTACATTTTAGAAATTAGAACCTTGGACACTGCGCCCAACACTTATTTTGGTATTTCGGTATTAGCAACAAGTATTGCTGGACAAATTAATATGGGCGGCTTATTGAATCCTAAAATTGGCGAGACCTTTATTGCTTTTTATGCGGGTTCGGATGAAATAGGGATTACACCTTATTTTGCACAATCTTATGGTGAGTTCGGGGCTTCTCAACCTAGTATCTCGTTTCGATTAATTGAAGGCGATACAACCCAAGTTCTATTCGAAACTGATTAGATAAATAGGCAGCTCTACTGTTTGAACAAAAGGGCTGCCCATTATTGTTTACCAAGTACGTTCTTGTTGTTCGATATTGGAACGTCTTGAATCTAAATAGAATTGATTGCGTAACAATTGTTGCGGATTATTTTCTAAACGATTTAACCAGAAATCCGCCATATTATCTAATTCCTGCTGCTTTAATTCTGCAAGTGCTTGCGCGCTATTTTCTTCATTTAGCTCGCCTTGCTCTTCACTTTGTTGTGCAGCTTGTGCTTCTTCCTCATTCGGATTTTGTTCATCAGGTTGCTGCATTTGCTGTTGTTCATTTTCAGCCGTTTGCGCTTTGTCTGATTGTCCTTGCTCTTGCTGTTCTGAATCACTAGACTGATTGGCTTGCTGGCTATCTTGTTGCGATTGGTCTTGTTGTTGTGACTCACTAGATTGTTTTGATTGATCGCCTTGCTGTTGCTGATTGCTCTCATCAGAATTTTGCTGGTTCTCCTGATTTTGATCACTATTTTGTGAATCTTGTTGGTTTTCTTGATTCTGTTGTTGCTGCATTTGCTCAGCAAAAGCTAAATTATGTCGCGCATCTTCATTATCTGGATTTTGTTTTAAACTCTGCTTATACGCTTCAATCGCCGCATCATATTGCTGTTGCTGAAAATGTGCATTACCAAGGTTATACAATGCTTCGGCTTTAACTGCTTCACGATCGACTTGCTCGAAGGCTTGGGCGGCTTCTTCATAACGTCCATCTTTGTACAACGCCACGCCACGCCGATACGCATCATCGAATAATTCGGCAGCTTGCTTGTAATCTTGTTGCCGAAAAGCCTGTTCACCTTGCTGCTCATGATTCTGAAACCAGCTTGAAGCCAACAGCATGGGAGAAAAAAACATTAATAAACTATAAATCCAGACACGCATACTTGAACAATCTCCTTGTACATGCTAAGATTCGCAATCTTGAAAGTTTTAATGGGCCTGTAGCTCAGTTGGTTAGAGCATCCGACTCATAATCGGCAGGTCGTAGGTTCAAGTCCTACCAGGCCCACCATTTCTATATCGCATCTCAGTGTGCTTTTTTCAATCGTTGTATAAACATTGCATCCCCATAACTGAAGAAACGATATTGTTGTGCAACCGCATGACGATACGCATTCATGATGTGTTCATAACCTGCAAATGCACTCACCAACATCAATAATGTCGACTCAGGTAAGTGAAAATTAGTTAATAAAGCATCCACTACTTTAAATTCGTATCCCGGTGTAATGAAAATTTGGGTGTCGCCTGTGAATGCTTGAATATCACCCGTTTGCTGTGCAGCAGATTCCAAAGCTCTTACACTGGTTGTACCAATCGCAATCACTCTACCGCCTTTTTGTCGTGTTTCCTGAATTTGCTGACACACAGACTCGGATACAGTAAGCCATTCAGAGTGCATTTTATGCTGTGTAATATCATCGACTCGTACAGGTGAAAATGTGCCCGCGCCAACATGCAATGTAACAAAAGCGGTTTGAATCCCTTTCTGTTCAATTTGTTGCAAAATATCATCATCGAAATGTAAGCCCGCTGTGGGTGCAGCAACTGCCCCTAAGTTTTTTGCATACACAGTTTGATAGCGGTTTAAATCATCTTCTGCATCATCACGCTTAATATAGGGTGGCAATGGCATATGTCCTACAGCTTGTAAAATCTGCTGAATATCTTGCTCAGTATTAAATTGCAACTCAAAAAATTGTTCAACTCGTTGTATTACCGTGAGCGTTGTACCATCTTGTAAAATCAATTCGGTTTCAGGTTTGGGGCTTTTACTCGCACGCACTTGCGCTAACACCCGCTTTTCATCTAATAACCGTTCGATCAAAATTTCAACTTTGCCGCCTGTGGCTTTATGCGCAAATAAACGGGCAGGCATCACACGGGTATCGTTGAATATTAACAGATCATTAGGCTTTAACAGGCTTGGAAAATCAGTAAATTGTAAATCTTGGGCTTGATGGGTTTGCGCTTCTATGTGCAACAAACGACTGGCTGTACGGGATTTACTGGGAAATTGAGCAATCAGTGATTCGGGTAAATCAAAGTGAAAATCGGAGCGGTGCATTATAGATATTTTTGATAAAACGGAATGAGAAAAAAACGCACTTCCCCATATATCGAGGAAATGCGTATCAATTAATTACTCTTCAACAGTGAATTGTAATGGTGTTTCATTGAATGTTAATTCACCTGCTTCGTTCTGCTCTGCTTGCAAACGATAACCTGTGAATACTTTAAAATCACCCACCAATCCATCGAACTGTCCTTCAGCAACAACCACTTGCTCTTGTGCTTTTAACTCACCAATGGCTTTATTAAAAGTAAATGAAGCAGTATTTTGCGCAGCATCCCATGCAATATAAGGCAGGGTTTCAGTTTGGGATTGCATATACCATTGGCCTTGCTGTACTGTAGCTGGCTGGAACTCAATGACACTGACAATGTCCGCTGCTTGACCAACATCTTCCTCAGCCACATCAATTGTAAATTGTACTTTGACTGGATCAGACGCTTTTACAGTAATGTCCTGATTACCTAATACAGCATTATTTTGTGTATCAATCACCGCACCACTAAAGCTGGCATTTGCGCTGGTTAACACATTGTCTAATGCACGGCTTTTCAAAGAACGACCTGTGCCCACAGCAGGTAAATCAACCTGAATTTGGCCAGAGCCAGAAATACTTAGCAAGTTGTAATTATCTTCAACATCAACCAAGAACACATACTGGCCTGCTTGCACTGGACTGAATGTCGTACTCGCGCTGACCGTTTCGCCAATGATTGTTTTCGCACCATCATTTAACCGATATGACCAAGTATAGCTACGAACTGTACCTTGAGTTACACCTGATTGTGCAGAAACTTGAATGGTTAAAGGTTCACCGTAACTCGCTACAAATACATTTCTCGCTGCATCATAAGTAATAGGATTTACTGAAAGTGCTCCAATAACAGGACGTTTCACTTCAACTTGTTGATTTTGTAAAACGGTTGTTTGCCCTTCTTCATCAGTCACCGTCAAGTCCACACTATAAGTACCTTCTGCATCATAGACAAAATAAGCTTGCGCATCTGAAGCAACACATGCAGCTTGTCCACAACTACCCGTACTTGTCCAAGTATAAGTTAAATTACCACCATCAGGATCATAAGTATCACCTGCATCAAGCGTTGCCGCTAACAAGCCTTCTTGGTCTTCAATAATGCCCGTAGGTTGAATCACAACATTACTGATGATAGGTGCTTGAGAATCCGCTGCGACCTGAAGTAATTTAGAAATACTGCTGTTTCTGCCATTTTGATCTGTCACTAGTAAAGTGATGGCATATAAAAAGTCTTTGTTTTGCAAAGAAATTGTTAAGTTAGGTTGGTTGGCATCCAACACATCATAATCACTGATACTCCACTGGTAACTAGCAATCGGTATGTTACCAATTGAAGTAATATCTGCACTTAAATCCACAGTCAAATTGCCAGATGCAAAATAGACATTAGGGTTAAGCGTTGTCGTAGCAAGCTGCCGCCCACCTGTATAATTCAATGTAAAATCAACATCTAACGGACGGGGTAGCTCTATCACACGTGAAGTACTATCAAATCCACCACGACCATCACTGACGATTAAAGTAATAGTTTGTGTGGTAACGGTGTTATTTGAGTATTCAATTTCAGTTTTTTGAGTGGTATTTGCAAAGTTAGTTTGTTTACTGCTGCTATGCCATTGATAAGTAATGCTATCACCGTCATCGTCAAAAGATGCACTGGCATCTAAATATACAATCGATGTTTCAGGATCAAACCAATGTGCGAATTGAGCAACGGGCGCAGTATTTTGTACTGTTTGAGCTGCGAAGTTTGCTTCACACGTTCTTGCTTGATTCATTGTCACACTCGTAGTTGTGTTACTACCAGAACAACTGCCTGTCCAACCTGTAAAACGAAAGCCAGCATTTGCTGTTGCCTGTAATGACACCTGCTGCCCTTCTGTATAAGATACTGAACATGCGCTGCCATTGCTACCACATCGAATTAAGTTGTCAGTAGAAGTCACTGTACCATTTGAAGAAGGCAGAATATTTAAATTGAATTGATTTTCAACGGCTTGTTCTGTAAATAGTACGCTACAACTTGTATTACTGCTTAG
This sequence comes from Candidatus Albibeggiatoa sp. nov. NOAA, assembly GCA_025800385.1. Classification (GTDB taxonomy): domain Bacteria; phylum Pseudomonadota; class Gammaproteobacteria; order Beggiatoales; family Beggiatoaceae; genus Albibeggiatoa. The sequence continues at coordinate 127,783 of JAOXRS010000008.1, forward strand.
AGAAACATTTTGTACTGTGCCATTATTCGCGCTACATTGGCCACTATTACCGCTCCAAGTCACAGTTGTACCACTGTTTGTAGGTAATGCAACCAAGCTTAAGTTTGTACCTTGAGGCTGAGTATAGCGGCATGTACCTGAATTTTGTGCACATTGACCTAGTTCTGTCGACCCATTGCGTACAGAAACTGCACCATTGCCTGTTGCGGATACGTTCAATATATAATTTGTTGGTGTAGGCTCAGTGGAACATTCTCGACTGATATTTTCGCACCACCATTGCTCATAAAGAGCTGTATCACCAATTGAAATTGAAAAACCAATGGCTGATGAATCATAACGACTGGTTGAACCCGGTTGTAAATATAAGCCCAAATAACCTGTTGTTGCACTTTGCAAAGGCCCGTCTTCAAATCTCAAATCAAAAATACTGATACTAGCTTGACCTTTTACAGGCTCAAAGCGGTTACCTTGACCATCATCTAAATAAACATAGTTACCGCTACCACAAGGTGTTGAGCCATTAGTCACATTAGCAGGGCAAAAATCAGGCTTGGTATCTGAGTAAAAACCTGTGCCAGATAAAGGATCGGCAAAGTTAGATTGGAATGCAGCTTGAACCCCATTTGTACCAGCAGGCAAAGGTACGTGAATTAAATAACTTTCACCACCAGAAAAACTTCTTCTCACCGCAGCCGATGGGTCAAAAGTCACAGTGAATGAAAAAATGCTGACACCTGTTGGTATTTGGGGATAGTTGGCAGCTGAAAGAGGAACAGCTTCTTCAAAATCCCAAGGTACAGCATGTGCTTGATTAGTTAGAAATAAATTGAGAAAGAGGTAAATAAAAATAGCAAAACGCTTATATGGAATAAGTCTTCTCATAAATTAAAGCCTTAGAGTGTATTAAGTTATAGATAGTCCTGCAAAAAGCTGTGCCAATTTATACTTTTTAGCAGCCTTATTTTTAGATGTAAAACCTTTGGATTGATCGAAAAAGATTGTTGATACCTGAAAATTATACTGCGTAGATACAAATAGTCATACACAAAACGATTACTTGCACAATTTTGAAGTACTACCTGTAGAAATTAAGTTAATACTATACTGAACTGTAAAGTTTGTCTATTTTCCAACTTTAAGTATGAGGTATATTCTTGATATATAAGCATAAAAAAAGCACACCCTAACCAATGCTAGAGCGTGCTTTTTAGATTTTAAAACGCTAGATACTTCTTAACGCTTTATTATTTTTTGTGACCAACAGGAGTCAACCAAGATTTGATTGGGCTGTTTTCACCGATAACATATTTATGAGTATAGCTGATTGCTGGCATACCATTGTAAGGGCAACCTGCACGTGGTTCTAATGCTAAGTTGAACCAACCAGACTCAAAGTTGTATCGATCAGTAGACGCAGGCCATGCTGGGAAGAAGTAGTTCACTTCAACTAAGCCACCACGTGTATCACAATCATTGTCTGCACGAGTGTCTCTACGAACAGTTGTTTCTGTTTGAGAACGAGGCACACTACCGTCTGGGCATAATTGAACACCAGAGAAGATTAAGCCATCTACAGTTTCAGTGTAATGCTCTTGGTTATCGTAAGCAATCATTGAGTAAAGTGCTAAACCGTCTGCTTGGAAAGGCGCAGAGTGAGTATCAGCAGCTAACAAACCAGGTGTACCACAAGGGTCTTTAGGAAATACTGTTTTACCTGGATCGTAATCATCGTCATGTAAATAACGAGTTGGGAAAGTTACGATTAACTGAGTTCTGTCAGTACCAGCAGGTGTGCTGTTGCTGTTGTCTTCGTAAGTTGCTTGGAAGTTAGCAGTTGCTAAAGCAGTTTCGATTTCAACAATCTTGCTTAAGTTAACAACACCAGTTGAACTAATACCGAATTGGCTACCAAGTAAAGTTTCTTTACCAATAGTTACGTCAAATTCAGGGTTAGATACAACAAAGCCATCCCATGCAGCAGTACCAGCTACGTCAGATAAAGTAGTAGGTACAACGTAAGGCGCATCTACTTCGTCACCCGCTTCACCCGCTAATGCAGGGATACGGTAACCGATACGGTCAACGTTGTTTTCGATAGAAACGCTACCAGTTAAAGCAACCCATGAAGGATCAGTTGAACGGATTTTGCTGCTTACTAAAGTGCCCCAAGGTGCGTCAACACCAGAGTTTCTTTCAGTTTTTTCAACTGGCGCATTTGATACAACGTCAGAAAGTGATAAGCTGTTTGCACTTGTAATTTGACGGTGGAATAAAGAATCGTAATGATAATCATAACGAGGTGTATCAAAAATACGTGCCAAATCAAATTTGCTCATGCCTTCTTTGACTTGTACAGTAACTTCGCTACCAATAGAATCATAGCCTACTACGTTACCCTTAGCACCATAAACGCCAAATACTTCAATGTGACCCATTGTAGTAGTGTCGTTAGTACCAGTTAAACGCCAATCATATAACTCTTGAGTTAATGGGCTGATTGATGCGAAAGTTGCACTTGCTTTAGCTAAAGAGTCAACTTTGTTTACGCTGTCATCACCTTGAGCAACTGGGCTTAAGATAGAGTCATCATCAGAGTATAAGTAAACTTTGTCGCCTTCTTGTCTAATTTCAAAACGGCACACGTCACTTGGTGATAAGTAACAAATAAAGTCTAATAACTCGTCAGAGTTTACAGAAGAACGTAAAACTACTTTTGCTTTTACAGCAACATCATTACGTGTGTTTACGACTGCAACTTTAGTGCTGTAAACACCGTTTGCTAAATAGATAGGGCCTAATAAGCTTTGGCCAATACCATCTTCAGCTAAGTGGATAGCACTTGCACTGCCACTGAAGGCAACACCCGTTGCTAAAGCAGCCGCCATCACCGAAGGTAATAGCTTCTTCTTAATATTCAACATTGCGTTTACACTCCTCTAAAAATCGCGTTGTTAAAATCCAACAAATGGAATACTGAAAGATTGCACATAGAATACAGAATTTGAAATTCAGATACAAGGCTTAAGAACTCAAAACTGTTGTATTCCATCTGTCAATTTGTATTCTGTCCTCACACACAACTATACAAAGCCTTGTATATAAATGCAACACTTTTTTATAAAAAAACCACACATTAATACAACAGTTGTATATAAGCAACAGTTCGTTTATTTTTATACCCACTGCAATGAGTGTACCACCTAATTTTAAAGGCATTTTGATAGTTAATCAGTATTCTATTAACAATTAAATAATGCCTCAAGCAATCGATAAGCAGCACGCTCAGGATAAAATTGCAACATATCAAGTTGGGCTTGATGTGCCATACGTTGTCGTTGCGCTGGGTTATCGATTAAGAATTGCAAACCATCACAACATGCTTGAGTTGAAAAAGTATCAATAATAAGTGCATTATGCCGATGTGTTGCAAAGCTACTCGCACCACCTGTTTTAGGCACGATCACTGCGGTTTCACTAGCCATAGCCTCCATCGCAGTCAATCCCATTGCCTGAAAATGAGACAAATCAACAAAAATATCAGATAAACTTAATAAATCAGCTACTTGTTCAGAAGTTAGGATTTGTAAGTGTTTATAACCAAAATCCCTAGGTAAAGCCAAAAACCGTGCGTCATCTGTCTCTGTCCCAAATAACAGTATTTGCACACTATCCTTATATTTCTGCTTTATACGTTTTAACACCTGCATTGTGCGTAATGCACCTCGACGCGGACTTGAAGGACGTATCATCGCGGTAATCACAACAGGTGCAGAAGGCTCATTCTTAGATGAACGTGGCACAAACAAATCTATATCGCAGCTTGCACCAATAACAGCACACCTTCGTTTAACTTGGCGTTCAACCTCATTTTGATTCCATTTTGTTTTTGTAAAGTTCAGCATATTAGGCACGCGTAAGTAAGACAACCAAGCGCGGCGAAAACCTTCACGTTTACGAAAATAATAGGATGCAAAACGACGACGTAGCCATACTGACTGCCAAAACCAAGCTTTACGTGTAGGTCGTCCGACATAAAAATAAGGCTCAAAGTCTTGAATATAATAAGCAAGTTTAGGCGGATTAGAAAAATCTGCAAGGGGCGCAATCCATTCTACCGAATCATTGGCTGTCGCAATCACCACATCGAAATCTTTACAAATATGCGGAATATCAAAATCAGTTGGTGAATAAATGACAGGAATGTCTAAATTTGGATAGGCCTGTTCAAACGATTCTTTATGATGTAGGAAATTTAAAATACAAACATCAATACCCATCAGTTTTAACGCCCGGGCTTCGAAAATCACGACATTGCCACCACCACCAGCTTCCATCAGAGGTAGAACAAATACAATGCGTTTACCTTGCCATCGATATTGTGCTTGAGCAATTAGATTCCAACGCTCAATTAGCTTTTGTGTACGCAGACGAATACCCTGCAGTGCAGGACTAAAGCGACATATTTCGACACCTTCATCTATAATGGTTTGTCCATGCTTTTCAGCCAATGCCTGTCCAGCTCGTTGTGCTAATTGATGTCGACGCTCATGAGAATAACTTTTAGATTGTGCATGATAAATATAAGTATCATCTGCAACCGCTAATTCCCAACCTGCTTGTCTTGCTCGAATGCAGTAATCATTTTCTTCTCCATAGCCCGCTCCAAATGCTTCTTCATCAAAATAGCCAACTTGCTGTATGACTGCTTGCTTCATTAATAGACAAAAGCCATTTAAAAAAGGTAAGCGCGGATAAACACGAGTCGAAAACGCAGCTAAGCGATTAGCAAATTGCGTGGGACTCATATCAGCAGGCAAAGGGTTGGTTGCCCAGTCCCCATTTTGCTCAATATAAGGTACAGATTGCCAAGAGGCTGTATTACTAAGAGGGCCTACCATACCAATTTTTTCATCAGAGTTTGCACAAGCCACTAAACGATCTAACCAGAACGGGGTCACAATTGTGTCACTGTTTAATAATATGACGTAGTCACCACTGGCTGCTTTCAAACCTTGGTTCGCTGCACAAGTATAGCCACGTGCTTGTTCATTTATCAGTAATTGACAAGCATGTTGCTCAGCAAAATCTTGTAAAAATTGGGCGGTTTCAGACTGGCTACCATCATCTACCAATATCAATTGATACGAACCAGTAGCGTGTTCGAGTATAGATGCCAAGCAAAGCCGTACATCAGTCAATGCATTATGGACACAAACAATAATGTCAATTTGGCCTGAATACATCTCAACCCCTGCCGAAGTTAGAGAATAGGATGGCGGTTGCGCTTGTTGGTTAGTTAGCACTAAATCATTACCCTGCATGAGACTTGTTATATTTTATATACCGAGATCAGTAATTTTATCATGCTTGGTTTATCTCAAAAAGAGATGTCTGGTTTTTGAGCAAAGTAAGTTCAATTTGAAGACAAGCCGTTAGAAAAGCTATCATAAGAAGCCCAGACTTTACCTGATTTATGTGAAATCTTAGCGTGTGTCTTTAATATGCTATCAGGCTAAATCATTTAGGAGTGCAAGGTTGTTTATACGAATACACTCCTTCTTTTATTTAGTTCACACCATATTTCGTTTTATCACGATTTGACCATAAGCTTTCTGCCATTGCTTGTGCTTCATCAACAGAGTGCGCTTTACCCATCAATTTAAGAGCTAATGCTGTTGTAGCTGTGACTGTACCGACGGCATATTCATCTTCAATTTCACCCTGCCACAATTGCGCTAAGCGTTCAGGCTGTAACTCTGTTTCCTTAACATGACGTTGTTTAAATAAAGCTGGCCATGTTTCTTCAAACAATTCACCCTCATGCAAACCTTTAACTTCACAAACAATATCTGGATTACGTTCAATTTCACCACCTTCACCTTTAATCACAGCCATATTTTTCTGGCCTAATAGCATCGCGGCTTCTTGGTGAACAGATTTGTATCCAGGGTGGAAAATGCCTTGCATCACATTTGGGGCATCAAATGGGTTAATCATTCGCGCCAAAGTATGTACAGGCGAACGTAAGCCCATCAATGGACGTAATTCAATGATTTCATGCAATTTAGGACACAAAAATTCTAGTGGCAAATAAGAGAAGTTAGTTTGCTTGATTTGTTCCGCTGCTTGCTCAAATGAGGTAGCGTATTCAATACCTAAGAATCTAAGTACATCTTGGGTATAAATACGGCCTGAAGTATGACCACCTGCACCATGCATAAACACACGAATGCCATTGTCAGCTAGCAATAAGGTTGATAATAAAAACCAAGGTAAGTGACGGCGTTTGCCCGCATAGGATGACCAATCTAAATCCACTTCTGCCATGCCTGTGGGTAACTGGAATGAGTCGCGCGTGGCTTCGATAAAACCTGCTAATTCTTCACGGGTTTCCTCTTTGACCCGCATTAACATCATGAACGCGCCAAGTTGTACAGGTTCGACTTCGCCCGCCATAATCATTTTCATGGACGCATAAGCTTCTTCACGAGTAAGTGGGCGTGAACCATTTTTGCCTTTACCTAAAATCCGTACATATTGGGCAAATGGATGCTCTTCTAACTCGAATACAATATCTTGTTTCGCTGTCATAATAACTCCTTCATGGTGTACACAGATTGCTATTTTAGTCTTTTTGCTGCAACCTGTCTTAACTCATTCCCTTTCGCACGATGAGAATGAGTTTGAGAAAATAGCTTAGGCTTGTTTATGATCGTGCCAAACCAATACGCCTAATAAAACAACAGTTGCTGGAATTACACCCCATAACATCACTTGGTTGAATAATGGTAATTGAGGATGATTTAAAGCAGACAATAATAAATAAATGGTATAAGCAACATAATAGGCTAAGAATAGTACACCTTCCCAACGATCGAGTTGTTTGCCACTGAAAAAGGTCGGTAAACATAAAACCGCAACCGCAATCATAATCAGCATATCTACGTTTAATGCCGTTGGTGATACTGCAATGCCGTTGGGTGCAACCATACTGGAAATACCTAACACCATTGAAATGTTAAATAAGTTACTACCAATTGCGCCGCCGATAATTAAATCTTTCTCACCGCGTAAACTGGCTGCAATGGTTGCGGCTAATTCTGGTAATGATGTACCAATTGCGATAATGGTTAAGCCAATGATTAACTCACTTAAACCAAAGTATTGTGCAATAACGACAGCACCTTTAACCAACCAATCTGCGCCTAGAACCAATAAAACAAAACCAACAAGAATATAAGCCACTTTAACCCAGACACTACTTTCTTGACTGTGTTTTTGCAATTCTTCCAGTTCTTCTAATTCTGCTTCTGCAATCACACTGTTATCACGGCGACTTTGAACCACTAAATAAGTAGTATAAACAGCGACAATAGCAAATAAAATTATGCCGTCTAAACGACTAATCATCAAATCCATACTTAAAATATAAAGTAAAACAGACACACCAATCATCAAAGGCACATCGACCTTAACTAATTTAGTATTAACTGTTAACGGCGCGATGACGGCGGCAATCCCCAGCACCATCAGAATATTCAGAATATTACTACCTATTACGTTACCAACCGTTAAATCAGGCTGTCCTGCATAAGCTGACTGCACACTAACTGCAAGCTCAGGCGCACTGGTACCAAAAGCAATAATGGTCAAACCCACCACTAGAGGAGAAATGCCAACAGAAGTCGCAAATTCAGATGCACCCTTGACCAACGTATCCGCGCCCACCACTAGGAATAAAAACCCCAGCAAAAACAACGATAAAGTAACAATATCCATTCATAGATTCCTAAAAAAGCGTAAGTGAAAGTAATGTGAATAAAAATATAAAAAACAAGGTTATGTCTAAAACAGTGATGCAGCCAACTCGTCAATAGCGGTTAACATTTCAGCATCATCGCTTAAAGCTTGCGTAATCGCACTGTGACAAGCTTGTTTTGGCTCAATATCGGATTGAATTAATTTTGCTGCATGAACCAATAAACGGGTGCTCGCGCCTTCATCTAAACCATTTTGTTTTAAATTCCGTGTAGTTTGGGCAAATTTCACCAGCTTTTCTGCCGTCACAATATCAACTTGGGTTTCTTGCATAATGATTTTGCGTTCAACATCAGGAGCAGGATAGTTAAACTCTAAAGCCACAAAACGCTGGCGAGTACTGGGTTTTAAATCCTTCAATACACTTTGATATCCAGGATTATAAGAAAGGGCTAAACAAAATTCGGGAGGCGCGGTAATTAATTCGCTGAGTTTATCAATCGGCAATACACGACGGTCATCGGCCAAAGGATGAATCACAACCGTGGTATCTTTACGAGCCTCAATCACTTCGTCTAAGTAACAAATGCCACCACAACGCACGGCATGGGTTAACGCGCCATCTACCCAGCTGGTATTACCTTGCTTAATTAAATAACGCCCAACTAAATCCGAGGCCGTCAAATCATCATGACAAGAAACAGTGATTAAAGGCCGCTTTAAACGCCACGCCATGTATTCCATAAAACGGGTTTTGCCACAACCTGTAGGCCCTTTGAGTAACACGGGTAATTGATTTTGATAAGCAGCCTCAAATAATGCGACTTCATTACCAATTGGCTCATAGTAAGGTTGTTCTGTGATGAAATAATTTTCTGAGGTTTGAGCTTGAGTCATAATGCACGAATCGGCGACTAAATAAGACAAGCATTATAAACTAGCTCGAAAATGATATGTGAAGGATTGTGAGATATTCCATTAGCAAATAAAAAGCTTGGGGTTACAATACGTGAGAACCCCAAAACTTAAAAGAAAAGTAGATTTATTGTTTTGAAAACTCGTCATCGCTTCGATTGAGAATAATCACTTCCACTCGTCGATTTTGTTGTCGCCCTGCTTCTGTGGCATTGCTGGCAACTGGCCAAGATTCACCATAACCTTTTGCTAAAACCCGACTAGGATGGATGCCACGCTCAATTAACTTAGATCGGACAAAATCAGCTCTGCGCTGCGATAAATTTAAATTGTACGCTTCTTCTCCTGTATTATCTGTGTGCGATTCCACTAACACTTTGTAAATCGACCTAGATTGCAGAAATTCCGCCACTTTATCCAAGTTTCGTAACACATCATCTGGTAATTCCGAGGCATCCAAATCAAAAAAGGCCTCACCAAAGCTGAGTTCTAAACCACGCTCTGTTTGCTGACTTTTAAGCTCTGTTAATTCATTTTGCAACCGCTCGGAATTTTGTTTAGCAACTTGCAATTGTTCGCCTAATAATTCATCTTGTAAACGATTCACTTCTTGTAGAAAAGCCAGTTGTTTATCTAATAATTGTTGTTGTTCTACTTTTTCACGCTTTCGTTGAGCCACCCGCGCTGCAATTTCAGATTGACGTTTCGCTAAGTAAGCTAAATGCTCCATTTCTGCCGCTTCTCGCAAATCTCTAGCCTGTTGTAATGCCTGCTCTGCTTGTTGTAATTCTAAAGCAGCCTGTTCTTTTTTCTTTTGTAACGTATCGATATAACGCACTTCTTCGGTATTTCTTAAATTCTCAGCTTCAAATAATGTTTGTTCTGCTTGGGTTAAGGTTTCCATCGCAGAAAACAATTCACTGGGTGATGTGTCCATAGGCACATTGGACAGTTCAGCTAATTGCTGTACCGAAAGATTTTTAACCTGTTGAATATTAGAGTCATCTGGTTTAGATTGAATTGGGTTAAACTGACAGCCTGTTGCTAATAGAATAAAACCAAAAGCCCAATAGTGTTTAAGCAATGTTACGCCCTCCCCTGTGATCGTAAATTAAGTGTGATAAGCTGAATGTTAATTGTCAATATTACAACAGTGTAACAGGTAGTGTTATTAGAGATAATAGGAACTATTTCATTAACTTAGAAATAAACTAAAGTACTCATTACCTGCTTAGCCTCCGATTTTCCGCGCAACCCAATCCATCATAGAAACAGGTAATAAGTAACGTAAAGTCACCAACAAATAAGTCGGAAAAGTGACAAAGTAATGTGGTTTCGGTTTTTTAGCTTCTAAAGCATGAATTACTTTTTTTAGTACCGCATCAGTGCCCAAGGTAAAAGGGGCTGCATCACCTTCTTTTAATAAGCGTTGTTCAGCCAATGTATATTTATCTTGGTAAGGACTATTCTCAATGTCACTAATATGACGCTTAAAATGAGGGTAACAGTTTTCCCGAAACCGACTGCGGATTGGCCCCGGTTCTATCAGCGATACATAAACGCCACTTCCATATAATTCAACTCTTAATGTTGATGACAATCCTTCTAATGCGTACTTACTTGCATTATATGCACCACGCAATGGCAAAACTGTCAGCCCTAAGACAGAACTATTTTGAATAATGCGCCCTTCACCCTGACGACGCATCACAGGAATTATTTGAGTAGTCAGTTCATGCGTACCTAAAAAATTGGTTTCAAACTGTTCTCGTAATGCTTCACGGCTCAAGTCTTCCACCGCACCCACTTGACCGTATGCACCATTATTAAATAAACCGTATAACTTGCCATCAGTTAATTCTAAAATAGTTTGAACTGCCTGATGAATCGAATCAGAATCATTTAAATCTAATTGCAGTGATTCAAAACCTTCTGCTTGTAAACGTTCCACATCTTCTAACTTACGCGCTGTGGCAAATACTCGATAGCCGCGTTGTTTTAGGCCTTTTGCTACACCGTAACCGATACCGCTAGAACAGCCCGTGATTAACACCGCTTTGTCTGCAAAACCTTGGTTCATTATCAACCTCTAATATATGAATTTCCCCTATTTTATAAAAAAACAGCTTATAAATGAAACGAATAACTTGCGCACAAATGTAAAACCGCTTAAAATTCGCTGCTTAGAAAGTCGGTTGGGCAGTCGCGCTATTGAAAAATAGGGAGGAAAGTCCGGGCTTCATAGGACAGAGTGCCAGATAACGTCTGGGGGGCGTGAGCCTACGGAAAGTGCCGCAGAAAATATACCGCCGCAAGGTAAGGGTGAAATGGTGTCGGTAAGAGCGCACCGCATGGCTGGCAACAGGCATGGCAGGGTAAACCCCACTCGAAGCAAGATCAAGTAAGAAACGTATACATGTGTGTCCGCGTGGTTTCGGGTAGATCGCTTGAGGGATTCGGTGACGAATTTCCCAGATGAATGATTGTCATACTTTCGAGTAAACAGAACCCGGCTTATAGACTGACTTTCTAAATCCCAATCATCTAAGCTTTTATATCCACATCTAATTGAAAACCTTAGCAACAAGTTTGTTATAATAAACGGTTTTTAGTTTTCATTGAATCAGCGAGTACAGGTTTATGTATAAATTAGTCTTAATCAGACACGGTGAGAGCGTTTGGAATAAAGAAAATCGTTTCACTGGTTGGAAAGACGTCGATTTATCTGAAAAGGGTTTGAAAGAAGCCACAGCAGCAGGTGAGTTACTTAAAAAAGAAGGCTTTGAATTTGACATTGCTTACACATCGGTATTAAAGCGTGCAATTAGAACGTTATGGCATATTTTGGATGAAATGGATTTAATGTGGATTCCTGTGCAACGTGAATGGAAGTTGAACGAACGTCATTACGGTGCATTACAAGGTTTAAATAAAGCGGAAACTGCAGAAAAACATGGTGAAGATCAAGTTAAAGTTTGGCGCAGAAGTTATGACACGCCACCACCTGCATTAGAGAAATCAGATGAGCGTTATGCTGGTCATGACACACGTTATAAAAATTTAGATGAAAGCCAAATTCCTTTATCAGAATGCTTAAAAGACACGGTTGATCGTGTATTACCTTTATGGCATGACGAAATTGTCCCCACGATTAAATCTGGCAAAAAAGTCATTATCGCAGCACACGGCAATAGCTTACGTGCCTTGATTAAATATTTAGATGGCATTTCAGAACAAGACATCGTTGGCTTAAACGTACCAACAGGTATGCCTTTAGTTTACGAATTAGACGAAAACATGCAGCCTACTAATCGCTACTACTTAGGCGATGAAGAAGCAGTTAAAGCTGCAATGGCAGCCGTAGCAAACCAAGGCAAAGCCAAGTAGTTTTTGATGTTAGATTGCTGATTTTTAAATTAAAGTTGGCAATCTAAAACTTTTCTCTGTTTTCCTATCTATTTATCCAACATCAACCGCACATCTTTTATCGGATATTCCCATTCTATCCAACGTCTTTGCAGTGGCACAACAAAGCTATATCCCTGTCCTTGTGGTTTTAAAATCGTTTCTTTGACTTGTTGTTTGATGATGTCAACAATTTGCTGGCTGAGCAGTGGCATGTCTTCTTGTTTTAATTTTAAACTCAGGGATTCAATTGTCAGTTGACGGCGATTGGTTTCATTGGTTTGGGTTGCCAGTGTGGAGAGGATTTGTTTGGTGGCTAAGTCACTATTTTTCCAGTGCTCGATAAAGGCAGCATTGTCAGAAGCTTTGATTAATTTGTCTGCAATAAAATCTATATCTTGATAGCCGACATAATTGCTACGTTGTTCACCGTAAGTTACGCAATCATTGTAGTGTTCAATTAGGATTGAGCCGAGTTTTTGTAGTAAGTACGGGTGTCCGTTGGTGAGTTCGTAAGCATGGTTTAAGGCAGTTTCATCATATTCGAGAATGTCGGTTGCAGGTCGGGTTAGCAATTCGTTGGATTCATTATGGCTTAAGTAGCTGACGGGGCGCATCAGTGTGGTGTTGAAGAAGATCGATGCATAGTCCCATGCGAGGCGTTGCAGTTGGTATGTGCCGCAGAATAAGACCAGTACGGGATATTGTTCACCTTGCATTAAGCTACGCAGCATATGGAATAAGTCAGCGGAGAATTTTTTGCTGGGCATCAAGTCCGCTTCGTCAATCATGAGCAGGAATTTTTGATTTTGCAGTTCTAAAGAGAATAGGAAGTCTTTGAAATCTTCAATGGGTTCTTCACGGCTGATATGGGGCACGGGTTGTTTGAGTGCAGTTGCCATTTCACGGCTGGCAGTTTTGAAAAAGCTGTAGTCGGAATTTACATCTTGTATGTCGACAAAAATGGGGATCAGTGGCGCAGCATTACTGAGATTTTGATAGTCACGTTTGAGTTTGGTCAGTAGGCTGCTTTTACCAATACGACGTTGTCCGATCAGTACGATGGCAGATTTTTCGGGGTGCTTCCAGAGTCCTGTGAGCCAGTTAATCAGGTCGCTACGTCCCGTAAACGTGGTGTCGCTATTGAGGCGCGTGCCAACGGTGTAAGGTGCAAGTTCTGGGATTTGGTAGGGTTTGCCTTTGGTTGCGACGAGGATTTGAAAGCTAAACGGGTGTTGGATTTCAATGTCGTTGGTGTCTTGTGCGCTGAGGATGCCGTTAATGGTATGGTTGCCTGCTTGTTTGATGTCGGCAGTGAGTTGTAGTTGTGTATCTCGTCCTGCTTCTAAAATATCGCGTTTAACTTCATTATGATTCCAGAAAATATGTGCATGGTCATTGATTTTGAGGCAAATATTTTGTGCTAGTGCGGTACTGTAGATTTTAAAGTTAAGGGTTTGTTGTCCCAATACCAGATTGTTTTGTGTCAGTTGAATATCAAGTTTTAAAATGTCTTTGGCTTGTTCGGCTTCTTGTTCAAGAATGGTTTGCCAGTGTTGGTTAACGCGTTGTGCAAGATTTTTCCAGTAGTTAGGAATTTCCCCATATGTGAGGCTTGATAAATGCTCTTTTTGTTGATTTAAAAATTCACGTCGTGCATTAATGGCTTCTAGCTTAATATATTTTGGTAAATCTTTAAGCTGTTGCCGCAATAAATTGACTGCTTGCTGACTATAACCCTGTGTATTTTTAGATTGTAATTCTGCTATTTCAATTAGTTGAGATAAGTTAGTAGCTCTTGAATATTTCAGCCATTGTTGGAATTGTTCATTAAGTTGCTGATAGCCTTTATAGTGTTTATATTGTTTTAAATTGTCTAAAGAGTAGCGCAATTGAGTTTGTAAATTCATTTGGCTCGTATCATGAAATATTTGATACCACTCTATTTGGCTGTGTTTTGGTGGAAAACTACCAGCCCAAATATAAATTTGTTCATCTTTTTCTGGTTCAGGTGTAATAATGGCAAAACTACGTGCCAATGGACTATTTACAGATAGTGATAGTAAAGTCTTACTATTAGTTTCTTCTGCTATAGTTTGACAGAAATCAATTGCAAGTTTTGGTGTAATTGCAATGGCTTGTGTTGCACGACGTACTGGGTGTACTTGCAATGATTTCAGCTGAATCTGATGCATAACAATTAAAACTATTTGGCTATTTTGGTATTGGGCAAGGTGAACTAGGAAGGATTGTAAATATGGTAATGGATAAGGGAATATTTGCCATTGAAACGGCAACATATTTTTAAATATTTTTTGGTTAAATTGTTGAGCATTTTTTAAGCGATATTGCCAAATACTGAAAAGTGCTACGAAAGGATAAAAGATAAACCCAGTTAAAGCTAGATATAAATAGATAATAACAAGAGTCAATTCTAAATCTTGAGAGTTGTCAAACAATAATAATGCCCATAAAAATATATGACTAGAAAATATATAAACTTTTGGAAAATTGGTTTTTTCATATATGCTTTGTACTTCTAAAATCTTTAGAGTTGAACTAATTACACTTGCTAGTATAGTTGAGAAAATTATTATTTGACTTACTGACATGTTATTTAGATTGTTAAACAACATATATAGGAAAAATATATTTGATATGATAAAAAAAAGAGGATGTATTATATTTATTTGTTTATAAAATTCGTCTTGTACTTTATTTATAAAAATACATATAAAGGTAAATAAAAATTCAACAAACAAAAAAACTAGCATAATAGTTGAAAATATCACAGCAAACGAAAATACTATTGAAGTAGATGCAGAATCTGCTTTATGAACAAAAAGAATTATACTTACAACTAATGACTGAATTGCTAGGATTCTGATTATTTGATTATACTTATCTTGTTTTAAGCTATTAGGGAAACCAGTTAATATTGCAATACCACTACAAACTATTAGTATATCTACTAAATCAGATTTAAAGGCAGGTAACAAATCTTTGAATACAAACTCAGGAACTCCAGTGGTATATTCAATTATTATTGATATAGTAAAAATTATCGTTCCTGTAAAAAGCCAGAGTGATAAGGCTTTAGTATCTTTATCTACAATCGTAAAAAACTTCTGAATACTAAAGCCAGTAGTTGTTTTAATATCCCTTTTTTTTGAAGTAAATAGGATAATAACCACTCCAATAAATATAAAAACTACAGCAGTCATCCAAATAAAATGAATACTATTAGTAAGAAACCAAAATGGAATCCCAACTAAACCACCCCATAATAAACCACTGACCACTGCTGCCCAAAACTCTGGCATACCCACTTTTTCAGCTCTATCCATCACATCTAATGGGCGTAAATAGAACTCAATCAACCATAACCAACAATGACGAAAAATATGAGAAAGGGCTTTGTTCATTTTTGATTGACCATTAGCATTTATTTTTTACAAACTGCTCGAATAATGGCGAAAATAACTGATAATCCTCTGTCAACAAACCACGTTGCTGTAACTCTTGAGTAATAGGGTTTTCTCCAACATGCTTGCCATTTGCAACCAATAGTAAAACCTTACGCTCTCGCTCACTACAATGTTTCCACAAAGCCTTAAAATGGGGACGCAATTTATATGAAATATCAGCGGGCTTAACATCTTTTTTATCACCAATCGCCCACCAATATTCCGAAGCCACTACTTGCATAAAAAATGGCTGCCGACCTGATAACTGTAAAATTTCATCAATTTTTGCATTTAAACCACGAACATTGCCTAAACTGGCTTTCATAAAATCTAACAGTGATTGCCGTGCTATTTTTTCATCTAATAAACCCAGTATATGCGTGTCAAAAATATTCCAAAACTCTGAGCCTAACGCCTTATTGTTATCACAAATGGTTTCCAAATCTTGTCGACTCGATAATACAAAACTGAAATGATAACCAGGGTTATCACCTAATGAACGCATATTGCCAAAAAACTCATTATCAAAATTTGGATATTTCACCATTTTGTCAAACTCATCAATTAACAAAACAAAATAATAACCTTGTGCAGCATAATCACGAACAAACTCCTTAAATGCCTCATAATCCATAGCAATTTCAATATCATGTAGAGACAGAGCAGAACAAATCGCTTGATGCAAATGTACAAAAAAATCTGGCTGCTTACTAAATTGCCAATCCGACATAGTTGTGTGAATACTAATCGTTTGATATTGAGCACCAAGCCATTGATAAATTTGGAACAATAAAGATGATTTTCCCGACTTATTTTCTCCAACAATACTGACACTTCCTGCATTATCAGCACGAACAAGCGTAGATTGAATTTTTCTTAACTCGTTGTCACGACCAAAAAACACAGGAGAATTTGGACATAATGCCTTGCCATCAACAAATGGGTTTTTATTAGGTATACAAGTATTTTGTACTATTTGAATCTCAGGATTCCCAAGTTGATATTTAAAATTATTAATTTGGGGAATATTTTCAAAATGATCTGGTAATTGAACATCTGGAACACTAGGTTTAATAACTTTTTTAGGAGAAATAAAACTTCTAAGTAACAAAATAATAAACAGAATAACACCAACAATAATTGCTATATCAAAGTTACCCAAACTAGCAATTCCAATAACGATTCCAACAATTCCAATAACAGAATTAACCCAAGTTTCTCCTAACCAAGCAATAATATTCATTAGGTATCATCCATTAAAAACCATATAAACATCATAACAGATGACCTACCAAAATCATAAAATAGCTAACCTCAAAATCTCTTTAAAATATAAGACTTCCTAAAATTTATTTTTTCTTTATAATCAACAAAACAACATTCCTAATTTACAATTCATCATTCCTAATTACATACATGCCTAAAGAATTTAAACGTCATACTCGTGTAAACGGTTTAGTTCAAAAAGAACTATCAGACATCATCCAGCGTGAACTAGAAACCAAGCAACTTGGTATGCTGACCATCTCAGAAGTCGACACTTCGCCCGATTTAAAAAATGCCACGATTTACTTTACTTGTTTCGGTGGTGAATTAGACGAAAAAGGTGCAGTGAAATATCTCTCTCAAAAAGCCAGTATCTTACGTCATCATTTATCACAACGTATTAACAACATCCGCACTGTGCCCCGTTTACAATTTAAGTACGATGCCAGTGTTGAAGAAGGTAGCCGCTTAAGTGCATTGATTGATTCCGTCTCGCATCAAGAAGAGGATAAAGACGATGGCGAGAAGGCGTAAAGGTCGCAACGTCCATGGGATTTTATTGCTGAACAAGCCAACGGGCATGACTTCCAATAAAATCTTGCAAAAAGTCAAACATTTATACAATGCCAATAAAGCAGGACATACAGGCAGCTTAGACCCTTTGGCTACAGGTTTATTGCCGCTATGTTTGGGTGAAGCGACAAAGGTCTCACATTTTTTACTTGATGTGGATAAGCGTTATGTTGCTGAATGCCATTTAGGCGTGACCACGATTACCGCAGACAGTGAAGGCGAGATATTACAAGAACGTCCAATCGACGGAGTCAGTACAGAGCAAATTGAACAAGTTGTGCAGCAGTTTATCGGTGAGCAAATGCAGTTGCCACCAATGTATTCCGCATTAAAGCATCAAGGACAGCCACTATATAAGTTAGCACGAAAAGGCCAAACCGTAGAACGTGAAGCGCGTCCAATTACAATTTTTGACATCAAAATTATTGACATCAGTTTGCCGAAAATTGTGATTGATGTGCATTGTTCAAAAGGGACATATATTCGAACGTTGGCGGAAGATATTGGCGAAGCTTTGGGTTGTGGGGCGCATATCAGTGCATTGCATCGTAGTGAAGTGGGGCATTATCAAGACATGATTGATTTTGACACTTTGCAAGAGATTGCGACTCAAGGTTTTGAAGCGTTGGACGAATTATTAATTCCAATTGATACCGCATTACCACATTTGCCAGCATTGCATTTGACTGATGAGCTGAGCTTTTATATTCGTCAAGGCCAAGCCGTTCAAGCACCACAAGCTCCAACAGAAGGTTTAATTAAATTATTTACGGCTGAACAAACATTTATCGGTATCGGCCATGTTTTAGAAGATGGACGCATTGCACCAAAACGCTTAATGAATTTATAATTATACAAACTCGCTAATATAGTTTGGACATTCAATGGCTAACGCATTCAAACATTTACTCGGTACATCTCCAGCATTTGCTAACACCTTACGCGCTGCAGAAATCGTCGCTCGCACTGATGCCACGGCATTATTATTAGGTGAAAGCGGTACGGGTAAAGAGTTGCTTGCACATGCCATTCATCATCATAGCTTACGTGCCGACAAACCTTTTATCATCATCAACTGTGCAGCATTGCCCGAGCAATTAGTTGAATCAGAATTATTCGGACATCGCAAAGGCGCATTCACAGGCGCAACCCAACATCAGCAAGGTAAAATCCAAGCAGCCCAAGGTGGTACACTATTTTTAGATGAAATTGGTGAGCTGCCTTTATCGATTCAAGCCAAATTATTGCGTTTTTTAGAATCAGGAGAATGCCAGCCTGTTGGTCAGCAACAAGTGGAAAAAGTTGATACGCGCGTGATTGCTGCAACCCACCGTGATTTATACGCATTGTCACAAACAGGTAAATTTAGACAAGACTTGTATTATCGATTGAATATTGTGCCATTGGAATTGCCGCCATTACGCCAACGCACTGAAGACATCAGTTTATTAATCAATGCCATCACTCAGCAACTCGCTGACAAACATCAATTATCCGCGCCAATTTACAGCAAAGCCACTTTGAAACTATTAAAACAGCATTCATGGCAAGGCAATATCCGTGAATTGCGCAATTTCTGTGAGCGGATGTTAATTTTACTCAGTGGTCAAAGCATCGAGCCAAGCAATTTACCGCCTGAATTCCAAGCTAAAACCACATCCATTAAACCGACTTCAAATCCCTTTGAATTACCTGAAACAGGCATTGATTTACAAGATTTAGAACAGCAAATGATTCAGCAAGCTTTAAGTAAAACTTATGGTAACCGTAGTCAAGCAGCACGTTTATTGGGTTTGACCCGAGATACATTACTGTATCGAATGAAGAAGTACGCAATTAATTGAATAATATGAGAGCTATCGATAAACTTCTCGCCGATGCTTAATTTTGAGTACCATGACCGTTACAACATCATCTTGAATATCGTAGATTATTCGATAATTACTGACTCTTGCACGGTAATATGGCGAGTTTTTTAGCTTTTTAACACCTGAATGTCTTGGGTTTTCTGCTAGCTTATGAGTTTGTTCGATAACTCTTTTTTGTATATCTGCGGATAGTTTTTCTAAATCTTTTAACGCACTTCTTGAGAAATTAACTTGATAAGCCACTTTCTATAATCCCAAGTGTCGCTCAACTTGTTGTAAGGAATACGTTTCTTCTTCACCACTATTAATAGCTTTTCTGACTTGATCTGCAGCAATAATGTCTTCTAAGTCTTCAAGCAACTCTTCATGCTCTAATAAACCATTAAGCAAACAAGTAACCCAATCTTTAACATTGTAGCCATTATCATGTGCTATTTGGATTAAGCGTTGTTCTATATTGTTATTTAAATCTAATTGCAGCATGGTACTCCCCTCTGTATCACGAGTATTTTTTGAGCGATTAAACGCCGAGGTACTACCTAAAGAGTAGCAGCTCATTTTAATAATCCTTTCAAAAGTTATAAAACTCTTTGTGCTCAGAAGAAAATACATGGGCATATAAATTAGCTATCCACTGCTTGCCTTCTTGGGTCACTCGTAAATAACGTAAACCGTCTTGGATGTAAGTATTCACCATATTCCAATAAAACTGTGGATAATTGCGGCGCAAATCTAAAGGTGAGCCATAACCTAATTTTTCATTCACGCCCGTTTCTTGGAATTCATAATACAAAGCAGGCAACTTGCGCAGATAACTTGGATCAGCCAACTGCCCAATTAAATCTGCTGCACGCACCAATCCAGGGTAAGTACCTGTGGCTTGATGATCGGTATCATTTGGTACAGGAAAACGGGTTAACTCAATATTGGCCGCAATCACCTCAGCATCAATTACTGGGTTGCCACCAAACCGCTCCCGCACAAAAAGTTTACCTCGATCAATATGATATGGCGACATAGATGCATCAGTTGCACCTTCGGGTAATACCACCATCTCATTGCGAATGCCCGTAGTATAACAACCTTCACGATCATCGCGGCAAATCCCTCGAACATGTCCAATATCATGGCATAACAGAGAAATAATGAAATTCAGCCAATCACGATGCGAGACCCCACCTTCACGAATATGCTTACCACGTAAAATTTCTTGGCCAACTAAAGTGACCATAATTGTATGCTCTACATTATGGTAAAGCGCGTCACTATTGGCAAAATGTTCCAATGACATACGCCCCGCCCAAGCAATGATAGAACTGTTGGACGACTCTAAACTGCCATAATTTCGTGTATATGCGGTTTCGAGTTGATCTACAAAACCATTAATCAGTAGCTCAGTGGGGTTAAACATAGTTCACTATCCATTTTTTGCTTAATATAACATAGTGCTATGGCATTTTCGATTTCAAAAGCCAAATATTTTATTACTCAGTGGCTTGTGTACCTTGCCAAAAGGTTTTAATCGCTTGTTGTGCAGAATCTAGCTCTGTTTTAGTTTTTTGTAATTCGTTCATACACTTCTCATTCATACTACGCCATTGGTTTTGAAACACCTCCGTAATTGAAGAAGGTACAGTTTTAGGCTGTTGCGCCCGTAACTGCTCAATTTTTTGCTGAAACTGCTGTTTTTGTAAATCAAGCTGCTGCTCCTTATGTGCAATTTCTTGATAATACTGTGCTTCTTCCACTTGCAACTGATCCAAGTTTGTTTTGAGTTGTGCAAATTGCTTTTGTAATACGATATATGCTTGTTGCTTCTCTGTCAGCTGCTTTTCGGCCTTTTGTGCCAATGCTTGTGCCTTATATAGCTTTTGCTGTAAACCACCCACTTGGCTATCATAATCTTTTTGTAAATCACTCTGACTATCCACCGTCAATTGCATTTGTTGCTGTAAACGAGAAATTAACTGACGAGAAGCTTCTGCTTGCTGCATCATGACACTAATTTGCCCATCATAATGTTGCTGCAACTCTTCTTTTTCCTGCTGTGCAACTTGCACTTGTGTTTGTAAAGTTTTTTGTTGCTCTTCACCTTCTGACAACGCTAATTTTAGCTGCTCAACTTGCTGATGTAATTGAGTTGCAGTTTTCGCTAAATCATTAGATTGATTAGATAATTTTTTATATTCCTGTTGTAATTGTGCTTGATATTGTTGTAACTGCTGCTGTGTGGTTTGTGATTCAGTTTGTAAGGCTTCTAATTTATCTTTCGCTGCAGTTAATTCAGCTACTTGTTGTTTTAAATCTTGTTCTGATTGGCGGCTACCAACTAATTGCATTTGTAAATTGGCAATTTTTTGTTGGGCTTGCTCTAAAGTCGATTTGGTTTTATTTAAACGTGATAATTGATTGTCTTGTAAAGATTGTGCTTGTTTTAACAATGATTTTTTAGTTAATTTAGTTTTGACCAATGCATCTTCTAAACTACGAATTTTTTGCGCATATTGAGCAATTTTATGTTCAGCTTGCTGTAAATCTTGTTCCATCGCATTGAGCTGTACAGTCTGATCCTCTGCTGTGGCTTGTAAAGTTTGTTTGTATTCTTCTAATTGGGCAATATGTTCATCAGCCTCATCCATACGCTGAGTATAGCCTCGTTGTGCAGATTGCATTGCCGCGACTTGTCTTTGGTGTTTGTCTTGCAACGCTTGATGTGCACGTTGTAATTCTTCGTGTTTTTGTACCAGCTGGACATTTTCTTGACTTAATTCTGATTTTAAATCCGTTAACTGTTGTGCTAATTCTGTTTTTTGCGCAATGGCCATTTCATGTTGCTCATGCAAATCATCTAGCTCACCTACAACTTGAGTAAATTGTTTTTCCGCGCTTTCCAACTCTTGTCGCATTACCTGTAATTGTTTTTGTGCGTCTTGTAAATCTTGTTGCTGTACCTGTTGTTTTTGTTTTGCATGGGCTAATTGTTGTTGTCTAGATTCTAAATTTTGTTCTACATGGGTTAATTGCTGTTTTAAAGTTTCAATTTCTTCTTCAGACTTTTCTTGTAATTCTGCATAGCCCTCACGTAATTTTGATTGAGCGGCTAGTAATTGTTGTTGTTCTTGATTGGCTTTTTTTTGTAATTTTTGTAGGTCAGCTTCATGCTGTAAAGTTGCATTATCGGCTTGTAAACGAGCTTCTTGTAATGCAGCCTGTGTTTTTTGTAATTTAGTTTGTTGCGTTGATAAAACTTGTTGAGATTCTGCTAATTGGGCTAATAATTTTTCGACTTGGGCTTGATGTTTTAATTGAATGGTTTGATGTAACTGGGTCATTTCTTGTTTGCTGGCGGTGAGTTCCTGTTGTAAAACAACCACTTCAGATTTTGTTTGCTGCAAGGCTTCAGCATAACCTGACTCTAATTTGTCCCGTTCCTGTAACGCGGTCGCAATTTCCTGCTGCATTTCACGTTGTTTCGCATTGTATTCTTGTCTTAAATCTTGCTCTAATAATTGTGCCTGTTGTAAATGGGTTTGACTTTGTTCTAATTGCTGTTGAGTTTGCTGTAATGCTTGCTCTAACTGTTTTACTTGATCTGACTGTTTCTGTAATTGCTCTAATTGTTGATTTTGTAATTTTTCAACCGTGTCATTTAAATTTTGGATTTCTTGTAAATATTCTTTGCGTAACTGTTCTAAACTTAAATTTTTGTCTGCTTTTTCACGTAATTGCTCTAATTCAGTTTGAGCTTGTTTTAATAAATCTTGGGTTTGTTGCAATTGCAGTTCATAGGATTGTTGCGCAGTTTGTTTAGCTTCTAAAATAGCTTGTAAACGTTGTTGGTTTTGTTGTTGTAATGACTGTAATTGTTGCTTGTATTCTTGTTTAAGCTGGGCAATTTGACTGGAATCGACTAAGGTTGGCTCATTTAATAACTTTGGCATTAACTCCCAATCTTCAACTTCAATGCCACACTGTGTTTGCAATTGCTGTAGTTTCGCTTGTGCATCATATAGTTGCTGTTGATATTGACGACTGGTTTGTTGGGTTTGATGTAATTGATTGGCTAAAGCTTGCTGTACCGTTTCACTTTGCAATTCTAAGCGTTGTAATTGATTTTGACAGTCACGTTTCACTACATCTGTAACCTTATTGTTAGGCATTACTGGCGGATTTAAACCCATACTGCTTTGTAATTTTTCAACTAAAGCCTGCTGCATAATTTGGGCTTCTTGCTGTTTTTGTTGCAGAAGATTTTGATAATAATCAATTAAATGCTGTTTTTCGGCCTCCAGCCGTGGCATGGCATCATTGTGCACAGTTTGTAAATTTTGCTGACATTCTTCTAAACCATCACATTGTGGATTGGCCAATGTTGTATTTAAAGTTTCAATCTGCTGTTGTGCTGCTTCCAATTTTTCCCGATATTCAACAGCTTGTTTTTGCTCTTTTTCTAATG
This sequence comes from Candidatus Albibeggiatoa sp. nov. NOAA, assembly GCA_025800385.1. GTDB lineage: Bacteria > Pseudomonadota > Gammaproteobacteria > Beggiatoales > Beggiatoaceae > Albibeggiatoa. The sequence continues at coordinate 151,494 of JAOXRS010000008.1, forward strand.
CCTGACGCGTCACTTGTAATTGTTTTTGCACCTGTTCAACTTGTTGTTGTGCTGCATTGGTTTGGGCTTGGCTATCGGTTAGTTCTTGTTGGGTTTTCTCCCAAGCTTCTTCTGTGCCTTTCCACAACTCTTTCAACTCATTGTATTTTTTCTGCCATTCCCGTTTTTGTTTACGTTCCTGCTTCAATTCTTCACGCAATGCTTCGGTGCGCTCGGTAACTTTAGATTCAAGAGTTAACTGTAAACGTTGAATTGCTTTTGCTTGGCGTGATTTTAAAGTTTTTTGCTGTCCTAAGGCTTCAGCTAATGCTTGATCTTTTTCTTTTAAAGCTTGCGCCAAAGCGGCATATTTTTCTTGTTGCGCTGATAATTTCGTTTCATATTGTTGTTTAAGCTGCTCATTATCTTGTTTGGCTTGGTTTAAATCTTCTGTACAGGCTATTTGCTGACGATGCTTTAAGGCTTCCAATTCTTGCAAACTTTCCACTAAACGCATTTCAGTGTTACGCAAGCGTTTTTCATTATTTTTAAGTTGCTTGTTTAAACGTTCAAATTTTTCTGTTTGCTCAGTTTCAACTTCAACGCGCATTGACGCTTTTTGCTGCTCAAGTTTTTCTGTTTGTTCTGCTTGCATTGCTTCTAAACGCTTCTCATAAGCAACGGTCAAATCTTCATTGGCCTGTAAAGCTTCAACTACATGTAAATCGGCTTCAGTTTGTACCGCTTCTACTTTTTTCGTACATTCAGCTTGCAGTTGTTCTTGCGTTTGATATTTGGCTTCTAACTCGATTTGCGCCTGTTGTAAAGCTTCCAATTTGTTTGCTGCATCATTTTCCATTCTTTCAATTTGTGCCGCGTAATCCGCTTTTAAATCAGTTTGAATTTGCTGCAACTGGTCGAATTGAGATTGAATGGCTTCTAAAGCCGCTTGGGTCATTTCTGAGTTGGTAACCATCTGATCTAGTTGTTGCTGAAAACCTTGTGTGTGTGTCACAGGTGCTGACAACTCAGGAATCACTTTTAAATCATCTTGCGCTTGAGTATGGGGACTGAGAGGAAACAATATGACAGTCAATATGACTGCAACCAGCAGAAAACGCAATTTTTTGAGGTGCATAGCAGTATCCCAAAGTAATCAATTTAATAATGGCGTAAATCCTATCACGATTTGTAATAATGAGAAATAGACGGTCGATAGGAATTAAAATAAAAACCCTAATTATCTAAAAGTAAAAGCACTTAGCTATTATTCTTGCAATTAATTACAAAATTCGACACGATGGCCGCGCCAAACGATCATATTCTCACCTATATTAAAAAGTAGGAAAATTGAGTTATACAATACGCATCTATATGTAATAAAATCTAAATATATCAATTCATTGTTTTGATTTTTTGCTAAGTAAAATTTGATAAATTAAGCATCAGGTTTAAATATTTATTGAGATTTTGCAAATAAACTATAAATCATAATAAAGTCATCGTGTTTAAATATGAATTGGTAAAAGAAAACAATATTTTATTAGGAATCATTTTTATGACTTTACCTATTCAAGGACTTTACGTCATCACCGATAGCCAGCTGATTAATGAAAATAATTTTATCCAAATCGTGGAGGCTGCTTTATTAGGTGGGGCAAAAGTGGTGCAGTATCGAGAAAAATCTGACGATCAGCAAAAAAAATTAACACAAGCAACTGCTTTAAAAGCATTATGTCACCAGTATACTGTACCGTTGATTATTAATGATGACGTGGATTTGGCGCAGCAAGTTCAAGCTGATGGGGTACATTTAGGTAAACAGGATGCCGATTTATCAAAAGCACGGGCACAATTGAGTGCACAAGCCATTATTGGTATTTCATGCTATAACCAGCTCAATTTAGCCAAGCAAGCGATTGATAACGGTGCGGATTATGTTGCTTTCGGGCGTTTTTTTCCATCTAAAACCAAACCCAACGCCGTACCTGCTTCCGTTGATTTATTACGCCAAGCTCGTCAACAGTTAACTTGCCCTATTGTGGCCATCGGTGGTATTACCCCTGAAAATGGACGACAGTTGTTGCAATCAGGTGCGGACAGTTTGGCAGTGATTAATGGCGTATTTGCAGAATCCTCTCCTCAAGCTGTACAAACCGCAGCTCATCGCTATTTTCAGTTAACTCTTTAATCATTAGGCGCAATGTGTTTGCTATAGTTATTTCGTTTGAAGTGTATAGAATTGGTTATTACTTAGATTCTTAAATCTGAGTCACTTTTAAAAAAGACAAACCCTATACCACTTTAAAATAAGCCATACATATTGTTGCTATCACTTAGTAAAGAACGTTTATGACTACAAATAATAAATTGCCATCGGCGATTATTCGTCCGATTGATAAAGATTTGTTTCAACATGAATCATGGCGTGTTTTTCAAATCATGGCAGAATTTGTCGAAGGGTTTGAACGTTTGGTCAATGTATCGCCATCTGTGAGCATTTTCGGTTCAGCACGCTTTGCACCTGACCATCCTTATAGTTTATTGGCTGAGCGTATTGCTTTAGATTTATCAAATGCGGGTTTTTCCGTCGTCAGCGGTGGCGGCCCTGGTATCATGCAAGCTGCGAATAAAGGTGCATACGAGGGCAGTTCATTAAGCATCGGTTTAAACATCAATTTGCCACATGAAAAACCCAATCCTTATCAAGATGTCAGCTTACATTTTCGCCACTTTTTCGCGCGTAAGGTGATGTTTGTCAAATATGCTTCGGCTTACGTCGTCTTACCGGGGGGCTTTGGCACATTGGATGAGTTAATGGAAATTCTCACCTTGGTGCAAACAAAGAAAATTCCACGTTTACCGATTATTTTGGTACAAAGCTCTTTCTGGCAGGGTTTAGTGCAATGGATTAAAGATACTCTAATCCCAAATAAAACCATCAGTCCTGAAGATTTAGAATTATTTGTCATGATTGATGACCCAAAACTGATTTTAGAGACTATATTTAATCATTATGAAACCCACGACACTGACACGGCTTGGAGTCGTGATTTAGCTCATTTGTAGCGTTAATATTGAAAAGGAATCTGTTATGCGCTGGTATGGATTGATTTTGCTTGGTTTATTTTCACCATTTTCAGCAATGGCGTTTGAGGATGCACCACCACCGCCCACCATTACGGAAGCATCGGCTCAACCTAGGGTGAACGGAGCGGAAACTCAACCCACCGATCAAGAATTGCTTGAACAGGCTGAACTTGAACCTCAAGTCACGATTATTCGGCGCGAACGGGACACCATTGAAGAATATCGCGTAAATGGTGTGTTAAAAATGGTCAAAGTGACTCCTGATTTTGGCCCCGCGTATTATCTGATAGACAATGACGGCGATGGCACACTAGAAACCAGTCGTTTTGCGCTAGACTCAAATGCTCAAGTACCACAATGGATTTTATTTAGTTGGTAGCATCTTAGGGCAATATTGATTAAACTTTATCAGTGTCCTCATTTTTCCACTGATAGAGTTTTGAATGTCTGTTTATACTGTTGTCTCTCAAGCTGAGTTGGAAGCCTTCTTAACTCAGTACAACCTCGGCAAATTAGTTGATTTTAAAGGTATTAGCGAAGGCATCGAAAATACCAACTACTTTGTCACCACCACACAAGGCGAATTTGTCCTCACTTTATTTGAGCAGCATACAGCAGACGAATTACCTTTTTTTCTGGAACTCATGGCGTATTTAGCTGAACATGAAATTCCTAGCGCACACCCACTTGCAGATAAAGAAAACCATTATTTGCGTGAATTAAATGGGAAACCTGCGGCTTTAGTACGTCGGTTAGCGGGTAAAAGTGTATTGACACCGAATTTAACCCAATGTTGTGAAATTGGTTGTGCATTGGGGCAATTCCACGCAGTGAGTCCAGAGTTTAATTATTCTCGAGAAAATGGACGCGGCTTAAAATGGTGGCAAGCAACCAGTCAGCGTGTGATGTCACAATTATCTGCTGAAGATGCCGCTTTGTTAAAAAATGAAGTAGATTTCCAATTACAGCATAAAGATTTAGACTTACCGGGGGGCGTAACCCATGCCGATTTATTCTGTGACAATGCGTTATTTCAAGGTGATAGATTGAGCGGAATTTTAGATTTTTATTTTGCTTGTAATGATAGCTTTTTGTTCGATGTCGCAGTCACAGTCAATGCGTGGTGCACTTTGGAAGACAGCAGTTTAGACGAAAAACGAGTGGAAGCGGTTTTAAAAGGCTACACGAAACATCGCGGATTAACCACAGAAGAAAAACAAGCATGGCCAGCAATGTTAAGAGCCGCCGCGTTAAGATTCTGGTTATCACGTTTACAAGATAAATTATTCCCACGCGAAGGTGAAATGACCCAAGTCAAAGACCCTGATGAATATAAAAATATTTTGAAAAATCGCTTGACCGTTGCAGCCCTTAGCTAATCAAATAGATACTATTGTTGGAGTCTACACAGCGATAGAGTCCAACAATATAAAATTTAGCTAAACAATTGGGTAATTTGCTCTAAAGCTTGTTTAATCTCTTTGCCCGAACTTAAAAAGCCAGCCATACCACTTAAATACCCTGTCACACTGTTTAATATATTTTGTATTTCAGTCAGTGATTTACCTTCTGTCTGGGTCAGTTGTTTTAATTTGCCTAACGCTTCTGCTTTTTGCTCTTCTTGTAATTCACTGTCTTGTAGCAAATTCTGCAAATGGTTGAGCACCTGTTTTAAATCTTGCTTTTCTTCAGGCAATTGATTAATTGTATTGGTTAAATCGCCTGTGACATCGCCCAAGTTAATCACACTGTTATTACTATGAATTGTGATATGTGAAGCGGTAGACATGTTTTTTTCCTCCTGTGGTGCAACTTGTCTTAATATTTGGGATACGCTGTAAACCCCATGTTTGCATCGATATTCTGCAATACCATCAGCTTGATGTGCTAGTAAATCATCATAATCAGCAACAGGCAATTCATCTGAAAATACGCGCCCTTGTTTAATTTGGGCTTTTTTATCTAAATACAGTAATTTTTCATATTTTAGCTTTGGCATTCGATTCAGAATTTTAAGCACACTATCGTATAAAGCCGCAAAATATTTATCACTGTGTGTACCATAAATTTCAATCGACAATACCCGTTCTTGATAATTGGCTTGCACCAATGCATGGGTTAACCACGTTTTGCTATACAAGCGCACACCATGTTGCCACGCAAATTGTGTAAAAATATCTTGGCAATGTTCTACGATAAACATGTTTAACACATGACGCGGTAGAAAGGTTTTGAAATTAAAATCAAACCGTAAAGCATGGCGGTGTTCAAATTGCAAATCAGCAGGCTGGTCGGTTGGCAGTAAATCAGGCACGATCCATTGATCGTTAGGTTTATCTGCAGACGGATAACATAGCTTAAATTTTTCCATGGCTTGGATGAGCAAGTGTTGCAATTTAACAGGATATTCTAATTGATTACCCTCGTTATCTATCACTTTGTGTTTGTCTAAAATCGCTTTTACATTATCACGGGTTAAACGGCCGTTTTGCTTAGTAGCACGCGAATCGTATAGTAAAGGATACACGCCGTAAGTAAGCCATCGAGGGTTAAGCAATACTGCATCTAACCAGTCCATTTCTGGAAAATGAATAATTTCGCCTAATTTATCCAACAAGTCGATTAAACTATTTAATTCCTCTTCTTCAATTTGTTTTTCCTTGCACATCTCTTCAAATACAGATTTTTCTAAAAACGGATTTTCTCGCGACAGTTTTCGAAGTTTTGTAGTGAGTTCAAAATGCTTAGTAGAAAAATAAGGCTGATTTCCACCTGTATGACGTAGTTGCTCACTGAATGCTTTTTTAAAAATGGCAAACTCATCTGCATATTTACCTTGGTATCCTGTGGTTGAAACAGGGAAAAAACCGTGTACATTCGGATAAGTTTGTTTTAAGCGATGAATATCCAAATGCACAGGGGTTAAATCGCATTTATTACCTACAATTAACACAGGTGCATCTGCTCCAAAAGCACGCACATACTCCAGCCAATACTCTGCTTGTTGGTTGGGGTTATTACCACTACTGCGCGAATTCAAAACTAACACGTAAACACAACGCGAACGCAAGAAAAACTGGTGGGTTGCATGGGCAATCACTTGACCACCAAAATCCCAAAAGTGGGCGGTTAACTCAGAATCATCGACTTGCCATTCACTAATCGCAATTCCGGGGGTCATATCCGTGTTACCTTCAATCACTGTTTCGCGATTCAAAGCTTGGATCAATGACGTTTTACCTGCCTCGCCATCACCGATAAAGATTGCTCGTACCCGTTTCATTTTTTGTTTAAGTTCGCCATCCCGCAATTGTGTCAAATAGTGGTTAATTTCACGGGGGCTTTGGGCTTGGATTTCTTCAGGTAACAAAACGGTTTTTTCCAGTAAAGTTAAATCAAGTGGCTTACCTTCATAACGGGCTTGTAACCACTCTGCCCAGTAATCGAATCGAGGTAATTGGCGTAGGCGTATGAAAAAGGTTTGTCTCAGTTTATTGAGTTCAGGGGAGTAGCAAAAGCGAGTGGTGAAATAATCTTTGATTTTTAAGTTGTTATTTAATAATTCGAGTTCTTTATTCAATATTGTGACGTAGGCTGCAGCATCTTTGGCATTGGCGGCGGCATAAGCTGCGTTGGCTGCTGCATTGGCCGCGGCATAAGCTGCTGCATCTACGGCATTGGCAGCATAAGTTGCGGTATCTGCAGCATTGGCGGCGGTGTAGGCTGCTGCGCTGACACTGGTATTGGCTGCACTGGCGGCAACGTAAGCAGTATTAGCAGCATCTGCGGCATTGGCGGCGGCATTGGTATTGAACACCACAAAAGAGGCTATTTGTATGCCACGTAATGTAGACAGCAGGTATTTTTCTTTTTCAGTCCAGTACCACAAAAATGCTTTGTCTTCTGATTGGCTAGCTAAGAAGGGAATTGCAAGCAAGGCCATCCTAACGGCAAAAGCGGTGCTTAATTGAGGGTTATCTAGTGCTTTTAAACGTGCTTCGACTTTTTCTTTGAAACCATCAATATCTGACATGTGTGTTTTCCATCACTCCTAAAGCATATGGGCAAATAGTGCCACAATTTATACTGCCATTAGTTAATGTTTTTACTTAAAGAGAGGTTATTGAAATACGAATGGTCAATTATTTTCGTTAGATAAATTTCAAGGAATAAATGGTATCAGAATAATTTAGGCTTTTAGACTATTTTTTTAAAAAATATTTGAAGGGCTACAATTTCTTAAATCACAAGATAGTAGTAATATTCTTTCTTTTATGCTTTTGTATACTTTTTTTTCAGGGACATTAATACCTGTTCTTATTTGTATATTTACACCAATTTTTTTGCCTGTTTGTTTATAAAGTATTGCTTGTGACACTGGAGCTATAGAAAACAAATAGTTACAGCTAAAAGACTTAGACAAAGTAACTAAATGGTATAACAGCTTTGGAAATACACCTGCGTTTCTAAAGCTAGGTAATATTGCAAGACGGCAAAGCTCACCATAACTTTCTCGATATAATGGATATTCTTTTATTAAGTTTCTTAGTAAAAAATCACTTTCTTCCAATGGAAGTCTAGACTCTAAATGCCCATTATTCACAACTAAGCGTGTACCACCAATAACAGTATCAGTTGTTTTTATAATCAAAAAATGAGACTGAGTATTATATTTTTCATATTCACTTTCATTAGATATGATATTTATTCCTAACTCTTCCCAGTAACATATTTTGACTATCTCATAGTATTTTTGGATTAACTTAGGGTCTTTAGTTAATTCATAGCTAATATTATCAATCATGACATTTAATAAAATATTAAGATTATTTATCTTTATTATTTTATAGTAAATATAATTACATAAACAACCATTAGTGACTATTCAACCTGTAGTATATAATATTCAACCAGCAAAATTCACGATACACCTTTCAAAATCAAACTCTATGCAACAACAATACGACCCACAAACAATAGAAACCGAAGTGCAACAGCGTTGGACACAACAAGACGTGTTCAAAGTCACCGAAGACAGCGATAAAGAAAAATTTTATTGTCTCTCCATGTTCCCCTATCCTAGTGGCAAACTACACATGGGACATGTTCGGAACTACAGCATCGGCGATGTGATTTCACGCTACCAACGGATGCAAGGCAAAAATGTACTACAACCGATGGGCTGGGACGCATTTGGACTGCCAGCAGAAAATGCTGCAATTCAAAACAAAACCGCCCCTGCAAAATGGACATACGCCAACATCGACTACATGCGCGAACAACTCAAACGTCTCGGCTTTGGCTATGACTGGTCACGCGAATTGGCCACCTGTTCAGATTCTTACTATCGTTGGGAACAATGGTTTTTCACCCGTTTATATGAAAAAGGCTTAGTCTACAAAAAAAATGCGGTCGTCAACTGGGATCCAATCGACCAAACTGTATTAGCCAACGAACAAGTGATTGATGGGCGTGGCTGGCGTTCAGGTGCATTGATTGAGCGGCGTGAAATTCCGCAATGGTTCTTAAAAATCACTGATTATGCAGAAGAATTACTCAGTGATTTAGATAAATTAGATGGCTGGCCAGAAGCGGTCAAAACCATGCAAGCCAACTGGATTGGACGCTCGGAAGGGGTTGAAATCCATTTTAAACTCAACAACGAAGATTTAACCGTATTCACCACTCGCCCTGATACTTTAATGGGTGTAACTTACATGGCGATTGCGGCAGAACATCCTGTGGCGAAACAAGCAGCGGAAAACAATCCACAACTTGCTGAATTCATCGAGCAATGCAACCAAGGCGGTACAGCAGAAGCAGACATCGAAACTGCTGAAAAATTAGGCATGGATACAGGTTTACGCGCCGCCCATCCAATTAGCGGCGATGAAATCCCTATATGGGTTGCCAATTTCGTGTTAATGGGTTACGGCTCGGGTGCAGTCATGTCCGTACCTGCGCATGACCAACGCGACTTTGAATTTGCACAAAAATATGGCTTGCCGATTAAACAAGTAATTAAGCCAGCAGATGCAGAATTGCCCGAAACTATGGACGCGGCAATGACGGAAAAAGGCGTATTGTTTAATTCAGGTGATTTCGATGGGCTGACTTCACAACAAGCATTTACCAAAATCGCCGAGCACTTAGAAGCGGGTCAACAAGGTGAACGTCAAGTCAATTATCGTTTGCGAGATTGGGGTGTGTCGCGTCAACGCTATTGGGGTTGTCCAATCCCCATTATCAATTGTCCGACATGTGGTGCTGTGCCCGTGCCAGAGAAAGATTTACCCGTCAAATTGCCAGAAGATGTGGTACTCGATGGTGCTGGCTCGCCAATTAAGAAAGACCCAAATTTCTATCAAACCACTTGCCCTAAATGTGGTGGTGCGGCAGAACGTGAAACCGATACGTTTGATACATTCTTTGAGTCATCTTGGTATTACGCGCGATTTGCCAGTGCTGATTATGAACAAGGCATGTTAGACGAGCGAGCTAAACATTGGCTACCTGTTGACCAATATATCGGTGGGATCGAACATGCAATTTTACATTTATTGTACTCGCGGTTCTTCCATAAATTGATGCGCGATGAAGGCTTTGTTGAATGTGACGAGCCGTTTACCCGTTTATTGACCCAAGGCATGGTGTTGGCTGATTCATTCTCACAAATGAGTGATGCGGGTGAAAAACTGTGGATTGCACCACAAGATGTTGCCACTGAAAAAGATGAGAAAGGACGGATTGTCAGTGCCAGTTATCAAGGCAAACCTGTGGAACACGCAGGCATGGGCAAAATGTCCAAGTCGCGTAATAACGGTGTTGATCCCCAATTGATGATTGAGAAATTTGGTGCGGATACGGTGCGTTTATTCATGATGTCTGATTCACCACCCGATCAATCTTTAGAGTGGTCTGAGTCTGGTGTGGAAGGTTCAGCGCGTTTCTTGCGCCGTTTGTGGCAGTGGTTGTATGAGCACACGCAAAAAGACATCCCTGCTTTGGATGTTGCCAGTTTGAATGCTGATGAAAAAGCCTTGCGCCGCCAAATCCATTCAACAATTGAAAAAGTCAGTGATGATTTAGGGCGACGTTATACGTTTAATACTGCAATTGCCAGTATTCGTGAGTTGCTCAACAGCTTAAGCAAAGCCAAAAACAGCCCACAAATGAATGCTGTTGTGCAAGAAGGTTACGAAGCTGTTGTGTTGATGCTTGCGCCAATTATTCCTCACATGACCCAAAGTTTATGGGAAGCCTTAGGCAAAACAGGTTTAATTTTGGATGCCAAATGGCCAACTATGGATAAATCTGCGTTAGTACAAGACGAGCTTAATTTAGTGATACAAGTGAATGGTAAACGCCGTGCGAATATCACTGTTGCAGCTGATGCGTCAAAAGATGCGATTGAACAAATTGCATTAAATGATGAAAATGTACAAAAATTCACTGCCGATAAAACCGTGCGTAAAGTGATTGTTGTACCGAAGAAATTAGTGAATATTGTAGTCGGTTAATTGAACTATGGCAGGTGGCTTTAGTAGTTGCCTGCTACACTAGTTAAGTAGCATCACTTTTTAAATTCCATGAAACTAATCTTTGAATGGGATGAAAATAAGGCTTGCACTAATCTAAAAAAGCATCATGTCGATTTCGAAGAAGCCAAGACCGTATTTTCTGATCCATTACTACTTACTTATCCAGATGACATGCACTCTGAACAAGAAGAACGGGCAATCAGTATCGGTTACTCAAAAAAGCATCGCTTATTACTTGTTGTGCATACAGAACAGTATATTCGGAATGGAGTGACCATTATTAGAATGATTAGTAGTCGTAAAGCAACGCTTCAAGAGAGGAAATATTATGAGAGCTAAAGAAATAGGTGATATGCCACCAGAGTATGATTTTTCAAATAGAAAAGGGATACGAGGCAAATACCATCAAGCTTATATTCAAGGACATCAAGTCAATATTCATAAAGATGATGGCTCTGTAGAAACCCATTATTTTACACTTGAAGAGGGTGCGGTAATGCTTGCGCCAGATGTTGCCGCTTACTTTAAAAATTCTGATGCGGTTAACAATGCACTGCGTAAGTTAATTGCACAAAAACAAACTAGCATATGAAAACAACGCATCAAGAAATTGTTGAATATTGGTCTCGGCACCAAGACGAATGCGGTTTATCTGTCGATTGGTCTGAAGCAGAAGAGTTATGTTGGCGTTGTACTCAAAAACGTTCTTTGCAGCGCTGTCATATTGTTCCTCATGCTTTAGGAGGCTCAGAAGAACCGAATAATTTAGTACTTCTTTGCAGCCAATGTCACGCAGAAGCTCCTAATGTGGCAGACTCAGAATTTATGTGGACTTGGCTACGTTCTCATGCTGTAAGCTTTTATGGTAGCTACTGGTATAGTCGTGGCTTGCAAGAATTCGAGTTTATTTATGGTAGAAAACCTCTTTCTAGATTTTTTGAAAAAAATGAATCTTCTTTATTGCCTAAACTAAATACCATAATAAGTAAATACATGAACCAAACAAATACACACTGGGGACAAGGACAGATAAATCCTGCAACTATTGCATGGCTTTTGCGGCAAGTGGAGATCGAATTAGAAAATGACACATCAATCAATTCTTGAGACTTATTCCCTCCTTAAAATAAGTTAGCTGTTTTGCTCTAAAGCCTCTAATTTGCGAGCAATAGCATTTGGTGGCTGAGTGTGTCTTGCCAATAACCAATACGCCACAGGCACAACAAACAATGTAAAGAATGTAGCAAAAGCCACCCCTGAAAAAATCACCACCCCGATCACAACTCGGCTTTCAGCCCCTGCTCCTTGCGCCAAAATCAAAGGCACAGCCCCCATAATCGTTGTAATCGCCGTCATCAAAATTGGGCGCAAACGCTGTTGAGACGCTTGTATCAATGCATCATGAAAGTTTTGACCAGCATCACGTAATTGATTGGTAAATTCTACAATTAGAATTCCATTTTTAGTTGCCAAACCAATTAACATCACAATACCAATTTGACTGTAAATATTAATGCTTTGCCCCATCACATCTAAACCGAGTAATGCCCCAAAAATCGCCAGTGGCACGGTAAGCATAATAACCAAAGGATGAATAAAACTTTCAAATTGCGCAGCTAAAACTAGAAATACCACCAACAAGGCCAAAATAAAGGTAAAATTAATCGATTGATTGGAATCCTGAAAATCAGCGGACTGTCCTTTGTAATCGATACGGGCTTCAGGCATGTTATTTTTAACAATCTCGCCCAGAAAATCCAAAGCTTCACCCAATGTATAACCCTCTGCCAATCCAGCAGTAATCGTGATTGCACGCATTCGGTTATAACGTTGCAAACTAGTAGATGTGGCGGTTTCTTGCAGCTTGACCAAGTTAGAAAGTGGTACTAAAGTGCCCGTTTGCTCCGAACGTACATAAATCGAGGCCAAATCAGCAGGCGTACGATAATCTTGATCTTCACCTTCTAACATCACGTCATATTCTTCACCTTGATGTAAAAATGTGGTGACACGGCGCGAACCCAGCAATGTTTCTAAAGTACGACCAATTTCCCGAATCGATACCCCTAAATCTGCAGCGCGATTTTTATTAATCACCAGCATTAATTGTGGCTTGGTTTCTTTATAATCCGCATCCACACCTTGTAAATTTGGATTTTGACGGGCTTGCTCTAAAATAATATCGCGCCATTGAGCCAGCTCTTCGTAACTGCTGCCACCAATCACAAACTGCACAGGCCTTGTAATACCACGCTGCCCCAAACCACGCCGCATCACAGTAAATGCTTTCACGCCTACAAGCTGCTTCATATCACCCATGATTTCGCCCATGATTGCCCCTGCGGGTCGTCGCTTATCCCAGTCTTCCAACACCATGATGCCAATCCCAGAATTCACTACTGCACTTGATCCAAAGCTACGCGGCACACGCGCCAATGCTCTGGTAGCCTCACCATTTTCAACATAACGTAGCATGGTCTTTTCAATCTCAGTCATATAACGTTGCGAATAGCTAAAACTCGCGCCCTCGGGTGCATTCATCATAATAAAAAACGCGCCTCGGTCTTCTTTGGGAGCAAATTCGCTGGGCAGTTGCTGAAATAAATGATATACGCCGAAACCCACCCCAACTAACAATAAAATAATCAAAAATGAGACTTTTAAGACCAGATTGAGCAGTTTTGCATATAGCGTAGCCAATCCTTGAAAAAACCAGTCAATTAAACGATGGATGCTATTTTTACGTAAATCCTGTTTAAATAATTGTGAACACATCATCGGCGATAAAGACAGCGCAACCACACTGGAAAAACTCACTGCTGCGGCCATGGTCAAAGCGAACTCTGCGAATAAACGTCCGACATTGCCCTGTAAAAATGCAATTGGGACGAATACCGCAACCAAAACCAATGTGGTCACAATCACCGCAAAACTAACCTGACGTGCACCATGATAGGCAGCAAGTAACGGCGGTTCGCCATGTTCAATTCGACGATAAATATTTTCTAACACCACAATTGCATCATCGACCACCAGTCCAATGGCCAACACCAAAGCTAATAATGTGAGTAAATTGACGGAAAAATCTAATGCAGATAGAACCAGAAAAGCAGAAATCAAAGAAATCGGCACAGTGACCGCAGGAATCAGCGTGGCACGTAAACTGCCCAAAAAGGCTAAAATCACCACTACAACCAAAATCATTGCAATAAACAGGGTTCGATATACTTCCTCAATCGCACCTTCAATAAAAACTGAGGAGTCATAACTATCATGTAATTCAATATAATCAGGTAATTGCTTACGAACTTTCTCAGCTTCAGCTTTCACTGCACGAGCAACAGCTAAGGTATTGGCAGTGGATTGCTTAATAATACCAAGGCCAATCATCGGTTCACCGTTGCCACGTAACTCTTTACGATAATCTTCTGTTCCCAGCTCGACACGCGCCACATCACCCAAGCGAATCACACTACCATCTGTTTGGCGTTTCAATACCAATTGGGCAAAATCATCTGCATTGCGATAACTACGTGCCACTCGAATCGTAAACTCACGATCTTTGGACTCAATTCGCCCCGCAGGTAATTCCACATTTTCCCGCCTTAACGCATTTTCAATATCGGTGATCGTCAATTGTCGCGCCGCCAACGCCAAACTATTCAACCATATCCGCATCGCATAACGTCCACCGCCACCGACTCGCACCCGTGCCACTCCATCGACAACCGCAAACCGATCTTGTAAATAGCGTTCGGCATAATCATTAAGCTCTAAACTATTCAGGGTCGGACTGGATAAATTTAGCCACATAATCACGCTGGTGTTGGAATCAGCCTTGTAAATTTCAGGCGGGTCAGATTCTTCAGGCAAATCATCCAAAGCACGCGCAATCCGTTCTCGTACATCATTGGCGGCTGCATCAATATCACGGGTCAATTTAAACTCAATATTAATCCGTGATCGGCCATCGCTGCTGGATGAGTCAATACTTTTCATCCCCTCAATGCCGCTGACTAAATCTTCCAATACTTGAGTAATTTTAGTTTCCACAATCGCTGCAGACGCACCACGGTAATCAGTTGAAATCGAAACAATAGGCGCGTTGACATCAGGATACTCACGTAATGGCAATTGATAAAATGCCAAAATGCCAAAGGTCACCAGTAATAAACTGACAACGGTTGCAAAGACAGGGCGTTTAACAGAAATATCAGATAAAAGCATAACTTTTTCGAGTGCATCAACAGAATTGAGTTAATGACATCCTATAGAAAATAATAAATAGTGTATATGAATAATTCTTATTTCATATCAAATAATTGCGGTAAAGATCAATATTTTTTCAGCATTTATTGTTGTTCCTATTTAATATTGTGGCTTTTTAGTGGCATCACAAAATCCTGTGAAATACTTTGAATCATACGCAATAGGATGTAAACTGACTTACTTAACTGAAACAGTATCATACAGGTTTCCGTTTTTAAACGATTCATCACGGGATTAAGATATGGATATAGGTGAAATTCTCGCTTTTGGTGTCAAAAATGGGGCTTCTGACTTCCACTTGTCAGCTGGCGTACCGCCGATGATTCGAGTCAGTGGTGACATGCGTAAAATTAATGTGCCTGCACTCGACCACAGTCAAGTACGTGATATGGTTTACGATGTCATGAACGATAACCAGCGTAAAGAATATGAAAAATATCTTGAATGTGACTTTTCATTTGAAATTCCGGGGCTAGCCCGTTTCCGTGTTAATGCGTACAACCAAAATCGGGGCGCAGGTGCAGTTATTCGTACCATTCCTTCTGAAATTCTGAGTTTAGAACAACTTAAAGCACCCGCTATTTTCAAAGAATTCGCCATGACACCGCGTGGTATGGTATTGGTGACAGGTGGTACAGGTTCAGGTAAGTCTACGACACTTGCGGGTATGATGAACTATCGTAATGAAACAGAATACGGTCATATCTTGACCATTGAAGACCCGATTGAATTCGTACATCAATGTAAACGCTGTTTGATGACCCAACGCGAAGTAAAACGTGACACCCTCGGTTTTAACGAAGCCTTACGTTCAGCTTTACGTCAAGACCCTGATGTGATTCTAGTCGGAGAAATGCGGGATTTAGAAACAATTAAACTTGCGCTTTCTGCATCTGAAACAGGTCACGTTGTATTCGGTACATTGCATACACAATCAGCCAACAAAACTGTTGACCGTTTAGTTGAGGTATTCCCGACTGCGGAAAAAGATACGATTAGAACCATGTTATCAGAATCGATTAAAGCGGTTGTCTCACAATCATTACTGAAAAAAGTCGGTGGTGGACGGGTAGCGGCACATGAAGTGTTAGTCTCAACCCCTGCGATTCGTAACTTGATTCGGGAAAACAAGGCCGCACAAATGTTCTCAGCAATTCAAACAGGACAGCAATTCGGTATGCAAACCCTCGATCAATGCCTACAAAGCTTAATTGATAAAAACATGATTACACGCGAAGCCGCACGCGAAAAAGCAGCAAATAAAAACTTATTCTAATCTCTTCTTGTATAAACTGTATGTATCGCTTGATAGGTGCAGTTTAACCGCTTTTCTTTCTGTATAAACATTTGATTACGACACCCATTTAATTATTTTTTGACTATTATCCTATCTTGAAAAATACCCTAAAGGCTGATAACTTAGAAAGTTTGCTGTTTTCCGTTTAGGGGAAGGTCGTTGATTCAGTATTCAGAGCAAGATATTAAGCGTAACTTACCTGTTAGTGCAGTGAGACGAGGGTATCGCTATTGGTTAGACAATTATGTCATCGATGTTGCTTGTAAAGTTGAATACGATGCGCTGTATTTATTAGGTCATGTTCAAGGCAGTTATCAGAATGCTTATCATACACAAGTCAAAGTGATACAAGCTGCCAATGGCCGTATTAATATTTCAGCAGAATGTACCTGTCCTGTTGGCACTGACTGTAAGCACGGTGCTGCTATTTTATATGCTTATTTACGTCGACCTGATCTTGTCCCAATTGAAAACCCAGAAAACCATCTCCCCGAAGAACAAGAATCTGGGCTTGATGAAGAAAAAAATAATGATGTAGAAGAACTGCTCAATCAGTACCTTGATGAAGAAAATGTTAAAGAATTAGTTACAGGTGAAAAACCGCTCAATGTATGGCAATCAAGATTAGATAATATTATTCGTAATCAAACCACGCCTAAAAAAAAATCATCCAACCAACATGTTGTTTATATCCTCGATGTGCAAAAAGTACAAACCGTACACTATTTAAGAGTCAATGTTTTTAACAGCCGATTGAGCAATAACAACGAATATACAAAGCCCAAACGTATTCGCAATAATGACGCGGCTTATGTTTTACCGATTGATAGAAAAATTATTAAATTATTGAGCTTAAATGACAGTGACTTTGTCAATGCGATGCTGCCGATTGACGATGCTGACTTTTTTATACGCGATCAAGGCGCAGTAGAAGTATTAGAATTATTGTTAAATACAGGTCGCTGTTTTTGGAAACAATTATCCACTCAAACCCAAATCACACAAGGTGAGTCATTACCCGCAACATTGAGTTGGAAAATACAGCCCGAAGGTACGCAAAAGCTTCATTTTAAAGTCAAAAATATATCGCATAGCAAAATTTTGCCTCTTGCCCCATTATGGTATATCGATACCAAAACCTATCAATGCGCACCTTTAGAATTAGATATTCCTAATCATTTGGCAACGTTATTATTAGACACCCCCGCTATTAATCCATATCAAATTGATAAATTCACCACTTTACTGAATAAAATCCCACTGATTCCGCAGCCGAAGCATTTGAGTGTCAACAGTATTATCGATGAGCGTCCGATTCCACATCTATGCTTACATAACGAATATTTTAAAAGAGAAAGTTATTACCCCACCATCCCCGAAGAACTTCATCTTTCATTGTTAACACTGTCTTTTTCCTATCAAGATAAAATAGTTGAGCATCATGTCGCGGGTGACTTTATTGAATACTTTGATAAACGCCAACAAGCTTTTGTGCGCATCAAACGCCGCCCCGTATTAGAAAGTAAAGCCTTGAAAGAATTGCAAAGTTATGGCTTCAGAGAGACTATACAAAATGGTCATTTCCAACTTTATAAAAATGGACACAAGTTTACACATGAGTTTGCTGTACAAGACTTTCTCAAAAAAGATCAATTTGAAATAGAACAGAAAATCATTGATTTCCAATTAAATGTCATTCCTCAACTACGCGACAAGGGTTGGCAAGTTGAAATGAGTGAAGATTATTTGTATCAAATTATTGACCCTGAATTGATTGATGAATGGTACGGTGAAATTGACGATACGACGGGAATTGATTGGTTTAGCTTAGAACTGGGCATTCATTTAAACGGGGAAAAAATTCAATTATTGCCTTTATTGGTCGATTTTCTGAAACATATCCATTCTCGCGATGAATTACATAAAATCAAAACTTTACCTGATGACACATTATTAACATTGCGCGTAGATGAAAAACGGCTTTTGCCCGTACCTGTTAGCCGCATTCGTGACATTATCAATATTCTCATTGAACTGGCGGATCAAGAACCATTAGACGATGAAGGACGTTTGCGTTTGAATCGGTTAAAAGCGGCACAGCTTGCGGAATTAGAAGCAGCCATGAGTGCCTCACGATTGCGTTGGTTTGGTGGAGATAGATTGCTGGCTTTAGGTCGTAAGTTGCAGCATTTCCAAGGCATTGAGTCGGTGATTATTCCTGAAAACTTTAACGCAGATTTAAGACCATATCAACAAGAAGGGGTGAACTGGTTACAGTTTTTGCGTGAATATGAATTAGGTGGGATTTTGGCTGATGACATGGGCTTAGGTAAAACTGTGATGACATTGGCGCATTTATCGATTGAAAAGCAAGCGGGGCGATTGCAAAAACCCTGTTTAGTTGTCGCGCCAACCAGTTTGATGGTGAACTGGAAACATGAGTCAAAACGGTTTGCACCTCATTTAAATATACTGATATTGCAAGGCACAGAACGTAAAAAATACTTTGGACAAATCCAACAAAGCGACATTATTTTAACCACTTATCCTTTGCTGCCGCGTGACAAAAAAGAATTGCTACAGCATGAATATCACTCACTGATTTTAGACGAAGCACAACATATCAAAAACCCCAAATCTCAAGCCACTCAAATCGTGCAACAAATCCGCGCACATAGTCGTCTATGCTTGACAGGCACGCCGATGGAAAATCATTTAGGTGAATTGTGGTCATTATTCCATTTTCTGATGCCGGGGTTTTTAGGCGATTTATTAAGCTTTAAACATTTATTCCGCACACCAATCGAAAAAGAAGGTGATGGCGCACGACAGCAAGTCTTATCTCGCCGCGTGAAACCATTTATGTTACGGCGTACCAAACACGAGGTAATACAAGAATTGCCCGAAAAAACTGAAATTATCCAATCCGTTGAATTATCAGGCACACAGTTAGATTTGTATGAAGTGATTCGAGTCACCATGCACGACAAAGTCCGCAAAGAAATTGAATCTAAAGGTATTGCCCGTAGCCAAATCGTGATTTTAGATGCGCTGTTAAAACTACGCCAAGTCTGTTGTGATCCGCGCCTTGTACCAATGGATGCAGCAGCTAAAGTGAAAAAATCGGCCAAATTAGAGTTATTAATGGAAATGTTGCCCGAAATGGTAGAAGAAGGGCGAAGAATTTTATTATTTTCTCAATTCACTAGTATGTTAGCTTTAATTGAAGACGAGTTAAAATCTAAACAACTCAGTTACAGCAAATTAACAGGACGTACTCAAAATCGTGAACTTGCGATTAATAAATTCCAAGATGGCGACGTACCCATTTTCCTCATCAGTTTGAAAGCAGGCGGCACAGGGTTGAATTTGACCACAGCAGATACGGTGATTCATTATGATCCTTGGTGGAATCCCGCGGTTGAAAACCAAGCCACAGACCGCGCACATCGAATGGGACAAGATAAAAATGTGTTTGTATATAAATTTTTGACTGAAAACACGGTTGAAACCAAAATTCAAGAATTGCAGCAGCGTAAACGGGCGTTATCCGAAGCCTTATTTGTCGGAGGCAATGAGAAAAATAGTGCTAAACTCAGCCATGAAGATTTAGAAGCCTTGTTTGAGCCATTAAACTAAAAAGGATGCCGCTATGCCTGTTACAACAATTACCATCAAAGCACCGAATCAAGGTCTATTTGAATTCACGCATCAGGTCGCCGATGTAGTTAGAAAAAGCCAGATTCAAGAAGGCCTCTGTACGCTGTTTGTACGCCATACTTCAGCGAGCTTGCTAATCCAAGAAAATGCTGACCCTTCGGCAAAACGAGATTTAGAAAATTGGCTAAATCGTTTAGTGCCAGAACATGACAGTCTATATACCCATATTTCTGAAGGCGCGGATGATATGCCCGGACACATTAAGGCCACATTGACCGCAACCAGTTTGAGTATTCCGATTTTAAACGGGCAGTTGGCGTTAGGCACATGGCAAGGGATTTTTTTATGGGAACACCGTTACCATGGTGGCAGTCGTTCAATTGTGATTCATGTTGGTGAGTAGCCACTATAAGCCAAATCTGCGCCGTGTAATCACCTCACATTCGCCAGAAGTATCGCCTGCGTCATTGGTTTCGTGACATTTTTTAGCAAATTCTTCTGCTTCTTGGCGGGCTTTTTCTGCTTGATTACGGGTTTCGGCGTAAATCGCTTGCTGTTGCTCATAACGCTCAATAGCAGCTTGGCGTTCAGGCTCAGACATTTGTTCCCATTTATCTTGAGGAACTCCGTAAATAGCACGGGTTGCGCCACAATTGACCAATAGCAAACTGATTAAAATAAGACCAAAAATACGCATTACCAATTCCTTAACAATCGCTGGTTGAATAATATGCAAGCATAGCAAAACACTGCCATAAAACAACTTTACACGCCAACCTAACATTTTGTAATATTTGAAAACAGCTTATATCTCACTAAACATGCTATTTAATAAAACTCAAATTACCATTTTTTCATAATTCACAGAAAGACCTACGACCTTGATAAGCCTAGACAATATTGACATTATTTTAGTTGAAACCTCTCACCCCGGAAACATTGGTGCAGCGGCCAGAGCCATGAAAACCATGGGATTATCTCAATTAGTATTAGTCAACCCACAAGAATTCCCCAGTGTGGTTGCAACAGCACGTGCTTCGGGCGCAGATGATCTGTTAGCCAATGCCAAAGTATATGATAATTTTGTCGACAGTATCCGACCTTACGAACTGGTGATTGCGACCAGTGCCCGCCTGCGTTCGATTACATGGCCAATGTTAACTCCACCAGAATGTGCTAACAAAGCAGTCACGCAACAAGGCAAAGTGGCGATTGTATTTGGTCGAGAACACTCAGGCCTCACCAATGAAGAGCTAGATCACTGTCATGCTTTGGTACAAATTTCAACCGAGCCTAACTTTTCCTCGCTTAATATTGCCGCTGCGGTGCAAGTGCTCAGTTATGAATTACGTTGTGCTGCAGAACAAAATGAACATAATCCATTACCAACCGTAGGCGATGCAGTGACGGCGGAGCAAATGGAATATTTTTATGGACATTTAGAACAAGCTTTACTCGATACGGGCTTTTTAGAAGCAGATAAACCCCGTTTAACTATGCGTAAATTGCGTTGTTTGTTTAACCGTGCTGCCCCGAATCAATCCGAAATGAATATTTTACGCGGTATTTTAAGTTCTATTGAAAAAGCGGCCAAAAAGTAAATTTATCGGACTTTAGCCTTTAAATCCGCTTGAATGCGTTTCTGTTGGGTTTCATGATCGATACGCAGCAGAATCGCTAACATCATACAAGTCACCACCAAACTTGAACCGCCATAACTCATCAAGGGCAAAGTTAAACCTTTAGTCGGCAACAAACCCATATTCACACCCAAGTTAATACTAGCTTGCAAACCAATACATAAACCAATTCCATACGCGGTGTAAGCAGCATAATGTAAACCCAACCGCTCAGTTTCCACTGCAATTACAAACGAACGCAACACCACAAATGCAAATAAACAGATGACAAAAATCACCCCGATCAAACCCAATTCTTCCGCCAAAATCGCAAATAAAAAGTCGGTATGTGCTTCAGGTAAATAAGCCAGCTTTTGTACGCTATTACCCAATCCCACCCCAAAGATTTCACCGCGCCCAATCGCAATCAAGGCTTGGGTCAATTGAAAACCTGAATTAAACGGGTCAGCCCATGGATCCATAAACGTGGTTAAACGCTCTAAACGATATGGAGCTAAAAAGATCAACGTGCCCAGCGCACAGCTCACGCCAATCACCCACCAAACAAACTGATACATCGGCACACCCGCTAAAAACAACATACCCAATACGGTGACAAATAACACCACAGTCGCGCCATAATCAGGCTCAAGCAACACCAAACCCGCGATTAAAATCAACACCGCCATTGGTTTGACAAAACCCATAAATGATTCGCGCACTTCTTCACTACGGCGGATTAAATAGCTGGACACGTATAAAATCATAAATAGCTTCATTAATTCAGAAGGTTGTATATTAAATCCTGCCACCTGAATCCAGCGCATACTACCATTCACACTGTGTCCAAAATAAGGCGTTAACACTAAAATCAAGCTCAACGCGCCAAATAATAATAAAATAGC
The DNA here is from genome assembly GCA_025800385.1 of Candidatus Albibeggiatoa sp. nov. NOAA. Lineage (GTDB taxonomy): Bacteria > Pseudomonadota > Gammaproteobacteria > Beggiatoales > Beggiatoaceae > Albibeggiatoa. The sequence continues at coordinate 173,854 of JAOXRS010000008.1, forward strand.
ACTGGTTTGATGCCAAAACTGCATCGGTATCAATATAATAACCAATCCTATACTAATCCCCATCCCCGCAAAAGCCAGTTGTCGCCAAAAATAATGCAGGCTGTCGTTGAAATGGGTTTCGGCGATATAAATAGAGCTAGACATTACCATGGTTAAGCCAAGTAACAATAAGACAAAACAGGCAAAAATCAGCGGGATGTCATAGGTAAAATGTGAGAGCGGTTGTTTGGTGTTTGGCATGGAGTTGAGTGTGAAAAAATAAAAATATTGTATCTTATCCCCCAGTGGATTTAAAACGCTATCTCAAATCCCAATGCTTGCAGATTAATAATTGATACTTGATAATTAACGGGTGTTGATTGCTAAAAAGGGTCGTAAGCTTGCTCAAACTATCCGTAGTCATTATTGGACGCAACGAAGGTGAACGCCTAGTGCGCTGTATTCGTTCAGTACAAGCGATGTCAGACTTTAATAGCGATCACATTGAAATCATTTATGTCGACTCTGATTCAACCGATGACAGTCCTCAACAAGCTAAACAATTGGGTGCAAAAGTATTAACCGTACACCCCGAACGCCCTGCGGCTGCAATTGGCCGTAATGCAGGTTGGCAAGCCGCACAAGCTCCTTACATTTTGTTTTTAGATGGCGATACGATTTTAAATCCTGATTTTGTTTCTGTTGCTTTACAACAATTTGAAGCACACCCAAAAACTGCGATTGTGTGGGGGCATCGACGTGAGTTGTATCCTGACAAGTCATTGTATCAAGGTGTGTTAGATTTAGACTGGGTATATCCTGCAGGTTTATCTGAATTTTGTGGTGGAGATGCGGTGATGCGCCGAGATGTCTTGGCCGAAGTCAATGGCTATAACCCACAATTGATTGCAGGCGAAGAACCCGAAATGTGCCAACGGATTCGCGCCAAAGGCTACGAGATTTTGCATATCGACCAAGCCATGACTTTACATGATTTAGCCATTACCAAATGGTCACAATATTGGCGTAGAGCCACCCGCGCAGGTCATGCTTATGCTGAAGTATCTAATTTACTGAAAAATACAGATACACCTTTATGGGAACGCGATGCAAAACGCAATTTGATTCATAGCACCGTGCTCATATCGGTCGCGCTTTTAGGTGTGATGGGTAGTGTGGTGTTGAGTAGCATTTGGCCGCTGTTATTCAGTCTTGGCTTTTTCGCAGCAATCAGTATTCGTACCGCGTGGAAATGCCGTTGGAAATGCATCGATCCTTTGAGTTTGTTCTTTTACGGGGTTCATTCTCACTTTCAGCAAATTCCCATCACAGTTGGACAACTCAGTTATTACTATCTACGTTGGCAAGGTAAACGACGTGGATTGATAGAGTACAAATAATGCGCATTACTTGGTCAAATAATCATTTTTTTCATTTGGATAAATCTTTATTTCTTGCTTTGCTGATATTGGCCGCTTTGGGTTTGGTCGTGTTATACAGTGCTGGCGGTGAAAATATGTCCATCGTTATGAAACAAGGCATTCGCTTTGCGGTTGGCTTTGGCATTCTCATTGTTTTAGCACAAATTCGTACAGAAAACTTGTTGCCTTGGATACCATGGGTTTATTTAACAGGACTGGTATTGCTGATTGCGGTATTGTTTGTAGGCGATACGGTGAATGGTTCGCAACGTTGGTTAAATTTAGGCTTATTTCGCTTCCAGCCTTCTGAAATCATGAAGTTAGCAGTGCCGCTGATGGTAGCTTGGTATGTAGCAGATAAACGCCTCCCACCTTCTTATTCTTTAATCGGTGTTGTATTGCTGATTATCATGGTCCCGACCGTACTGATTGCCAAACAACCTGATTTAGGCACATCATTGCTTGTCGCATCATCAGGGATGTTTGTTTTATTTTTAGCGGGTTTAAGTTGGAAATTGATTTTAAGTGCAATTGCTGCGTCACCGTTGATCGGCTGGGCATTGTGGGAGTTTTTTCTACACTCTTATCAGAAAGCGCGTATTTTAACCTTGCTCAACCCTGAGGGAAAATCATTAACCACTGGCTATCATATCGTACAATCTAAAATTGCCATTGGCTCAGGGGGGCTATACGGCAAAGGTTGGCTAAACGGTACACAATCACACTTGGAGTTCCTACCTGAACGCTCCACTGACTTTATTTTTGCAGTCTATAGTGAAGAATTTGGCTTAATTGGTGTATTGGTGTTGCTTGGTTTATATGCGTTTGTATTAACCCGCGGCATGTTCATCGCAATTCAAGCACAAGGCACATTTGCTCGTTTAATTGCAGGCAGTTTATCCTTAACTTTCTTCGTATACATTTTTGTCAATATGGGTATGGTGTCAGGCTTTTTACCCGTTGTAGGCGTGCCTTTACCCTTAATCAGTTACGGCGGTACATCACTTGTTACCATGATGGCCAGTTTTGGGTTGTTGATGGGCATTCATACACATAAACGACTGTTATCAGGTTAGATTGATATTTTCTCAAGAGGTATTTGAGATTTTATAATAGATTGTTCAAATGCCTCAAACATCGGATTAACCTTCTAAAAAATAACTGCCTGAGTCAATCAAACTCTCATACATGCTCAATATTTCTGTTACAGGCGCAATTACAATCGGCTGATCGGGCAAGGGCATAATATCAAGGTCAATGCCTCGGTTACGGTTATAATTCAAAATATCAATAAAATGTTCCAGCGAAGTCGCCTGTGCAACCATTCCCCCAATCAAATTAGCCCGCGCCAAATTTTCATACGGCCAAACGGGTAAAATCGTTTTATCATCTTCTTCCCGCATTAACCAACCTTCGTCATCAGCATGAACCCAAACTTCTTCAGCTTCCATCGTTCGAGTGAGAAAATATTCAATACGTTCTTGGGCAGAAAATTGCGCAAAAGCGGCTTGTTGTTCACTGTTTGGTGCAAGTGGCATGGCAGATTATCCTATTGTTGAACATAACTAATTATACACGGCAATTACATAGTCTAGTTTGGGATAATTGCTTGATAATCAAATATTGAAACAGGTTTAACTAATATCTTTACCGATGAGATAAGGTTATCTTATGTGCTGTAGATGCAGTAAAATATGCTTAATTACGGACATTTTTAGCACTTATCATGGCACAAGTTAATTTACTCGATATTGGTATTCAACACCATCAAGCTGGGCGTTTAGCTGAAGCCCAAAAAATTTACCAACAAGTTTTACAAAAAAACCCTAACTCTAATGATGCGTTGCATTTGCTCGGTGTATTAGCTCATCAAGCCAATCAGCATGAACACGCGGTACAATTAATTCAACGTGCCATCCAGCTCAACCCCAAATCTGCTGATTATCATTGTAATTTAGCCAATGTTTATCGCGCCTTAAAACAATATGATGCAGCCATTACCACTTATCGCCAAGCCATAAAAATCAACCCCAAACACATTCAAGCATGGGGCAATTTAGGCAACGTGTATCGAGAAATTGAAAATAATACACAAGCGATTCAATGTTATAAAAAAGTGCTGCGTTACAACCCCAATAATCCTGTTGCGTTTAACAATATTGGTGGTGCGTACAAAGCAGATGCGGACTATATACAAGCTGAATCTTTTTATCGCAAAGCCGTTAATGCCCAACAAAACTATGCTGATGCACACCATAATTTAAGCATTGTTTTACGTTTGCAAAATAAATTAAGTCCCGCTTTAAAGCATTGTGAAAAAGCCATTAAGCTGAATCCTAACCTATTACAAGCATATGTGAATTTAGCAGAAATTTATGAACAGCAAGAAGAATTCGATAAATCCTTAGAAACACTTAAACACGTGCTACAACGCAATCCTAAGTATGCAACTGCGTTTTTTCAGATTGGGAAACTGATGTATGAGAAAAACCAATATGATGATGCTTTGGAGGCTTATCATGAAACCTTGAAGCTTGAGCCAAATCATGCTGAGGCCTTCAGTAATGCGGGATCAATTTACAAAGAACGGGGGGAATATGAATCAGCACGTGAATACTTTGAAAAATCACTCGAGCTTAAGCCTCAACTATTTGAAGTGAGAAATAATCTAGGCTCGACATTATTAGAGTTGGGTTTATTACAAGAGGCGTATCAACAATACCAAGCGACCTTAATGCAACAACCCGATAATGCAAAGTTATATAATAATATGAGTGTGTTATTACGGGCAATGGGACAAATAGACGAAGCCCTGCAATATTGTGCAAAAGGCATTAAGCTCGCTCCCGATTTTCCTGATACACATTTAAGTCAATCAATGTGTTGTTTGGCCAGCGAACGTTTTGATTGTGGATGGGCAGCATACCAATGGCGACACAATCGTTTAGAAAGCCGTTTATTGCCTGATTTAAGTCCCGTTGAACCATTACCCGCCGATTTAATAGGTAAACGTTTCTTATTACATAAAGATCAAGGCTTAGGCGATGAGTTATTTTTCCTGCGTTTTGCTGAACAATTAAAACAACGCGGAGCTTGGATTGCCTATCGTGCTGGCAAAAAAATTCACAGCATGATGGCTCGCCAGCCTTGGGTTGATGAGTTATTGCCTCAAGATACAGATACTTATCCCGAAGTCGATTACACCGTGATGATCGGCGACTTGCCATTTATGTTGGGGATGAAGCATAAATCTGAAATACCTAAGCCATTGCCATTAGATATTGAACCAGAGCAAATCACGTCGATCAAAGCCCAGCTTAAACAATTGGGTGAGCCACCATATATTGGCGTGACATGGCAAGCAGGGGCAAAATTGGAAGATCGGGGCAAACGCAAAGTCTTATCCAAACAAATCGGCTTAGAACAAATTGCACAATGTCTTGCACCAATTAAAGCTACGTTTTTAGTATTACAGCGCAACCCAAAACCAGAAGAATTAACCCAATTTTCTAACATACTGGGTCGACCTGCACATGACTTTACCGAATTAAACGATGATTTAGAACAAATGCTGGCGTTATTATCATGTTTAGATGATTACGTAGGCGTGAGCAATACCAATATGCATTTGTTAGCAGGGATTGGCAAAACAGCTCGCGTGCTTGTACCAAACCCAGCAGAATGGCGTTGGTTGTATCAAGGCGCAGAGTCTCCTTGGTTTAAAGGTTTTAGTATTTATCGTCAAACCCCACATTTAGATTGGACACCTGCTATTGCAGAATTGCAACGAGATTTGATTCTGATTTATGGCAGCGAAAAATTACAAAAACTAGATTATGCTTCTTTGTTAAAACGTGCGGCACAATGCCAAAAACAACAAGATGTGATTCAAGCTGAGGCCTGTTATCGTCAAGCGATCACCCTGCAACCCAATAGTGTAGAAGCATGGGGCAATTTGGGCAATTTATTGCGCTCTCAACAACGCAGTCAAGAAGCAGTCAATTGTTATCAAAAAATCCTCAAAAAACAGCCGAAACATATTATTGCGCTGAATAACCTCGGCAACGCTTATTCTGACTTAGGGGAGTTTGACAAAGCGATTAAGACCTATGAAAAGGTACTGAAAATCCAACCTGATTTAGCTGAAACTTATACTAACTTAGGCATGATTTATAAAGAACGTCATGAATTGGATCAAGCCAAAAAGTGTTACAAAAAAGCCTTAAAGCTCAAGCCCAATATCCCAGAAGCACATCATAACTTAAACAATGTGTATGTCAGTTTAGGCAAGTTAAACAAAGCCTTAGAATGCTGTAAAAAATCAATTGCGTTGAACCAACAATATGCGGCGGGACATGTTGGTAAATCACAAGTATTGTTAGCCATGGGGCGTTTTGATACAGAAACGTGGCGTGAATATTTATGGCGAGAAGGACGGATCAATACACAATTGGAACTCAGCCCAATCACTGAATTACCTCAAGATTTAGCAGACAAAACCGTGTTACTACATCAAGAGCAAGGCTTGGGAGATGAGTTATTTTTCCTACGCTTTGTACCAGTGTTAAAACAGCGTGGCGCACGGGTATTGTATCGAGCGGGCAGCAAATTAACTACCTTATTACGCCGTGTAGACAGCATTGATGAGGTATTGCCTGAATATATCAAACCTTTGCCACAAGCTGATTATCAAGTATTAGTTGCTGATTTACCATTGTTATTAGGTATTCAAAATGCCGCTCAATTGCCTGATCCTTTGCCATTAACAGTATTACCAGAACAAGTTGAGCAAATGCAGCAACAGTTAAAGAAATTGGGTAAGCCGCCTTATATTGGCATTACTTGGCAAGCAGGCACACAACAGGCAGGACGCGCCAAGAAGCTGTTTAAACAGATTGATCCCGCATTATTGGGCAAAACGTTGCAAACGCGCAAAGGTACTTATTTAATTTTACAACGCAACCCTAACATGAAAGACATCAATGCATTTTCTCAGGCCTTAGGACAACCCGCGCATGATATGAGTTGGTATAACGATGATTTAGAAGGTATGTTAGCTTTACTGAGTTTGCTAGATGATTATATTGGCGTGAGCAATACCAATATGCATTTGTTAGCAGGGTTGGAAAAGTCTGCACAAGTTTTAGTTGCCTATCCTCCAGAATGGCGATGGCTTGCGCAAGGGCAAACACCTTGGTTTAAACACTTTTCAGCATATAGACAAGAGCAAGATTTATCGTGGGATAAAGCCTTAGCAGAAATGAAGTAGTTTTAACAATTTTGATGTCAAAGGGTTGGTATGCTCTCAATATTGGAATGACCAACCCTCACATTTATTGATTCATCAACTTATGGACTAGGAATAAAACGCATAAAGTTGTTCATATTGCCCATTGTTGGGGTAACAGTGCTGGACATACGGTGCATATCCACAGACATGATGTGTACATCGCGAGTCATGGTATTAAAGTTTTGCACCATGGATTCCATGCTACCACGCATATGAGACATATCACTGGTCATACCTTTCATATCATCAGTAATTTCCTGCATTTCCTGTACTGCGCGAGAAATCGCTCTTACAATCGTATCTTCTTCGCTATGCACTTCCACCAATAAGTTATGTGTACCGTTTATAATGTCATCAATCTTACTCACAGCATCTTTTGCTTCTGGAGAGTTCACTTCTTTCATTAACTCGGCCATATTGGCTAAAATCGTATTTAAATTCTGCATGTCCATTTTCAATGAACTAATCAAGCCCGTTGCTTCTGCCTTCTCAACAAAATCAACTCGGAAAATCGTAAATGCCACCATACCTAACATAAATATGGCAAACATCAATGTCATGATGCGAAAATGCTTTTGTGAACGTTCATAGCGTTTTTCACTGCGTTCTAAGTGCTCAACAAGGGTTTTGACGGTTTGCTCTAATGGTTGTTCTTGCATTAGGGTTTCCTTTTCAAGTAAGTGAGTGACAGGATCAATATTTTAAACCAGTAATGTAACAACTCTAATACCCTATTAATGCCATACTACATCATTATATTTTTTGGAATATATCACCGAATAGCGAGCCATATCACTGCACAATATGCACTCGCTTTAACCTATTTTTTTGATAAATTAGTGCTCTTCTTCTTCCGTATTCACTAATTCAAAACATACTTCTCCACCGATATTGCGACATAGAGAGACTTGATAACCTGTGCCCATCAACTGTTTAGCCATTTGGTATAAGCCAATGCCAAAACCATCTTTAGACGCAACAGGCTGCATCATTAAAGTATCTGCAATTTGCTCAGGAATCGCCGTGCCATCATCGCATACGGTTAAACGCAACTTATCATCATCAGCATAAAGTGAAACCTCAATTTGTAAATCTGGCTCACGTTTACGTTTTGATAAAGCATTTTGCAACACATTTTCCACTACATTATCAAATAAATCCTCGGGAATCAGCACATGATTATTTCTGACTTCTTCAACAAAACTGATATTGCGCTTGGCATAACGGGCTTTCAAATTGCCCCACCATAAACTCAATGGCACAGTGGTATAAGGCAATTCTTGCGGCTTTTGTAATTTATCCAAAGTGCGTTTTAAGCGTTGGGTTAAATGCGGCATTTGGCCTTGTAACAAACGCTGTGTATCGCCAAATTGATTAGGCTGACTGCTTTCAATCACTGAGCTAATCGCCTGCAAAGATTGCAATAAGTTTTTAATATCATGCGTCAACTTTGCCCCTGTTTCATGAATCACTTGCAAATGGACTTGCTGAGCAAACGCTTCTTCTCGACGTTTAGCTTGATGGAAATGTTCAACCAATTGCACCAATAACTTAATCAAAAACGAATGACTGGCACTGATGCGATAGCGTGAATAAACCGTAACTTCTAACGATTGAGTGGAAATCACCAATTGATTGCTTGAACCCCGACCCAGCATATTTTCACCATACACCGAATGCCATGAAATCCCTTGCACCCACGGTAATGTCGCCAATTTCTCTAAAGCAGATTCTAAATATTCACGCGGGGTTAAGCCTTTATAGTTTTGCGGTTGGGCTAAATTTTCTAACCAAAGTTCGAACGAGCTACCGATATTGAGTAAATGCCGCGTCCATAATTCATCAATACTGGTTTTATTTTCAAAAATCACCCACAACCAACTCACTGTAAAAATAAAAAAGGTCGTCGCGAATGACATTTGAAATACGGCTAAAGGATAGCTGCTATTTTGATGATACATCATGGTTAAACTGCCCAAACCCACAATAATCAAAATCAATGACACAATCAGGCCATGGAAAAAATCAATGTGATAACGATGCTCTGCACTATTGTCCGCAGGGAATAATAAAAATAAGGCAGGAATGGCTAGCAAGGAATAATTGAACCAATCTAAACTATCAAAACTCGCTTGGGTCGTGGCTAAATCGCCAAAAATAAACAAGCTTGGAATATTAATCACAAACAATTGTATGCTAATAAAAGCAATGGCAATGATATTGATAAACCTATCTAGGGGTTTGGCCAAGTCGCGCCCTCCCAGCAAACCGAGCAATACTAATTGCCACAAGGTCATCAGCCATAAATTAATAAAAACCAAAAATATCACTGCACTGCCACTCAGCAGAATAATATTTTTTAGTGAAGGCGGATTGCGCTTCTCCCATAAGGGTTGCCATAATAAGAACACGCTAAAGTGTAGAAAAAATAAAGCCCGCAAGGCAAAATCATGTACACTCAGCCATAATGCGAGGTGCAATGTGATTAAGACTAAACCCAATAAGCGGTGCTCATGTTGTGGAGCAATAAATGTTGTCTGTTGGTGCAGCATGATTTAAGTTAGTAGGTTGGAAAATAGTGGATCGTTTGAGTCAGACGGTTTTCAATTTTACGCTTCAATGATATTTTGTCCACTCTCAGAATAAAGATTATTTATAAATGAAATGCTGCGAGGATTATGTTTTATGACAAGTGCTATAAGGTTCATCCACTGGAGTTGTGGCGTTTTATTACTATTCGTTGTCACCACTGCTCAAGCAAGTCACGGAGAACTACAATTACGCAACTTTACCCCAACGGTGAAAACAGTCAATATTAGTTTGCAAGGTGCACAATCAGTAATGCCACATTTAGAGCGCATATATGACCTCATTTCTCAGGTTTTGCAATCCTCTAAGCTGCATGTGGTGCGCGTCCCAACATCAGAAGACCCACAGATCAGCATGGTGATTCCTGTGGTTGAGAAGTTAGAGATTCATTTGTCGATGCCGACCCCCGATGACGTAAATTTACAATCTTATGTATTCAACTTGCGCACTCAGTTAACAGGCCAAGCGGAAAAAATGCGGAATTTTACTTATTTTCCTGACGATAGCAGTGCTTTATATCAGGCTTTACAAGATTATTTTGTCAAATTGCTGAATTTGGAAGTGGCTGTTACACCGACATCAAACGAAGCACAAGTTGTTACTAGTTTAGATAGTCCTGAAAATGATGTCACGCAAGCATCAGGCATTCAATACAACCTACCGCGTAACTACGATACACACCCGATTATTTCTGATGTTTTAAATACCCAGCGTGTTATGGCTTTGCCCGTGGATAGTTTAGAGCCAATTCAAGAACAGCCGATAGCAGTTGAACCAGAGAAAGTTGTCACTGAACCAAAACAACCTATTTCACCGCAAAAAGAAATTGAGTTACGTAGTTTAACGCCTGCAGTCAAAAGTGTTGAAATTAGATTGCGCGGCTCGATTAGAGAGCAAGCCGTATTAGATGATATTCACGCTATGGTTAGCGAAATTTTACAAACTTCACGCTTATCTGTGATTCGTGTGCCTGTTGTAGAAAATGCAACGTCAACGCCTGCAATTAAGTTATATGAGCATTTAGAAATTATCATTCAAGCGACTTCACCAGAACAAGCGGGACAACCATATTTAATTCAGCTTTCGTTTCAAGAAAAAGACAGCACTCAAAATGCGCAACAGCAAACGTTTGAATACATTGATAATAATGCCAAACAGTTTTACGAGCAGTTACGTGCTTACATGAGCGAACATATCAACTTATCTCCACGTTATTTAACCCAATAGAGCAAGTTTATGAATCCAGAAAAGGTAGTCTTTGGCTTTTTCATTGTAATGGCCTTAACGTTGAATTTTGGTTTTTTCCTCGGCGATATGGATAATCCAGAGCATCATCATGTTTATGAATTAGTGGCTGCGATTTTTGTGAATTTAGCTGCAACCATTTTGAAGTTTGGGGATCGTTCTCAAGTGGGTGCGGTATTATTAGCAACCAGTCTTGTGGCTGATTTGCAGTTGTTTATTGCGGCTTTAGTATGGGGTATTTCGGTACATGTGACAGGTGTTGGTTTAACAGAAAGTATTATGGCCAGTATTGTGTCGTTGTCGGGTGGTGCATTGTTAGCCAATATTGTATCTGTACAGTTGCTTGTAATTGAAACCGCTATGTTGAGAAGATAAGGTTTTTTATCAAAAATAGTTCATTTTAAGGCTTTGAACGGGAGTCAATTATGCAGTTATTGTTAGATGTGAGTGATTTTGCTGAGCAGGATTTGCAGGTTATTTTGCGCGAATTACATGACAATGATATGGCAGAAACAATTGAGTCATTGAAAACTGAGGCTGAACGCGGTGCAAAAGGAGATTGGCTAGAAAAATTGCGTATACAGTTACAGCCCGAAAACTTCCCTAATTTTATTAAATCTGTATCAGATATTTATTGGCAGTTTAGAGAACCTCCGAAAATTAAAATGGAAGTTGATGGGGTACAAATTGAAGTGAATCGTAAGGAAGATTTGTCTGCCGCAATAGAACACGCGAAATCATTGGCAAAAAAATAAGATTATCATGGCAAAGTACGCTGTTGTTATTGGAGTCAGTGAATATCCTAAAGCCACAGGTGATGGTGGTTTGAAACCATTATTGCGTGCAACAAAAGATGCTGAAGCGATTGCAGAGGTGTTAGATAATCCTGATATTGGTGGTTTTGATGAGGTGAAGTTACTCACAAATCCTGATCGAGCGCAAATTGAAACTGCGATTGAGTTGGTTTTTTCAATACGGCGCAGCAAGCAAGATGTGTTGTTGTTGTATTTTTCTGGGCACGGTATCAAGGATTTTCGTTCAGGGCATTTGTTTTTAACTGCGCATAATACGGCTAAGTTTGATGGTGACTTGGTGAAATCAACGGCGGTGAGTTCGATAGCGGTGCATGGTTTTTTAACTGATTGTCCTTCTAAACGTCAGATTGTGATTTTGGATTGTTGTTATAGTGGTGCATTTGCGGAGGGTTTGAATGCGAAAGATGGTAGTCATACATTTGATTTGCAAGCAGATTTAGGTGGCGAAGGTCGGGCAATTTTAACTTCTTCGAGTTCGGTAGAGTTGTCTTATGAGCGTGAAGAAGGGGAGTTATCAGTTTATACGGATTATTTGCTGGAGGGAATTAAAACGGGTAGTGCTGATAAGAATGAGGATGGTTGGGTATCAGTGGATGAGGCGCATAGTTATGCCCAGAAACGAGTGAAAAGTGAAGCCAATGGCATGAATCCAAAAATTTATTCGAGTGAGGATGGTTATAAAATTCATTTGACTAAAGTGCCTGTTGTATTGGTATCGAAACGTTATCGAGAACAGGTAGAGAAATATGTTAAAACGGGTAAAGGGCGTATTTCGCCAATTGGTCGTAAAAATTTAGATAGAAGTTGCCAAGAGTTAGGTATTAGTAAAATTGAAGCGCAGCAAATTGAGAAGAGTGTATTGTTTCCTTATCAACGTCAAGCAGCCAATTTAACAGAATATAAGGAGATGTTGGCTTTTGCATTGGATGAGTCGAACCCGATTACAGAAGAGCATCGTATTGAGTTGCAGGATTTACAAAAGCATTTGGGTTTGAGTAAACAGGATGTTAATGAAATAGAAAAGCAATGTCTTGATAAGAGAAAACAGTATGAAGAATTTCAAAATCTCTTACTTAATCCTGTCCGAGTAAGGGAGTAGAAGCATGCAAGTACAAAGATATATTAGCTCGTTACCAAATTTTATTTGGTAATGCCTGTCTATCAAGCTCTGCTTGAAAAAACGCAAAGAAAACAAACATGGGACGTAGCCGTTACAAAATTCTCAATGAACAATATCCTTACTTTCATACTTGCACGATAGTTGGTTGGCAAGCCGTATTCACTCGTACTGATTCTGTACTAATTTTATTAGACAGCTTCGTGTGGTTACAAGAAAATACAGATTTTCAACTTCACGCTTATGTTATCCTAGAAAACCACTTACATTTTATATCAACAGCCAACCAACATAGTAAGCGTATTCAACAGTTTAAAAGCTATACTGCAAGACATATTATCGATTTGTTGGAAGAAAAACAGGCACTAACCATATTAAGACATCTTGCTTTTTATAAACAAAAAGATAAAACAGACAGTCGTTATCAATTATGGCAAGAGGGGTCGCATCCAGAAGAATTATCATCAAAGGGATTGTTTGAGCAGCGCTTAAATTATATTCATAACAATCCTGTGCAACGTGGTTATGTGGAACAAGCTGAATATTGGCGTTATTCAAGTGCTAAAGATTATTTAACACAAACAGCTGGCTTGATTCCTATTCATGTGTTGTTGTGTTGATTTGCCCAAGCAGAGCTTGATAGACAGGCATTACCAAATAAAATTTGGTAACAAGCAAAATCACTTCTTGTTTTTCTTAGACACAAAAAAACCGAGACTAAGCTCGGCTCTTTTAAGCAACTAAATGTTGGCTTTATTCGTCATCATCAAAATCATCATCGTCATCCATTTCTTCAATTTCAGGACGATCAACTAATTCAACGATTGCCATTGGCGCATTATCACCTGCTCTAAAACCACATTTTAAAACACGTACATAACCACCGGGGCGATCTTGATAACGTGGGCCTAACTCTTCAAATAATTTAGTTACCACTTCACGATCACGAACACGATCAAATGCTAAACGTCTTTTAGACACTGAATCTTCTTTTGATAAAGTGATTAAAGGCTCAGCATAACGACGTAATTCTTTTGCTTTTGCTAACGTTGTTTTGATTAACTCGTGACGCACTAAAGACGCAGTCATGTTTCTAAACATTGCTTGGCGATGACTGCTATTACGGTTTAATTTTCTACCTGCATAACGATGACGCATGGCTACTTATATCCTGTCTATGTTATTTAGATTTACTCGGGTCGTTGTCGTATAACCCTGGTGGTGGCCAGTTTTCCAGCTTCATTCCGAGCGACAACCCGCGTGAAGCCAATACATCCTTGATCTCAGTCAGCGATTTCTTACCTAAGTTCGGAGTCTTTAACAACTCTTGCTCGCTGCGTTGAATCAAGTCGCCAATATAGTAAATACTCTCTGCTTTCAAGCAATTTGCTGAACGTACTGTTAACTCTAATTCATCAACAGGACGCAATAATACTGGATCGATATCAACTTCTTCCTCTTCTTCTTCGGGTTCAGTTGTACCTTCCAAGTCGACTAAAACAGAAAGCTGACCTTGCAAAATAGTTGCGGCTTGACGCACTGCTGATTCAGGATCAACCGTACCATTGGTTTCTAACTCAATGATTAAGCGATCTAAATCAGTTCTTTGTTCAACTCGTGCTCGCTCGACTGAATACGCCACACGAGAAATTGGGCTGAAAGAAGCATCTAACTTTAATGTACCGATTGGGGTATCAATATCACCATCTTGACCACGTTGAATCGCTGGACGATAACTACGACCGAGCTGCACTTTCAATTGCATGTTTAATTCGCCAGACTTGGTTAAAGTGGCAATCACATGCTCAGGGTTGGCAATTTCAACGTCATGGTCTAAGGTAATGTCAGATGCCAAGACTTGACCGGGGCCTTTCTTGTTTAAATGTAGTATCACCTCACTACGACCGTGCATTTTAATAGCAATGCCTTTGAGGTTTAATAAAATTTCAACTACATCTTCCTGTACACCTTCCATTGCAGTGTACTCGTGCAATACCCCGTCAATCGTCGCTTCAACAATGGCGCAACCTTGCAAAGAAGACAATAATACACGTCTTAGCGCATTGCCCAACGTATAACCAAAACCGCGATCCAATGGCTCAAGGGTGACACGTGCCACTGTATCACTGATTTGTTTAACATCAACGATACGCGGCTTTAATAAATCCATCGCATTGGATTGCATATAAAAACCTCTCAATTATTTAGAATATAATTCAACAACGAGCTGTTCGTTAATATCGCTAGGCAAATCCATACGCTCAGGTACAGATTTAAATGTGCCTTCCATCTTCTTAGTATCAACTTCGATCCAAGTAGGAAAGCCAAATTCTTCAGCCATGTTTAACGCATTTTGAATACGTAATTGGGTACGACTTTTTTCACGAATAGCAACAATATCACCTGCTTTCACAACGTAAGAAGCAATATTGACAGTTTTACCATTCACTAAAATCGCTTTGTGGCTTACTAATTGACGTGCTTCAGCGCGAGTTGCACCAAAACCCATACGATAAACCACGTTATCCAAACGGCATTCCAACAACTTCAATAAGTTTTCACCTGTAGAACCTTTCACACGGTTGGCTTCTACATAGTAGCTGTGGAATTGCTTTTCTAATACGCCATATAAACGACGGATTTTTTGTTTTTCACGCAATTGCGCTGCATAATCAGACAAACGTTGGCGTTTATCACCGTGTTGCCCTGGGATTTTGTCTAATTTGCATTTAGAGTCTAAAGGACGCGAACGACTTTTAAGAAATAAATCAACGCCTTCACGACGACTCAGTTTACATTTAGGACCTAAATATCTTGCCATATTCCAATTCTCTTCGTATTAGACTCTACGCCGTTTTGGAGGACGACATCCGTTATGAGGAATCGGCGTGACATCCGTAATACTGGTAATTTTGAAACCAATGTTATTCAATGCACGTACCGCAGATTCACGACCAGGGCCTGGGCCTTTGATGCGTACTTCAAGGTTTTTCATGCCAAATTCTTTGACCACGTTACCGACACGTTCCGCTGCCACCTGTGCTGCGAAAGGGGTACTTTTACGTGAACCACGGAAACCACTACCGCCAGCTGTAGCCCAAGCTAAGCCGTTACCTTGACGGTCGGTAATCGTAATAATGGTATTGTTAAATGAAGCATGGACGTGCACAATGCCGTCAGAGACATTCTTTTTAACTTTTTTTCTTGTATTACGCGCTGGTTTTGCCATTATTTACCCCTTATTTCTTAATCGCTTTACGAGGACCTTTACGAGTCCGCGCATTGGTACGAGTCCGTTGACCACGAACGGGTAAATGGCGACGATGACGCATACCACGGTAGCAGCCTAAGTCCATCAAACGTTTGATGTTCATAGCGATACCACGACGAAGGTCACCTTCTACGTCAAATTTAGCAACTTCACTACGTAATAAGTCAAGCTGTTCTTCTGTTAAGTCTTTAACTTTAACATCAGGGCTAATGCCAGCTGCTGCACAAATCTCTTGCGCTCTAGTAGGGCCGATACCATAAATAGAGCGTAATGCAATGACCGTATGTTTTTGGACGGGAATATTTACACCTGCAATACGTGCCATCGTTTATACCCCTGCTCCAATTCGCTTAGAAAAGCGTGAAATTTTAACTGTGTCCATTGAGAAATTCAACCCCTTAGCCTTGACGTTGTTTATGACGTTTATCTTTGCAAATCACTCGAACTGAACCATTACGACGAATAATCTTGCAATTACGGCAAATCTTTTTAACCGAAGCTCTCACCTTCATGATGACTCTCCATTAGCGTGACATTGGATTGCGCCCATAGCCTTTCAAGTTTGCTTTTTTCATCAAGCCTTCATACTGATGGGATAGCAAATGTGCTTGGACTTGTGCCATAAAATCCATGGTCACAACGACAATAATCAATAACGAAGTGCCACCAAAGTAAAACGGTACACTCCAATTTAAACGTAAAAATTCTGGTAACAAACAAACAGCAGCAATATAAATTGCACCTGCAAGCGTTAAGCGTGTCATAACACGGTCAATATAGTCGGCAGTTTGCTTACCGGGGCGAACACCGGGGATAAATGCACCTGATTTTTTCAAGTTATCTGCTGTTTCACGCGGGTTAAACACTAACGCGGTGTAGAAGAAACAGAAAAATACAATTGCAACTGCATACATTAATACATATAAAGGTTGCCCTGGAGATAAGGTTAAAGATAACTGTTTAAGCCAGTCCATACCTTGTCCAGTACCAAACCATCCGCCTACTGTCGCTGGGAACATAATAATCGCCGATGCGAAGATAGGAGGAATCACACCTGCCATGTTTAATTTCAATGGTAAATGGCTGGTTTGACCTGCATATAATTTATTGCCAACTTGACGTTTTGCATAGTTCACCGTAATACGGCGTTGACCACGTTCAACAAATACGACGAAAGCCGTGACTAAAAGCACTAACGCTAACAATATAATTAAAGTTAAAACGTGTAATTGCCCTGTTCTGGTCAGCTCCAAAGTACTACCAATTGCAGCTGGTAAACCTGCCACAATACCCGCGAAGATGATGATGGAAATACCATTACCAATACCGCGTTCGGTCACTTGTTCACCTAACCACATTAAGAACATTGTGCCTGACACTAAGGTCATGACTGCGGTGACTTTAAAAGCCCAACCGGGGTCAACGACCACATTCTGACTTTCTAAGGCAACAGCAACCCCAATTGACTGTAACAGTGCTAAACCTAAAGTGGCATAGCGTGTATATTGGGAAATCTTGCGTTGTCCTGATTGTCCTTCTTTCTTCAACTGCTCTAAAGTCGGCGATACCACGGTCAATAATTGCATGATAATCGAGGCCGAAATATACGGCATAATCCCGATTGCAAACACTGAAAACCGTTCTAACGCGCCCCCTGAGAACATGTTGAACATTTCTAAAATCGTGCCGCGTTGTGCGTCAAACATTTGTTCCAATGCAACGGGATCAATCCCAGGAACTGGAATAAATGTACCGATACGGAAAACAATGATAGCCCCTAAAACAAAGAGTAATCGCTGTCTCAGTTCGGTTAAGCGACCAAGTGCTGCTAAATTGCCCGCGCCTGTGCCTGTAGCCACATAAACCCCCAGTGTTGTGGTGATGGTAGATGATTCAAATTTGCGCCTATTGTAACGTATTTCGCCAATTAGCGTTAAATTTGCGTCATCTGACAATCAACCATTACGCTTCAATACTGCCGCCTGCTGCTTCAATAGCTGCTTTTGCGCCTTTTGTTACGCCTAAGCCCTTAATTTTAACTGCTTTACTAATCTCGCCAGATGCAATGATTTTTGCACGCTTCATATTGCGAGTAATAATGTTCGCAGCTTTTAAGGCTTCAAGATCAATCACGTCTGCTTCCACTTGCGCTAATTCGTGTAAACGAACTTCAGCAGTGACTAACGATTTACGTGATACGAAACCGACTTTAGGCAAACGACGTTGTAAAGGCATTTGACCGCCTTCAAAACCGACTTTGTGGAAACCGCCAGAACGAGATTTCTGACCTTTGTGACCACGGCCACACGTTTTACCCCAGCCTGAGCCAATACCACGACCCACACGTTTTGCAGTCGCTTTTGAACCTTCAGCAGGTTTTAATTCATTAAGACGCATTTTCTACCTCCTCAACTTTGAGCAGATAGCTGACTTTATTAATCATGCCACGATTTTCTGGCGTATCAATCACTTCAACGCTATGATTCATGCGACGTAAGCCTAATCCTGTAACACAGGCTTTATGCTTAGGCAATCTGCCGTAAGTGCTTTTAACTTGTGTAACTCGTAACTTTTTCATGCGGATTAACCTGTAATCTCTTCGACTGTTTTACCGCGTTTGGCCGCTACATGATCAGGGCTAGACATTTCAGTTAAGCCTCTGAATGTTGCACGTACCACGTTCATAGGATTAGTGCTGCCAATCGATTTCGCTAAGATGTCACGAACGCCAACCACTTCAAATACCGCACGCATTGCACCACCTGCAATGATACCTGTACCTTCAGATGCAGGTTGCATGTACACTTTAGCTGCACCGTGCTCACCTACGATTGGGTACTGAACTGTTGCGCCATTTAAATTGACTTTCTTCATGTTCTTACGTGCGCCTTCCATTGCTTTTTGAATCGCTAATGGGACTTCACGCGCTTTACCGTAACCGAAGCCAATTTTGCCTTTGCCGTCGCCTACAACTGTTAACGCTGTAAAGCTGAAAATACGACCACCTTTGACCACTTTAGCAACACGGTTTACTGCAACGAGCTTTTCGATTAAATCGTCGCCCTTGTTGTTGCCACCGCCCTGTTGTTGGGCATCTACATTATTATTTGCCATAATCTATAACCTAGAACGCTAACCCGTTTTCTCGTGCCGCGTCGGCTAGGGCTTTGACACGACCATGAAATTTAAAGCCTGAGCGGTCAAATGCAACTTGAGTAATGCCTGCTGCTTTTGCACGTTCTGCAATGTTTTTACCGACTGTGGTTGCAGCTTGGATGTTGCCACCGTGTTGGCCTGTTGCTCTGAAGTCTTTTTCGACTGTAGATGCACTAGCTAATACTTTACCGCCGTCTGGCGCGATAAGTTGGGCATAGGTGTGTTGCGAAGTCTTGTAAATGCAAAGACGGTGCATACCCAACTCACTGATTTTAGCGCGAGTACGACGTGCTCTACGCAAGCGAGATGATTTTTTATCCATTGCCACTTACCTATTTTTTCTTGGTTTCTTTCAAGCTGATGACTTCATCGCTATAACGAACGCCTTTACCTTTATATGGCTCAGGTGGACGGTAACGACGGATATTTGCCGCAACTTGACCCACAAGCTGTTTATCTATGCCTTTAACCACAACTTCTGTTTGTGTAGGGCATTCAACTGTGATGCCTTCAGGAATAGGATGCTCAACAGGATGTGAAAAACCTAAAGTTAAGTTGAGTTTTTTACCTTGTACTTGTGCACGATAACCAACACCAACGAGGGTTAATTTACGTTCAAAGCCTTTGGTCAAGCCTTCAACCATGTTGTTGACTAAAGCGCGAGTTGTGCCAGCTAAAGCCATCGCTTGACGAGTGTTGTTACGTGGTGCAAAGGTTAATACGTTTTCATCGCTCAAAGATACTTCAACGTCTCTGTGGATTTGATGATCCATTTGTCCTTTGTTGGACTTGATAGAGATGTCTTGAGATTGGAGCTTAACTTCAACGCCTTTAGGTACTGATATGGGATTTTTTGCTACTCGTGACATGATTACACTCCTTTACGATACATAGCAGATTACTTCACCGCCATGTCCCGCAGCACGTGCAGCACGGTCAGTCATCAGACCTTTGGAGGTAGATATGATGGCAACACCCAAACCACCCATTACTTTAGGTAGTTCAGTTTTAGGTTTGTAAATACGTAAACCTGGACGGCTCACCCGTTTGATGCTATCAATAACAGGCTTACCCATGTAGTATTTGAGGTCAATGGTCAACGTTGGTTTACCTTCTTGACTTACATTAAAGCCAGAGATATAACCTTCTTGCTGCAAAACGTCGGCAATTGCGTTCTTCATACGTGACGCGGGCATTTGCACTTGCTTCTTTTTTGCAGACTGACCATTGCGGATGCGCGTCAACATATCCGCGATTGGGTCATTCATACTCATTTGTAGAGTTTCTCCGAAGAATCAAAACATACACGCAGGAGTGCAAGTGTTGCATGTCAGTTCAAAAAAACTATACAAATGAACAAGTTTATAAAGAACTGTACTTGTAAGTAGATTACTCTACTCAAAGCATATGCAAGGTTTGCACGCCTGCAATTTGCAGAATAGGCAATCTTTAATTACTTAAAGACCACCCATCCTAAAATACAACTTACCAGCTTGCTTTACTTAAGCCTGGTACATAACCCATCATAGTCGCTTCACGCAATTTATTACGCGCTAAGCCAAACTTACGATAAAAGCCATGTGGACGACCTGTAACCCGACAGCGATTACGAATACGAGCAGGACTTGCATTACGAGGCAACTTCTGGAATTTAAGTTGCGCTTCTTCTTGCTCTTCTTCGCTGTAATTCGGATTACCGATAATTTTTTTCAATTCAGCGCGTTTAGCTGCATATTTTTCAACAGTACGAATTTTTCTTAATTCGCGTTGTTTCATGGATACTTTAGCCATACTTCACCTTACTTTAAAGGAAAACTGAACGCTGTTAATAACGCTCGGCCTTCTTCATTTGTGCGTGCCGAAGTGGTAATCGTAATATCCATACCACGAATCGCATCAATCTTGTCATAGTCAATTTCAGGGAAAATGATTTGTTCTTTAACCCCTAAACTGTAGTTACCACGACCATCAAATGCTTTACCGCTAAAACCGCGGAAGTCACGAATACGTGGAATTGCAATACTGATTAAACGATCTAAAAATTCGTACATACGATCGCTACGTAATGTTACTTTACAGCCAATTGGCCATTCTTCACGAATTTTGAAACCTGCAATTGATTTACGCGCTTTAGTCACGACTGGCTTTTGCCCCGCGATAGCTTGCATATCGCCTAACGCACGCTCAATGACTTTTTTATCGCCCACAGCTTCGCCTAAACCCATATTAAGGGTAATCTTTTCGATTTTAGGCACTTGCATCACACTGCCGTACTGGAATTGTTCCATTAACTGTGGGATGACTTTTTCACGGTAATAGTCTTGTAATCTTGCCATTGTTTAATACCTATGCTACGTCCAACACTTCACCGTTAGACTTAAAGTAGCGTACTTTTCTGCCGTCTTCTAAAAACTTGAAGCCAACACGGTCAGCTTTATCTGTTTCTGGGTTGACTAACGCTACATTAGAGATGTGCAAAGGCATTTCTTTTTCAACGATGTCGCCCGGTCTATTTAACATAGGGTTGCCACGCTGATGACGTTTTGCCAAATTAATATTTTCGACAATTACTTTTTCATCATTGATGACACGAGCCACAACACCGCGTCTACCTTTGTCTTTTCCTGTGATGACTTCGACTTCATCACCTGAACGAATTTTACGCATCGCTCTAAACCTTTTCCCTTATAGCACTTCGGGAGCGAGTGAAATAATTTTCATGAAATTTTCTGTTCTCAGCTCGCGTGTGACAGGTCCAAAAATACGTGTACCAATTGGCTGGTTTTGCGTGTTTAATAACACAGCAGCATTACTATCAAAACGAATTAATGAGCCATCAGGTCTTCTAACACCTTTGCGGGTTCTTACAACCACAGCGTTATATACTTGACCTTTTTTCACGCGTCCGCGAGGAATCGCTTCTTTTACGCTCACTTTGATAATATCGCCAATTTGGGCGTAACGGCGGTGAGAGCCACCCAATACTTTAATACACATTAAGCGACGTGCCCCACTATTGTCGGCAACGTCTAACACACTTTGCATTTGAATCATGGTGTATCACTCCAAATCGGTAATTACCCCACCGCAAATAAAGAGGGGAATGATAACATATATATTTTGTACTTTAAATACTTTTCTTTTGTTTTTTAATTGTTTGGGTCGTTAACTCATTGCCTGAATGCTTTATAGAGTGCAAAACTTAGTTTGAAAGAAAGCTTGCACTCCTGCATAGTTAATCGCATGAGCTAAACTATATCACCACGATTTTATACAATTACAGCACGTTCAAGTACTTTATGTAAAACCCAAGCTTTGGTTTTTGACATAGGACGACCTTCTTTAATCAAGACCGTATCACCTTCACGACAGGTATTTTCTTCATCATGAACGTGTAATTTTGTTGAACGCTTAATGAACTTTTTATATTTTGGATGTTTCACTTTACGTTCAATCAATACGGTAATGGTTTTGTCCATTTTATCACTAACCACTTTACCGATTTGGGTACGCAACACTTTAGTCGCGTCTGCTGCTTCTCCAGCTTCTACAACTTGTTCTTCACTCATGCTGCACTACCTTCTGCTTTACGCTTTTCTGTTAAAATGGTTTTTACTCGCGCAATATCACGACGTACTTGCTTAACTTGATGGAAACGGCTTAACTGAGAGCTCGCCTTTTGCATCCGTAAATTAAACTGTTCGCGTAAAAGTTCCACTAACTCTTTGCGTAACTCTTCTACCGACATTTCACGTAATTCACTTGCTTTCATCTTACATGACCGTCCGTGTAACAAATGTGGTAGGGACTGAAAGTTTAGACGCAGCTAACGTAAATGCTTCGCGTGCCACTTCTTCAGAGACCCCTTCGATTTCATATAACATACGACCAGGTTGAATCTGTGCAACCCAATATTCCACGCTACCTTTACCTTTACCCATCCGCACTTCTAAAGGCTTTTTAGTAATCGGCTTGTCTGGGAAAATCCGAATCCAGATTTTACCACCACGCTTAACGTGACGGCTAATGGTACGACGCGCTGCTTCGATTTGACGGGCTGTAATACGACCGCGACCAGTCGCTTTCAATCCGAATTCGCCAAAACTCACTTTATTACTGCGAGTAGCCAATCCGCGATTGCGCCCCTTCATTTGTTTTCTAAATTTGGTACGCTTTGGCTGTAACATAAGCTATTATCCCTTCGCTCCACGTCCCGAATTTGAGTTATTCTCAGCGTTGGATTCTGCTGCTTTAGGTGCAAACATATCAGGTTTACCGATAATTTCACCTTTGAAAATCCATACTTTAACGCCGATAATACCGTAAGTCGTATTTGCTTCTGCAAAACCGTAATCGATGTCTGCACGTAATGTATGTAAAGGCACACGACCTTCGCGATACCATTCCATACGCGCAATTTCAGCACCGTTTAAACGACCGCTAACATTGATACGAATACCTTGCGCACCTAAACGCATTGCGTTACCGACTGCACGTTTCATCGCACGACGGAACATAATACGGCGTTCTAATTGCTGAGCAACACTGGCTGCAACCAAGTATGCGTCAACTTCAGGTTTGCGGATTTCTTCAACACTGATATGTACAGGTACGCCCATCATTTCAGAGACGGCTTTACGTAATTTATCAATGTCTTCACCTTTTTTACCAATCACGATACCTGGACGGGCTGTGTGAATGATAATCCGTGCATTACGGGCAGGTCTTTCAATACGGACTTCACTAACAGATGCTTGCGCTAACTGTTTTTTGATGTAATCACGTACCGCTAAGTCGGTGTTTAAGTAGTTCGCGTAGTCTTTGCTGCTGGCATACCATTTAGAAGACCAGTCTTTGACAATGCCTAAACGTAAACCTGTTGGATGTACTTTTTGACCCATATGCGATTACCACTCTTCCCGTTCAGCCACTGTAACTTCTAAGTGACTAGTGCGTTTTAAAATTCGCGTACCACGCCCTTTTGCACGCGCCCGCATCCGTTTCATGGTTGGCCCTTCATTGACGCAAATTTTAGACACGTATAATTCGTCAATGTCTGCACCTTCGTTGTGCTCTGCATTAGCAATCGCTGAATCTAAAGCTTTCTTGACAATTGCAGCGGCTTTCTTGTTACTGAACGTTAACAGGTTTAATGCACGGTCAACGGGTAAACCACGAACTTGGTCGGCAACTAACCGACATTTTTGCGGTGATATGCGTAAATATTTGGCTTTACACGTTGCTTCCATTGTTCTCTATCCTAGCGTTTCGCTTTCTTGTCCGCAGCATGACCACGATAAGTCCGCGTAACGGCAAATTCACCAAGTTTATGACCAACCATGTTTTCAGTGATATACACTGGTACATGTTGTCTTCCGTTGTGTACCGCAATTGTTAACCCAACCATATCAGGGAAAACCATTGAGCGGCGAGACCACGTTTTAATGGGTTTCTTGCTTTTGCTTTCTAAGGCTGCATCTACCTTTTTCAACAAATGCAAGTCAATAAAAGGACCTTTTTTAATTGAACGAGGCATTTTTATTTCCGATTTTCGATTTTTGATTTGCGATTTGTTCTGGGACTGTCAGTCATCAGTAATTAACAGTCCTGAACTCAAACATCGCGCATCAATTTATGTACTTAGTGTTATTTCCCGCGGCGACGTACAATCATTTTATCTGTACGTTTATTGCTACGCGTTTTCGCACCTTTTGTAGGGAAGCCCCAAGGTGTGACAGGATGACGACCACCAGAGGTACGACCTTCACCACCACCATGTGGGTGATCTACAGGGTTCATTGCAACACCCCGAACCGTCGGACGTACACCACGCCAACGTTTTGCACCTGCTTTACCTAATGAAATAAGGTTGTGTTCTGAGTTGCCGACTTCACCGATGGTCGCACGACATTCGCTTAATACTTTGCGCATTTCGCCAGAGCGTAAACGTAATGTTGCATATTGGCCTTCACGCGCCACTAATTGTGCTGAACCACCCGCACTACGCACCATTTGAGCACCTTTTTCAGGTTTTAATTCGATGCAGTGTACTTGGCTACCCAAAGGGATATTACGTAATGGCATACAATTGCCCGCTTGAATCGGAGCATGTGCGCCAGACATAATCGCATCGCCTGCTTTAACACCCTTAGGTGCAATAATGTAACGGCGTTCACCGTCTGCATATAATAACAAGGCTAAATGTGCGCTACGGTTTGGATCATATTCTAAACGTTCAACTTTAGCTGGAATGCCATCTTTGTTACGTTTGAAATCGACGACACGATAATGTTGTTTGTGACCACCACCGTGATGACGTACCGTAATACGACCATTATTGTTACGACCACCTTTCTTTGATTTTTTCTCAAGTAAAGGTGCGTAAGGTTTGCCTTTGTGCAACTCAGGAGTCTTTGCGCTGACAACAAAGCGACGACCCGCTGAGGTTGGTTTTGCTTTAACAATTGCCATAATTCTTCCTCAAACTTGCCCGCGCTTAACCGTAGTTCGCAAAGTTAATGTCATGGCCTTCTTCTAAACCAACGTAGGCTTTTTTCCAGTCTGGACGTTTACCTTCGGTACGACCAAAACGTTTGGATTTGCCTTTTACGTTGACCATTTGTACGCCACGTACTTTTACAGAAAATAAGGTTTCAACCGCTTGTTTCACTTCTGCTTTAGTCGCATCTGGCGCAACCTTAAAAGCAAACTGGTTGTTTTTTTCAATAATATTATTGACTTTTTCTGTATTTAAAGGAGCGACTAGCACTTTAAATAAACGCTCTTGGTTCACGCTAATCTCTCCTCAATTTGCTTTAATGCCTCTACAGACATTACCACTTTTTCATATTTGATTAAGCTGACAGGGTCAACACTTTCAGCGTCAACAGCATCTACTTTATATAAATTGCGTGCAGCTAAAAATAAGTTTTCATCAAATTCTTTAACAACAATCAATACGTCTTTTACGTCTAAATCCGCTAGTTTTTGTACTAATTGTTTCGTTTTTGGTGCATCTACTGCAATATTTTCAACAACAACTAAGCGATCTGTGCGATTCAATTCAGATAAGATTGAACGAATTGCACCGCGATACATTTTTTTGTTTACTTTTTGCTCATAATTGCGTGGTTGCGCTGCGAAAGTTACACCACCACTACGCCAAATTGGGCTACTGATTGTACCCGCACGAGCACGGCCAGTCCCTTTTTGTCGCCATGGTTTAGCACCACCGCCTGCAACGGCTGCACGATTTTTTTGTGCTTTCGTGCCAGCTCTTGCACCTGCTAAATAAGCTGTGACCACTTGGTGAATCAACGGCTCATTATATTTAGCATCAAATACTTTCTCGGAGACATCAATCGAGCCTCCACTTTGTAAGCTCAGTTCCATAACGCTATCCCCTCAGCCCTTAAGCCTTCGCTTTCTTAGGCGTTTTGGTTTTTACAGTGGGCTTAATAATCACGTCACCACCGGGTGCACCTGGAATAGCCCCTTTCACCAAAATTAAATTCCGTTCAGCATCCACACGAACCACTTCAACGCTTTGTACTGTGCGTTTTACGTTACCCATGTGACCCGCCATTTTCTTACCTTTGAAAACACGACCTGGCGTTTGGTTTTGACCAATTGAACCCGGTGCACGGTGTGCTAATGAGTTACCGTGTGTCGCATCTTGAGTACGGAAATTATGGCGTTTAACAACACCCGCAAAGCCTTTACCTTTACTTGTGCCTGAAACGTCTACTTTTTTTACTTCAGTAAAAATATCAACTTTGACTTCTTTACCAACTTCAAGCTCGCTGCCTTCTTCCGCGTCTAAACGGAATTCCCACAAACCACGTCCCGCTTCAACACCTGCTTTAGCATAGTGTCCAGCCATCGCTTTGTTTACTCGAGTAGGACGACGTGAGCCACAGGTTACTTGAACCGCATTATAGCCATCGGTTTCTTCGGTTTTAATTTGCGTAACGCGATTAGGCTCTGCTTCAATTACTGTGACAGGTATAGATACGCCCTCTTCAGTAAAGATGCGAGTCATGCCGCATTTGCGTCCAACAATGCCCAGTGCCATTTGCCTAAACCCTTAATTCAATTTAATTTGAACGTCTACACCTGCTGCTAAGTCGAGCTTCATTAATGAGTCAACTGTTTTGTCAGTAGGATCGATAATATCGAGTAAACGTTTATGTGTCCGAAGTTCATACTGATCACGCGCGTCTTTATTAACGTGTGGCGAAATCAATACGGTGTATCTTTCTTTTTTTGTTGGTAGAGGAATTGGGCCTCTTAATTGCGCCCCAGTTCTTCTTGCCGTCTCTACGATTTCCCGCGCAGACTGGTCAATCAAACGATGATCAAACGCTTTTAAACGAATCCGAATTCTTTGACTAGCCATGAAGCACCCCAAATTGAGGTCTCTCGTTGTGATTCGTCATATAACAACGAGAGACTAAAAACTTATTCAATAACTTTAGAAACAACGCCAGCACCAACGGTACGACCACCTTCACGAATCGCAAAGCGTAAGCCTTCTTCCATCGCAATTGGAGCAATTAATTTCACAGTCACTTTAACGTTATCACCAGGCATCACCATTTCTGTGCCTTCTGGTAATTCTACCGCACCTGTTACGTCAGTTGTACGGAAGTAGAATTGT
>JAOXRS010000019.1 GCA_025800385.1 Candidatus Albibeggiatoa sp. nov. NOAA
CCCCGCCCCATAAAAACCGATGCCACACAGGGCCACAGCCAGACATACTTATATGACAGAAGGGACAACGACTTATGACATCATATAATGCGCATTTGGGCATCTTCTGGAGAATGCACTATCGGTTAAATAATTAATACTTACACTACTATCATTGCTGCAGAAGCATGGCGACGGAAAATAAGACTTTGAAAGGCCGGGGTTGAGTGAGGTTTAGCACTTCCGTTACAGCATTTGAACGATTTTTGTCAACACTCGTTTTTGCTCTCATAAATAATTTCGCCTTTTCGCTCACTTTTTCTGGGTTTAATCTTTCATGACCAAATCCCAAATATCCTCTGAGCATTGTTTTGCAAACATACATTTAAAAAAAACTTGGATGGGATCCTAGTATTTAAGATTCATTTCTTGATCAGTATTGTGAAGCTATTCATCATAAGAGTTTTTAATTGTTATGGAATTATGACAACTAGGTTGTAAAGTTCGTTGTAGGGTTAGTGGTATCTCCGCCTTTTATTTTAAACTGTGTGTTTTACCGACACCAAAACAGACAAACGATAGACTAAACTGACAATTTGACTAACAATAGACTGACCGGAACAATAGACGGGCAAAACGCACCAATCAACTTTTACGCGTCTTACAGCCAAGAATAACATGACAGTTTAATTGACAAATCAGGTCAATAACCAGTCACATAAATACCATCCACTGATGATACATTA
>JAOXRS010000031.1 GCA_025800385.1 Candidatus Albibeggiatoa sp. nov. NOAA
ATTAACTTGCCTCAATATTATGAATACATTGTTTATATTCTTTCCGCACATCTTGATTGTAACATACAATAGTATGCATGCTGTATGGTGACTGTAACTCGGAGAAGATCCAGGGAAAGTTTGTCAGATTGAATGAAGGGAAAAATCATCCCGTCTTGACCAACTTTGCCTGGGCTTTGGACATTGGGTGATGATAAATCAACTTGATAAAATGGCAGGAAAAAAAAACACCTTGCTAATAGACGCTGGGCCCCAATTAAACGCCGCCTTCAAATAAATGCCGGGTCCACCGGGCCAAGTTTGAAATAAACACCGGGGGCGTTTAATCGAGAAAACACGGTACTATATTTCCTTGTTCCGTGGCCTTTCTGAT
Source organism: Candidatus Albibeggiatoa sp. nov. NOAA (assembly GCA_025800385.1). Taxonomy (GTDB): domain Bacteria; phylum Pseudomonadota; class Gammaproteobacteria; order Beggiatoales; family Beggiatoaceae; genus Albibeggiatoa. The sequence continues at coordinate 374 of JAOXRS010000031.1, forward strand.
TGAATAAGCACACCTTTGGCATCATGAACCCTGAAATATTAACCAATCCCTCCCACATGAAAATACTCATCATTCTCTTGAAGTTCCTTATACAGTAAAATTCTATTCAAATGACTTTTTGTAGGGTTGTTAGCTTTTTTGGGAGGGGAGTATTATTTGAGGAATTCTGCAGCATAAAACAGCTAACCCCACCAGCCAATAAGATC
>JAOXRS010000034.1 GCA_025800385.1 Candidatus Albibeggiatoa sp. nov. NOAA
GCGATCTCCCTTTAGAAAATCAAATAAATCACTGATTAGTTAATTACCTGGACTTTTAAAGATCCAGACACACATTAACGTTGCCTGCAACACTGGACACAAAAAAAATTACAGCATGTGTCCACCTACCAGGCTGATGGATATATTGTGAAGTTTTGAAATTGGGTGCAATGCTGTGCACACATTTTATATATTCTCATTCACGTTGCGCATACTGTTGCATTGTGTCGTTCAGAAAGTCAACAATTTTGACATTATTACCTGCGCGCTGAAGCGACGCGCAGGTCTTGCGCTGCAAAGGGTTTTTTTAGGCATAAGTCATTCTCCTCAAACCCCGCTCAGCCACGATCATCGATGATCGATTTGCAAGCATTACATTGATAAATTGTAAAAGTTTTCTCCAAATTGTCATAATATATTCATTTTAACAATGCCAGCTGCTTTAGGTCGACGTTCTGGGGCTGTTTATGGCGAAAAATTGCCGAAAACACGCTTGGCTCGTATTTACTGTT
>JAOXRS010000052.1 GCA_025800385.1 Candidatus Albibeggiatoa sp. nov. NOAA
CTAGCCTTGTGGATGAGACGAACTCTAGAGGCGATCTTTGCTTCATAGCTGAGTGGTGTATCATTCAATCGGAGAAGAGCAATGGCGGTGGAACGTACTTGAGAGGCGGTCTTTGCTTCATAGCTGAGTGGCGTAGTATTCAATGGAGCGCTAAAAATTCCCAATTCTCCCATGAATTAATAAAACTGACAAAGAGGCGTCTTCCTGGAATTCTTTCCATCTGGAATTAAATACACTCTTTCCACAAAAAAAGCGAAAAGCAACAAACTTTCGATAAAAAAAGCGAAAAGCAACAATAGCGTCGATGTAGCCATTTCTAGACGTAGAAAAGAAATTACCCAGTAGATTTACTTGTGGACCAGGCAGAAGATATTGAGCAACAGCAATCTGTAAAACTAATAGGATCGTTCCACGCGATGGTTCTTATCAGTACCGCCTGACCATCAGTCCATTAGTCTTTCAGTAAGATCAACTATTGTATTGCTACCCGTATTTTATATTGACAAGAGTCTTTCGTAGTGCATATGTACAGGATTTATATTACTTTCACTGTTGTATAAAAAGATTGTATTCATCACAGTTTCTTCAATAAAATCACGAAATCTCCTGCGCGTTGAGGTGGCGCCAGAGTCAAATCTCGAGTAGGCGATCATGCTATTTGTACACGCGTGCGAAATATGAGAAGCTACTCGTCGCTCGCCAGTGAATTTGTGGATCGCAGCATGCAACAATCCATTGTATGTCTAGTTTAAAGTAGGATCAAGTAACCCACAAACAAAAACAGAAATAAAAAAGCAACGCTTTTTTTCCAAAATAAGTGCGACGATCTGGAGCGGTTCCTGAACGTTCACCAGTGGAATGTGCCGGATGCCATAATTTAGCCGTTAACTTTGGGCTAAGTTGAGGCAGGTACCATCCTTTTACATGACCCAACATAATTTAGCCGTTGATTAACGGCTAAATTGTGGTACCATCCTATTATATGGCACAAATTTAGCCGTTAATTTACAGCTAAATATGGGTACCATCCTATTATATGGCACAAATTTAGCCGTTAATTAACGGCTAAATTGTGGTACCATCCTATTATATGGCACAAATTTAGCCGTTAATATAATTTACAGCTAAATTGGGGTACCATCTTATTATATGGCACAAATTTAGCCGTTAAT
>JAOXRS010000069.1 GCA_025800385.1 Candidatus Albibeggiatoa sp. nov. NOAA
GGGGCGATCTCACCAGTAACATCTGCCCATAAAGCACGAATGAAAAGACATGTTCCAAAACACTTCATTAATGCATTAAGTTCTGCAACAGTAGTTGACTGTGTTGTTGTGGTGATCTTGTGACTTTCATAATCAACTACAGAGCCTCGAGTATTTACTTGGTAGCCGCCTTTTAGACATTGCCTTCCTGTCTTACGATCTTCAGCAATAAAAATAACATGTGCTCTCTGACTGGACTTATCAGCATTGTTCCTATAAGATGCATCAGGCATACCAATAATTCTTTGTGGTCCTTTTATCGGCCAAAATCTGCCGTCGATGTATTGACTCTTAAGAGTACGAACGGTCTTATTGATTTCTCTAACATCAGCAATTGTTGGTTTTGCTGCAGCTGATGCACAACGAGAAAATCTGTAGCAAATATGGCATTGAGTTCTACTCTGCAACCAATTAAGTTGGCCGAGGACTGAACGATAAGCTGTATGCATCGATGGAGAGCACGGATTGTTGTCCTTCATATGTTTTTCAACCTTTATTTCTTCTAATTGATCTACAG
>JAOXRS010000077.1 GCA_025800385.1 Candidatus Albibeggiatoa sp. nov. NOAA
CCATCAAAAGTTCCTTTCCAACTATTATCATAATTCCTTTTTTGATATACTAAATTCCCCCACCTATCATAAACTTCAAGTCGATTATTCTTATACTCATCTTTACTTAAACAAGAAATCTCAAATACATCATTAATTCCATCGCCATCAGGTGAAAAAATATTATATGCCGTCAAACAACCGTTTTTATTTTCACTTCTTACATTAATAATTATATTAGATGTACTACATACTGCAGGTAATGAATCATCACAAATAGTATAACTAAATGTATCAGTACCTTCAAAGTTTAGATTGGGAATATATTGAATAACATCATCTGAAGGGTTGTCTGGAGTTCCATTATCATTTATAGTAATACTCCCATTTGTTGGATTTGTGAAAGTCAATGTTCCTAATATTGGAACATTAGTATCATTTTCATAAATACTAATTTGTTTTGTTTCATTTTTATTGATATCTACAATATCATCACAACTAAAGAAATTTACTATCGTTATGTTTTTAACTCCATTTATTAAACAATCACCACTGGTGCTGCGTACTGTTAAGGTATAGGTCCCTGGTGCAATTCCTGTAAAGATAGGACTCGTTTGGAAACCACTTCCGATACTGTATGCTACTCCTGATTGGCTATCAAAGGTGATGCTTCCCGTTGGCACCCCACACGTCGGTTGTACGGTGCTGGCAACGGTAGGCACTGCGGGAGCCATAGGTACCGCATTGATCGTAACCGTACTGGCTGCATTGGTGCTACAACTGGTATCACTGGTGCTACGTACTGTTAAGGTATAGGTCCCTGGTGCAACCCCTTTAAAGATAGGACTCGCTTGGAAACCACTTCCGATACTGTATGCTACCCCTGATTGGCTATCAAAGGTGATGCTTCCCGTTGGTACCCCACACGTCGGTTGTACGGTGCTGGCAACGGTAGGCACTGCAGGAGCCATAGGTACCGCATTGATGGTCACCGTACTGGCAGCATCCGTACTACAGCTGGTATCACTGGTGTTGCGTACTGTTAAG
>JAOXRS010000080.1 GCA_025800385.1 Candidatus Albibeggiatoa sp. nov. NOAA
TCAATGGTGCAACAAATGAAAGACATTCTTTGACTTATCAAATTCTCTGCGACATACATTGTTGGTAAGTGCTTCCAAGTAATCTGCTATCCTGAAAGCTTAATTTTGCGCATCTTGAATTGTGTGCATCTTGTCTTGGTGATACATATGTTGACAAGGCTAAGAAGTGCTCCATATTACAGCTTGTGGAAACACACTGCTCGATTGTATCGGCGCCCATTTAGTAGACCAGAAACGGAGCCCTCTGAAATAACTCTTGATTCAATATACATATATGGCTCCGAAAATCATGATAAGATCTTAGCCGAATTAGAATTTGATCAGGCGTTGAACTCAAGTGGACGTCTCGTGTATCTATCACTACAGTACCTGATTTACATGAAATTTTCTTGACAACTTTAATTTTGCGAATTTGGGGTGGCCATGTTTTGTGACAATTGAAAAAATTGAAATCGTAATCACTTAATCTTCGCGATTTCAAGAGTTCATATATAATATTTGCATGTATACCGTTATCTGTCGCAATAAAATGATAAAATCCTACCATTTGAACTACTGTAATGCGGTTTTACCATAAACATGTTTTTTTCTTTTTATGAACGCCAACGCCGCTACACAGCATGAATATACCAGCCAAAATGAACGAAACTAAATAGGTTGACAAAAGTC
>JAOXRS010000083.1 GCA_025800385.1 Candidatus Albibeggiatoa sp. nov. NOAA
CCTACCAGTATAACCTATTCACCTTTATTTTATATGGTAAATACAGTACCTTCCAAATAACTATAACTATTTGCAAACATATGGTTATCGTATTATGAGTAATAGGTTCTGTATATGTGCTACTTTTATCTGCTTTTCATAACACCTCATAGCAATCCCTACTTTAATTAGATCAAAACAAACCAAATTAACTTTTTATAATTATTTTTAAAATTTAAATAATGATTAAAGCTTATGCGAAGCGAGGTATATCAATGGGTTTAATTTTTATATTGTAATTATATGATAATCACATAGTTTTTTAGGTATTGGAAATCAATTTAAAAGGAGTTAAACTAAGTGTTAAAGCTTATTCTTTAATGAATATAAACTTTTTTTGGTAGAACTTATGCATGTTTATTTAGGTATATTGACTACTAAAGTGTGTCCAATACCTAAAGAATGGATAAAGGGTTAAATCATGCAAAATACAATGATGAACATCCACAGCTTCAATAAAGCAAATTTGACACTGTTAGATGATATTTTACAAAACTTTACAAATCAACTACCTACACCACACAGCAAAGCAGACTTCGTGCGTCATATCTGCTTGCTTATGCGTAACTGTCGGCAAGTTGAAGATGAGTTAGAGCAGATTACGGAAGAAGAAAGGTAAAAGCTGCACTTGTATTCAAGTTAAGCACTTGGGGAGGGGTGTCTTCTGCTTGATATTTTTCATTAAAAATTAATTTATTAGTTTCATTAAAATTCGATTTGGAGCAGTTGTGCTCTACTTATCAGCATTTTAATCCCTAAAAATATTAGCTATATCGTTTTCTAAAATCGACTGATAATGTACAAAAAACTGATATGTTTCCTGTATCGCTTGCTGTATATTCTGCTGTGAATTATCTTGATGCACAGAGAAAACTATACGCTTTAATAGCATGTTGGCCGCCATAAGCTCACAATTATATTGAATATCCCCTTCAACTAACTGTTTCCAACGCACATCAGATTTGTCTGGTAACATAAAAATAAACCTTTAAAACGTTTTAGCGCAACGCCATTGTTCCCAATTCGCCTCATCTCTCTCTTTGACTGATAACTCTTTAAAATAATGTTCGTCACCACGTTTATAGACTGTCGTTGTATACTCTTTGGTGTTATCCATACTACCAACCATAGGCGCACTAGATTCAATTTCAACCATACCTGTCATGCGGACTTGAGCATTGTTTCCAAAGAAATCTTCAACCTTTAATAGTTTCATTTCAGTAATGTAATTTTGGGTAATCTTCATATCAACCATTGAAGACGATAAGCCTTTGAGCACTGTATTCAATAGGGTATTTACATCAACAAATGAATTTTTTACAACAGGTGACTGTGCGGTTAGAGATTTTAAAAGTGTTGGCTTAATGTGCTCTTGCAAACATGATTCAATACTTTGAGTAAATTGCGGTTGTGGTAATTGGCTGGTGATTTGACTACCCAAATAGACTTGTTTATACACTAAAATCATCACCAAAATAGCTGATATTACAATTGCAACATTGTAAGCCATGGGTAATTTTTTCTTATCTTTCTTTGCCATAATTCACCTATAAACTAAACCACATACCACTGGGGAAAAAACTCGACCAAATATTACTATACGTTTGGCTACTACCAACAAGTTGTAAAAATGAGTCTGCATTCGGGGTCATTAAGAAGGCCAGTGTCATTGCTACAAACATCATCGCAGAAGTCTGATAGTTTTTATAATCATAAATTTTAAGTGCTGTACCAAAAGACTGTTTTAAGCGTTTATTAGTAAAATCAACACTATAAAACTCATCTAAACATAAGTGAATAATGAAACCGTAAAACACAAAAAAACCAACCATCCAAGAAAGTGTCTGAGAATAATCAAAAACGTGATAACACAATGAGGTGGTAAAAAACCAGAAAAACATGGCTGCAAACAGAGAATGTATAATACCTCTATGTTTGGTTAAATCAGCAAAAATCTGCCAAGCTAAGTATCTGACAAGCGCAAAACTCGCACCCCAAATTAGCCACAATTCAATAATCGAATAAGTGCTTGCCTTATTAAACATCACCAGAAAGGCGAAAATAATAGCGAGAGATGTAAACATAATTTTAGTGGGGCTGGAATGGTCAAGATCAATATCGGGTAAAATACCCCCAATCGTACCCACTACGGCTAATATCACAACATCTTTAGGGCTAGCCATGCCTGCACCTAAAAACATTGTTGATAATAAACCACTACCTACTGCTGCCACAGATATGTGTGTTTTAAAATTTGCCATAAATCGTGCTTAAATTTGCTCTATATAATTGCCGTGTACCCAGCCAGAAATATCGACTTCGCCTTTCACTTCATCTAAGACATTGACCATTTTCCAAATACCTTCAATATCAACCACTTCTAAGCGAACACCTTTTGGTAATGGTGCAACATCTAGTTTTGGATAACTTGTACCTGGGCCTGTTCGAATATTTAAATTAGCTGTTGTACGGTATGTTGCTTCGTCTTCTTCCGTATCAGCACGGCCTAAAATTCGTGAGCGGAAGCTTTCCATTGGAAATGCAGGACCGGGGTCTGTTTTGCGGCGTGGCGCAATATCATCATGACCAACAATATCTTTTAAATTATATTCATTGACCAATAATTCAGCAATTTCTAGCGTAATTAATAATTGCTCAGGTGTATACAACTGCCAGCCATAAGGAATAGAAGGGTAATTTTTATGTGGTGCTTCCAACACTTGTGCATCTTCAATCACATCACCATACCAAGCGTGCCAAGAACCATCTTGTGATTTTTCTAACTTACCAGCATTGTCTAACTCAATTCCAATTGAATACTTATTTAAACCATTTAAACCTTGCCATGAACTACGTCCCGCGTGCCAAGTCACTTTATTAAATTCAGCTAGTTGCACCACTGACCCATCACGTCCAATTACCAGATGTGCAGACGCACTTACTCGAGGGTTAGTCAATGTATTCACAGCAGATTTTACGGATCTACCTGCTGTATAGTGCATCACTAAATATTGGGGTTGCAAAGCATAACTGCTGACATTAGGGGTTCTTGTAAACTCAACGGGTTGACCGTCATCTTCATAAAGGCGGTGGTTTTCAATTTTCATGCACGCTATCCTCCACAATTAACTTGAGTCAGGCACAGTCTTACAGGAATCGGCATATTGGTCAATGATTGTTGCAAACTGTGTTAAGGATTCTAAAATTAATGGACAAGTTGTCCTGTTAAAAGTCTTACTAATAGTTGGTATGACAGCATATTGCTAAAACTGTTTAGAGTACGGTTTATGAGTTTCATACCAATCGCGGTCTTCTACTTTCCAAGTACGTGCCCAATAAATAAACGGCGTATCCACTAAGGCAATGATTACTTTAAAAATATACTTCGCAATGCCTAATTGTATCGCACGATTCAAGGCCACAATACCCCACCAGACCACCAGTGAGTAAAGAACAGTATCCAATGCCTGAGATAACAAAGTGGACATGTTATTTCTAAACCACAAGTGTTTGCCTTTGGTCTTCTCTTTTAAATAATGGAAAATCCAAACATCAAAGCTTTGACTAATTAAGTAGGCGAATAATGAGCCAAATACAAAACGGGGTGTAAAGCCAAATAATAAAGTAATTGCACTGTGCACCGCCATCGCCTGAGGTGCGGGAAGGAACAGAATACTGATTGTCATGATAGCCACGACAACAAGGCTACTGGCAAATCCAAGTAAAACAGCTCGGTTGGCTTCGACTTTGCCATAACGTTCACTTAGTAAGTCCGTAGCAAAATAGATACCCGAGTACAGTATGACCCCCAGACTGGTTGGCATTCCAAAAACGACAGTCAGTTTTGGCCCTTGTAGATTACTGAGCATGATATTCAGTACGACAACGCCATATAAGCCGACTTTGCCAAACCACCAGTACAGCACAAGCGTAATCGTCAAGTCTATTGTGATTGTAAGCAACCACAACAAATCTTGATGGGCTAATAAAAACTCAATAGTGGAGGATGGTAGCATAGCGTGTTAGTGAATTATTTGGTGTTTCAGGTATCGGATTTTTTCTTCGACTCTGAATCATGATGATGATGGCTCTCGCTCGCATCATGCCAATCTTTACCCACAACATTCCAACTGCGAGCCCAATAAATAAATGGAGTATCTAAAATTGCAATCACCACTTTAAAGAAATATTTGGCTAAAGAGAGGTAAATTGCTTTTTCTAAGCCTACGACAGGTGCCCAGACAATGAGCGCATATAAGACGGTATCAACGGATTGAGACATGATAGTGGATACATTATTACGCAACCACAGGTGTTTGCCCTTGGTTTTTTCTTTGACATAGTGGAACACCCAAACGTCAAAGCTCTGACTAACTAAATAAACGAATAATGAACCAAATACAAAAAGTGGTGTGAAATCAAACAGATTTTCTATTGCGTAATGGACACGCTCTGCAAAATCCTTGGTTTCAGGTAAACTGGAAGGTAGGAATAATAAACTGATTGAGACCATAATGACCATAATAACACTGGTCGCAAAACCCAGCTGCACGGCCCTATTCGCCTCCCTTCGCCCATAATTTTCACTGAGCAAATCGGTGGCAAAATAAATCCCTGAATACAGAATCAGCCCTAGACTGGTTTCCATGCCAAAGATGACCGTGATTTTAGGCCCTTGTAAATTACTTAACATAATATTAAGAATTACAATTGAATATAGCCCCATTTTGCCAAACAATCTATACAATAATAGAGTGATAGCCAAATCAATCGCAACGGTCACTAACCATAGTAAATCTTGATAGGTTGAAAAAAAATCAACGACTTCTTGTGGTAGCATGTTCTAATCCATCAGTCATAGCGCAAAGGTATGTACGTCATGCTTAACTCTGCAATTATTGAACCACAGTTTATGAATCTTTGTCATTATTGTGAAGTATAAATATCAAACAGTTTCACTTGACATAAGGCCATGACTGCGGAAGTCCGTATATTACTTAACTGAACTTGCTTTGTTGTAACGCAGTTTTGTGCTTTTAATCACTGGGTTCAATACGTTCTTGAGACATCTTACCATATTCAATTCAATTTAGGCACGATTGAAGTAGGTATTGTGTTTTTTATATTAACCAAGACAATCTAAGTTTTTGCTGGTGTCTATAAAATGTCACTAGCTGGATATACTAGACTGTCTCTTCATATAAATCAAACTTACTGATCTGAGTTAAACGTTCAAAACAAATTCTATTTATTTCAAGCTATAAAATCGCTTTAGGGTAAGAGCCTAATAATTTAACAAATGCATGAGATTTTAAAGCCTCAATAGTTTGATTAACCGTAGGTTCTTGTTGATGCCCTTCAATATCAATAAAAAACATATACTGCCATTTTTCAATTTTAGCAGGGTGTGACTCTATACGGGTCATGTTTATTTGATTATCAGACAACGGTTGTAATAATTCAAATAACGAGCCAGCTTTTTCCACATGCGTCGGTAATAATAGTAAAGAGGTTTTATCTTGGCCTGTTGGTGGTACAGTTTGTTGGCTAATCACGGCAAAACGCGTGGTATTATTAGGCTCGTCTTCAATATTTTCTTCTAATTTACGTAAATCATAAGTGGTTGCAGCAATTTTACCTGCTATCGCTGCAGAATCTGGATTTTGCTCCGCTAATTTTGCAGCTTCCGCATTACTGGCAACTGCGCGCTTTTCTGCATGAGGTAAATGCGTTTCTAGCCATTTACGACATTGACCTAAAGACTGTTGATGAGAGTAAACGATTTTTATATCGCTCAATTGTGTTGCATTAGAGAGCAAACAGTGATTAATTGGTAGTTCTACCTCTCCGCATATTTGTAATTGCATAGTTGCAAAACAGTCTAAGGTTTGATTAATACCACCTTCGGTTGAATTTTCTACAGGCACAAGACCATATTGTAAGTTGCCTGCTTCCACTTCTTTCACCACATCTGGAATTGTGGGCAGCAAGATACAGTCAACACCATGGCCAAATTGTTTAAATGTAGCAGCTTGCGAATATGTACCTTCTGGGCCTAAACAGCCAACCCGTAATTTTTTTTGTAACGCCAAACAGGCCGACATGATTTCACGGAACAATAAAGTCAGTGTACTGTCTTCTAATAAGCCATCTTTATTACGTGTGATGACATTTTGTAATACTTGATTTTCACGCTCAGGACGATAAAAAGTAGGGTTTTCTTCTTCAGCATATTTAGCTTGTGCGACTTGTTTTGCTAACTGAGCACGTTTATTTAATAATTCTTGGATTTCAATATCGGTTTTATCAATTTGTTGGCGTATCGCACTAAGGTCTTGGCTCATGAGTCTAATCCCTGAACTGATTGTTTCCATTGTAATAAAGCAGCAAGCAACCCCTCGTCACTAGCAACAGGTGCAGTATAAACCATCTGTTTAGTATATTGATGAGCTAAATCTGTGACTCTTTG
>JAOXRS010000089.1 GCA_025800385.1 Candidatus Albibeggiatoa sp. nov. NOAA
TGTTGCCATGGGTGGCAAGGATCAATCAATCAAAAATCAATCAACAACATTTACTTGCCATAGTAATAGTTATAAGTATATACAATTAACTTGGCGAGGAGACCTCAAGAAACCACCAGGCTTATGACAGAGGCCACCTCGTATGAAAATAAATCTATAAATATTAGTGCTGCGTGTGTGCGGCTTTAGACCAAATCGGATTTTATTAAAAACTCTAATATCTTTTTCTTAAAGCTAGGGAGGCTTGGTGAGCAGGTAATTGTTGCTGGGAGAAAATTCCAAATTTTGGGACCTTGATAGAGAATTGTAAATTGCTTAAGATTGGTGCGACAAGGATGCGATCGATAACTGTTGACCATTCTAGTGCCATAGTTACGCACTTGACCACTTGTAACAAACAAATTGAGAAACATTGAAGGCAACAATTGGTTATGATAATAAAACATAAATTTGGCTACTTGAAATGTGTTGACTTGAATGCACCAAGGGTGTAGAAAGCGTATTTAATGAGAATGTGGTAAAACACATACCTCCTCCTCGACTGGTGTGGGATATATATGTGTCACAGTGTCTGCTGTCTTATCTACCGCAGCATTTACCTCATCAGAAGAGCTCTAAAACAGACAACAGAACAGAAATGGAATATATGAATAACAAGAAAGAAGGACAGAATAACAAGTTAAAAGAAATGAAATGTTAGGTGATTATAAAAGTCTCTGACCGAACCTTGACAAGCTCACGAAAAGTATGGTATCTCCAGAGATTGCACACCGCTTTCACAAACTTTGCTTTGGGTACTTCTCCTTGAAGATATCTACTGCTCACAGTATGCCAGTATGACCCTTCCTTTACACCAGGCGGAAGTGTTGTACTTCCTGGAAGTCCAATTTCTTTTATTATTTCTGCGATGCGGTTTTGGGCTAATCTGTGAAGTTGTGTTGATTTCTATAGACATGTGGAAAGTCGTTGGGTTACTTAGTATGGCCGCGCTTCTGTAACGTACATGGAATTTCATATTCTGTGACGGTAATAAAACTCTTACCTGTCGAGGCATGTTGTCTTTCCAAATTCAGATCCCCGGGTAATGTCGAAAAATCATAGCGCCGTATTTAAATTAAATCGCCGGTTATGCTCTTTGTTCCGAGAGATAGAGAGCTGCCATATACATGGCCAAATACAACCACATGAATGAGTAGAAAATGCTACGCGCCCTAACGTGACCCCTGGAAGCAATAGACTTGCGAAACTTATTACGTGGTTATATCAAAGAAGATCGCATCATCAAATATCACCGAGCCCACACGTGTGTGATCAGCAAGGGCAGATGGAATAGAATGTACAGTGTTGAAAAGACCTCAAAAGGTACATTAGGAAGAAAATTTTCTTTCAGTATAATTTAGTCTGAGAACAGACTATGAAACAAATATACTATTCGCCTTTCGTTCATCTGAACTTTAGAGCAAGGCCTTTCATTCAATACACCATAGCTACAGTGTGAACTATAACAGTGAACCGTGATGTCACTACAGTGATTTTAAACATTTCTGATCAGGGGTGTGTCAGTCAAGATCGCAGCTTTTTGAGCCTCTTCATTGCAGTGCTCATGTTACTTACGTCATCATTGTTTATTTGTATTGATGCGTACCCGGAATATATACTAGACAATGGTAAGGTGATCGAATTGCGAAATCGCTAAATCGGCCCCTTTATTTTGAAACGTCATATTCGGTGAGGAGTATGAAATGTTTTCACAGGGAGATAAGAACGTGACGTGTTCGCAATCGACGTGTCAG
>JAOXRS010000098.1 GCA_025800385.1 Candidatus Albibeggiatoa sp. nov. NOAA
AAACACTTAAAACGAACTGGCTACTACTCAAGGGAGCAGTATAAACTAAAGCGCTAGCTTTTAAACAAAGCATAATAAGTTAGAACGAACGCTTAAGATTAATATTCTGCCTCATGAGATAATAACAGCTCAATAAAGAACTGACTACCCAAGTAAAGCAATCTGCTCGACAGATAACAACAGCTTAATAAGAACTGACTACCCAAGTAAAGCAGTCTGCTCGACAGATAACAACAGCTCAAAAAAGAACTGACTACCCAAGTAAAGCAGTCTACTCGACAGATAACAGCAGTTCATTAAAAAGCTGACTACCCAAGTAAAGCAGTCTGCTCGACGGATAACAACAGTTCAATAAAAACTGACTACCCAAGTAAAGCAGAATAGGTTAGTGCACACTGACGTTAATAGCATTCTGCTCGACAAAAAAATAGTATCGGAATAGAAAGGCAGGGTTATAGAGCGAGCTATTCAAGGGATTAGTATTCTAGCTCTGCACGGCAGATAACAAAAGCTCAATAAAGGGCTGAATATCCAAGTTAAGCACAATAAGTTAGCGCAAGCATAGTTTGATCTTCTGAAAATGAAATACACTGTAGCTTCCTAACAAGGATATTTATAAAATCATAAGTACAATTTTATATAAATGGCTTTGCAACTTACCTCAGTGTTTTAGCCTGGCATCCACTTGCATCGCGGGCACTGGACGCGTGAATTTCACTCGTATTTCCTGCCAGAATAATGAAATATAAATAATTTATTGTTTCTACTCAGTTTGAAACAGGTAAATACCAATCCGTCTGCTGTCGTAAGATTAAAGGAATTCCTCTATGATAATACTACGTCGCCTTGGGGGCCTTAGATCATTCATACTTGCGACAAAGCAAAGCCAAACGTATCATAAACAACAACTCGCTGGACTATAGAAATGGAGACACACCTGGAATACAAAGCAATGAAGCTCCAGAAATTATAATAGCCATACTCATGTATGCGCCGACCTTAATTTGTC
>JAOXRS010000102.1 GCA_025800385.1 Candidatus Albibeggiatoa sp. nov. NOAA
AGAAAGGAAAAACAATAGCTGCAAATAGGCACTTTGACAGTGACTATAGCAGCATGGCTCCAAGCGTTGGCAAGCTCATAGTTTTTAATTCAGGATTTGGCAGTAAAATCAATCTGTGAGGCTCTTAGGAGACGGGTTTGGAGCTATTGTTCAGCAGTTATTCAGTGAATTGGCCGCACAATGTTTATTATTCAAGTCCTGGTCATGATGATATGCACGGGTAGACCCGGGGAATAAGAATCGATCAAAGGCTTATAATCTTTCCAGCACGCTTCTGGTCCATTCACTATAAACACACATGGTTGAATTTAAAATCAGAACGACATCAGCAAGGAAAACAAATTGTTCAATCTGTAAAGTAACCATTATTTGTTGATCGTTTCGTATTTATTTATTTATTGCCCACTGTAAAAAGAAATACACACTAATCTCGCAGCATGAGTATGACAAATGAGGTTGAATTCTTCAGGCTACCCGGCGTGAGTTCGCATTTTCGGCCGAGACTGCTTATGCTTTTTGCTGGATCAGCAAGTATCAAGAACTAAAAGACTCAATTCTTGTTAACTACATCGTCAAAAAACTCTCAACTGCAGTGCCAATATGCGATTTTAATAAACAAATAGCTCAGTGGAAACGAATCTATCGTGACAAAGTTTTGCTGCTGACATTATAAACGTATTCCAGACGGCCGGATGTAGGCGCACTATACTGATATAACCTGATTGAAATATAAAACCGAAAGAGAAACCATTCAACTTGTGTTCTTCATATTTAAACATTCTTCAATTCCATGCAAGTAATGCAAATAAAATACCGAATACAAAAGGATAGCTTTATAGCAGAAATTATAAAGTGCACCGGATCGGAACGGCTGAACCAGAATGACCATGTACCAAGCGGTGAAATTTCCTTGATTA
>JAOXRS010000119.1 GCA_025800385.1 Candidatus Albibeggiatoa sp. nov. NOAA
TAAAGTAAAGTAAAGTAAAGTAAAGTAAAGTAAAGTAAAGTAACGTAAAGTGAAGTAAAGTAAAGTAAAATAGGATAAAATAGAACAAAATAGAAATGAAATAATAAGAGAACAGACCAGCCATCAATTCCGTGAAATCCGTCATTTCCACCTTACGAATGGGAAATAATGTGAAATGAGCAAAACTGCAAGTTCTACTTTACCAAAGAGACTCTATATATGGTGGATAATACGGATATCAGGGATTTTACGGAAACATGAATATATAATGACGATACCTTAATTTTCTCTCTGCTAGAAGGATGGATTGTACGGATTTGATTTATTTGATGGAAATATGAATTAATAATAAATATGCACTAAAAGACATTCTAACACAAGGGTGGATTCTACGGATTCTACGGATATTACGGAAACTTAACAACAATAATAAAAAGTATTATTATCATTATTATTATTATTAATATTCCTTTTTTAATAATAATAATAATAATAATAATAATATTAATATTATTATTATTATTATTATTATTTATTATTATTTTATTTCTGTAATATCCGTAAAATCCGTAATATCCGTCCTTCTAGGGAAAAGAAATATGAAAATATTGTCATCATATTTTCAATTTCCGTGAAATCCATTAAATCCGTAAAATCCTCTCTTCTAGGAATAAGAAAATCAACTCATCTTCGTTATAGATTAATATTTCCGTAACATCTATAAAATCCGTGATTTCCACCTCAATACAGTTAGTTGTTGAGTTTGGAAATTACAGTGCGCGCTTATTTCAAACAATGGAATAATCACTGTTATTATATATTTATATTTCCCTGAAATCCGTACATTCCACATTATCCACCCCAAATACAGAAAATGTCTGAGGCTGTTTAAACAATATTCTTTTCGCTGTGTGGATTTTACGGATCTTACGGATTTCACGTAATCATGATTGAATTGCTCGTTAGTAGATAAACTGCTGTTCAATGCTGATGAGTGTTATCACTAATCCTAAACACAATATATAGTTCCATGAAATACAATTAGAAATGCAATTAGAGCATTGTGTTATAGCTGTCGTTACCTACAAATGCGCTCTGGAATTTATTCAAATCAAGTTCACAACTCTGATAGCTATAAAAGCGGAACACTCACTTGGACCCATGTCAGTGGGAAGATGATGCGGAAGACGAATTATCCATGTCGCCACCTCAACAGTACAAAAATCAAGGGCGCAGCCTTATGCTATCTAAGTCCGATAATAGTCAACAAATGCAGCATAGTCAGCGCTAAATGTGTTTGTAGCATCGAAGATGGTTTGCAAAGAGCTTGGGATGATGTGTGTAAAACAAGAGACAATTGCGACAAAGCACTTCAAGGTTGGTATTTTCCTTCTATGTTCATTTTTCAACAAAATAGTGTCAGAGAAGGGTGGATATTTCGGATTTTACGGAGATGCGATATTTGATGGCAAAGCAATGATTTTCGTTCTCAGTAAGGTTGGATATTAGAGATTTTACGAATTTTTTGTGGAAGATTTAACAAATAATCATTAGTTGACACCTCCATTTATAACCACCCGTTTTCAACTTTTTTATAGGCATTAGAAGCGTGGCATTCTTTTTTAGTGCTATCAGCACGCAAGCTCCCAACAAAAAAGCTACTAAAAGGAGTGGAGAGGTGGCCGAAAATGAAGATCATTGTATTGAGAGCGAAGATGATTTCATCACACCAAGTCAAGTTTCTAGCAAGTCAAGTCAAAGCTGGGTCGCAAATCATCCCTCGACTGTAGATAAAAAACTGCGTCCATCTATAAGTTACTGGATTGCTTTAGCAACGCCAAATGGTGCTCCCGCCAATCCAATCATCGTTCATCGAGCTTTATTGGAATGTGGAGTGGACGCAATTGCAAATCAGGTAAGTCTTTTTGTGGCTTATTAATTACAGTTCTTTCAACTTAACTGACGAGTTAATGTTGCCGCTCTCCTGGATATTGAGAATTTCATTTTTTTGTCACCTCATGTCGAACAGTTATCATTCATTAAGTTCTTTATTTATTTCCCACATAATACAAATAGCCGACAAAGAACAAAGATGCACACACACTAAAAGGAAGAAAAAGTTAAGGAATTTAAGCTGACACTATAGAGCTTATAACGTTAGTTTTTTTCGTGACAAAATTGGCAACATATAAATCGACATAAAGGTACTAAGGCGAAGCGTGAAGGCTTAATTGTAGATAAATCAACAACGAAAGGAATATTCGTTAACACTGGAACAAGATTTACAAGAAAAATGCAGCCAGTCAATAATTGGTGCAGAACAATTTTTAAGGGTTGTTGTTGGTTAAGGGAAAAGAGTTTTGAAAGGAAAAAAAGGTTTGTGAATTTTTCCAACATTCAACCAACATGGTTTCTTTCCTGTTTTAAGGTTCCCTGTCTAGAGGGTAAAGAATCCATGGCGATGAAAGAGCTATTTAAAGTGTTGAAAGATCACAGCAACCCCTTTATGCAAGAGCTTGTAACCGCCTCTTACCAGCAGTGCTTCATTTCAGAAGTTGAAAGCATCCTGCAAGATTCAGAAGGAGTTGACGTAGACGAATGTGGCACAGAGAATGTTGTTCGCTTGCGCCTCGTTCATCCCGCATTCAAGGCTTCTCTAACGCAGGCTATAACGCAAATGCAAAGCGCTAAACTTACAATCGATCGATTTGGCTTGGATTCTAGCACTCCTGAAGCGCAATCGGAATCAGCAGGTCCGGTAAGAGAGCCTGGGTTAGGAGACAAGACGACTGTCCTCATCAATGACATAGCCATAGCAATGAGGAGACTTCATTATGCTCTCTACAGGGGGAAAATCTACAAAACGTGCGAAGGCGCAAAGTACTGTTATTCGCACAAGTGCGATGTCAAGGCTTTTGTCAACAGTTTTGCCGCAAACGAATCATTCAAGTCAAGGCTAATCCGAGACATGAAAACCGTAATCGGCCTACTAAGCGATCCTGATTGCGAAGTTATCCGTCCCATCACTGTTGATTACAACCTCATTGA
>JAOXRS010000123.1 GCA_025800385.1 Candidatus Albibeggiatoa sp. nov. NOAA
TTATTTTTCCATAAGTACTATTTTTAATACAAATTTCATCTTCATCAGCCAAGTCACCAATACAATGATAGGCAGTTAACACATAATCTGGCGAAATAAAAAAGCCTGTACCACTAAAATGGTTATCCAATAAAACTTTGACTGTTGCTCGTTCTAATAGAGTTCTAACAAGCTGCTCTTTATCCATTAATTACAACCTTCACAAACATGGTCTAAAAAATGGGTTGTTACAATCAATGTCACGGCAACTGCGAACTGCTTTGTGGGTAATAATGGTGAGAAAACCCTTTCATCAATGAGTACTATAATGAAGTCTTGAATTAAACTGGATTCTTCTCGTATTTGCTGCCACCATTCACAGGCTGTTTTTCCATTGAGAAGTTTCTTTTTACACAATGCATTATGGAAAAAATCTATATGGCGTTTATATAGCTGTTGCCACCAACGAATCGCCATTTTTTTTAATTCTTCAAAAGATGGAAAAGTAGCAATTGGCTCTAAATCAGGGTCTTGGCTAATTTGGGTTTGTTGATACCAATCCTGAAGTAATATTGTTTCATTCTCTAAGTAATTACTAACTAATTCAGCTTGTGCTGTCATACATCATTCCCTCAAAACAACAAAACATAAGTACTCAGGATATTATCAAGCAACCCAGCAAAAAAGCCAAGTCACTTAATTAAATTTTAGATACCTTTAATTTTCTCCATTTGAGCTTCTAACTGTTGCAAAGCACTAGTGAAATCAGCAACACGTTGTTTCTCAACATTGACGATGTCTTCTGGTGCACGCGCAGTAAACTTAGGATTATCAAGCTTAGCTTGGCATTTATCCAAATCTTTGCGGATTTTATCCATTTCCTTGGTTAAACGTTGCATTTCTGCATCTTTATCGATTAAACCTGCCAATGGAATTAATACCTTCATCTCACCGACTAAGGCAATCGCTGATTCTGGTGGATTCGCATCCGCTTCTAACCAAGTGATGGTGTCCAATTTTGCCAAAGTATTCAACAATACGCGATGAGCTTCTAACTTAGCTTTGTCATCATCCGTACCATTTTGTAACAAGATTTCTAAGCGTTTGCTCGGTGCAATATCCATTTCTGAGCGAATGCGACGGATGCCTAAAATGAATTGTTTCACCCATGCAATATCTTGTTCTGCTGTATCATCGACTTTATCCGCATCAAATTCAGGATAAGGCTGTAACATAATCGTGTCGCCTTGAACCCCTGCCAATGGTGCAACTTTTTGCCACAATTCTTCGGTAATGAATGGGATAAATGGATGCAACAAACGTAAAGTGGTTTCTAGCACTCGAACCAATGTGCGACGAGTGCCACGCTGAGCCGCTTCACTTGCACCTTTTTGCAATACAGGCTTAGAGAATTCCACATACCAATCACAATACTCGTTCCAAGTGAATTCGTATAACATTTGTGCTGCCAAATCAAAACGATAGGCTTGAATATGTTGATTGACTTCTTGTTCAACTTTTTGTAAATGCGAAATAATCCAACGATCAGCCAACGACAACTCAACAGGTTCATTACCTAGTCCAGTATCTTGTCCTTCGGTGCTCATCAACACGTAACGGGTCGCATTCCATAACTTGTTGCAGAAATTACGGTAGCCTTCAATCCGTCCCAAATCAAACCGAATATCACGCCCAGTCGAAGCCAGCGCAGCAAAAGTAAAACGCAACGCATCTGTACCAAATGCAGGAATACCATCTGGGAAAGCCTTGCGTGTGACTTTTTCGATTTTGGCTGCCATTTGTGGCTGCATCAAACCTGTGGTACGTTTTGCAACTAAATCTTCTAGCTCAATACCATCAATCAAATCAATTGGATCAAGTACGTTGCCTTTGGATTTAGACATTTTCTGTCCTTCCGAATCACGCACAAGTCCATGAATATACACTTCTTTAAATGGCACATCGCCAATAAATTTAATCCCCATCATAATCATCCGCGCAACCCAGAAGAAAATGATGTCAAAACCTGTCACAAGCACGCTAGTTGGATAGAAATTGTGTAAGCGTTTGGTGTCGTCTGGCCAGCCTAAAGTGGAAAATGGCCACAATGCAGACGAGAACCAAGTGTCTAATACATCGTCATCTTGGCGTAATACCAAGTTTTCGTCTAATTGATATTTTTGTCTGACATGTAATTCAGAATAGCCAACATATTCATTGCCTTCCGCGTCATACCATGCAGGAATCCGATGCCCCCACCAAATCTGACGACTGATACACCAATCTTCAATATTCCGCATCCATTCAAAATAGGTTTTACTCCAATTTTCTGGAATAAATTTAATCCGCCCTTGTTCAACCGCTTCGATTGCAGGCTTGGCTAAAGGTTCGACTTTGACATACCACTGGTCAGTTAAAAACGGTTCAATCACGACACCACTACGGTCACCGCGTGGGACTTGTAATTTATGTTTATCAACTTTAACTAATAAACCCAAAGCATCTAAATCAGCAACCACTTGTTTTCTCGCATCATAGCGGTCTAAACCACGATATTTACTTGGTGCATTGTCATTGATTTTGGCATCTTCAGTTAAAATATTAATTTGTTCTAAATCGTGACGTTTACCCATTTCATAATCATTGAAATCATGCGCAGGGGTAATTTTCACACAACCCGAACCGAATTCAGGATCAACATAATCATCGGCAATCACAGGGATTTTGCGCGATGTTAACGGCAATTCGATAAATTTACCGATGTATTTTTGATAACGCTCATCTTCAGGATGCACAGCGACGGCAGTATCACCCAGCATGGTTTCTGGACGGGTGGTTGCGACAACCATATCACCGCTACCATCATCTAACGGGTAACGCAAATGCCAGAGAGAGCCGTTTTCTTCTTCGGAAACCACTTCTAAATCGGACACTGCCGTATGCAACACAGGGTCCCAGTTGACTAAACGCTTACCACGATAAATCAAGCCTTCATCATATAAACGCACAAACACTTCACGCACAGCATGAGACAAACCATCATCCATGGTGAAACGCTCATGTTCCCAGTCTAATGATGCTCCCATACGGCGTAATTGTTGAGTAATTTTACCGCCCGATTCTTTTTTCCAATCCCACACTTTTTCGGTAAAAGCATCACGCCCTAAATCATGACGAGATTGACCTTCCGCAGCCAGTTTACGCTCGACCACCATTTGAGTGGCAATCCCCGCGTGGTCACAACCTGCTTGCCACAAGGTGTTATGCCCTTGCATCCGATTGTAACGAGTAAGTAAATCCATGATGGTATCTTGAAACGCATGACCCATATGCAATGTACCCGTCACGTTCGGCGGCGGAATCATAATGCAATAGCTTGAGTCACCTTGATGAGACGGGGCGAAGTAGTTTTTCTGCTCCCATGTTTGATACCAACTTTGTTCAATGGCGTGCGGATTATAGGTTTTTTCCATGTTGTTATAGTCGTCTCTTTCTGAAAAAAATATTTTATTATAGCTTAGATTGAATTGATACTTGAGAGTAAAAAAAGAGAAAGTTAGGCAATTAGTTTATTTGTACACAATATTGTTCGCTACCATTTATTTTTGGCACTTCTATTTGGTTAAATTTCTACACTAGATTTAGGCATGACCATAAAACACTTGGTAGATAGCATTTACTCATCAAAAGATTCAAATTTACACCTTGCATCCTAAGTGTATATCTATTATAAGTGTTCGTTTCACTTGCTTTTGTTTGTAAAGAAATGACAGCCAAACGTTTATTTGATCTCTTCTTTGTCATCCTTGGTTTGATTGTGCTCAGCCCATTGCTTATCTTCATTGCAATTTGGGTGAAGTTAGACAGCCGAGGCACGATTTTTTTTCTACAAACACGCGTCGGACAACATGGCAAATTATTTAAAATTATAAAATTCCGCACCATGTCAATGAATAATGACGGCTTAAAGCTAACTATTGGCGAAGATCGACGCATTACACGTTCTGGATATTTTTTACGCAAATATAAACTGGATGAATTGCCTCAACTGTTCAACGTATTAAAAGGCGATATGAGCTTGGTAGGCCCGCGCCCTGAAGTACCAGAATATGTGGCCTATTACCCTGATGAAATTAAAGATATGGTGTTATCTGTGCCCGTTGGTATTACAGATAATGCATCGATTGAATTTAGAGATGAAAGTGAACTACTAGCCACCTCGCAACAACCTGAAACAGACTATATTCAAAAGATTTTACCGATCAAGTTAGCCTATCATCAGCAATATGTGAATGAGCGTACGCTATGGTTAGATGTTGGTTTAATTTTTAAAACATTGGCAAAGGTATTTATTCGCTAATGTCCCGTTTACATCATGTGCCGATTCTAATTTATGACGCATTAATGGCTGGCTTGGCATGGGTGCTGGCCATTTTGGTGCGTTATAACTTCCAACCTAATACTGAAGATTTTGCAGCAATCTACCTGTTTCCTATTGTGATGGGTGTACAAGTTTGGATTGCATGGCGTAGTGGCTTGCAACGTGGAATTTGGCGTTATGCCAGTATGCACGATGTGCGCTTGATGCTGAATGCGGCTTTTTCTGGCATTTTAGTTTCTGCATTGATTTTGTTTATTCTGATGCGTTTAGAGAATATTCCGCGTTCTTCGCTGATTTTCTATCCTTTTATACTTATCATTTTATGGGGATTGCCACGTTTAGCTTATCGTTTATGGTGTGAGCACTCATTTAGCTTTTTCCATCCGCCAACTCATCAACAAAAAGTTTTGATTTTAGGGGCAGGTACGTCGGGTGATATGCTAGTGCGTGATATGGTCAGAACCCCACAATACGGTTATCTTCCCGTTGGCTTTTTAGACGACCAAGCTAAATTGTTAGGCGGTAAATTACATGGCGTGCCTGTGCTGGGCTCAATTGATGATTTGCAACAAGTGGTGGATGAACTTGATATTGATGTGATTCTTATCGCCATGCCGTCGGCCACGGATGAGCAAATGCGGCGAGTTGTAGAATTATGCGAACAAAGCCACGTGCCCTTTAGAACCTTGCCTAAATTAGATAATGTGGTCAACGGTCAAGTTGATTTAACCACTTTACGCGATGTATCGATTGATGATTTATTAGGGCGGGCAAAAGTTGAGCTGGAATGGCAAACAATCCAAACTAACTTACAGAAAAAAACTGTGATGGTCACAGGTGGTGGCGGTTCAATTGGCTCTGAGCTATGCCGTCAAGTTGCCAAACTAGACCCTAAGCAACTGATTATATTTGAACGTTCTGAATTTAATTTATATCAAATTGAACTGCAATTACGCCAAACGTATCCATCTTTGACACTTCATGCATGTTTAGGTGATATTACCGATAAAATCACTCTTGAACATATTTTACAACGCTATCAGCCTCAAGTAATTTTCCATGCTGCAGCGTATAAACATGTGCCAATGTTACAAGATCAAGTACGTCAAGCAGCTTACAATAACATACTGGGTACAAAGCGTTTAGCTGATTTAGCCAGCCAATATCAATGTGAAACATTTGTGATGATTTCAACTGACAAGGCGGTGAATCCAACTAACGTGATGGGCACAACAAAACGCATTGCGGAAATTTATTGTCAAGGCTTAAACGAGCGCACAGAAACCAAGTTTATTACGGTCAGATTTGGTAATGTCTTGGGATCAGCGGGTAGTGTTGTGCCTTTGTTTAAACAGCAAATTCGGCGCGGAGGGCCTGTTACGGTTACGCATCCCGAGATTTCCCGTTATTTTATGACGATTCCCGAAGCCTGTCAGTTGATTTTACAAGGTGGCGCAATGGGACAAGGTGGGGAAATTTTTGTATTAGATATGGGCAAACCAATTAAGATTCGCTATCTTGCAGAGCAACTGATTCGTTTATCAGGCAAAATCCCCGATCAAGATATTAAAATTCAATATACTGGCTTGCGGGCAGGTGAAAAACTGCATGAAGAATTATTTCATGATGAAGAAGAGTTTGCACAAACCCGCCATCAAAAAATTCTACTTGCATTGCATCGGACTAACCATTGGGAACGTACCCAAGATTTATTACAAAAGATGGAACAGGCTTGTGATGTCTATGATGAAGTGGTAATTCTACAGATGCTAAAGATTTTAGTGCCTGAAATGCATTCAGAAAAAGTATTGAAGGTTTAACAATAAAGTCTGGACGTGGACGAAAAAAGCCATCTTAGATATAAAGCAAGACAGAGTTCTAGTCAAATTGGTTGTTCAGTAAGATCATCAGTGTTTGAAACAAAAGAGATTTTGGAAAGAGTTAAAGGAACATTTCAAAACCTCAAGGATTATACCAAGAAGCCATAGGCATATATGAGCTTGTTTTAGGAAAAAAAAGCATTAGCTATTTAAATATGATTGGAAATCTTGTATCACCCCGTAAAAATCAAGAATAATATGAAGAAGTTTCCCCTTTATACAAGCACGTTTTAGACGCTTTTATCAATATGGAACATCTTAACGCAACAATAATTCAAGAAGAGTATGAAAATTGTTGAAAAAAGTTACAGAAAAGAATAGTTATCAATGAACAAGGAAACTCAAAGAAAGTGGGCTGAGTTTGCGCTCAATGCAGTTAACGAAGACTTTCCTGACCCCCAAAATACTGACAATTGGAAAGTGTGTGAAGAGTTATTAGGTTGTGCTTTAGAGTGTAAAGAAAGTATTGTCTTATATCATATAGATACAGATATAGCTGCATACTTATTAAATCAAACCGCTTTATATTTGCAAATTAAAAAATCTAGCTATGCACTAGCCTTGAATTTATATTTAATATCATTAGACATCAATAAAAAAATGTTTAAGGAACAACATCCTAATTATGCTAATAGTTTAAGTAACATTGCAGAACTCCATCGTGTACAAGGGCAATATCAAGACGCTCTATCTTTATACAAAAAAATTCTTGATATTAGAAAAAATACGGTAGGCAAGCAGCACCTCGATTATGCCCAAAGCCTGAATAACCTCAGTGTTACATATGAAAATATAGGTAAATATAAGCAAGCGTTGTCTTTATGCCAAGAAGCACTCAATATTAAAAGAGCTATTTTAGGTGAATACCATCCTGATTATGCAACGAATCTTAATAATCTTGCCCATTTATACTACACCCAAGATGATTTAGATAATGCTCTAAAATTACATCAGGAAACATTGGATATACGCAAACAAATTTTTGGTACAGAACACCCTAGCTATGCTCAAAGCCTGAACAACCTCTCAGGAGTATATGAGGTTTTAGGATATTATGAAAAATCAATCCCATTATTACAAAAAGCACTGTCTATTAATAAAAGAATTCTAGGTGAGCATCACCCCGAATATAGTAAAAATTTACATAATCTTGCTTATGCTTATCAAGCTCAAGGAAAGTATGCAGAAGCTCTATCATTGTTTAACAAAGCATTGACAACTAGTGAAAAAATATTTGGGAAATTCCACCTTGACTATGCAACTGCTACTCGACATATTGCTTTGTTATATAAATCTCAAGGTCAATATGATAAGGCTAAGCATTTAATATATCAGGCGTTAAATATTTATGAGCGAATATTAGGTAAAATATTACATCCCGACTATGCTGCTTGTTACGATTATCTTGCTAGCATATACCGAATTCAGGATAATTATGAAAAAGCATTATTTTTTTCTGAGAAATCTTTAGAAATAAACCAAAAAGTTTTTGGGGAGCTTCACTCTCATTATGCTCAAAGCCTCTATGGACTTGCTGATTTATATCGACACCAAGGCCATTATCAGCAAGCACTGCCTTTATTAGAAAAATCACTAAATATTACTGAGCAAACAGTGGGAAAATTGCATCATCGTTATGCTACAAGCCTAAATAGTATTGCACATATCTACCAAGCTTTGGGAAAGACTGAAGATGCTTTTTCTTTATTTCAAGCAGTGTTACAAATTCGAGAACAAGTTTCAGGGAAACAACATCCTAGTTATGCCCAGAGTTTACACAATATTGCAAAATTATATCGAGAAAAAGGAGAGTATGAAAAAGCCCTTCATTTTTATAAACAAGCTCTAATTGTGAAAGAATCTATTTTTGGAGAGAATCACATTGATTGTGCAAACACATTGAATAGTATAGCTTTATTATATGATGATTTAGGACACTATCAGAAAGCTTTACCCCTATACCAAAAGTCACTTAGTATTTTTGTAAATATCTTAGGAGAGGAACATTCATATACAAAAAAGATACAAAATAATTACGAAGTCTGTCTAAAAGAATATCATGAGAAAATAGCCAATGAACAAGGAAACGCAGAAAAAATGGGCTGAATTAGCAATAAAGTCTGTTGAAAGAGACTTTCCAAATCCACAAAATATTGATAACTGGTTAGAGTGTAAAGAATTACTAGACTGTGCTTTACTATGTGTTGAGCATGTTAATGTATATTTTATACAAACAGATATATCGGCATTTCTACTCAGTCGAACGGGTATATATTTAAAAATACAAGCAAGATTTAAAGAGGCGATACCATTATTTCAAACTGTATTGAGTATTCGAAGCAAATTAGTTGGAAAGCAACATCCTGATTATGCATCTACACTCAATAATCTTGCTGAGGCATTTAATTCCCAAGGACAGTACCAGCAAGCTCTATCCTTATATAAAGAGGCTTTGCATATCATTGGACAATCTTTGGGTAAGCAACACCCTTCTTATGCAACCATTCTTAATAATTTAGGTTTGTTGTGGTATGTCCAAGGGCAATATGAGCAAGCATTGTCTTTATATCATGCAGCCTTAGATATCCACCAAATGCTCGGACATTCACATCCTGATTATGCAGCAAATTTAGGTAATATTGCTGGCTTATATCGGGCATTGGGGCAATATGAGCAAGCTTTACCACTATATCAAGAAAATTTACAAATAACAGCTCAAATCTTAGGTAAACAGCATCCAGATTATGCAATATCCCTTAATAATCTAGCTTGTTTATACCACTCAATAGGAGACTATGAACAAGCATTGGCATTACATAAGGATGCTTTAGATATTCGAGAAAAATTATTTGGTAAACAGCATCCTGAATATGCGCAAAGCTTAAATAATCTTGCAAAAGTATATGAGTTATATGGCCAATATGAAAAAGCATTCAGCCTATCTAAAGTCTCTTTAGGTATTGTAGAGCAAACATTAGGTCAGCAAAATCTAACTTATGCTATGAGCTTGCTGAATCTTGCAGGGTTATATGAGTCTCAAGGACATTATAAACAAGCATTGCCATTATATAATCAAGTATTGAGTCTTCGTGAAAAAATATTAGGGAAAAAGCATCCTGATTATGCGGCTGTTTTAAATAATATTGCAGGTCTATATGAGTTGTTAGGCGAATATAATAAAGCTTTTTCCTTATATCAAGAGGATTTACAAATTACGGAAGAGGTTTTAGGTAAACAACATATTGATTATGCTTTTGGTCTGAACAACCTTGCTTATTTGTACAAATCTCAAGGCCAGTATGCACTTGCTCAACCGTTATATGAAGAATCATTACGTATCCTTGTAGAGTCAATAGGTAAAGATAACCCTTACTATGCTGCTAACCTTAACAATCTTGGATATCTGTATCATCAAAAGCAACAATATGATAAAGCTTTTTCTTTATATCATGAAGCGATGGAAATTAGAGAAAGAATACTAGGAAACCAACACCCTGACTATGCACAAAGCCTAAATAACCTTGCAAGGCTTTACGAATCGCAAGGAAAATATGAAAAAGCATTACCTTTATACCAAGAGGATTTGTGTATTACTGAACAAGCGCTAGGCAAACAGCACCCTGATTATGCAATCAGTGCTAATAATATTGCTGGTTTATATCAATCTTTAGGAAAGTTTGACCAAGCTTTATACTTTTATAGAGAAGCATTAAATATTCGAGCGCAATTATTTGGCCGTCAACATCCTGACTATGCTCAAACACTTGGAAGCCTTGCTAATTTATATCAAACCTTAGGTCAATATGAACAGGCCTTACCTTTATTTGAGAAGTCTTTAAAAATTCTGTGTGACGTTTTGGGTGAACAGCATCCTGACGTAAACGTTGTACAAGATAATTATGCAGCGTGTTTAAAAAAATCTTGTGAGGAATAAAGGGATGATTATGTATTCCATTTATTCTCAAACACATGAGGTGGCAGGTCAGGCCACTATTGCTTAATTAGAGTAGTTTGGGGAAATAATATTGATAAGAATAAGAAACTTGTAGAATTTAGCTAATTGACTAAGGCTATGTTTGTTAGAGCTTTGACCCGCTAGATATAGAAATAATGGGTTCAAATTTAATAATCAGGCGACGCATTAAGCCCACAATACTCTAAATGCCCCAAATCAATAAAAGTAATCTAATATTTAAAACTATTGACAATTTTTCTCATTGTAAAGTTGTGTAATATGTGAACGTCTATCGCCAATAGTTTCTAAAGTTTGACCCACATCATAGTAGGTATAAGCTGACCCCAGTAACCAGAATAGTGCTGCTGCCACATTCGTACCTGTCATGCCTTTTTTTGATTCAACCTTTTTTTCAGCTTGATCGAGTCGTTGTAATTCGTATTTTAAATTTGAACAAGACAAACGACGATCGCCAGCTTGAACAACTGTTTTTTTCTCATTTTAAATCAAGCCCTTTTTTCCATGCACGCAATACCAATTAATCAGAGAGCAAACCTTGTAATAGTTTGGATAAGTTGGATTGTTGTACAGATTGTTTTAAACGTTGGCAATGGATAATAGTTTGTAGTTCTTGCAATGCCTGATTAAAATCATCGTTGACCACTAAATAATCAAATTCGTGACAATGACGCATTTCATCAATGGCAGCTTGTAAACGACGTTGAATCACTTCAGCACTGTCTTTTCCTCGCCCATATAAGCGTTCTGATAAAGCTTGTTTTGAAGGCGGCAAAATAAAAATACTAATCGCTTCAGGCATTAATTGACGTACTTTTTCAGCTCCCTGCCAATCAATTTCCAATATAATATCAATACCTTGCTGTAGCTTTGAATCAACCCATGTTTTAGACGTACCATAATAATTACCAAATACAGTCGCGTGCTCTAAAAATGTATTTTCGGCAAGCATGGTTTCAAATTCTGCTTTCTCAACAAAATAGTAATTCACGCCATGTACTTCACCGTCTCGGGCTGGACGCGTGGTGTGTGATACAGAGACTTGTAAATTGTCTGTATTGGCTAATAGTGATTTGACGAGGCTGGTTTTGCCTGTGCCTGAAGGAGCAGAAATAATATATAAATGGCCTTGCATATCTAAAAGTCCTTAACTTGCTACCTGACTGACAACTTGCGCTAATTGCTGAGCGGTGGTCTCAACTTGTTTTACGTCAAACCCTTCCACCATAACACGAATCACAGGCTCTGTGCCTGATGCGCGTAGTAATACCCGACCTTGTCCTGCGAGTGTTTGCTCTGCATCCTTTACCGCTTGCTGAATAATAACATTTTCTAAATCAATGGGCTGTTTAATTGGTACGTTAATCATATGTTGAGGTGATTTACGCATTCCTGCTTTAAGTTCATATAAGCTAAGGTTGGATTGTGCCATAATCGCTAAAATTTGCAGCGCAGTGATAATACCATCGCCTGTTGTTGTACGATCTAGACATAAAATATGGCCTGATGATTCGCCACCTAAACTACTATCCAATTGTTGTAATTTTTCTAAAACGTATCGGTCGCCTACTTTTGCACGTTGAAAATCAATACCTTGTGTTGTTAAAGCCTGTTCTAAACCTAAATTACTCATCACAGTACCCACAACACTGCCCCGTAATACGCCTGCTCGGTGTTTATCCATCGCGATAACGAATAACAATTCATCCCCATCGACAACTTGACCTTGAGCATCAACCATAATGACTCGATCGCCATCACCATCTAACGCAATACCCAAGTCTGCTTGATGTTCTAACACTGCTTTTTGTAATGCTTGCGGTTGCGTTGCACCAAAGCCTGCATTGATGTTTAAACCATCAGGTTCTGCACCAATGGAGATCACTTGAGCATCTAGCTCGCTAAATACATTGGGGGCGATATGATAGGTTGCACCATGTGCACAATCCACGACAATTTTAAAACCTTTTAGGTTCACATCATAAGGTATTGTACTTTTACAAAATTCAATGTAACGCCCTGCTGCATCGCTAATCCGTTTAGCCTTACCTAATTGGCTTGGTTCAACCGTTTGCATGGGTTCGTCTAATTTAGCTTCAATTTCCAGTTCTAGTTCATCAGGTAATTTAGTGCCTGCTTTGGAAAAAAATTTGATGCCATTATCTTGAAAGGGGTTGTGTGATGCGCTGATAACAATACCTGCTTGCGCATGAAAAGTACGGGTTAAATAAGCGATCGCAGGTGTAGGCATAGGGCCTAATAAACGAATATCCATACCCGCAGCGGATAAGCCTGCTTCTAAAGCAGATTCAAACATGTAACCAGAAATACGTGTGTCTTTACCAATTAAAACTTTATTACTGCCATTATCATTGTTTTGACCTAAAACTTGTCCAACAGCCCAACCTAGTTTTAATACGAATTCGGGCGTAATTGGTGGCTTACCAACGACACCTCTAATGCCATCAGTACCAAAATATTTACGTTGTTGCATTGTTATTTTTTAGAGTAATAGAAAAAGATGATAAGACAATGATAACAAACTCAGGCCTAGTATTCTTATGGTTTTCATAATAAAAATACATGGTTCTCCATAAGTCTTTAATAAATGTACTCAAGTCATTTAAAAAACTATCATAAAAAAATCCAAAATAGGAAAATTGAAATATATACATAGATTCAGTAAATTAAATGTGATGAACCCTTTTTTATTAAATTAAGTTAAATGACTATCAATAAAACTGATGACTTATCAATGTGCATTCTTGAAAAGTATGAAATATACTTTAAACCTTGATGAGTGTTAGTTGTGCCTTATATTATTAAGCTATGTAATACAAATAATACTAATTGAGGATGAATTATGTCAGAACAATTATCTGCTGAGCAAAGCATGAGTTTACAAAGTGGCATCGCTGCATTTGAAACCAAACAATTTGCCCGTGCCCAACAGTTACTGTCACCACTTGCAGAGCAGGGACAAGTTGACGCACAATATCGCATGGCCATCATGTGTCAAAATGGTTTGGGCATGGTTGCAAATGAGAAAAATGCCGAAAAATATATGCGTGGAGCAGCGGAACAAGGTCATGCTATGGCACAACATGGGCTTGGCTTTATGTATATGCAAGGCGAATGTGTTGAGCAAAATGATGTGCTTGCTGTCGAATGGTTTCAAAAAGCGGCGGATCAAGAACTAGTGGGTTCAATGACGACATTAGCTATGATGTATGAGCAAGGTCGAGGTGTTCAACAAAACACGGAAAAAGCCCAATTTTGGTATAAAAAAGCAGGATTCTAATGTATGTGGCAACAACGCGGCTTTTCACTATTAGAAATGGCGATTGCAATATTGGCTCTGAGTTTGATTTTAGCAAGTGTTGTACAATTTCTGCGGGTACAATCAGAATCCAATGCATTAAGAGAAACAGACCTGCAGTTACAAGTGATTCGAGAAGCGTTGTTAGGCTTTGCCACCATAGAAGAACGTTTGCCCTGTCCTGCTGCAAATGAGAATGGACAAGAGGCAAGCAACCTCTGCACACAGGAAGGTTACTTGCCTTGGGCAACTTTAGCAATTGATGGACGTGATGCGTGGGGAAGTATATTTCGATATCGAATAGATAAAAATTTTGCTGCAACTATTCCTGATAACTTAGAGACGGGCGATCAATTACAAATTAAAAAAATAACAGATAGTGATTCGGGATTATCTACTTGGACTGTGACAAACAGTGTTGTAGTGGCTATTTTCTTTTCGGTTGGCGCGGACAAAACAGCGAACAGCTACAATGGTGATGGTAATGCAGATAGATATGCATATGATGAATACACTGATAGCTTTGACGACCGTTTGTCGTGGTTAAGCACTCATGATCTTGTTGGGGGTATGTTGCGTGTTGGTAAATGGCCTTTATAGGTTTAACACCTGATTAAGCAGCTTGCCTTTTTAGAATAAAATAAAACAAACTGCCTTCGCCTTGCTTACTTTCAACACCTGCTTCACCGTCTAATTTTTCTACAATTTGTTTCACAATCGATAAGCCCAAACCATGACCCTCAATACGTTTCTGATGTAAGCGAGTAAAAGGGGTAAACAAACGAGCTTTTTCTGCTGGATTCATACCATGACCGTTGTCTTTTACCCAAAAGCGCACACGGGCATTCGGCAGTGTTTCCGCGCCAATTTTCAATTCTGGAGGATGGCCACCATACTTAATTGCATTGGAAATGTAGTTTAACCAAATTTCCTCAATCCACGTACCATAACCCCAAACTGTCGGCAATTCTGTCTGAATATCAATTTTTGCTTGTGCTTGCTCAATCACATAAGCCAAACGGTTATCAAGCACTTGAGAAACCAGCTTCTGCATATCAACTGTTTCGAATTGTATTTCTTGTTGCCTTGAAACACCTGCTAACAGTAATAAGCCTTGAATGATATTTGATAAATTTCTGCCCGATTGATGAATCATCTTAAGCCGATTTAACATCTTTTCGGTAACATTATCACCTTGTTTAGCAGTTAAACATAAAGCTTCGCTTAAGCCAATTACACCAGAAAGGGGGTTTTTCAAATCATGCGCCACAGTATGGGCAAATGCATCTAACTCCATATTGCGTTTTTCTAGTTCTTCACCTCGGCGGCGCAATTGTTCAGTTTTTTCTAATAAACAGTCATTTAATTCGCTTAAGGCAACTTGGGCTTGTTGGCGTTGTTGTACTTCGACTTGTAAAGCTTTATTGAGGCGGTCAATTTTAAGATGGGTGTTAACACGGGCTAATACTTCTTCCTGATTTAGTGGCTTGGTAATATAATCTACTGCACCGAGAGATAAACCTTTTACCTTTTCTTGACTATTTTCCAAAGCCGTAATGAAAATGACAGGGATATCTTGAGTGGCCTTATCAGCTTTTAAACGTTGACATACTTCAAACCCATCCATTTCAGGCATCATAATGTCTAACAAAATCAAATCAGGTTGCGCTTGTTTGGCTTTTTGTAAACCACTTTTGCCATCTTTGGTTGCTAAAACGCGGAAACCTTGATTACTTAAAAAGTGCATTAATACTTTAATATTATCAGGCGTATCATCAATCAGTAGTAGCGTTGTTTCAGTTTGCCTAAGCATTCCCTATACCTTAAGACTGTTGTAGTAGCTCACAAATTTTTTCACACTCAATATCTTCTGCAAGATGACGAATTGTTTCTAACTGTACTTGCATATCAGCAGACAAGGCATTGATATAATCCAAAATCCCTTGTACATCTCCCATGTTAGCAAAATCATATAAATCTTGAATTTGTTGCTCAGATAAACCACTTTGTGTAACATCAAATTGTGTTTCATTGGTGGCTTTTTCCGACGAGACTGTTTTATAAATCCAATCTAAATTTAAATGTTTTTGCAGACAATCTTGTAGCTGCTTATGATTGATCGGTTTTGCAATAAAATCAACAAAGCCTGCTTGCATGGTTTTCTGCATATCTTGTGCG
This sequence comes from Candidatus Albibeggiatoa sp. nov. NOAA, assembly GCA_025800385.1. GTDB lineage: Bacteria > Pseudomonadota > Gammaproteobacteria > Beggiatoales > Beggiatoaceae > Albibeggiatoa. Next base: position 15,711 of record JAOXRS010000123.1, read on the forward strand.
AATGTACTGGCAGATACGGCAATAATAGGAATTGAAAGCCGATGCTGTTGAATTTGTTCTAGTGCAGTGTAACCATCCATCCCCGGCATTACTAAATCCATAAAAATCAGGGCTGGCTCATGAGTAAGTGTCATTTTTACCGCTTGTTGACCTGTTTTAGCTTCTAACGTTTTAAAACCCAGTAATGAAAGCATTTTTGCCAAGACCAATCTATTTTCTAATTTATCATCCACTACCAAAATTGTGGGTGCATCACCCTGAAAGCCAATAATAGCTTGTTCATAATGTGCTGCTTGATAGTGATCTGTTTTGGTCACTGTAGGCAAAGGTAAATTCACTGAAAATACACTGCCTTTACCCAATTCACTGCTGGCTTTTAAGCTGCCTTGCATCATTTTGATTAATTTATTGGTAATAGAAAGCCCTAGACCTGTGCCTTTTAATCGATAGTAGTAAGCACCTGCTTGTTGAAATGGGTCAAAAATTTTCTCAAGGTCTTGCTTATCGATGCCAATGCCAGAATCTTCGACCAGACAATGGATATTGTTTTCTGCATAAGCCATACGAAAATAGATTTTTCCACCTTCGTTGGTATATTTCACGGCATTACTAAGTAGATTAATCAATATTTGACGCAAACGTTTTTCATCACCATATACAATGTAAGGCAAGTCAGTCAATGGTTCATAATGATAATGTAGCTTTTTATCAATCGCCCGCATTCGGAACATTTCATTAATATCTTGAATCAAAAGCTGTAAGTCAAAATCAACCGTACTTAGCTCTAATCTGCCTGCTTCAATTTTGGATAAGTCTAAAATATCGTTAATCAATGTCAGCAAATATTCCGCATTACGATGAATGATATTAATCCCATCTTTATAATCGCTGGACATGGCCGCATCTTGACGGAAAATTTGAGTGTAACCCAACACCGCATTTAACGGTGTACGTAACTCATGACTCATATTGGCCAGAAAAGTGGTTTTCGCATAATTTGCAGCTTCTGCTAATTCCTTGGCTTGCTGCAATTCTACTTCGGCTTGTTTACGCTCATTTAAATCGACAATAATGCCTAACAAGGCCACCAATTCGCCGTCTCGCTCAATTGCTGATGCCCATAAGTCCACCCAGAAAACCTGTCCATCTCCACGTATAAAACGTTTTTCAACCCGATAGCTGGTTAATTCACGATTGAGCACCTGTTTAAAATATTGGTTGCTGCTATTTACATCATCTGAATGAGTTAAATGACGGAATGTTTTACCGATGATTTCTTCGTGGGAATAGCCCAACATATTCAAAAATTGTTCATTGGCTTGGATATAGTAGCCACCCAAATTAACCAAGCTAATACCAACCGTCGCATTATTAAAAATAGCTTTGAAACGTGACTCACTTTCTTGCAGCGCGACTTCGGCTTGTTTTTGTTCGGTTAAATCCGTATACGTACCAACCATACGGATGGCTTTCCCATCTTTATTCCATACCGCCATGCCTCTGTCCAATACCCAAATATAATGCCCATCTTTATGCCGCATCCGATAGGTTAATTCATAAACAGGTAGCTCATGATTTAAATAAGCATCAATTTGTGCTAAAACCCATGCATAATCATCAGGATGTAGACGCTTTCGCCACTCATCAACATGGTGCGGCATCTCATAAGTTTTATAGCCTAGAATTTGTTTAAACCGAGGAGAATAATATTCAGCACCTGACAATACATCCCAGTCCCAAATCCCTTCTTTCGCGCCTTGTACCGCAAGATCAAAACGTTGTTCACTTTGACGCAAAGCTTGTTCAATTTGTTTACGTTGGGTGATATCAATAAATGACCAAATCACGCCATCTTTTAAATTGGTTTGATCTAGTAAACGGCCGCTCATATATAGCCAAATTGTTTGACCATTTTTATGTTTAAACTGATACTCAATATCTTTAATATCAGTTGTCATAGCCTGTGTATAATATTGTCCAAACTGCTCATAACTATCATATGAAACATGTAACAGTCGTGCAGATTTACCAATGGTTTCATCACGTTGATAGCCTAGTAATGTCAGTGCGGCTAGGTTCATTTCATGAATAATGCGATCCGATGAAACGATTAGAATGCCCGCCATATTGTTGTTTAATACCGCTTCTTGCCATGTTAACGTCTCTTTTAAACGGGTTTCGCTATCACGCAATTGCTGCTCGGCGCGGACTTGCTCACTAATATTCACTGCAATGCCTAATACACTTTCGCCAGTGGTTTGATCTAAGATCAGTAAATTCTCAAACCCAAATAATTGCCCATTATGTTCAAAAATATCGGTATAACGTTGATTTTGCCCCGCTAATACTTTTTGAAAATAAGGCTTAATTTGCGGATAAACATCTAAAGCACTTTGACCAACCAATTGATTAGGTGTTAAGTGTAATGCTTCTAAGCCTTGGCCTTGTGATTCGATAAAAATACCCTCTTTATCTAAACGATATAAAACCAGCGGTAATTTAAGTAAACTATTGGTGATTTGCGCTAGATTAGATAGGCAATTTTCGGTTTCTTTGATTTTGCTAATATCTTGCATTTGCGCAATTAAATATAGTGGTTTATTCAACTCATCACGCACAATCGATGCGCTGGCAACTACCCACACTTCATGGCCTTTTTGGTGAATATAGCGTTTTTCTAATTGGAAATGACGAATTTGTCCAGTAATAAGCTGTTGTAAACATTGGTCAGTCGGTTCAATATCATTGGGGTGGGTGATTTCTAGCACCGTTTTGGCCAGTAACTCATCTTCTGAGTAACCTAAAATGCGACATAATGCAGGATTGACTACTTTAAATTGCCCAGAATTATTTAATAAGGCAATGCCCGCCCCACTATTATCAAATACATTGCTAAAACGTAATTCACTTTCTTTAAGTTTAAGTTGCGTTTCTCGCAATTCCGTCACATCTTGTACCGTACCAACAAAGCGTTGAGAATCATCTCCATACATAATATGCCAATTGGCTTGAATGTAACGTAGCTTGCCATCAGGACAGTGGACATGATAGGCAATGCCCTCTTTTTTCTTAGGCTCTCGAATCGCCCGCTCTGCAATCCGACGAATATATTCATAATTTTTAGGGGAAATAGGGTATTTAAGCATGTTAGTTTCATGCGGATTAATTTCATTTTCTAACCCAAAAATATGATAAGTTTGCACACCCCAATACATATCACCTGTGGCTAAATCTAGTTCCCAATACCCCACGCGCCCAATTTTCTGGGTTTCGAGTAATTTATCTTGTGTATTTTGTAAGACTTCTTCTGTTTTACGCCATTCGGTAATATCATGCACAACTGAATATAAATAAGTCACCCCTTCCAATGTCACAGGACTGGAATGCACTTCTACATCGCGTATTTCACCAGAGGCTAATCGATGTCTGAAGTAAAACTGGGCACGTTGTTCGACCCGCGCAAAATACATTTCTCTCTGCACACCTTCAATCGATAATATATTGATATTGTGGATGTACATATCTTTAAACTGTTCAACGCTATACCCGTAGTAATCACATGCGGCCGCATTGGCATCTAAAATTGCACCATTTTGGGGGTTAATGAGTAGAAAAACGACTCTGGCTTTATCGAATAATTGGCGATAGTGTACGGCTTGTACTGCATCGTAGGTTTCATTAGATACAGGTTGCGAGACAGGGACAGATTTTACTTCTAAAATACTAGTACAACACAATGGTGTTTGGGTAATTGTATCAATACAGACATGACTTTCTAAATTGAGATGAATCAACTTCCCATTATTTTTCTTAAAGTGCAGTTGGCAGATTTGAGTTTCTTCTGTCGCAAAAGCACGTTTTAAATGCTTATGAAATAATGCCTGTACATCAGTAGGTAAATAAATAACAAACGGATTGTTTTCTATTTCTTTATTTTCTAAATCAAGTAATTGTTGTGCAGTCGGATTGGCTTGTAAGATTGTCCCCGTTTTATCAAAGTAGACATAACCAATGGAATTGAAATGATATAACCTGTCTTTTTCTTGGGTTAATGCTTGATTTTGAATTTCAAGTTCAATTTTTTGAATAGCTAATTCTGTTAATAAATTGCGAGCGGCTTCAGAACAGTCAGGAGGATAATCAAAACCTCTTTGTTCAAATAAAGTTTCTGCTTGTTGCCGAATCGGGTTAGACATTATAAGTTACCAATATTACTTTTATATCTACAATAAATTTTATCTACTGCACTAGGCACATTTTAAATGACTCTTAGTCTATAAATAAAGAGCAAGCTTTAGCTAAATAAGCAGTTTTTACACCATTTGTCCTAATGAGCGCAAAATCTAAAATGAAAACCTCAAAACGTAGTAGCAAGATATGATATAATTCAACATTTTCGCCAGCTTGAATCAATAAAGATGAGTATGCCACTCAATAGTATTAATGAGATCATAACCGATATTCGCCAAGGTAAGATGGTCATCATCATGGACGATGAAGATCGGGAAAATGAAGGTGATATTATCATGGCGGCTTCAAAAGTACGTCCAGAAGATATTAACTTTATGGCAAGATATGGGCGTGGTTTAATTTGCCTTACTTTAACCCATGACCGTTGCAAACAGTTACATTTACCGCTGATGGTGCGTGCAAATCACTCAGCGAACGGAACAAATTTTACCGTATCTATCGAAGCAGCCCAAGGGGTCACCACAGGTATTTCAGCCGCTGATCGTGCAGTCACAATTAAAGCCGCTGTCGCACCTGATGCAAAGCCTTCTGATATTGTACAACCGGGGCATATTTTCCCACTTATGGCACAACCCGGTGGAGTATTACGCCGTGCGGGTCATACCGAAGCAGGGTGCGATTTAGCCCGTTTAGCAGGTTTAGACCCATCTGCCGTCATTGTAGAAATTCTTAATGAAGATGGCACTATGGCGCGTCGTCCTGATTTAGAAGCTTTTGCTAAACAGCACAATATTAAGATTGGTACAGTTGCGGATTTGATTCGTTTTCGGGTCGAGCATGAAAAAACCGTAGAACGGCTTGAAAATTGTAAATTACCAACAGAGTTTGGTGAGTTTAAGCTGTGTGCATACCAAGATACGATTGATGATACCGTGCATTTTGCTTTGGTAAAAGGTGAAATTCGCCCTGAAGTACCGACTTTGGTTCGTGTGCATATTCGGGATACGTTATGTGATTTAACATCAAGCATCCGTGAGGAATGTGGCTGGCCTGTGCGTGATGCATTAGAGCGAGTATCTGAAACAGAAGCAGGGGTCGTCGTGATTTTGCAACAGCCTGAAGATATGAATTCGATTGCTAAACGGATTCAACAGTGTGCAAATAAAGACCAAGGTGTTGTCTCACAGCCACCTGTCGCCACCCATCCAAAAGATTTACGCACTCATGGCTTAGGCGCGCAAATTTTGGCTGATTTAGGTGTGAAAAAAATGAATGTATTAAGTGCTCCGAAGAAGATGCACGGTATTTCGGGCTTTGGTTTAGAAGTCGTCGAATATGTACACCAAGAAGGATAAAAATATGACACAATATCATTTAATTGAAGGCAATTTCACTGCACAAGATGCCAACTATGCCATTGTTGTCGGTCGGTTCAATAGTTTTATTACAGAGAGTTTATTGAACGGTGCATTGGACGCTTTACAACGGCATGGTATTGATGCAGATAAAATTTCCGTTATCAAAGTACCGGGGGCATTTGAAATGCCTATCGCAGCACAACGTTTAGCAAAACTAGACAAATACGATGCAATTATTGCATTAGGTGCTGTAATTCGTGGTGGTACACCGCATTTTGATTATGTTGCTGGGGAGTGTACAAAAGGTTTAGCGCAAGTCTCTTTACAATATAGCGTACCTGTTGCATTTGGTGTATTAACCGTGGACAGTATCGAGCAAGCGATTGAACGTGCAGGGACTAAAGCAGGTAATAAAGGTGCAGAGGCGGCACTATCAGCAATTGAAATGGTTAGCGTATTAGGCAAAATCACTGAATGATGAAAAATATTTTTCAAGCACGTACAGCAGCACGACAAAAACTGGTACAGGCATTGTACCAATGGCAATTAGCTGGACATAATATTCGGGATATTGAAAACCAGTTCATGGACGGACAAGATATGCGTAAAGCGGATTTGGAATATTTCCATCTGCTTTTGCACAATATTCCGCCTATGATTAAGCAATTAGATGAAACATTATTGCCTTTCTTAGACCGTGAACTTGAGCAGCTTGATCCAACAGAGCGGGCTATTTTGTGGTTAGGTTGTTATGAGCTAAAACAATGTCCAGACATTCCATTTCGGGTTGCGATTAATGAATCAGTCGAATTGGCTAAAAAGTTTGGTGCTGATGATAGCTTTAAATATATCAATGGGGTATTAGATAAACTTGCTTATCATTTAAGCAACCCTAGCCAGCCATTGCCAAAAATTACCAAAAAAGTGGCTGCGACAACAAGAGTGGTTGCAAAGCCATCAGAACCTGCTAAAGAAAAGCCGAAAAAGACCACAACAACTTTGAGCTTGAAAAAGTCTTAATCCAATGTTGAGCACGATAAGCGACTATGTTGTTTTAAAAAATATACACCTTAGCTGTATTGCTATAACGTTTTTGCTATTTAATATCAGAGCAATTGGGCGTTTATCTAACAGCAGCTGGGTACAACAAAAATGGTTGCGTATTGTGCCTCACACTGTGGATACGCTGTTATTAATCAGTGGCATTTTGCTGGCTAATTTATTACAACAGTATCCTTTTATTCATCCATGGCTCACCGCTAAATTTTTCGCTTTAATTGCCTACATTATTTTTGGTTCGATTACACTGAAGCAGGCAAAAACTTGGAAAGTACAGTTTTTAAGCTATTTAGTTGCACAAGGTGCTTTTTTATATCTTGTCTTAACCGCATTATTACACCACCCCAATCCTAAGTATTGGTACTTGTTGTTAAATTAGTTTATTTGGTATGTACTTTGTTTAGAATATTTCATGGCGTGATTATTGTTTTCACTTCATAAAAGATTAGGAGAAAAGCATCATGTTATTTCGAGTTGCTGGTTATGCTTTTGTTGGATGGATATTGTGGAAGTTTGGCAAAAAAGCGTATATAAATTATTTAGAACAGTCTGTGCCAGAAGGTGCTACAGCAGGTTATACACATTCAGCTGCTCCAAATTATATTAATATGAGCCGTTGTGATTATTGTGGCTTGAATATACCTTCTTTTGAAGTAGTGGCGCGTAATGGGAAAAAATATTGTTGTAAAGAACATGCAAAATTAGCAAAGCGTGATGAAGTATAGAGTGAACCGATTTATTTGTCATAGTTCACTCTGATATAAATTTATTAATAATGACAACCTCGATACGTGCGGCGTTTTTCCTTATCTGAATCTGATGAGACAGGCGTATAGGCCATTTCCTCGGCTGCTTCCATTTCTACTTCTTGCTCGCTCATAACCACACCACGATAAACAATAGATGTGTGTTTATGTTCGTGTCCTGCTTCATCACACATAACTGTTGCGCCACGATAACACTTAGTTGGTTCTGGTTCTCGTTGCAATAGTGGTGACTCTTCAGGTATTTCATGACCTAACAAACTTAGTATGTGTGCGGTTGTGGGTAAATCATCATGTTGTTGCAGTGAAAAAAAGATGTTCTCTGAAAAGACATAATGTCCCATTTTTAGTTCTTTGATTTTGCGTACAGCAGCCAATCCACGTTCATGATCCCATGTACATGCTGTAATTAAACCTTCTCGTAAAATGACTGCCACTGTTGCATTATCTGAGGTTGTGATGAAAAGTGTGCCTGTTTTTTCTGTAATGCACAATTGATATAAGATTGAAAGTAATTTAGCGTAACTTATTCCACTGATTTCGTCGCAAGACATAACCAATACCTTTGCTTTAGCGCGTCAATATGTCATAAGTTAACTTTAGCAAAATTAGCTCCATTGTCAAAGATACAGAGATATTGTTTTATTTTTCAAAAATTTAAATTAATTAGCCTTGTAGAATATATGTGAGAAAAAGCTGACAAAACTGCACAAATTTTGGGCTTAATTTGATCTTTTGCACTGCAAAAATACATTATAAAAAATATGCTTTTTTAGAAGTCTATTATTTGCCTCTCTTCCCAAAGCTATCTAAATCCTGTCAGTCTAATTCTCTAGTAACTCCAGAAAAGTTATTACACACTCTAAAAAAAGCCCCACTTCCTAAAAAATGGAGCTTTCACTTAAAAAAAAGTTACACTTGTGGATGCTTACGCTCGACTGGAGTCATGATTTTATTTAATGCATTCAAATAAGCTTTAGCTGAAGCTACCACAATATCTGTATCAGAACCTTGTCCGTTTACGATATGACCACCTTTTTCTAAACGCACACCAACTTCACCTTGAGAATCTGTGCCATTGGTTACATTATTAACGGAATAAACCAATAAATGTGTATTACTATTGACAACTTTCTCAATCGCTTTGAATGTCGCATCAACAGCACCACTACCATCAGATTCACCTACTTGCTCTTCACCATTCACACTTAAGGTGATTTTAGCTTGAGGTCTTTCGCCTGTTTCGCAAACAGCTTTAATACTCACTAATTTAATTTGTTCATTCTCATGGCTTAACGTGTCGCTGACTAAAGCTTGTAAATCTTCGTCATAGATTTCATGTTTCTTGTCCGCTAAATCTTTGAAACGAGAAAACGCCATATTGACTTCTTCTTCAGACTCAAACTCAATGCCTAAGCTGCTTAAATGGGCGCGGAAGGCATTACGCCCCGAGTGCTTTCCCAACACCATCCGATTCGTGTGCCAGCCTACATCTTCTGCACGCATAATTTCATAAGTTTGACGATGTTTTAATACGCCATCTTGATGAATACCTGATTCGTGTGCGAACGCATTTGCACCCACAATCGCTTTATTTGGTTGCACAGGAAAGCCCGTAATACTGGAAACCAAACGTGAGCAATTCACAATCTGCGTGGTATCAATATTAGTTTGACATGGGAATACATCTTGACGCGTACGTACCGCCATCACCACTTCTTCTAAAGCCGCATTACCTGCACGTTCACCTAAACCATTAATCGTACACTCTACTTGTCGCGCACCATTCATCACAGCTGATAATGAGTTAGCAACCGCTAAACCTAAGTCATTATGACAATGTACTGAGAAAATCGCTTTATCTGCATTAGGGATGCGTTCGATTAAAGTATGAATCACTTTGCCGAAACGCTCAGGCATTTTATAGCCAACCGTATCAGGAATATTAATTGTGCCTGCACCTGCATCAATCACCGCTTCAATAATGCGACATAAGAAATCGATTTCAGAACGTCCTGCATCTTCAGGCGAAAATTCTACATTATCAGTAAATTGACGTGCATATTTCACTGCTTTTACCGCATGTTCAACCACTTGGTCTGGGTGCATTTTTAATTTCTTTTCCATATGCACAGGCGATGTGGCAATAAAAGTATGAATCCGTGAAGAAGCCGCTGGTTTTAAAGCTTCTGCTGCACGTGCAATATCCGCTTCCATCGCTCGCGCTAAGCCACATACTGTACTGTCTTTTACTGCACCTGCAACAGCATGAACCGCTTCAAAGTCACCTTGACTGGCCATTGGGAAACCTGCCTCGATTACATCGACACGCATTTTTTCTAATGCTTTGGCAATTCTGATTTTTTCTTCTTTGGTCATTGACGCGCCGGGGCTTTGTTCGCCATCGCGTAACGTCGTATCAAAAATAATTAAATTATCCATGGGAAAATCCTTTGCTATAAAACACAGCAAGCTTTAAACGCAATTTGCCATAAACGACAAAATTTAAGCTATGTCTAATGACTAAAAAAATAATTGAAAATTGGAATACTAAAGTGAATAGCCCTTTTCAGGGTTTCAGAAGTCTATTTGCCCGCGCAGGGCAGCAGGATAAGCGCGCATAAGAATCCCTGTCTAGTGCAGACATTGGCTTGACGAGTTGTCATGGGATTGATGGCGTACATGATGCGTAATAAGTTTTAATTTTCTACAAAAAGATATATCGATAATAAACTGGTTTATAAGTTTTGCCAAGCCCTTTTTCAATATTAAATGAAATGTTTTGTGGGTTGGCTTAATACTTGGCTTGAAATCAGTATAATAGAAGTAAATGCGTTTAGGAATAAAATCATGATTCTAGCGGGTGATATTGGTGGCACAAATTGCCGTCTGGCATTGTATGCAAATGCAGAAGCGGTCAAACAACGCAAACCCTCGTCAGTATTGAAATTAAAAATTGCTGACTTCGCACATGCTGAAGGTTGGAAACAAGCTGTACAACATTTTTTACAGCACTGTAATGTTGATACACAGGCCATTCAACAAGTGTGCTTTGGTATGGCGGGGCCTGTTAGTGAAAAGCCTGAACTTGGGCGAGTGTGTACTTTAATCAATGTTTCTCACCGCGAAGGCTGGACAATTTCCGAACAAGCTTTAAAAGACTTATTCAATTGCCAAGCTGCTTTTATTATCAATGATATGGAAGCGATCGCATATGCCATTCCGATGTTGCAAACTGATGAATTGATTGATTTAAATCCAGATGCCAATCCCCAAATTGGTAACCAAGCGTTGATTGCAGCGGGCACAGGTTTAGGTGAGTTGTTATTATTTTGGGAGAGGGTGAATCAAAAGCATTTGCCTTCTGCTTCCGAGGGCGGCCACAGTGATTTTGCCCCACGTACAGAACGACAATGGCAACTTTGGCAATATGTAAAAGACTTGCAACAAGGCTCAGATTGCCCTAATTGTATTGTATGGGAACGCCTTGTGTCTGGGTCGGGTTTAGTCAAAATCTATCAGTTTTTATGGCAAATGCATCGTGGTTTAAGCGAATCCCCTATTGATAACTTATCAGAACCTGCAGCTTATATCACAGATACGGCTTTATCTAATCAAGATACAATCAGTGTTGAAACATTGAAATTATTTATGCAACTTTATGGTGCTGAAGCGGGTAATCTTGCTTTGAAATATTGGGCGGTGAATGGGGTATTTATTGGCGGAGGTATCGCGCCGAAAATCTGGAATCAAGGCCAAGGTAAAGTATTTTTTGAAATATTTATGCAAAGCTTTACTAATAAAGAAGATGTGTATGCTGAGAAAAACGCCATGATGCCTGTCAAAATGATTTTAAATACCGATATTGGTTTATTGGGCGCGGCACAGTGTGCCATCAGTTACTAGCGAGGAACAAAACATGTCAGAACAAATCCAAGTTGAAAATATTAAATGTGGTGGTTGTGCAAATAGTATTCAAAAAGGTTTGCTCAAAATTGAAGGAGTCGACGCGGTTGAAGTGGATATTGAACAAGGGGCTGTTAGCATTGATGGTTCAGCCGACCGTGATACATTAATTCAATCTCTGTTATCTATGGGCTATCCTGAAAAGGGCAGCGTCGAAGGTCTCAGCTCATTAAAAGCCAAAGCAACCTCATTTGTCAGTTGTGCAGTTGGTCGCATAGACAAATAATATTTAATACGGATAATGGTGTTATTCAAATTAATAAGTGAGTGTAAAACATGCCTGTTATTCAGCAATTATACCGTTATCCAATTAAAGGGATGACACCTCAACCGTTGCAAATGATTTCGGTGCAAACAGGGCAAGCGATTCCTTTTGATCGTTGTATTGCATTAGCACATAGTACCACTGAGTTTGACCCAGAAGACCCCAAACATCAGCATAAAACCAAATATGTAATGTTGATGAAGAATGAAAAATTGGCCGAATTACAAGTACAGTTTGATGAAAATACGGGACAAATTATCATTCAACAAGCTGGCAAAATCTTAATCGAAGGTAATTTAGATGAGGCGGAGCAAAAGCAGGCGTTAGAAATGTTTTTTGCTGATTATCTTGGCGACCAAGTCAAAGGCCAACCCAAGCTTATTTATGCTGACGATCCCGATCATACTTTTTCTGATGTCGATGCACGGGTGATTTCTTGTATTAATTTAGCTTCCGTACAAGATGTAGAAGCAACTTTGCAACAGCCTGTGCATCCTATGCGATTTCGCGCCAATGTGTATTTCAACGGTGCGCCCGCTTGGTCGGAATTGGATTGGGTAGATAAAACCTTTGCACTTGGTACAGCCATTGTTAAAGTGTTAAAACCAATTACCCGTTGTGCCGCCACCAATGTGAACCCTGAAACAGCCCAGCGAGATTTAAAAATTCCAAACACTTTAGTTAAAACCTATGACCATAATTATTTGGGTATTTATGTACAAGTTGTGCAAGATGGTTGCTTAACAGTAGGAGATGAATTTACTGTTTTGTAAACTAGTTGAAGGGTTTTGTTATCAGAAATAGCAACATCTCGCTATATGTCTAATTAACAAAGCTCTTTTGATAAATATTGTGTATAAAGATCATTGAAGGTTATTGATATAAAAAACTAAAATAATTGGACATAAGTTAACCATGCAACAATCATATGACTTAGAAAAACTAATCGTATTAGCAGTCAAAGATTTTGCCAAGTCAATCCGTGCTGGAAATAAAGTTGTCGCCGATATGTCGTCCCTGATTGATGCAACTGCTCAATTAACTTTAGCAAATTTGGATTATTGGGAAGGATTAATGCGTGATCAGTTTTTTGGGACTTCATGGAAAAGACACTCAAGCTCTGCTCAACTGATAACTTGGTTAGATTTAATTAGTTGGGATGGATATAGGCGTGAAAAAGCCTTACGCACCATATCAAGTGCAGCTCCTAATGGCTTTTTTTTCTCTCTTGTCCTTCGCAGGTTGAATGATTGGGTACCTCAAGTTCGAGAAGCCGCTCGAGAAAGCCTTCCCATTATTGCTCAAAAAACAAATCCTGAGTACGTTGCGCAAGTCCTTTACATTGTATTATCACACTGGCACTCATGGGGACGCATTGAGGAACAGGGCAAGCAAATACTTCTTGATATTATTACCTATGAAGAGATAGCCAAAGCATTGAGAGCAAAGCTTATATACTCAACGGCTGGATCAATGCCCTCATTGTTTGCTCAACTTGGTCGCACACCAATTCTTGACGAGCATCTTGATGACATTGCTAAAAATGCAGTTCAACCTTGGGTCAGAGCTAAAGCTTATCGAAGCCAGTTTGAAGGGCGAATCGTTTGGGTTAAAGGCCATGAGTGGGAGTGGCTAGATTTTCAAAAGCGTAATCGTAGGTTAAAAGCCGTTATTGCAGAGCGAAAATTAACGGTAACATCTTCATGTTTAGAGCTTTTATCAACATCATCCCATGACCGTTCTTCAATTGTACGGCGCGTAGCGGCTGAATTTTTAATTCGTGATTTAGAAAGCTTAGGGGATGAAGCACTGACATTAGCCCAGCATTTTGCGACTGACAAATCTCGTGCAGTCAAAGAGCGTGGGCAATTTGCTTTGAAACGTTTAAAAGAGATGCAACCACAATAGCCAGTGGCCAAGTTATGCATTATCAATGGTATTATCTGAATAATATGAGCCACATACTCTCATGTAGCTCATTTGTTTTTACAGCTTAAAGCATTTTAAATACTGCTTCTGCCGCATCTAAAGTGTGTTCAAGATCAGCATCACTGTGCACTGAAGAGACAAAGCCCGCCTCAAACGCAGATGGTGCGAGATAAACACCCTTGTCCAACATTGCATGGAAGAATGTTTTAAATCGCTCCGCATCACATTGCATCACTTGATCGAAATTAGTCACCGCAACGGATTCCGTGAAAAATAAGCCCATCATGCCACCGACTGATACACCCGTCATTGGGATATTGGCTTTTTGGGCACGTTCTAACATAGATTGAACAAAATTTGCGGTTTTCTGAGTTAAATCAGTAAAGAAGTCTGGTTGGCTGATAATGTCTAAAGTGGTTAAACCCGCTGCCATTGCAATGGGATTACCTGACAATGTGCCTGCTTGATACACAGCCCCTAGTGGCGCGATATGTTGCATGATTTCTTTTTTACCACCAAATGCACCCACAGGCATACCACCACCGATTACTTTACCCAAACAAGTTAAATCAGGAGTGACATTAAATAAACTTTGCGCACCGCCTAAAGCTACACGGAAACCTGTCATCACTTCATCAAAAATCAATACGCTACCATATTGGTCACAGATGGCACGCAAGCCTTGTAAAAAGCCTTCTTGTGGCAGAATACAATTCATATTTCCTGCAACAGGTTCGACGATAATTGCAGCAATTTGGTCACCCATTTCAGCAAATACTGTTTTAACCTGTTCAATATCATTATAATTTAAAGTTAAAGTATGTTCGGCAAGTGATGCTGGTACACCGGGGCTATTAGGTAAACCTAAAGTAAGCACACCAGAACCTGCTTTGACTAATAAAGAGTCAACGTGACCGTGATAACAGCCTGAGAATTTAACAATTTTATCTCGTCCTGTATAACCCCGCGCTAAGCGAATGGCTGTCATGGTGGCTTCTGTACCTGAATTCACCATACGCACTAAATCAATGGAAGGCACGAGTTCACACACTTTTGCTGCAACTTTGGTTTCAATTTCAGTTGGCGCGCCATAGCTTAAACCATTTTTCACTGCGTCTTGTACTGCTGAAATTACTTTAGGGTGGGCGTGACCTGCAACCATTGGCCCCCATGAACCAACATAGTCAATATAACGTTTGCCTTCACTATCGTATAAATATGCTCCTTCAGCCCGTTGAATAAAAACAGGGTCGCCGCCAACGCCTTTAAACGCGCGAACAGGTGAATTAACGCCTCCGGGGATATAGTGTTGTGCGGTTTCGAAGAGTTCATGTGCTGTGGTCATAGGTCATCCTTTACTTGAAATGCCAAAAACTGCAGCTCATTAAACGTGATATAGCGGATAAAATCAAGAATGCCTAAAGAATGAAATCTAGTCATTATGCCGTAAAGTATTAAAAATGAACATTTCCATTTACCAACGATGTTCCCATGCAATAGGCTTATCTTTCCGCACCTTTAGCTCAAGTAAAATAGGGGTATCTTTAGGTGGTAATGCTTTATATTTAAAAGATAATCGTCCTGTGTAAATAAGCGTTTCTTTTTGTAACAAGCGCAAATTATCGATATGCACATAAACAGGAAATTTATTATATCCCCCAACCGTCTGTTGCTCTTTATCTATAAATGCTACTAGTTGTTTTGGGTCATAATGAATTCTTTTATCTAGTTTATTTTTAACAGTTACTTTAAATTTTAATACTTCACGGGTGCAGAATACCCAACAACCTTTAGTCCGCTTAGCAGGTGTTACTGTTACTTGAATGACTTCAGTTTCAACTCGATCAATAGACCATGAATAGTATTCAGCAAATATCTCTTGATAAAGGTAAATGCTAAACACCAAAGTTAAAAAAGCAAAAAATACTTTAGCTATCATCATCAAAGTATTCAAAATAATTTGCCTTTACAACTAAAGAAACCAACATACATACAGCATGTAAATAAGTTGGCTTTGTTGATAAATTAATTACCTACCGTCATTTTGCGTAGTGTATTGTCTTTTTTAACAAAGTGATGATATAAAGCGGCAGCCGCGTGACCTAAAATCAGTATCCATACCAACCATTTGCCCATGATTTCTTTATGAATAAAATCGATAGGTTTTTCAAATTCTTTAAATGAAATACCTAACCCATTGGTAACCAGCGATTCATACAATTGGGTGCTTTCAAATTTCACTATATCAAAGATGAAAAAGAACTCTGTGTTTACGGACGTACCGATATAACCTGTCACAGGCATGATAATCATCACAGCATACAGCGCGTAATGACCTGCATGTGCTGCCATGTGTTCTAATTTTGTGCCGGGTTCTAACTTGGGTGCGGGATTTGTCAGCCGCCAAAAAATACGCAGAAAAACCACCACAGCTACTGTCATCCCAATCGATAAATGCAGTTGCAGCGCGCTCCAGTTTTCAGGTGTTTTTGCCTCTGTAAACCAATGCCGATAATACACACTGACATACGCGCCAAGAAACAATAACGCCGTGATCCAATGCAACCATTTTGCAACTGAGCCATAGCTATCTGCTGTATTTCTCATTTTCATAAAAAGCTCCTATTTGTATGCTTTTGCATAATTGAACGGACCGACATAGTTGATAAACAGTAAAATGCTTAAGCCACCAAACGCGGTGAACATGAAACCGAATACCAATGGAAAAATAGAATTGTCGTACATCAAACCGATAAAGCTGCCAATCGCAACTGATAGCAATGTTTGAGCGGAGGAAATGACTGATGAGGCTGTACCTGCAATATGGCCTAAAGGATTGAGTGAGAGCGTATTCATATTGCCCATCAAAATGCCCAGATTAAAAAACACAATACTCAAATAGGTCATTAATACGATCAATGTTGGTTGTGCGGAAAAATGGCTAATATAGACATAAAAAAATAGGGATGTTGTAAATACCATGGCTAAAGCGAATAAGCATAGTTGTTCCATGCTAAATAATTTCAGTAAGCGAGAATTGAGATATGAGGCAATTCCCACTGAGAACGCCAAGCCGCCAAATGCAATCGAAAACAAGTCACCTAACTCATATTGAATTTGTAGGATTTGTTGTGCTGAGTTTAGGTAGCCAATAAAGCCACCAAAGGTTAAACCTGACGCAATGGTATATAAACGGCTGGTTGGATGGGTTAATGATTCCTTGATTGCTTCAAAAGTAGTGGTCAATGAAAATGCTGATCGGTTTTCACGGGATAATGTTTCTTGTGCCCGCAAATCGAACCAAGTCAGACTTGCAAATGAGACGATGAGCAAAAATAGAAAAATCGCTTGCCATTGAAAAAATAATAATATGCCTTGACCGATGGAAGGTGCAATGGTGGGTACGATAATAAAAATGCTGGTAATCAATGACATGACTTTTGCCATTTCTTTGCCTTCGAATTTATCGCGGATCATTGCCATTGAAACCACTCGGCACGATGCTGCTCCAAAGCCTTGGATTAATCGCCCCAGTAGCATGACATCAAAACTGCTTGAAAATAGAGAGATGATTGTTCCAATAATAAAAATGCCTACACCAAGGTTAAGCGTTGTTTTTCGGCCGTAAGTATCTGAGAGTGGCCCATACACCATGAGTCCCAATGACATGCCGATAAAGACACTGGATAGTAATAATTGGTTGTCGTTAGCATTGTTTTGATCGACACCAAGGCTTGAGCCGATTTGTGATAAAGCGGGCAATATTGCATCAATGGAGAGTGCTAGTAACGACATAATCAATGCCATCATGGTAACGAATTCAATACCTTGTGCACCACGATTTGGCAGGGTTTGTGACATAAATTTACCTAATTAGAAGTGAATAACAACAGCAGATATTGTGCAAATTGTTAAAAAATAAAGGCTTTGATCTGAGGATAAGGTTTTGTTAATTCTACTACTTGCCACAGATTACTGAGTTTGCTACCAGCATATGCATGTATGGCTTTATACGGTTTGGGATGCGGAATACAGTCGTTTATTTCACCTGCGGTCATGATAATTTTGTCATTGATATTACGGATGTGGGTGTGGAGAAACTGGCCGCCGCTTTAGAAACCATGGCTTCTGTGGCTTATCCTTTAATGGATCAAACCTTTACTGCTGAAGAATGTGAAACCTTAACCCATTTACTTGAAAAGCTTGGGGCGCAGTTTAATTAACAGGTTGCTTTGATAAAGTTTGTATATTTTGCAAGAGCCAACCCATCAATAAAAATAAGTTGGCTCTGCTTAAAATGGGTTATGATTGATTGCGCATATAATGTCGTAAACGTTGACTCAAGCTTTCGACGTGTGGTTCATAAAACATACTGAAATGTGTGCCTGCATTCCATTCTAAATTGAAAGTGCTGGATGTAAATGGATGCCAATCCCAATCAGCATTTTGTACATAATCCTCATTTGATTGATCTTCAGCTCGGATTAACACAATCGGCGCATCGATTTTACCTTGCGGTTGGTAATGCAATTGTGCATGAATTTCAGCTTTGAAACTTTTCACTGTGGCTTTTAATTGTGCAATATCCGCATCGGGCGCGAAGAATAATTGACGTTGTTTTAAATATTGCATCACCAATTCATAAGCCTGCTCTAAATCTGCTTGCTCATGTAGTTGGTCTTTAGTCAGTTCGATTTCGGTTTCCGTTAATACTTTCAACACCTCAACGATGCTCCATAGCCAATCAGTTTCGTTCCAGTCAGCGGTTGGATTATGTTGTGGTTCAACGCTGGGCGCAGTACTATCGAGAATCACCAACATCGCCACGGTGTGACCTTGTTGCTCCAATTGTCTGGCCATTTCAAACGCAACTTTACCGCCGAAACAATGCCCAACTAAATAGTAAGGATTGTGTGGTTGCGCAGTTTGCAATTCTCGTATGTGATAGGATGCCAACACTTCAATGCTATCTGGGGTTTCAGTTTTGCCATCTAACCCCGGTGGTTGTAAGCCATAAAATGGTTGATCTTGTCCCAAATGCGCCGCCAAGTTGTATAAATACAATACATTGCCACCTGCTCCGGGTAAGCAAAATAATGGTGATCGGTTGCCTTGGGCTTGAATGGGAATCAAAGTTGGCCATATTTGCTGTTGCTGTTCACGGATCACATCCGCTAATTCGGCAATGGTCGCGCCTTTGAATAAGGTGGCAATCGGCAAATGACGATCAAATTGCTGTTGAATCAAACTCATCAGCCGCACTGCCAACAGTGATTGTCCGCCCAAAGTAAAGAAATTGTCATGAATCCCAATCGGTTGCACATTTAACACTTGTTCCCAAAGTTGGGCTAATTGCAATTCGACCATATCGCGCGGGGCTTGGTAGGTTTTCGCTAACAACGCATCAGGGGCAGGCAAGGCTTTGCGGTCAATTTTGTTATTTGGGGTCAACGGCAAAGCATCCAACACCATCAACGCTGCAGGCAACATATAATCTGGCAATCGCTGTTTTAACCAATCTTGCAAGGCTTCCACGGCTAGTGCTTGGCTCAACGTGACATAAGCAATCAAGCGGGGGGTATTCTCGGGATCATGCAATAACACAATCGCTTCTTTGACTGAGGGATGTTGCATTAACGCCTGTTCAATTTCAGATAATTCAATACGGAAGCCGCGCAATTTTACTTGATGATCGATACGCCCTAAATATTCAAGATTGCCATCGGGTAGCCATCGCGCCAAGTCACCTGTTCTGTATATCCGTTCTGGTTGACCAAACAATTCAACATCGATAAATTTTTCTGCGCTTAAATCATCCCGACCCAGATAACCCCGCGCCAAGCTGTTCCCCGCCAAGCATAATTCACCCGCAATACCTAATGCCACAGGTTGTTGGTTGCTATCAAGAATATATGTTTGATAATTGGATAATGGTTTACCAATCGGGATATTGTCCACATTATCATCGACACGGTAATACGTTGCGACCACGGTTGCCTCGGTAGGCCCGTATGTATTGAGCAATTGTGCTTGTTGCCCAAAAGTTTGCTGCCATTGTTGCACGCGTTGCAATGACGCTGCTTCACCGCCAATAATCACGGTTTTCACCGACTCAGGCCAATAAGGGTGATTGTCTTCACTGCTTATCAATTGTTGCCAGTAAGCGGTGGGTAAATCCAGTACTGTGATCTGTTTAGCTTGGCAAGTTTGTAGGAAATGCTGCTCGGTATCCATCATGTCAGGCGTGCGTAACACCAATGTACCGCCTTGGGTCAGCACAGGGAAAATCTCCTCAACTGCGGCATCAAAATTGATCGAGGCAAATTGTAATACACGATCTTGCTGTGTGATGGGGTAATTGTTCACCGCCGCTTGAACGAAATTATTTAAACCACCTTGTTCAATCATTACCCCTTTTGGTTTGCCTGTTGAACCCGAGGTATAAATCACATACGCCAAATGCTCAGCACTGACTGTACTCTTTGGATTGGTGGAGGCTTGTTGTGCCTGTGGATTTTGATCTAAGCAGATGATTTGGGCGGTGGTTGCTGGTAAGCGTTGGCGCAAATTGGAATCTGTGACCAAAATCGATAATTGTGCATCTTCCAGCATAAATGCCAAACGTTGAGTGGGATAATTCGGATCAAGCGGTAAATATGCCCCACCTGCTTTGAAAATCCCCAATAATCCGACTAACATGTCTAACGAACGCTCCAAGCATATCCCGACGACAGTATCAGCTTGCACGCCTAAGCTTTGTAAATAATGGGCTAATTGGTTGGCGTGTTGATTAAGCTGTTGATAGGTCAATGATTGTTCAGCGAATTCAACTGCAATGGCATCAGGTGTGGCGGCAGCTTGTTGTTCAAATTGTTGATGTACACATGTTGGCACGATCTCGCTGGTGGTTTGTGTCCACGCTAAAAGTTGTTGCTGCTCATCGGCGGTCATCATCGGGATTTGATTTAATTGGCGCGATGTGTCTAAAATGCCTTGGAGTAAGGTTTGCAAATGTTCCATCATGCGAACCATACTGTGGTGCTGGAATCGGTGGGTTGCATAAGCCAATTTAAAGCTGATCGTTTCACCGCTAATAAAAGTTGCCAAAGTTAGCGGATAATTGGTTTTTTCTAAAAATTGCACCTCGCTGATACTTAAGCCGCCTAAATCCATATTACGCAAAGACTGGTCAATCGGGTAATTTTCAAATACCAATAAACTGTCAAATAATGGCGCACCGCTATCAATTTCGCTCCAGCCTTGAATATCAACCAATGGCGTGAAGCTATAAATATCGCGCTGTAATTGTTGGGTTTGTAAATCTTGCAACCATGGCAATACTTCGGTATCTGTTGACACGTTAACCCGCACAGGCAAAGTATTGATAAATAAACCCACCATCGTATCCACGTCGACTAAATCTGCAGGCCGTCCCGATACCGTTGCACCAAATACCACATCAGATTCAGCACTATAACGGCTTAACAATAATGCCCACGCACCTTGCACTAAAGTGTTTAAAGTCAGTTGTTGGGTTTGGGCTAATTGGCGTAAGGCTTGACTGGTATCCACATCTAAACTGAAATCATATTCAATATAATCATGCTGTTCGCTGACAACAGTGTCCGCACGTAGCGAAGTTGGCGCAGAAAAATCAGCCAGTTGTTGTTGCCAAAATGTTTGTGCAGCGGCTTTGTCTTGTTGTTGCAACCAAGCGATGTAATGTCGATAAGCGTGCTCTGGTTCGAATGAAACGTTTTTCCCTTGGGTAATATTGGCGTAAGCGGTGGCGACATCTTTCAACACCAACGATAAGCACCAACCATCCAGTAGCAAATGATGGAAACTCCACACCAATTGATAGCATTCATGATCGAGCTGTAACAAAGCAAACCGTATTAACGGGGCTTGCTGTAAATCAAAACCTTGTGTTTGGTCGGCTTGTAAAAAAGTCTGTAATTGTTGGGCTTGCTGCGCTGGATTGAAATCACGCCAATCATGTTGCTGCCATGGTAAATTGACGCTAGGCAAAATCAACTGTAACGGCTGCTCTAAATCTTGCCAGCGGTATTGTGCACGTAAAATCGCATAACGTTCAGTGACTTGTTGCCAAGCGGTTTGAAATGCGTCGACATTCAACTCACCTTGTAAACGCAAGCATAATTGCTCGAAATACATCCCAGAATCAGGTTCATACAATGTGTGGAATAACATACCTTGCTGCATCGGCGATAATGGATACACATCATCCAGTTGTTCAATAAATTCATCAAGCTGGGTTTGTTGCAATTGAGCCAGTGGAAAATCCGAAGGGGTATAACTGCGCGAGGTAGGCAATTGGCAATGGCTGATTAAATCTTGCAAAGCTTGGATAAAGTCGTGCGCGACCCGTTGAATGGTTTCCGCTTGAAAATGTGCTGCACTGTAATTCCATTCTAGGCATAATTCACCATCATTGATAAACGCATCGATTTCGATTAAATGAGCCATCGGATTGCTTGCACCACGGGTTAAACTGGTGTCTTCATCGGCTAAGCCTAAAAATGGTGCTTGGTTAAATTGCTGAAATTGTCCTAAATAATTAAAGCTGATTTGTGGTTTTGGTGCATCGCTTAAGGCAGATTCTGGGTGCAAATATTTCAATGCGCCGTAATCAATGCCTTTGTTTGGAATGCTGCGCAATTGCTCTTTAACCGCTTTCAACGCTGAACCCAATTGTTGGCTGATGCCTGTCAAATCCAAATGTACAGGGAATAAACTGGTAAACCAGCCCACGGTTCGCGACACATCCATATTGCTGAATAAATCCTCGCGTCCATGCCCTTCTAAATCAATCAAGACATGCTCTTCTCCCGTCCACGCGGCAACACTTTGCGCCAACGCAGTTAATAACACATCATTGATTTGGGTTCGATACGCTTGCGGTACATCATTGAGCAAAGCTTGAGTGTATTGAGCATCCAGCGCAATTTGTACTTTGGGCGGGGTTGGATTATCCAGCGGCAACGAGGCAATCGGTTTGTCAATCTGCCATGATGCTGGATTCACTTCATCGGATAGCGCGTAATTGCCTAATTGTTTTGCCCATTGGCGCATAGAGCTGGTTTTAGGTGGTAAATTAATCGCTTCATCACGGTTGAGTTGTTGATAAATCTGTACGAAATCTTCCAGTAAAATCCGCCAAGATACGCCATCAATCGCCAAATGATGCACCACGATAAATAAACGATTCGGCTGTTCATCACCCATTTTAAATAATGCCATCCGTAAAAGCGCACCTTGTTGTAAGTCAAAGCTGGTTTGTAATTGATCGGCCATGGTTTTGATCTGTTGGGTTTGTTCAGTAGAATTGAGATCGGATAAATCATAAATGCTGAACAACTCACTGATATCATTAATACCTGCAAACCATTGTTTTATAGATTGATCTGTGAATTGGAAGTTTAAACGCAGTGCGTCGTGATGTTGTAATAAATGTTGCAGAATTTGCTCAATATGTTCCGCGTCGAGTTGTGGCGATACTTGTAATAAAACCGCTTGATTAAAGTGATGGGCTTCGGGTAATTGCTGCTGAAAAAACCAGTGTTGAATTGGGGTTAACGGTAATTCGCCAGTGAGTATGCCTTGTTCGGTTTGTATCGAGGTGGTTTGCTTGGCGTGTTTGGCTAATTCGGCAATGGTCGGATATTCAAATAATTGGTCGGGGCCGAGTTCTAAACCCATTTGGCGAGCGCGGGACACAATTTGAATACTGATAATTGAGTCGCCACCCAGTTCGAAGAAATTATCTTCAATTCCCACTTTCGGACGATTTAAAACCTCTGCCCAAATCTTGGTTAAACTATTTTCCGCTTGGGTTTTCGGCGCAACAAATCTGTCTTCAGAGAGTTTATGACTGACAGAAATCTGTGACAATACGCGGCGGTCAACTTTGCCATTGGGATTGAGCGGTAATGATTGCAATAATACAAATGCTGATGGAATCATATAATTGGGCAGTTTGTCCTTTAAATGCTCGCGTAAACGCTGGGTTAACGTCCGTTGTAACATGCTCATAATGCCGTTTTTTTCTAATAAATCTCTCACGCTTTGATCTAATTGAGTTTGCACTTCAGGATTCAAGTGAAACATTAAGCCTACTTCTGCCCCACGCTTCCAACGCACTTCACTGTTTAAACGACTGATTTCAGCTTCAAATGGTAGCTGTAATTGCAAATTAAATTGTTGACCGATCTCAAATGGCAAATCATCACCATGCAAACATAAGCCGCCGCTACAAATATCCACGGTTTCAAAATGCAACTTTTGACCTTGAGATTCGATATAACATGGATGTTGATATGCAACTCGATCAGGCAGTAAATTTGACACAATATAGGCAACCAAATGCGGATGACCTGTTGACATGTCTTGCGGGATCACCACGACTTCATGCACATCAACATGTTGATTAAGCACGGTTTCAATTTCGCCCAGCTCGATTCTAAAGCCGCGAATTTTGACTTGATTATCAATCCGTCCCAAATAATCGATATTACCGTCGGGCAGAAAACAAGCTAAATCACCCGTTTTATACATACGTGCATTGGGGCTTTCACTGAATGGATCAGGGATAAACTTTTCTGCGTTCAGCTCTGGGCGGTGCAAATAGCCACGCGCGACACCCGCCCCACCAAGATGCAATTCACCCGCAACCCCGATAGGCAATCGTTGCAAATGCTTGTCTAAAATGTAGGCTTTTGCATTATCAATTGGTTTGCCGATGGTGACTTTTTCATTAGGATCACGGCTCATCAAAGTACAAGTCGCATACACGGTATCTTCTGTAGGCCCGTAAATATTAAACACTTTGTCCACTTGTGGCATTTGATATAAGTCTTGAACTAATTGCGCGGGAATCGCTTCACCTGCCAAGTTGACTACTTTGATCGATGCGGGTAACGGTTTGATTTTAATCAGTTCACGCAATGCAGAAGGCACAGCATTAATCATCACAATGCCTGCGTCATCGGATAAATCACCTAAAGCCAGAATATTGTCGACCACAATCAATTGACCGCCACGACTCAACGGCACGAATAGCTCAAATACCGATACATCAAAATTTAATGAGGTGGAGAGTAATTGTCCTGCAATATCATCTTCGCTGAAAACCGATTTTGACCATGCCAATAATGAGGCAAGATTATGGTGTTCGATTGCCACGCCTTTGGGTCTGCCCGTTGAACCTGAGGTGTAAATCACATAGGCCAAGTGCTCGGGTTGGATGGCAGTTTGTATGTTGTCCGTTGTATAGTCAGAGAAATTTTGTTGATCTAAATACACGCGATGGGCTTGGGTCTCAGGCAATATGCTTTGCAAGCTGGATTGAGTTAGCAGCACAGGGGCTTGCGCATCTTCCAGCATCAATGCCAATCGTTCACGCGGATAAGCGGGGTCAAGCGGCAAATATGCACCACCCGCTTTGAGAATCCCAAACAATCCCACCAGCATCTCTAGCGACCGCTCCATACAAATACCGACTAAGGTTTCTGCTTGCACATTGAGGGTTTGTAAGTGGCGAGCTAATTGGTTGGCTTGTTGATTCAGTTGTTGGTAGGTGAGTTGGGTGTTTTGTGCAGGGCATACGGCGGCAATCGCATCAGGTGTTTTAAGCACTTGTTGTTCGAATAAATCGACAATGGTTTGATCTTTGGAATAATCGGTGTCGGTTTGATTCCACAGTTGCAACCGATTTTTTTCCTCAGCACTTAATAATGGCAAGGTGTGAATCGGTGCATCTGCTTGTGCTAATACCGCTTCTAGCAAAGTGATAAAACGGGTTTGAATGCACTTGATTTCTGCTGGATTGAAATAAGCAAGGTTATAAGTGAAATCCAATTGCACCGCTTCGTCGGCGTGAAACTCCCAGATCGCAATTGCTAACGGGATTTGTTCCTGCTGCGGCGATAAAATCATGGATTGGGTATGACTGCCTGCTAATTGGGTTTGATGGGCTTGTTTGGCGTAATTAAGTTGTACATCAAAGATTTGCTGACGTTGGGTTTTGTGGATACCGACCGCGCGGTTTAAGTCACTGATCGGGAAACGCTGGTGACGATAATCGGCTTTTAAGGTTTTGCTAATACCTTGTAATAATTCACTAAAGCTGAGTTCTGAGCCAAGTTGAAACCATGCGGCACTTACGCCAACGAATAGCCCTGCGGTTTGTTTAAAGGCGGCTTTACTGCGATTGAGTACAGGCATACCGATAGCCAATTCTTCGCGGCGATGGGTGCGGGTGAAATACACATAGGTCGCGGCCAGCATGACGTGAAACAGGGTTGATTTATGCGCTTTGGCGAAAGTTTCTAACTGGTTGTAAAACGCACGAGGCAGCCAAACCGTACGGCATTCACTCGGAGGTAGGCGATCTTTGAGTTGATTATTGGATTCGAATAAAGGTTCGGGTAAGCTTTGGTATTTGTCTCGCCAGTAGTGGGTATCTTTTTGGTATTGGTTGGATTCTGCATAAGCACGATCGTTGTCGATAAAATCAAGATAAGATGGCGCGTGAATCTCTGGGGTTTGTTCATTGGATAATTCGGTATAGAGTTGGATAAATGATTGATCGAGCAGTGCGATGCTCCAGCCATCCACCAGTAAATGGTGAAATTTGTTAAATAAATAAAAACGTTGCTCGCTGACTTTGATAATGGTGAATTCAAACAATGGCGGATTATGTAAGTCAAAGGCTTGTTTGAAGCGTTGTTGCATCCAGTCTTGTGCGGCTTGTTCTGGATTGTCGGTAGTGGAGAAGTCTTGTTGTGGGAGGGTGATTTTTAGTTCATTGGCAATGGATTGCAGCGGTATGTCATCGGCTCGTGGTTGTAATGTAATGCGTAGTACATCGTGTTTTTGTATCAGCAGGTTGACTGCTTGTTCACATCGTTCGGTATTGATTTCGCCTTCAATCAGCATATACCCACCAATGTTATATAACGGGGCTTGGGGGTATAGCATTTGGTGGAACCAGATTTCTTTTTGCGGCGTGGACAGCGGATACAGGTTGTTAGTGGTCATACTCAGCATTCCTATATTGGAGGACAGAATATTTAATCAATACATTATTATTAGATAGCTTGATAAATGAAAAATCAAACTATTTTATTATTCAATAATGATATATGAGGTATTTATTTAAGCATTGGGGTAAGCAACTTCATATAACAGTGCTCCCAAATAATATCCTGCTCCAAATCCCAGCATGAGTCCTGTTGTTTGATGTTTTGTCTGTTGATGTTGTTTCAGAAAGTACGCTAAAACGACAAGGCAACTGGCTGCACTGAGGTTGCCGTATTGGTGAAACAGTTGTAAAGACGGTGCTATTTTTTCCGCAGATAAGTTAAGGCAGTTTTGAAATGCTTTCAGTAATTCTGTGCCACCTTGGTGAATTGACCATTCATCAATATCATCGGTATTTAATTGATTTTCGGCTAAAAACGGTTTGACTAAGTTGTCTGCGACCAGTTTTGGCATGATGTCTTTTAGGTTGCGCCGCATCAGGAATTTACCTGCTTTCATTTGAATCAGGTCGCCTTGTATATATTTGGTTTGAATAGCGGTGATTTTAAGTAGCGGGGTTTGATAGTGGTGTTTTAGGCTTTCGGGGATCAGCAGTAGGCCAACGCCAGCATCAGCGAAAATAAGATTGGTAATCAGCATTTCTTGAAAGTCGGGATCGTCTTGTGGCAGTTGAACGGAGAGAGCGAAACACTGGTCGAAAATAAATACAATCGCGGGTTTATCGGTGGTTTGGCAATATTTAGCCGCTTGTTCAATACAATAAATGCTGGCGGCACAACCGTAATAGGCGCATTCTTCGGCTTGTTCTATGTTGGTGAGTTTGGTATCGATTGCAATTTGAGTGGCGAGGTTAGGCAGCAGATCGGTATGGGTTGAGATGTTGTAGCCGAGATTGAAATGACCTATTTCGGATTTGGCAATGTTGTTGGTGAGTTGTTCGACTATTTTTTTGCCCCAGATTTTGGGGTGATCTTGCGGGTCGGCTAGGCTGATTTTTGGATAGGTTTCTAAGTCTAGTACGCTGCTACGTTGTTTGATGCCTGTTTTGTAAGCAAGTTTTTTGGCTAGTTGGTTGTGTTTTTTGCCGTAGCGTTCAGCGGGATAGAGTTTGTCAGCAAGGTATTGTGAGTCATAGCGTTTGGGAAAAATGGATTCTATTTCTGCAATATAAACGGGTTTGGTGTTCATTGTCATTTCCTGAAAATTTTAATATGGTTCATTTAGAACATTTATCAGGTAACATGCAAAAGTATTTCCACACTTAAAGTATTATTGTCATTAAATATCCTTTCTGATTATAACGATAATTTATTTTTGGGAGAATGGTTTATTTGTTCTTTTAAAACTAAAAATGGTTAGATAAATTCGTCTCTTTTTTGTTGAACCAGTGGCATGATGTGGTTGAGTTCTGTTTTTAGGCTGTCGATGAGTGCGTCAATTGCGGTGAGGCGGGTTTCTAGTCTTTTGAGGTCGTCGCTGTTTTCTGTGAGGTATAGGTCGCCTAGTGTTTCGTCTATGAAGCCAATGATATGTTGTTGTTTCCATAGGGAGTTGTTAATGGTTTCCCAGTATGGGGATTCGGGCGTGTTTTGCATGGTTGCGTTCTCGTTTTGTATGACAGTGATCCTTTTGTAGTCAATATCACGCATACGTGCTCAAGTGCTGATACTTCGCTGTATAATGTGCTGTTGAGCTTATATTTAATTCGTAGCTATCCATATTTAGGTGTAAATATATACTTATTCTTTCATAAAATCAATAGTGAAATAAAAAAAATACTATTATGAGTATAAAATATAGATTAAATCAGGTTGTAGATCAGCAGGACAGAACGCTTAAAAGCATTTCAGAACAACTTGATATATCTTATAGAACATTGCAAAACTATTTACTTGAAGAGCGCACCAATATTAGTATAGATTTGCTTAAAAGTTTTCATACTCACTTTGGTGTCAATATTCATTGGTTGGTGACGGGTGAAGGTGAGATGTTTTTAAATGAGGAGCAAAAGGCGCAAGATGCTGATGATATTTTGCAAAACTTAACGTCTGAGCAAAGACAAGAGATTATTACGCGTACTCAAGAAATGCAGCTTATGAATGATATGAAGCAGCGTCTTGAGGCGGTTGAGAGTACGTTAACCGAAATCACCCAGCTCAAATCGTCATAAAAAGCGGGGTGGTCGGATTTCGTTATTTAGGTTTGCCAAACGCGCTCAATGGTATCTTTGATTTTCTGTTCAAACAGAGTTATCAGTTCTTTGTTGGCATCGACTAGAGCTTGTTCATTTTCGATTTGCGCAACAATTTGGGTTTGGGTTTCTAGTGGGGGGATTGGGATTTTATACTGTTTTAAAGTTTGTGCACTAAGGTTGCTTTGATTTCCACCTCTGTTTTCACTAACCCGTCTCAAATTATCATAGTTAACTTGTAAAATTCTAAATAAATATTGATTTAACAATATCTCTGAACGCAGCTGAAATGCAGCACAGGCTTGATTGATTGTTGCATCTATACCTAATATTGCAACTTTTCCACGAGTAATGCCTTGTCCATACATTGCTACTAAAATTGTTCCCTTAGGTACTAGCCATGTAGATGAGTTATTTAAACCATTCGTTGTGATATACTCATTTGCATAGCTTATTTCATTGAAGTCAATTAGAGTCGTCGTAACCCATGGAATATCACCATCCCAATATTCTTTACTTTTTCTATTCGGGGTTCCTCCTGATTTAATTTCACAAACTTTGCCCAATTCCACAACTTCCCAATCAGGATCAATTTGAATCTGAGGCTTGTAATTTTCCACGACTGTCCGTGCCCCATCAATGATTTTCTGATAGCCTTCAATTTCTTTGACAATGGCTTGTTGGATTTCTAAGGGTGGAAGGGGGATTTTAGTTGCTTTTAGTTGAGTTGCATTAAAATTAGTTTGATTTACCGCTTGGCGTGCTTGAGATTTAAAGTATCCCTTTTCTCTTAAGCTATTCAACATTGCCCATACATATTTATTCTCCACATTGGCTTCAGTTTTCTTATGTAATGCTAATAAAAAAGAAGCATAAATATATTCACCACTTTCCATAAAGTATGCAGTTTTTCCTACATGTTTAGGAGCGTTTCTCCAGTTAAATAAAAGCGTATTAGGTGGCAGCAAATATTTACTATATTTGTCATTTCTCGTAATTTTTCTAATTTTTGATAAATCAAGTGAGCCATCTAGCTCTAACTCAGCTGTTGAAATAATTTTGATACCTTTATCATCAAGGTTTTTGGGTATTGATTCAGCTAAACCATACTCTATTTCATACAGTTCATTGATAGTTATAAGTGGATGAATAATGTTTTGATAACTTTTAAATTCAACATACCGCTCACCACTTAAATTCCACTCACCATCCTCACCGATTTTAGACTTCTCCACCACCCACGCATTATCATAATCCGCCGTATCAAACGCCTCACCCGCCAAACATGCCTCACGAAACCCCTGCAAAACCTGCTCAGCCATCGGCAAATCATCCCCAGCAATCGCCCGCCGCTGCGCCCCCAAATCAAACCCATCCTGCTCAACCTTCACAAACAAAATCGAATCCGATCGCTTTGACAACCCCTTATCCATCAATAAAATCGACGTTTTCACCCCAGAATAAGGCTGAAACACACCCGCAGGCAACGACACCACCGCATACAAATAATCACTCACTAACAACTTCCGCAACTGCTTATACGCCTTCTGACTCTGGAAAATAATCCCCTCAGGCACAATCACCCCAGCCCGCCCATTCGAATGAAGATGCTCCGCGATATAATCCACAAACAACACCTCAGACCGTTTTGACTGCACAGAAAAACGCTTATGCGGCTTAATCCCCCCCTTCGGCGACATAAACGGCGGATTCGCCAAAATCACATCAGCAAACTCATTCCACTTAACATCACTGGTCAACGTATCATACTCATCAATCAAAGGCTGACTAAAACCATGCAAATACAAATTCACCAACGACAAACGCACCATATCTGGCGAAATATCATAACCCTGTACCGCTTTCACCAACGCCTTACGCTCATCGATAGTCAATGTGCTGCGGCCATTGTGACTATTCGCATCCAAAATATGCTTATACGCCGCAATCAAAAAACCCGCCGTGCCACAAGCAGGATCAAGCACCGTCTCACCTTTTTTCGGATCAATCACCCGCACAATAAAATCAATAATATGACGTGGTGTCCGAAACTGTCCCGCATCTCCCTGCGAACCCAATACCGATAACAAATACTCAAACGCATCACCCAGCCGCTCCGAATGGTCATACTCAAACTCATTGATAACCTTTAAAAAATGTCTCAACGTCTCAGGATCACGATACGGCAAATATGCATTCTTAAAAATATCGCGGAATAACTTCGGCAGATTCTCATTCTCAGGCATTGCCCTAATACCCGCCTCATAAAGCTCTAACGCCTGCTGACCACCAATCCCCAAACCAATCAAATTTTCCCAACGATAATCTGCATAATCATCAACAAAAAACTGTCGCTCACCGCCCAACTCCTCGGCTTCCTTATCCATGTCATCCATGAATTTATAAATTAACGCGATGGTGATTTGTTCAACTTGAGACTTAGGATCAGGGATTTTACCCACTAAAATATCACGGGCAGTATCAATACGGCGTTTGGTTTCAGTATCTAGCATTATTGTTTTAAACGGTGGGGTGATGAACTAACGTAATTCGATGAGCGGCTATTTTAAACCAAGTGGAATCAGGAGGCGAATAATCAATTAACAATAATCTTACAAAATAATCATAACTTATCAGACCAATCTAAAGTTTGTTTATAATTAACAGACAAATCACTTTCCTCATGCAAACAACCAACAAAGTTATTCTGCTGAAATATTTTAAGTGCCTCTAGCCCAACAGCAACTTGTGCATCATCGGATATTACTGCATTTTCAATAGGTGCTTGATGAGTTGACTTTTGAGTATCTACCGATTTTTTATATTTTAAAAACTCAATAAACTGTTTAACTTCTAGCAATTTACTTTCAGGCAAAGCTCGTAGTTCCTGATAAATATCATCAGTGGTTACATTCATATATCACCTTTTATACTGGGAAAATACCTATAAGCTTAGCTTGATGTGTCATCATTTTAAAGTAAATGGTAGTCATAATTAAATAATATATTATCCGTCAAAAATCCGTACAAACTTGAAAATTAATAATAATAAATTTATACTATGAACCATATACGGATAAACTCCGTACAAATGGGGTGGAAGCCCTCAATACGAATCAAGGAAACAGGGAAAAATCATGGCAACTGCACGTTTAGATATTAGACTAGATGAGGAAGTTAAGGCTAAAGCTGAGAAAGCAACTGCATTAATGGGCTTAAAAAGTTTAACTGAGTATGTAGTAAAGCTAATGGATGAAGATGCAACTAAGGTCATCGCTCAATATGAAAGTATGACATTAGAAAATGATGTGTTTGACCAATTTATACAAGCCTGCGATCAAGCAAAAGCACCAAATCAAGCTTTACTTGATGCTGTAAAATTCACAAAACAGAATGGATTTTAGATGGATTACACCACAAAGAGATTTGAAGAATTGAATAAAACAGCCCATGAGCGAGATAGCTTTGACTGTGGACAAGCCGAACTTAATACTTTCCTAAAAACCCAAGCTCTTAAACATATGAAAGCAGGTATTAGCCGCACAATGGTTTTGCCTGCCACAACAACACTTAACCAAAAACAACCAATTTATTCATTTTACACTATTGCTGGTAGTTCTATTCGCCGCGAGACATTACCTGACAGCCAAGCAAAAAAATTACCGCGTTATCCTATACCTGTTTTTTTACTTGCACAACTTGCTGTTCATCAAGATTTACAAAGTCATGGATTAGGCAAAATAACACTCACTAAAGCACTAGAACATTTATTAGAAGTAAATACACATATGCCTGCTTATGCTATTGTTGTAGATAGCCTCCATAATGAAATAATAGGATTTTATGAAAAATTTGGATTTGAAAGATTATACGAACATAGTAATGGCCATATACGCTTATTCTTACCAATGAAAACAATAGCTAATATATTCTCTCAATAAGTGTTAAGACGCAGAGCGTCAAAACTGAATTACCACGCAAAGCATGGTAACTAGATGAAAACGTCGGGTTTCCTTGTTCCAATGCTCACCGTTGGAATACAGCCGCGACGCTCTGCGTCTTAAGCAAATCCAAAATAATGCAATTAACTCAAAAACTGCTCTAAAGACACATGATCCTGAACATACAAGGGCACGCGCTTGCGCCAATCAGATGGAACAGCCTTAAAATCACGCATCGAAAACGTCGGGTTGGTATGTAGCTCAGCATAATGTCCCTGATCGATAATCTCCCGTAACTGATCGTCCGTTGCATATGCCTTAAAATAATCCTTAATCACCACCATCGATTCTGATGCATCAAGCGCAACCGCATTAACAAACTTTACAAATTCATCCTCTAACAACTCATCTTTAGACTTAAAATGACTAATCAAACCAAATATTTTTTCTAAAATCTCCCGCAAATCTAAACGCCTATCGACCTCAGCCGCCTGCCGTAATTTATCCACGGTAAAAAATGCACTCGGCTTGTTCATAATCTCCTGATTCACATAATGAATTGCACTCTCCCATTGCGCTTGCTGCACATATTGCCGAACCGTCGAATTATCCTTGACCGTATCCTCAAACTGACGGAAAAACATCCGATCAATTTTCATCCCACCATAACCTACTTTTTCTTCTTTCACAGTCAAAATCACATCTGAATCTGTATGCTTATACGCCCCAATCACTGTGCCCGACGACGTATCGATATTGCGGTCAGCCTTCGCAGGTGATGGCAACTTCAACACCTCATCATAATTAAACTGCTCCTCAAAATATTCACAATTTGCAAAGAAATCAAATAGCTTAAACTCGGTTTTCTCTGGCTGCTGCACCGTTGCTTTAAGCTGCTTATCGTACAAGTTATCCAAAAAGTTGTGCTTGCGCGTGCCACGTCCCTTAATCTGAATAAAATCCGTCGGTGAAAAAATCGGGCGCACCAAACATAAATTCAAAATATCAGGACAATCATAACCCGTCGTCATCATTCCAACCGTCACACAAACACGGGTTTTACTGGTTTTATACGACTCCAAAAAGTGGCTAACACCTGATAACTTATTATTCGCAAACTGCTCGGTATAACTTTGAGCATCAGCCACATTCGACGTGACTTGCATTGCAAAATTGGATTGATATTTATTAGGAAACATCTGCATCGCCATCTCATTTAAAATATTGGTCAACCTCGCTGCATGAGATTGACTAACCGCAAACATAATGGTTTTACCAATTTCACCACTGATTGGATCACGTAACGCATTATCTAAAAACGTTTTGCAAAAAACCTGATTGGTCATATCCGAGAAAAAACGCTTTTCAAATTCACGATGCTGATAACGCTGCTCTTGGGTTTCACCTTCCTCATCCGTTACCTCCACGATAAAACCTTGTTCTGATAGTAATTGTGTCGTCACCTCAGTTCTAGCATCAACCACAATCGGATTAATCAAATAGCCCGCCTCCACACCATCCAGCAAAGAATAGCGAAACGTGGGTTGGCCATCATCGCAACCAAACGTGCGATACGTATCCAATAACACCCGCCGCTCATATTCCCTAGGTGTCGATTGTGTAGCAGTGAGATCAAACTTTTTCAAATAATCCTTAGGTGTAGCCGTTAAACCCAATTTATAGCCAACAAAATAATCAAACACCTTACGCGCTTTACCACCAATCGAACGATGTGCCTCATCAGAAATCACCAAATCAAAATCATTAGATGAAAAATCCCGATATTTATCCTTACGCAATAAAGACTGCACGGTTGTCACAACAATTTCCGCTTTACGCCAATCATCACGGTTTTTTTTATATACAACAGACTGAAAATCTTTTTTTAAGTATTGCGTAAAATCTTTTTGAGCCTGATCTTCTAACTCCAAACGGTCAACTAAAAACAAAACCCGCCGCGCGTTACCTGTACGCAAAAACAATTTTAATATCGCCGCTGCTGTCAAAGTTTTACCTGTACCCGTTGCCATTTCTAATAAAAAACGACTTTCATTTTGTTTGACCGCTGTTTGAATGGATTTGATTGCCTGTTGCTGATAATCACGTAAAAACCGTAACTTATTAGTATTAATAAAGTCAGCGCGCTCTTGCTTATTTTTCCAGCTTGCAACTTGTTTGTAATTTGGCATTTGGGTTAAAACAACGTAGTCCGCGTCTATCTGCTCTTGAATCAATGCCTCGGAATTGGGATGATGGTATTTAAAATCTTTGCTCGAGTGTTGTAACGCTTGTTGGGAAGGAAATTGCGTAATCAGTGATGGATTACCTCGTTTTATATCCCACAAATAATGCACATTGCCATTGGATAAAATCGCAATATGACACCCATTCGCTGCTGCATATTTTCTTGCTTGTTCTTTACCCGCTAAAGGATCAATATCTAACGCTTTTGCTTCTAATACTGCTAAGGGGAAACCATTTTCATCTAATAACAAATAATCAATAAAGCCATTTTTCATTTTATCCGATGACGGCAATTTAACATTGGATTCTACTTTAATATTGGCTTGCCCATTTTTATCATCCAAAAGACGCCAGCCTGCAGCTTCAAGCAATTTATTAATTTTTATTCTAATAGTGGCTTCATTTGTTGACATAAGGTTAACCGTGTAAAGTGATGACAATATGCTGAAATATAGATTTTTAATACTTTCTTATAACATATTACAATAAAACCATTATATAAACTAAAAGACCAATAGAGTTCTTTTGCTTAATAGTGATACAAAAATACCTGTGCTACCAGATTAAATAAAGTGGACTCTATTTTTTATAACCACTTATCAGCTTCCTGCTCATAACAAGGCGAATAACCCCATTGTGCCTAATCTTTAAAGTATCCAAACCTTTACACATCCTCTATAATAAAAAGTTATGGTAGTTACAACATTTAAGGGAGATGCCATGAAACATCTGACTCGATGGCTGGCAATAATGACGTTCATGCTAATGTCATTTAATTTGTATGCCACTAGTGTCTACTACATTGCCAATAATGGTAATGACGCAAATGACGGGCTAAGTCCTGAAACGGCTTGGCAAACGCTCGGTAGAGTAAAACAAGCAATTTTCCCAGATGGGGCAAAAATCTTGTTAAAACGCGGTGAAACCTTCCGTGGAGAAATGAGCTTACATAAGCAACCACAAAATATTAGCTTCGATGCATATGGAGAAGGTGCAGCCCCAATCTTAAAAGGTAGTGTGGTCATCACAGGTTGGAAAAAAACCACCCACCCTAGTTTAGATAGTTCTAAAGTCTATGAAGCCGATGTCACCCCATTCATCACACCAAAATCTGACGGTACTTATAACCCGATTCAATACCTTTTTTCTAATGATGAGATGATGACCATCGCGCGTTATCCTAACGTGGACTCACCTTTAGACAAAAATTGGTTAACGGTTGATAAAGGTACAACAAAATTAGGCAAAGACTCTATGAGTTCTCAAGCCCTGATTGATTATAAAAAACCTAATAACTACTGGAATGGTGCGATTATCCGCTTGCGTAACTATAGTTGGAGTTATCGTATTATGCCTGTGACGGCGTTTAATTCTGCAACAGGTAAATTGATGGCAACAACCAGCCCGTACAATATCGGCGGTTACCAATTACCTGAATGGGGTTTCTTCATCGATGATAAATTAGAAGAAATCGACCACCCCGGAGAATGGTATTACGATCAAAATACCCGCAAAATCTACCTTTATCCTAAAAACAATGCCAACCCAAATAACTTGTTAATTGAAGGTATGTTTTATGGTTCAGGTATTACTTTAAGCAATAAACAAAATGGCGCAACGATTCAAAACTTAAACTTCCAGCATTACACTGATGTGGCAATTGCCATGAGTCAAACCAATAACGTCACGGTGCAACACAATATTTTCATTCATAACTTACGCGCGTTAAAACCGTTCAGTTGTGCTGATTTATACGTCGCTAATAACTATTTAAATCGTCAAATTAAATCAGGTTTTGAATTATTTAGCCCTAACTCATTTGACTTAGGCAATACCGTCATTGAGAAAAACTATATTACTAATACGGCGATGTATCGTGTCTATGGCTGGCGTTATAAAGGTGAGTTCGGCGGTATTCCCATCTCTGTATTCAGTACAGGTTATACAGTGCGCAAAAACTTCATCGATACCAGTAGTTATGTCGGTATTTCCTTACACGCAGGCGGCGAACATGTCATTGAAAACAATGTCATTACCAACACACTAGCCTTATTAAATGATGGCGGTGCAATTACCTACAACTCTGATAACACCATTGTAAGAGGCAACTTTACGTTAAATTCAATCGGTAACGTTGATGATTCTAACGGGTGCATGAGTTTAGCCAAAGACCCTTGTAACCATCACACTACTTACGGCATGGGTGTTGGCTCAAACAGTAAATGGATCGGCAACACAATTGAAGGCAATACGGTTGCAAACAACCAAGATGTGGGCATCCGTTTAAATGCGTTTATCAATACCACCGTTAAGAACAATTTAACATTTAACAATGATGTCGAAGTACGTTTAGAAGATGAATTAGGCCCGTCTTATGGCAACGTGGTGCAAGACAATACCTTGATGCCATTACATCCTGATCGCTTAGCAATGTTGATGACCAATGACACCAATCACGGTCGTTATAATGGCAACTTCTATTGTAATCCTTACAGCGATGTATATTTAAGACGTGATGGTAAATCTTACTCATTGCCACATTGGAAGCTTAAATTCCCACAATATTCAACAACTGCAAGAGAATGCAGTGTGAAATTGCCTAGTTATAAATCAACACCAGTTGGTGGTAACTTAATTACTAAAGGTAGCTTTGATGTTGATGAATCTGGTTGGGTACCTGTAGGTAGCTCCGTATTACACGATACGGGTAAATTGGATAGCGGTAGCTTAAAAGTGGTTTACCCTGCCAATAATGGTACGAAAACCAGTTTTACCATTTCATTACAAGGCACATTCTCTGTGACTGCAGGCACTTGGTATAGAGTCAGTTTTGATACGATAGGTCAAACCTATGGTGGCTTAAATATGGCTATTGCCAGAACCAAACCTGAATATGTGTTTGTAGAACGTGCTAACTTCGCGATGGCTAATACACGTAAATCACATGAGTATTATTTCCAAGCAGAAGAAACGTCTGATTTCATGAAGTTGTTATTCACGATTACAGAAGATGACAGTAAAACCTATTGGATTGACAATATTGCTGTGACTGAAGCGCAGTTACAAAATACCCGCTTAGCGACTGAAGAAGCACAATTATTCATGAATCCAACGGAACGTTCTCGTGATTTCAATTTGGGTAGCGCAACGTATAAAGATTTAAATGGTAATGCGGTAACAGGTAATTTAACTCTTGCGGCTTATTCTTCAAAAATCTTAATGTTAGATGCAAACTCAACTTCTGCAGCTGATGTGGATGATTGGGATGAAATTCGCCGTGAATTGGTTCAAGAATATGTTGGCCACATTGTCAACCCTGATGCTGTGTTATTAGGCGGTAGTGGCGGTAGCCCAACTACACCACCGACTCCACCTGTTACCACATTGGCTGCACCGCAGTTAAGCCTTAATGTTGCTGATACTACAGTGAACTTTACATGGACAGCCGTTGCCAATGCGACCAGCTATGAAGTGTATTATTCAACCACTGCACAACCTAAGTTGGTGAACTTACTTGCTGAAGTAGTAGGCACATCACATAGTATTGACGTATTACCGGGCGCAGCTTACCACGTCACTGTGGTCGCAAAAGCGGTGGTCAATGGCCAAGAAATTCGTAGTGCAAATTCTAATGTAGAAACATTTGATATTCCTGCTCAAAGTGTTGCTGCACCACAACTTACGGCAACTGTGAATGGTAATAATGTAACTTTAAGTTGGACAAGCATTCCTAATGGTGAAACCTATTATGTGTACTATGCACCGTATCCAAATGCAGAATCATTGGGTAAATTCCAATTTAATGGCAACAGTGTCTCAGGTGAATTAGCCCCAGGGTCACAATATTACTTTGCAGTCATTGGGTTTGCGCGAGTCAATGGTAAACTGGTTGCAAGTGAAGCGTCTAACGTGGAAGTGGTGATTATTCCTCAATAACACCTATTCATTTGTGATTTGAAAAGGCTAGGTTAGATTTGACTAATCTAGCTTTTTTTGTGATAGTTAAGAAACTTAAAAGTCAGTTTGAACTTGAGCAAGTAGGCATCAAAATTTCATACATTTTCAGGCTGATTGTTCCCAGAGCAGTCAGATTTCAACACTACTATTCATAACTGATTAAGGAGTTGGATAACAATGAAATGGTTTACAGCGTTATTCTTGTCATTAGCAAGTTTCTCCGTTTGGGCGGGCGATGCAGCGAAATTAAACTTTATTGGTTTTTCGGGTGCAGGTAATTATTTAGCCTATCAACAATCTTGGATTTCTGATGGTGAAGATGCGGCTCATGTAGAATTACATATTATTGATGTGGAAAAAAATCGCCCTGTCATTTCCCCAATCAAACACCATAACCCAGACAGTCGCCAATTAGCCACAACACGGACTAAAAATTTAAAAGCGGCAAATAGCAAATTGAAAAAATACAAAATTGAAATGTATAACCAAGGTGATTTGTTGGCTTCTAAACGTTTCAATGATATTGGTGCAAATGGTAAAAAAGTACGTTTTTCTGTGGGTACACCGTTGGCCAATATGCCGAATATAAAATACACTCTGTCAGTAAAAGAGAACAAAACAGGCCTTAATTGTGGTGATGCGGGAAACGCTAAAATGCTCCATTTGACTTTGCTCAATGAAGGGGCAAAAAAGACTAAAACATTGCAAAAAGACAGAAATGTACCAAAAGACCGAGGTTGTCCATTACGTTATCGTATTCAGGATGTATATACGTATCATGAAGAATTTATTGTTGTGTTTTTAAATGTATTTCAAGCAGGTTTTGAAGGTGACAGTATGCGTTACATGGTTGTGACGGGTACATTGAATTAGGATTTGGAGTTAGATTTTGTCTCAAATTACCATTGTAACCAGTATTGCCCCTAAAAATATTGATAATCAGAAGCTTGCGACTGAAAGCTGGGCAAAATGCGGCTTTAAAGTTGTTTCAATGAATATTAAGCAGGAAATTAAACAATTACGCTCCCAATTTCCCCACGTTACTTTTCATGAAGCCAAACGTGATGCGCGTAAAGAAGCGGGTCGCCCATTGGTTTATATTAAGGATGTATTGGCTTATTTGCAAAAACACGGTACGCCTGTTTGTGGTATCGTAAACTCTGATATTCACTTTAAAGCTGCACCTCAGATTGTTGATTTTTTAGATAAATATGCAAAAGGTGGGGTGTTATTTGCTTCACGGATTGATGTGGATAATTTAGAGAAAACCGCTGGGCGTACTTGGTGGCGTGGGATGGATACCTTCTTTTTTGATAAGCAGTTGATTCAACATATTCCTGAGTCAAAATTCTGTTTGGGCACACCTTGGTGGGATTTGTGGTTTATTTTAGCAGCTTTTACCAAAGGAATTGATATTCGTTATTTAACTACGCCATTCGCCTATCATGTGATCCATCAATGGAATTGGGACGATAAAATGGCCATTGATTATGGTGCACATTTTGTTGAGTTTTTTGGTGCAAAAGCTTCATCAGCTCAAGATTTGCTCAATTTGGCTAAAAAAGATGAAAAACAGGCATTAGGTGCATTACAACAAATTACTGCCAGCAGTTATAATACGATTTTCCTTTCTAAAAAAACCCAATGGTTGGCTTATGATATGTACTCGGATTTACTGAAGCAAATCGAAGCAAATCAACCATCTTAATTACTCTACGGTCTCGACGGAATTTCATAGATATTGACTTATGCCAGCTTTTGAATACATCGCGCTTGATAAGCAAGGAAAAAAACAAAAAGGTGTACTCGAAGGGGATGCACAACGCCAAATTCGGCAACAATTGCGGGAACAGGATTTAATCCCACTTACTGTTGAAGAAGTCAGTCAAAAAAATACCTTACGTCGTAAAACTTCTGCGCGGGTGAGTGCCACAGATTTAGCTTTACTCACTCGACAGCTGGCGACTTTAGTTCGTTCAGGTCTTGCATTAGAAGAAGCGTTACGTGCCATTGCAGAACAAACCGAAAAACCTCGTACCAAATCGCTGTTGTTAGCGGTGCGCTCTCGGGTGTTAGAAGGACATAGTTTGGCAGACGGCTTAGCTGATTATCCCAGTATTTTCCCACAGTTATATCGTGCAACCGTTGCAGCAGGTGAACAAACAGGACACTTGGATATTGTGCTAGAACGCTTAGCGGAATATACCGAGCAACGTCAGTATTTGCGACAAAAAACCTTGTTAGCTTTGTTTTATCCATTGTTGCTTACCAGTGTTGCCGTTTTAGTCGTGGTTGGATTGCTGGCTTATGTTGTGCCACAAGTGGTGCAAGTATTTGAAAATATCAATCAAGATTTGCCTTTTTTAACCAGAACTTTGATTGCAATCAGTGATTTTCTGCGTGATTGGGGTTTTGTGCTATTAATCTTGTTGGCGATGGCGGTGGCAGCTTTTCGTTACTTTTTACGTTTTGAGAAGTTTCTTACACTATTTCATCGCTTTTTATTGCGTTTGCCTGTGGTTGGCCGCTTAGAACAAAATGCGAATGTGGTACGTTTCACTCGTACATTGGGTATTTTGCTGCAAAGTGGTGTACCGATTTTAAAAGCCTTGGATATCACCGCCCATGTGGTAGGTAATCGCCCGATGCGTAATGCATTACAAACTGCGGCAGAACAAGTACGTCAAGGCAGTAGCTTGCATCATGCATTGGAGCAAAGCCGCTTATTTCCCCCAATGACGGTGTATTTGATTGCCAGTGGTGAAAGTAGCGGCAATTTAGAGCAAATGCTCGACCGTGCCGCAACCATGCAAGAGCGTGAATTAGAAACCTTGATTGGTGTATTGCTTAGCTTATTCGAGCCGATTTTGATTTTAGTGATGGGCAGTATTGTATTGACTATTGTGTTGGCGATTTTGATGCCGATTTTTGAATTAAACCAATTAATACAATAAGATGTATAGAAATTATATAAAAATCGCAAATTTAAATTTAGACAATATTGCATAAACGTGACTTATTGACCAAAAAGTCATTCAATTTTAAAAAACGTTGCGATTTCATAAAAATTTTAGTGACTATATTTATTGTTTAAACTTCTTATATCCTTTCCTAAAAAACATAGTTGTATCCCTATTTAGCTATCATTATTTATTTTAGATATTGCTAAGAATGCTAATTCTCATGCCCATTTCCTTTAAAAAGCATACTTATTCTTCATAAATTTGCCCCCATTTTTTATAAATACACCTAGATTGCCAGTAATAAAATAATTTATGATGGGTTATACGAGCACATGCAAGTGAACTAAATATCAAGGAGTAAAATATGCAGCAATATTTTTCTTTGAATTATGAGGGAAGTGCGTTTGTACTTTTTGGATATGCACATCTAGGCACACTACTACTGATCGCATTCATTTGCTTTTTACTGCTGCGATATGGCAACCGAATTCCGAAACATCTAAGTCCTACATTGCGTTACAGCTTGGTTTCTATTTATGTAGTCAATGAAGCATTTAGGCATCTCTGGTTTTTATGGTACGACAAATGGGACATCATATACATGCTGCCATTAGACCTGTGCTCAATTGGAGGTTTGATTGGTGTTTTGATGCTGATTAGACCGAAACAATTAGGTTATGAATGGCTATATTTTTTAGGAATTGCAGGGGCTTTACAAGCAGCACTCACACCTGTCTTAACAAATTATGGTTTCCCTCATGCTTTGTTTATCCAATTTTTCATCGCGCATGGATTCATTTTTATTTCCGCATTGTACTTAACTGCTGTTGAAGGTTTCAGACCTTACGGCAATTCTTTGCTACACGTTTTTATCATGGGCAATCTGTATACATTATTTGTTGGCGGCGTGAATTTTGTATTAGGTAGCAATTATTTATTTATCGCCCATAAACCGATCACACCTAGCGCACTTGATTTACTACCTGCATGGCCTTGGTATATTTTATTCATGGAATTAGTTGCAATCATCAGTGTATGCTTATTGTATCTACCTTACTTATGGCGAGATAGAGGTTTTGTATTTAAGCCTTCAGCTGAAAAAGGATAATGTCATGGATAGAGACGATTATAATTATTTGCGTAAATTAAAAATTTTCGATGGCTTTACAGAAGCAGATTTTGAAACTTGTGGCAAAGCGTTACAAGTCTGTGATTATCAAGATGGCGATATTATTTTTAGTGAAAATGAACACAGCGCAGATATGTATCTGATTCAAACTGGCTGTGTCGAAGTTTTAAAGTCTTCAGATGAAATGCAACATGTGGTTTCCGAGTTACAAGCAGGCAGCTATTTTGGCGAACTTTCGTTTCTTGATGACTCTCCTCGTTCTAGTTCCATCCGTTCTAAAGGTGAATCGCGCCTATGGAAAATCAACAAAGCCATACTTAAAACCTTACAACAGCAATCTTGTGGCGTT
The DNA here is from genome assembly GCA_025800385.1 of Candidatus Albibeggiatoa sp. nov. NOAA. Taxonomy (GTDB): domain Bacteria; phylum Pseudomonadota; class Gammaproteobacteria; order Beggiatoales; family Beggiatoaceae; genus Albibeggiatoa. The sequence continues at coordinate 59,082 of JAOXRS010000123.1, forward strand.
GAAAAAATCAATAAACTCTACCGCAATATTGCCCTCGGCAACTCTGAGCGTTTACGCCATGCCACCTCTAATTATGCGCAGACTTTAGAAAAAGAAAATCAGCTATTGCGTGATAAAAACTATTTTAATCGCTTTATGCTGACCTTGTTAGCAACCTATTCCATTATGCTGGTTATCACCACTTTATTAGCACAAGTTTTCCCTGAAGTTGATGTGTATGGACAAACTTTTACTTGGGTGTATTTGATTTTATTATTAGCCCCTGTGATGTTTTTTGTTATCAAAAGTGGAGAACCTTGGGAAGCTTTTGGGATCACAACACGCAACTGGAAACAATCAGTGATTGAAGGTTTGATAATTTCTTTTATCATTATGTTATTGGCAATTATTGGCTTTTATCTTGCTGAGCAAGCGGGCATATTGGAAAATGGATCGATTGATTTACTGGCTATGTTTAAGACCATGCTAACTAATCCTGTGGCTTATGGGTATTTCGTTCATAGCCTTGGGCAAGAACTACTGGCTCGCGGGGTATTTCAGAACTCCTTACAACGCGCTTTTGATGACGAGAAAGGTTGGAAAGCAGTACTCATTACCTCGTTTATGTTTGGTGTTTCACATATTTTATACGGTGCGGCTTTAGTCGCTGTCACTGTTGTATCTGGTTTTCTCTTTGGTTTCATTTTCCTACGTCACAAAAATTTGTTGGGTGTTGGTATTGTCCACGGCTTTCTTGGCACATTCCTATTTTCTCTTTCTCAACTCCCGTTTTTGGCTCAGGTGCAATAAGTATTTAAGTATTGCAATCATAGGAGAATCATTATGACAAAAAACCATACTAATTTATCCATTACAGATTTTCCCTCTTTGCACTCAACACCAGCAGAACAGCGTAATTTATATCAAAAATATCAACTAGATGAGGAAACAGCACGTATTGCTTATCATTATGATATTGATCCAATGTTCTATATTTTAGTCACAGGTGGTGATTGGAATACCTACTCTTGCTCAATATTTGATGATAGCACCCAAACTTTGACGCAAGCACAAGAAAAGAAACTCGATACGTTTGCACGTTTAATGAAATTAGAAGCAGGTCAAAAAGTCTTGGATGTCGGTTGTGGCTGGGGCGGGCCTTTGGTGTATTTATGCCAGAAATATGGTGTGACAGGGTTAGGGATTACCGTTTCTCCCAAATCGGCTGAATATGCGCAGGCAAGAGCAAAAGCACATGGTGTTGATGCGCAGTTTATGGTTTCACATTGGAAAAATTTACCTCATACAGCTGAATTTGATGCGATTTACAGTGATGAAGTACTGGTGCATATTGAGGATTTACAAAGTTTTTATCGCCAGTGTCATCGTATGCTAAAAACGCGGGGCGTGATGTGTCATAAAGAGTTGCATCTCACACATCCAGAGCATAAAAATTGGAATGATCGTTTAGGGCAGCATGTGAATAAAGTGTTCGCTTACACAGGCAATTATCGCTTGCTTAAGGAAGAGTTAGCCTTTTTAAACGCTGCGAATTTTCAGACGACGGAAATCGTTGACATTCCTATTGCTGATTATCATACAACAGTAGATCAGCATTGGTTGCCGAATATGTTTAAGCATAAACAGCAGCTTATTGACCTGACCAATGAACAACATTACAAAGACATTCGTTTATATCTGAAATGCACTTTGCGCAGTTTCAACTCTAATATATTTAACCAGCATATGGTCGTGAGCGAAAAAATAGACTAATTCTTCACTTCATATTTAGTGCCTTCTCCTGCAAGGTGGGAAAAAACAATCAGATCAAGGGATTTCCTCATGTTGAGCAATGACATCAGCGATGTATTAACGCAACGTGCAGTACAAAACCCAGAAAAAACCGCGTTTATTTTTCTGAAAAATGGTGAAGTTGAACAAGAACAACTGACTTATCAATCATTACATCATCGCGCTTTAGTCATCTCAGCCTATTTGCAACAACACCTTGATAGAAAAAAGCCTGTTTTATTGATTTATCCATCTGGAGCGGATTATGTCTGTGCATTTTGGGCATGTTTATATGCAGGTATCATTGCTGTCCCAACACACTTGCCGCGCCGCAATCGTGAAGATAGTCGCTTAGAGTCGATTGCCATTGATGCACAAGCCACTTACATTTTAACCACTAATGAATTAGCAGAAAGTATATTACCCAGCCTGAAAAATTGCCCAACATTACAAACCTTGCCTATACTCTGCACCGATCAAGATTTTCCTTTAGTTGATGAACTATCCAACGCTTATGCACCAGATCAATTAGCATTTTTGCAATACACCTCGGGTTCAACAGGAACACCAAAAGGCGTGATGATTAGTCGCGGTAATCTGCTACATAACGCCCACTATGTACATCATAAAGCAGATTTACAAAATAGTCCTGCTACTGTGACTTGGTTACCGGGGTTTCATGATATGGGGCTGATGAATGGGTTGATCCTGCCAATTATCAGCGACATGTTATGCGTGATGATGACTCCCACTGCATTTCTACAACAACCGTTGCGCTGGCTCAAAGCTGTATCAAAATATCGTGCAGGTTTTAGCGGAGGGCCTAATTTTGCCTACGATTTGTGTGTCCAACGTGCCAACCCCGAAGAACTTACAGCACTGGATTTAAGCCAGTGGCGTTGTGCTTTTAATGCTGCCGAGCCTGTTCGTGCTGACACTTTGCAGCAATTTATCGAGACCTTCGCTGACTCAGGCTTTCAGGCTGATGGTTTTTTCCCCTGTTATGGTTTAGCAGAAAATACCGTAGCGGTTACAGGTGGTCTAGTTTATCAACCAACCCCACCGCGCACTTTGCAAGTCAGTGCCGAAGCGATGGAGCAAGGACACATGCGCCTCGCAATCAATGGTGAACGTAGTACTGTATTTTCAGGTTGTGGTCATACCAACTTAGATGTACAACTCAATATTGTTGATCCGCACAGTCTGAAAATTTTGCCTGAAACCCAAGTTGGTGAAATCTGGATTGCAGGCTCTAGTGTTGCGCAAGGCTACTGGAATCAGCCAGAGCTTTCTCAAGCCATTTTCAATGCGCATTTACAGGACGGGCAAGGTGGCTTTTTACGCAGTGGTGACTTAGGTTTTATTCAAGATGGGCAGTTATATGTGACTGGGCGTTTGAAGGATTTGATTATCATTCGTGGACGGAATCATTATCCACAAGACATTGAGCTGACTGTTGAACGCAGCCACCCCGCTTTAGCTCCTAGCTCTGGCGCGGCATTTAGCATACAACAAGGCAATAATGAAAGTCTCATCATTGTGCAAGAAGTGCAGCGTGCTCAAGTGCGACGTTTAGATGCAGAAGCAGTATTTCAAGCCATTTGCCAAACAGTGACGCAACAGCATGAAGTGGTAGTTGAAGCCATTGTATTATTAAAACCGGGGCAATTACCGAAAACATCCAGCGGTAAAGTACGCCGCAATCAATGCCGACAAGATTATTTAAACGATAATTTGGCCGCCTTAGCACAGTGGAATGGTCAGCAACAAACGACTAGTACACAAAAAACTGCAGAACCCAGTACGCCAACCGAGCAACGACTTATCACAATTTTGCAAACCGCACTGGAACCAAAAGATAGCATTTGGGATAAACATACAAACTTTGCTGCCTTGGGTTTGGATTCTTTGCATTTCATTCATTTTCACAATACTTTACAAGGCCAACTCCAGCAATCTATTAGTCTCGATGATATGATGGCTTGTGATAACCTCACCGAATTAGCACAATATTTAGACCAACATCAATATCAATTTAGTAGCCAAACGATTCACAATAATCCACCTAAAGCACCGCTATTACCACAGTATCCCGCCACTCAAGAGCAACGCCGTTATTGGCATTTACAACAAGCACGCAAAACAGCCGCCACCTTGTTAATTCCTGCGCAAGTCACGATCAACCAAGTGCTGGATAAAACCATGTTACAACGCGCTTTAGCAACTTTGATTGCACGACATCATATGTTGAGAGCGGCTTTTGATTTGCAAGGCAATTTATGTATTCAAGAGCATATACCTGCTGTGTTCAGTGATGATAATCAGGAAACTTGGGATATGACACAAGCCCCTTTGTGGCGTTTATCTTTGCAGCAAACCGATTCTCAAACCATATTGAGTTTATCTATACACCATAGCATTGCTGATCTTTGGTCGGTGCAAGTCTTTTTTAAAGAGCTGTCTGCGTTATACGGCGCGTGGGTAAAAGCACAGGTGAACCCACTTGAATCCTTACATGCACAATTTGAAGATTATGCTTATGCTGAGCAACAGACTACGGTTTCATCCCAACAATTAGCTTACTGGGAACAATTGCCTTATGCCTGTTTTGAGCCATTGAAATTACCTTATAAGCCCAATTTTCAACATAGCGGTAAACAACTTGCTGCTTCTGCATACATTGACATTCCCCAAGCCACACACCAACAATTACAAATCTATTGCCAACAGCATCAACTCACTGTCACAACTGTATATTTGGCTGTATTGCGCTTGTTATTATTTGCTTATGCCGAGCAAGAACATACAGTGATCGGTTTGACATTATTTAATCGTCATCACAGTGCTTGGCAAAAACTCATAGGTTGTTTTGCGCAAGTGTCTTATTTGCATATTCCTGCACATCCACAAACACCTATAGATCAATTTATACAACAGGTTGCACAAGCCGTACAGCAATTACGACAAAATGGGTTGAGCTTAGAACAAACTGCAGACAAATTACTTGCGCATCGTGCTGGTACACAGATTCCCGCGTTGCAAATCATGTTCAACTACATGCCGCTGGACAAAGAACTTGATAGTTTATTTGGTGGTCACAGCACTTTTGCTGCCGCCCATCGTGATGACATTGATTTTGATATGGCATGGACGGGAATTGAGTCTAGCCAAGGCTGTCGCTGGTCGGTGGAGTATGTACGAGATGGATTTGATACAGAAACAATTGAATTATTGCTCAAGCAATTTAGCAATTTGCTACAAGCTGTATGTGAGAAGCAACTACCAACAATCGGTGATATACAGACTCACCTTGGCATGAGTGCGAGAAAACAATTAGTCATTGGTGCGACCTTTAGTGCTGATTCCGTAGGTGGTGTGGTAAAAAGTTGGTTAGATCAATTTGAAGCACGTTATGACATACAATTTGTCGATTTTAACCAAATTTTGCAAGCACTTGCCGACCCATACAGTCTATTCCATCGTAACCATCATGGTATCAATGTGATTTTACTGCGTTTACAAGATTGGGCAGTTAACCCGCAAGCCGTTGAGGAATTTTTACAATTATTACAACAAGCTACGCACCAAACACATAGCCAATATCTCTTAATACTTTGTCCTGAGCCTGAACACAATCCAGATTTAGAAGTTCAACGCCAGCACATTCAACAAATTGCTAACAGATTTCCGCAATGTCATGTAATTGATGGTAAACAGATTAGCGCGCAGTATAGATTGAAAAACATTCATGATCCGATTGCTGATGCTGCCGCAGCCTTGCCTTATCGCCCACATTTTTTTGCAGGCTTGGGCAATACTATTAGCCGCTTTGCATTTCAGGCTTGGCATCCAAAATTTAAACTTATCGCACTCGATGGTGATAATACGTTGTGGCAAGGTGTGGTGGCAGAACAGGGGATTCATGGTGTCAAAGTACATCGACAATTTCAGGAAAAATTGCTTACTCTAAAAAACAGCGGTGCATTGTTGGCATTGTTGAGCAAAAATATTGAATCCGATGTTGCAGAGCTATTTGCACAACGAGGGGATTTTCCATTAAAACGTGAAGACTTTGTCACTTGGGAGGTCAATTGGCAACCAAAATCCCAAAATTTGCAAAACTTAGCTGAGCAGCTCAATCTGGATATTGGGCATTTCTTATTTATTGATGACAACCCTGTTGAGATCGCTGAAGTATCGACCGCTTGTCCAACAGTGGCAACTTTGCAATTTTCAAGCGATGAAATAGAACGTTTTGTTGAGCATATTTGGTGGCTTGATCCGCCGTTACAGACTTCAACAGAAGACCGCCGCCGCACCCAAATGTATGTCGAAAATAGCCAACGCCAACAGGCACAACAGCAAGCTGGTAGTTTTCAAGCATTTTTAGATACTTTAAATTTAAACATCCGTATCACACCGATAAAGGAAGCTCAGATCGAGCGTGTTAGCCAATTATCACAACGGGTGAATCAGTTTAATGCGACTACTTGGCGTTGCAGTATTGCCGATGTACAAGCAATCCATGCTGATCCAAACCAAACTTTACTTACGGTTGAGGTCAGTGATCGTTTTGGGGATTATGGATTAACGGGGGCGGCATTTTTAGTTAATGAAGATGATGCAATCCGAGTTAAAAATCTGTTGCTCAGTTGTCGTGTTTTGGGGCGTGGTGTTGAAGATAAGTTATTGCGTCATATTGGACAGTTCGCCTTAGAACAAGGATGTAATAGCGTTCTGCTTGATTTTACAGCGACTGCTAGAAACCAACCCATTCATCATCTTTATCAAAGTTTGGATGGATTCGCTAGCCCGACACATCAGATTGATGCACAGTATTTAGCCACTTGGCAGCGGCAAGCATCTGAGGCTGTGAATAAACCAACAGCAAGTAAACAAAAAACCTCAAGCAACTCGATATTTCAGCGGCAAATTGATACCCAAGCTTTAGCCAATTTATGGCTGGCAACATCCCAAATTGATGAGCAAAGCTTTCCAACACCAAGACAAAAAAATGACTCTGCAGAAAATATAATCCCGCCAAAAACAGCTAACGAAATGCTTGTACTGCAAATTTGGCAAGACATACTGAAACAAGAAACGATCAGCACGACTATCAATTTTACTGAAGCAGGTGGCACATCAATTGACATGGTGCGCTTGCTTTCTGCGTTGTGTGAACGTACAGGCATCACATTTTCTTATGCTTTTGTGCTGGAAAACAGCAGTATTCAAATGATGGCATCGGCATTGGATTATCACGAAAAAACAGGACGTTTACCTGATATTACACCATTTCCTCAGCGTCAAGATGCAGTGTTATCTGAAGCCTTACGACAGCAAATCATTCAAGCCAATGCTGCCAAATCCGCCGAACAAACCCCGACACAAGTTTTGCTTACAGGGGCAACAGGTTATCTTGGTGCATATTTGCTGTATGAATTACTGCAACAAACTACGTTTCAAGTACATTGTTTGGTGCGTGCGGCTTCTGAAAGTGCAGGGTTGGCGCGTCTTCGCAATAACTTGCAGCAATATAATTTGTGGCAAACGGGATTTGAGGCACGGATTCATATTTTAATAGGTGATTTTAGTCAGCCTAATTTTGCCTTGTCGCCTAAACAATATATTGATTTAAGTCAACAGATTAGCCACATTTATCATAACGGTGCGCAGGTGGATTTTTCTGTACCTTATGCAATCCTAAAACCTGCCAACGTCGATGGCACATGCCAAGTGTTAGATTTTGCCTCGTGTGGTTGTCGCAAAACGTTGCACTATGTTTCGACGGCTTCTGTGTTTGACACTGCCAATACGCAACCTCAGCAACAACAATTTGAAACGCCATTATCTGCTGATTCCTACGCCGTATTTGGTGGATATGCGCAAAGCAAATGGGCAGCGGAACGGTTGGTAAGTCAAGCCACTGACTTAGGCTTATCCGTTAATATTTTCCGCCCTAATGGCATTGGCCCTGCGGTGCAAATCAATCATAGCCGTTTTAACGAAAGCGATGCATTTGGCATTATTTTGCTGGCAAGTATTAATCTCGGCAAATTCTTTGATTTACCTTTGAATGTAGATTTTGCACCTGTGGATTATGTCGCCGCCACATTGGTCAAATTGTCGTTAAACACTGACTCTGACAATCATATTTATTCTCTAACTAACCCAAAACCACAATCGCTTAGCACTATTAGCAAATATTTACAGAAGCTAGGCGAAACGGCAGAATTATTACCCTATCAAGACTGGTTAACAGAAATTGAAGCTTATGCTCAACGTACCGCACATCAAGGCTTACTCGGTTTGCTCCCATTACTCAATCAGCCATTGACCAATAACGGATTGAGTTGGTTAGAAATGAGTGCGCAACGACCATATTTTGATTGTAGCAATACTTTGCAAGGTTTGGGAAATACGGAGATTCGTTGTCGCAACATCGATATCCAGAGCATCATGGAATTACTGTTGCTCGCTTACGTCACACATAACTATCAACAAGTGAATGGCGTTGTAAAAACGGAACAACCTGAAAGTCATGGTGAAGATAAACAGCATGGTATTTTGATTTTGTCGTGGTCTTTAGGTGAAGGGCACAACGTTCAATCCGCAGCTCTTAAACAGCAATTACAGCAACATGGCACGATGCCTGTGGAAATTGTGCAATTGGGGGAATGGATGAGTTTGGTGGCGCGTTTAGAAGGTTTTTGGCGACATTTAGCTGCACATGATATTGGTTTGCTGAATCAATATATGCAACTCACGCAAAGCTGCCAACAACATGAATTAGCGACTTTTCACAAGATTTATCAGCATACGGCTGCACGTTTATTTGAACAATTCAAACCTCGGCAAGTAGTTGCTTTATGTCCAGCAGGTGCGCAACTATTGCGTTATTTTAAGCAAAACAGTCCACAGCTTTCGACAGTAACAGGTATCACCGATTGGTTTGGTGGGGATTTCAAAGAATGGACAGATGAAGGCGCAGATTGGATTTATTCTCCCTCTCAACAGTGCAGCGACTATCTAAAAATCACCAATCCAAAAACACCATCTATTAAAACAGGCTCGCCGATTATGTCGGCATTTTTCAATCAAGCGCATTTGCCCAATCGCCAACAGGCATTGCAAAAGCTAGGCTTAAGCGCGGAAACACGTTTGATGTTATTCAATACTTACGGCGACCCTACAAGTTTAGAATTGCTGCAAGCCATTGATGATGTTGATTGTCATATCGTGGTTTTATGTTACCGTGATGATGCAACTGAACAGGCGGCTTTACAATTGAAAATGCGGGCAACTTTGCATGTCAAAGCTTGGCTCAGCGATATGCCAACATGGTTAGCAGCAGCACAAACTGTGTTTAGTAAACCGGGTTCGGGGATTTGTGCGGAGGCGATTCACTTGGGCGTTGTACCTTTGTTGAACTCACAATATGGCATCATGCGGCAAGAGCAATCGGTGCATAGCACATTATTGAACGAAAACTTGGCGTTGGATATTGATTCTAGCGAGGCGTTTCAGCGGGCTGTACAACAATGGTTAAACAATGGTTCAGGCTTTACAGGCATACAGCATAACATCGAGCAATATTCACTACATTCAGGCACAAAAGAGCTTGCAAAACTATTGTGGGAGGCAATGAGCAGAATTTAATCTTGAAAATCAGTTAATCCTGTAAATCCTGATTCAGATTTTCTAACGCTTTATCCCGCAAATGATAGCCTGTTTCATCAATAAGGTTTTTGGCTTTATCTCGATGTTCAATGGCTTGGTGTTTATTGTCTTGTAGCAGTTGATAACGGCACATGGCAAGATGGTAGTCAGTTTTGTACAGTTTCATGTTGCTGCGGTCGATGATGTCGTGGGCTTCGTCTAGGTCGGTTTTTGCCAGTGCAAGGTTTTGTTGTTGTAAATGGAAGTTTGCGCGGTCAATGAGGAACATAGGAATACGGTAAATTGTTCCAGCTTTGCGTATGGCTGCCACTGCTTCATCAAAAGAGTCTGTTGCTTGTTCTGATTTAAGAGCCTGATAGCAACGGGCTAGGGTTAAGTTATTCCAAGCATTATCAAGTAATGGTGTTGTTGTTTGTGTATTTAACCCATATTCCCCACGTTTCAATACATGCTCAATATCGGCTGTAGTCTGGGCTTGGTCTAATAATAAAGCACAGTAATTAAACCCACCTTGCGAAGATAAATATTGATTGCCTTGATTTTGTTCTAATTGTTGAAAAGATTGTAAAGCTTCTGTTAATTGTCCTTGTTGATGTAAACAATGTGCAAGAGAAGCATGACTTTTAATTTGCTCAAGATTATTACCATTTTGTTGTGCATAGTCTATTGCTAATTTGGCATATTCAGTGGCTTGGGCTAAATCACCTAATGGCATCAATAAACCTACAAGGTTTTGTGCTGTAACTGACGCATTTTGCCAATCTTGCAGTTTTTGTCTTACTTTTAAATTCACTTGTCTTGGCTCAAGTGCTTCATGCAAACGCCCTAATGACATCAAACAAAATGAAGCTGTTGATAATAACCATGCTTGATTAGATTCAGACAAACCTTGCTGTACAGGATGTAACCAATCTTTGGGAAAAAATGAGGCAATTGCAATCAAATTTTGATTGTAAGCACCTAGTCTAAGCAAACTATAACTTTCATCTCCTCCTCGTAAAATTCTCTCATAATAAACATTTAAAGCCCTTTGATATTCCTCTGCTAAACAACCATGTTTTACTGCACGATATAAAGGCTCTAAACCTGTTAAACCTTCGGGATGATATTCATTGGGTAAATCTTCATAGTATTCAAATAAGGCATAATGAGCTTTTTTGTAATCTTTGAATTGAGTTTTCTTGAAATGCTCAGCAAAATAACTACGGATTAAAGGGTGTGTATCCCATGTAACAATTTCTTTATCTTGCATTTTGATGGATAACAAACCCGCCGTTTCTAAACTGTCAAATACCTCATCAAGCTTGCCTTTTTTCATCCAACTGCGCAACTGAAACGCATAAGGCAAATCATATAACAACATATCAAATTCAGCTTTTTGCATCGCTTGGTCAAATAAACCTAACAAGTGCATAAAAATCGCTTCGGGACGGTGCTTTTCACCCCATCTTTGCACATAAAAATCTAATATTTCATGAACGATATTGCTAAATTCGCTGTTTTCCCACAAATGCGGTAACTGGTCTCGTTTCTCTAAACGTCCATCCAATTCCGTTTTCACCAAATTGCCCAATAAAACCAAACTCAACGCATGACCGTGTAAATCTGCACTCACCGCTTCACCTTGTTGCCGCTCAACCCATTCACCTTGTCTATTTTTCCACTGGATTTTTTGCTTGCTATCTTTTGCTCCTAATGCTTGCAACAACTTCATGCCATCCGCATCTGATAAACGCTCCAACGACATCGCCACATAACGCGAATCATCCCAATCCTTAAACTCCTGCAATGGCAACCGTGAGGTGACAATAATCAAGCTCGGACTTTTTACCAAACCATTCCGATGCACCGATTGCAAAAAGGCTTTCATCGCCATATCTTGCAACTCACCGTTAAACGACTTCAAACCCTCTGGATATTGCAAAGTCTCCACACCATCCAACACCAATAAACTCGGCTGCTGCTGTAAACGCTGCACTAACAACTGTGCTTTTGCCACATCATCTTGCGGAATTTCCTTAACCCCAAAATGTCCCAATGCTTGCGTCAAAAAATCACTACTACTGGTTTGCCGCTGCTGCCCATCCTGATTATTAAACGACCATGCAAAGGCTTTCTCTAAATTTTTATATTTCTTTTTTCGTAAATCATCCAACCAGCGATATAACAACGCAGATTTTCCCGCACCGCCAACCGCATGAATCCACACCACATCACGACCATCTTTGTTTAAAGCTCGGGTTAACGTGGCTAAATTTTTGGTTCGCCCGAATAAGGCGGTATTGGTTGGTAAAGGTAAGCGGGATAAATCAATAGTACCTTCGATTAGGAAAGGTTTAGGCTTTTGAATTTTAGAAGAAATAAGCTTAAGCACATAAGGAACAAATATAACCAAAAGTCCGCCAACCACTGCAATAAAAAGTGCGGTTAATGTTTCTGTAGATGTTATTGAATCTATCAAAGACTTTTCCATAATGACAAACCACAAGGCTATTGGTTAAATCGATTATAACGTAAGACAGACGATAAAATGAATAAACTGCTTGAGCCTAGCATTTTTTATAATTTAACAAGCAATTTTTAATATATCTTAGATTGCGTATCATTATTTTATATTTTGTTATAAAATCTAATAACTCATTAATTTTAAATAGTAAAAACTACTTTTAAAAATTACAATCTGCATATTAAAGGAGTATAAAAATTAAAATTCCCATTTATCAAATAGATGCTTTTGCCGAAAATGTTTTTGAAGGTAATCCTGCTGCGGTTTGTCCATTAACAGAATGGCTGCCTACAGAAATAATGCAATCTATTGCTGCAGAAAATAACCTTTCTGAAACCGCTTTTTTTGTACCAACAGAACAAGGTTTTCATATTCGCTGGTTTACACCACTTGTCGAAGTAGATTTATGTGGACATGCGACCTTGGCAGCAGCATATGTGATCTATCATTATCTTGATTATCCAAAAGATATGATTCAGTTTGATTCTAAATCGGGTCTGTTAACTGTTTCAAGAAATGATGACCTGATTGCATTAGATTTTCCTGCACAACCGCCTTCAGTGTGTCAGACACCGCCTGAAATAGAGCAGGCTTTTGGCATCAAACCACTCGCTTGTTTAAAATCAGAAGATTATATCGTTATATTTGAAAAAGCAGCTGACGTATTAGAAGCACAGCCCAACTACGAATTACTAAAAGGCTTAGACCTTCGAGGTGTTATTATTACCGCTGCCTCAAATTCAGAAGACATTGACTTTATCGCTAGATTTTTTGCCCCGAAATGTGGAATTAACGAAGACCCTGTAACAGGTTCGGCATATACACAGCTCACACCTTACTGGGCTGAAAAACTAAATTTATCAAAACTTAAAGCCCGTCAAATGTCAGCGAGAGGAGGTCATTTGTTCTGTGAATTAGTAGGTGATCGAGTCAAAATTGCAGGTAAAGCTATCAGCTATTTAACAGGAGAAATTAATATAACGCCATAGTTTAATTGCGATTCATCCACTGTTCCAATTTCGGCAATGCATCTTGATAACCCTGCTTAACTAAGCCGTCTAAGTTACGCATATCCATTAAACCATGATTGGTACAAGGTGGGGTTAAACATAAATCAGCCAATTGCCTTGAAGGCTCAGCATTGACTTTGCTGGCAAGTGCAGCCGTGTGTAGCAGCAATTTAAAAATATGTGGATAGCGACGTTGTTTTGCCATTGGGTTGAGATAATCCCACAAAGCACGCCAACCATTCGGTGGAATTGTAGTCGTGACATTAGGCTGTAAGCCATCATTGGGAGAGACATCAACCGCAATAAGTGACCCATGATGTTGTTTACGCATGTCTGCAACGGGCAAATTGTCCAATAATCCGCCATCAACCAACAACGTCCCTTGATGGCTCACAATCGATGAACAGACCCCCGGTACTGCACCCGAAGCCAATAACGCCGACCAGATTAAACCTTGCTCATGTTTATAAGGTTTCAAGCGAGTCAAATCAGTGGAAATACAGAAAAAATTTAACCACAAATCCTCAATATGACGATCACCAAACACATTACGGGTCAAACGTTTGGCGCGGCGGGCGGATAAGAGCGATGTAATCGGCAAGGTAAAATCTCGATGTGGCTTACCTTTGACCCAAGTTTCGTGGTTCAGTTCCAATAATTCTTGTGAGTTATAACCATCTGCATATTGCGCGGCGATAATTGCCCCCATGCTTGTACCTGCGACCTTATCCACAGGTAAACCCAGTTCCTCCATCGCTTTAAGCACGCCGATATGCGCAAATGAACGTGCACCGCCACCACCTAGAACTAGTGCAATCGATTCGTTGGCAATCTCACGGGCAAGACGTTGCAAATCTAACTTTGAGGCTTGGCGAATATGATGATGACGTTGATAATGCTTTAACCATTGTTGAGTTTGCGATGGTCGGCGGGTTGTTGGCGGATGCACTAAAACCAATTCTTGCTCAATTTCACTACAAGCTAAAGCACTCAAATGAGCGGGCAATGCTTGCGGTTTATCTTTCGCATCAACTAAATATAAAATTTTATCCGCTTGGCGTAAACAGAAATCAGTCCAACCTATCTTTGTATTAGACGTTTCTAAAATAATAAAATCAGCTTGTTGCTCTTGATCTGAAACCCAACGCGCCAAACGTTCATCTTGCGTGATACTCGCACAGCCAAACGCTTCACACGCCCCGTGCCACAACTTCTGATCCAATTGATCCAAACTGAGATGATGCACAGTATTTTTCGCTGCCAACTGATTTGCGAGTAAACGAGGCAACGCTTTGACCGCAGGATTATCACTCAATACAACAAATGTCACCAAAGTGCTGGCTTTATAAGTCGCGCCACGCTCCAGTTGATTCATCCATTGCCCAACAATTTTTAACAACTCAACCGCGATATTGGGATGTTTTTGTAGAATCTTTTGAAATTGAGCTTTGGGTAATTTGCCTAGCTCTGTATCACGCATTGCCACAATACTGGCCGCACGGGTTTGATCGCTGATTAAAGATAATTCGCCGAAAGATTCCCCCGGTAATAGCTCGCCCACAGGTTTATCGGTTTCATCCTCATTGCTGACCAAAATTTTTAAACGTCCACTGTTAACCATGTAAAACGCGTCACCTGCATCGCCTTGACGAAATAAGGTTTCACCGCGCAACAATCGCAAGCACTGAAATGCCTCAGATAACTCCTTTAAACTGTCGGCATCTAACTGATTAAACAAACGTGATTGAGCTAAACAATGCTGAATATCCTTAGCACTTTTAACATCAAGTTTCATGCAGCTTATCCTTGCGGGTCACGAATACCAAATGATCCCAATACGCAGGCCAAAACGCATGGCGTTCGTAAGCATAGCCCATCTTGTGTAATTCCTCTTCCACGATAGTGTAATAAGCAGGGTCTAAGGTCGGAAATAAATGATGTAAAGTCTGGCTGCCAAGAAATGCATTAAACACCATCGACGACCAATAATTAGTGCAACCAAAGTCATAACACGTATTCATTTGGTGGGTGATAAAGTCTTGACGGTGAAACGGCGTGTGACAAGTCTCATGGTTGTGATTGGATAAAGTGATGCTGAGAAACATAAATGAAGCCAGACATTCCAACAGAATCCCAACCCATAAATAGCCAACCGCCCACCATAAAATCAGCCAGCCAAAACTACCAATAATGTACCAAATCAAACGTACTTGCCAGTTATGCGGATCACGCCACATTTCAAACGGACGCGCCAAACGTAAAATCATAAACGCAAACGCATATAACGGTACAATAAAAAACGGTGCAAAACGCTGCATGGGTGTATGTTGATTAGGCGTAAAATGTACTATTGGCAAGAGCTTGGTCACGTCGGGGTCGTAAACAGGATGATTGGTATATAAGTGATGTCCTAAACAATGCTCGGTTTTCCATGTATGACTGGAGAAGCCGCCCAAATCGCCTAAATGTTGCCAATGGGTATTCAGATGTAAAAACACATGTCCAAACCCTGTCATGATAATCATGTTCATCGCATAAACGACTGCCAACACCACAGCCCACGCACCCGCTTCCGCCCAAATAAATGGAATTGCTAAATTAATCAACAAAGCGACAATCGCCAATATCCGACCTCGTAATGAGGCACCGGGTTGCCAGCCGACTGCTTCTAAGCGTTTTGCAACCCTTTCACGCAATTCCGCGTATCGAGACCAGTCAAATTGTGGCCAAGGGGATTTGGGAATCGGTTCATCTGTTTGAATTTCAAAACGGCTTAACATGGCTTGGGCTTTGGGCATTCGCAGATGATGGGCTTCAAATGCGGCTGTGCAATCTGTGCCTCGACACCGTTGCAAAAAATCTGCGCCACCGGGATGTTTTTCTAGCCAAGGTTCTAAGTCATAAAGTCGACCATGAATATACCAATGCGGCCAATAGGGTTTGTCTTTTCTCGGATGATGTGACATGGTTAAAACCCTCGCTTATCGCCATTGTGGTTTAACACATTTCATTTGAATCGCGCTAATGGTTCGCTCTCGAAATCCACACTCGCAATAACACAAATAATATTCCCACAGTCGCACAAAACGCTCATCGAATCCCAACGCGGGCAATTCATCCAATGCATCCATAAAACGCTTACGCCAATGTTCCAAGGTCAGCGCGTAATCCATGCCCATGTCGTCCAATTGAGCTAAACGTAAATCTGTGGTCTTGGTTAAAGTATCGACCAACAACGTGGTAGAAGGAAGAAACCCACCGGGGAAAATATGCTTTTGAATGAAGTCCTCGCCACCTTTGTAATCTTCAAATAGATGCTCTGCCATCACAATAGTTTGAATCAGTAACACCCCATCAGGTTTTAACAAATCACCACAGCGACCCACAAAAGTATTGAGATACGCTTCGCCCACTGCTTCCACCATTTCGATATTCACCAACTTATCATATTGCCCTTGCACATCTCGGTAATCTTTTAATTCCACTTTGACTAAATGCTCGAGCTGGGCTTGTTCAATCCGTTGTTTGGCTAAGGTATATTGTTCTTTGGAAATGGTTATCGTGGTGACTTTACAGCCGTAATGACTGGCAGCATACAAGGCAAAACCGCCCCAACCCGTACCAATTTCTAACACATGATCGCTGGCTTTGAGTTCCAGCTTTTGACAAATCGCTTCCAATTTCGCCAATGAAGCCTCATGCAAACTCATATCAGGACGTTCGAACAGCGCACAGGAATACATCATAGTGTCATCCAGCCACAAACGATAAAATGCATTGCCAATGTCATAATGCGATGAAATATTGCGTTGACTGCCGTTACGAGTATTACGTCTGCGCCATTTACGTAAAGCTCGAATCGGTGTAGAAAGCAAACCAAAGCCCCGTCCCACACGGTTATAAGTTGGACGATTACTTAATAGCAGGCGCATAAACCCCAGCAAATCATCACAATCCCAGTCACCATCGACATAGGTTTCACCCGCAGCATTGCGTCCGCCTAACACCAAACGTGTCCAGACTTCGGGGTTATTGACTGCAATTGAGATTTTAGGTTCGCCTTGCCCAAGATGTAGGGTTTGATTGCCTTCGGTTAAAACCAGTGTACCACCTTGTAAAGCTTGTAATTTTTTCAGAAATAAACCGCGTAATTTGTTTGCAAAAAAGCTGGCTTCTGATGGTGCATTTGCCGCAATGGCTATTTCATTCATACCGACCCCTTAGAACGATGCGGGTAAATCGTTAATTTTTTCATCCATAAACGTAGAGCTTGCCAATGAATGCCGAATACCACTTGTACGGTCATCAATGGAAAACGCCACAGCACACGAGATAAATTTGCCGTATTCACAGGTCGTTGCTTTAATACCAGCGTGGCATCAAAGATTTTTTGACCCTCTTGTAAATCCTCAATATGTACCACCAAATCCTCATCAGGTTGATTGAAGCGAAACGCATACTCTAAGTCCATCGGTAAAAATGGTGATACATGAAATGTTTTAGGGATTCTGAACTGTAGCGTATTATCTTGCGTGGAATTGGGTTGCAATACATACAAATGTTGTTCCCGCCACGGCATATTGCTTACTTCAGCAACAATAGTTTGAATTTGTTCATTATTATCGTAACAAAAGTAAAAACTGACTGGGTTAAACACGTAACCGAAATAGCGCGGATGGGTTAATAAGCGGATTGCACCTGTGGGACGTTGCCCCATTTGTTGCTCAACAATGGAACGAATCGCATCATCTAAATCTTGTGTCGCATCGCCGAAATGGTCTTTGCGGTAAAAAGCAGCTATGTTGCGTCGTTCAACAGACCATAACCAATGTGAGTTAAATACTTGGTCTAATTCAGATAAATCCAGCCATAACATGGTAATGCCATAGCGGAAATCATGTTGCTTAGGGCTAAAACGCCGATGACGAATCCAGCCTTCATATAACGCGGAGTTCAACATAATAAATTCCTACCATTAAGCTAGATTGAAATCTTGTAAAAAGTGCTGTACCGCGTCTCGTCCACTAACTAAACCATCTTCATGAAACCCATTACGCCACCATGCGCCACAATAATACGTGCGTTGTGTGCCATTGATTTCACGTTGGCGGGTTTTGGCTTTTTCGCCTGCTAGTGTGAACAAGGGATGAGTATAAGTCATACGTTTGATAATACGGTTGGGATCGATTTGCTCCGTGGCATTTAAGGTGACACAAAATGTATGCTCGCTTTGAATCCCTTGCAAAATATTCATGTTATAAGTTAAACAGACTCTCCCACCTGCGCCTTCTGGCATCAAATAATTCCAAGCCGCTTGCGCCTGTGGGCGTTTGGGTAATAAACGCGTATCCGTATGTAAAACCGCTTCATTAGATTGGTAGGGAATTGCTGCTAATACCTCATGCTCTGCGGTCGTTGGTGTATTTAATAATTTCAACGCTTGATCGCTATGGCAGGCTAAAAACACGGCATCAAATCGTTCTGTGCCATTTTGATGTGTAATATCCACGCCTTGGGCATCACGCTGAATATTTAAAACAGGGGTATTGGTGCGTACTCTGTCTCGAAATGGTGCAATCAGAGGTTCGACATAGGTTTTACTTCCTGATTGAATTACACGCCACACAGGTCGATTTAAAATCGATAACAAGCCATGATTCAGGAAAAAACGTACAAAAAAACGTGCAGGGAAATTTAACATTTTGTCAGGATCAGTCGACCAAATCGCTGCACCCATCGGCAAAATATAATAATCTCGAAACAAGGCACTGTAACGATGTTGAGTAAAATAATCGCCTAAGCTCATTTCCTCGCTGCTATCTTGTAACAGATTTACCGCTTCACGATTAAACCGCACAATATCGCGTAACATCCCCCAAAACTTAGGATTTACTAAATTACGCCGATTCGCAAATAAACCGTTGAAGCCTGAGCCTTGATATTCTAGCCCTGTTTTGTCACAGGATACGGCAAAGCTCATTTTAGTGGCTTGACTGGTAACGTTGAGTTGTTTTAGTAATTGGATAAACTGGGGGTAGGTTTCGTTATTAAAGACGATAAATCCACTATCAATTGCATATGACCTCCCATCCATAGTTACATCATGGGTATGTACATGTCCGCCAATATGGCTTTCTGCTTCGAACAAGGTAATATCATGTTGCTGGTATAACTCATGCGCTACTGCTAACCCCGCAATCCCACTGCCTACAATTGCAATTTTCATAAACTAGGTTTCTCAAATCTATTAGATCAGTTGATATATAACATAGCTGAGTTTGATTACAGGATTTATGCCATGTGTTTAGAAGGGTTTTTAGGATACTTTTAGAAAAAGTAGTGGACTAATAGAACTTTTTTAAGATCACCTGAGAGTTATAAATTAACTCACCCGAGAGGGTCATTTATTCTGTGAGTTAGTCGGTGATCGAGTCAAAATTGCAGGCTTAGCTATTTAACAGGGGAAATTGATATAACACTATAGCTTAGTTTTGATTCCCCTATTGTTCCAACTTCTCTCACAAAGATTCAGTAGCTTCTAGTTGCTGAGTTATAATGGTCTTAAGAAGATTTGTTCCCGTAACACTTGCCAGCGATTATCTTCAAAACGCCACTCAATATTACAAAGCAACCTCATTTCTTTTCCATTCATACCGCTGTGTTTTCGGGTTAATACACACACGGCACTATCACCTAAAACATGGAAATCATGCCATTTCGCCCATGTGTTTAATGGTTTGCCACCTTCTTGTGCTTGTTTTGCAAAATGTGCCTTAAATTCACTCTTGTTATACGTTTGTACCTCATCATCTGGCATCACCAACGTTGTATGAAAATCTTTATGATAAATGCTGTCTAGTGCTTCGATATCAAAATGTGTAGCTCGATCAATTAGGTGATCCATTGCTACTCGGATCGCTTCGGGGGTATGAGTTGTCATAGTCATAAATATGAATAGTTTTGTAACGATCATTATTAAATAAGAGAAAGAAACTGAAGTCAAGCTATTTTTTATCAATTGTTATAAAATAATTTATCTTATATATAATAACTTAATAATTTTTTGTTATAAATATTATAAAATTAATAGTGTGATATTTGATAGGTAAATGAGAAATATAAGTATTGATGACACCATAGAAATTGCTAAAATTGTACTGTAACGAATTCTAACTATTACACTGACAATAAAAAATGGGAAGACCAAGAAATTTTGATGTAGATAAGGCTCTTCTAGCTGCTATCAATGTATTTTGGGAAAAAGGATACGATGGTGCATCGATGAAAGACCTCACGGAGGAGATGGGTATCAATAGCCCCAGTTTATATAGTGTGTTTGGAGATAAAAAAAGTCTCTATATTCAGGCTATAAAACGTTATGTCGCAAGTGATACTTGCCCACCTTTAGATGCTTTCAATGAGGAAGAAGATATTACAAAGGCAGTACGGGCTTTCTTAGAAACCTCCCTAGAACATGCTACTCAGCAATCTATAGGCAGAAAAGGTTGTTTTATGTCAAATTGCGTATCAACAACGACAGCATCCGTCGAAGAGTCACAGGTACTTTTATTAGAAGCGATTGTTTTAGCTGATAAAAAGATTGCACAACGATTTGATAAAGAAAAAGCCAAAGGAGCATTACCTGAAACTTTTCCCTCTTTCGAAAGAGCTAAGTTGATGTTTGATTTACGCCAAGGATATGTACTGAGAGCACGTGCAGGTATCAGAAAAGATGAAATGGAACGGGATTTAGATTACAGAGTTTCAATCATATTATCCTTATAATTTTATCTCTTTTCCAACTTACCAAAACGATTCTTTTCTGAATAAAAATACAGAGTAATCATATTGAGAGTGATAAGTGGCACAGGTTCTCCAATTGCTGCTGCAAAAGGAGAGGCTGTGCTATAGTCAATTCCGTTTTAGATGTGAAGAAGGAATCTACTATAAGAAGCGGCTACCACAAAAAATAATCTTGTATTGTAACTAACAGTGAATTGCGGTAGCGAGCCTAGAAAATAACGTTATAAAGGTAACCAGCTCCCATAGCGGTACACAGTACGACTATAAGAAAAGCGATAATTAATTGGTTTTTAAAGATAGATTTCAACAAAATAAGTTCTGTAAGACTTGCACCCGCACTCCCAATAATAAGAGCCATAACTGCACCTAAACTCATTCCTTTTGCAACCAATGCGGCACTTAAAGGGATGACAACTTCTGCCCGAACGTACAACGGAATACCGATAATCGCAGCGACAGGAATGGCGAATATATTTTCATCATTTGCGATTTTTGCAATCATCTCTGCTGGTAAAAATCCGTAGATAAAAGCCCCAATTGTCACACCAGCTAACAAATACCAAAATACATCTTTAAACGATTTCCAAGCTTCATCCCAAGCTTTTTTCCACTGAATTTTTGACACAAGGCTTTCTGGTTTTGGCGTGCCACAACATGAGGCTTCTTGTTCCTTTGACTCAACAGTACGACACGAAGTTGTAGGTATTTCTTGTTTTGTTGGTTCGATAGCACAACATGAAGTCGTAGAAGCTTCTTGTTCCTTTGATTCTGTACTGCAACATGAAGATTCTTCTATCTGAGCTGTACAGCATGAAGTTTGTTGCTCTGTATTTGCTTGGTCTTTTATATACTTTTCAAAGCCAAGTTTTTCTAAAATAAATCCTGCAGTAATGGATATTCCCATAGCGGTAACAAAATAAAATACCGTCACCTTAAGACCAAAAGTTGCTGCAAAAAGCACGATAATAATGGGATTGAGTAAAGGGCTAGAAAACAAAAATACCAGCACGCTCCCCACGCCAACACCCGCTCGGATAAGTCCCTTTAAAAAAGGAATGGTAGAACAAGAACAAAACGGTGTAATTGCCCCTAAAAGTGCGGCTGCAACGTAGCCTTTTCCACCCTGTCCTAAGACTTGCTGTATTCTCTCTGGGGGAAAGAAATCCTGCAAAATACTGACAATATAACTGATAAGCAAAAATAGAATACTCAATTCTAAAAACAGAAAGATAAACATATCAAATGATGAAAGAAGTGTTTGAAGCATAGTGTTCATGACTTTTATTTCTATATTTCTAGTAAAATCGAATTATATAAGGCGAAATTTCCTATGTCAAAATATTTCTGCTATGATCGAAATATCAAGCACAACAAATCATTATGAAATGAACCTTGAAGATACTGCCAAAGCATTGAAAGAATTGGGTCACCCTACGCGACTGTCTATTTTTAGAATATTGGTTACAGCAGGGCATAAAGGTCTTCCTGTTGGCACACTTCAGAAAGAACTGGATATGCCGGGGTCTACGCTTTCACATCACATATCAGGTTTAAGCTCTGCGGGTTTGATTACACAACGGCGAGAGGGTCGTACACTTTTTTGTACTGTGGAGTATGAACGGCTTCAATCTGTCATCGATTTTTTACTAAAAGAATGTTGTGTCAATGAATAACTGAGGTATGCACTGAAAGCCACGCCATTCCCACTACCTGCAATTGTAATCTCCATCGTTATTTGCTTATTCATATTAGGTCAATTGATTATGTAACGTGGATAGTTGGCTACAGGATTTACACCTTATTATGTGGAGGTAATATTGTTGGTTATAAATTAGGCTTTGTTAAAAATTGGGATTGAACGGTATTTTTTTACAAAATATTTGGCTTGGTCTCTGCATTTTTTATTGTCGTTTCTGTTTTAACTCCTCATTCTCACCTGCAAGTATCACACAGAATTATTTAAACCTTACTGGTTTACTGAGAAATATTGCCTTTTATTCTTGATTTATATCAACTCATGATTTATTACCTATAATTTGTATTTATATTTTTGATATTATTAGGGTTTTATAATATATATTTTTTGAATATCTTATAATCTGCTTTTATTAGGTAGTCACGATTTAACCACTTATCATACAAAGTTTTCACTTCATCCTATCACTTGTTCAATTGGATGCAATATTTATTAGAATTGTTTCCAATATCTCTTTTAGCAAGCAAAAACCATTGTAACTATGAAAAATTAAAATTGAGCAAAATTTATATTTTATAGTACTTTATTTATTATACTGTTTTTGCCACTGCTGGACGTAAGGAAAATTTTATTATGAAAAAAACAATTCTTGCTTCTGCTATTTCTGCATGTCTTTTAGCTAGTTCTTTAAGTGTTTATGCTGCAAACGAAAACCGACCAGACAAACCTAACCAAGGTAAACCCGAGCAAGCCAATACTCAAGCTGCACAAGGCGGCCATAAAGGACAATCATCCAAAAAGGTTAAACCCGGTTCTTTAGCAAAGGTTATTCACACTAATCGTCAAGTTTATTATATTGGTGATACGATGGACATTCGTGTTGTTGTCCCTCGTGCTTTTAAAGCTGCTTGGGAAGGCGATGCTGATACACACTTAGTATTATATGGCCCAGGCGATATTACGATCGCGACACCTGTTACTTTTGGTGGTGAAAATGACACTTTTAAACCGGGGCGTTCGGTTCAAGTCGTGACAATTGATACTTTGGATACAACGGCATTAAGCACAGGTGAGTATCAATTAGCCTTAGTTGCAACTGAAGTGGGTGGTGATCCGTTAGATTTAGATACTTGGTATGAAGGCTTCCGTGGCTTACTGAGTGTATCTAAAGTCAAATTCTCCGATCAAGCACTTGGTGAAGATGAAGATGATTTAGATGGGGATGGCGAAATCGACGGTGATGAAGATGGTGATGGTTTCGAAGATGACACCAGCGAATATGATGAAGACGATGCAGCTGACGAAGACGATCTTGATGATGACGACGACTTAGGCGACGACGATGATCTTAGTGATGACGACGACTTAGGCGACGATGATGATCTTGATGATGACGACGACTTAGGCGACGATGATGATCTTGATGATGACGACGACTTAGGCGACGATG
>JAOXRS010000249.1 GCA_025800385.1 Candidatus Albibeggiatoa sp. nov. NOAA
TCCTGCCCCATTGGTTCCCTCATACCTAGGGAGGCTCACCAATTGACAACGAGTATGATCCATTGATGTATGGCATTCAGCAAGTTGAAGGAATTGATTATGAAACTCTTTCATTGTCTGCAACAGACAAGGCTTGCGGCTTGCTTAAGAGATCTTTTGAACTCCAGAAGCTTTGTCGGAGAAGCTGAAAAAGTGATTAAGGAGTTCCTGTCTGATTGACCTTACTCCGGCTTACTTTGGCTTATTCATAAGCTTACTTTGCTAAATAACCAAACTGTTTATATGTGCAGTAATTCAATTTATTGTTATTAAAAATTCAACAGTTGGGTTTTCCATTCTCTTTAATCATAATACCAAAAAGGCTGTCCTACATTGGCATCTTTCTTTTTCATGGAATAACATCATAGTGCAACATGCAACGTTTAAGGGTTCCTGTTTAATTAAAACCTGGTGCCAATAAAGTAACAACGTCTTAATATATAACAGAGGCATTCCTTTTTTACGGCAGGACAGATAGAAAATATTAAATAATCTGCCAGTTCAGAGATCAAAACACCTGGATTTGATCTGATTTTCCCCGTTTAATTCCAGACATAAGCGGGTATAAATATTTAAACTCTCAG
>JAOXRS010000152.1 GCA_025800385.1 Candidatus Albibeggiatoa sp. nov. NOAA
GGGGCAATCGTGACAATCTGCTGACCTTTATGCTGGTTAAATTCACGAATCTTGGTTAAGTGTTCATCGCCTTTGTCATCACGGACAGGAAACCACTGGGCAACTTTGCCGTCTGAGCTAGCGATTAATAACGAAATATCACCTGTTAAAAATTCAAGGGTCGAGATAGTTTGACCGTCTGCAACCACTTTGACTTTTTCGATAAACTCAGGATTTTCTTTGTCTCGAATATTAATTTGTGCGACATAACCTTGTGCATCAGCCAAATAAGCGAGTTTTTCTTCTTTGTCTAATAACACATGGGTGACATCGTCCAAGCCCAATTCTGTTAAATTCAGTTCGCCCGCCACTTGGGTCAAGGTTTCTTCTTCAGTTAAGAAGTCAATTTCTTTGACAAAGCTCGATAAAATAAAACGATTATCAGCGGTAACAGCCGCAATCATGTTGGCATCTTCGGTTAATTGCACGTCCACATGGGTTAAGGCTTGTCCTTGGTTATCAACTGCAAGTGGTTCGTTGCCTAGTGGAAATTCGATGCTTGGCGTAATGGTGCGCACATTCTCGTCATTTTCATTTTTAATATAGTCAATGTCATAAGCATGTTTTGCAACCACGGCACGACCATCGTTTAAACCATAGACGATAGATGCAACGGCGGTATCACCATAACCAAAGCTTTTGACTTCGGTATTTTCTGGGGCGAGGGCTTTTTCTTTAATGATATTGCCATGTTCTAAGTTGAAAAATATCGCATGGGCTTTATCAGTAAAGCGGACACCAATCTCGTTTTTCTCTTCGGCAGCAAGGTGCACCGTTTGACCCATTTCTGAGTGCGGTGCTGATACCGTGTTGACTTCCTCAATGCTTGCAGGCATCAGTAGCGGGAAGACCACATATAAGAGGTAAAAGAAGATTAGCAATATCGCAATAATGACGCTAATACCACCAATGGTCATACCATGACGCACAAGATGGTCTTTAAACACGCGCCAATGGCGTAACCGCACAATAGCGGGGTCATTTAATGCGCTTTTGATGTCGAATGAAGGTTTGTCGGCTGCTGTACTCATAGCCTCTTAGAATAGCTAATTTTTGTGACACCAATATGACTAGTAATCTTCGATTTTAAAGGTTTCTTTTGTTTATAGATGTTATGTGGTTGGTGTAGTAAAATTTTTATGTAGGGATAGTTTTTGGGGTATTTTGGAGATTGAAATGAGTGAATTTGAGTTATTTGGATTGAATCTGTTTTTTATATATCCGTGGAGATTTTTGGCTTTTCTACTTGTATTCATTATTATTTTTCACTTTTTATTTGTGTGGCCGAATAATCTATCAAAAAAGAACTGGAAACGAGTCGATTACATTTGGTTAGGTGCGGCCTCATTAGGCATACTATCTCTGGCATCTGACGTTCGAATTTATTTCACTCACAATTGGCTTGAAATAGAAAAATCAAGAGCTGTTTCACTTATTAAAAGTGTTGAATATAGATTTTCTAAACCAGAAAACAGTCACTATTGTGCAAAATTTGTTAGATATGATTTATCACCTGATGATTTTGAAGAGCGAGTCAGACAATATAATATTGCGTGTAAATGGAGAAAAGATGTAGAGGCTTTTTTTAAAAACATAAATAAACATGAAATTCCAAGTATTAATCATGAAGAATTGCCTGTAGTTGAATTTAATCTTCCTGCACTTATGTACTCAGTTACTTGGCTTAATCGACTCATGATTGATTATGCTAGTCAACTAGAAGTCATACATAAAACAGAATCGTACACAGTTAAATACTTTTGGGAAGAGATATTGTCATATTTTGCTCCTTTCTTGATATGTATTGCCTTATCATTGCGAATTGCGAAAGTTTCAGGAGAGATTCGCCATGAGACATAACAATAGTTTGCTAGCAAATTCTGTTTAAGTGACAAAGGAAATGATTATGAACTCAACAGAGCTAAAACAAACCTGCTTTGTTAAACTGAAACAAATCTAGAGCAAATAATCTGCTAGCATTTTAAAGTATGAACAAAAGAAAAGCTTTATCCATTCTTGTTGGTATCTTATCCATAGTTGGCATGGCTTCATTATCTTACCCATTCCTAATGTCATTAAACCCATCTGCTAGGGCAATCAATAATTCATTTGCTACAGTTCATTTACCAAAACTAGAGCTTGGCGTTATCTATTCAATAAAAGTTGATGGTGTTCCTTTGTTAATACTTAGACCAAATGAATATCAAAAACAAACAATCCTTAAATTAGATTCACATGTTTGGGATAAATCAATCAATTCTTATCACGAAACTACTGGAGCATACATCTACTGGGGAATAAGCCCAAGGTTTGGTTGTGAACTAGCTCATTTTGCACCTCAAGATAAACGATCTAATAATCGAGAATGGTTAGGCGGATACTGGGATAACTGGTGTGAAGTTAGCTTTGATTATGCAGGCAGATCAATCAAAAACCCTAACATGACACTTAATGGGTTTGTTTGGAATAATGAAGGACTCCCTTCACCTAGCGTAGAACTAAAAGATGGAAACAAACTTGTTGTATCACTATATTCAACGCTCATAATGAAAAAATGATTCCTATATTTAAAAACAAAGATATAAATGTTTATCTATTAAAAACATGGTTTGGATAAGTTTATCTTGAGGCATATCCAAATTAGATAAGCCTCACACACCACATTACTAATTTTCTAAATAAGTATATCCCATCAAACCAGAATCCAATTCACGTAAATAAGCCTGTTTTTGATTATGATTTAATGAAGAAGCATAAATTCGCTTACGATATTCATGACGCAATAAACTGGGATCAATATTTACATAACGCAACATATTTTCTACTCGATCACCTTCATGTGGCTCGACTAAAGTGTAATCACCCGCGTCATCAATTTTTACACAAACTGAATACGTATCACCAAATAAATTATGCATATCTCCTAATACCTCTTGATATGCACCAACCAAAAAAATCCCTAACAAATACTCTTCACCATCTTGCACTTCATGTACAGGTAAACTACTTTCCACACCTTCACCGTCTACATAATGATCGAACTGTCCATCAGAATCACAGGTTAAATCTTGTAACTTAGCACGGGTTGTTGGTTTTTCATCTAAGCGATGAATTGGCATAATTGGGAAAAGTTGATCGATTGCCCATGCGTCAGGTATTGATTGAAATAAAGAAAAATTACAAAAATATTTATCAATTAATTTACCATTCAACTCATCTAAAATTACTCGGTGACCGCGCAAATTGGGCTGCAATAAACTTTTTACTTTCCAGCAAGTCGCATAATAAATTTGCTCAGCTTGAGCACGTTGGTTTAAATTCAAAAGTCCATGAGTAAACATAGAATATGCTTCACTCAGTAAATACACCGCATCATGATAAGCCTCTAAAACTGAACGTTGATTCAAATGCTCCAAGCCATACCATAAATCATGCAAAATTTGAGGTTCATCAGCAGCAGGCTCTTCTAATTCTTGTAGTTGCGGTATACGTTCAACATCAGTAACATTGGTCAATAAAACCGCATGATGTGCGGTCATCGCTCGACCCGATTCAGAAATAATATCAGGTTGTGGCAAATCATATGCGCGGCACACCTTGTATAATTCATGCACCACGTTATTGGCATATTCCTGCATACTATAATTGATGGAGCAATGGCTACGTGAACGTGTTCCATCATAATCCACCCCTAAACCACCACCAACATCAACAATTTTAATGGGTACACCTAACTGACAAAACTCTGCATAATAGCGCGCCGCTTCAGACAAACCACGTTGAATATCTCGTACATTGGCTACTTGCGAACCGAGATGAAAGTGCATTAGCTGCAAACAACCCAATAAGCCTGCGGTTTCTAATTGCTCCAAAACAGTTTTAATTTGCCCCGATGATAAACCAAATTTTGCTTTTTCCCCACCTGAATTTTGCCATTTTCCACTACCAATAGTCGCCAAACGTACCCGAATCCCTAGTAGTGGTTTGATCCCCATATCTTGGCTTTCTTCGATAATCAGTTTTAATTCAGAAACTTTTTCAATCACAATATAAGGTCGTAAACCCATTTGCTGAGCAATCAAAACCAAACGGATATATTCACGATCTTTGTAACCATTACAAACCACTAGCGCATTTTGTGCACTTAAACCAATTACCGCCATTAATTCTGCTTTGCTGCCTGCCTCCAAACCTGTATTGCTTTGACCTGAATTGAGAATTTCCTTTACCACTTGATAGTTTTGGTTAACTTTAATTGGATAAATTGCAGTGTAATTGGCATGATAATCTTCAATTTGCATGGCTACTTCAAATGCTTGGCATAGGCTACGGACACGGTGATGCAAAATGTTGGCAAAACGCACTAAGATAGGAAAAGAAAAGCCTTGGCTAACTAAATCTTGTGAAAGTTGATATAAACTGACACTGGCTTGATTTGGCATTGGCGTAACACACACTTCGCCCTGTGTATTAATGTCAAAATAGTCACTACTCCAGTACTTGGTATTAAATAAGGCACGCGATTGGTGAATATCCCATTTTTTCTTAGTCATAGTGGTTTGATACCAGTGAATGTAAATCGCGGCAAGTGTAGCAAAAGATCAAACAAAACGGCAGGTTGATAGCATAAAAAAAGCACCGCCTCAGAACGAGAACAGTGCTTTTTCAAATAATTAACGCTTTCTTGCGTTTAAATGATTATTGACTCATTACTTGAGTATCACCATTTGGATAAGTTAATACAAACTGGCTGCCATCAGTTTCAACACTGAAGCTACCTGTTTCATCACCACGTGAAACCACATAATCTAATGTACCCACATAAGTCTCACCTTCAAATGTGAAGCTTAACTCACCTGATTCAAGTAAACGTACATCTTCAGCAGCAGCAATTAATGCGTCCATATCTGCTGGTGCTGGATAGTATACTTGTCCATAGGCTTGCTCATCTTCAACATATACGAAAGTGGCTGGCAATGTATCTGTGTATAAGCCAACTTCTAAATCAGTTGCTTCCGCCCCTAAGCTGGCACGTACAGATAAGTAGTTTGCTGTATCAACAGATGTTGCAATACTGAAGTTACCATTGGTGCTTACGTCAATACTGACTGTACCAAGGTTTGCACTGGTCGCTAACTCAGATAAAACATCGTATAACGTATCTGGTGCTTGTGTCACTGGATGCGTAATCACACGTAAGTTTGTATCAGTAATAAACTCAATAGATTGAACTGGTGTGACTAATGCTGTTGCATCTAAGAATGTTTGTTGAACATCCCAAGTTTGAATTGCAAAGCGAACACCATCCAAGTCTAATTGTAAGTAGCCATAAACAGGGTGTTGTACCAATGTCCAACCTTGAGCGACTAATAAATTGTTCATGGCTGAAAGTACGCCATCACCTTCTGCAATCACATCAGCTGTTAAGTTGACCACCAATGGTTGTACAAAGTTGTCTGGTAATGTCACTGTAAACTCTGGTAATAATGGTGTCACCGCAATACCAAATGGCATCAACTCCACACTACCAAAGCGGATGCCGCGACCAAATACCACACCATCTTCATAGATTGTGCCTTCACCGATAATCACGCCGCTAATCACCGTGCCTGATTTAATCGTCACATTGGTTAATAAAGTTGGTGCATTCATATCACCTGAGATTTGACCTTGTAAAGCACCGCCTGTAACCGTTGCATTGGCTGAGAAAGTCACATCAATGAAAATACCACCCACAGTGCTGCTATTGATGATGTTACCACCAAGTGTACCGCCACGTAATTCCGCACCGACGAACTCAAAGTCATTGAATACGCCACCGTCTTCAATCGTAATTGAACCAGATGCTTTACCACCATTTACAACAGTATTTGCAACAATATTCACTTGAGAAATGATACCGTTATTAACCACTGTACCTTCTAAGTTGCCACCACTAATTGATGCACCGTCATCAATGTTTGCATCAGTGATTGTGCCACCATTACTACACGCACTACCGACTGCACCACCTGTACATGCTGGGGCACTTGGATTATTGGGATCAATTGTGACTGGAGAAGGTTCAACTGGTAAACCTGCCGTTTCAGTCACAACACTTAATTGTACGGTTGCGGTTGCACGCGCATCAGGATCAGCTTGAGAAATCGCAGTGATTGTTAAGTTACTATTTTCACCACGAGTTGCTGGTAATGTCACGGTTAATGACAAATCAATTGCTTCTAAAGCTGGTACTTCAATCGCGTCAGAAACAGAGCTAATGCTCCAGCCTGCAGTGTCTACAGCACTAATACTATAGGTATCCGCTTCTGGGCCATTATTAGCAACAGTTACATTGATTGTCACAGTTTCTAAAGGATCACCCGCTAATGCTTTAGGTGCACCAACAGATACTTCTCGTAAAATTTCAGCAGGCGCAACAACAATGTTCTCTGCTTCAATCATATCAGTTAATTGCACACCATCATCTAAGATGACTTCATCAGCAAGAATGGTCACTTGCCCCGCTGCTTGTAAAATTGTTTGATCTACACCTGTAAAGTCGATTTTACTATTTTTACCTACAGATAAAGTGATGTTACCAGTGGATTGTATGGTGTCAGCACCGATATTACTCATATCTAAAATCCAGTCTTCACCACCATAAATTTTGATGTCTCCACCAGAAATGCGTGTATTCGCACCTGCTAAGCTAATCAAGCTAGGATCAATGCTGATATACCCATCACGAGGTGTAAAGCCTGCGCAACCTGTACCAGATTGACCCGCTGCATGAATACCACCATTTAAATATAAGCGAGATGCAATTAAGCGTAAATTACCGCCAGCCCCTGCAGTTTGGTTACCGCCACGAACCCGACAACGGCCACCGTCACCTGCTAATGCTTGTGCACCATTTTGATTACGTAAATGTCCAGAACCACCTAATTTACCCCAAATTTGTGCTACACCACCATTGCCCGCACGGCCTGTACCAGTTTGGGTTATATCACCACCATTACCCGCTTGGATAATACTCTTATTAGTCATACCACGACCTAAAACGATGGCATTACCACCATCAGCAGCATAATGAGTTGCATCACCACCTTTACCCGCAATGATTTCACCATTATTAATGATAGGGCCACCAGAGGTGTATGAATACCAAGAATTATTGCTAGCACCTGTGCCTACTTTTAAGATCACACTGGCACCGGGGTAAGCACAATTACCTGAACCCACATTGCCAGCTGAACATGACACATTTTGCATCTCATTCGCACCATCAAAGCCTAAAATCACACCATCATTTTGAATCAGCTCAGTCGCTCGAATTTCTAGCGGTGTACCTAAAATATCAGGACTGGTTAATTCTGCACCTTGTTCAATACATAGTGCACGTATATTTGCTAATGGAATACCATTGATGCTGTGACCTGAGTTAATTTTAACTACATCACCTTCACGTGGTGTATTTGGAGAAGCTTCTTCACCTGCTTGGAGGTTGCCTTTACGCTGCCATGCGAATGTTGCACCTGTGTACTCACCATTCACTTTTTCTGCCCAACGATGATCCCATACTGATCCAACCGTTTCGATTGTGACATTTGCATCATCACAAGAAATAGGTGCTGTTGCTGTACCTGTTAATCCCATTTCTGCCGTTGCCCCTGCAGCATTAAGCACTAAGGACGCTGTTTTTGTACCTGCTGAAACAGGATTAAATTGGGCGTAAAGACTACATACTTGCCCTGGTTTTAATGCTTGATACGCACAACCCCAATTATAGGCTTCAAAGTTTTCTGCATCTGTTCCAACCAGTTCTGTATCACTGATTTTCAAGTTAATATTACCTGTGTTTTTAACCTGAATAAGTTCGTACTGATAGGATGAAAATCCAACAATGATAGGATCAAACGTCAATGTAGTTGGTGATAATTCAATGGCAGGTTGACCAGAACTGACTGCTGTAGCTGTTAAATCCATTGTATAGCTAGAGCTATCACTCAAGGTAAATTGAACGTGTGCTGATTTGCTACCTGCGGTCGAAGGCTTAAATACAGCATTAAACGAACAAGATGCATAGGAATTATTTTCCCAGCTACCGTTGTAACATTGTTGATTTGTTAACTGGAACTCATTGGCATTTGCACCGATTAATTGAATATCAGTAATTTCTAACGCATCACACCCACGCGCATAGCTGCTGAAATAAGCATAAGTACTAGTTTGATTACCAACTAGCTCAGTACCAAAATCAGGTGTTTGTGGATAAATATATGTTTCTTTTTGGTAATTACCTGTACACCAACCTGCGCCAATACCTTGCATATTGACTTCTGCTCTTGAAGTATCAGGATCATTTGAAGGAATTTCAATTTGTCCTAACGCTTCACCTTCAACAGAAGGTTCAAAATAGGCAATTAAGCTACATGCACTACCTGAACGCAATGTTTTGTTATTACAAAAAGCTGTTTCAACGATAAACCCATTATCTGGAATACTAATTTCACCTAGTTTTAAGACACCAGAGCCTGTATTTTTAACTTGAATAATTTTTGTAGACGATTTATCACCAATATTTACTGTTCCAAAATCAATATCTAGGAATGAAATGCTGATATTTGGCTCAACTGCAAAGCCATTACCTTCAACAATAAATTTAGCTTCTGGTTTAGCTGGGTCATTTGTTGTAAAAATTATCTCTGCACGCTTTTGACCTGCACTTGTAGGCTGGAATGCAACGTTTAAAGAGCAACTACCAAAATAGTTAACTGAAGTATTAGAGCAGAAATCCTGTACCACAAAATCAGGGCTGGAGAACTGCATATTGCTGAGTTTTAATTTACCTTTTCCATCGTTAGAAATGGACAGGCGTTTATTGGTTGAAATAGCACCAACTTCGATTGTGCCAAAATCAATGTTTTCTGCTGGCTTGAGTTTTGCCTCTGGTAATTCAACACTAATACCATTCAATGGTGCAACATAAGTGTTAGGTGTACCTAATTCATCATATAAAATAATGAGACTGGCTTCTTTCTCACCTAAAGAAGTAGGTTCAAATGTGACTTCAACAAAGCAGTTTGGTTCGTCGAATGTAGTAGAACCATACGTTTGATTACTACAATTGTCAGAAATAATAAAGAAGTCTGTTGAGGTATAAACTGTTGTAGGCGTACCTAAAGCGTCAACTGGCTTGATTGTTCCAACATGTGCATAAGCATTGATTTGCTTAAATGTCACACTATTAGGACTTTGGTTAGCAACAGCAAAAGATTTTGGTGCAGAGCTTGAATTTACAGCTGTATCACCATAATTATAAAAAGAAGGAGTAACAAAAACATCAGCATAGGCTGACAGAGAAAAGCCCGACGCAAAAAGCACGAGCAAAAACCGCCACAAGGCTAATAAGCCTATAGGCACGGAATGTTGCAATTTCATATCCTACTCCACGAAAATAAGTTTTGGGTTTTATGAGTTGCTATGCAATTAAAATAGTCTAAATAAGGCAGTTTTTAGCCATTCATATGGAAAACGACCTAAACCCTCTCCACACAACAACAATCTCAATGCTATTAATTCTCTCTGTGTATATTAGATATGAGTACTAATATATAGATAAACGTCTCATTTTAATGAATGAACGGTGTTATATGAATTAAACTTACTTGTGGTTTGATTTAGATCAATTTAAAGAACTGTTGAGCCATTTAGCTGAGGTTTAGCTTTTTCTATATATTGCTTGCCTTAATATAACCTTAATGTCATTCTATTTTCTATCTTCTTTTTTTAATGTTTAAAAAGTAATGAAGTCATCTTTATATAAGATTTTAAATATTGCCCAAAATGCAAATCAAGAACAGATTAAGCAAGCTGCTCAAGTTCAGATAAAGAAAGTCAAACTTGCAGTTCAGAAAAGGCATTATCGATTTTTCAAATTGCAAGAAGGCGTGTCTGATGAAAAAGTTAAAATAGCAGCACAGCTTCGAATTCAGAGAATTAAGAAAGCCTACAATATTTTGTCCTCCCCTAGTTTACGTAAGGAATATGATGAAAGACATTCTCAACTAAATGTAAAACAAGTTGCACAAGAGTCTACTAAGCCATCTAACCCTACATTCAATCAAAACTCCATCCCTAAAGACAGTAAAATCAAACTACTGTTTAAACAACTCTGGATATCTATCACAATTGGCTTAAGTTGGTTTTTTGGCCTTATATTTAGTTTAGCGGGAATAGGCCTGCTTTTTGAGAGAAACATTATCGCCGCATTTGCTTTTTTAGTTTCAGGCTTTTTGTTGTTGCCTCCTAGTCAAAACTGGTTTTATAATCAATTCGGAAATCATATACATTATTTTTTAGCTAAAAAGATAAACCCTTTCATAAATAAGAAAAAAATTAGAATAAATTGGGTTTTTAGCCTGATATTTTTGTTAATTGGAATGATTAGTGTTATCAATATTTCGGTAGCCTATGGAGTTATGACATTAATGGCAGGTTTACTTACATTACCACCGATTCAAGATTGGATTTATAAGCAAACAAGCATCTCTTTTAATAATTTTCTTCCCAGAATTCAGCTTAATACAATGATTATTTTGCCACTTATTTTTATTGTTGCTCCAATAGGAATAATGTTAACTAACTTTGAACAGTATCGTCATGATATGGCGATAGAACAGCAGCAAAAAGAAAAGTTGGCTAAATTTCAAAATGAGTTAAATCAGGCTTTAATAGAAGTACACACCGCTTTTGGTAATAAAGAATATAAAAAAGTAGAACAAATTACGACCAGATATAAAGATGCAAATGATGAGGAAATAAATACTTATCATGAGGAGGCCAAGAAACAATTAGCAAAAATTGAAGCTCAAAAACAAGAAGCCAAGCGCATTGAAGAAGAGAAAGCACAAGCTTTAGCAAGAGAAAAGGAAATTGAAGCTCAAGTTGCAAAAGCCTCAAGAGAAGTAAAAGAGCTAAAAATGGTAATTTTTCATGAAAATATTGGCTCTTACTTGTTCCATATTATGGGGGTATCCAATCTACCTGAAAAAACGAGGTTAATTGCTAACCTTAAAAGAAAAGGTAGTATTACTTTTAAACAAGACCCTGATATTTACGTTAATAGTGATGGAAGTTTTATTAGTAAACAACTTAGTGTGCATGAACCTGGTGATCATATCATCACAATTAACACTTTCGGTATTGAGTACCCTATATCTAAAAAACTGAAAAATTATTATGGCAATGATATTGATGATGGTGATGTTACAAAAATTTATCATTTTTCTACATTACTACCTGCTATATTCAATGAAGAGCAAACAACTATGCTTCTTGATTTAAATAAAAAAGAACATAGCAAATTAGTCAAAGGTTATTGTTATGTTTTAGAAGCTGTAAAAGCATGTGGAAATTTAACAATGAATGCGAATACAAAAAGTAAAGTCAGGAGGTATGTTGGGCAAACAGTAAATGAACTTTCTTCAATTTATGGTGTTGACTGTGCAATAGGTTTTCGTCTAATGTCTAGTGATAAAAAGAATGGGCTGTGCCAAAAAGCTTGGCAAAGATATGGTTGTAATGGTAGTGAAATCCCCAGATTAATTTATAACGTAAATGAAGAATACTGCGAGTTTTAAATTTTAAAAGGGCTGACATTGATACTATCAACATTGCCAGCCCAATCATTTTAAAAATTAATTACTTGTGACAGGAATCTTACCAATTTTTGCTTGCCATTCTTTTGGCGCAGATTGATGGACAGAATCACCTGTTGAATCTACTGCAACCGTCACAGGCATATCTTTCACTTCAAACTCGTGAATCGCTTCCATGCCTAAATCTTCAAATCCAACGATTTTCGCATCCTTAATCGCTTTAGACACCAAATATGCCGCGCCACCAACAGCCATTAAATAAACTGCTTTGTGATTCTTAATCGCTTCAACCGCAATTGCGCCGCGTTCTGCTTTACCCACCATACCGATGATGCCTGTTTTCTCTAACATCATATCAGTAAATTTATCCATACGGGTTGCAGTCGTAGGACCAGCAGGGCCCACTACCTCATCGCGCACCGCATCAACAGGCCCTACGTAATAAATAAAGCGATTTTTGAAATCAACTGGTAATTCTTCACCATTGGCTAACATGTCTTGAATACGTTTGTGTGCCGCATCACGACCTGTTAACAACTTACCATTGAGTAATAAACGCTCACCTGGTTGCCAGCTTGCTACATCTTCAGCCGTCACTGTATCCAAATCAACACGCTTGGTATCACTGCTTGCTTCCCAAGTCACTTCTGGATAATCTTCCACCTTAGGTGGCGTTAAAACAGCTGCACCAGAGCCGTCTAAAGTAAAGTGCATATGACGGGTCGCGGCACAGTTAGGGATCATTGCAACAGGTAAAGAAGCTGCATGTGTTGGATAGTCTAAAATTTTCACATCTAGAATCGTAGTTAAACCGCCTAAACCTTGCGCACCAATACCTAAAGCGTTCACTTTTTCAAATAATTCTAAACGTAATTCTTCAACACGATTGCTCGCACCACGTTCTTGTAATTCATGAATATCAACGTGACCCATTAAAGATTCTTTCGCCAACAACATCGCTTTTTCAGCTGTGCCGCCGATACCAATCCCTAAAATACCGGGAGGACACCAACCTGCACCCATAGTTGGTACAGTTTTCAATACCCAATCCACGATGCTATCACTTGGGTTCAACATCACGAATTTAGTTTTGTTTTCAGAACCGCCACCTTTCGCTGCAACATTGACTTCAACTTTATCACCTTCAACCAATTCCACATGTACCACGGCTGGAGTATTATCTTTAGTGTTTTTACGTGCACCTGCAGGATCAGTCAAAATCGAAGCACGCAATTTATTATCAGGATTCATATAAGCTTGACGAACCCCTTCGTTAACCATTTCCGTTACCGTCATTTTGCTGTCCCACTGCACTTGCATACCCACTTTGAGCAATACCATTGCAATACCTGTGTCTTGACAGATAGGGCGTTGACCTTCAGCACACATACGTGAATTAACTAAGATTTGCGCCATTGCATCTTTAGCTGCTGGTGATTCTTCTGCTTCATAAGCCTTAGCAAGAGCTTGAATGTAATCAGTTGGATGATAGTAGGAAATAAATTGGAATGCGTCGGCAATACTTTGGATGAAATCTGCTTCACGAATGACGGTCATATTTATTAATCTCAATAGTTAACATAAATAATTTAAATAGACCTATTCATTTTAACAACTTAATGGGTAAAAATGTAGCAAGAGTTGTTTTTGAACCAAGCCAATCGTATTAAAAAAGAATAGAAACTCTTCTGAAATTATCACCTTTCAGATATGTATGGCTCGCTACACTTTCTATATGACATGATAAGTTACTTGATTAGGGTTCTTTATAGCTAAACCTTTAGCTCTCTTTAGCAAAGAATTACTTAGACAACTTGCGTTTCAACCAAATTAATGGTTTTGCATACTTTTCAAATTTTTTAACTCTCGCTTCTAACAAAGCAATATATTGTTGGTCAGCTTGCGTTTTTTCCTCCAGCGAATCTATGTATTGTTGGCCTTTTTGATGTAAGTGCATATTGTCATCCCACAGCAAGGATAAATTTGCTTCAAGCTCCTTGATTCGGGTTTGCTTATCAGATAACAACTGACGTACTGCTCTCAATTTTGTATCAATTTCATTCTCTGCCTGTTGTTCAGAATCTGATTTAAGCCATGTAGTTAGTTCTGCAAATGTTTTTAATAATTCATGCCATGAGTCAGAATCAAGCATATGCGCTGGTGTACCTTCACGCCAATCACACCATAGTTTAGAGCAACCGCTTTCCATATATTGACCTGCTATCATACGTGACCTTTTAGCTATTGCAGCAGGGCTATTCCATATTTCAATAAGAGGAGTTTCAAATAAATTACCAACGGGTTCTGATAAAAAACAGATAGAGACATCTCCATTTTCAGTAATAAACATGGTTTTCCAAGGATTAGTACAATGTGGTGCTGTACCCATAAGCTCTGTAGGTAGCATCGGAACATGAGCAGGGTATTCATATTGAGGAAGCATGTCGTCGTGATTTGGATTTGATGCTGCTAGTTGACTAGGGGTTAAAGTGGTTTTGTCTTCATTTAGAAAAGAAGTGTCTAAATTGTATTTACCAAAAAGCGAATTAAACCCGCTCCAAACCAGCTTTTGTCCAAGCAAATGTGCGTCGTCAACTACATTATGCAAAATTGTATGAAGTTCACGGACTTCTGATTCACTACTTAAACATTCATTTGGTAGAGTCGGTTCACGTGATAAATTACGATCATCAATAAGTAAGGTTTGAAAAATAATATTTCGAATACCCAGCTCATGCATTAATTGTAGATATTGTGGAATTTCTCGGTAATTAGAGCGCATTACAACAAAAAAGGAATCTAACTTAGGCAAGCCTCTATTTTGCTGCTGTTTTACATCTTGAAGGTGTTGGATATTTTTAATGACCTCATCAAATTGTCCCCCTCGACGAATTTTTGCATAGGTTTCTGGTGTAGCCGCATCAAGAGAAACTGTCACACTTTGAAATTGCGCATCAATTATCATTTGCACCCAATTTTCGTCTATTAAAGTGCCATTGGTGCTGATAGAAATGATGGGGTGGTCTGCTATGGTAGCAACATCTGCAACCAGCTCTTTAAACCCCTTAAGCGCGAAGATTTCCCCTCCTTGAATACGCAATGTTGTAAGAAATGGATAAAAAGCTGATA
Source organism: Candidatus Albibeggiatoa sp. nov. NOAA (assembly GCA_025800385.1). GTDB lineage: Bacteria > Pseudomonadota > Gammaproteobacteria > Beggiatoales > Beggiatoaceae > Albibeggiatoa. The sequence goes on from JAOXRS010000152.1 coordinate 14,811, forward strand.
ATTCCCGCCTTAATGTTGTCCCAATTTCTGGATCTCTAAGCAAATTATCGCCATTTTTAACCTGATAACAATGTAGACAATCAATATTACAACCATTTCCCAATACAATTGTAAGATATGTTGGCATTGCTTTGATATAAGTGCGACCCAATAAAGTTTCTACTTCATTCAGACGTTCATTAACAGTCTGTTCTACTGGTATTTTAATCGTGTTATTATCGTTCATAATCAACGTTATATTCTATGTAAATTATGCAGTTATAATGTCTGAAATAACTATAGACTTCAACTAAAAAAATTACATGCTAATAAAGTATAATTAATGATATAGTGAATTCTGTGTTAAATGTCATAAAAATACTTAGTTTTTGGGACAGCTCCTATTCGAGAGGCTTGTTTATATAATAGATAAGACGGATTTGGCTACAGCTGTTTTAAGTGATGAAGATTACAAAAAGGTGAGGAGTTAGGGTTAAGAGAGTGCATGAAGCATACTAATAAAAATGATTCCTTATAGTATGCTTGCTCATTGATAGTCTGTAATTTGGCAGTAAAACTGATTTTTTTAAGCTTGGGCAATTTTAGCTAACAGCTGCGGTGATTTACGCAGAGTATTTTCAAGAAAGGTTAAATCAGGAATCCAAGCAATCGCATCGTCATGATCTGGGATTTTGGCAGATAACTCACATGTTAAACCAGTCATTTGCAAATTGGATGCAGTAGATAAAGACTCTTCAGTAGTTGTCACTGTGCGCGGTACACCAGAGGCTACGAATGCATAAAACGGCAAAATAGACACAGCTTCTAAACCATATAGAACAACTAAGCGTTGACGCAATGTTGTTTTTGGTTCTGGCAGTTGAAACAGATGCTGAATAGATAAAACAGGCACAATCTGTTGTCGCCATTCGACTGTCCCGAGTAAACTGCTATCTTCTGCAAACGGCTCAGGTTCAGCATAAGGTGCAATTTCCGCAATTACAGCACTGGGTAATAATATTTGCTTATCACCGATAGGAATCAATAAACTACGCACATTTGCTGCTTGTTCAATTGCCATTATGCCGCCTCTATCTGACGTTCATCCAATAACGCATTAATATTTTCTAATAATTCAGTCTCGTTAAATGGCTTACCTAGATAACGATTAATACCAATCTTCTCTGCACGATCACGGTGTTTCGCGCCTGTACGCGAGGTAATCATGATAATTGGGATATGTTTCAATTCTGGGTTATTGCGTACCTGCGTTGCTAACTCATAACCATCCATACGTGGCATTTCCACGTCGAGCAACATCAAGTCTGGAATATGATCTTGTAATTGCGCCACTGCATCAACACCATCTTTGGCAGTTAAGACTTCCATACCTTGGCGTTTTAACAAACGCGCTGTGACTTTGCGCACCGTAATTGAATCGTCCACCACCATAATGGTTGTTGGTATTTCTTCTTCGACTTCTTCTTCCAGTGTTTCGTATTGTGGTGCTTCTTCGATACGAGTTAAAGTTGGTACGTCTAAAATCAATACAACACGACCATCACCTAAAATTGTTGCACCTGCTAACCATTTGATTGAACCAATTTGCGGGCCTACAGGTTTCACTACGACTTCTTTACTACCTTCGATACCATCGACTAGTAGTGCCACACGGCGGTCGCCCGAACGAATTAACAAAGTCGGAATCAATGGCGACTCCATACCTGTTGGTTTGCTGAAGCCTAAAATATCACCAAGATAGAAAATACGGTAATCATGTTCCATGTATTTGTAATAACTTGGCTCTTCGGTATTGGCTTGTTGGCGTGGAATTCGTAACACTGCCTCAACGTGATTTAACGGCACTGCCATAGTTTCTTCATTGACATGAACTAATAGGGCTTGGTTAATCGTCAACGACAGCGGTAAACGAATTTCAAATGTTGTACCTTGTCCCGTCTTCGAGTGGATTTGCAATGCACCACCGAGTTGTTTAATCTCAGTGTTCACCACATCCATACCGACTCCGCGACCTGAAATCTGTGTCACAGATTGTGCGGTGCTAAATGAGGGTTCTAAAATAAACTGCATTAACTCTTTATCACTAACCACCGTCCCAGCTTTAACCATGCCGCGATCTTCAGCTTTTTTACGAATCGCTTGCAAGTTCAAGCCTGCACCATCATCACTTAGACGAATAATTAAATCTGTACCTTCTTTTGATAACTTAATTTTTACCGTTGCAGCTGCGGGTTTTCCTGATTGCTGACGGGTAGCAGAGTCTTCAACCCCGTGTCCAATTGCATTCCGTAACATGTGTTCCAAAGGTGCAACAATTCGATTTAAAACCGTACGCTCAAACTCAATGGTTTCGCCAATAATTTCGAAATTCATTTGTTTACGCAATTCACGCGAGGTTAAACGGGCAATCCGTTGTAAACGTGGAGAAATCCGTGAAAATGGGATCATCCGTGTGCGCATAATCACATCTTGTAATTCTGTACCAATGCGTGTTTGTTGAACCAGTAAGGTATCACTTTGACGAGTTAAGACTTTGAGATAATCTTGAATATTGAGCAAATCGTTCACACTTTCCGCCAAACTACGTGACAATTGCTGCATCACTGAGAATCTATCCATTTCTAACGGATCAAATTCTTCATCATCTTCTTCGACAACAGTTTCTCTAAAGCTGGATAAAATCTGTGCTTCAGTCTCAATTTCCAAACGGCGTAACTGGTCACGTAAACGGGTTACAGTTTGTTCCATCTCGCCTAAGTTAGCTTTAAATGAACCTTGCTGCTGCTCCATGTGAGCACGGGAAATTGATAATTCACCCGCTAAGCCTGTCAGCTTTTCAATCAATGCGACACGAACCCGAATTCGATCTTCTGCACCGCTTTCGGTCATTTCAGGTTCTTTTTCTTTTTCTATTGCCTTGTCACGCTCAGCCGCTTCAGTAATTTGTGATTTAGGTGCAGGTTTGACAGGTTCTGTTTTTTCGACTGCTTTGGTTGGCTCTGGCGTTTCTGGTTCTGTTCCACCACTCACTGCAGCTTTAATTTTACCAATCAGCTCATCAGGCATGTTCAACGGCAAACTAGAGCGCACCGCTTCTAACATTGCCACCAACTCATCCACACAAGTCTGAATCACATCTTGGATACGCTGTGAGGATTGTCCCGTACCTTCAACAATCTTGGTCAACACCGATTCTAATTGATGGCTTAAATCACCCATTGGGGTAATCTCAACCATACGTGCGCCACCTTTTAATGTGTGCAATTCACGCTGCAATTCTTTCATTAACTGCATATTGTCGGGTGCAGTCTGCCAACGTTCTAATAATGATTGGGTATTTTCTAGGATTTCTTCCGCTTCTTCTAAGAAAATTGCCATGAATTCATCGGTAGGATCAGGCGCGGTAAAGCTTTCACCACCGCCAGTATTAAAAGTGGGTTCAGGTGCAGCAGGTTTTGGCTCAGGTTTCGGTGCGGGTACACGGGCTTCTGCCATTGCAATTTGACTAATTAAACCTGAATGGTGATCGTCATCAACAATTTCACCTTTCAACAAGTTATCCATCATATCAACGGCTTGCTTAAATAAATTTATAGTATCATCGCTGACGTTGACTTTGCGTTCTGATAAGACTCGAGAATAATTTTCTAAAGGTCCTGCAAGAGTGAATACTTCTGTAAAACTGACACTACGAGAACTGCCATTTAAGGTATGGAAACAACGAATCACATCATCGGTTAACAGCTGTGGCTCTTCATGCTGTTCATAATCTGCCAGCAAATTACGTAAGTTAGCAATATGTTGCTGGGCTTCAGAGGTGAAAATATCCAACAAGGCAGGATCAACGCTTTCTTCTTCCTCATCAGTAGCTAAATCACCACCTAATGGTAATAATTCATCATCGTCTGATAATAAGTCTGATTCATCTAATGTTGTGTCTAAATCACCTAAAGCACTGTCATCTAGCGAGGTATCTAATTCACCAAGGGTAGTACTATCATCTAAGTCAGTATCTAAATCACCCAAACTACTATCGTCTAGCGAGGTATCTAAGTCGCCTAAATCCGAATCCAATGCCATATCATCTAATAAAGCACTGTCATCCAAATCATCAGATAAAGTTAAGTCATCATCAAAGTTAGATAAATCTAAATCGTCACTGCTATCAGTATCTAAAGATAAATCTTCATTTAATGAGACATCTTCTGTAATAATAGGCTCTGGTTCTGCAATTGCTTCTGGTGTAGGTGTTTCAACAGATGCAGATTCTTTGACTGGTGCTGTGGCAGTTTCCTCTGAAATAGTTGCGTCTAAATCCGCAGGCACTTCAAAATCACCAATGCTTTCACCTTTGGTTTCAGTTAGATAATCTGCTTGAGAAATCAGTAATAAAACCCGATAAGTTGTAGAGGCTTGTTGTTGGAATTCTTCAATTAACCCTGGAATCACCCCATCCACTTGACCAATCAAACTAAATACGTTGTCATTAATAGGCATCGACCCATCAATAATACGGTTGAGCATACTTTCAAATCGCCAACCCAGCTCACCAATAATCGTTGCACCAACTAGACGACCACTGCCTTTTAAAGTATGAAACGCACGACGCAAGGTTTGCAAAGCTTCCACATCGTTTGGATTCTGTTTCCATTGCGCAAAGCTACTCACGATTTCTTCGAGTACCTCTTGAACTTCCTCTACGAAAATTTCAAGAATCTCTTCATCGATTTCGTCGGCGGCGGTGTGTACTGGAATCTCAAGTAATTTCATAAGTGTTACCGATGCTTTAGCCTCTCAAAGCCTTGTCATTACTTGGTTAATAATGCCAAACGTTTTTGGGTGGTGTTCAAAATCTCGTCTGCATCCATAGGATTGCCTGCAAGCGTGTCCAAATACAACTCGATGCTGATTAAGGTATCAGCTAACGCTTTGAGTTTGATCTCTTCAGGTACTGTTTTTTCTTTGATAAAGACTTTTTGAATATATTGGTTGCATTTGCGCAATAATAATGAGGCTCTATCATGGGATAAAATCGATAAAAAGCCTTCAACTTGCTTCAATCTTCCTGGTACTTCTAGCAAAGTTTCATCTAATTGGGTTGGATCGTTGATAAAAGATACCAATGGTTGAATCACTTGCGATAACTCAATTTTTGCCTCATTGACTACTACGCTCAAAATAATCCCAAACTGTGGGGTTTCGGAAAATTCGGTGTCAGGACTTTGCTGTAAACGCTGTCTCGCATGAACCCCTTGTACGCCTAAAATGTCTAATGCTGCATCGATTTTTAATAATGCGTTACCGATTTCAAGCAAAGAATTTAATTCAGAAGACCGTTTGCCATCAATGACTTCTTTAATCATCCGTGCTTGCACAATCATCGAGTTACGATGCGTTGGCAATCCAAGTAGACCCAAAGTATTTGCCATGTCGGTTAACAAAGTGACTAATGGTTCTAACTCAGTTACTGTAGGATTATCCGCACGATTGAAAATATCTAACGTTTCTTCAATTCTCGCAAAATCATCTTTCAACAAAGTAATGACTGTTTTCATCAATTCGATGTCAGGGCCACTGAAGGTTAGACGTGCTGACTGCAATGCTGTTTCTGACGGAAAATAATCTTGCAGTTTAAAAACTGCTTTAACTCTCTGTAACTGTTTACCTTTAGTATTGGAATGAGCAGAAAAATAGAGTAAGTTAGTTAATAATGCTCTCGGCGCAGGTTGACGTAACGCAGCATTGCCATGGTCGACAATCTGTTTAATCACTGCATCAACTTGTTTCAACGCATTAACGACATTTGCATTTAACTCCAAACCTTTGAGTAATAAACTTTCTAATACTCCTTCTGTTACCCACCAAACTTTTGTGACTTCATGCGTACCCGTGGCTTGCTGCATTTTCTGCATCACGTTATACACATATTTAATCCCTTCCGTCGCTTGCTTAGGATTTTTCACAATGACACCTAAACCTTTGTGATAAGCCACACGCATTTTGTGCGCATAATCTTTCAATTTTGGATCAGGCAATTGCACGGGCTTGAGTCCTGGTAAATGCACGCTTAAATCTGGGGTAAACATCTGGTTGGCTGGTAACGGCTTTTGTGCCCGCATTGCGCGTAAACCATTGATAAGCGGCAATAATGCTAACGGAATATCACGCTGTACAATCGCCAAATGATCTAAATAGTTCGGTAACTGAATCAGACTATTCATCAATAAATCATAGGCTTTGCTTTTGTCACCGATTTTACCAGCGAGTAAGGCAGTGATGGTCGCTTCAACGTTTTGCACTAACAACGCTGCGGTCTGCAATTCCATCATGCCTAATGCACCACGAATTTCATGCAACCATGTGACGCATTGCTGCAATGGTGCAGTATCGTCTTGATTTTCCACAAACTGCTCCAAAGCTTGGCGTGTTTGCTTTAAATTCTCATCAATGGTTGCTTTTACCCAAGTGAGGGCAGAATACTTCATGTTTCAGTTACCAATTGTTGTACGTTACGACTGGGTGAAATTATCACTCATTTGATCTAAAGACTGTTGTACATCATCAGGGAGTTTGAAACCTGATACTGATTTCTTCAATTCATCCGCCAAGGTCGCTAAGCGTTCAATCGCTGCTGCGGTTTCATTTGTACCGTTCGAAGTTTGCGTAGTAATCTCTTGAATAATTGTCATTGTGCCAGAGATGTTTGAAGCTACCGCTGCTTGAGTTCTTGAGGTTTGAGAAATGTTCTCAATCTGACCCGCTAACTGTACTGATACTTTTTCAATTTCAGTTAATGCTTCACCTGCACGTTCTGCGACTTTCGCACCTGCAACAACACCTGCAGTACTTTGTTCCATCGAGCTAACTGCTTCGTTAGTATCACTTTGAATGGTTTTAACTAAGGCATCGATCTGTTTAGTCGCATTACTTGAACGTTCCGCCAAACGTTGAACCTCATCAGCAACTACTGCGAAACCACGACCAGATTCACCTGCCATCGCTGCCTGAATCGCTGCGTTTAATGCAAGAATGTTAGTTTGGTCAGCAATATCATCAATCAATCCAACGATTTCGCCAATTTCTTGAGAACTTTCACCTAAACGTTTAATCCGTTTTGAAGTCTCTTGAATTTGTTCACGAATCGAATCCATCCCTGTGATGGTATCTTGTACCGCTTTCGCACCTTTACTCGCAATCTCAACCGATTTTTTCGCCACTTCTGCCGATTCAACCGCATTCGCTGAAACCTTCTTAACCGAGTTTGCCATGCCGATGATCGCTTGACCTGCTTTGGCAATTTGTTGTGCTTGACGTTCACTGGCTTGAGTTAACTGGGCTGCTGTACCGCGTGTACTTTGTGCTGCACCCGTCACCTGTACCGCCGTTTCGTTAATACTGATAACCAAATCACGTAAGGCTTCAATCGAGTAGTTAATCGCATCCGCAATCGCACCTGTAAAGTCTTCGGTTACTGTTGCGTTCACTGTTAAGTCACCATCCGCTAAATCAGCAATCTCACTTAATAATCTTAAAATCGCTTCTTGGTTACGTTGGTTAGTTTTTTGACTTTCGTCTAAACGTTGCTTGGTTTCTGCTGTACGACTTTGGTTAGACTTCATGACCAAGGCAATCAAAGCAACTAATAAGACTAATACAACGCCTGCTAAAATATTCGCTAGCATTGGAGAGAAGAAACGCTGACCAGTGGTGTTTTGGTAATTTTCTTGTAAGTTTTCGATGCTGCCTAACACTTCTGGAATTGATTCAGTAATAACCAATAAAGCATCTTTGGCTTGGAATAATTGTTCTGCTTTGTCTAAGAAGTAGTCGATTTGCTCGATTTTTTCTTCAAAACCCATGGTCAGTTCTTGAATCGCTTGTCTAGCAACGGGGTCAATTACCATCGGAATGTCATCACTGCCATCAATCAATACTGCTAAAGTATCACTGAATTCACTGATGTCGTCATCTAATTGGGCTTCTGCACTGAGGGCTTCGGAATCACCTCGGAAAGAGACTCGAATACTGTTGCCAATCCGTTCTAATAGCATCAGCTCACGAGTCATTGCATACATTTGAATTTGATTTGCACCACCGACAATCATGGATTGAATTGTGGTCTCAGTTTGTGCCACCAAATCCACGGTCATTTGATTTAATTGTGCAGATTCTTTAAACAGGCGGACCACCGCTTCTTGGGTTTGCAATAGCTGGTCTATACCTGTATCGGCTTCTTGCCATGAACGCCCTAGCTCAATCAATGAGGGGAGCGCATCTTCAGGCGTGGCAGGCATACCTGTATCTGGATTACCTTTTTTCAATATCTCTAAAGTTTTACGATAATCCATTTGGGCTTGACCAATGAAATTGAATGCTTCTTCATTGCCTCGCGCCGCATAGGTTGATTGCTGGGTAATTTGCTGAGATTTTAAACGTAATTGGGTAACATGACCTAAATATTCTTCATCATATTGACTATTGACTGAAACAAACCAGAAGGTTGCAATCAATAAGATAAACGATAACAACAATAGCCCAATTAGGGCATATAGCCACGTATTCGTAGAACCAATTGCTTTAAATGAAAATTTCATGGCTAAATATTATCCTCCGCAAAGTGGCATACAAGCCCAATTAAGGAAACGGTTATAAAAGTCATTTGCTAAAGTGGTAGTGTAGCATTAACTGTCTTTTAAATTCATTACAATGCTGCGTTTAAAAATTGATTGCTCTCAGTCAACGTCTGCATATCAAACACAACCCATGTTTGTTGTTCATAATGGAATAAACCTTTGTTAAACGGGCTGACCCATGCTTCTTGACAAGGGGTTTCTGTATCTAATAATTCTTCTGGAAAGTATTTAATGCCCATGACTTCGTCCACAAGCAAACCCGCATATACACCATTTTGGTTAATAATCAGAATACGGCTGCGGCTTTCAATACTGGTCATTTTACTTGTAAGGCAGGCATTTAAATCAATCACAGGTAGTAAAATCCCGCGAATATTTGCCAGTCCGCGTACCCATGTTTTTGCCCCGGGGACTTTTGCAAGTGTTCCCGGGCAATTCATAATACGGTCAACGTGGGTGATATTGCTGACTAAATATGTATCGCCTACGCGGAACGAAATACCACGCCAAATTTCTTGGACTTGCTCTTCACGCGGCAAACCTTTGGCACGCTGGCGAGCACGCCGTTCTATATCAACTAAACATTGAAAAGGAGATTGTCCAACCGCATTAGCCATGCCTAAACCTCAGCTCCATGAGTGACTAGCCCAACAGTTCTTTGACCACAGAAAGCAATTCGCCTTGGTTCACAGGTTTGACTAAAAAGCCTTTAGCCCCCTGCATTTTTGCCCAAGCAATATCACTTTCCATACTTTTTGATGACACAATAACGACTGGAATGGTTTTGGTTTCCGCATTCTTCGTGATTTCACGGGTCGCCTTAAAGCCATTAATCGCACCAGGCATCACAACATCCATGATAATCAAATTAGGTTTGACTTCTTTTGCTTTTTGTATGCCTTCCTCGCCACTAGAAGCTTCCGTGGTTTCATAACCTTCGCCTTCTAAGATGCTTTTCACTAGGTAGGCATCAGTCGGCGAATCATCCACAATCAATATATTGGCCATACCTTATCTCTTATTCGGTTTCAGATGAATCATTTTGCTTTTGCGTCTACGACATAGGCTTTAATCGTGCTGAGCAGCTCTTCACGAGTAAATGGTTTCGTCATATAGTGCTCTGCGCCAACAATGCGGCTACGGGCACGCTCAAATAAGCCATCTTTACTAGACAACATCACAACAGGAATTTTCTTAAAAGTTTGATTATTTTTTATTAAAGCACAAGTCTGGTAGCCATCTAATCGGGGCATCATAATATCAACAAAAATAATGTTGGGTTGATGTTCCATGACTTTCGATAGTGATTCAAAGCCGTCTGTCGCCGTGATGACCTCGCAGCCCGCTTTCTTTAGCAAGGTTTCCGCAGTCCGACGGATGGTTTTACTATCGTCAATGACCACAACTTTTATGCCTTCAAAGTTTGTTTCTGCGCTCAAGGTTTGTTTCCACTCATCAGACTTGAATTAATCTATTATATCGTACATAAAGTATGTATTTTAGTGTCATTGATTTGACATGGCTTTATGTACACCCAGTAACACATGTTCTGTGTCATAAATATTTTAACATGATACGCGATTTAGCAATGAATTCAATCGTATTGTTAAAATCTTTTGCGAGTTTTTTTATATATCGCTTGTAACTCTTTGTAATAAAGGTTTTTTATGAGTCCCAGTTACTTAAATTCTGTTCCGCATTTAACCACTGCTTTGCATGGTCCACTCGAGCATTTAGAAGCACATTTGCTAGAGCAACAAGCACATATAGAGCATTGGTTTCGGCAGCAATGGCACAATACGCCTGCCCCTTTTTACGCATCAGTTGATTTACGCAATGCAGGATTTAAGCTTGCTCCCGTGGATACAAATTTATTCCCAGCAGGGTTTAATAATCTCAATAGTGCTTTTTTACCGCTGTGCATTCAGTCTATACAATCCGCGATTGAACAGTTTAATATGAAAGCTGCTCGGATTTTATTGATTCCTGAGAATCATACGCGAAATTTGTATTATTTAGAAAGTGTCGCCACTTTACGCGATATTTTACAAAAAGCAGGTTATGAGGTGCGTGTCGGTTCGTTGATAGAAGATTTGTCTGAGCCGCAAACATTCGAGCTAAGTTCAGGAAAAACTTTATTATTAGAACCATTAGTACGTCAAGATGACACTGTCAGCGTCAAGGATTTTACTCCTTGTTTAGTCCTGCTGAATAATGATTTATCGTCTGGAATTCCACCTATATTAAAAAATATCCGACAGCCCATTATACCACCATTACAGTTAGGATGGTCACATCGGTTAAAGTCGGAGCATTTCACCTATTATAAACAAGTTGCCAAGGAGTTTGCACAGCAAATTGATATTGATCCATGGTTAATTGATCCATTGTTTAAAAATTGTGGTGAAATTGATTTCATGAAAAAAGAGGGTGAAAACTGTTTGGCTAAAAATGTTGATGCGCTATTAGATGAAATTCACGATAAATATACGCAGTATGGTGTGTCTCAAGAACCCTTTGTTGTAGTGAAAGCGGATGCAGGTAGTTATGGTATGGGCGTGATGACGGTGCATAGTGGTGATGATGTATTGGCTTTAAATCGTAAACAACGCACTAAAATGTCATCGACCAAAGGCGGACAGCAAGTCAGTAAAGTGATTATGCAAGAGGGTGTGTATACGTTTGAAACATGGGAAGATTCAGTTGCTGAACCTGTAGTGTACATGATTGATCATTTCGTTGTCGGTGGATTTTATCGAGTACATACATCGAAAGGAATTAATGAAAATCTGAATGCACCAGGGGCACAATTTCAGCCATTAGCGTTTGCTGATACATGTAACTCTCCTGATAAGACAAAAGAGCCTGATGCGTTTCCGAATCGATTTTATGCTTATGGTGTGGTTGCACGTTTAGCTTTATTGGCTGCTGCTCGTGAGTGTCGTTATCATCCGCAGGAAGTGCCAGCAGTACCTTGCTAAATTTATATTAAACTTGGATTGCCACTGATAATTTTTTTGTAATTACCAGTGGTGTAAAAATGCTTAATGTGCTGATTGCCAATCATGTGCTCTTGTAGCAATACCTGAACGAGGGATAAGCCTAAAACTGCTTGTATCTTGGTTTAGACAACTTAGTTCAAAATTTAAATCTGTAACAATCAATTCCGAAGGTAAATTTTCGAGTGCCTCACTATTTAAAGAATCAATCGTATCAATTTGGATTTCACCATCAATACCTTGTTCAGACGTTATATCAAAAACTTTGTTTATGGGTCTTTGATTATAGTCAAAAGTGCTAATGGCATTAATATTAATAACTCCACCATCTCCAAGCTTGGCTGTGCTGTCTACAATGCTTTCACCCGTTGTTACAATAAAATTGCTTTTCAGGTTTATTTTGCCGCCGTCCACTTGTTCTTGAGCTTCTGCACTGGTAGTTACTTCTACTTTATCAAATAATCCAATCATTCTTGCTGCTGTTAAGGTGATATTTCCAGCTTGCCCATTATTCCATGTGCTGCTACTAACACCTGTATAATCCTCAAGATTCAAAGCATTTTTTAGGATAATTTGCCCTGTTTGGCTTGTTAGATACATATTGCCTGCATTACCGCCTAAACCACTCTCTGCTTTAGATTGAGAATTAGAATATAAAGTAGAAATTTGTAGTGTTATATCTCCTACACTATCTAATGTAATATTACCAGCATTACCATTATTCCATGTGGTAGAGCTTATTGTTGACTCAGTTTCCTGAGTACCTAGTAAAGTAATTTCACCTATGCTTTTCAATAAAATATTGCCTGCATTACCACCTAAATCACTTGCTGTTGTATATTGGGAATCAGAATGTAAATTAGAACTTTGCAGTGTTATATCTCCTGTAGTATCTAGTGTAATATTACCAGCATTACCTGTTCTGACAGTCGTATTGAATATTGTTGAATTAGTAAGTTCAATTCCTTGTTGAGCATCTAATATAATATTTCCAGCATCACCATTATTCCATGTGATAGAACTTATTTCGCTAATTTCCTGAGTGCCTAGTAAGGTAATTTTGCCTATACTTTTTAATAAAATATTGCCTGCATTACCACCTAAACCACTCTCTGTTTGATATTGAGAATTGGAATATAAGTTAGAACTTTGCAGTGTTATATCTCCTACACTATCTAGTGTAATATTACCTGCATTACCTGTTCTGTGAGTTATAGTATTTATTGTTGAGTTGGTAAGCTCAATTCCTTGCTGAGCATTTAATTTAATTTCACCTGCATTACCAGCATTCAATGTTTGAGAGGTTATCTGGCTGCTTAATAAAGTAATTTTACCCGTATTTTTCAATAAAATACTGCCTGCATTACCACCTAAATCACTTGCTGTTGTATATTGGGAATCAGAATGTAAATTAGAACTTTGTAGCGTTATATCTCCTATACTATCTAATATAATATCTCCAGCATCACCTGTGCTGTAAGCTATATTAGATATTCGTAAATTAGTAATTTCAATTCCTTGCTGGGCATCTAATTTAATTTCACCTGCATTACCATTATTCAATGTGTCAGAGGTTATTGAATTAGCTTCCTGAGTGCCTAGTAATTCCTGAATGCCTAGTAAGGTAATTTTGCCTGTGCTTTTTAATAAAATATTGCCTGCATTACCACCTAAATCGCTCGCTGTTTCATATTGAGAATTGGAATCAGAATATAAATTAGAGTCTTGGAGCATTATATCTCCTACAGTATCTAATATAATATTTCCAGCATCACCATTATTCCATGTGCTAGAACTTATTTCTGATTTAGTTTCCTGAGTACCCAGTAAAGTAATTTTTCCTGTGCTTTTCAATAAAATATTGCCAGCATTACCACCTAAATCATTCTCTGTTTCATATTGAGAATTAGAAGATACAAGAGAACTTTGTAGTGTGATATCTCCTATACTATCTAATGTAATATTTCCAGCATTACCTGTTCTTTCAGTTATACTATATACTTGTGAATTAGTAAGTCCAATTCCCTTCTGTGCATCTAATTTAATTTCACCTGCATTACCATTATTCCATGTGGTAGAGCTTATTCGAGTATCCAGTAAAGTAATTTCACCTATGCTTTTCAATAAAATATTGCCAGCATTACCACCTAAATCATTCTCTGTTTCATATTCAGAATTAGAATATAAGATAGATTCTTGTAGTGTTATATCTCCTGCACTATCTAATGTAATATTATCAGCATCACCTGCTCCGTAACTTGTAGAGCTTATTTCTGAATTAGTAAGTTGAATTCCTTGTTGAGCACCTAACTTAATTTTACCTGCATTACCACCTAAACCATTCTCTACTTGATATCCAGAATCAGCATATAAACTAGAACCTTGTAGCGTTATACCTCCTGCACTATCTAATGTAATATTACCAGCATCATTAACATTACGTGCACTTGACTCAATAAGAACACTATCAAAGAAAATATCTGCTGCAAAAATGCTTGTATTACCTCGTACCTCAATATTTCCGTCAATCCAAGGATGCAATTCACTATTAGTCAATGTAACATTATTTCCATAAACAAAAACCCCGCCACCTGAATTCTTAATTTTCGTATCAGATAATGAAATATCTGCAAATTGATTGGTATTTAACAGTTCCTCAATATTGTTAATTGAAATTTCTCCTACCGCATTAGTGGCTATAAAACCAACTTGTCCTTGCGGAATGTGCATAAAAGGCATAGGCGTTTTGATATTATTTTGTCGGTTTTCATCCGATTCGTAATAATAATCACTCGAAATATTAATCTCGCCACCAATTAAAGAGAATGGTTGTTGCTCTCTAAGTTGTAGAGGGGCTTTTGTATAATCATCTTCATATTTTTCACCAAAATCTTGACTTACTTCTTTCCCAGTAATTGAAATTGGCGCAGGACTATCAGTCAAAAAACCAAAACTACTAATTGATGCAGTGGTTAAAATATCGCGTTCAGGAAAACGGGCATGAAACTCACCTTCATCACCTAAACGTACATAATCCGCCGTTGATAAATGCAATCCGCCTTGCAAATCCAGCCGTGCATTTGCACCCAACATAATGCCGTAAGGATTCAGAAAATATAAATCTGCATTCGGAATACTGGACTTCAAAGCCCCATCAATAAAACTCGCTTCACCACCAATCACCCGCGCCACAATATTCTGAATTGAATTTGCTCCTGAAAAATGCGCTGTTTCTCCTTGGTTCAAATTAAAGCTATCAAAAGTATGAAATAAATTACTGCCAATTGTTTGCCCTAAATGCTGATGAAGATCATAAGTGGAACTTGTACCCAACGATATTGCTTGCTTTGTACCATGTAATATAATTTCAGCATAACTTGACACTGGAAATATCAATAAAAACATGATAATTACTTTCATATAACCGCCTTGTAATTCATGGTAAAAATATTGGCAATGTTTTACTATATTATCACTTAAAAAGTGATTTTATTGATATTTTTAATAAAAAATTAAAATATATAATGATAAAAATTTATTCGCTATAACTAGATAAATATATCATAAATTAAGAAAAAACTGAGTCAGAAGAAAAGGGACTGGTCGAAATGACAATAATTTAGGGGGAATAGAATGAACACTCAAGTAAATCAAATAGTCTTGCTTTCTTAAATATGGAAAAGCTCAAGATTTAAAATAAAATCCAAGCTTAACCATTTTGCGTTATACACTAAACTTTATCTAAAAGTAATTTAGCTAGTTTTCTGCATAACTTAAGTATATAAAAAACACTGCGGAGTATTCTTTAATAAGTTTTGTTTACCTCATTAATCCCAAGTCAATGCGCTACCTGTGCGGTATTCTTGTACGCGTGATTCAAAGAAGTTCTTCTCTGCGTTTAATTCAAACTCACTGATCCATGGCATTGGATGTGATTTGATATTGAATAACGGCTCTAAACCTAAGTCATAACAAATCTTATCAGCCATAAACTGTGCATACTCGACATAAGTTTGAACCGACATACCCAATACACCACCATCAGGCATGGCGACTTTGGCATAGTTCGCTTCAAGTTGTACCGCTTCATTAATCATGGCGCGAGCACGTTCTTGCATTTTGCTATTCCATAAACCTGTATTTTCATGAATCACTTGACGGATTAACCATAAGGCATTTTGTGAATGTAAATTCTCATCACGCCAAATGTATGCGTACTGTTCTGCTGTATTTTTCAATTTACCTTGACGCGCTAATGCAAAGATTTGTGAGAAACCTAATGGGAAGAATAAGAATTCAAAAATGTAATAGCTGATTAAGTCTTCTAACAACGCAAGATTGGCTTCAACTGAGCCACGCGGCGCATCGCAATTCACTACATTATTTGTAAACTGTAAGTTCCAATTTAATTTTGCTGTTAACTCTGGCACTTCTTGATATAAGCTAAAAATTTGACCTTGGCCTTTTTCATCTAAACCGAACGACTCTAAAACGAATAAATAACTTTCTAAATGGTTAGCTTCTTCCGCGATCTGCCAACGTAAATATTGACGCATTTCATTGGCTGTAATGTGATGCAAAATTGCATTATCTAAGTTATCGGGAACAAGGTTATCACTTGCAGTTAAGTAAGAAATATTGGTTTTGAACAACCACATTTCCGCATCCGTCAATTTACCTGTTAACCATTGTGCTTTATCTTCGCCCATTGGAA
Organism: Candidatus Albibeggiatoa sp. nov. NOAA; assembly: GCA_025800385.1. Classification (GTDB taxonomy): domain Bacteria; phylum Pseudomonadota; class Gammaproteobacteria; order Beggiatoales; family Beggiatoaceae; genus Albibeggiatoa. Next base: position 31,157 of record JAOXRS010000152.1, read on the forward strand.
TGTCGTTAGGTACCCAGAAATTTTGTCGCGCATCTAAAAAGCGTTGGCGCACTGAGCCGTATTTAATTGGGATTGGTTGGCGTAAATCATAACCACGACCACCTACTACTTTGACATCGTCAGCATGAGGACGCTTATTACCAATCGAAATGGGGTCTAATGATGAAGACACTGGAAATACTTTTTTTGTCACAGGCTTAGCTGTAGCCGCCGTGTAATCGTCGTTATCTAAACTGGTATCCGCGTCATCAAAATCTAACATAAAGTATGCTCCGCAATGTTATTCTAATTTGAATTGAAAAAACGACAGAGCTATACAGCAATGTCGCCTTAATATCATGGTCTTTTCCTACTCGATATATGGAGAAGGAAAGTGCAGTGTAATCAAGAATGGAATACTACATTGAGGTGTATTTTATCACAGTTACTAACTGAAAACTAAAGGTTTTTTACTATTTTTAACAATCTGATATAAATAAGTGCTGCTAAGATTTTGTTATGGTTTCAATTCTTAAATCCAAAATTTTTTTTATCCGTTTTGATCGCATAATCGCCACAAGCTAAGCTGCTTTTATGTAATTTCCCAGTAAAGAATATTGCGTGCTCTCAAATAGCCCTCACCCGTTTTTCGATACGATAACGCGGCAAAATCGCCCATCTATCTGCGTTATTCGGCGAAATAGAAAAATAGCTCTTGTAGGTAAGAATCATATTTACAAGCGTATAAAACGCAAGAGTTGCAATGCTAACCCACAGAATTACCAGCTGAAATTATCCATATTTTCTATGTCGTCGATAATTTTATTGGGAATGACTATGTATCTGCTAGGAAGTGAGGCATTATGCGAATGTGAAGGTGTGAAGCATATCTACAGATATATACCACAAATAATCTTGTTGACAAATTTTATAAAATCAATCAGATAGTCAGCTTGTCAAAAACCTAACAAAATCCAACCATCTGATTATAAAAAATTATTTTTCCTATCTTTAAGAACCTAAATCACAATGGTCTAGATTAACGTGGTTGAATATCTTTTAAGTGTCGCCCGACCGATAACCAAGCACCGAGTAGACCTAAAATTGCACCTGCTAAAAATAACAACAAACTGCTACTAAAGCCTAAACTAATCATTTCATATTCAACGTAATACAAATTGGATAGCTTTTTAACAGGTTCGACCAGTAAATAGAATGAAATAGAAACCAATATCCAAGCGATCAAACTACCCGCTAAACCATAATAAAGCCCTGTATATAAAAAGGGTCGGCGAATAAATTCATCAGTCGCGCCAAATAGTTTAGTGACTTCAATTTCCTCACGTTTGTTATAAATCGATAATCGAATCGTATTGCCCACAATCAACAACACTGCAAGTGCCAATAAAAAGCCTAAAATCCATACCCCGCGCTGTACAATTTTCAACATGGCAAATAAACGTTGTAACCATAACATGTCATATTGCGCAATATCGACCATTTCTAGGGCTTGTAACTGGTTAAGCAATGCTTCGCTATAGGTGGGGTCTGTGATGTCAAATTGTGGGTTTAAAACTAATACTGCGGGCAATGGGTTTTGTTCTAACGCTTGTAAGGCCTCTCCAAATCCAGACAAAGCTTTATATTCTGCAAATGCCTCATCATGGGTAATAACACGAATATTGCTAAAGTCATGCTGCTGTTGTAGCTGTCGAGCTAAAGCATGGGCTTGTTCATCAGTGACTTGTGGTTGTAAAAATAGTGATATTTGAACAGAGCCGCCCCAATCTTGGCTAATATGTTGAGCGTTTTGTAAAAGTAATAATAAGCTGGTTGGCAAAGTCAATGCGATACCAATCACCGCCGCAGTCATCAGCGTTGTGACAGGCGTTTTAAGCAACTGTTGTAACGTACTGGTTAAAACATCAAGATGGTGCGCAAGCCATGCATTAAAATGATCGCGCTGAACAGAAGGTTGTGCTCGTTTGGGGCGTGGTGTTGCTGGTTGTGTGGGGGTGCGAGTTGGCTTTCTGGTGGCTGCCCGTTTCATCTACATTCCTAAATAAGCATCTCATGGAAAATGATTGTAGCAAATCCTACCCACAACAAGTTCTTATATCGTGAAGTGGGCAGTTTTTATATATCTTATTCTATAAACGGATTAATGAACACTTTTTGTACATATTCAATGTCATTTGATACCACTCTGTACTCTAAATAGCCGCTTTCTCGAAAATGGATAGCAGGCGGTACAAGCGTACCGGGTTTTGGTAATGGTGTTGCGGTTGCGGTAAAGTCAGGTTGCAATATATAAGGAGTTTGATTAAAGCTAATCAGATAAGCACCATTGATATAGACTTCCGCATCGTCTAAACCATTAATTTGATGCAGCATAGTTAAAAATATCGCGGGTTCGATAATAGTTGGATAAATAGTCTGGGTGGTTTTATCGCCATAAGCCATTTTTCCAGTCGGTGGTTGATACTCTCCTGCTCGAGTCAAGCGACCTTGTCGACGGGTAATATGTACACCTAATTCATCAAAAAAGCGATCATCATCACATGCAAAGAGATCAAACGCATCATGATTATCACAGCCTGAAAATAAAGTTTCAACAAATGCATCAAACTCACAGACAACGACAATATCTGACTCTTCGCGCATATTTCGATTATCTTGCACATTGGCATAACTAAAAATTACATCGCCTTTATCACCCATAGCAATATCACCATCTGGCAAAATCTCTCTTAATGCGGCCATATCTTTAGGAGCTGGAATCAGTGAAAATTCTTGCTGGCCTGCGGTGACAATACGTAGCTCACGTCTATCAACTTCGATTTTGGTTTCTACCTCTTCATCTTGTTGCAAAAAACTAGAATTATTTGGAATGAAGGCAAACTGTCCCCCTACGTCATCAGTCGCATTGACTATACCATCAACATTTTGATCGAATGTAAATTGGCCTAAATTATTTTGTTTTAAGGTCTCATTCATGCTATCGAGAATGGTCGGACTGTCTCCTGATGCTTCACCGCCTAAAGCAAGGTTAGAGTTCAATTTTGGCAATTTGGGTGTTTTAACACTCGGTGGAAGGGCTGGATTCTTATCTAACGCTCTAACTGTAAGAGGTGTGCCCCCTGGTACAATCAGTGCGCCTGTCACGCCATCAAAAAACCAATCAGGCGGTAATAAATCATTAATATCTTTGATACTGACTTTCTTAAGATCAAAGTTCGTCACAACCTTGGATGTATCTTCCCCAGGAATTTTGGCAAATACGATAGAGGGGTTCAGGGCTTTAATATGTGCAGAGGTAAATTCAAATAAGACATCGGATGAAAAACCACCAAATGCGGACACTCTGACACTGCCTAATATCTCAGGTGACATGTTAGAAAATTGTGGAACTGAAATCGCAGAAATCGCGGAATAAGTCATGTAATACATTTGTTCGACAGATATATTTTTAAATACTTCAGGGTGCAGCTCTTTAATATTCGGCTCTCGAAATGCTTGGAATGCTTCAGGCGGCAGTTCTGCAATCTGTTCTGCTGTCACTTCAGATATATCTTTAGGCTCAACCCCATAGTCTGTTAATTTATGTTCTTTGACATTCACACTTGCCTTTAAAACCAGCTCTTGGGGGTATTTTGCATCTGCTTCCCGAATAATAATATCAAACCGAAATTGTCCTAACAGCTTGGCTTCCCAAGTCAGAATATGGTTGTAATTATCGACTTTTGTATCAATAGGTGCATGTTTGGTTTTATATTCCAAGCGATAACCTTGCGGCGATTCACTTCTCAAAGAAATAACCAATTTATCACCATATGCAACAGTTCGATTGAGGGTTTCTTCCTCTGTTCGACCTTTAGGAATGATTAAAATAGGTGGCTCATGAACGGGAATTTCAACTTGTTCGCCTGTATCTTCGTAAGCAAATTGATTGATTTCACGACAGTTATGTTTACCCCAGCCATAGTTATTATCAGGGGTTTTAAAACAGAAAAAGCCTTCTTTACTTGCTGTTTTGGGATTAAATTCAATCTGTGATGTATAGTTCTGTTCTGTGCCACAAATATCGGTTTCTTCAACCCCATCAGCGATGCCAGCAAAGTCTTGTTCTTCAAATGCCATTACCAACGAACATTGATCTGTTTCACTTGTAGATAGACTAATCTGTGCCCCATCCACTTCAATGCTTGTTTGTAAAAGCTTGGTCTTATCTTGGTTATCTGTAGGCGGTGTTGTATTATTTTGATCTGATGTCGAAGGCGATGTTATATTTGTTGGGTGTGGTGGTTCAGTTCCTTCGAGTGGTAACGTTGTACCCTGATTCCCTGTTGGAGGTGGTGGCTTGTTGCCAGTTGGCAATGTCGTTGTTGATCCATTACCATTTGGGGACGGTGGTGGCGTATCAGCTGCTAAAGGTTGTCTGATAAATAACAACAGCAGCCCCAAAAGAATATAATGCATAAAACCCTACCCTTTTTATACAAAAATCAGAAGTTCGCTAATTTTGTTCTAGCTATTTTTGCCTCTATTATTAGTGAATTTAGAGAATTTTTAAAGTTTAAGTTTACCCAGATTTTAAAGTTGGTATTATTGTTGAATGCATATAACGGCTTGAAAGTGTAGGCAACATCACATGTTATTCAATTAAGCTCAACCTGTTCGGCTGGATTGATATAAGAAAAAAATCGAAATGATGTAAAATAAATGCCATGTTGTATTCATAAAAAAACCATATACTAAGCAATGGAAAATAGTTGTAGTTATAATGACAATGGATAATGATTCAGGCTTTTTCGAAGATGACGATATTTTCTTTGCTGAGGAAACAGGTGAAGAAAGTTCACCACATATTTCTGGGCAAACTTGGAAAATGTTAGTCATTGATGATGAGGAAGAAGTCCATTCTATTACCCAGTTCTCACTTGATGATTACCTATATCAAGCCCAGCCACTACAAATTATTAATGCCTACTCTGCATCTGAAGCTAAAGACATATTGCAACAACATGATGATATTGCGTTGATATTGTTAGATGTTGTAATGGAAACCGATCATGCAGGCTTAGAGCTGGTTCACTATATTCGCGAAGAGCTGCAAAATCACTTAGTCCGAATCGTATTGCGCACAGGACAACCGGGGCAAGCTCCTGAAAAAGAAGTTATTATAAAATATGATATTAATGACTATAAGCATAAAACCGAGCTTACGGACGATAAGTTATTTACCTTAGTCACCGCCAGCTTACGTAATTATATTGATTTAACCACCATCGAATCTTACCGCTTAAATTTAGAACACAAAGTCGAAGAACGTACCCAAGAGTTAGCTGATAAAAACCAAGAATTATTAGAACTCAACCAAGCTTTACGTTATCTTAACCAAGAAAAAAATGAATTTCTGCACATTGCCGCCCATGATTTAAAAAATCCTCTATTTGCAATTCAAAGTTTAGCCAATCTTATCGCCACAGATAGTGCACAGTTAAAAACTGAGCGTATCATTGATTTTGGACGAACCATTGAAAATAGTGCGCATGAAATGTTTAATTTGATTAAGCGTTTAATGGATGTAAATGCAATTGAAGCGGGGAAGATGCAATTTAACTTAGAAGTATTTAACCTAGTCGACAATTTAAAAAGTGCAATCAATGGTTACCAAGAAAGAGCCAAACTAAAAAATATTATTTTAAAAATAGACTTGCCGCAAAAAATTGAACAATATCATATTTTTTTAGATAAGCACGCATTTAGTGAAATTATAGGCAATATTGTTTCTAATGCGATTAAATATTCTCCTGCTGGCAAACAAGTTGACTTAATTGTTAACCAAAAAGATCAGCAAGTTTGTATCGAAGTTAAAGATCAAGGGCCGGGGTTAAGTACCGAAGATCAAAAACATTTATTCGAGAAGTTCGGTCGTTTGACACCGCGCCCTACTGCCAATGAAAGCTCTAGTGGTTTAGGTTTGTTCATTGTCAAAAATTTAGTCTGTGCAATGAAAGGCGAAGTGTGGTGTGAAAGCGAATTGGATGTTGGTACAAGCTTTTTTATCAGTTTTCCGCTTGCTAACGATATGTCTGCCGATACATCCCAAGCATTATATATCACCTCACCAATGAGTCGCGCCGAAGTGCTACAACGCTCATTCCAATCCGTGCGTGAGACAGAAAGCCGTTTAGTGCAATTTTTAGATGCCATGCCTGTAGGTGTCGCGGTTGTCGACCATGAGGGAAAACTATATTACGTCAATCAAAAAGCCCAAGACTTATTAGGCAAGGGCATTGTCCCTAACACCACCTATAAAAATTTTTCTGAAATCTATCAGCTTTACCATGCAGGTTCTGAGAAGCTTTATGATCCTGCACATTACCCTATCACGCCTGCGTTATTAGAAGGTATTAGTTCTAGCGTCGATGATGTGGAAATTCATCATGATAACGAAACAATTCCGTTGGAAGTATGGGCAACACCGATTTATGATGAAAAACAAAGCATTTCCTATGCAATTGCTGTATTTCAAGATATTGGTAAACGTAAAAAGTCAGAAGTGGAACGCGAAAAGTTTACCTCTGAATTGGTGCAACTGAAAAAAGCCTATGAACGTTTTGTGCCACGGGAATTCCTTAATTTACTTGATAAGCAACATATGATTGATGTGCAATTAGGCGATCAAGTTGCAAAAGAAATGACCGTCATGTTTTCTGATATTCGAGGATTTACATCGCTATCGGAAGATATGGAACCTCAAGAAATTTTTGATTTTATTAATAATTACTTGGGTCAAATGGAGCCAATCATTTTAAAACATAATGGCTTTATCGATAAATATATCGGCGATGCAATCATGGCTTTATTTCCAACCACGGTTGATGATGCGGTGCGCGGTTCAATTTCCATGCTGCAAACATTGAATCAATACAATAACTTGTTACAGCGTGCAGGTTATCCCGCGATTAAAATTGGTATTGGTTTAAATACAGGCCCTTTGATTTTAGGCACAGTTGGTGGGCAGAATCGTATGGATGGCACAGTGATTTCTGATGCGGTGAATATTTCGGCTCGAATTGAAAATTTAACTAAAAAATATGGTTCTCCATTGCTGATTACAGCGCAGTCTTACATCAAATTAAAAAATATCATGGAATATCATATTCGTGTGATTGACAGCGTACAAGTCAAAGGTAAGTCCAATAAAGTGGTTGTTTATGAAATATTTGATGCTGATCCGCCGGCGATGATTGAGTTGAAATTACAAACTTTACGCGATTTCGAACAAGGCTTTATGTGCTATCACAATAACAATATTGCAAAAGCACGTTCATATTTTGAAAAAGTCAATGCAATCAATCCAGCTGACCAAGCCACTTTGGTTTATTTAGATCGTTGTTTGGAAAAATCTTAACCGTCAAAGTGTTGCAGCTAAGTTTTTATAGTAATAATTCATCACCTTTTTTACATAATTTTGGGTTTCTTTATACGGCGGAATTTTATTGTTGTAACGTTTGACCGCATTTTCTCCCGCGTTGTAAGCCGCTAAAGCCAGCTCCATATCTTGATCGAACATCTTAAGCAAGTCACTTAAATAGTGCGTACCGCCATCAATATTTTCACTGGGATCAGTCCGATCTTTTACACCATAACGTTTAGCTGTGCCTTTCATCAATTGCATCAAGCCCGTCGCGCCTTTGGGAGAAACAACAGCAGGTCGGTAATTCGATTCAGCTTTAATCACTGCGTGAATCAATGCAGGGTGTAAACCATAGCGAACTGCAGCATTTAAAATAATCGCATCGTAATCGGTTTTTTTCAGTTTTTTGCTGCTGGGCAAATGCGGGATCGGTGGCAAAATAGGTGACGGCGTATAGGTTTCAATTTTGTAACTGCGTGAATACAGAAACAATACATCGTCTTTTTTTTCGGGTGGTTTTTTGTTCGATAAGTGCAGCACTCCATTTTCATCTATATATTTATAAATGACAGTGGTTTCAGCGGCTGCAACAACGCCAAATGGAAAACACAAAGCAAGGCTAAGAAAGGTGGTGCGAGTGCTTTGCTTCAACAAGTTTAGTAGAAACACGGCTAAATCATCCAAATAAATCAGTTATATTGCTGATAGTTTATTTGTTTTAGTCGGTTTTTTACAAGTTGAATGCTGTGTTTAATCTATATTTTTTGCTGCTGTTATCTGGGTAAATTTAGTGACTGCTGCACACAGGTATATCAATACTGGCCTGCAAAGGCTCGCCTTCAACCCAACGATAAATATCCAAATCGTGCTCTGTATGACAGCAACCTTTAGAACATGCTTCAATATGTGTATGCTGTACTTTACCTTTGCGCACCCAATGGGTTAACATGCCTTGCACCATTTCTGGCTCAGTACGAAAGTGGTGGGCTAAATCAGTTAGTGTGGCTTGCTTGCGTTCAATAAGGTAAGCTTTAATTTGGCGTAAATCCATGGCGTTTTCCTACAAAGTTATGAGAATAATTCTCAAAAGATGATGATAGTCATTCCTATTTAAACTGTCAAATATTGAAATCGTCAACACCATTCATATCTACAGATTCATATTTCACTGTCTCAATCCAGTCAACGTATTGAAGGATACAGAATGCGATTTTTAGTTTTTATCATCACACTGTTGTGTTTGCCAACTGTCTTTGCAGCGGCGCAGTTGGATGCTCGATTAAGTCAATATCAAGTTGGTATCGGAGAAACGCTTGAGCTGTATGTGACTTTGTCGCAACCTGATTCTAATGTAGTGTCAGAACCCGACGTAAGTGTATTACAAGACGTACTTAATATTTACAGTCGCAACACCAGTCAATCCACACAAATCATCAATGGCCGTCGCAGCCAAGAAGTCACATGGACATACCAAGTTGAACCGCTGAAACAAGGTGAATTAGATATTCCGTCCATTCGTTTAAATACGGCATCTGGAGTATTGAGCACTCAGCCATTGAAGTTGCAAGTATCTCGAGCAGGCGCACCTCGTCAAGATGGCACAGAACTACAAGTTGAGGTCTCCAACCAACAACCGTATTTATACGAACCTGTGCATATTAAATTGCGTTTGACTCATTTAGGCGATTTACGTAATCCAGAGCCAATGATGCCGAATACTGGCGTTGTGGTGGAACAAATTTCCCATATGTCGGCTAAAAAAGACGTAGTAAATGGGCGCGCAGTGATTGTGCATGAGATCGAATATTTATTAACGCCAATGCAAAGCGGTGCTATCGATTTGGGGATGATTAGAATGCGAGCCTCTAAGCAAGATCGCAATAGCCGCAACGGACAGTTTGGTGGCTTATTTAGCTTCAATGCTTATAAGCAAATCACAGTCGTTGCAGAACCGATTAGTTTAGATGTGCAAATGCCTAGCCCAAGTCAAATCCAAAGCTGGTTACCTCTGTTAAATTTGAAACTGGATGCCACATGGGAAAGTGATGTTGAACAAACTGTTACTGTGGGTGTGCCGTTGATTCGTACGATTAAAGTTATTGCAGCTGGGATGGGTGGGCAACCTTTCCCTGATTTAGAGCAGCTGATAACAAATAATAGTGATTTCCGTATCCGTTATTCTAAGCCTGAAGTGGAACGCAAATTATTGGCTAATACAACTATTCCCGCGACTTATATTACTCAAACTTTAAGTATTATCCCGCTGCAAGTCGGTGAGGTCACAATTCCAACATTTAAGATGCCCTGGTGGGATGTGAACGAGAAGCAAATGGCATGGGCGGAAATTCCAGCACAAACATTGACCGTGCAAGCTAATCCGAATGCGATTCCAACCCCACAAGCGATCACTGCACCAATGGCAATCCAGCAAGTACCTTCCGCTAGTCAAACCATTATTCAAGTACAGCAAGTTCACCGACTCAGTCAAATCCAATTCAGCTTATTAGGGCTATCTGTTATTGCTTTGATCATTGCGCTTTTCCAATCTTGGTGGAAACAACGCACACCGCAAACGAACGCTCAAACAGAAGCAAACGACCATAAAACCTTGTCGAAAAAACAGTTTAAGCAACGACTATCCAATACCTTAACCCCGCTACACGTTCAGCAGCTATTGCAACAATTTGCTCATGAACAATGGCAATTACCAAAAAATTCAGCATTAGGTCAAATTGGCAAAACCATGCAACAACAATTAACAGGTGGAGACGAATTAGCTGACTTGCTCAAAGTATTGGAAAAAACCCTGTACGCGGAACAAGCTGACTTTGATTTAGCACAATGGAAACAATCGTGGCTAAAAACATGGCAACAGGCGCGTCCTATTTCTAAAGTTGCACAATCAGCACCACCAAGCATAGGTTCACTCAACCCAGTCTAATGAGGTGATTATTAGGGCTGCAATTTCCACAAAAAGCGCGGCTCTGATAATTTAAACTTATCAGCTTTACAGATTTTAACCAGTCATTTGAGTCTGTATTTACAATAATAAGTACAAATTACTTTGCCATTTATTGAATGTATAAACTTGAATCCATTGGGTTTTGCTTAACAAGCTAAAATCAAATCAACTTAATTTCTTGAAAAATCAAAATCTTAAAAAGTTCTACCTTTGCCCCTATCAATTTTATTAATAATAAGAATAATTGATAATTGTCGGTTGTTGGCTGATAATTATATTTTGAAAGGGCACATAATTTGCGATATAAAAACGGCCTGATTTCATCATCAGAGGGGATGACCATGCAGTTTATTATTTTGATATTATTAGGTTTATTGAGTCACAATTTGTATGCAGCTTCCGTGCAACAGCAGCGTACATTGTTTCTACAAGCACATGAGGCATACCAAAAAAAAGATAATGACAGATTTCTAACACTTTCCCGACAACTCAAAAACTACCCGCTGCACTCCTATCTTAGCTATTTGGATTTGAAACGACGGTTTAAAACCGCATCAGAATCCGAAATGCTGTACTTTCTTAGGCGTTACGGAGACTCCGCCTTAGGTAGCAAATTACGCAAAGATTGGCTGCACCACCTCGCTAAGCGCAAACGTTGGTCAATTTACTTGAAAGCTTATACACCACAAAAATCCACCGCTTTACAATGCCATCAACTCAATGCTTTATTGCAAACCAATCGCTTAAAAAATACCGATATAAAACAAATCAAAACCCTATGGTTAGTCGATAAATCACAACCCGCAGCATGTGACCCGCTTTTTGGTTACTTGTATTCAAATAATTTAGTTAATGATGGTTTATTGTGGCAGCGGATTTATTTAGTCATGCAAAGCAATCAGGTGAAATTAGCCCAAGCTTTGGGTAAACGCTTATCAGCAGGACAACAAGGCTGGATCAATTTATGGGCACAAGTGCATTATAAGCCATTAGCAAAATTGCAGAATTTCAAATATGCCGATAGCAAAATGAGCCGTGACATTATCGTGCATGGTTTGAAACGCATAGCAATTCAAGACTTTAAACAAGCAGTGTCCTTATGGGAAAAATTCCAACGTCGTTATGCATTCTCTGAACATCAAATTGGTAAGATGCAGCGAGAACTTGCGTTTGCAGGTTTGAAAAAAGACTATGATCGGGCATTTCGTTGGTTGGCCGCCGTTGATGAAAATTATGTGTCTGAATCATTACATGAAAAACGTTTAAATCTCGCGTTAAAACAACAACATTGGCAAGCATTAGCCGATTTTATCGAAACATTGCCAGACTCAATGCAAAATAAACTACAATGGCAATATTGGTATGCCCGTGCTTTAGAACAGCAAAACCAATCCGCCAAAGCCCGCAAAATTTATCAAAAACTATCTAAAGAGCGGGATTATTACGGCTTTTTAGCAGCGGATCGCATTGGGGCAAATTATCATGTGTATCATAAGCCGACATCATTTACCCGTGGCGAGTGGAAAAAGATTCAGCAAAATCCTAATATTAGACGCGCTTATGAATTTAAAAAAGTTGGGATGAAAACCAATTCACGCCGTGCTTGGAATTATGCCGTTTCGCATTTAGATAATAAAGATAAAGCCATTGCATCTGCATTAGCAAGACATTGGAAATGGTATGATTTAGGAATTTTTACCGCTGCTAAAGCCAAAGCTTATGATGACTTAAATGTGCGTTTTCCGATGCCTTATTTCCAAAATTTAAAAAATGAAGCCAAAACCCAAAATGTAGATTTGGCATGGGTGTATGGCATTGTACGCCAAGAAAGTGCGTTTGCAAAAGATGCACGTTCTCATGCAGGGGCAATGGGTTTGATGCAGTTGATGCCAGCAACGGGACGACTGGTTGCACGTAAAATCGGTTTACCATTGCGTCGTACTAAGGAAATCCTTGAGTTAGATAATAATATTGCTTTAGGCACGGCTTATTTAAGCCAAATGTTAGACAAGTTTGATGGGAATTATATGTTAGCAACGGCGGCGTATAATGCAGGCCCAGGGCGGGCAGTACGTTGGGAAAAAGAACGAAAATGTATGCCTGTGGATTTGTGGGTGGAAATGATTCCATTTAACGAGACACGGCGTTATGTCAAGCGGGTGATGTTTTACACAGCTATTTTCGAATCACGTTTAGGTCGTAAAACCACACCAATGCGCTTGGCTTTAGATAGCAGTGAATGTCGGGTTAAAACGCAGTTATATGTAGAAGATGCAAATCCAACACAAAAAGTATATGTTCGCTAGGGTATAAGTCATTTTTATAAAGAATTGGTAGTGCACACCTGCTAAGCTGCCAATTCTTTAAAAATTAAACTTTGAAACCTATTTATTCCAATGACTGACGATTTTCAATAAACTTTTATCACCCACGCCTTTTACTTCTAATAATTCATCAACTGTTGCAAATGGTACAAATTGTTCAACTTCACGTACCGCAATCAAATTACCAATCAATACTTTATTTGCACCCACAGCTTTTAATTTACGTTCCAAGGCATCCGCAGGCAATTCGTTCACCGCTTGGATAAAATCTTCAATTGGGTTGATTGCGCTAGTTGTAGTGGCTGGGGCTGTAGCAACGCCGCCTTCTGTTAAAGTGGATACTTTGGCTAGGGTTTGCTCAACTTGATGGTCAATTTCGCCTAAAACTTCGAATAACGAGTTGAATTGGCTGCCATTTTGTTCAATTGCTTGCATCAATGAGAAAATATGCACACTGAATTCACTCTTCAATCCTTCAAAATCAGCTTTAGATACTTCACCACCTGATTCAGAGAGCTGCATCAATTGTTCTGAAATCGCTTCTAACATGCTCAGAATGTCTTGATTGATATCATCATCACTGCCATCCAATGCTTGTAATTGTGCTTCAACTGCATCTAATTGCGCTTCAGAGTCAACGACATAAGCAGTGATTTGAGTAAAGTTTGCATCCATTTCACTGGCTTTAAGTGCCGCAAAAAATTCTAAATCTTTATCTAAAACAATATATTGCCCATCTTCAATTTGTTCGACAATCAACGGTGTTAATAATACGCCTGTATCAAGTAATGTTTGAGCAACTTCTTCTAACCACTCCTCTGAAAAATCTTCTCGTTCTAAATTAGATTGAATTTGTTGTAAGGGAAGTTGGATTATTTTCTGCATTATTAAGCCCTACGCTGCCGCTCTACCAAAAATACAATTCTATTATAAACCTCTCACAGGGAATTTTCGATTTAAAAACGTAAATTAAAAACGGTGAAATGAATAGGGTTTTATTATTATGAATTTATCGAGCTTAAAGTCGAATCGTGATTTCAAGAGACGATGCCCCTTCTGTCTCACTATAGCAATATAGAATTAAATATTTGACTCATTTATCTATATTTTTGAATAACTTGGCTTTCAAGCATATATTCCAAAAGCTCTTAATTAAATCCCACTTATCTTTTAGCTAATCTTAAGTGAATCGCTTAATTTTTGTATACAAAGCAAGATAAAGACATTAAGCTTTGCCAGTTAAATTAAGGGACTAAAGGGAGTGACATGGAATTCAGTGCAACATTTTTGCACCATACTTTGTTAGCCAGCATAACCGCACTATTCTGGTTTGGCTTACCTGGTTTGGTTGTGATGCGTTTACTTGGGTTGGTGCGCCATACATTGAGCTTGCATAATTGGCTCATTGCACCTGCTTTGGGTCTCAGTACATTTGGCTCATTTTCATTGCTTGTTGCCAGCCTTGTCGGTTTTAATTTCATTGCCTTGGTCGTTAGCTGGTTAGTATTCTTAATCGGTATCCATTTATGGCAAACACGCATCACTCAAGTGTCACCACCTCCTAGCTGGTCTTTATCATCACTCACCAGTTTTAACTTACTCGTTGTTGCAGCATTATGGGCTGTGATGCCAACTTTAAATATCTATCCCTTTGTTCATCAAGATGCTTTATTTGTCGGAGTAGAGATTTTCGATCATGCAAAAGTGGCTGTGGTCGATGCCATTGCACGAGAAGGTGTTTTACCACTCAATCCGTACTATGCACCTGAGGGAGAACGCATTTTACTGTTGTATTATTACTTATGGCATTTTTTAGCTGCACAATTAAAACTTTTATTAGGTGTTTCGGGCTGGCAAGCAGAAGTGGCAATGAATGGGTTTACAGCTTTTGCAAGCTTAAGTTTCTTAATCGCGTTGGCAGGGTTATGTAATCAAAAACGCGCCGCGATAGCAGCATGGCTGGTGATCTTACTGGCTTTTCTAGGGCCACCCGCTGATATTTTGATGATTGTCTTAAGTAAAGGTGTGCATTATTTTATCGGCTATCCTCAAGTCGATGGTAAAACAGTTCATGCGTTAGAACAATTATGGCTACAGGCTGCTTGGGTACCACAGCATGTACTCTCAGCATTGAATATTGTTGTATTGCTGTTCTTGATTAGCCGACTGTTATTATCCATCCATTTGCAGTTAAGTTATGCTGTTGTAATAGGATTAACCGCTGCCACAGGATTTGGTGCATCGACTTGGGTTGGTGGTATTGCTATGGTTATCGCGTTACCTGCTTTAGGCATTGCAGGCTTAAGTTTACTTTTACCCAAGCAACACTATTTTTCTGCAATCAAAACCGCAATCATCGCTGTCATAATCGCCGCTATCGTTTCGATACCTTCCCTGATTTCTCAAACCTCTGGCCCTTCAGCTGTAGAGTCACAATTGCCTTTTGGTTTCGGTTTATACCCTTCCACTAATTTATTCACAAAAGAACCCTATTTCGGTTACATCATGCACATTATTTTATTTTGGCTGCAGTTTCTACCATTGGTGTTAGGAGTTGGCTATGTAATTGGTATGATGACTTTATTTTTAAGAAAAGCCGATACACCAGAAGTACGCCATTTTCACTATTTAAGCCTTGGCGCAGTCATGGGCTTTTTTCTCATTGTTCTATTTTTACAAAGTATTTTTTGGAATAACACCTTTGGTTGGCGCACGGTGTTAGTACCTGTAATGTTATTGCTAGTGTGGGGAGCTGTTGGTCTTGCTGACTTTCTGGATCGAGATATGATTAATAAGTCATCTTGGTGGCTGCATAAACTGTTGCACCGTTGGCAATTAGGACTACTGTCTTTGATGATGATGGGTATCATGTTAGGCTTGATTTCAACTGCGCGTATTTATCATTTACCTGATCCAGTTTCATATCCTGCCAGCAATGAAGAAATGCAAGTTCGTCAAAGTTTTTTCAAACAATATGAGATTTGGAAAAAGGTACGCGAATTTGTAAAACCTGATGAGTTAGTACAAGTAAATCCTGATGGGTATTTAACCTTGACAACTTGGCCTGCAACGTTGCCTTATGCCTTATTTGCAGACCGCTCTATTGCTTACGCCAATATCGAGTATTCCACTGTCTTTGCTTATAGATACGATGCAGAACAAAATCGCGAAACTTATCACTTAATGCAAAATATTTTTTCGGCTGACCCACAAGTGGAATCACTGCAAAAGTTGCGAGATGTATTTAAAGTCAAAGCAATGCTAGTTGATAAGTTTGACCCTGTTTGGTCGACAGATAAAATTGAACAGTCAGGTATTTATAAAATTGTTTATGCTGACGCAGATTTTCGAATTTATCTGAGTCAATAGTTTAGATATAAAAACATTCTCTTCGCCTTGATATAAAGTAGTGGAGAGAATAATTTTAAATATTAAAAAGCTAAAGATAGCGTTTAGGAAATTCAGAAAGAAGTAAACTAAAAAAAGCCTAACACTGATTTGCTAGGCTTTATAGTATGAGAACAAATGATGAATTATTCGTTTGAACTTAATGCAGCATCGACTACGTCTTTGCCAATTTCTTCTTCAAAATGCGCCCAAACAGGTTTCATTGCTTCACGCCATTTTGCAAGTTCTTCATCAGTTAATGGTAAAACTTCTGTACGACCTGAATCAATCACTTTTTGACGATAATCCATAGATAATTTATACGCCTCTTCATTTACTTCAGCCGTGACTTCAGCAATGATCGCGTCTAACTCTGTGCGAATATCTTCAGGTAAGCTATTCCAGAAAGAATCACTTGTCACCAACATATAGCCTAAGTAACCATGGTTAGTTTCTGAGAAGTATTTTTGCACTTCATGGAATTTTTTAGAGTAAATGTTCGCCCAAGGGTTTTCCGCACCGTCAACAACACCTGTTTGTAATGCGTTGTACACTTCAGCAAAAGCCAATTTTTGTGGACTGGCTTCCACTTGTTCGAACTGTACTTGTAATACATCAGATTGCTGAATACGGAATTTTAAGCCCTTCGCATCTTCAGGGTTACGTAATGGCTTGTTAGCAGACATCTGTTTTAAACCATTATGCCAATAGGCTAAACCACGGTAACCTGTATCGCTCATAGAGCCTAATAAATCACGACCTGTCTCATCTAACTGAAATTTCTCAATTGCTTTCAGATCATTGAATAAGAAAGGTAAATCAAATACTTGTAATTTTTTGGTGTATTTACCAAATTTCGCCAAAGAAGGTGCAGCCATTTGCACATCGCCTAATAACAACGCTTCCATCACTTTGTTATCATCATATAACTGTGAGTTTGGATATACTTCAACTTTAACCCGTCCTTCAAGACGTTGCTCAACTAACTCTTTAAAACGATTTGCACCAATCCCCTTCGGAGTACTTTCTGCAACAACGTGCGAAAATTTAATTGTTATAGGTTTATCAGACGTATGTCCTTCGCTGTCACCTTTATTGCATCCTGTCATAGCTAACATCACTAATGACAACCCAAGGATGTATTTGAGCATAGGTTTCTCCTCCAATTATGATAAGATATAAAAATATTTGTACAGCTTAATAAAAGAAAGCTATAAGGGTATAGAAAACCCTTTGCACAGGCTACCATGTCTTCAATTATTATCAATAGGTCAATGTCAAATTAATCATTGTTTTCAGATGAAATAGTGATAAACCAAATAGTTATAAATCTCACTTTTGGCAATGGGTTGATACTATGTCTAAGCACCGATTATTTTTTCTATTCTGTATCTTGCTATACAGTGTATCGATGACAGGTTGTGCAGGTTTATTGCCTGAAATTAAGAAAACAACCAAATCTCCATGGAAAACCTTTGATGAGGCAAAAAAATCATTTGACTTAATCGTACCTGAAAAAACCACGAAAGAGGAGTTGAAGTTACTAGGCTTTGATCCTTTTGAAACACCTAACGTTAAGTTAATCACTTATTTAGATATTTTAGAGCGTTTCGTACCCAATCAGGCTGTGCAGCTTGAGCATTTGCATCCACAAGTACGTGCTTGCTTAGAAGCAAAAGAAGCCTGTATTGGTTATGAAGTGAAGCCCACTAACTTACAAAGCAAACGTTATGGCAATGCTGTGCTGGATTTACTGAATTTCCGCCGTAAAACCATTACTTCAGGCTGGCGTTTTGATGCCGTCATTGTTTTAAATGAAGAGGTAGTCATTTATAAATTATGGGGTGGTGAGCCAAACGTTTTAGAATTCGAGGACAAGAAAAATCCTTTGGGGCCATTACAAGATATTGGTCGCGTGCTTAAAGTGGATAATTTTTAAATTTAATGAGGCTGCCTACGGGTGGCCTTTTACTTTCTTATGCCTAATATTGATCATTTTTTTGATTTACAGCAATCGACCTTAATTTGCCATGGCACATGGACACTTGAACACCTTGCCATCATTGAGCAACAACTTTCCTCAATTCCTGCTCAACAGATTCAAATCATTGATGGACAAAACCTTGATTCATTGGATACCGCAAGTGCTTGGCTTTTATATTCATTACAATCCCAAGCCCAATTTGAGCAATTTAAACCTGAACACCTTGCATTAATTCAACTGGTTAAAAATACACCAACTGATTTAAATACTTCAACATCAAAACCCTCTTTTTTAGAGACGCTAGGTCGCCAAACCATTTCGCAACTACAACAATTTCTAGCTTTTATCAGCTTTATTGGTGAAGCATTTATACATTTTTTGTATTTTCTATTTAAACCACAGCAATTTCGTTGGAACGCGTTATTTTCTAATATTTATGATGCAGGTGTAACCGCTTTGCCAATTGTGGGCTTGATGGCTTTTTTAATGGGTGTAGTATTGGCTTATCAAGGTGGAACACAGTTGCAAATTTATGGCGCAAATATATTTATTGTTGATTTGGTAGGGATTACTTTGTTACGAGAGCTTGCACCTTTATTAACTGCGGTGATTGTTGCAGGACGTAGTGGTTCAGCTTATACCGCACAAATTGGCACGATGCGCCTTACCCAAGAGTTAGACGCGTTACAAACAATTGGGATTACACCCATGTCATTGCTGGTTTTACCGAAAATCATTGCTCTGATGATCGCATTACCATTATTAAGCACATTCGCTGATGTAATGAGCATTTTAGGTAGTATCGTGATTGCTAAAGCCTCGCTGGGAGTAACAGCTACAGACTTTTTAACCCGCTTTCCTGAAGTGATTGGGGTGAATCATTATTTGGTGGGCTTGGGTAAAGCACCTGTATTTGCAGCCATTATTGCCTTAGTCGGCTGTTTCCGAGGTTTTCAAGTTACGGGTAGTGCTGATAGTGTGGGGCAACAAACAACGTTTAGCGTGGTGCAAGCAATTTTCTTAGTCATCGTAGCTGATGCGATTTTCTCCGTGTTGTTCAATTGGGTAGGTGTTTAAAATGAACAATATCATTGAAATTAGACAACTATCAACTCATTTTGGTGAACAATTAATTCATGAGAACCTAGATTTAGATATTCAACAAGGCGAAGTTTTAGCGTTAATTGGCGGCAGCGGCACAGGTAAATCAACATTGTTACGAGAAATGATTTTGTTAGAAACACCTGTTTCTGGGTCTATTCGTATATTAGACCATGATATTTTAAATTTAGATGATCCGTTATGGTTACGTCGACATTGTGGTGTGATGTTTCAAAATGGCGCGTTATTCGGCTCACTCACGGTGGCTGAAAATATAGCATTACCATTACAAGAGCACACCAAATTAAGCGATAAACTAATCGCAGAAATTGTTGCTTTAAAAATTGAATTGGTGAAACTACCCAAACAAGCAGGCCAGTTATACCCCAATCAATTAAGTGGCGGGATGGTCAAACGTGCAGCTTTAGCTCGAGCTTTAGCATTAGACCCACAAATCCTATTTTTAGATGAGCCGACGGCAGGTTTAGACCCAATTGGAGCGGCTGATTTAGATAACTTAATTGTAGATTTAAAGCAATTACTAGGCTTAACCATCGTGATTGTCACGCATGATTTAGATTCTTTAAAACAAGTCACAGATCGAATTGCCGTCTTAGCAGATAAACAAGTGATTGCCGTACAACCATTGGATGAGTTATTAGAATTTGGACATGAATGGGTGCAATCCTATTTTCATGGTGTACGCGGTGAGAGGCTTATATCAAGCTAAAATTTGGCAGAACTTCCATCATATATTTGCTATTGCGTGAAGCTCTACCTATCACAAATTATTTCAATAAATTCACACTAATCAGAGCAACACCTTGTCCTGATGTGGCACTCAAAACAGCAGCATAAGCCCCTGCCTTAACTTCAATACTATCCGCTTGTGCAATCGTCTCACCTGTTGCCAGATTCAATAATGAGAGTTGTGTTTCAACTTCTCCTTCCAAAATTTGAGGCACAATTTGAATCTGTTGTGTGCCAGTACCATCAACAATAAAATTCAATGCGAGCTGATCCTGCAAATAACCGCGTACACTAAGATTAGTTAAATTCAACGTATTATCCTGTAAACTAATCCCAGCCAAACCACGCCCTAATTTTTGTTCTGAGGACATTTGCAAAGTATAAATACCTGCCTGTATAGTTTGATTGAGTATAAAGCTTTCATTTTGTTGATGTTGCGCCAGTAGATGACCGTAATAATGTCCATCAGCATTTTGTAACAATTGGTTTAACCTAAGTTTGGGTAAAACGCCTGTTTCTAAAATATCTGCATGTAATTTAACCTCAGTACTTCCTTCACCTTGCAGAATAAAACCTAAAATTAAGTCTTTCGCATCACCCAGTAATAAATCGTGGCCGCTAAAATTTAAAAAGTTTAACTGGTTTTCTGGTTGAGTTGCTTGAGAAGCATCATGTTTACCATAAACTCGCACTAAACAGCTTCTATGTGTATTCATGAGTAGTCGCTGCTTATCACAGCCTAAACTACCCTCCCAGACAATATCGTACTCACCTTGTTTTAATCCAATCTCATTATTAATATCAATAATTTCCAGCTGTACTTGCTCACCTTGGTCGAAAATATGAAAACAATCACCTTCGCCATATTTGCAATCAATACCACTCGGTGTACTTTGGACATGTGTATATAAACTAGCAATAGATAATTGATGGCCTGTTGGCTCTAAAGGCTTTGAACTACCATCTGAGTTTGAGGCTAGTTTGCGCAAGGCTTTAATGTCTGCAAAGGTAAAGCCTGTGGTAACCTCTTTAAATAAACCTTTATCATTTGTTGAGCATCGAAAATAGTCATCTTCTTCACTAATATTTTTAAAGTAATACTCAGCATTTTTTCTAAAGCCATTTATAAAAATAGCGTAATTGTAGCGGATGGAAGCACCATGCTCATTGTACATAGGAATGCTGTAATCAGAAGTTAAATATATACTTTCATGTAATAATACATCATCACCAATAGCCCAAATAACAAAGCCTCCATCTTCGAACCTTGACCTACCTTGGGTACGATACCATTGTCTAACATTATCTGACTCTGAATATATCATCATTTGACCATATTCATCGACACCATCTATAACTGTTGCAGCAATACATTCACAATTAACATAATCCTCAGAGTAGTCCGCAACGTAACAATGTTCATTGGTAAATGGAATAGCATAAGCCGTAGTAACAAAATAAAACCCGCCTAAACACAATGCTAAAAACCAAATACTTTGTACTTTCAAGTCAGTAGTGAAAGGTCGCAGGAGGTTTGTATACCAACCTTGCCTGATCCAAAGTTGGTGAGAACGGAATTGCATGATTAAACTCTCTTAAAAATAGGTAAGTTCCACATAGATAGTGGACACAATTCCCTTAATTTAAGTAGAGAAAAAGGTATTTTTCAAGTAAATATATAAATTTTGCACAAATCCTGAGAATATTTATGATCTATTTTGGGTGTAGCTTATGGTGAAATTAACGCAAATGGTTAGGGTTCAATGTTTCCAAATCTTCAACTAAATTCGTTAAATTATCATCACAAGTCACCAAGGTTAGGTGATATTCCAATGCAGTCGCAATGATAATGGCATCAGGTAACTTGATATCAGGGTTAAATCGTCGCAATTGCGCCACACGGTTGGTGACAACACGATTAATCGGCAATGTTTCAATATAAACTAAAAATGCATGAATGGCCGTTTCTTCATCAGAGGTAATATGTGGGTGTGCTAACAGCTCCATACGCGTCACTTCACTGATAAAGCGCGAAGGATTATTTAGCACATTAGATTTAAAAAAAGCTTGTACTTTTGCATGTTCTTTTAAAATACCAAGCACAATATTTGTGTCGAGTAGATATTTATCCATCCCATTCCTGCCGTATCTTACGTTGAATTTGTACAGGGTCTCCACTAAAGTTAGGAGAATTCTTTAAAATACCTACCAATTCAAGAAGATTATCTTCTTTCGGTGCTGTCATCGTAGAATGTTTTGGGTTAATCACTAATACGATTTCAGCCTCACCTGTTGGAATCGCATCGGGTAATGTTAAGGTTATTTGACGATTTTCAGGTATTAACAAATTCTGACAAAGTATCTCCATAAACTAGCCTTCGGGTCAATGCTGAACGTGGTACTTTTTTGTTGCCAAAGTGACATTATAACCTGTGTTTACGGCCGTATGACACTATCAAATCAATTTCATTATTATTTTTTATGATGAGATTGGCTACTTTTTAGAGGATGGCATTATATAACAAAAATACAATCAAACAGAGATACGATTCAAATCATTTTACACTCAAAATATAAATCTAACGCTATTTTAATCATTTCCTATAAATCAGCCACTGACATAACGTTTTTTCGAGTATATTTCTTTTTAGATCAAAATATTATATTTTTTATTTATAAACTTAATACGTTAACACATCGTCAATAACCTTTTTCTCTAAACTAGATATGCAGATTATATTTCTAATAGAAAAACGCACCAAAATAGTGCAAAATAGATTCAACTATGCTATTAAATGGCGCATGTGTTTCATGTAAACCATAAATAATCAATAAGTTATATTTATTACCCATGCAAAATCAAGCGGCATAGTTATTGCGAAATAGTTCCAACTTTGACAGGGATGCCTTGATGAATGATGACACAAGTCCACGTTGCCCAACAAATTTTAGATAATATCACCACTGCTGTTTTATGGTTTGATGACCAATTTCAGTTATTTGCTATTAATTCTTCAGCAGAAACCCTGTTAGAAATCAGTGCGAAACAGTCACAAGGCCTACCGATTCAACAAGTACTTGCACATGAGAAACTGACTCCAGAAACCTTGTCACAAATTGTCAATAAACGCTGTTCATTAGTTGAGCGTGGTTTGCGGCTGCACTTTTTAGGTGCACGTTCTATTACAGTGGATTGTATTGTTACGCCCATTTTTGAAGCAAGCCAACAATATTTGCTGGTTGAACTGATTCAAGTCGATCAACATTTACGTATCACGCGTGAAGAAAATCTACTTTTACAACAACAAGCTGCCCGCAATGTTATACGTGGTCTAGCACATGAAATTAAAAACCCTTTGGGTGGTTTGCGTGGCGCAGCCCAACTATTAGAACGGGAATTGCCCAGCGCACAGCTACGCGAATATACAGATATTATTATTGAAGAAGCAGACCGTTTACAAAGTCTACTGAATCGCATGTTGCAGCCAAATGCCGTAAGTCATAAACGCACAACCAACATCCATCAAATCTTAGTGCGTGTACGTCAATTACTACTATCAGAACTAGGTGACAGTCTCACAATTCATAGTGATTTTGACCCCAGTATTCCAGAATTTAACGCTGATCCCGATCAACTGATTCAAGCCATTCTTAATATCATGCGTAACGCAGCCCAAGCCATGGATGGCAAAGGTGAAATCACAATTCGAACCCGTGTGCATCGGCAAATGACTTTAGGCAATAAACGCCATAAATTAGTCTTGCGGATTGATATTAAAGACGATGGCCCCGGTGTGCCAGATGATATTTTAGATCAGATATTTTATCCATTGGTTACAGGACGTGCTGAGGGAACGGGCTTAGGTTTATCTATCGCGCAAAGCTTGGTCAATCAGCATGATGGGCTTATCGAATGTGACAGCATTCCGGGGCAAACCACATTTACACTATGGCTGCCAATGTTGGAGAGTGAAATATGAAACATGAAGTTTGGGTCATAGATGATGATAAATCGATCCGTTGGGTCTTGAAAAAAGCCCTTGAAAAAGCAGAAATCCCTGTGGTGGCGTTTGAAAATGCCAATGTTGTGTTATCAATGCTAGATGAATATCAACCTAATACGATTATTACTGATATTCGAATGCCGGGGATGGATGGTTTACGTTTATTAGAAAGAATCAATCAGCTTTACCCCGATATTTCAGTGATTATCATGACGGCATATTCTGACTTAGACAGCGCAGTTGCAGCTTATCAAGGTGGGGCTTTTGAATATTTACCCAAACCATTTGATGTAGATGAAGCAATTGATCTGATTCGTCGCGCCATGCAACGCAGTGCCAGCCAAGATAGTCAAAGTGATGTTGAAACCATTAAACCCAGTGAAATTATTGGTTCTGCGCCCGCAATGCAAGAAGTGTTTCGCGCCATTGGCCGTTTATCGCGTTCTCATATTACCGTTTTGATTACAGGTGAGTCGGGTACAGGTAAAGAATTGGTCGCTCATGCCTTACACAAACACAGCCCTCGAGCTAAAAAACCATTTATTGCATTAAATACAGCTGCGATCCCCAAAGATTTACTGGAATCGGAATTATTTGGCCATGAGCGTGGTGCATTTACAGGTGCGGCCAGCCAGCGAATCGGTCGTTTTGAGCAAGCAAATGGTGGCTCATTATTCTTAGATGAAATCGGTGACATGCCTTCAGAATTACAAACCCGTTTATTACGTGTATTGGCTGATGGTACGTTTTTCCGAGTGGGGGGGCATACACCTATTAAAGTTGATGTACGGATTATTGCCGCAACCCATCAAGATTTAGAAAATCGAGTTAAACAAGGTGTATTCCGTGAAGATTTATATCATCGTTTAAATGTGATTAGAATCCATATCCCACCTTTACGCCAGCGTCGAGAAGATATTCCAACCTTGATGCGTCACTTCTTGGTTGGTTCGGCACAGTCGTTAAACGTTGAAATGAAAACGATTGCGGCTGAAACTGAAAAATATGTGTCTCGATTAGAATGGCGCGGCAATGTTCGGCAATTGGAAAATGTTTGTCATTGGCTGACCGTGATGGCTTCTAGTACTGAGATTCTCGTTGAGGATTTGCCATTAGAGTTACGTCAACAAAGCTCCGATGAAGAGCAAGAAAGCTCATGGGAAGCCAATTTACAACTTTGGACTGAACAACAATTAGCCGCAGGCTCAAATACTGCGTTATTAGATGAAGCATTGCCTCGTTTTGAAACTGTGATGATTAAAACGGCTCTAAGACACACAGGGGGAAAACGTCAAGAAGCGGCAAAATTATTAGGCTGGGGACGTAATACATTAACACG
Source organism: Candidatus Albibeggiatoa sp. nov. NOAA (assembly GCA_025800385.1). Lineage (GTDB taxonomy): Bacteria > Pseudomonadota > Gammaproteobacteria > Beggiatoales > Beggiatoaceae > Albibeggiatoa. The sequence goes on from JAOXRS010000152.1 coordinate 56,413, forward strand.
CAAAATTAAAGAATTAGGTATGGAAGAAGAAAATTTTTAATACCAAAAGCATTTTTAATTATAGTGTTATCATGCCTGTGTCTTTCTGTATGATACAACAGCCAAAAGTATCCGCTATAATATGCGAGTTCGTTATTACAAGGCTAAATATGATATGGAAAGTTGGCAAGAATCTTATAAAAAGCACCAAGCTGCAGCAAATGAAATTGCAGAAAAATCGATTGCTCAAGAAGTATTACAAACGGGTTTGCATAACTGGGAAGAAAATGGAAATCTATTAACAAATGGTGAGTTAACTCATATTCGTCTATGGCTTCATGAAGATGAACTCTCTGAAATAGAAAAGCAATTTATTAGCGAAAGCCAAAAAGCTATTTTAAACCAAGCCTATTATCCTATCATGCACCCTAAAGAAAATCGTTTACTCAGTGGGTTAATCGGGATTAATGTTCTAGCTCTATTACTTGTTGGAGCAATCGTTTTATATTTTATAATTAGTAAGTCTTACCAGTCTTCTCCTCACCAACAATCCAATACATCATCGCAACAAGTTGCAAGCCTTAACAAACAAATTGCTAATTTAGAACAGCAGCGCACTTCTCTACAGTCTAATAATCAGCTATTAAATCAGAATATTAACCAATTAACAGCACAAAAGTATGACTATTACTCCAAATGGGTATTATCAACTGCTGAGCTATATATAAAGCAAGACCAATTTCAAACTGCAACAGCCTTGCTTTTAAAAGCTTTTGAGCAATCTCCTCAACCTGTATTGGCTAATCGTCTTTATGACATTATCACTCAGCATGGTCAACAACCACTACAGGTGTTATCTAAACATCAAACTTGGATTCAACATGCTACATTTAGCCCTGATAATCAATACATTGTGACGGTTTCCGTAGAGGGCTTTGGTTATTTATGGGAAATAGCAACAGGTGAAATAAAACGCACATTTATGCTGCCTGATTGGTCTCCATTATCCTATGCAAAATTTAACAAAAACGGAGAGCTTTTATTGATTGTAGGTGGCAATACAGCTTTAGTTTGGGACATGACTCAACAAAAGCAAATTAGCCTTTTAAGTGGTCACAATGAGGCCATACTATCTGCATCATTTTCAAATGATAGCCAATACATTGTTACTGCCTCACAAGATAATACAGCTCGTTTATGGGAAGCACATACAGGTGAACTATTACAAACTTACAAAGGTCATCAAGACATTGTCTACACGGCGGATTTCTTATCTAATAATCAGTTAGTTGCTACAGGCTCTAAAGATGGCACTGCAAAGCTATGGCAGGTGAAAACAGGCCAGTTAGTGCAGAGTTTAGATAATTATCAAGAAGCAGTTAAATATATTTGTTTCCAAAGTAATAAATTGTTTGTCGCAAGCTTTGATGGTCAAATTCAATATTGGGACACTCAAACAGCTAAGCAATCAGATAATTTTAGTTTAGAAAATATCCGCCTAACCAGTTTTGACTGCCAAACAGATAAGATTGCAGCCTCATTCGAAAATAAGACAATACTTGTCTGGAAACCAAATAACACCCAACCACTTGCACAGCTTACGTCTCAACAACCTATTAACCATGTTGCACTTAAAAACAATATACTCATGGCAGCCTCTGACACAGAGATATCAGTATGGGACTGGAAAACACAGAAAGAACTATATGCGTTTACAACACCGAAGAAAGCAAACCAAATTACAGTCAGCCCTAATGGTAAATCTTTATTAGTGATTGTTGAAGAGCTTGCCTATATCTACCCATTATTCCATTCTCAATCTGAGATTTTGCAAGCAGCTGAACTTATGGTTGACAGTAGCACATTTTCTACGGAAGCTTTGAAACAATTTGAAATAAAATAATTTACTAAATACACGCTACTCTGAATAATATGAATATATTGCTTGGAGTTCGTGTTTTTTTCCTTAAAAGAGTATTTATGACACATAAACTTGTATTTTGGGTTGTTTTCTTTAGCGTCATTGTTTTCTCATTTTTAGTAAGAATGCTTCATATTGAATCAGGACTACCTTATATTCACTATTGGGATGAACCACAAACAGCAAGTACAGCTCTACACATGCTCAAAACGGGAGATAGAAACCCACATTTTTTCAATTATGGCACTTTTTTGATTTACATGAATTATTTTGTTGATATTTTTCATTATCTCTATTTAATGGGGAAATCCGAAACAAATGGAGTATATTTGACAGATATTAATAACATTATTATCAATAAAGATACGGGTTGGCATTGGACAATTTCACACCCTAGCTTTTATTACTGGAATCGCATGGTTACAGTGGTTTTTGGTACACTCACCGTTATATTTACTTATTTAATAGCAAACAACATTTTTAAGAATCAGTGGTTGGGTATCTTAGCAGCAGCTTTTCTAGGAGTATTAAGCTACCATATTATGCTGTCATCTATTATCGCAACAGACGTACCTGTAGCTTTCTTAGTAATTACCAGTATTTATTTTACCCTCTTATTTTTTGATTCTGGCAAAACCCAAGATTTAACTATGAGTCTTGTGTTCTGTGGACTGGCTGCCGCAACTAAATATAATAGTGCGATAGTGATATTGTTGCCAACTATTGTTGTATGTATGCAATTTTTCAGAAAATCATACCGTTTTTCAATTTTTTGGTTCTTACTACTTCCTATTATCCCGTTTATCACATTCTTGATTGCAATGCCTTATGCATTTTTAGATAGTGTTGAATTTTTAAAAGATGTTGGGTATGAAATTCGCCACTATAAAGTGCTAGGACATCTTAATCATAGCTCAGAACCTGGTCTAGAGCATATTCTTTTTCAATTTCAACAGTTTTATACACATATAGGTGTTATCAATTTAGTCTTCATTGGTATCGGTTTATTTAGCTTATTTCGCTACCCTAAACTTATTTTAGTATTGCTTATACCTGCTATATATTTCCTGTACATGACTCAAATGACAGTCAATTTCCATAGAAACCTTATACAAATTTATCCATTTTTAGCTATCTTGTTTGCTGCATCTTTTCTTGTATTGCATGATGTATTTAAGTGGATTATAACAAAATTACCCTTTTTCAAAATAAAACTCATATTTTATACACTGTTAGTTATGTTTATAGGGCAAATATTATCGATGGCAGTGCCTTCATTGACAACGGCAGTAAACGCAAAAATGTCAATAGAAACACGTACTCAAGCCATATTAGAACTGAATAGACTTAACCCCTCATCAGAAAAAATTGTCATTGCACAAGAACTCCGTATTCATAAACATGATTTAAATCAGTTAAACTCACCTTATCATGTAGCATCTATGCAGGAAATTCATGACTGCCAAGTGCTAACAGAAAAAGACATGCTTGTTCTATTACCTGCTAGCCTAAAAAGTAGAAGAAATCGGCATGGAGCAGAGTTGAAAGTAGGTCAAGACTTACTGCATAAACTGGAATATCATATTATTATGCATATAGGCGAAGATTCACCTTTATATCTTGATATTCTGTCAATAAACCCTAGCATGGTAGTGGTTAGAATATCTAAAAATTCACTCTATCACTGTTCACAAAAATAATGACCAACTCATTGTTTTGATAAATTTTACGACAAGAACAGTCATTACAAGGAGGTAACACATGTCTGACTCACATAATTACAAACATGAATTCAAATCGCTAAATATTTCGGTATTAACCGTGTCTGATACACGTACCGAGGAAACTGATAAATCAGGTAAAACCTTGGTTGAACGCTTAACAGCAGCGGGACATAAAGTGTCAGAAAAAGCCATTGTGCCTGATGATATTTATCAAATCCGTGCCATGGTTTCTAAATGGATTGCAGATGATGTGACTGATGCGATTATTACTTCTGGTGGTACAGGGGTGACGGGTCGTGATGGTACGCCTGAAGCGGTTGCCCCTTTATTAGATAAAGTCATCGATGGATTTGGGGAAATCTTTCGGTTTTTATCTTATCAAGAAATTAATACCTCCACTTTACAGTCTCGCGCGTTGGCAGGTGTGGCAAATGGTACATACATTTTCTGTGTACCGGGTTCAACAGGTGCGTGTCGTACGGCATGGGATAAACTGATTCAAGAACAATTGGATGCGCGTACTCGCCCTTGTAATCTCACTGAATTAATGCCACGATTGCTAGAAAAATAAGATTTACTCTATAAGTGCGTGGTATAAGGACACCAGTTCTTAGAGCTTGGTGATCCTTAAGGATGATGAATATGTTTTATATTTTGCTATTGCTGACGGGGTTAAGCCTTGGCTTTGCAGGTTATCAATTTTATCAAAATCAACGCCTACGCCAACAACTACAACAGACTGCTACCGAATACCAAACTTTACACACCAGAATACTGAATCTCGATATATTAATTGAATCCATGCCTGTGGGTATTACCGTATTTAAACCTGATGGAAGCATTTTCTGTCGTAATCAGTATGCTCGCCAATTAATTTATTCTGACCAAGAAACAGACGAACAACAATATGAAGTGTGTGCTGTTGATACAGGCTTACCTTATCCCGCAGAAAAAACACCTTTTCACCGAGCTTTAAAGGGTAAACAAACCTTTATCGATGACGCTGAAATTAAAGTCTGTAATCGATCCACTCCTGTCGAAATGTGGGGTGCGCCTGTTTATGATAAGCAAGGCCAGCTGATTTTTGTCACTACTTTATTTCAAGATATTGGACAACGGCTAAAATTAGAGCAAATCCGTGATCAAAAAATGCGGCAATTGTTGGGAGAAAAAGAACGTTTTCGTACCATCGCTGAAACCATGCCAATTCCTTTATTTATTATTAGTTTATCCGATGGTTTGATTTTATATGCGAACCCTCACGCTGCGGAAAGCTTTGGTCTACCACTGCCAAAATTAATCGGTACGCAAATGGATGACTTGTACTATCATTTTTCAGAGCGACATGTTTTTTTAGGTAAATTATTAAAAGAAAAACAAATTCGTGGCTATGAGTTGGAATATATCCGAGCAAATGGCTCGCCATTTTGGGCATTGGTGTATAGCAAAATCATGTTATACAACCATGAACAAGTCATTTTAACTTCCATGCTAGATATTACCGAACGCAAAAAAGTCGAACAAGAAAGAATCCGTTTTACCGAAGAACTGTGTGATTTAAACCAAGCTTACCAACGTTTTGTGCCACAAGAATTGCTGAATTTACTTGATAAATCTCAAATTACCGATATTCAATTAGGCGATCATGTAGAAAAAGAAATGACTATTTTGTTTGCCGATATTCGTGATTTTACGCGCTTATCAGAGCAAATGACTCCGCAAGAAAACTTCAATTTTATCAATGCGTATTTAAGTGCAATGGAACCTGCAATCAGAGAACATGGTGGCTTTATTGATAAATATGTCGGCGATGCGATTATGGCTTTATTTCCACGTGGAGCAGACGATGCGGTTAAAAGTGCGCTCGCAATGTTAGATACCTTAATCGACTTTAACCAACAAGATTGTCAACAAGTTAAAAAAGAACCTGTGAGAATTGGTATCGGGATTAATACAGGTAAGTTGATGCTGGGTACGATTGGTGGGGAAAAGCGCATGGATGGGACAGTGATTGCGGATGCGGTGAATTTGGCCTCTCGCGTGGAAAGCTTAACTAAAAATTACACCACGGATTTATTAATTACCCACAACACTTATTTACAATTACAAGAAAAGTCACGTTACCATATTAAAAAAGTCGATGCGGTGAAAGTCAAAGGCAAATCTGAACTGGTGACGGTGTATGCCGTAGCTGCTTGCCAAACATATGCAAATAGACCACAAAAACCCATTGATGCTAAAAATACATAGAAAAATTGTCAACAAATACAAGCATACAGCATTCCTTAAGATATTCGTCATATTTTAGTATAAAACTCCTGTTATACTTATCGTTTTTATAAATAAATCGTATCTTCATAATTGCTTTGCAAACATGACCCACTTTTAATTTGAAGATAGTTATAACGGATATAAATTATGACCACCAATAAAGAACCTTTATGCGACGTGGTAGAAAAAAGTGCTACGCCAACCGCAACAGCCAAACCTAACACGGACGTTAATTTACATCATTCAGATTTGTATATTAATCGTGAGTTGAGTTTGCTAGCGTTTCACCGTCGAGTACTTGCTCAGGCAAAAGATGAAACCTTACCACTGCTTGAAAGATTACGTTTTATTTGTATTGCTAGTACCAATTTAGATGAATTTTTTGAAGTAAGAGTTTCTGGTTTAAAGCAACAAGCTGACTTTGGCTCTACACAAGCAGGCCCTGATAATTTAGCACCATCGAAAGTATTAGAACGTATCAGCGTTGCAGCACATGACTTTGTAAATGAACAATATCGATTATTAAATGAATGTATTTTGCCAGAATTAGAAAAGGAAGATATTTACTTTATAAAACGTGACCAATGGTCACACGAAACACACGAGTGGGTGCGGCAATATTTTGAAGATGAATTATTACCTATTTTAAGTCCCATCGGTTTAGACCCAGCTCACCCCTTCCCCCAAATTTTAAATAAAAGCTTAAACTTCATTGTTTCCTTAGAAGGCAAAGACGCATTCGGACGTGATAGCGGTTTAGCTATTGTACAAGCCCCTCGTTCTCTGCCACGCGTCATTCAATTACCAGATGAATATTCTGAACATGCTTACGAATTCATTTTCTTGTCTTCGATTATGCATGCTTATGTCGGTGATTTATTCCCTGGTATGAAAGTCACGGGTTGTTATCAATTCCGTTTAACTCGCAACAGTGATTTATTTGTTGATGAAGAAGAAGTAGACGATTTATTACGTGCCTTAGAGGGTGAATTGCCTAGCCGTCGTTATGGCGATTCGGTGCGTTTAGAAGTAGCAGATAATTGCCCAGATCACATGGTGCAGTTCTTAATGCGTCAGTTTAAGTTAGAAGAACGTGACATATTCCAAGTTAATGGGCCTGTTAATCTAAATCGCTTAATGGCTGTACCTGATATGGTGAACCGCCCAGATTTACAATATCCAAGCTTTACACCAAGTTTACCACAAGGTCTTGGCCGTAACCTTTTCTCTTCGATTCGTGATGGTGACATTTTACTACACCACCCGTTCAACTCTTTCACACCTGTTATAGATTTTATAAAGCAAGCTGCAGCTGATCCTCGTGTTTTAGCAATTAAGCAAACTTTATATCGTACGGGTGCGGGTTCGGTTTTGGTTGATGCCCTTGTTGAAGCAGCTAAAGCAGGCAAAGAAGTCACAGTGATTGTGGAATTACGTGCACGTTTTGATGAAGCAGACAACATCCGTTTAGCCAATCGCCTACAAGAGGCAGGTGCTCACATTGTATATGGAGTGGTTGGATATAAAACCCATGCAAAAATGATTATGGTCGTACGTCGTGAAGATCGTAAGTTACGCCGTTATGTACATTTAGGAACAGGTAACTATCACGCTCGTACCGCACGGATTTATACCGACTATGGTTTAATGACATGTGATGAAGAAATCGGTGAAGATGTACATAAAATGTTTATGCAGCTGACCACTTTAGGCCGTGGTGCTCAGTTGAAGAAAATGTTGCAGTCACCATTTACTTTACATAAGGGTTTATTAGAACGGATTGAGCGCGAAGCTAATTTTGCGAAACAGGGTAAGCCTGCGCGTATCATGGCCAAAATGAATGCCTTAACCCAACCGCACATTATCCGAGCGTTATATCAAGCCTCTATGGCAGGTGTAAAAATTGATTTAATCATTCGTGGTATTTGTTGTTTACGCCCTGGTATCGAAGGCATTTCAGACAATATCCATGTACGTTCGATTGTCGGTCGCTTCTTAGAGCATACACGTTGCTTCTATTTTTATAACGATGACAATTCTGAAGTGTATTGCGCTAGTGCGGATTGGATGGATCGTAACTTATTAAAACGGGTTGAAGAATGCTATCCCGTTGAAAATCCAAAGCTGAAGGCTGAAGTTATTAACGGATTAGAGCTGTATTTGAAAGACAATGCTCAATCATGGGAATTAGACAAAGATGGGCAATATGCACGGGTCTTACCACCATCAGGTGAAGAGCCACTTTCAGCGCAACAAACATTCTTAGAGACATTAGGGGAAAATAACTAATTTAACCTTGGTGTCAGTCGAAGCTGGTGACGATTCATCACCGTTGCCAGCTATTAAACGGGTACAGAGGTAAATGATAATGTCTGATACGCTATCTTTATCACCTTGGATGTATTTTCAGGATGTCGTTGACCTAGAAAAAAAGCTACAAGAGGCATTACAGCAAGTTACAGCCTCCGATGATGGACAGCGCAAATTACTTTGTTATCATTGCAAACATCCTGTGACACTGCATCAACACAAAATCGAAATATCAGGCAAACATCAACATTATTTTACCAACCCTGATGATATTGAGTTTCAACTCGGTTGTTTTAGTCATGCTCAAGGCTGTGCTACATCAGGACAACCCACCTTAGAACATACTTGGTTTTATAATTATTACTGGTCTTTTGCTTTATGCCAGAGCTGTCATACACATTTAGGCTGGCACTATCAAAATGGTCAACATCACTTTTATGGCTTAATATTAAACGCTTTACTCGATGAACCGAATTGATTTCACTCTTTCTCCTCATTATCTCTGCGTCAATATTTAACCTTTTTAGAATTAACATAAATAGTTTGTTAAAAAGGTCGAAATATTGCAGTTTAAACCAAAAATATTAAAACGATATTCGAAAATATTTAAATAACAAGCTACAATGTTTCAACATTAATTTTTTGCTTGCAGGAGCATTCCATGTTTAGAGCTTTGATACTGCTCACTTTATTAAGTGTCACCTCGTTGGCATCCGCCGAAATTATTTCCGTTAATAGCTTTATTAATTCAATGGTTAATGAACATGGTTTTGATAAAAAGCAGCTGCAACAACTATTCAAGCAAGTCAAAAAGAAAAACAATATTTTAAGAGTTATGAAACGTCCCGGAGAAGCCAAGCCGTGGTACGAATATCGTAAAATTTTCCTCACCTCTGATCGGATTAAACAAGGTGCTGTCTTTTGGCGTAAACATGCGAAAACCTTAGAACGTGCTGAAAAAACCTACGGTGTACCTGTTGAAATTATCGTTGCAATTATCGGTGTAGAAACCTTTTACGGCAAACAACTGGGTAAATTCCGCATTATCGATGCTTTATATACTTTAGGTTTTCATTATCCAAAACGGGCTGACTTCTTTCGTAAGGAGCTGAAAGAGTTTTTATTATTAACCCGTGAAGAGAACGTCAATCCATTACATCCTAAAGGTTCTTATGCTGGTGCAATCGGTTATGGGCAATTTATTCCTAGCAGTTATCGCAATTATGCAATCGATTTCGATGGTGATGGCCAGCGTAATTTATGGAACGATGTAGAAGACAGTATAGGCAGCGTAGCCAATTATTTACGTAACTATTCAAAAAGTTATGGCTGGAAGCCCGACCAAGCGGTGATTAAAGCGACCAAAGTACGTCCTAATGCAGTTAAAGCATTGCTTGATTTAGAATTTAAACCTACATTAACAGTCCGTCAGTTAAAGCAACGAGGCTTACAATTTGCTACCAACAAGTATGACAATTATTTAGGCTTGTTGATAGATTTAAAAACCGAGCAAGGTACATTGTATTGGGTTGGTTTTAATAACTTTTACATGTTAACCCGTTACAATAAAAGTAACCGTTATGCGATGGCCGTTTATCAATTAGCCCAAGCAATTAAGGCAAGCTATAATGAATAAACGAATCCGATATGGAGCGTATTTTTTAAGTATTTGGTTGTTACAAGCCTGTACAACAACTACAGAAGTAGTACAACAACCCACTGTGGTTAAACCAACTCAGCCGAAACCTGTTGTAACGGTCAAGCCCACGCAGCAAAAGCCAATCGTAGTTAAGCCTGTGCAGCCTGCTCCACCGCCTGATATTCGTGGCTTTCGACAACAAACTTATGCCACTTGGTATAACGTCATAGATCATGGTAACCCAACAGCAAGCGGTGATGTTTATGATTACTATGCCATGACTGCAGCTCATCAGAATTTGCCGTTCGGTAGTCAAGTTCGGGTTCGGCACATCGCTACAGGCCGTAGTATTATTGTCACAATCAATGATCGCCAAGCGTCGGCTGTAATTAAGTTATCAACTATGGCTGCGAAGCAATTGGGCGTGTTAGGAAAAGCTAACCAACGCGTTAGCATTGAAGGTCTGAGTGTTAAACGATTGCGTTAGTGCGAAACAGTACTTAGCCTAGATTTTAAAAAACACTTTGTATATCAGCTATGTACTTATCATATATTTTTCAGTTTAAATTTTGATGGCTATACATTTGTGTAGCCATATTTACTGTACAAAGTGAAATACTTAAAGTAATTTCAAGCTATAATAATGCCTCTTACCAATGATGCTCTTAATACTAAGCTAACAGCCTTACGATTTAACTTTAAATACAATTACGCAATATCTAATTTTTGTAAGATATTAATTGATTGTTGCTAAACTTTGCTAGATATTATGACCAACTTTAATATATAACCTTTTAAAAGTATTAAAATAATTCCATATGAATATAGTTAATAAGCAAGAGAATATTAGTAATATATTTTTTGTTTTAGCCGTTATAATTGCTGCAATTGCCTCATTATTTTTGTTTAAACAAGGCCTTATGCCATGTGATGATGCTTATATTACATTTCGTCACGCAAAAAACTTTGCCATGGATTTATGGCCTGCTTGGAATTTAACTGGAGAACCAGTATTAGGATCAACAACCCCAGGGTTTGTACTTATACTTGGTTCTATAGGATTAATATTTGGTAGTCATAATATTGAAATTATCGCACTTTTTGTAAACATTATAGTGCTATTCTTTCTTGTCATCATATCCTATTTAATAACTTTAGATATTTGTAAATCTTATGTTGCCTCTATATTAACAGCAATTTTAGTTGGGTTTAATTCCGTTAATATTTATACATTATCTCTTGGTTTTGAATCTGGCTTATTTGCTTCAGTCGTATTATCTTGCTTTTACTTGGCTCGTAAAAAGTATTATGCACTGGGTGCAATTGTTGCCTCTATTGCCCCTCTCATTAGACCTGAAGGTATTTTAGTTGTTGCAATCTTTTTTCTTTTTACTTATTTTGAAAGAGCTAAATTATTAAAATTAATACTATTATTCTGTATCATTCCATTTATATATACTATATATTCACTCAACTTTTATGGCAGTGTAGTACCTCAATCTATAGAGGCAAAAAAACACTTTTCCACTATATACAAACCTTATGATGAAACAGGTAATTTTGACTTTATATCAAGGGTTTCTGTCATCACGACAGAGGTTCAAACCCTATGGGTTGATAAAATTCAGCCAACTCTATTAACAGGGTTTACCATTGATAGAAGTGAAGAAGCTCAAAAGGTAAGTGCGATAATAGAAGGGCTGATTCTTTTATTTCTAATGCTTGCTGTGCCACTCTATTTATTATTTAAAAAAGATCGACGCATCATTTATTTTCTATATCCAATCGGTTTTATATTGTTATATGCATTTATTGGACATGTACAATTTTGGTATTTACCATCATTTATCACCTCGATTCTGATTGTGAGTATCTCGGGTGCGGTAATTCTTATAGATAAACTGAATTTAAAGACAATCCAGCATTATGCCCATTTTCTCATCATATTCTTATTATTCTTTATACTGATAGATAACAATCAATATCGACTCAGTGAAGAAAAACATTTTATATATGCAGAAGACCCGAGAGGTAGTATTTACCGATACTGGGAGCTTGAAAGGTTTATTAGCTACCGTAATGCAGCAGAGGCTTTAAATAATATATCTAATGAAAAAATAGATACATCATTAATCAATGAGGTTGGTTTCTTTGGGTATTTTTATAAAGGTAATGTATTTGACTCTGTCGGTTTGTGCTCACCAGAAGCGGTCGCATTTTACCCACCGCCAAAAGAAGATATTTTTAATTCTGATGGTACATACAAATCTGGATCAAATCAAATTATACCTAGTACAATGGTTTATGAAGTAAAACCAGATTACTTAGTAACTAGTCGGGTCAATATATTGCACCTTTTAGAGCCATCTAGTGTATTTTTACAAGATTACGAATATTTGGGAAAATCTGGCACTGCATGGGGAGGAGACCCTGTTGACATATTTAAAAAGCGTTAAGCACCAGCCTGACTTTGGCTAATTATTTAAGTGTATTAAAATATCTTTATTAGTTTATAAGGTGCACATTGCTTAGTATTAAGCTCTGTAGAAATCCATTTGAAATTTTTTAACAGATGCTTAAGACAAAAAATAATATCATATACAAGAGAGGTTATTTTTTATAAACAACTTAGCCTTTATTCTATTGAAAAGCTATTAGGTTCTTATGTGTACCTCTACAAAAAAACATATCTATGTAAACGCTTTGACATCATGATTAACTTCTGATGTTCAAAGCGTTAGCTAAAAAATTTCGTTATAATTCTCTGATTTGCCCGTCAAATATATCATCGACTGTTTGCAACCTTTGTATTTTTACGTGCTTTGCGATGTCAATTAGGAATGTGTGTTAAATGTTAAATATCCCCAGTTTACAAATTGGCTCTTATCAACTACCAAACTGTTTAGTGCTTGCCCCAATGGCAGGTGTAACCGATCGTCCATTTCGACAACTCTGTAAACAAATGGGTGCAGGCATGGCTGTATCTGAAATGATTTCGTCGAATTCTCTGTTATGGGGAAGTGAAAAAACCAAACGTCGCGCCAACCACACAGGTGAAATTGAACCACGTTCAGTACAAATTGCAGGTGCTGATCCAAAATTGATGGCCGAAGCCGCTAAGCATAATGTCGATAATGGAGCACAAATTGTAGACATTAATATGGGTTGCCCTGCGAAAAAAGTCTGCAATGTGATGGCAGGTTCAGCATTATTGAAAGATGAAGATTTGGTGAAGCAAATTTTAGATGCTGTTGTTAGCGCGGTTGATGTGCCTGTTACCTTGAAGATTCGTACAGGCTGGAATAAAGAACAACGCAACGCAATCAACATTGCCCAAATTGCGGAACAAGCAGGGGTGCAAGCTTTATCGATTCATGGTCGAACGCGGGCTTGTGCTTATAAAGGTGATGCGGAATACGATACGATTGCTGCAGTCAAAGCCTCTGTGAAAAACATCCCTGTAATTGCTAATGGGGATATTCGCACACCTGAAAAAGCCAAATTCGTCTTAGAATATACTAAAGCGGATGGCATTATGGTTGGGCGCGCAGCACAAGGTAGACCATGGATATTTCGGGAAATTTGGCATTATTTACAAACAGGCGAGTTGTTGCCAGAGCCTTCTGTATTTGAAGTCCGTGATATTTTATTAAATCATATGGATAATTTGTATGAATTCTATGGCGAATATACGGGCGTTAGAATGGCGCGTAAACACTTAAGTTGGTATAGCAAAGGCCAACCTCACGCTGCATTATTTCGTGATACTGTGAATCGGGTTGAGTCTGCACCTGAACAAATGCGTTTAACTCATGAGTTTTTTGACAAAATTGCAGCTTAATCGACCATCTTCCAAGTTGATAAGTGCAGAAAACGAACTGATCTAAGTGTCATTGTTTGACTTAAAAACAGATTATAATGACTGACAATATAAACTAATTAGATGACTAAGCCATGAGTAACCAGACTCCCGAAGAGCCTAAAAAACCTAAAGTGCCGCATATTCAACGCTATATCATCACAGGTGTGTTAACTGCGATTCCGATTGTGGTCACGGTGTTTGTATTCCAATTTTTATTGGCAATGCTTTCACAAACGGGGCGGCCTATTGTTGATTTTATTTCTAACTCGTTTAAAACTAATTTTCCTGAGTTTTATAATTCAATTTGGATCACTTCTTTAGACCCTTGGCTTGTCACCACCTTTACCTCTTTTTTTGCAATTATGATGACCTTAGGAGCACTCTATCTTTTAGGTTGGGCAACGTCTAATTTTATCGGCAAAGCTTTGCTCAATGCGGTTGACTTAATCATGCACCGTATTCCTGTGATCGAAATGGTCTATGGTGCAATGAAAAAGCTGGTTTCTTCGTTACAACAGCAACCGGGGGATGTGCAGCGAGTAGTTTTAGTTGAATTTCCAACGAAGGATATGAAAGTAGTGGGCTTTGTCACACGGACATTGACTGATAAAGTGACAGGTCAGAAGCTGGCAGCGGTTTATGTGCCTACTACACCTAATCCAACCTCAGGCTATTTGGAAATTGTGCCATTAGAATATGTGACCGAAACCGATTGGAGTATGGACGAAGCCATGACGTTTATTATCTCAGGTGGAGCAGTCGCACCAGAACAAATACCTTATAGCCAAGGTATTCATGCAGCAGTAAAAAATTAAACATCTTCTAATTGATATAGTTGGCGGGCAATGTTAATCATATCATTACGGCCTTCATAACTAGCTTGGCGCAACTGACTACAGGGAGAATGAATCAGTTTATTGCCTAAAGTGTGTGCAACATACTCGATGACTTCGTGAGCAGGCTTACCATTGTCTAACATGCGTTTGGCTTTTTCGACTAACTCTTGTTGGGTTTGTTGGGTTTGCTCGCGTAAGTCTCGAATTGTATTCACTGCATCGAGTGACTTAAGCCAACCCATAAAATGTGAAACTTGAGTGTCAATAATTTCTTCAGCTTGATGCGCCGCCTGTTCACGCGAACGTAGATTTTCCTGAATTACTTCATTTAAATCGTCCACCGTATACAAATACACATCAGGCAAATCGCCCACATCTTCAGCAATATCCCGCGGTACAGCAATATCAACCATGAAAATCGGTTTGTGCTTACGAATTTTAATAGCAGCTTTGACCATCTCTTTAGTCAGAATAGGCACAGGGCTGGCTGTTGATGCAATTACAATATCCGCTTCCGCCAAGTGCATGGGGATTTCTTCTAAAGTAATCGCATAACCTGCAAATTCTTTGGCTAAAGTTCGCGCCCGCTCAACAGTACGATTGGCTACAATCATGCGGTCAAGTTGGTTTTCTGATAAATGCCGCGCGGCTAATTCAATGGTTTCACCCGCACCTAATAATAATGCTGTATTTTTATTTAATTCACCAAAAATTTGTTGTGCCAAACGTACGGCTGCAAATGCCACAGATACAGGGCTGGATCCAATCGCTGTATCGGTACGCACTTGTTTCGCTACTGAAAAACTATGCTCGAATGCTTTGGTTAATAAACGCTTAATAGTTTTAGTTTCACGCGAAGTTTGATAAGCATCTTTTAATTGACCTAAAATCTGTGGTTCACCCAGCACCAATGAATCCAAACCACAGGCCACCCGCAATAAATGATGGACTGCTTTTTGTGTATCTGTATAGGTGTATAAGTGTTTACGCAGCGCATCAGGCTTTACATTGTGATATTGACACAACCAATCAATGATTTTCTCGACTTGGTTTATCGTGGCATGACAGTACAATTCAGTCCGATTACAAGTAGACACGATAACGGCTTCGTCAGCAATCTCATGCTCAAGGATTTCGTGCAAGGCATGAGTCAAACGCTCTGGGGAAAAGGTAACTTGTTCACGGATAGCAACAGGGGCAGTGGTGTGGTTAAGGCCAATTGCAATTAATTGCATGGAAGTTCCATTCGTTCAGTCATTTTTCAGTAAAACAAGCATTGTGCGAAAATCTGGGCTGAAATACAAGATTTATTTAAAATGCGAGTTCAGGACGTTTACACCTTCCGCTTCTAGCATATGGACAAGGCGAATTAGAGGTAAGCCAATCACAGCCGTTGGATCACTGCCAATCATACGTTCTAGCAATGCAATGCCTAACCCTTCAGATTTGAAGCTGCCTGAACAATTATACGGTTTGTCATGTTGTAAATAGTTTTCAATTTGATCTTTTGTTAATTCACGAAACTTAACCCCAAAACGTACAATATCGACCTGTACTTTTCTTGTTTCAGTATTGAGTAAACATAAACCTGTTAAGAAATCGACTTGTTTACCGCTCATGGCTGAAAGCTGGTTCACTGCATTGTCATGCGTGTGGGGTTTAGTCAAAATCATTTCACCTAACACCGCCACTTGATCTGAGCCAATCACAAGCGCTTGAGGGAATAGAGTTTGTGCTGCGCGGGCTTTTAATTCAGCAAGACGTTGCACTAAATCAGTTGCAGATTCGTTAACCAGTTGGGTTTCATCTACTTGAGGTGAAAAAGTATCAAATGGTAAATGTAGGCGTTCTAGGACGGATTTTCGGTAAGGTGATGATGAGGCTAAAACCAATTGGTGCGGGCAGGTAGTGGCTTGATTCTGATGAATAATAGTCATGTATAAATTCGCTAACGCTTTCAATCAAAAAACCGTTTATGATAGGCAGCTTAATTTTTCTGTCAATAGATATTTGTTGATTTTATTTGGAGATAGTTATATCAGTAAAGAAAATTAATTAGGTTTATCATGTGTTGATGATCTACATACTTTGAAAGATAGATTCAAGTTTTTTTGTTGGGCAAAGGTACTCATGACGGTATTCATGATAAAACGGGCTGTGGCGACGAACAATAAAGTCACTAAAGCTAGTTGATCTACGCTTAGCACATAATTCTAAATGACTCACATCAACAAAATTGCTCTGTAAGTTAAATAACGCTGCACTAATATCAATATCAGGTGAACTGATTTCAACTAAACCATCAATCCCACCACCAGAAGATTCTGCATTGATAAAGTTATCTAAACTGCCTTCCGCAAAATTATAAATACCTGTAGTGGTAATATTGAGCTGCCCGCCATTGCCTTGATTTGCTTGCGCTAGAATGCTGCCATTATCGAGAATGACAAATTCACTTTTCACATCTAAGTTACCCGCATTACCTGTATTTTCTTGAACACTGGTTGTGATTTTGCCATCAGTCAGATGGAGTAATTTATCTGTATTAATATTGATTTGTCCGCCACCGCCACTTATGGCTTCTGTTGTGATGAGGCCTTTATTAGATAACTGGATATTGTCATTAGCTGAAATGGTAATTGTGCCCGCATCGCCACCATCAATATCGGCAGTAGAGCTAGCATAAATACCACTGGTTGACTGGTTAATTTGGGTTGGAGAAAATAGTAACTTATAATATTTTTGGCTGAATGCTGGGTCATTTAGCTGAATTTGGGAAGCATCCCCACTAACAAAAATTGGTTCAGATACATCAATATTAATATCTCCCCCCTTAGCTGGGTTATCTGTGCTGCTTATAATAATTGCCCCATCTTTAATAGTCAGAGAACCTGCTTCCAAGCTAATATTACCTGCATTGCCAGCTTTTGAGCCTTTGCTATTTGTATAAATACCTGAGCCAAATCCATCTCTGTCTTCGCCATAGAGATTTACACCCGAAAGCTCCACAGCTTCTTTCACACGAATATTAATCTCTCCAGCAGCACCACTTTGTATACCTTCAGTCGAAATAGAGCTAGTAGAAATAGTCCCTCCATCTTTGAGAACAAGTCGGTTAGCTTCTATTATTATACTCCCACCATTACCACCTTCAATACCTTTAAAGCTAGGGTAAGAAGCTGAAGCAATCTTACTCTTATAGCCATCTATATCTGCTCCAGTAATCGTTAATGTCCCAGTTGCATAAATATCAACGTTGCCAGCTTGGCCTGAAGCATAGGTATCAGAACTGAGGTCAACTCCGTCAGCAAGCATAATATCTTTTGCTTTTATGATGATATCACCAGAGTTACCAGTACTGGACTCTTCTGCAGCCGCTTTAATTTGAGTACCTCCATCCTTCGCAAAGCCTGCTAATTCTAGTAATTGATTGGCTTGTATCGTAATAATTCCAGCATGACCTTCACTGTATGTTTCAGTAATAATTTTGCTAGTATTCTTAAATTTAATTTGATTACCCTCTATTGAAATAGAGCCTGCATTACCAGTACCCTGTGTAATAGCAGAAACGTAAATATTTTCTGTAAACAAAACCTGATTAGCTTTAATTGCTAATGCTCCAGCATTGCCTTCACCATATGTTTCTGAACGAATAGCACTTTCATTTGTAAATAAAATACTATCAAATTGCATATCAATGGTGCCACCATTCTTCTCACCTAATGTTTTTGCATTAAGATCACTATTATCAACAAAAAATTGTCCGCCACGAATAAAAATATATCCACTGCCTTCTCCACTTACATCTATTAATGACCCATTTGAAAGAGTGATATTACCTTGTAAGTTTGAAACCACAAAGTCATTATAAGTTGCAATAACTTCATTATTGAAATTAGTAGCACTAATCAAATTAATTTGTCCCATTGAAGCCTCGAGTTCGGCACGATTCAAGTTAAGGCTACCCCCAATAAAAGATAAGTTTTTTGCATCGGGAACAATAAGCTTGCTACCTTCAACAGATAATGAAGCTGGTGTTTCGGAAATAAATCCAAATGCTTCAATAATAGGAGTAGCTGTTAAAATATTGTTGTCAGGGTGTTGAGCATCAAAACGTCTACCATCGGAAAAACGTAAATAGTCGGCTGTACTGGCATGAAAAGAACCTTGAATATCCAACTGTGCATTTTCACCAAAGGCAATACCAGAAGGATTAAACAAGTAAACGTTGGCATTGGGGATTGTTGAGCGGATTGTGCCATTAATACTAGAAGGATTACCACTGGTAACACGAGCAAATATATTAGTAATAATACTGGATCCAGAAAAAGTAGCAGATTCAAAATTTTGCAAATTAAATTTCTGAAAGCTATGAAAAAGATTGCCTCCATATTGTTGACCAAGATTTGCTTTAATTAAATAATCAGAGCCAGGTAAGGTAGCATTTATTCCAAGTGTACCATCAAATATAATTTCCGCACTTACATTTCCAACTGATAAAACCATTATCAGTAAAAATTGAAATTTCATACTGTATTTGATCCTTTTGCAGTTTTACTGATATACACTATACTTTTATACAAAAAACATTAATTATTTTTAATTAACAGCCTTTCTGTATCATGTGAAAAATTGATATAAAAAATAGACTACAGCAGATTAACTTTAGGGGGGGTGTTCTCAATTAGCTACATAATACTTTGAATTTAAAAGATAAAACCAAACAATTATTAAAGGTGAATGGTTTTGAAGTTGTTGATATCTTAAATATTTTTAGCTCTTTTGAGTTTAATTGAGAAGACTCCCTAAGTAATAACCATGTCTCTTATTTTAAATTTCCTAAAAAATTAAACACCCTATCTATTTTTAATAATCAATTGCATCAGTTGCTACATATTGAATCACATTTACAGTAGTTAACATGCACAAGCCTCTTTTTTACGGTGCACACATCCACAATATTGTTGTGGTTCCTCTAATTGACATTGTGCTCTTATTTCTTTACATGTCTTATGATCTTTATCACAAGTACCCTTATCTATATCAAAAGATAATTGACGTAGAGGTTTCAGTGTCGCACGACATAATGCAGTTTTGTAAGCTGACTCGGTAGAGAGCCACTCCTTCCCTTTTGAAAAAGCCTTTTCTAAAGCTAAGTTGATTTGTTCTTGGGCTGCTATCAGGTCTTCTTTTTTGAATGGTTCTTCTGTATCAAATGCTCGATTAAGCTTTTTGTTGGCTTTTATAAGCTTTTTCATACATGCAGACCACTTTTCAAATTTTTCTGAATCTGAGCCTTTATCCAATTCATTAAATTGTTTCTGAAGAGCTTTAGCACGAACCTCGACTTTTAGAGCAATCGAGTCTTTATCACCAGTTGCAGGGGAAGAATAAGCATCTTCCATTATTGGTAAATTACATGACCCAATATCTGCTGCAGAAAGTTGTTGCATCCAGCTGAAGATTAGTAACATTAAAAAAAAACGTTTATCAAAAAATTGCATATTTCTTAACCTCACTTATCCATGGCCATAGAGGTAGGCTTAATAGTGGTTCTGAATATAAAATCACCATTCCCACTCACACTATACTTAGGATTTTGGTTAGCACTATTCATAGCTACCTTAATTTGATCAAACAGTTTGCGTGCAGTAAACATTTCATAACGTGCAAACTCTTTCTTCTCAGAATGATTTAATGGTGATCTTAGCGCATTTATAAAAGCCTGACCAAAGATACCATCATCTACAGCTTCCTCATTGCCTGAAGATATAACGACATGAGACTGGCTTCGTAAATCTCTTATAATAGTATCTTCATAACTAGGATGAATAGAAGCAGAAAACGGGTCTGCATTTGTCTTTTCCCTCATGTAAACAGAATCATTGAGGTCATTTGCAGTAAAATCACAACTATCAGAAACAACAAGCACTTTTTGAGCTTGACTTTCCTTCATAGCAATACCAAGTTTTTCCATTTGAACTTGAGAGTTATTAGCAGCAGCTTCCCAATAAGCATGTCTACCATCACCACCTCCATGTCCTGTATAATAAATCAGCACGACATCTCGTTTTGTCGCATTTTCAAGTAGAGTTGTATAAGCATCTTCGATACTATCCTGAGTTGCCTCTTCATCTATTAACAGCTTGACTGACTTAAACCCATAGTCATATTCTAAAATATCAGCTATCTGTTGAGCTTCTTCGGCAGGTTTATCCAAGTCTTTAGCATAAGAACCATATTCGCCAATACCGATAACTAAAGCATGATAATTAATACATTTATACAATGTGTTTTCCACATCTAATTTCCATTGATAGAGGTCTGCCTTTGCCTTTTTCATTTCCCTAGTTAAAGCCATTTTCAAATTAACAGAGGTATCAGCATTAAGGGTTTTGCTATCAATCAACATGTTGGATGCTTGCCTCCAGATTTTAAAATCAGAATAAATCGAAGACAAAAAAGAACCTTTAACATGACTCAATATATCAAAGTACTCATCTACATAATCACAGTAATGTATAGTCGAGTTATCGTTTGCTACTTGTCTTGGAGCATATTGAGTATTCGTCTCTTTATCAACATGATCAGGATAAGGTGTAATTAGGTTTTTCTTGTCTGCTAAAGTGCCATGCATATTATGTCGAATTTGTTTTTCAGTACGAGCAACATTCCAAATACGAACTTCATCAAGTGCTCCCGTCAAGTGTTCCCCTTTTGTAGAATAGGAACTACCAATTATTAACATTTGATCTTCCACCTCATCTAAGGGTTTTTCTGTAATTGCTGTCATTCGTGCTTTTGCATCGTTTTCAGCTTCCATTATTTTTGCTATTGCATCTTTTTCAACTGCGGCTATTGCATCGTTTTCAGCTTCCATTATTTCTGCTATTGCACCTTCTTCAATTGCTTTTATTCGTGCTATTACATCTTTTTTAGCTGTTTCGATTTTTTTCTCAGCTTCCTTTATTTTTGCTCTTGCATCTTCTTCAGCTCCCATTACTTCTGCTTCACCTCCTGTTATTCCTTCTGTTATTCCTTCTCCTACTGCTTCTCCAACTAATACCATATATTCTTCATTTGCTCTCATTTCTTCTTCAAGTGCAGATACTTTTATTTTTGCTTCATCTGCTGTTATTTCTCCTGTTTTTTCTTTAACTGCGACTGCAATTTTTTGTTTGGCTAATATTGCAGCATTCTCCACTTTTATTTCAGATATTAATGAAACGCGTGTCGATATTTGTAATTCAGCTTCAATCATTCTTGTGAGCGTTATTTCTGAAGAAGGTATTTTTTGTAAGAAGTACCCATCAAGATAAAAACTTACATCTTCATTCTCATCTAATACCACTGCAATATGATACCACCTCCCCTCAGACAGCTTTAATGGTTCTGTTGTTTCATATTGAATATCATTGCTAATAAAATGCAACCGAGAATTGCTTAAGCCAAAACTCTTTACTCCATCAGCAGAAACAACTTTTTGAGTACCATTTAAAGTATCTGGCTTTATCCACGCTTCTATAGTGAAACTGCCGTTCCAGTCAAATTCTTGTGCGGGATTGATCTTCTTATGATCATTTCCGTCAAACTCTAAAATGAAATTATTTTCTCGATCAAGCATTGATTGTTGACTGGAATTTTTAGGTTTTACAAATGACTCTTGAGAAGGGATAGACTGTCCTTCTAACTTACACAGGGAACGACCTAGAGTAGTAATAGTATCATCTTCGAATATTTTACACTTGTAACCTATTCCCCCCATTGAGCCACCACCTTCAATACGGGCAATTTCCCATCGCCCTAATGCACTACATGCTGATGCCTTATTAGCTTTAATATCATTAGCAGATGCCAAAACATAATTACCATCAGTCTGTAAAACACTTTTTTCTGGACATTTATAAGCTACATTACTACCTTCGTTGCTATTTATTACAAGACTATTAACTACCAAAAAATCTGGAGAATTATCAGCATTGGCACTCATAGTTATACTAAACATTATAAAATACCAAAATGCTTGATATTTTTTGCTTTTAAGCATGTTTTTCACTCCTCAAATTGATTAACAATGGTCTAATAATCTTTAGGATAAAAAGCTTTACAGCCTGATTAGTCTATTTTTTATGGCTATTTACTAGTAATATTAAAGGAAACGGCTTTTTTAACTATTAAAATAATTATGGATTATAATTTAACCTTAAGATGTATTCAATAATTAAATAAATGAAATTAATTTTTTACAATAAGCTATTGTAATTACTATTAACATTTTTAAAAAATAACAGATTATGCTATTGTATATAGTTAGAATATATAAATATTGCTGGCAAGAATAAATACATTTGATCATCAAGTTAAAATATAAGACTAACCCTATAATTAGTAAAGAAAAGCCAATAATATTGCAAGTTGTATATTGAAATAAAAAAACAGTAACCTACAATACGAAAAGGTAGTCTAAATTCTTGATAATTCTGTATATAAAACTTTTATATTAATAAAGTAATAAGCTGGAAAGTTTTTCAAGGAAAATATTATTGGAATAAAATGCCATATGATAGAGAAGATATTAAGAATAAAGAACAGTTGATCGCCATTATCACAAAGGAATGGTTCAGAGAATTGGACTATATAATTAAAGGTATTTTGTTATAAAAATAGATAATATGTCTGATTAAATCTAAACTTCATTTCGAAAATATTAGAGAGAACTACCAATTTTAAAACATCAGTAGTTCCAGTCATTGTTTACTTATCTTTTAAAATATAGCTTTGTCTATTTCTCAGCATATTTTCAAACATTTGTGGGAATTCTGGTACGACAGATTGCTGCACAGCAGGTAAACTGGCTAAATTTGCTGCCCATGCCTTGATTTTTGGTGTTTGCTCATACAAGTCAAAATCTAACCATTGATTCAATAAATCCATCCGCATGAATAATGGTGCGTACGCCGTATCAATCAACGACATGTGCTGGCCATTGAAATAACCACCTTCAGTGACAACATTTTCTAAATATTGTAATTTACCAGATAATGCAGTGTGCTGCTGTTTCAACACATCTTCTGTTTCTGCTGTAAAAAACGCAAATAAATCCATCATCAAGGCCGAACCAAATTCAATCCATGCTCGATGCTTGGCTTTTTCAATTGCAGATTGTGGGTGTAAGCTAGGTGGTGTAGTTTCGTCTACATATTCGTTAATCACAGCAGATTCAAAAATAATTTCATTTTCTGCTTTTAACACAGGCACTTTACCAAGCGGGGAAATTTCTAAAAACCAGTCTGGTGGCGATTGTAAATCGATATAGGTAATATCGAAATCAATATTTTTTTGTTTTAAAGTGATGACAGAACGTTGTACAAATGGGCATAATTTAAAGCTAATGAGTTCTATTTTTGGCATTGGGCTTTTCTCTATGTAAGGTATAACAGTGTAAATAAGTTGGTTTTCAGTTTACTTTTTACTTTGTTCTTATAGGGGTTGGGAGTATATTAATCAACGGTAACATTCAAATTAGGTTATCTACAAATAAGGTAAAATTTTATAGCCAGATAAAAAAACCTTTGGCAAACGATTATCCTACACCTTGAAAACACTATACTACCCTATACTGTGGTAAACTGAGATTGAATAAACCCTCGTATCAAATCCCTGCAAACCTATTATTTTCAATAACAATTCAACCTATAATAGCGTGGGCTTAACACCCAGCAAAGCAATAACTCACTTTACGAAAAGGTAAAAGGAATGAGTGCAAGACCTCAAGATATTTTTAACTATCAGCTCGACCCTATATGTTTTGAAACATTTCCGAATTCTGAAAAAATTTATGTACAAGGCAGCCGCCCTGATATTCGTGTGCCGATGCGCGAAATCTCATTATCTGACACCATCCATTCCGATGGCCGTATTGAAAAAAATCCACCTGTAACTGTCTATGATACTTCAGGTGTCTATACTGATCCGAATATTGAAATCGATTTGCGTAAAGGCTTAGAGCCGATTCGTCAGGCATGGATTGATGAACGTGAAGATACAGAGCAACTTAATGAACTTAGCTCGCAATATGGTCAATCACGTCAGGTTGATCCTGCATTAGCTGAATTACGTTTTGAGCATATTAGACAACCACGCCGTGCTAAAGCAGGTAAAAATGTGACTCAAATGCACTATGCACGTCAAGGCATTGTCACCCCTGAAATGGAATATATTGCGATCCGAGAAAATCAGCGTTTGCAAGAAGTCAAAGCAGCACATTTACTCCAACAGCACCAAGGGCAAAATTTCGGCGCGAATATTCCTAAGCAGATTACACCAGAATTTGTCCGTGATGAAATTGCTGCAGGCCGTGCAATCATTCCCGCAAATATCAATCATCCCGAACTTGAGCCAATGATTATTGGTCGTAACTTCTTAGTTAAGATCAATGCCAATATTGGTAACTCTGCAACCACGTCATCGATTGAAGAAGAAGTCGAAAAAATGGTGTGGGCGATTCGCTGGGGCGGTGACACGGTAATGGATTTATCTACAGGTAAAAATATCCACGAAACCCGTGAATGGATTATTCGTAACTCGCCTGCACCGATTGGCACAGTACCGATTTATCAAGCTTTAGAAAAAGTGAACGGCAAAGCTGAAGATTTAACTTGGGAAATTTTCCGCGATACTTTGATCGAACAAGCTGAACAAGGCGTTGATTATTTTACCATTCATGCAGGGATTCGTTTAGCGCATGTACCATTAACTGCAAATCGTGTTACAGGTATTGTGTCACGCGGTGGCTCAATCATGGCAAAATGGTGTCTCGCACATCATGAAGAAAGCTTTTTATATACCCATTTCGAAGATATTTGTGAAATCATGAAAGCCTACGATGTGTCATTCTCATTAGGTGATGGTTTACGCCCTGGGTCATTGGCAGATGCGAATGATGCTGCACAATTTGCGGAATTGGAAACCTTAGGCGAATTAACCAAAGTCGCTTGGGAACATGATGTACAGGTGATGATTGAAGGGCCGGGACATGTTCCAATGCATATGATTAAGGAAAACATGACCAAAGAATTAGATGATTGTCATGAAGCCCCATTTTATACATTAGGCCCACTCGTTTCTGATATTGCACCAGGATACGATCACTTTACTTCAGGTATTGGTGCGGCAATGATCGGCTGGTACGGTTGTGCTATGTTGTGCTATGTCACGCCTAAAGAGCATCTCGGTTTGCCTGATAAACATGATGTACGTGAAGGTATTGTCACGTATAAAATTGCAGCTCATGCGGCAGATTTGGCAAAAGGTCATCCTGGGTCACAAATCCGTGATAATGCACTCTCTAAAGCCCGTTTCGAATTCCGCTGGGAAGACCAGTTTAATTTAAGTTTAGACCCGTTAAAAGCCAGAGAATTCCACGATGCGACGTTGCCAAAACAATCAGCGAAGACTGCACATTTCTGCTCAATGTGTGGCCCTCATTTCTGCTCGATGAAGATTACCCAAGACGTGCGCGATTATGCACAAAAAGAAGGTATTCAAAACGAAAAAGCGATTGAACAAGGCATGAATGAAATGGCTGTTGAGTTCAAAAAGCAAGGTCATCAAGTTTATCAATAATTAGATTTTAGTTACGTATTTCCCGATTTTTCTGGCTTTATCGAATATTTAGAAGAAATGTCGGGAAGTATAGCTATTCTGATTTATGCGCTAGGAAAAGTCAGCCAGACATTACTCAAAACTAAAATGATGAAAGCATTAGTTTAATAGGGAGAAGTAGTCTTAAATTAGGAAGTGTAAGAATGGTGGGTTGTATAGGATTCGAACCTATGACCATCGGATTAAAAGTCCGGTGCTCTACCAACTGAGCTAACAACCCATTATGCAAAAGACTAAATAGTTAATCTTTTTATAGGTAAAACTAGAAGTTTCTTAATAAGAATGATAAGAGATGGTGGGTTGTATAGGATTCGAACCTATGACCATCGGATTAAAAGTCCGGTGCTCTACCAACTGAGCTAACAACCCGTCATTCAAAAGAAGTTGGCTATTATAATAAGCTGAAAAAATTTTGCAAGTGTTTTTGTTATTTTTTTTCTATTTTGGATGAAAATGCTTATTTTGGCTCTAACAAATCGGGCTGTGCGGCTGCTTTAGGTTTCAAGTTAAAGTGCTCCCATGCTAATGGTGTCACAACGCGTCCCCGTGGCGTTCGCATAATAAACCCCTGTTGTAATAAATAGGGTTCAATCACCTCTTCAATTGTGCCACGTTCTTCGCCAATCGCTGCCCCTAAAGTATCTAAGCCTACAGGACGACCCGCAAATTTTTCCATAATCGCCAGCAACAATTTTCTATCCATCAAATCCAAGCCATATGTATCCACATTGAGTAAATCCAAAGCTTCTTGTGCCGCTTGTTGAGTAATTTTGCCATCATATTTAACTTGGGCATAATCTCGCACCCGACGCAACAAACGGTTTGCAATCCGAGGGGTGCCGCGTGAACGTTGGGCAATTTCCAAAGCACCTTCATCGTCCATATCCACCGCTAAAATCGAAGCGGATCGTCTTACAATATGTGCTAAATCCTCATGGTTATAAAACTCTAAACGCTGCGTAATCCCAAACCGATCACGTAAAGGGGAAGTTAATAAACCTGCTCTGGTTGTCGCACCAACTAGGGTAAATGGTTGTAAATCCAATTTAATCGAACGGGCCGCTGGCCCTTCACCAATCATAATATCCAACTGACAATCTTCCATCGCAGGATATAAAACTTCTTCTACCACAGGACTAAGACGATGAATTTCATCAATGAACAATACATCATTGGGCTCTAAATTAGTTAATAATGCAGCCAAATCCCCCGCTTTTTCTAATACAGGCCCTGAAGTTTGACGTAAATTTACACCCATTTCATGCGCAATAATATGCGACAAGGTGGTTTTACCCAATCCCGGAGGGCCAAAAATCAATACATGATCTAAGGCTTCTTGACGTGCTCGAGCAGCGGAAATAAAAATATCCATTTGCTCCCTCACGCGAGGCTGACCTTCATAATCTGCCAATAATTTAGGGCGTAAGGCTTTATCAAGTTTGGAATCATCCTGACGAGTTTCAGGGCTGATAAGACGTTCTGTTTCTATCACCACGGGTATTTACAGCTTTTGATAAGGAAATGGAGATTGTAGAATGTTATGAGGAGAGAATAAACAGGGACAGACTGTGCCGCCCCTGAAAAACAACTATAACTAGCCCATGTTTACACGGTCACGTAATTCTTTACCTGGTTTGAAGTGTGGAACGTGTTTGGCTGGCAATTGCACTGCTTCACCAGTTTTTGGGTTACGTCCTACACGAGGTGGTCTGAAATGCAATGAAAAGCTTCCAAATCCACGAATCTCGATCCGTTCGCCTTTTTCTAATGACTGCGCCATATGTTCTAAAATTGTTTTAACGGCTGAATCAATATCTTTTTGAGTTAGTTGGGTTTGCTTGGTTGCAATGGCTTCGATTAATTCAGACTTTGTCATCTTTTGTATATCCATGATAGTGAACCCATATCGTCAATCACCATAATCCACTTATAAAAATATCAACAAGAATTGGCAATCCCTATTCATTCATCAATAAAGCATGTGAACTTTCAGGACTGCCAGCTCTATCTATCCATTGGATATTTCTATAAGCAACGTAAAGCCTTATTCTGCTTTTTCTGCAGCAGCGCCATCATCAGAGCCTTCTTCTTGGCCATCTAATTGTTGCTTAAGAAGATCACCTAAAGTTGCGCTTACACCTGTGCTTTGTTGGCTGTAAGTTTGGATTGCAGCCGTTTCTTCATCAGTCTCTTTCGCTTTGATTGATAAAGTAATGATGCGTTTCTTACGGTCAACACCAGTAAATTTCGCTTCAACTTCATCGCCCGCTTTTAATACTGAACGCGCATCTTCAATTTTTTCACGACCTAATTCAGACACACGTAAGTGACCTTCAACGCCGTCGCCTAAATCGATTGTTGCACCTTTCACGTCAACATCGCTGACTAAACCTTTAACAATTGTGCCTTTAGGATGTTCTGCAACGAAGTTTGAGAATGGGTCTTTATCAAGCTGTTTAACACCTAAAGAAATACGCTCTCTTTCAGGGTCAATTGCCAATACAACAGTTTCAATTTCTTCACCTTTCTTATAACGACGTACAGCGTCTTCGCCTTGCTCGTTCCAAGAAATGTCAGATAAATGAACTAAACCGTCGATACCACCTTCAAGTCCGATGAAGATACCGAAGTCAGTGATAGATTTAATCTTACCAGTAACACGATCATTCTTATTGTATTTACCAGCAAATGTATCCCATGGATTTTCGTGGCAGTGTTTGATACCAAGAGAGATACGACGACGTTCTTCGTCAATATCCAATACCATAACTTCCACTTCGTCACCCAATTGAACCACTTTAGAAGGATGTACGTTTTTATTTGTCCAGTCCATTTCAGAAACATGAACCAAGCCTTCAACGCCTTCTTCAATTTCAACGAAGCAACCGTAGTCAGCTAAGTTAGTGACTTTACCAGATAATTTCGTGCCTTCAGGGTAACGGCGAGCAATATCAACCCAAGGGTCTTCGCCCATTTGTTTAAGACCAAGTGATACGCGAGTACGGTCACGGTCAAATTTCAATACTTTAACGTCGATTTCATCACCAACATTGACGATTTCGCTAGGATGTTTAACCCGTTTCCAAGCCATATCCGTGATGTGTAATAAGCCATCAACACCGCCTAAGTCAACGAATGCACCGTAGTCTGTTAAGTTCTTAACAACGCCACGTAATACCATGCCTTCTTGCATACTTTCTAATAAAGCTTCACGTTCTTGGCTGTTTTCTTTCTCAACCACTGCACGACGTGAAACCACAACGTTGTTGCGACGACGGTCTAACTTGATTACTTTGAATTCTAAAGGCTTACCTTCTAAGTATGATGTATCACGAACGGGACGTACATCAACTAAAGAACCTGGTAAGAATGCACGGATGTCATTAACATTGACAGTGAAACCACCTTTGACTTTATCAGTAATAATACCGATAATCGTTGCTGTTTCTTCAAAGGCTTTTTCTAATTCTTTCCACGCAGCTGCACGTTTCGCTTTTTCACGAGATAGGCGTGTTTCGCCAAATCCATCTTCAATTGTATCTAAAGCAACGTCAACTTCGTCACCAACGGCAACTTCTAATTCACCGTTTTCATCATGAAACTGTTCAATAGGAATAACACCTTCCGATTTTAGTCCAGCGTTAACAATCACCATATCTTGGCGAATTTCAACGATTAGACCACGGATAATGCTTCCTGGTACCATTTGTGTTTGTGCTTGACTCTCAGCAAAAAGTTCTGCAAAGCTTTCGCTCATTCCATACCCCATAGGCCTTGTTTGCAATTTATTAGGTATAAACAAGGACTTGATTAAAAGTTAATGCCGCACCACAATAATGCGGGTTAGTTAAAATTTATGACAATACGCCGATTTAGAAAAAAAGTACTCCATTACCTGACAGATTGAGCCAAGTCGCTTAAAAAATAAAGTCAAACACATTGGAATGGATTAAAGCACTGATTGCCGTAGAAGACACAGGTAATTTAATAGATTCTTAAAAGTGTTACATATCAAAGCGTTATTTCTAAACTGTGGGTTTTGCCATGCCCTTAAATCACTTTATTGACTAAAGCTAATACTTGTTGCATCACTTCCTCAATAGAAAGTGTTGTTGTATCAATTACTAATGCATCCGCTGCAGGTTTTAATGGCGCAACCGTTCGTTGGGTATCACGCTTATCCCGTTCAGCTATGTCATTGATAAGGTCGCCAATATTAACATTGATTCCTTTTTGTTTCAACTGTTTATAACGTCGTTGTCCACGTTCTTCGGCAGAAGCGGTTAAAAATAGTTTTAATGGCGCATCAGGAAACACCACTGTGCCCATATCTCGCCCGTCTGCGATGAGTCCCGGAGTCTGCAAAAAGTCGCGCTGACGTTGCAAAAGAGCTTGTCTCACAGCGGACAAAGCTGCAATTTTAGATGCAAAGTTACCACAAGATTCTGTGCGCAAATCATCGGTGACATTTTCATTATCTAAAATAACATTAACTGCGTCTTCAACTTGTTGGAACTGTAAATCGAGATTAGATGCAAGCTGAGCAAGTTCAGGTTCTTGAGTTGGTTGTAGATTATGCTTTTGTGCAGCATAAGCGAGAACACGATAAATTGCACCGCTATCTAAAATATGCCAGTTTAAATGTTTAGCGAGCTGTAAAGTAACTGTGCCTTTGCCCACGCCACTAGGCCCATCAATAGTAATAATAGGAATATGTTTTGTCATTTATATAGAGAAGCTATTTTTATTTACGTTAAACACATGGTACAACGAACTGAAAAAAACAGATAGATCAAACTATTCAAAATAAAAGCGTGACATTATTGCAATATCACATTATAATACGCGGCTTGATCGGGGCGTAGCGCAGCCTGGTAGCGCACTTGCATGGGGCGCAAGAGGTCGTGAGTTCAAATCTCGCCGTCCCGACCAATTTATTTCTCTTTACCCATTTCCTGTTTTATATCTTCAATATTATCTTTATCCATCAAAATCTGATGTGCAGGCCCTTCTAAATCATCAAATTGCCCTGAGCGAATTGCCCATAAAAACATCCAAACAATTAAACCAATGATAATGAGAGAGATTGGGATCAATAAAAATAATATTTCCATGATATTTGATTAAGTTACTTAATGTGCCACGGCATTATACTATTTTATTTCAATACAAAATGGGTATTTTAGTAATAGATTTATGTTACTTCTTTGAATTGAGCAGAAATATTCAAAAAATCTTTATGGGAACAATAAAACTAGTAACTAACTTTTGATAAACAACCATATCTACAAAAGTTGGCAGCTATTTGTCTAAATAATCACGAATAAATGCAAGTGCTTGCTCATGGTTAGGATCACGTATTAACGTATTTTTTGCAGCATAAATTGCTTTATCTATTTGATTTTTTTTCAAATACAACATTGCCATATTAAAATAAGTAATTGCAATACTACCTTTTTCATGAATTAACCCTTTTTCATCCATCATTTCATAAATGACCAAAGCATCATCAACTTTGCCCTGTTTCACATAGAATTCAGCTAAAAAATTATAATTAGCTAATACATCTGGCTTGGCTTGAATTGCAGTTTTATAAAAATGCAATGCGGCATCCATGTCTCCAGCCCGACTATACAAAGCGGCTAAATTTACTGCAGCTTTATCATTTTGTGGATCATAAAGATATACATGTTTCCATAAACTATAATCATTTCGCCAAACTAAAATTTGTTTTTGGGTTAGCATAGATAAGTTATAAATGACTAAGATACCTACAATTGCAATAATAGATAAATACACATATTTATTTTGATTAAAGTATTGATATAGGTATTTTGTAAAAAAATAGCCCATTAATAGATAAAAAGGTAAGAGTGGCAAATAAGCATAACGATCTGCTGCAGCTTGCCCACCTACTTGAACCAAGCCAATAACAGGTATTAATGTGCCGACATAAAATAGCCAAATAATCAGCCCAGCATAATATTTTTTAAACCATAAATATAAACATAATAAACTAACTGCAAGCACAACAAATACAGGTACAATACCAAATTGATCTGGCAAGTCATAATAAGGCGAAAGCTGTAAAGGAAAAACCAGTTTCGTCAGGTAGTGTACTAAACTATTTGAGGCATTTAACAAACGTTCGATAATGCTTAATTGTTCTAAACTTTGAATTGCACCACCTGCAAACTGAATCCCATCATCACTTAACAACTGTGGCTGACTATCCTGCTCATTACCAAACCGCTGAGCCAATAAAGTCACTATAACTGCACCAATACTCAAAATAATAAACAGCAGTTTTTCAAGTAAGATTTTTGTATAACTAGCTGCATAAAGTGTAATATGAGTAAGTTGAGTGCGTTGTAGTGGAAAAATATCAATTAATATTAAAACAGCGGGCAAAGTCACAGCCATCGGCTTAGATAATAACGCGCAAATAAAACAAGCTAAGGCAATGAAATAATAAAAATAGTGTTGTGTTCGCACATAATAAATATAGGCAATTAAGGTAGGAAAAGTAAAAAATAAAAATAGTACATCTTTACGTTCAGAAATCCACGCCACTGATTCAACATGCTGAGGATGAATTGCAAATAACAACGCAGATAAACCAGCAGCAATTAAATTATAGGAGTTTTTAGGCTGATAGATATTAAATAATAGCCAAGCAGCGAAAAAGAACCAAATGACATTTGCACTATGAAATACTACATTAGTGAAATGATAACCCCACGCATTTAAATCCCAAAATTGATAATCTATAGCATAAGAAATCGAGGTCAATGGATGCCAGTTATGCATTTGAATATGGGTAAAAAACCATTGAATGGTATCCCAGTTTAATGTCCGAATCTGCTCATTATTTGTCACATACCCCTGATCGTCCCAAAGTGTCAATAATTGGTTATTTAAAGATTCTTGATAGGTAATACTGGTAACAATAATAAGTAGGAAACAGGTGAGCGTCGCTTGAGCCCATGTTTTCATGCACAAATCCTTAGTGAAATAATAACCTTGAGGGACAGAAACATAGGTGAATTAGTATTAACCACTTATGTCTCTGGATTTTCATGAATGATTATAGTTCTAAATCAATATATTCAGGTTCGGTTTGCGCTTTGAGGTACGCAGTGACTTTTTTGACTTCTTCATCAGAGATTTGGCAACCATGTACGCGTACAGGCATTCCCGTCCCTGCAGTCATATATAACATATCACCTTGACCCAAAAGGTTTTCAGCTCCCATTTGTCCCAAAATTGTACGGGACTCACTCTTGTTCGTGACTTGAAATGCTAAACGGGTTGGGATATTTGCTTTAATCAAGCCCGTAATCACACTGACTGTTGGTTCACTCGTTGCAAGAACCACATGAATACCCGCCGCTCTTGATTTTTGAGTTAATAAAGTAATTGATTCTTCTGCTGCTAAACCAATACTGGTCTTCATCAATTCGCTGATTTCCGAAATAACTACCACGATATAAGGTAAATAATCAGGTTCATCTTGATCCAAATTTTCAATAAATGGAATATCATCACCTTCAAGCAAAGCTTTGTTGTAGCTTTCAATATTACGCACACCGCACTCACCCATAATACGGTAGCGATGCTCCATTTCTTGTACACACCATTTTAGAATATTAGGTACTTCAGCCACATCCTTTACCAATGGCGTTAATAAATGTGGCAGTTCTGCATATTCTTGAAAATCATTTTGCTCATTATCAACAACAACAAGCCGTAGCAACTCAGGGTCAGCTTTATATAGCAAACTCATCAATAAAGTATGTAAACCTGTGTTTTTCTCTTCAGCATAACTACCCGCAACTAAAATATGTGGAATTCGAGCCAAATCCAATGTGACTGTTTCGCCCGTGATATTTTTACCCAATACTAAATTTAAAGTAGATGATTTCCTATATGCGTGAGCCTCAAGCAATTCTCGTAAACCAATAGGTTGACGCTTAATATTTGCAATTTCAACTCCTAGTGTTCCGGGCATGGTTTCAACAATTTGGACATGTGGACTTTCTAAAGCACTACCTAAAGCTGTTGCCATATCGTCTAAGTGCATTTTATTAATAGGCGTAACGGTTTCTACTTCAAAACCCGTTAACACAGGGCCTGGGTGCACTTCTTTGATTTTAATTTCCACCTTGATATTAGCAAAACCCATCGTAAGCCAATGATTTAAATCCATGACACTGTCTTGAATTTGCTCTGGCATAGGGTTTAAAAGAGGTAATGTTGGTAGTTGAAAAACCTTGTCATCCAAAACAGGTATATCAATTTGAGGCGGCTCAGGTTCTGGTTTTACTGCCGCTTTTTTCACTTCAACTTTAACAGGCTCAGGCTTCTCGTCTTTTTCAACCTCAGAAATTTCTAGCTGCTCTGGTTGCTCGACTTTTTCCGTTACAGGCTTTTTAGGTTGTTTTTGTGCTTCATTTGGCTCTTCTTCATAATACTCATCATCATAATATCTATCATCTTCAAAATAATATTCTTCTTCATATTGTTCACGCTCTTCACGCCACTTTGCTCGCCTATCTTGCCATGCATGCCATGCCGTATTACTTCCATCTTTCGCTTTGTCATAAGCTACTTTAGAATATTTTTGGGTTTGCTCGACACTTACTTTGGATGCTTGTAAAACCCAAGGCCAGAAATTCCGCAACATAAATTCTTTGACAATAGGAGTCCATTTAAGCGTGTAAAAACCCAATGTATCCATCAGTTTTAACCATGACAAGCCTGTTAATAGTGTAATACCTGTAAAAAAGAGGCCTAATAATAGTAATGTTGCACCCAGTTGATCGAATATATTTTGTAAGCTCTTGCCTACTAAGCTACCTAAAACGCCTCCTGCATGACTAGGTAGTAACATCCCACCAGCAGAAAAGTGCACGATAGCAAAACCACAACCTGCACTGATTGTAATTAGAAATCCAATACCAGGTACAACTAAATGACGTGGTTCAGCAAGAATTGCGTGGTGCTTTCCTTGATAAATAATCCAGCCAACATAGCCCACCATAATTGGAAATAGGTAAGCAAAATAACCAAATAAATAGTAAAAAATATCAGCAAACAAAGCGCCTGCAATGCCGCCTTTATTCTGTATACCATCGATTTTATCCGTATAAAAAATACTGGGATCACCTGGATAATAGGTAAATAATGACACAAGCAGATACAATGACACGAAACAGAAAAAGATAAATAAAATTTCGCGTAATCCGTGTCCAATTTTACGGTTATTGTTGTTACTGGAGAATCTTTGAGTACGGCGGGCTTGGCTCACACTTATCCCTCATTGCTGTAATGTACTTTACTTAAAGCCTATTTTACCGATTTCTGTTTATAAACGCACGATATATCAAAAATAACCAAGATTGGTGAATCAGTAATACCATACCAAGTAAAAATAAACTTACTAATAATATTGTTGAAGCTAGTTGATTAAATAAGCTTTGTGTATGCTTGACAACGAAAAGACCTAACTCTCCGCCTGAGTTATAAGGAAACGGTATATTGGCTGAAGCCAGATGTATTGTTAATAAACCACAACTCGTTACTAATATGAGTAAAAACCCAATATTAGGTAAAATAACGAGATAAGGTTTAGCAAAAACGGTTTGACATGCTTGTTGGTGAATAAGCCAAGCAATATAGGCAGCAATTATAGGTGGTAAATAAGCACTGTAACCGAGCAAATAGTAAAAACTATCAGCAAATAATGCCCCTGCAATGCCACCTTTATTGAATACCTCATCAATGCTTCCACTATGAAGAATACCAGGATCATTGGGGTGATAGGTATATAATGAAGTTAGTAAATAGCCGACTATAAACATAAAAACAATAAATAATATATCTGACAACCCACCATTACTAGTTAGAGTGTTTTCATTGTTGGGCGAATTTGGTGTTTGTGGGGCTTGAGTCATATCTATTCTTCTCTAAAAAGTATCACCGCTAAGTTCTTCTGTAATGATAGACAGACATATGACTCTCACAAGGCTAAATCCATTATTGCTTGATGTCCAACAACCACCGTGCCACTGAATCTATTTGCTCTTTTGTCATCAAGGCAGGCGCATGCCCCACTCTTACACAATGTACAACGGTCAAGTCGGGAATAATATCTTTCATTTTATCCAAGGTTTCTTGTGTCAAAATATCAGAATCTAAACCATGAATAACCATCACAGAAGCTCGAACTGCCTTCCATATATCCCATAGCTCAATATCATGGCCA
Source organism: Candidatus Albibeggiatoa sp. nov. NOAA (assembly GCA_025800385.1). Taxonomy (GTDB): domain Bacteria; phylum Pseudomonadota; class Gammaproteobacteria; order Beggiatoales; family Beggiatoaceae; genus Albibeggiatoa. Next base: position 92,886 of record JAOXRS010000152.1, read on the forward strand.
ACACCATCTCTAAATATTTGAGCAATCTTTGCGTCATAAGCTAAATAATATTTGCCTTCTTTTTCAAAATGACTATGAGTGGTTAAGTGTTGCCACTGTTCATCTGATAATTGTCCAAATGGTGCATGAACTTGGCGTAAGTAGACTTCTACTTCTTGTAAACTATCAAAGCTCACTTGTTCTGTTTGCAAATAACCACCGATACGCTGTAAAGCCTGCTGAGAAATCACTGCACCAATATCGTTCAATATAAGTCGTCGTATCATTTGTGGCTGTTGTGCGGCAATCAACATTCCGATAATACCGCCCATTGATGTCCCTACCCAGTCCACTCTTTCTAAACCAAGTTGATTAAGCAAGGTCAACATATCAGCTACATAAGTGTTGTAATTATAATCCTCGGCTTGCTCCAACCAATCACTACGCCCACGTCCTACAATATCAGGACAAATAATCCGATAATGCTTAGATAAAGCATGTGCAATAAAATCAAAATCACGGCCATTACGCGTTAAACCATGTACACAGACAAGCACATTTTTATTATCAGCATCTCCCCATTCAGTATAGGTAATACGATGTGTACCGTGGGGATTAGCACAAGTGATATTGTGTTGTCTCATTTCCATCTGGCTCTTACCCTTGTGTTTGCGTAGATTGTGGAATGAAATGTGTATCACCCCAAAAATATCTAATTTTAAAAATAGATTAGATAAATATCAATTAGATAATAGTTTGACATCTTTTATACAGAATGTTAAGTGGGATAAACATACCAATGGCCAGATATAAATAAAGGCAGGGCATCACAGCATTTCCTACCTTGTTTAAATAATGTTAAAATAATTTACACAAGTTGCGAGGGTAGTCAGGTAGGCTAGACGACATGACCACGCGGATAGTATCCTCATGAACCACTTCAGAATGAGTTTTCCCACCATTTCATGAATAGCATTAAGGTGTCACAACCTTTTAGCACATTTGTAAAAGCTAGCTAATGGAATATAAAGCAATGAATATTAAATCTGCTCCAGCAACCTGTCATCTGTACGGAATACTATCGAGAGGATGTTTAGAATGATGGCACAGCGTAGCAAAATTGCAATCGTTGATGATGAGCGCAGTATGCGTGTGCAATTGGAATCACTACTTGCAGGCAATGAATATGAGCTTGCATTATTTGAAAGTGGTATGGCGTTACTTGCCAAACTTTCTGAGCTTGATCCTGATTTGATTATCTTAGATTTGATGATGCCCGAAATTGATGGTTTCGAGGTTTGTCGTCAAGTTAAAGCACAACCTCAATTCCAACATATTCCAATCATTTTAGTCACAGTGCTTGATGCAAGCAAAGCTTTGGTCGAAGGTTTAGAAGCGGGTGCTGATGATTTTATTCAAAAACCTGTAAGTCGTTTAGAGCTGCGTGCTCGGGTTCGTTCTATGTTACGAATTAAAAAGCAATATGACGAATTAGAAGCTATGTTAAAAATGCGCGAAGAACTGTCTAATATGATCGTACATGACATGTCTAGCTCTATCGTTTCTGTACAGCTCAATGCGACATTAATGCAAGAAAAACAAGTAGACGAAGAGCAAAAAGAACGTATTGATTCCATATTAATGGCAGCCGATCGTTTAGATGAATTCGTCAATGACATGTTAATGCTTGCCAAAATGGAGCAGAGCAAATTACGCATTCATCCAACAATGACACATATTCAACAGCTCATTTTAGATGCGGAAAAACACTTTAAGATCATTGCTCAATCTAGGGGCATTGAACTTAAGCTAGAGCTACCTAAAATGCAATTAAAAATGGAGTTGGACGCAAACTTATTTAGACGGGTTTTAGCTAACCTACTATCTAATGCTTTACAATATTCTCCAGAAGGTACAACCGTTACGGTTAAGCTAGAAATCCTCCCACCCGATCAAAAAGGGCATCATCTAAGACTACAAGTGATAGACGAAGGGCCGGGCATTCCAGAAGCATATAGAAAACGTATTTTTGAAAAATTTGAAGTGGTTGAATTAAAAAAGAAAGGCGTTGCACAAATTGGTTTAGGTCTTACATTTTGCAAATTAGCTGTGGACGCGCATTGTGGAAAAATCTATGTTGCACCAAATCGTCCTAATGGCTCTATGTTCATCGTTGAAATTTAATTTTCTACGATGTCATCATTATGCACTTTATTGATAAAAACAGCGTCTAGTTTAATAGGTTTCGCATTTGCTTGATGTGTAAATAATGCCAAATCTGCTGAATAATCTACCTTCCAAGGTTTGGCTTGATCTTGGATAGGTGTCAGCGAAATATGTTGTTGACGGATTCGTTGCCCATTTTGATGCCATGTAGAAATTCTAAAAAACTCAGATGGATAAACCCGATAACCTACTGTAAAAGCATCCCCACCAACTTCTACCCCAATAAGCTGTTGAAATTGCAAATACCCTGTAAATGCTCCAAACGCCTTGCGTCTATCAACAACACGTTTTGCAGTTTCTGCACTGATACCTTCTAATGATTGTAAAACCAGTGCTGGCGCTGTATTTAAGTTTAAAAAGCCTGCTGTTGCTGTTGTTGAAATTTGTCCCCAGACTCCATCTTTCCATAAATCTTCTTGCTCTTTCCAGCCTAAAATAGCCTGGCACTCCATAGGATTTAATAAGAGACGATTAGGTGGTGGGGGACGCCCTGCCTGTATATACTGAGCTGCTTCAGCACCATTAATTTGATGAAAATCATCAGCGTCAACATAATCACGTAGTCGAGCAACTAATGTTTTACGCAACTCTGTTGGCACACCAAGAATGCCTAGCAGTTTGATTGCTTTTTTCTCTGCACCGCGACTGAGCCCAATAGATAGTTGATGTAAACTAAATAAGCCTGCCTTATCTTGAATTGAAAATCGTGCAGTACCAATACCTTGATAAACTGTATCATCTAGCGCAATTTCCCCCCCAACAGGCAATGCAGCAGAAATATCAAATGCATCACTAAAATTCAAAGAGGTCTGGGATACATTAGGATTTAACCCTGCCATTGTTAAGCGACGAGTTGAAAATAAATAAACAAGCTGGGCTTGGGTGTTGTATGCATCAATTTCACCCTGCAAATCAGTTTGTAAGTCTTGTGCTAAATCAACTGCTCGTTGTGTCCATATTGCAAAAAAACTAGCTGCAATTGTTAATATGGCTAACATCCATAATGTAGTGACTAAAATAAAAGCTTGCTGACGTTTAGGGTAAATCATAACCGTAGGCAGCCAAATCTAGTTGGAACTGTTCAGCTAATTGTACATTACTTTGTTGAAATCGATGGCCAATTACATTTTGAACTTGCTGCTTCAAGTTAGACTGGTAAAAATCTAAATAATGCTTTTGGTCTAGGTATTCTACTGTTTTAGATAAACGTGTTGTTAACCAAGCACAGCAAGGTGTAATAGGGTAGAGTGAGTCATTACCATGCCACTTATTAATTTGCCGTTTTAACACCATACCTAAGTCAGACATTGAAGTATTGACTTGTTGTTCTGTTGGAAATGATTGATTTGAGCTTACACCAATAAATTGAGATAACTCTTTAATAAAAGCTTGAGGTTGCTGACGAAATTGTTCATATAACATCACTTTCACTTTATCTTGACCAAATAGCTTAGCGTAATAGCTCGCTAAATGATGATAAGCAAAATTATCCAAACGAAATAGAGGAATTCGTCCATCTTCAGGAGGAGTTAGGTATTCAGTTAAATTACAAATCCCACCAACTCGAATGTATTGCTTATAGTTAGATAATATTGCATCAGGTTGATGACGAATAACAATGAGTATCTTTGCTTGAGGAAACACCGCCTGTAAGCGATCAGCCATATCTTTATTATCAAATCCGCCTGCATGAGGATTCCCAGATAAACGTTCAGCGGATAAGATTGGTACTTGTTGAGTATGTAAGCTTTGTTGAATTAAAGGTTGGAATAGCTGTTGAGTAGATTGAGCATTAAACTCTAGCGAATGGGCAGACATTAAATGCTGCCATAATCCTTCATGTCCAGCAATAAAAGCAAGTTCAGGGTGATTCGGAAAATAAAACAACTGTAGCCAAGTTGTTGCCGTTTTGTGATAGCCAACATGGATAAGCATAGAATTCTTTTTCTATCATATAAAATAAAAACAGGGAGCAAAGCTCCCTATTTTTTAGATGTTATTCACTTATCAGCTAAGCTGCTTAGTGGTTACCACCTTCATGGATCAATTTAATTGATGTTACCGCACCAGTTGTTAAGTTAACTGTTTGGTAAACACCTGACATGCTGTCTGGTGTAGCAACAATTGTAAATTTAGCAGAGCCACGCTGTTTACCTTCAAAGCTTGCTAAGTCGCTACCTTTAATTTGGAAGATAGTGCCCGCTGCAACTGTACCACTTGTTACGCTTCCTGGAGTAACAGTTGTGCCTTCATCACTTTGAACCGTTACAGTAAAGTTAGCATCATTAGTACCGAAGTTAGAAAGGATGACGCGACTAATAGAACCGTCAGTATTTGTGAAGAATGGTGTATCTAAGATAGTACCATTGCGTTCAATCTTGCCTGCTTTTTGAGCTTCATAATTAGCAATCTCAACACCAGTACCTGTAGGATCAACATCAAAGTCCAAGTTATACTCAGCAGCAACATATTCTACTTCTGAGTTTGTGTCACGCTGGATACATAGGTAATAAGTTGGGCTAGCAGTAGATGCAATAGGCAAGTCCATAACTGCTTTTTCAGCCGTTAATGATGTTGTTGTAGATGCCCCGTTATCAAAATCATAACCATCTGCACAACCACTATTTGTTGTTAAGAATAAGCGACTTACATCATATGCACCATCAGAATCTGCTAATGAAGAAAAATCACCATTTACTGTAATGGTATTGGTGCCATCACCACTATCTAACACTTGGTTAATTGCAGTTGCGGCAGAGCCATCAGTCAAGTATACGTCACTATCAACATCCAAAGATATAGATGCTAATTGTCCATAAGTGTTACCTGTTGTAAACTGTAAGAAATTATTTTCAACATCAGCAGTTAACGTTGATTCCGTTGTTGAGAATGTAAAGACAGGTTTAAACTCGATATACTCAGCAGTTTCGCTATACAAAGATGAGCCTGTACCTTTAGTTGAGTCTAAAGCTGTTCTATAAACACTATAAGTTACATTCACATCACTACTAGCACCATCAACTTTGATGCCATCTGATGATGACTCAAACTTCAATTGAATATCTGAGCTAGAATCAAGTACTGAATCATCATTATTTTTGATTGAGAAAATCACAAATGATTCACCACTACCACCACCTGACAACGTCACATCAATGTTGTTTGCCGTAGCAGAAACAACGCTTACAAGTGCAAGTGTTGTTGAACCACTAAATGTAGCACCAGCATCTAGGTCAAAGCGAACAAATTTTTCATCACCACTTACATCGACATCTTTACCTAAATCTGCTGTGATAGCATATATAGTACCTGTATCTGAAGCTTCTTCTAAGGTAACTTCACTATCACTTAACTGACTAATAACTGTGACTGGACTAGGACTATCACTGGTTAAATCAATTCCTGCATAAGCAGCACTAGGAACTCCTAAAACACCTGCAATCGCACTTGCAAGTACAATATTACGACGCACCATAAGCCTGACTCCTCTTCTGGAAACTTTTATAAACTTTAAAAATGCGTAAAATAGATACACAACCCTTGTTGTAAATATACCCCTTTTTTAGGGTGCAACGCAAGTTATTTTTAACTCAACTATTTCTAACGCACACACTTAAGATTAGACTAACAAACTAAATTCTTTAATATGAATGATGAAATTATAGACGGTATTTTTCTTCTGACTAAAGGAAAGCATTAGAACCGCTTAATGCTCACAAAAAAAGGCATAGATATTTTCTACACCTTTTTTTGCAAAGATTCCCAATAGTATAATCTCTAGCTTCTAATAAGCTATAAAGCTAACTATTCGCCGTTACCACCACCTGGACGTTGCATAACGATGTTTTGGATTTCACCGTTTGCAGTATTAATTGTTTGGTACACACCTTGAATATCAGAGTTTGCACCAACAAATGTAAATAATACTGCACCACGCTGTTTAGTTGTAAAGCTATCAACTAAATAAGGACGGCCTTTGCCAGAGTCTGCTGCATCAATATGTAAGTTAGTACCTGCTTTAACTGTTCCTGATGCACCAGCAGCAACACTCGCACTATTACCATCATCAGTAATAACAGAAGCAGTATAATCAATGTCCTGTGCACCTGTATTACTTAACATCACACGACTAATATAGCCATCAGCAATAGTTAGATAAGGTGTAATTAATTGTGTACCATTACGATCAATTGATCCTACTTCAGATAATGTTGTTTCTCCAGTAATGTCATAGATCATGCCATTAGAATCAGAATTATCTACGCCATCTGCATTTAATACTAAATTATATGTGCCTTCAACAATTGCTGAACCATTTGCAGTGACACATACATAAGTTTCAGTAGAGTCAGTACCTTCTGCACTATTAAAGCCTTCAAATGTTGCTTTATCTGCTGCAACACTATCAGCTGTAGTATCGCTTGATGAACAACCTGAGTCACTAGATAAGAATACACGTGACTTAGCATTTGTGTAATCACCACTACCTGGCTCATCTTCAGTCATTGTGAAGTCACCAACTACATCTAGTGTTGTATCGCTAGAGAAGATTGCACCAATCGAGGCAACTGTGGCTGTATTGCTACCTTCAAATATATAAGTCTGGTCATCACCAGAAGTTGCAATAAACTTGAATTTAGCAACAGCTTCTGTTGATTGATCACCTGTAAACTTCAAGAAGCTGCTTTCAACATCAGCTGTTGCTTCTAGTGCTGCGCTAGAAGAAAATTCAAAAGAGGTGTCAAACTGCACAAGAGAAGTTTTGTCAGTATATAGTGCAGATGTAGAACTTAAATCTTCGTTCGTGCTAATCGAATATGTTAATTCAATTGCACCAGATTTAGCTGTCGCGGTAAAAGCAGATGCATCACCAAAACTAAAGTCAACAACATCGTCAGGTGAAGTTTCTGTATCAATACCAGAAATTTTATAAATAGCGTAAGTTTCACTTGCACCACCATCTAAGCGAGTTTGCTCAGTTGAAGTCACTGCTAAATTACCAATACTTACAGATAGAACAGGGGCTGATGCAAATGTTACTTTACCTGAGCTACCACCCATTGTTAAATCTAAACGGATATAGATGTCTTCACCAGTATTAAAACCCCAGCCTAACTTACTTTTTATAGTTTCTAAGCTAGTTGCAGGAGTAGAAGAACCCATACCAGAAGGAATAACTGCTGAATTAGAATCATCAGCTTTAACTTCTTCTGCAAATTTTACTGGATCGCTTGCATCACCTGATGCATTATCCACTAAATGAAATTCACCAGCCAGTGCACCAAATGATGTTGCACCCAATACGCTACCGACAGCGGCAGCTACCAAATTCTTACGAAAAGCCATAACCAGCACTCCTTAAAATTTTGTGTTGATAAGCCTACGTAACTAAAGCGCAATATAGCCTCTAGCCACAAAACCATAATAGTGTAAACTATAACAGTTTACCGAATAAGTGCAAGTGTTTTTTAAAGTGCTATATACCTGCTTGTTCTTAAAACACTTTAAAAAAAGTACACTTTTGCCTCAACTTAGCATTTAGCATAACAAAGTCAACCCTTTATGTCATATTAAACCAAATATAAAAGGTATTTTTTGACCGATTAGTGGAGTCTTTTTAGCTTTAGTTTTCTAGTCTGGTGGTGATTGTTTTGAGGCCTTTTTAGCTGCTCTAAGCTGCGCTTTTTTAGCTTCTTTAGGGTCAACTTTATCCTTTAATACAGGTAGTGAAGCCCGTTGTTGTTGGCGTTTTGCTTTTTGCATTGCCTTCTTTGCAGCTAATCGCTTGGCTTCTAATACTTCTTTTCTGTTTTTAGGTTTGGGTGGTTTGGCGGGCTTTGCTTCCTCCAGCTCTTCTTGCTGTAGTATTTGTCCTTCAGCCTGAAGTAAGTTGACAGCTTCTGTAGGTGCACCTTTCAGCTTAAAATGCCCTGTTTTTTCTTTTTGAATATAATGTAAACAAGCACGCAACATTGGTTGATCTAAACGAATAAGCTCAGAAATATAGCTACCTTCATCAACTCGCAAATTTTCACCAAACAACGCAACATGAATTCTATTAACGGCCTGAATATCAGATATTTTTTCATCAAAATAGCGTAATACGCGCCCTGACAAATACTTTTCACCTGCGTTAGATAATACTTCAAGTGCATTACCTTGGTTCGCACGACTGTTTGATAATAAACCACGACTAACACGTTGGAAAAATTCTAAATTTTGCTCTGAAGCATAAGTAATAACCGTTAGCACATTTAATAGATAACTCTCAGCAATCTCTTGTAAAATCTTACAAATAAGATCATAAGTTTTCGTTTTCCAACTAATCATGAGATGCAGTTTAAGCAGGCCATTTACACGCACAAATTTCTTCAGTGAATCATCAGCCATATCACGTAATTTTTTCTGCTGACCATCTGTTAATTTGTTATAAACTAAAGATAAACACTCAAACCGTTCTTGGACAGTCGCCATTTTCGAGTAAATGTGAGTAATCAAGGCATTCTTACAATCTAGCAGGTTTAAACGTAATAGCTCTTTGCTTTCACTCACAATTGTCCTATCTTTCACACCAAGCAAGTGAATAATTGGAGACCAATCTTCCAAAGGCTGGCATTCTTTTAAAGCACGCAATGCGGTGATTTTCATTTCTTTTGATGTAGAAGATAGTGCCTTAATCAGCATGTCTTTATGCGGTTCTAAATTCCCTTCCAACATCCGAATATAAGCTGTAAAGGCAGCCGCACTAATTTCAGGGTTTTCATGCTCAACAAAGGGTAATACCATATTGCCATAGGTGGCTTTTTTCAGCTCGCCAACTGCATACAAATAGAGTGGGAACTCTGAGTGCTCTTCAGGTGTGACAGGCTTTTTAATCCTTGCTAAAATTTTACGCTCAATTTCTTGTTTGCGCGGATACATTGGATGCTTGTACAAACATAAACAGGCTTCTACAAAAATAGCAGGCGTTTCACTCGATAATAACTTCTCAATATGTGCATTTAAGTTGACATTTTTAAATAATGAAAGGTTTTTAAGAATTTGCGGAATAATCGTCTCATCTTTTTCCGTTTTCAACGCCTCAATCAAATATGTAATATTAGTATTAGATTGTGGTAATGCTGCCAATGTATTAATACAGTGCTTTTTAATCTCATTATTGGGCGTTTTTAGCAGTAAGTTACCGACTTGAGTTGCGAAATATCCTAGGCGCAATACACGTATCATTTCTAGTGCGGCAATCACATGGTAGTGGTCAGCACTAGATAATTTTTCCTCAATGACCTGACGCAAGTTATTACTTTTAGAGCTGGCTTTAATTTCACCACTGCGACCATCAAATAACTCACGGTTTAATAAACCAAATACACCTTGGTTATAAGCTGCCCATTGCGGTAACGAGAGCAAAACACCTAAGGCGGCGGCGGCCATTGCAATAATGGGTAAGATGTAAGTGACTGCTCTTTCTGCTTCTAAATGTTCTGCTAATAAATTTGGGTCAGTAACACCGCTAATTCCTGTACCTGCTGCTAAAACTAAAGTGGTTGTACCTGCAATTACAGTCGATACAGGAAACACAATACCGTTTAAGAAAGCTTTATTTGTGCCCCATTGGTTTGGAGGGATCGCGTTAAACAGCATGTTATGCGCAGGTGCTCGAAGTGCAATCCGCATTTCTTGGTTAATAAATTGAGCAAAAACAGCTAAACCAAGCATAAACGCCGCATCAGGGTAACCCACTGGTAATGCTTCAGGGGGAGCATAGAATTGTGTAAAATAAAGTGTCAACCCTAATCCTGCTAAGCCTGATAGTAAAGGATACAACATATTACTTGCCCCCACGCCCAACGAGACAATTAAGCGTGAGGTGATAAATAACTGTACAAACAACAGCATCAAGTTTGCAAAAATCTCATAGGTCGCAAAAAATGCTGCCCGTTCATTTTCAGATGGATATACTTTCGGATAAATAATAACTTGGTATTGATATTCGAGTAGTTTATTACCGATTACAAAACACATTAAGCCTAGCGACATGAAGATCATGAGTTTAGAGCCAGCAACATATTTAAATGCACCGACTAACTCACGGAATGGGTTTTTAGTTGAACGATTATCAACACTGGCACGCACAGGTGTTAAGCGTGAACGTACAAGATATAGCATACCAAAAGAGGTTAAGCTGGCTAAGCCTAATACAAAAACAAGACGTTGTGGTTGGAACTGGAATATATTGAGTAATAACATAAACATAATGCCACCCAAAGCACCACCAATCGGCATTCCAGCACTGATAACAGGCATAACCCGCTTCACTTGTACTGCGGTAAAATAAGACGCAATAACACTGCTAACATGAATATTAATTAGAATATAAAAAAAATAGAAACCAACAAAGAAGAAGCCATAAACCCACTCTAAGCTAAATATATAGCCCCCAAGGTTCATGCCTTGCTCAAATTGCTCATGCAGGAAAAACAGCCCTTGGACAATAACGGAAAAAAGTGTGTTGGTTAGAAAAAAAAAGCCTAGAATTGAAAGGCCTGTGACTTTTTTAGTGTAATGAGCATAAGCCAGCGAGCCGACCATGACCGATAAGTCTACAACGATGAACGCGATAGGTAATTTATCACCACCTAAATGGCTAACGAGCAGTGTCGTACCAATTGTGCGTGAAAAACTAGCCCCAATTGAATACACCAGCATGATAAAAAAAAAGTAAATAACCCCGTCCCATTCATTAGGCTTGACGGGAAATAATGTGCTGAAGAAACGGGCTAAACGCATTAACATGGCTAATTCTTTTTATCCAATACCATACCACGCATACGACTGATTAGGACTTTAATAAAGCCAAATGCAATAGCTGGGTATTCGTGCGCAAGTTGTTCCATATCATTACGCTCAATGACCAGAAACGTACAGGGGCCGATACAACGCGCTGTTGCCGTTCGTGTCTCCGCATCAAACAATGCTAGCTCTCCTAAAAAATTATTCTCTTTTAGAGTAACAATGGGCTTTTCCTCACCATCTTGATTTTTTAGAATCTGAACATTCCCAGATACCACAATAAATAACTTATCACCCACATCACCCTCATAGAATAAAGTGTGCCCATCTTCATATGCCTCTTCAGACGCAATGGTGGATATCATGTGGATGTCCTCAGTCTTCAGTGCGGAAAATAAAGGGACTTTATTGAGGACGATGATTTTCTCTAACGGAATCATTACCGAAACATTTCATCAGTTAAGCGTTTTATTCTAACAAAGCCTTATTTTATGTGTTTTATGAATAGACTTATAGAGTGAACGATTTGATTCACTGTCAAACCCAATAAATCACACATTTATTAACAAAGGCCGCGATTTTTTTATATTTCAATCTTACTGTTTAACGTGCCCAGATAAAACCCTTAGGTTTCTGCTAGCCACAGCAATTGTAGCAAAATTATTGACATGAATTTCACTTTTAAGAAATAACACACAATATTTTTTATAACTTGCTGCTATTCAAGTATTTTTATTTTTGTACTGATGCATCAATTTTTGGTTTAATATCAAACCACTGGTCTAAACAAGTTTGTAACTCTGCAATACCTGTGCGCTTTAAAGCAGAAAATAATTGAATACTGGTATTATCTAAAGTTTTTAAGCGACTCTTCACTTGCTGCAAGCTATTCTTTGCTTTATTTGTACCTAACTTGTCAGATTTTGTAAGCAACACATGTGCAGGTAAACCCACATATTGACACCATTCCAGCATTTGCATATCAAATTCTGTCAGCGGGTGTCTAATATCCATGAGTAAAATCAAACCCTTCAGACATTGCCGCTCATTCAAATAACGTTCTAACACTTTCTGCCAGTGTAATTTAACCGCTTGAGGTACTTTTGCAAAACCATACCCCGGTAAATCGACCAAACGCCGCTCTGCATCTAAGTCAAATAAATTGATTAATTGTGTACGCCCTGGGGTTTTACTGGTACGAGCTAAGCTTTTTTGATTGGTTAATACATTAATTGCACTGGATTTGCCTGAATTAGAGCGGCCTGCAAATGCCACCTCATAACCTGCATCTTCTGGTAATTGCTTAATATGGTTGGCACTGGTTAAAAATTGTGCTTGTTGATACAAAGACATCTATAGTTATACCTGTTTTCCGTTAGAACTTGTTGTTCTGTATAAATCTTATTCTTTAATGCCATGGCTTAACCAAATTCGACACGCGCCTTCATCGGATACCATGCAAGGGCCTATGGGGTGACGGGGTGTACAAGCTGTATTATAAAGCTGACATTGATTCGGGTAAATTTGTCCCAGCACCACTTTAGCACAGTCACAGCCAGCGGGCATTTCACCTGCGCGTTGTCGTGCTTGTTGATGATACTCAGGATAATGGGTTTTTGCATCAATTTGCTTATCATTCAGCTCAAATCCCGAATGTTCAATTTCACCAATACCACGCCAGTTCGCTTTTGTAATGTGCATGGTTTGTGTTAAATGTTCTTGAGCCGTGGGATTACCTTTTGCTGTCACAACTTGAGGATAGCAGTTGTCTAAGAATGGCTTTTGTTCTAAATATTGACGTAAAACGGAGTAAGTTGCAGCTAATAAACTTTCTGGTTCAAAACCCGCTACTGCGGTTGGCAACTGGTATGTATCAACACAGAATTGCCATTCATCCGCACCCATCACAGTGGCGACATGCCCCGGAGCAATTAAAGCATCAAAATTAGCTTGACCTGTTGAAAGCAATAGCTCCACAGCAGGATAAGTTAAACGTCCAGATAGTAAAACCAGCACATTATCAGGTATACCTTGTGCGAGTAATGAAGCCACAGGCGCGGTCGTGGTTTCAAACCCTGTGACAAAGAAGACAATCGTTTCATCTGGGTGTCGTTGTGCTAATTGTAAAATATCTAAAGGCGAGGCAATTGGCTGAATTTTTGCGCCTGCTGCTTTGGCTTGCTCTAAGGAACGTACTTGTTTTTTAGGTACATTCACAGGTACGCGCAACATGTCTCCAAACGCGGCTAAAATTACGTTTTCATTTAAAGCCAATTGAATTGCGGCATAAATATCCTCTTCAGGACAAATACAAACAGGACAACCCGGCCCCGGAATCAGTTCAATATTTTCAGGCAATGATGTGCGCAACCCTGCCATCGTAATTGCACGCTCATGACCACCGCAAACATTCATGATTTTGACTTTGGATGTAAGTGGCAATTGATGAATTTGTTGTAGCCATTGCTTTGCCGTTAACGACATACTGATTCTCAAATACGTTTCAATATGTTGCTAATCGTAACAGAAAATAGCCAATTTGTCTGAATTGTGTAAAGAAGTTTCAAATAGTAGGAATGAAATTAAATCAGAATACAGCGATGTGCCGCTGAAAAATAACCTTGTTCCAGAGGTCAGGTTGAAACAAGGTTAACTTAAAATCGAATTAAAGAATTGCGATCAATTCAACTTCAAAAACAAGCGCGGCATAAGGAGGAATCGCTTGACCTGCACCTTGTTCGCCGTAAGCTAATTCTTGAGGAATCGCTAATTTCCATTTAGAACCAACAGGCATTAATTGTAATGCTTCAACCCAACCTTGGATTACACCATTCACTGGGAATTCAGCAGGTTGGCCGCGTTCTACAGAACTATCGAACACTGTACCATCCACTAATTGGCCATGATAATGTACACGTACTTTTTGTTCCGCAGTTGGTTTTTCGCCTGTGCCTTCTGTCAAAATTTCATATTGTAAGCCAGATTCTGTTACTGTGACTTCTGGGCGATTTGCATTTTGTTCTAAGAATGCTTCACCTTCTGCCGCTGCAACTTTTGCTTGCTCTGCATTTTTTTCTTGAGTGCGTTCGTGTAATGCTTGTAATGCTTGATTGATTTCGTCAATTGCAATTTCAGGGTGTGAACCACTTAAAACTGTATCAATCCCTTTCGCAATTGCTGCAACATCTAACCCTTCAATATTGCTACTTGCCAATTGTTGACCAAATTGAATACCAATTCCATAACTTGCTTTTGCTTCTAATGTATCCAGCTTAATGTCAGACATTCGTTTGTCTCTAAATGATTGTATGAAAAGAAGAGCACGCAGCATAACAGCTTTTGTACTCATTTGTGAATGGTTTAGGCTAATTTTAAAATGCGGGCATATTCACAATTGACATGATGATGTGAGGTAATCACTGCCATGCCGCCACGTTGTGCATGTTGGTCGAGTAAGCTTTCAACCATTTGAATCGCTTTTTTATCTAATGCGGTAAATGGCTCATCTAAAATCCACAGCTGCACGTCATTGGTTAATAAACGCGCCAAAGCTACACGACGTTGTTGACCTGCGGATAATGTACGGGTGGGCACATCTTCAAACCCATATAACCCGACTTGTTCTAACGCGGACTCTAATGAAATATCTGTTGGTTGCGAGCCTAATGCTTTCGCCATCCGTAAATTTTCAATTGGTGTCAACTCACCTTTAACCCCCGGTGCATGACCAATATAAGATAAGTTTTCCCAATAAACCGCTTTATCTTCTTCAATATCCTGCTGTTGCCAAAAAATTTGCCCACTTTCTGGTAAACTGAGACCGCATAAAATCCTTAATAAACTGGTTTTACCGCTACCATTATGTCCTTCAATTTGTAGCAATTCGCCTGCTTTCAATTCAAAATTAAGGCCTTCAAATAAAACACGGTCATCTCGAATGCATTCTAATTGCGAGATTGTTAAAGTGTTCTGTCTATCAAATTGTCGTTGACTTACTTGCATATTCAATCCATCTGAGCCAGCAGATTATGTATTCATCAATTGTTCAAGGCGGTTGAACTCATCTACAGAGCGTGTGACACAGTCTTCAGCTGAAACGCCATAAAAGTAATTACCTGTGATAAATAGCGGTTGTTTGTCTAATGCCGTTGCTAATTTTTCTAAAGTTTGTTGATGTCCGATGACAGGGGCAGGTAAATAGTTCTGTTTTGTCACAATATCTTGAATCTGGTTTTTCTCTACTTGCAACACACCGCATAAGTATTCCAGCTTCTCATCATTATTAAATGTATTCGGCTTAAAGTGGAATGTGAAACCACGATAGCGAGAATGCTCTACTGCATCGCGCGATACAACAGAATAAAATTTATCTTGTTGCCCAATAATGCCACCTAGAGGTTTTAAATCCATAACTTGCTTGTCTAACATCACACCAATGGTTTCAATGCTGACATGATTCACCACTTTTAAGGCTTCATGTACATTTGGCGCAATGGTTTCGGTTAAATCGGCAGTCACATTAACAGGCGTTGCCAATGTTAAATAACGTGATTCATAAGTCTGGCCATTGGCTGCGACTTGATAGGTTTGGCCATCATATTCAATATTTTCAACGGTTATGCTGTTCTTCACATCCAGCGTCGCCCCCATTTTTTCGGGCAATGCTTGAATACCATGTTCGAAAGTAAAGTTACGGATCACATCTTTACGCCGTGGTTTCTTTCTGAACAACATATTGGCGGGGAAGTTATCCGATGGTTGGCAAATCACACCATTGAATGCAGGTGAGAAAACATTTTGGTAATTACGCTTACCGACAATGCTGCCATAGTATTCCTGAATACTTTTACCTTGCTTTTTCAAAAAGAACAGTTTAGGAACAGAAAAGAGCAGCTCAAAATAATTTAACTGAGAAGGGATAGAATTGATTTGGCGACCATTCCACAATTTAAACCGCAAAGATTGCTTCTGAGTCAGCGTATCAATTAGGCCGTAGTCTTCAATGAGTTTAATAATATGTCCGTATGAATTGAAACAAGAGTGCGTACCTAGCTCAATCCAAAAATCATCATATTGACTGCCAAATTGATGTGAATGAAATAAGCCACCATTACGATTTTCTTTTTCTAAGACTAGCGTCTTTAAACCATGCTGGGTGCAATAGTGTGCCATGCTTAAACCACTGATGCCTGCACCAATAATTAGCATGTCATATTGTTGTTCGCTCATGATTATGTATTTGGCCGTAAGTTACTTTTGTAAAAACACAGTGCGTGCATAGTATAACGGTTTCGGCTTATAGATGGTATTAATTGTGGATATAGGGAGATAAAAAAGGAATAACTAAAGATGGCGGAGAGGGTGGGATTCGAACCCACGGAGGGCTACAAACCCTCGACGGTTTTCAAGACCGTTACATTCGACCACTCTGTCACCTCTCCAAGTAGTCATTTGAAGCGCGAATTATATTGTACTGATGCATATGTGTAAAGCCTTTTTTTACATTTTTTATCAGATTAAATAGGGCATTTAGATTTTGTTTTTCTATTTCAAACATTTCCGTTACAATTTAATTAAACATTTTCAACTTTGAATCATTATGAAATCAACTACGCTTTACCCCATGATTGTGATTATCCCCGCTAAAAATGAATCTAAAAGTGTTGTACAAGTGATTCAGGATATTCAACGTTATTTTGATGGCACAATTTTAGTCATTGATGATGCGAGCACGGATAATACAGCACAATTAGCAATGGAAGCGGGTGCAACAGTGTTACCGCTAGCATTTTCATTAGGTGCGTGGGGTGCAACTCAAACAGGTTTACGTTATGCAGTCAAACACGGTTATAACACAGCGATTACGATGGATGCTGATGGACAACATGAAGCGGAATCAATCCCTAAATTATTATATGAGTTAGGCAATCATTGTGATGTGGTGATCGGTGCATATCCCGAACGAGGCAGCCCTTTACGCCAATTTGCTTGGGCATTTTTTCGTAAAATATCCAGTGTGCATTTAGAAGACTTAACTTCGGGTTTGCGGGTTTATAACCGTCCAGCGATTACCTTGCTTGCTTCTCGTGCAGCCACTTTATTGGAATATCAGGATATGGGGGTGTTAATGTTGCTCAATCAGGCAGGTTTACAAATCAAAGAAGTATCTATCAATATGCGCCCTAGAACCGATGGGCATTCCCGAATATTCAGCTCATGGTGGGCAGTGAGTCGCTATATGATGCAAACAGTAGTTTTATGCGTTGGACGTAGAAAGCTGAGATAGTTTTATGGAGTTCGATTTAAAAATGTCCAATGATCGAACTCCTCAGAAATTTAGGCTAATTTCACTGCAGTGAACGCAACCCGTTTGCCTAACGCACGACATAAATTCACTTCATCGTCAGTCAAAGGGTTTTGCTGCTGGCTACCCGCAACATGGCTTGCCCCATAAGGTGTGCCGCCCATTGTCGTATCGCTTAAACTGGGTTCAGTATAAGGCAAACCCAGCACTAACATACCATGATGAAACAACGGTAACATCATCGATAATAAGGTGCTTTCTTGACCACCATGTTGGCTAGAGGTCGAAGTAAAGACAGCGGCAGGTTTTCCAACCAATTGTCCACCGAGCCATAAACCACTGGTTTGATCGAGAAAATACTTCATCGGCGCAGCCATATTGCCAAAGTGTGTAGGACTGCCCAATATTAAACCTGCACAATTTTTTAAATCTTCCTGTGTTACATAAGGTGCACCTTGCTCAGGAATATCCGCAGCGGTGGCCTCACAAACTGTTGAAACAGCTGGCACAGTTCGAACCACTGCCTCACAATCTTGTACCTCTTCAATCCCGCGAGCGATTTTTTGTGCCATTTGAGCAACGTGACCATGTCGGCTGTAATATAAAACTAAAATATTGTGCATCAAACTTATCCGTTAATAATTTACGCTATTATAACAAGACACTTCATCGATGAGGATGATTAGACCATTTATCGTAAGCAACCACCAATTTGACTTTTTTGAGAAATAAGCACAGGTTTGAGTATCACCTTACTTATAGATTTCGGTTACAATAGCCCGCAGTATGATTAAAGCGAAATACCATGAGCATTCCTATTATTGCGTTTTTTAACAACAAAGGTGGCGTAGGCAAAACATCACTGGTTTATCATTTAGCGTGGATGTATCACGAACTCGGTTTAAGAGTGATTGCCGCTGATTTAGACCCACAAGCCAACTTAACCGCTGCTTTTTTAGAAGAAGAACGCTTAGAAGAAATCTGGCTACTGAATAACCAGCCCAATACCATTTACCGTTGTGTACAACCCTTAGTCCGTGGTGTCGGTGATATTGCAACACCCCAATTAGAAGACGTGCGCCCCGGACTATCATTACTTGTCGGGGATTTATTTCTGTCAGGTTTTGAAGGCAATTTATCCACTGAATGGCCGGGGTGTATGGATAGAAAAGAGTTGTCATTTCGGATGACTTCGGCTTTTTGGCGGTTGTTACAACGATCAATTGCCAGTTATTCGCCCAATGTTGTCTTACTCGATTTAGGCCCTAATTTAGGTGCAATTAACCGTGCGGCAATGATTGCCTCAGATTATGTGGTTGTACCATTATCGCCTGATTTATTCTCATTACAAGGTTTACAAAACTTAGGCCCTACCTTGCGTCGCTGGCGTTTAGAATGGCACGAGCGAGAAAAAAAGAACCCAAGCCAAGATTTAAAATTACCAACAGCTAAAATGCAGCCCGTGGGTTATGTGGTGTTGCAACATCTACAACATTCTTCGCGCCCTGATAAACCAGCAAAAGCCTATCAACGTTGGATTGATCGGATTCCAAATACATATCGACGCACAATTTTAGATATGCCAGAAACAGAACAAGGTATTGCTGATGATGTGTATTGCTTAGCTTTAGTCAAACATTACAAGAGTTTGATGCCATTAGCACAGGCAGCGCATAAGCCGATTTTTCAATTGACTTCGGCAGATGGTGCAGTGGGGGGAAGTATTCAGGCCGCTCAAAATGCGTATCAAGATTTTGAACAGTTAGCAAGAAAGATTGCTCGCAATTGCAAAGCATACAAAAAGAATAAAAATTAACAATACATCTAAGATGTTATCTCTCATTCCCTAAATCAAATGGTTGAAGCTAGGGAATAAGAGCAACTAGCAATTAAGCTTCGAAGTTTTGCGCTACGAATTCCCAATTTACTAAGTTCCAGAAACCTTCTAAGTAAGCTGGACGCGCATTACGGTAATCAACATAGTAAGCATGTTCCCACACGTCACAGGTTAATAATGCTACTTTGCCTTCAGTCATTGGTGTGCCTGCATTACTTGTGCTCATTAATTCTAAGCCACCGTCTTCATTTTTCACTAACCAGCCCCAGCCAGAACCGAAAGTTGTCACAGATGTCTTTGTGAATGCTTCTTTAAATTCAGCAAAAGAACCAAATGCACTGTTAATCGCAGCCGCTAATGCGCCAGTAGGTTCACCACCACCGTTAGGGCTTAAGCAGTTCCAGTAGAATGTGTGATTCCATACTTGGGCAGCATTGTTGAATACACCACCAGCAGGTGCTTTCTTGATAATTTCTTCTAAAGATAAACCTTCGTACTCAGTACCAGGTACTAAGTTGTTTAAATTTGTAACGTAAGTTTGATGATGCTTGCCGTGATGGAATTCCAAAGTTTCTTGAGAAATGTGTGGAGCTAAAGCGTCAATTGCATAAGGTAAAGCAGGTAATTCAAAAGCCATGAAAAACATCCTTTCGAGGTTAATGGGAATTCGGGATTAATATCAAAACTTTGTATTTGTCAGTCAGCAATACAAAGCCATTGTCTGATTTTGGTATGACGATGTTATTTTTCAATAAGGAAGTCGTATAAATATATATTTTTTTCTTATCGACACATCGAGTTTACTAATAAAAGTGCTGACCATATTAAAATTGTGAAATATATGTTCGTTTAAAAATTTCAATATCTTGTCAAAACTTTAACCACAAATTTAACTATTGATGCTATTTGGTAAAATTTGCATTCATTTTCCTTCAAAAAAGCCACAAATACATTTACAATGTACTTATTAACTTAAGTTAAAGCCGTTTTATCCAAAATCCATGAGAAAACCAACCACATTGACCTCCTGTTCGATGTGCCCTGTGCGCCAATTGAACATTTTTAAACAACTGCCTAGCGAACTTGTAAACGCGATTGAAAACTATCGTACTGAGCAAATTACGCTACCTGCTAAAACTTTCCTATACAAACAAGGTGAAGAACACACCAATACCTATACTTTATTTTCTGGTTGGGTGATGTTGTATAAAACCCTAGATAATGGCAGCCGCCAAATTTTGCGTTATGCCTTACCGGGGGATTTCCTCAGCTTTCAAGCCGATTTAAACAGCCCGATCAATCACTCTGCACAAGCTCTAACTGAATGTAGCTTCTGTGTTTTTCCGCGTCAAAGTATTTTACAAATGTTTGACCAACATCCTGAGCTGGCTTCACAAATTGCGTGGATTACAGCGCGAGATATGAGCTTAAGTCATGAATATTTAGTCAATATTGGACGTAAGAATGCAAAAGAGCGTATGGCTTATTTGTTCCTTGATTTATATCACCGTCTCTGTACCCAGATGGAACATCAAGAGCAGACGATTCCTTTTCCCATGACACAAGAGGATATTGCTGATACGATAGGCCTGACCTTAGTACATGTGAATCGAACTTTGCGTAGTTTACGAGAAGAAGGTTTAATCAGATTAGCGCATCACAGGCTTACTATTTTAGACTATCCTACTTTAGCGGAATTGGCTGGTTTTACACGTCCAGCAGATTCGCAGCCACAACCATTATTGTAAAAATACATGACTGATTTAAATCAAACCCAAGAGCGAGAAGCATTAGACCAATTACTAAACCGTTTATTAGGTGCATTTGAGGAAAAGATGCCTTTTAATAAGTTACTTGGTTTAAAAATCGAAAGCTTGCATTTAGAAGAAGTGCGATTGCGAATTGATATGCGTGACGAGCTGATCGGTAACTTTGTGCATGGTATTTTACATGGTGGGGTTATTGCCTCAGTTTTAGACGTAGCAGGCGGGATGATTGCGATTGCAAATGCTTTTCATACCAAACCACAGTTGACTGAAGCAGAGCGTATGCAAGGGATTGATAAATCAGGCACAATTGATATGCGAGTTGATTATTTGCGACCGGGGCGTGGAGAGTATTTTATTGCTACAGCACAAGTGTTACGTAGCGGGCGCAAAGTCTCTGTAACACGAATGGAATTGCATAATAATGAAGGCGTGCTCATTGCTGTGGGTACAGGCAGTTATATTGTTGGTTAAGTTAACTTCTTACGAAATTAAAGCTTTAGACATCATCTTAACGTCCAAAGCTTTAACCTTTCATTCAAGCTAATCCCCTAAACGCACTACCCGAAAGCCCAACGTATCCATACGTGTTCTTGGGCTATAGTTGTGACGCTTAGTCATACGTAAGCTGTTTTCATATGTACGATAAGAGCTACCACGAACGATACGACGAGAGCAATCGCCCCCTTCCCATATTTGACCATGAGATGGTGCACCACGATAACTTGGTCGGAAGCATGTCATTGTCCATTCCATCACATTGCCAATCGTATCATGCAGCCCAAAATTATTGCTGGGGAAGCTACCTACAGGCGCAGTCTGTTTCGCATCCCATTGGCTACCACAAACTGCACAATTGGCTTTGTTACGTCCTAAATCCCTCCCCCACCAATAAGGTGTATTCACACCTGCAGCAGCGGCATATTCCCATTCACGTTCACTAGGCAGACGATAAGTCTTACCTGTCTGTTCTGTTAGCCATTTTGTATAATCCACTGCATCATGCCAACTGATGTTAATCACAGGGCGTTTACCTCTGCCCCAACCTTTATCGCTGGGTAATTTACGATTAGTATTAGATGCAAAAGCATCATACTCATCAAAAGTGACTTCATAGCGGCTGATTGAAAAGCTTTGTAAACTCACGTCTGTTTGAGGACGTTCCTCTTGATAAGGTAACGTATTTTTAACACCTAATAAGAAACTCCCCTCAGGTAACTTCAACATTGTCGGGCCAAAACCACCTCGCTTGAGATTATCCCGAAACACAGCCAAAGGTTTTACTCTAGGCTTAGGTAACTGTTTTGGTGCTTCTGGCTTAGGATTCGATTCAATTTGAGTGATGGTCGGGCGAGGTTGTGCTAGAGGTTGCTGTACAACAGGTGGATGTTTTAAATCCCCAATAAAACTATCAAAGATAGGTGTTGTAACTGCGAGCACTACGACAATAGCGACCAGCAGCAAAGTAACGCCAGCTCCAATTAAAATACTCACAAGCCCATTCGTTCCCGAACGTCTCAGTTTTCCAAGCGTTTTATCTCGTTCTAATTGCTGCTGACGCTCCATCATCGCGCGGGCACTATCACGCTGTAAACGCAATAATTCTGCATCTTTCTGAGCTTGAGCACGTGCAGAGTCCAGTTCTTTTTTCAGCCGTAAATGCTCATCTTCTTTTTGCTTGATGCGACGGGCTAACTCTTGCTGTAGCTTTTCATCGCTTTCACGCCGCTCTCGAGCAGATTTTTCAGCTTGGCTTTTAAGACGGGCTAGTTCACGTTTCGCTCTGGCAAGTTGATCGATTTGTTCACGGGTTTTGCGTTGAGCAGCCTCAATACGACCAATTCGTGATTCTAATTCAATCTTTTCTGCTTCTGCACGACGTAATTCTTCTTCAGAAGCTAAAGGCACGCCATCAGCCGTTGCAAGCACTGATGTTTTCCTTTTCGGGGCTGTTGTTTTATCCGTGGCAGGTTTACGTGCTTCTTTACTGCTTTGCTCTCTATCTCTAGCTTGTAATTTGGTAATGGCTGTCTGTAACGCGCTAATTTGCGAAACAAGTTTTTCTGCTTCAGTTGCTTTTCGCGCAGCCTCTTCGGTACTGTCTGCGCTTTTTGCCTCTGCTTGCAGCTTGTTATATCGCTTAATTAATTTCTGCGCTTCAGCTTTAGCCTGAACTATTGAAGACACAATGCTATCTCACAATGACTTTCTTGGACTACAGGATAACCTATAATGAATGGCCTATTTTCACATAAATAATATCGGTTTAAAAATTTTTCTAAATACATATGGCATCAAATAATGTGAACTGGCAATGTTTAATTTTTTATTATTACTGATAATAAAAACCCTAACCACACTACGATATATACAGATAAAGCCTAAAAATTCAAGCTCATAAGATATGATGTTTATATATCAGACTCAAAATATCATAAATTTCGAATACACTGATGTTCTCGAGCAGGAAATTTTTGATGTAGTGTAGTTAAGTTTTGGGTATCAATATCTGCACAAACGACACCAACACCTTGCTTTAATCGTGTTATCACACTGCCCCAAGGATCAACAATCATACTATCACCATATGTTTGCCGCTCATTTGCATGTGTACCACTTTGATTAGCAGCAATGACATAACATAAATTTTCAATGGCACGTGCTCTTAGTAATACTTCCCAATGCGCTTTACCTGTTGTTGCAGTAAATGCAGCAGGTATCGCAATCAATTCCACATTTTTTGCTAACATGCTTCTGAATAGCTCAGGAAAACGCAAATCATAACAAATAGCCAGCCCTAAATTACCAAATGGTGTATTTACGACTACAACCTGTTGACCTGCCGCAATAGTACTGGACTCTTGATAACGTTCTTGTGATCCTACTAATACATCAAATAAATGCATTTTATCATAACGGACTACACACTGCCCTGTATTATCAAATAATAAACAAGCAGAATATACTTTGTTAGCATGATCGCTACTGATCGCAACTGTACCACCCACAATCCATATATTATTGAGTTTGGCCTGCTGAGACAAAAAGTCCTGAATCTCACCTTGTCCCATTGGTTCTTGGATTTGTAGCATATCGGCTTGGTGTTGACCCATTTGGGCAAAATTTTCTGGCAATACGGCAAGTTTCGCGCCCATTTCTGCAGCAGTATGAATTAATTCAGCCGCTTTTTGTAAGTTTTTAGAAACATGACTATCTGAGGTCATTTGTATTGTTGCAATACGGTGCATGGTAAATTCTTTATTGAGTTACATGTCATAATATAGACAATGGCAGAATATTTGCCAGTCAGAAATATGAACGTGATATATGCTTACAGACTGCCAATATAAAGTGAAGATAGCAATTATTTTACTGATATTATCAATGCTATTTCGGCGATATATATTGCCATCATCATCACTATTTTTAAAATAGTTGCTTTTATGCTTTATAATATGATTATCTGGCTTAATGCAATAAACTCGTAAAATGAAGCCTTAATAGTTTCTAAATCTCATACTATTTTAAGATTGAAAAATCAATAGTTCTGGTATAGGGTAAGAATAAGACCTTAGGCCACGAACACAATGATTTAAACTCGCTAATAACTCACATAACCCCAATGGAGACCAGAACTTATGTACTGGAAGATAAGCAAATGGCAAGTGACGGCTAGTACGCTATTATTATTACCTACACTAGGTGTGGCTGAACCAAAGGCAGAATGGTCTGGGGGTTCTTTAGGTTTAATGGATGCTGCTCAACTTACGATTAAAAATTCCCCCAAAATTTTATTACAAACCCTTGCCGTTGATGCAGCAAAAGCGGGTGAGCAAATTCAAGCAGGTGCATTCGACTGGACAACGTATGCAACTATTGGTGGTGGGCAAGAGCGCATTCCTCGTTTCGAAAAACCTCATCAAAAGCAAGTACCAACAGGGGCGCGTTTAGATCACGACTTGTTCAAGGCAACCGCGGGTATTTCAAAATTATTTAGAAATGGTATGGTTTCTAACTTTTCAGTCAACATGGTTAAAAATGATCCTTATTTGACTGATATAAATCCTGCCCTTAACTTTGACAATGCAAGAACTATTAACACTTCTACAGTAAAGTTCACTTTAAAAGTACCTTTCTTAAAAGGGGCAGGTACAGTTTCAGCCAATGCCAATGAAAAAGCCGCTCAATTAAATCGTAAAGCAGCTGAAAGCACATTTGAACATTTTGTCACCAGTACGTTATTAAGCACCGTGCAAGCCTATTGGAATTACAAAGCGGCACAAGTTAACTTAAAAGTACAAACTGACTCTAAAGAGCGCGTCACTAAAATTATCAATCGTGTTGAAGACGTGGTGTCTAAGCAATCAAACCCAAGTCAATACGAGCCAGATTTACAACGTTTATATGCGTATTTAGCAGACAAAAAGCGCAATTTGTCAGAAGCTGAAGAAATGTTAAATAGCAATCGTAACGCGTTGGCAACAAGCTTGGGTATTCCAGCCGCACAAGCTGGTCAAATTGGTTTTGCCGAAGAAACATTTTCAGATAACTGGGTAGATGTTGCTAAGCGTTTTGATAAAACATTTATGCAAGATTACTTATCTGGTTTAGCGTTACAAAATCGTTTGGATTTAAAAGCCTCTGAACTAAAACATGAAGCCAGTGCAACTAAACTTGCTAAAGCACGTAAAGATTTACTACCTTCATTAGATTTAAATTTAACTGCTGCATCTCGAGGCTTAGAGTTTGGTAGTGATGCAGATGCTTATTTCAGCTCATTACACGAAAGAACGGAAGGCTATGATGCAACAGCTTATTTATCATTTAGATACCAATTAGGTAATAATCGTGCAAAAGGTAGCTTATTAGCTGCGAAAACTGCACATCAACGTACTTTGATCTCATTTAACGAGTTAAAGCGTAAAATCAAATTACAAATGAATACGTCAGTTGGTACATTAGAGCGTGCTTTAAAACAAGTAGAAGATGCCAAACAATCTGCTGATTTGTACGAAAAATCATTCTTAGGTTTCAAAGGCTCAATTACGGATAACTTAAAAACCGATGTTGTGTTCCAAATTATGGATACAGAAACCAAGTTGATTGAAGCAAAAGCGGATTACGTATCAGCGTTATTTGGCTTAGCCAATACGATTGCAAGTTTACGTTTCCAAACAGGTACGTTAGTGAATGCAAATGATGATATTCAACAAATTTCATTACAAGATGTAACCACTTTACCTGAGCTATAAAATAAGCTTAAGGAATGGTGTTAAATCAATCTGGTTTGCACCATTCCAATTATCTATCTTACCTGCATTGCTCCAAACACTTCTCTCACTTGTTCTTCATCACTGAAGTGTAAAAATGCATCTCCCACTTGTTGATAATCTTCATGACCTTTACCCGCAATGACGACAATATCTTGCTGTTGGGCTTGGTCTATTGCTGTGTGAATTGCTTGTGCTCGGTCAGCAACGATTTGTAGATTATTATCAGATAATTGACAACCGCTTAAAATATCATCGATAATCGCTTGGGATGATTCATGGCGAGGATTGTCATCTGTTATCACGACTTTATCCGCAAACTGCTGTGCAATCTGTCCCATTTCAGGACGTTTGCCTTTATCTCGATCACCTCCACAACCAAACACACAATGCAGCTGTCCCGAACAGTGTTGGCGGCTGGCACGCAATACCTTTTCCAAAGCATCAGGTGTATGTGCATAGTCAATAATGATTGTGGGTTGATTCGATTCAATTAAACATTGCATTCGACCTGCAACAGCTTGAAGTTTTTGCACTGCATCCAAAGCATCATCTAGTGTCATACCTTGATTTAATACAACAGATAAAGCAGCAAGTACATTGCGAATATTGAACTGTCCAAATAAATTCAGTTCAACTTGTCCTTGCCCCCAAGGTGTATGGATATGTAATGTGTAACCCTGTTGATGTTGCTGTACAATTTTTGCGTAAATATCGGCTGCTTCATCCATAATGCTATAGGTTAAATATCGCACATTTGTGGCTAAATGTTGTTGAATCGTTTTACATAAAGCATCATCTTGATTCACAATGGCAGTTTTCAAGCTATCCCATTGAAAAAGCTTAAGTTTAGCTGCTTGGTAAGCCTGCATGGTTTGATGATAATCTAAATGATCGCGGCTTAAGTTGGTGAAAACAGCAGTATCAAATTCAATCCCATTCACGCGCCCTTGTACTAATGCATGGGAAGACACTTCCATTACCACATGCTGAATCGCTTGCTGTTTAAACTCAGCAAATAAAGCTTGTAAGCGAATTGCATCGGGCGTGGTATGTTGACCAGCTTGTAATTGCCCATAAACCCCATAACCTAATGTGCCTAATAAGCCGCAAGTTTGTGGTAATAGCTGCGCGACATAATGTGATACCGAGGTTTTACCATTTGTACCTGTAATACCAACAACTTGCATAGATTGACTGGGTTGGTTGTAAAAACGCGCGGCAATCGATCCCAGTTTTTGACTTAAATTTGGTATATCAACATGACAAATTTTATCTTTTGTATATGTTTGAAACTCCGCTGCTTCACGTAAAATAGCGGCTGCTCCATTTTGGATGGCCATGGGAATAAAACGCTCACCATGCACCTGTGTACCCGCCAACGCAAAAAAAACATCACCCGATTTCACTTGCCGACTATCTAATGTTAAACCTGAAATGTCAGGATCACATACTAAATCAGATTCAATTAATTGGCTGAGCTTCATCCGCACTCACATCCTTTTTTTGACTTAAAATAGGCAAGTAAATATGAAATGTTGAACCTTGCCCTTGCTGAGATTCAACCTCAATTTGACCTTCGTGTTTTTGAATGATTTTTTGCACAATATCTAAACCCAAGCCACTGCCTTCTCCCGCAGGTTTTGTAGTAAAGAAGGGTGAAAAGATTTTATCTACAATATCCGCAGGGATACCATGCCCTGTATCTGAAATAGAGATTTTAACTTGGTTATCGCCAGACTGTTCCACAGATATATCAAGCGTGCCCTTATATTCCATGGCTTGCAATGCATTGTGAATCAAGTTCGTCCAAATCTGATTTAATTCATCAGGATAACACCAAATATTCGGCAAATGATCTGCATAATGTCGGTTAATTTCAGTGTCTCGTTTGAGCTGGTTTTGATACAAAGTCAGGACGGTTTCAATGCCCTCAATCACACTGGCTTCAACTTTTTCACCACTATGGTCATAACGTGCATAGGTTTTTAATGCAAATACCACTTTAGATGCACGGTCAGAAGCGGTTGCAATGGTTTTCGCACTGGTTCTCAGTTGGGTTAATTGAGAGAGTTTGACGAGAATTGACTGTGAATCAGATGCTTGTAACAACGGTAAAAACGGCGCGGCATCATCATGAACACCAATATCTAATAAGTAATCAGCAACCGAAACCGTGTCATCGATATTTTGGGCTTCTAACTGCTGACTAAGATGTCGGCGAATTTTACGCTTTTCACGTGTGGTTAAAATAGGGGCTTCTCTCGAAGCAATTTTCAGCATTTCGAAGAATAAATCTTGCTGTTCAGACTGAGATAAATCACTGAAAAAGTCAGGCAATGTAATGAGATTTTGGTCTAAGAACTCAATGATATTTTGTACTGAAGACTGAATTGCACCCAACGGCGTATTAACTTCATGCGCGACACCTGCAACCAACTGACCTAAAGCCGCCATTTTTTCTGACAAAATCAGTTCTTGTTGTGTGGTTTGCAATTGTTGTAAGGCATGGGCTAAATCTTCATTTTTTCTTTTTAAAGCTGCTTCCGCTTGTTTACGCTGGGTAATATCTTCTTTAATTGCTAAGAAATGGGTCATTTCCCCATCTAAGTTACGAATAGGTGTAATGGTGACAGATTCCCAGTAAATTTCATCATTTTTGCGCTTATTGGCTAATTCGCCATGCCAGACTTTGCCTTGCTGTTTAATCACATGCCACATGTCTTGATACACTTGCTCAGTTTGCATCCCAGATTTTAAAACCCGTGGATTATTGCCAACCGCTTCATGGTAAGAGTAACCCGTTGATTTTTCAAAAGCAGGATTCACAAATTCAATATTACCATCTAAATCCGTAATCACGATTGTACTGGCACTTTGTTCAATCGCCGTAGACAATTTACGTAGCTCCTCCTCTGCCTGTAAACGTTCTCGAATATCTCGTGCAATGGCTACAAAACGTCGTCGACCTTCATCAATTTGAATATGTTGCAATGACACTTCGAATGGAATCCAATGTCCTTCTTTGTGCTGATAAAAACGCTGTACAGTTAATGCAGCCAAATCGCCTTGTAACAATGGGTCAATCAGTTGCTGAAACTCTTCAATGCTTGTTGCAGGCTCTAAGTCCAGTGGTGTCATTTGCCAGAATTCTTCCTCTTCATAGCCTAATTGACGAATTGCACCTTGATTTGCGTAAATGAAGCTGAGCGTATCACTTTCAAACATCAACACACAGTCTAAAGTCATATCCAGTGTTGTTTTAAACTGATCCAACTCATAAACCGCTTGTTGTAATTTGGCCTCACTTTGAACAATAGTTTGCTCAGCTTGTTTTTGTTCGGTTAAATCAACGTTTGTTCCCACAAAGCGATAAGGCTTGTTATCATCCCATACCGCAATGCCACGGGTTAACGTCCATACATAATGCCCATCTTTATGTAATAAGCGCAAAGTAGCTTCATAATGGTCAATTTGTTTGGATAAATATTGCTCAATTTGCCGTTGTACAGCTGATAAATCATTTGGGTGAATTCGCTCATAAAACTCGTTAGCTGAATTACCAATTTCACCTTCTTCGTAACCGAGCATTTGCTTCCAGCGTTGACTGAAATAAACCGTATCCGCATTTAAATCCCAATCCCATAGACCATCATTTGCGCCTAACATAGCCAGCTCAAATCGTTCTTCGTTATGGCGTAGTTTTTCTTCTGCCTGTTTTTGCGCCGTAATATCTAACAAGATGCCATTAAATACAATTTCATGGTGGGTTTCAGTCGGGCGAGCAATCCCTCTAAACCATTTCACTGTATTGCCTTCCAACAGTAAACGGCCTTCATATTCCCATTCTTTGATGTGATGCACGGCTTCTTGTAAACTGGCTTCGAAACGCAAACTGTCCTCAGGATGAATCGGGAAAATACGCCAATTTTTCTGAAATTCCGCTTGGTTAATACCATACAACTCTTCACAGCGGGGGCTGACATAATATAAACCGAATTCCCCATCATTACGTTGATACCATTGGAAAATGATCCCCGGAATGTTTTCAGCTAAATCTTGTAAACGTGACTCTAAAGATTGAATCAGTTTTTGTTCTGCTTCATGTAAGATCGCTTCCGTGCGTTTACGTTGGGTAATGTCTCGAATCACACCAACAAATTTGCGTTGCTGATTAATTACCAACTCATTCACAGCTAACTCTAATGGGAATACAGAACCATCTTTACGCAAGCCCTCTGCTTCTCGAATTGTGCCAATAATATGTTTTTCACCTGTTTCACAATAGGTTTGTAAATATTGGTCATGACGACTTTTATAAGGTTCAGGCATGAGCAACTTGATATTTTTCCCTAATAATTCCGCCTCTACATAGCCAAAAATTTCACTCAGCCGTGGGTTCATCATTTCAATCAAACCATGTTCATCAATGGTCATAATGCCATCAGGAGCAGTTTCAACAATGGCTCTAATATGGGCTTCACTACTTTGCAAAGCAGTATCACTATCCACGCGTTGTTGATAATTCTTATAGGCTTCAATGATACTGGCACAAGTAGCAAGAATAGGCTGGAGATAGTTAATTAACTCATCAGAATAACCAATTGGATTATTTGCCAAGCCAATAACCCCAATTAACTGAGAACCACGATAAACAGGTAAACCGAGGAATGTATTAACAGGTGGATGGCCTGCGGGAATACCAACACTACGTGAATCCACACTAGGGTCATTAGAGATCACAATATTTCCAGTCAGTGCGACTTGCCCAAATAAATTGTCTAAATTGTGGAACTCTATACCCTCTTCTGTTTCCAATTTCGCATATAGTTCTCGGCTTTCATCATTCCAAGCGATATTGGTAACAGCAATCAAGCGCAGATAAGGTGTACCATCTTCTTTGTATAAAGTTTCGGCAATAAAGCCGTATTCACTAAAGGTTAGTGCAAGTAATTGATCTAATAGATGATCGAATGCTACCAAAGAATCCATATTAACAATAAATTTAGATTGCACATCCATAATGCCATCTAGTAAGACCGTTCTTTCACGTACGCGCTGTTCTAAATCTACATTGGCTTTTTGTAATTCCTCATGGTGATACTGGATAATGCGTCGACTACGGTGTAATTCATAAATAAACATGACCAGCACAAAAATAATGAACGAGATAATAATCATCTGCCAATAGAAGCGCACTTGTAACTCGGCAAATTCGCTATCTGTGGTATATGAAAGCAAGTAGGCCGTAATATCGCCCGCTACATTTTTAATTGGTAAGAAAGTCACAACATAATCTTGCTCATCAATTGCTAACGTTTTAACAAAGCTCTTACCTTGCTGTAATAATGCTTCAACTTCAGGGCGTAATAATTTATTAATATGTGAAAAAGTCTTCTCATTTATAAAATGGCTATTTTCTAGTTTCCGACTTAAATTTTTTGCATATTCCCTATCTAACAAATAATTAAAACCTAAACGACTTTGAGTATAGTTACTTTGTTCTGACTCATGCACTTTGTATAGTACGATATCTTTATCCAAAATAAAGTGATATAGCATCGGTTGAATGCTTTCCATTTCTTCATTGATGGCCTGAAAAGACACACTGGTTTCAACACTGCCAATATGTTCACTGTTATCAAATAATGGATAAATGTAGCGAAAAGCATGGAAAATAGAGCCTTCTTCAAATCCTTGAACAGGAATTTTTTGTAAGTTAGCTAATTGAAGGGAATAACGAATTGGAAATAGATTATCGCCAAATCGTCCAGGGCGATGAAAACGTAGAAAGCTTTCACCATTTGGTAGATGGAAATCTAGTTGTCTTAAGCCACGCTGTTTTAAACGGCGGTAGTTGTCCTTAAGTGTATTATAAAGTTGTTTACGAACTTGAGATTTTATTTCAGGATCAGCATTCTGTGCTTGAGAAAAAATGTTGATAACATCAGGACGGTTAATTAATTCATTGAAAATGGTTTGAGCAACAAGCCCATAGGAATTAACCACCACTTGATACGTGGTATCTAGTTTATTGATATGGGTTTCTTCTAATTTCTGTTTTTGAATTTGGTAGTTATGATGTAACATGAAAATGATTAACATTTCCAATATGATACAAGAAAGTAAATAGTATTTATATGAATATAATTTTTTTAGCATGAGCTGCAATTTCCCATCTCAAACACTTTCCATTTAAATTTTTTTAACCTAACTAATTTAAAATCATAACACGAAGCTTTTAGCGATCTAAGTGATTTTTACTCAATGATTCCGATGGAGAAAATAGAGATAAATAGTGTTGTTGCTTTTAAAAGTAGGATAGAATCCCGCAATGATGACATATTACATAAAACGTGTTTAAAAATATTGCACTAAAAATTCCTGATCTCAATTAAGAAAACAAACATGTCTCAAGTTACTCAACAAGTTGATTTTTTAATCTGTGGTGCACAAAAAGCAGGGACTTCCGCACTTGCCAAAAGCTTAAAAGAGCATCCTGATATTTATATGTCAGAGCAAAAAGAATTACATTTTTTTGATAATGATGGGTATTTTCAAACAAATCAGCCAAATTATGAGAATTATCATCAGCATTTTGTAAATGCACAATCTCATCAATTATGGGGTGAAGCCACTCCAGCATATATGTATTGGCAAACGTCACCACAACGTATGCATCAGTACAATCCTCATTTAAAACTGATTGTAATTTTACGTAATCCCATAGAAAGAGCTTACTCACATTGGAATATGCAGCAACACAACAAAGCGCATACATTTTCATTTCGAGAAGCGTTGCAGCATGAATTATCACTCAAAGCACAAGGTGTGACTGAACATAAAAAGTTTTCTTGTATGAGCCGTGGATTTTATAGTCAGCAATTACAACGTATACAACAATATTTCCCTAAACAACAATTGCTAGCATTAAAATACGACACTTTTAAAAATGATCCGCAACAAACATTAAACTTAGTATCTCAATTTTTGCAAATAGAATTGGTTGATATAAAACAGGTAAATGAAGTATATGCTTTACCTTATTCATCTCAAATCAGTACAGAAGATAAAGCATATTTGCAGTCTATTTTTACACAGGAAATTCGCAATTTAGAATCAATGTTAGGTTGGGGTTGTCATGATTGGCTGGTATAAATATAGGCGTTTCATTATGACAGTTGGCGGGCGAGTAGCATACCAACCCAAACTGCAAAAACACATAAAATCACGTTGCTGAGGACATTAAGTAAGGCTTTGAAATAAGCTTCGGTTTCAATTAAATACAGAGTATCCAATGAAAAAGTTGAAAATGTGGTAAATGCACCTAAAAAACCAACAAGTACCGCCATTTTCCATTCGGGTGCAACAGCTTTATCCAACATCCAAATCGATAAAAAACCCATTAGCAAAGAACCAATTAAATTGACAGCTAATGTACCATAAGGAAAGTCACGACCTAAGATTGTATAAAATCCTGTGGAAACCCAAAACCGCATCAAAGCACCCAATGCACCACCTAAAGCAATCACAGCAACTTGTAGCATCATTCTATTTTCTTAATTAAGCTATCTCTATATCCAAAACGGCGTAACTGTGTTTTAAGCTGTTTCGCATCATCTTCTGTTCGCTGCGGTGTAGTTCTTACTGTATACCAACTACCAATTTTTTTGATTTCCATGTCAATGCCTTCTGCCTTGAGCTTAAGCACAACACTTTCAGCTTGACTGTGTTTTGTTAAACTAGCAACTTGCACGACCCAATGTGTACCAATAATCGGAATAGTGGGAATAGCTTCACCAGCTTCAGTATTTGTACCAAATGGTGTACCGTCAATATCTAAAAAGACGAACTGAGACATAGAGGCTGGTAATTTAGGTATATAAACATCACCATTCACATCTGGAGCGAGTGCCTCAGGGATTTGCTCACCGGGCAAACGTTCACCTAAGTCATAAGGGCCAGTTCTAGTTTGTACTGCGCCTGCAGGAATTGATAGGGTGACAAGTGTTTGTAAAAAAAAGTAAACCAATAGCATAATTAAGGCAAGAACAACACCCCCAACCGCACGCTGCTTTGGATCATATGGTTCACTCACACTAACGGGACGACGAACGTTTTGAGCCATAACTACATCTTTTTTTCCATTAAACTATGACAAAAGGCAGTTTTCATAAGCTGGCAAATTCCAGTTATGGCTAGCCAGCTCTAAATAACCAAATTATTACACAAAATAGCGTAACTTGCTTGTCAAGACAAGGAATTATTGTAACTCTAAGCCTTGTTCTAAATTAAGTTGCTTAGATAGTTTACTTGCGATTGAAACGCCTAATTGCTCAGTAAAACGGTCTAAATAATCAGGGCGAGGTGTAAAATCTCTAATATCTTCTGCACCAATTTTCTCCCGCGCAACATAACTGGTATTGCCTAAGCCATCAATCAAGCCTAACTCAACAGCTTGTTCACCTGTCCACACAAGACCTGAGAACAATTTTTCATCCTCGCCATTTAATCTATCACCACGGCCTGCTTTAACCACATCGATAAATTGCTGGTGGACGTTAGACAATAAGTTTGTAATATGTTGTACATCCGCTTCTTTTTCAGGCGAGAATGGGTCTAAAAAGGCTTTATTGTCACCCGCTGCATAAACACGACGTTCAATACCCAATTTCTCAATCGCATTCACAAAGCCGAAACCGCCTGTCATAATCACACCGATTGAACCAACCACACTGGCTTTATCTGCATAAATTTCTTGGCCTGCTGCCGCGATATAATAACCGCCAGAAGCACAAATATCCGTAATCACTACATAAAATGGCATCTCTGGATACTCTTCACGCAAACGCATGATTTCGTCATTGATATAACCTGATTGCACAGGGCTGCCACCGGGGCTATTAATTCGAAGAATCACACCTTTGGTATTTTCATGTTTAAATGCTTTACGCAAGCCACGAATAATATTGTCTGCATTGGCTTCCATATCACTGCTGATAATACCCGAGAGTTCAACTAAAGCGGTATGTCCTGCCTCTTCAGCAAATAGTTCACTTTGCTCCCCAGAAAATACTTTAGAAATATCAGGGTACGCGACCAGTACGGTCAAAACAATAATATAGCCTACTAATAGTAGCTTAAAAAAGGTGCTCCACTTACGCGCCCGACGTTGCTCATTTAAAGAAGCAAAGGCAAGACGGCTGAGTAAATCACGTTCCCACTGTTCGGAATTCTGCTGGTTTTCAGTCTCTGACATATTTTAAATTTCCTGAACTGAATTAAAAAATAGATATAGCTTAATGCAAACTGTTTAAATAACCAAGGTTTAGCTAGGTTTTATTCGGATTCATCAATAATATCAACATGCTCTGGCGGTACAAATTGAAACAAAGCCTTATCCAGCTTTTGATTTCTTTGCATGTTTTTAAAATGCATGGTCGTGGTTTGACCTAAATTATCCACTAAATCCAAACCCCGTAACGCTTGTCCGTTTAAAGTTAAAATAATCTTTTCAAACGGTGCATCTTCTTCTTTTGGCTCTAATTGAAGACGGGTATATTCAGATTGTGAATCCAATTTTGACACATTAAAATCTTGTTCCACACGCGGTTGACTGCTGCTCAACAACAATGCAGGTGTTTTACCTAAAGCTGTATCAAAGTCTTTGATCGTCACTTGCTCTAAGTCTTCGTCATAAATCCAAACCAATTTACCATCTGCCACAATGAGTTGTTGATAAGGCACTTGATAAGCCCAACGAAAATAATCAGGACGTTGGATATACATTTGCCCTTCTGTTTCTTCAAGCAATTCACCTGTATCTGCATATAAACGCTGGACAAAATCAGCTTGCAGAGTGCTTAAATCACGTAGAAAAACCGCTAAATCTTGTTGAGCATAAAGGTTGGTGCTAAGCAATAAACCTAGCAATAAAATGAGTCGTTTCATAAATATCCGAGAGTCTTTGCAACATCGCTGGATTATAGCAGTTGGTGGCTAAAATTAAATGCTGCTTATAGATATGGACAACATAAACGAAATATCAATACTTCTCATTTATTTGATATGAAATGACTAAAACTGCCAACGTAATGTAGCAGCCAATGCAGGTGCATGAGCACGATAATCACCATAGGCGTTAAAACCAAATAGACGCTTATTATAAGTATCGTCAATCCAGCCTAAAATATTATACGCATCCAGACGTAATTTGATGTTATCGTTCAACTGGTGTTGAATACCCAAATTAACAAAAATAGACGCGCCATAAGGGTCATCGTTATCAGGATTGCGGTTATAAGGTGTGTTGTTGGCGTTGTTATAATCAGAAAAGGCCTTAGCTCCATCAAATCCCCAATAAATACGGGCTGAACCATCGATTTTCCAACGTGGATTGAAAAGATATGAACCTGTTAATTTACTAATGTGACTGCTCCAAACCGCCAACTCATCCCCATAGCCATAGGGTTTAGCGGTTAACGCTGTATTGGTATCTGGCAACAAAGTAAAATCTAATAATTTATGATAAGCATGTGACAGATTGATTTTTATAGGCTCTGAATGATAAGCCAGTTCAAGCTCCAGCCCTGTCTGAGTTAAATCACCAATTGCTCGCGTGCCTGCATCAAAATCAACCCCAAATTCCCCAGAGTCCCAACTAATTAAATCTAAATCGTGATAATAAGCACTGGCTGCCCAAAACAATTGTGAACTATGTTGTCTCTCATATCGTAGCTCAAGGCTTTTCAATTCTTCTGGTTCACTTTTGTCCCCAGTATGTTCGAAAGTCCATTGTCGCTCTTCAGCAAAAGTCATTCTCAATGATTTGGAATACATCAATTTCCAAGTATCTTGCTCATTGGGTGTGTAAATGAAAGCTGCTCGAGGCGAATATAACAAATCGGTATTATCGTTTTTATCAACCCGCCCACCGTAAAATAATGTCCAATTAGGTGTAAATTGCCATTGATGCTCTGCCAGCAAAGAATAGGTATTGGTTGACCATTCAGGTGAATCACCATTGTAAGGTGGCTGCACCCACGGAGACAAAACTGCTTGTGAGTCATCAGGAAAACCTATACTATTTTTACCAAACCATTCTCGAGACCATGCTGCACCAAATGCAATATAATGCTGTTCATTCAATTGCCAATGTGCGGTTGCTTTAGCCAATATTTCATCTTCTCGATGATTCAATGTCCAATTCTCTAACTGAGAGCTAAAATCTCCACGCTCATAATCGGTTAAATCGTAACTTAATGTGTAATCGATTGAAAACGTATCACTGATTTGTTGTTTATATTGTGATAACAAAGTGAGTTGTTGATAACCCGCCCCTGGTTGTTCAAAAGATTCATAAGATGGATAATTATCAACTGCCCAATCATCTAACCAGCCATAAGGCCAGCGAGCTGTAGAATTAGGATCAGTTACATACTGCTGACCGCCTCGTGTATAACGCATCCACAACGTTAAAGCATTGTGTGTATATTCAGTGTGTAATTTAACTCGTGGTTTATCACGCCAAGCTGCTCCATCTCGATTAATAGCGTATTGACTATAAGCTTGTTGACCTGCCACAGCGTTGCCCCAGAAATCGGTATAGCTTGTGCCCAATACATATGGTGCATCATGCTGGTCAGCCCCTACATATTTATCTACACCCAAGTAAACAAAATAGCCTGAGTCCTCTGATAGCTTTTTGCCATGTTTTAATTCGAGACTATAAAACTCATCAATCGCACCTGCTTTTGCAATCACCTCAGTGCCTTCAAAACTTAATGCATTTTCAGTTTCAATACTAATCACCATGGATACAGCTCCCGCACCATGAATCGCAGAACCAGAGCCTCGCACCACATCTATATGCTGAATATCTCCCAACATAGATAAATCACGCTCACTAATCACGCCAAAGTGCGTATGCTCATTCATCA
>JAOXRS010000186.1 GCA_025800385.1 Candidatus Albibeggiatoa sp. nov. NOAA
AAATACAGTTTATCCTTAGCCTTGACGAAGATTTAAGCGATGAATCCTGCGAAGTGTCTCACTGGTGAAAGAAGCCGAAACTCCCGAGGTAAAGAAGGTTCTATCTGTTCTTCAGAGGTTATCACTTTAAGTCAATGAAACCGACAGTCCTCAGTGGACGGTGATGGAGTTGTGGATGATAGCGCTGAAAAAGTTTGTTAGAGAGCTGAATAATGTTGTCGTATCTATCAACATCATTCAGGGAATATATTCCACACAAAATTTAGGTGTTGATTAATTTAAAATTTAATGTGTTGTCATATAAATATGTAAAATTGTGCAACATCGTTGCATACAGTATCAGTTACGTTGATTTTTGTGGCCTGAAATTATATATATATATGTATTAAATAGAATCTGTATCCAATAAGCTTTCAGACTTCAGTGTATCTCCAGCGATTTATAAATAAATATACTGTATCATCTATTAAATGCTAACATTTTCATTTGCTGTTCTTTTTAACAGTTTGCAAAGGACGAATGGTCACGAATGATTGCTTATATATTAAATGACATAGACCATTCCTGAAGTGAGCTTGAGTTTGTTTTGTCGGATAGATTGCAGAATACCCAGCCCACTTACTCAACTGCAATAACTGCTTTCGCAGTTCTGCCGTCGTGTTCTAATGCTGCTTCCTGCAGTCCTATATTCATCTTCAAAGAACTCTTTGCTTTTGTAGAAATAAAATCATAATCTCATCATATTTAAAGACTGATAAGCCCAATACAAGGTGGGACACAGAAAATATCAACTTAATGTTATTTTATATCTTGTCCATTTATTGACCATAAATTATATTAAGAGCTTCCAAAAGGAGATTGTAAAA
>JAOXRS010000193.1 GCA_025800385.1 Candidatus Albibeggiatoa sp. nov. NOAA
CGTGGGTCTTTGGCATATTTTGAAATGCTCGCATCGTGAATCAATGCCATTTGCTCACTATGTAATAATGTATCCTCTACTTCCTCTTCAAATTCCTTTCTCCAAGCATGATGTAACGGAATCCATTGTTCTAATAAAGCATCAATTTCCACTTGATTAAATCTATAACCATAATACGGTGGTGTTGAATTACATTTACTTTTTGCCTCCTCATACTCATCAGCAGTCAATACTTTTTGAGCAGCCATCACATTGATAGATAGCAATATCAATAATATAAAATTAATCAATCGAAACATATGACTTCCAAACAAATAAGGAAAAACATAATTTTGCAAAACTGATAAGAAAAAGCAAATAATATATTTTGGCAAAATGCTATGTGTCTAAAATACAAACAAAATAAAGCGTGTCATTTTTTGACGTAATACTGTGCCCAAATACATGCTCATCTATAATAGATTCATACCAGCGATGGATTGTTAATTATCAATTGAAATGCTACCTTATGCACACGCAGTAAAGACAGACTAAGGATGGAAAATAAAATGCGTAAGATTCTTGTGACCAGTGCCCTACCTTATGCCAATGGCTCAATCCATATCGGCCATTTAGTTGAATATATTCAAACAGATATCTGGGTGCGCTTCCAAAAAATGCAGGGCAATGAATGCTACTATGTGTGTGCAAATGATGCCCATGGCACACCGATTATGCTACGTGCACAAAAAGAAGGGATTACACCAGAAGAATTGATTGCGCGAGTACATACCGAACATAACCAAGATTTCCAAGATTTCTCAGTCCAGTTCGATAATTTCTACTCAACCCATTCAGATGAAAATCGCCATTTTTCTAGCTTGATTTACAAGGGTTTACAAGCAGGTGGCCACATTATTCAAAAAACCATCAAACAAGCCTATGATCCTGAAAAACAAATGTTCTTACCCGATCGTTTTATTCAGGGGGAATGCCCGCGCTGTGGTGCAAAAGATCAATATGGTGATAACTGTGAAGTCTGTGGCGCGACTTATAGCCCAACCGATTTAAAAAATCCTGTATCTGCGTTATCAGGTGCGACCCCAATTGAAAAAGAATCAGAACACTATTTTGTCAATTTAGCTGATTTTGAAAACATGTTAAAAGAATGGACGAAAAGTGGCAGTTTACAACCTGAAGTCTCGAATAAATTGGGCGAATGGTTTACAGATGGTTTGCAAGCTTGGGATATTTCGCGTGATGCGCCTTACTTTGGCTTCCAAATTCCAGATACTGAAAATAAATATTTTTATGTTTGGTTAGATGCGCCAATTGGTTACATGGCCAGTTTTAAAAACTTATGCGACCAAAAAGGCTTAAACTTCGATGAATTCTGGGCAGAAGACAGTGAAGCCGAGCTATACCATTTTATCGGTAAAGACATTATTTATTTTCATGCCTTATTCTGGCCTGCGATGTTAACAGGTGGAAAATTCAGAAAACCCACATCCATTTTTGCCCACGGCTTCTTAACGGTTGATGGTTACAAAATGTCTAAATCTCGCGGCACGTTTATCACCGCCCGCTGTTATTTAGATCATTTAAATCCTGAATATTTACGCTATTATTATGCAGCAAAATTAACCCCGAATGTTGACGATATTGACTTGAATTTAGAAGACTTTATCCAACGTGTAAACTCAGATTTAGTCGGTAAAGTAGTGAATATTGCCAGCCGTTGTGCAGGTTTTATTACCAAACGATTTGGTGGTATGTTAGCGGATGCTTTGCCTGATGTAGCATTGTACGATAGCTTTATTGAAGCAGGTGCAGAAATCGCTCAAGATTACGAAGCGCGTAATTACAATAAAGCGATGCGTGGCATTATGGCACTAGCGGACAAAGCGAATCAGTATATTGATGAAAACAAACCGTGGGTGATTGCTAAAGAAGAAGGCAAAGATGCAGAATTACAAGCTATTTGTACTCAAGGCTTAAACTTATTCCGTGTGTTAATGAGTTATTTAACTCCGATTTTACCACCAATGAGTCAAGCAGCTGAAAACTTCTTAAATGCGCCGATGGTCTGGCAACCTGAAGCCTTGTTAAATCACAAAATTGAGAAGTTCAAACCATTAATGAAACGGATCGAGCAAGCTCAAGTTGATAAAATGGTTGATGCATCTAAAGAAGATTTAGCAGCAACCCAACCTGCTGCAGCACCGAAGAAACCAGCGAACGATAATCCACCAATTGCTGATGTCATTGCTTATGATGATTTTGCAAAAGTGGATTTACGTATTGCTAAAATTGTTAATGCAGAACATGTGGAAGGCGCGGATAAATTATTGCAACTCACTTTAGATATTGGTGAAGAAAACACTCGTAATGTATTTGCAGGCATTAAAGATGCGTATGCACCAGAAACCTTAATCGGTCGTTATACGGTGATGGTAGCCAATCTTGCACCGCGTAAAATGCGTTTTGGTATTTCCGAAGGTATGGTATTAGCTGCAGGGCCGGGCAAAAAAGATTTATGGATTTTAAGCCCTGATGAAGGCGCACAACCTGGTATGAAAGTGAAATAATTTTTATTGTAATAAATAGCAGTCTTTGATTTTTTTAGATATTCATTGAAAATCGAAGGCTGCCAGTGCTGTATCACCCATCTTGAAATATCATAGTCCTCACTTCACTAACCTTTCAACCACTTTTAAATATAAATCTCGCATAAGTTTACTGTTATAGATTTACTGTTTATCATGGTTGGATTCCTCTTTTAAATACTGTAAAAACACTCATGTATACTCTGAGCTATCACATTACCTCAGCCTTGTTGGGACTCAGCATTGCTGGCATTATTTTATTTCTGATTCGCCGCGATCACTTGCATACTCGCCATGCTTTATGGTGGTTATGGATTGCGTTTATTATTCTTATTTTGGGAATTTTCCCCCGTATTATTGATATTTTGGGCGGTTTTTTAGGAATTAATTACCCACCCACCTTGATATTTGTTTTAGGTATCGGCATGTTGTTAGTCAAAGTGCTGGGGGTTGATATTCATCAGTCAGAATTAGAACGCCGCCAACGCCGCATTACACAACGCTTAGCACTACTTGAAGAAGAAAACCGTACCAATGCCAAGCTGGTTAAACAGCTACAAAGCGCATTAGACAAAACAAAGGAATAATATGGATAACCCGTTATTAAGCCAAACCCATTTACCTGCTTTTTCTCAAATTAAACCAGAACATGTATTACCAGCATTAGAAACAGTTCTAGCGGACAATCGTGCAGCAATTGAGTCGATCTTGTCACAAACTGCAGCGTATAGTTGGGAAAATCTGGTATTACCGATGGCGGAATTAGATGATCGTTTACAACGTTTATGGTCGCCTGTGAGTCATTTACACAATGTGCAAGACAGTGATGAATTACGTGAGGTTTATGACCAAGGTTTAGGTTTAATAACGGCTTATCAAGCGGAAGTCGGG
This sequence comes from Candidatus Albibeggiatoa sp. nov. NOAA, assembly GCA_025800385.1. Taxonomy (GTDB): domain Bacteria; phylum Pseudomonadota; class Gammaproteobacteria; order Beggiatoales; family Beggiatoaceae; genus Albibeggiatoa. The sequence goes on from JAOXRS010000193.1 coordinate 3,477, forward strand.
CAAAATGCAGCGTTAAATCAAGCTTATAAGGCTGTGAAAGACAGTGACGATTTTGAGCAATTGGATTATGCACAACAAAAAGTTGTCACCAATATGTTGCGTCAATTTCATTTAGCAGGTGTGGATTTACCTGATGCGCAAAAAGCCCGTTGCAAAGAGATTATGCAGCAATTATCACAGCTAAGTTCTAAATTTGGTCAAAACGTGTTGGATGCGACTCATGCGTGGAAAAAGCATATTACTGATGAAGCTGATTTACAAGGTTTGCCTGATTCGGTTAAGGCCTTATTGAAGCAAAATGCGCAGCAAGCAGAATTAGAAGGTTGGGTAATTACCTTAGATATGCCATGTTATCAACCTGTGCTGACCTATGCTGATAACCGTGAATTGCGTCAAGAACTATATCAAGCATTTGTCACTCGCGCCTCAGAATTCAATGATGGCCAATGGGATAATTCTGGCATTATGCAACAAATCATGACATTACGCCAAGAATTAGCTGAACTGCTGCATTTTGACAATTATGCTGCATTATCGGTTTATCAAAAAATGGCTGACTCTCCTGACAAGGTACTCGAATTTTTGGATGATTTAGCTGAAAAATCCAAACCATTCGCTTTAACAGAATTAGAACAAGTCAAAGCGTTCGCACAGGAAAATGATGGTTTACAAGATTTCACCCAAGCCGATTTATGGTATTACTCTGAGAAGTTAAAGCAGGCACAGTATGACATTTCTCAAGAAGCATTAAGACCTTATTTTGCATTGCCACAAGTGACACAAGGCATGTTTGACATTGTGCAGCGTTTATACGGCATCACGATTCAAGCGCGGGATGATGTTGATGTATGGCATGAAGATGTGACTTTTTATGAGATTCATGACGAAAATGGTGAATTACGTGGACAATTCTATTTAGACCCATATGCACGGCAGAAAAAACGCGGTGGGGCTTGGATGGATGAGTGTGTGATTCGCAAAAAAGTCGGTGAGTCGATTCAATATCCTGTGGCGTATTTAGCGTGTAATTTCACACCGCCTGTTGATGGGCAACCCAGCTTATTAACTCATAATGAAGTGACAACCTTGTTCCACGAGTTTGGTCATGGTTTGCACCATATGTTGACTCAAGTTGATTATAGTCCTGTGTCGGGTATCAATGGCGTAGAATGGGATGCTGTGGAATTGCCTAGTCAGTTTATGGAAAATTGGTGCTGGGAAAAACCCGCATTGGATTTGTTTGCTAAGCATGTGGAAACAGGTGAAAACTTGCCTGATACTTTGTTTGAGAAATTAAATGCGGCGAAGAACTTCCAAGCAGGTTTATTTATGCTGCGTCAATTGGAGTTTGGTTTATTTGATTTCCGTTTGCATAAGGAATTTTCAGCAGATACAGATATTCAGGCGTTGTTAAATAGCGTTCGTGAGCAGGTGTCTGTATTGCCACCACCTGAGTTTAATCGTTTTCAGCATTCTTTTGCACATATTTTTGCAGGCGGTTATGCAGCGGGCTATTACAGTTATAAATGGGCGGAAGTGTTGGCGGCGGATGCCTTTAGCTTGTTTGAGGAGCAAGGTATTTTTAACCGTGAAACAGGCCAGTCTTTTATGCAAAATGTGTTGGAAAGAGGTGGCTCAAAAGGCGCGATGGATTTATTCATTGCATTCCGAGGCCGAGAACCAAAAGTAGATGCACTATTGAGCAAGTTGGTTGCTGCGTAGTTTGGAACAAGATTAAACGGATAGTTGGATAGACAGGATTTTTGTGTTGTGCATTAATCATCTAAAATTTTTATTGTACAGACAATTGTATTCTAAACAGGTTGAGCCAAAATTCAGTAATAAACTGATTTCCATTTGATAGGTTTTTAGGTAGTTAATGGCTTGTGCTCTGGCTTGAGTTCACTTCCTTTTTTTCCTGACAATATTCCTTCTATTCGTTTCCATTAGCTATCTTTTAGGATTTTTCTGTTTATTTCATATTTACAGTCATTTTTTTATCTCTGTAAAAGTATAGCTTTCTTCTGATTTTTTTACATTCAAAAGCGCAAACTCTGTTTTTTATAGACTTCTTGTTACAAGATTGGCTACATAACACAGATTCCAAATGGATTTTATATTGTAACTGCCTACGGTTTATATCTGTTATTCTTACAAAATTATGACATAATATTTACTTGTTTTAGATTGACACAAAACAATGAAAAATATTGAACATAGTACAATTGCACTGGCAGGGCTGTTCCAATCTGCTTATTTAGTAAAGCAAATTGCTAAACAAGGTATGGTTGACCAATCTTATTTTGAAACCGCAATTGCTAGTATTTTAAAATTGGATGCGCCATCTACTGCTGATGTATATGGTGGGGTTACAAATGTGCAGCAAGGCTTCCGTTTATTAATCAAACAATTTGGGGCAGAAGAAGAGCAAACCTTCGATCATGAGTTAATGCGCTATGTATTAAACATGGTGGTATTAGAACGTAAGTTACAAAAAGATAAAACGATGCTCTCAGTGATCGGTAATCGAGTGCGAGAGGCCATCAGTTATGCAGAACATAATCATTTAAGTCATGAGCATGTTTTGGATAGTCTCGCCAATTTATATCTGGATACCATGAGCAATCTTACACCACGGATTCAGGTAACAGGCGAAAGACGATTTTTAGAAAATGAAATCAATGCAAAGAAAATCAGAGTCATGTTGCTTGCAGGTGTACGTTCAGCAGCATTATGGCGACAAAAGGGTGGTTCTAAGTGGCAATTCGTATTTTCTCGTAAAAAAATAATTAATATTGCTAAATGCCATTTAGAATCATTATATGTCACTGAGAACCCTGTTAGATAGTGATAAATCGGCTATAATCAAGTTTATTTTGACTATTTATAGCCATGTCTAATACCATTAATTTATTTACACTGCCGTTTGCTGGCGGCAATTTTTATTCTTATCGCGCTTTTCAAGCTTATATGCCTCCTTACATTAAAATGCAGCCTTTAGAACCCCCTGGGAGAGGCAGGCGAGTTACTGAAGCTTTATTACCTGATTTGGAAGATATGGCTGATGATGCGTTGTTAAAATTACAAAAATATGATTTATCAAAGCCTTATTTAATTTATGGGCACAGCATGGGTGGTTTAATGGGGTATTTATTGATACAACGCTTGCAACAGCACAAGATTCCACCCCCTCAGCATTTTATTGTTTCGGGTCGCCGTTCTCCTGATAAGTTTTATCATCATACTTATCATACGCTTCCTCCTAATGAATTTATTCAATGGCTTAAAACCTTGGGGGGGTTACCACAAAGCATTTTAGACAGTGATGAATTGCTTGAATTTGTGACACCAATTATTCAAACTGATTTTCAAGCCACAGAAACATTTGTTTATGAGCAACGTCCACGGACTAAATTACAAGTACCAATTACTGCTTTTTATGGAACAGATGAAAGTATTTCTGAGCAAGATATGGAAAATTGGCATCAAGAGTCGACACAATCTGTGAATATTGAACAATTTGAAGGAGATCATTTTTTTATTTTTAAACCTGTTTTTCTAAATCGGTTTAAACAATTATTAGCTGATTGCACCATCTAATTGACTAGTATTAACACTATGCTCGACTTTTATAAAAAATTGATTTTATGCTTTTTTAAACTTAAAAAGTGTTCTTTATAAAGTTAATTGCTTAAAAAATTAAGTCGAGCATTATATTAGTGCAGTAAATTCTATATTAAACATTATAAAAATATTTAGCTTTTGAGACTAATCCTATTTGAATGGCTTTTAGATATAACACATAAGACAGATTTAACTATATTATAAAGGTAATGCAGCTCACTTCTTTTGAATGGGAAGGACAAATTACAGCCACAACAGGTTCATTTGGTACGCACAGCTCAGAAGCACATATTGCACATCGTAGCAATGGATTAAAAATCACAGGCAGTATGAAGTATTTCCATGAAAAAGGCTGGGATTTTCAAGCCACTGATGAGGAGGGAGTCAAGTGACTCCATTTCAATATATCATGAGAAACGGAGTCATCTTACAATAATTAGGAAACAGCTTTAGCCATTGATTCTAATGCGCCTCATCCCAGTTCATCCCAACGCCTGCTTCAACTAATAAAGGTACATCTAAATGAGCCACCTGCATCATTTGCTGCGGGATTTCAACTTGCGCCTGTTCTACCAAATCTTCTGGTACTTCGAATACCAATTCGTCATGCACTTGCATCAACATCCGAATATCAAGCTGTTTTTCATCAATCCAATGTTGTACCGCAACCATGGCTAACTTGATAATATCTGCGGCAGTACCCTGCATCGGAGCATTGATTGCACTACGTTCAGCATATTGTTTACGTTGATAATTACGCGAACTAATATCAGGAATATATAAACGTCGACCAAATACCGTTTCAACAAACCCCTGTTTTTTTGCTAAATCACGGGTATTTTCCATGTAATGCTTTACTTTGGGATATTGCTCGAAATATGCATCGATATAAGACTGGGCTTTACTGCGTTCGGTATTTAATTGCTGAGCTAAACCAAACGCCTGCATACCATAAATGAGACCAAAATTGACCGCTTTGGCATTACGACGTTGATCTTTGGTGACATTTTCCAATGGCGTATTAAATACTTGTGAAGCAGTGGCTTTGTGAATGTCCTCACCTTTGGCAAACGCATCTAGCAATTTTTCATCTTGAGATAAGTGTGCCATGATGCGTAATTCAATTTGGGAATAATCCGCTGCAATCAATTTATAGCCTTGTTCAGGAATAAATGCTTGACGGATTCTACGCCCTTCAGCGGTTCGGATTGGAATATTTTGCAAGTTAGGTGCGCTAGAAGATAAACGCCCCGTGACCGTTACTGCTTGATGATATGAGGTGTGGATACGTCCCGTTTTGGCATTCACCTGTTGCGGTAAAGCATCGGTATAAGTCGATTTTAATTTGCTCAAACTGCGATAGGCTAAAATAATTTTCGGTAATTCGTACTCTTTCGCCAAAGTTTCCAAGACCTCGACAGAAGTAGAAGGATCACCTTTAGCGGTTTTCTTTTGCACAGGCAATTGTAAATCTTCAAAAAGGATTTTTTGTAATTGCTTAGGCGAATTTAAGTTAAATACTTTTTTAGCTAAATCATGTGCTTGTTGTTCCAACGTTTGTAATTCGCTGGCCAGCTCTAAACTGTGTTGATGCAATTTATCTGTATCTAATTTAACTCCATTGCGTTCTACGCGCATGAGAATGGGCAGCAATGGCATTTCAATCTCATGATACACTTTAAGCAAATCTTGTTTTAGTTGAGGGTATAAAGTTTCGTGCAATTGCCATGTAATATCCGCATCTTCCGCCGCATAAGGTGCAGCCTGCTCTAAATCAATTTGATTGAAAGTCAGCTGTTTTTTACCTTTACCCGCAATATCTTCGAAACTAACAGTATTCACTCCAAGGTGTTGTTTTGCCAAGCTATCCATATCATGTTTAGACGTACTGTTTAAAACATAAGACGCTAACATGGTGTCATAAGCAATGCCTTGTAAGTTAATGTCATAATTGGCCAAAATATGTGCATCAAATTTAAGGTTTTGCCCTACTTTTTTCACATTAGGATTTTCTAGCAACGGCTTTAAGCTGCTTAAAACTGCATCACGCGATAATTGCTGAGGTGCACCCATATAGTCGTGTGCAACAGGTACATAAGCGGCTTCTCCCGATTGCAAACTAAATGACAAACCAACCAATTCCGCATTTAAGTAATCTAAACTGTTGGTTTCCACATCAAATGCAAAACAGTCAGTTTGTTGTAAACGTTGCAACCAAGTATCAAATTCATCTTGTGTTAATATCGTTTGATATTGGGTTTCTATATTAGTTGGGTTAGATTCTGGTACTTCTTCGGCACTATCATCACTACTTTGTAATTCTTGTACCCATTCACGTTTAAAATTCAATTCGGTAAACAGTTGAAGCAATTGCTCATTGTCTGCTTGGCACAAGGATAATTGTTGTGGGGTGTGCTCTAATTCAACATCGGTTTTAATCGTAATTAGCCGACGGGTTAAAGGTAAATAGTTCAGCGCATTGCGTAAATTTTCACCGACTTTACCTTTAATCATATGAGATTGTTCAATGATATTATCCAAGCTTTTATATTGCGCCAACCATTTCACCGCGGTTTTAGGGCCAACTTTATCCACCCCTTTAATATTATCTGCGTTATCACCGACCAGCGTTAAGTAGTCAATGATTTGCTCAGGTGCAACCCCAAATTTATCTTTTACGCCTTGCACATCCAAACGGGTATTTTTCATGGTATCAATCAGATGAATTTTATCCGTCACTACTTGAGCTAAATCTTTATCACCTGTAAAAACAATTGTATCCATACCGACTTGTTGTGCTTGCAATGCCAATGTACCGATCACATCATCTGCTTCAACTCCATCTTTTTTAATCAAGGGAAAACCCATGGCCTCAATAATTTGAAATGCATAATCAATTTGTTGCACTAAATCATCAGGGGCAGGTGGACGATTGGCTTTGTATTCTGGATACATTTCATCGCGGAAAGTTTTAGCTTTGGTATCAAATACAATAGCAACATATTGTGGCTGATAATCACGAATCAGATTTCGCAACATATTGGTCATGCCAAAAACTGCACCTGTTGGAACACCTGCAGCATTGGTTAGAGGAGGCAGCGCGTGATAAGCACGAAATAAATACGATGAGCCATCAACAAGAAAAAGTGTATTCGAATTATCCATTATTAATATCTAAGCGTTTTTGAATCAGTTGTTTACGTGCTAAAGCCAGTTCAATTTTTTGCAAATATTGCCAAATTGTTTAGATTATTTCAGTTTGATAATATTTATGTTGACTGTAGTGCGCACATAAAATGATACAGTATATTTAATTGACCATTCTAATAAAATGATGGGTATCCCCCTATTATGAAAATACAGTTCCATTTTTTACTATCTTTTTTCATAAAAAATATTTCTTTTTCCCTTTAGCTACTTATAAAAAGTAACGTTTCTATGAAATTAACTCTTATTATTGCTGTACTATTAAAAGAATGCCTTTATAGGTAATTTTTCCTATTATATGCAATGGATAATTATGAAAAGAATTGAAACGGAACTTAAGTTACAAAAACCCCCTGCCTTCATCAAACAATTACGAACCTCAGTGCTGCTCAGTCTAGCGATGTTTGTCGTGCTTATAGTGGGGCTAATAGCAATATTTTGGGTTGCCATACTAAATAACCCATCAGAGCATTTGATACGCATGACTGTCATGCTGCTCGTGTTCTTAACACCTGTTGCATTTTTTGCAATATTACTCGGCCGTACTTTAGTGCAAAAGGTTGAGAAAGAATCTTTTGTTATTAATAAACAAGGCATTCACTATCATTCTGGATTGCCTAACTGGGTGAGTAAGATTGCACGGCCAGAACAGTATAATTGGCAAGTCTCTTGGGAAAATATACAAACAATTTCAGTGAGACCCAATGAAATGTATGAACAAATCCATATCTACTTCAAGGTCAGAGGAAAAGACGCGCCTTATAAAATACAATTGTTTCAATGGGTAGATGTTCAAACGCTGGATGAATCTCATACAAAATCTGCTGAGTTTAATAAAACCCGTATGCGCAATATGTCAAAAAATACGTTGATTAAGTATATTGGCCAAAGCCCATTACACCAATTTTTAACCCAGCATCAAATACCTGTTTCTATTACAAACACTGAGTTTTTTGAGCGTATTTCACATAAATTTATAACAGCAACAAGCTTGACTGCTACGATGGTTGGTTCGATGTTTTATTTCATCCCCTTTGTTTATGATCAATATAACAGCGAGCGGCCTTTTGAAATTTCTACAGACATCAACCAGCAGTACAATTTACCCAAGCAAGTTAAAACCACTTTAGAAGGTCATAAGGGCAATGTTTTAGCCGTCGCAACCAGCCCAGATGGGCGTTATGTCGCATCAAGCGGTACAGACTCAACAGTACGTTTATGGGATTTGGAAACGGGTAAATCGATTAAAATATTTGAAGGTCATAAACGTCGTGTTCATGCACTGGCTTTCCATCCTGATGGGCAACGTCTAGCCTCAGGCAGTGAAGACAATACCATTCGCATATGGAACATCCAATCAAAACAGCAAGAGACACTAATCAAAAAGCACAAAGCAAAAGTCACTGCTCAATTTAGCGGCATTTATGATGTTGCATTTAGCCCTGATGGTAGATATTTAGCGAGTGCAAACTGGGATCATACTGTGCGAGTATGGGATTTAGAAACAAAATTAGAACATTGGTTAGCAGCAGGCAGTCCACAACATGACAAAGCACAAGGCCATCAAAATTCCGTTGATGCGGTTGCATTCAGTCCCGATGGAAAAATGTTGGCTTCGGGTGGATTTGATAATAGTGTGTATTTATGGGATGTGCAAACAGGTGAACAACTCAGTCATGCCATTGCTCATGATGATTGGGTCAAAGCTGTGGCATTTAGTGCGGATGGAAAAATATTGGCTTCAGGCAGTTGTGATAATAGTATTGTGCTATGGGATATTTCTGATAGCGATAATTCACTCATTCCAAAGCAAACCATTTATGGACATAAAGCCGATGTGACAGATTTAGCGTTCAGTGCGGATAGCAAAGTATTGGTTTCAAGTGGAGATGACAAAGTCATTCGTTATTGGGAAGTGGAAACATTGGGCAACATTGCGACTTTATCTGACCACACCGACTATGTGAACAGTATTGCATTTACTCCAGATGAAAAAATGCTCGTTTCTGCAAGTGGTGACGACACGGTTAAAGTGTGGATACAAAAACAACAAGTCTCAACCAAGTAAGCAAAATAGGAGAATCTAACGACTAAAGTCAATTGGATTCTCCGAATCTTACTGTCTAAAAATGATTAATAACTAATCACCAATCTGGATGTAACCAATTGATTCGCTATTGTATCTTGTACTGTATACACAAGCTCATTATTATCTAGCTCAATATTTGGGGCAATTCGTTCCCAAATATCCAAGCCTTGAACTTGCGTATCATAAGTAGGCAACAGCATCAGTGTCTGACCATTGAAGTCTAAACTAAAAGTACCATCCACATGATAAACCATATTTTCAGCATTAATTTGAGTTAATAATTCCAGTAAAATATTAGGATATAAAACCGCTGGGTAAATACTTTGTACGCTGCCATCACTAAATACGACGCGACCTTCACGAATGGCTCGAGCATAACGTGCACGGATCTGTGTCACATCTGTAATAAAACTAAGCGGCTCTGCTTCTATATCTGTTTGCACAAATGAGTTGAAGATCATGATTAACGATTGCGTGAGGCCATTAGCATCTGTGTAACGCGTAAAAACTTCGCCTGTTTTGCTGATTTGAATCTCAGCCTGCTGACCAAAAATTGTGCTCAATTCTTCTGGCTTGCTGGGAGAAGGCAACATGACAAATTGCTGTTTATTAGACATTGTCATTTGGAAAAAGCCGCCCGCAGTTCTCGACAAGCCAACATAAGCATCATCTTCAGCAACTATATGAATGCCTGTTACATCGGGTAGAAAAGCAAATAACAAATCTGTAAATTCGTCCGTGCCTACCACATTTAATATGCCATTGTTTTGTTGCGTGAGTTTAAATTTAGATAGGTCTGTGACTTGTCCCAATAATGCAGAGGCTTGTTCACTGTCTGTTTGTATTAACCCTGTATTAGCAGCATCAAGCAATGGCGCGCCTGCTCCTCCAACCCCAAAGCCGCGATTAAAATCAGGTAGTTCAGGCAGATTGATTGTTTCTGATGACAATTTCAGACTTCGATAGACAATATTGCTATTGGGTAATGGTGTTATTTCCAATGTATTAGGATTGATCTGCCACCCATCAATTAAAAAGCGAGCAGGGTCTATATTAGAAAATACACGTTTGGGGACATTCGTTAATATCTTCGATGCTGCACGCTCTTGACTCCGTGTGCGTTCTGCCTCTGTTATTTGGAGAGGACTGATTTGTTGTAAATCGATGTAATCCAATGCTGTTGCATTCAGTTGTTGGATAATCTCAACGGGCATCGCATCCCATGCTTGTGCAGTAAAACCACTTAAGATATCTAGTTGAATCGCATCAAATTGTGCTTGACTGATTTGCTTAATTACTTCTGGATTTAAATAACGCAACTGTGCTGGCGTAAACAAGCTGAATGTTTCAGGCGGTAATACTTTAATGCTTGCAGCGGGTAAGAATGCAAAAGCAGCGGGTTCTAACTGTGGGACTAATTGACTGAAGTTAGATTCCGCTTGGCTCAAGTCGATGCAGAAATCTAAAATCGTTGGATTATCACTAGGCAAAGTGACATTATCGCCTAAAACAACTTCATCGCCGAGTTGAACCGTTGGCGTGAGACACACATTATCAAGGCTCGCACCGTCAATATTTGCCGCACCAATTCGGGCAGGTTGTTCAGCATCACCAATGATTTCACCTGCCAATTCCCCACCCAGTATCATAGTATTTACATCTAAGTTCATACCATCAATTAAACCTGAGCTATAAATAGTGCCACTTAATACACCTTGACCTGTTACCGTACTGCCTTCAACCAGCGTGACATTGTGTAGTTCACCATCATTATTAATACCACCAGCAATATAGCCACCTTCTAATGTCGAATAAGGCCGGATATCTACATCACTCACTGTGCCATAATTACGATTGAAGCTACTGAGCCGCCCCCCTTGTAAACTGGCATTCAAGTCAATTGTCGCATTGGAAATCAAGCCTTCACTATAATTATCACCTTGAAGATATACGTGGGAGATGCTGCCCGCTACAGGAATATAAGTGTCTGTGATATATTCGATTTGATTGGAGCTGCGTGATAACGGGCTTATTTCCGAATCAGACAATGGCTCAAATATAGCGGTACAAACAGTGTCTTGCTGTAAACGTATATAATCAAACTGACACTCGCCATGCCAGCTTTGGAATTTCCAGCCATCAGCCGCAATAGGTGTCAATGATACGATTGTCCCGTGAGCATAAACTTGGGTACAAGCAATACCACAATTCTGAATATGACCACGCCCTTCAATATCTAGTTGTAAACTGACTTTTGCCTGTTGCTGTGCATGTGACGGTTCAGCCTCTGCAATAGGAGCAAAGCGGGCAATACACTGTTGTTGATGCTGGGTAAGAATGTGTCCCGTTGCATCACAATCGCCTTGCCAACCGATAAAATCCCAATGTGCCGCAGGTTTCACTTGTAACAATAACTCAGTGCCAGATAAATAGGTTTGCACACACTGGCGACCACAACCCACAATATTCCCTTCGCCCTGAGTTGATAAATTTAGCAACGTACTATGTTGCTGTTCGTTTGTGATGCAAGCGGGCATTTGTACCGAAGTCGAAACAGATGAAGAGGTTTTGCCGTCAACAACAGCTTGTACACTGTATTGATAATATTGGCCACATTGCAATTGAGCATCGACATAGTATTGTGTACTAACCGAGGTTAAAGCAATGCCATCTCGTTTAATTAGATAAGTACTTTGACTGTTGTTGTCAGACCAAGTCAAATTAATTGTAGTGGCTGATAATACCGTTGCGAGTACATTGTATGGTGGGGCGACAGCACTGGTAGCATCATTGTCGGTATTGTTGTTACAAACTGGAGCGACAACGTTAACACTGGCTGGCACGGAGTTTTGATGCGCATCACTTGCCATCACCACATAATTATAAGTTACGCCACAATTTATTTGCGTATCAATAAAACGCTCACTATTTTCTGGTAACTGTGCTTGTAACTGATTATCTCGTAAAACGACAAAGCCTGTTTCTTTTGTACTGTTATCAACCCAATTTAATGTCACTGTATTATCAGGTTTTAAAGTAGCAGTTAACTGACTCGGTGGATTTAAAACAGGATTAGAAGTGTCTGGATTAGGTATAGGGTCTGTGGTATCACCTATCGTCGGATTATTAGGATTAGTTGTATTGCAGGCGGCTGTTTTTACTGTAATGGAAACAGAGTCAGAATCATCAAATTGATTGCTTGCAACCAGACTATAACTATAGCTTGTATTACAAGTGAGATTATTATCTTGATAAGACTCGGTATCAGCAGGCAACCTTGCAATCCGCTGTGCATCACGATACAACAAATAGCTGGATTCAAGTGCACTATCATCCGTCCATGTCAAATTGATAGTGGTATTTGATACAGAAGAGGCTGCAAAGTTGGCAGGAGAATGTGGTTTATTATTAACAGCAGGACAAATATTGGTTTTAACACTGACAGAAACACCATCGGAATCATTCGAACCGTCAGTGGTTTGTACGGTGTACTCATATGTTGTATCGCATTCTAAACCTGTATCACTATAAGCGTTGATATTGGCAGCTGTTGTACTAATCAAAGTGCCATTACGCTGGACTTTAAAACCTGTTTCAAAGTCAGATTGGTCGACCCATGATAAATCAATTCTAGTTGGTGAAAGGGCTTTGCCTGTAAGTGCTGACGGTGGTTTTGGAATACAATCAGCATAAATATTAACTTCACTACTCCAAGGACTATAGTTGACGTTAGCATATTTACAAAACTGATTGCCCGATAAGCCTAAAGATGTCAAAGCTGTTAAAGATGACAAATTAGGAATGCCTCCTGTTAACTGATTATCTTTAATACTAAATATCGTTACATTACTTAAGCCACTTATATCAGGTATTGCCCCATTAAACTGATTAGAATCCAACTTCACTTCTTGTATTTGGGTTAAAGTACTTACATTAGGCATAGTGCCTGTCAGTTGATTGCTTCTTAAATCCAATATGGTTAGTTGGGTAAGTCCTGTTAAATCAGGTGCGTTACCATTCAACTGATTATTTCTGACATTAAATGTTTCTAGTTTTATCAACGCTGTTAAATCTGGAATTTCGCCAGTCAGCTGGTTTTCAATTAAACTAAGCGTTTTTAGGCTGGTTAAAGAGCTTAATTCTGGAATGTTACCTGTGAGTTGATTATTCCTTGTATTCAGTGTGTGTAGTTTAGTTAAGCCTGTTAAATCTGGGATTTCACCACTGAGTTGATTCAGTCTTAATTTGATACTTTGCAATTGAGTCAATGTATTAAGCTGGGGGATACTACCTGTGAGCTGGTTGTCTCCTAAATCAATTCTGATGATCTTGGTTAAAGCACTCCAATCAGGGATTGTGCCGACTAAATTCTTATTAGGTCTATCAATTGCCGTTACTGATCCATCACTACAAGTCACGCCTGTCCAACTACAAGGCAAAAAGGTTTTATTCCAGTTATTACTAGGGCTATCAGACCAATTCAGACCATTGGTACTTTTGTACAGATTGACTAATGTTTCACATTCGGCTTTGGGGATTTCGGTTTGCTCAACACATATGGTTGTAATGCCTACATCAGAACCAAAATAGACGAACGCCGCCCCTTCATTATTTTGCCCATTTTCATAATTATGTGCCCCTATAATCACATCGGCATAGCCATCATTGTTAATATCACCAGCTCCAGCAACGTCACCATGTGCTTGCGGTGTGTTGGCCTGATTCATTTCGATAATAGTAGTGTAACTATTTGCAACGCCTGTGTTTGAGCCATGATAAATAAAGATTGCGCCTTCATTGGTTTGCCCATTTTCATAACTACTGGCACTGACAATCACATCATCATAACCATCTTTGTTGACATCACCTGCGCTGGCAACATAACGCCCTAAGTTGGCATTAGCTTGATCCACTTCTAGCAATGAATTGTAACTATCAGCAATTCCCGTTTCTGAACCATGATAAATAAAAACAACCCCTTCATCTGTTTCACCATTATCATAGGCATAAGCCCCCACAATAATATCGTCAAATCCATCATTATTAACGTCACCCGCACCTTCAACATCACAGCCAAAATAAGCTTGTGCTTGATCAGATTCTAACTGTTTCGTAAAACTGCTAGACAAGCCACTGGGTGAACCATGATAAGTAAAAATAGCCCCTTCACTATCTTGACCATTTGCATAATAAATCGCGCCTACAATGGCATCATCATAACCATCATTATTAAGATCACCCGCCCCTGCAACGCTATAGCCCATTTGCGCCGATGCTATGTCTGGTTGCATACTGGTTGTATAGCTGCTAGAAACACCACCAGCCGAACCATGAAAGACAAATACAGCCCCTTCTTGTGACTCACCATCAGTATAAAATGAGTCTCCGATCATCACATCACTGTAGCCGTCTCCATTCACATCGCCAACACCTGCGACACTCCAACCAAAACGAGCACTGCCAGCAACTTGCAATATAGTATCGTAGCTATTAGCAACCCCACTGGCTGAACCATGATAAACAAAAGCTGCACCAGTTGAGTCATAAAAATATGCTCCAACAATCAAGTCGTTATAACCATCTCCATTCACATCACCTGCACTGGATATGCTTCGACCGAGTCTTGCTTGTACTTGGTTTGACTCCAACATCACATCATAATTATTGGAAAGTCCTGAAGCTGAGCCGTAATAAATAAAAACTGCCCCTTCATCAAACTCACCGTTATCATAATCAGCTGCACCTACTGCAACATCATCATAACCATCACTATTTACATCACCAATCCCAACTGCACTGATACCAAAAGCACCGCCTACTTGGTTGGCTTCTAAAAGTGTTTCAGTATCTTCCGCGCCTAAAATAGGATCAATCACTAAAGGATAAGCCGCTTCACGATCATCAATCCATAATCGTAATCTGGTATTTGACAACACTTCCATATGGCTGGGCAAACGCTTGCCATGCGCATCATCAGCTTGAAGTTTAGCAAATGACAATTTACGCCCTTGCTGGGTATGTAAGCTAATGTCTTCACCAATTTTTTGCGCTCGTTGGATACCTGTTAACTCAATGTCCAGCCATAATTGATGAGATGATTGATTGGTAAAAGGTCTTTCAGAGATGTCAAAGCCTTGTTCTAAACCTGTGTTTGCATTGCGATACCATTCCACAATATCTTGATGTACATAATTTACTTGATGATTTTGCGTGGTTGGAGATGATGCTGGGATAAAATATTGCTGCTTACCCCGTCCATATGCAGTTAAACGCATTCCCATCAATAAAGTAGACTGGCCGCGCTCATGCACTTTGACACCTTGGTTAGTAAAATAAATCCTTAACTGGTGTGTACGGTTTGGAGCTTGTAAACCATCAGCATGATATTGTGGTTGATATTCCTGTTTAGCCAATTCAGTTTGGGTATTGGTTAACCAATGCTGGGATACATGTTGCGCTTGCGTTACCTGCATGACATCATTGTTTGCCATGACGGATAGACTCATACAGCTGAATAGAAATACTTGCAGCCAAGCCATCATCAGGCTATAGGCTGGCTTTTTATTATGAATAAACATACGTAAACCCTCCTGCTCTATCTTATTGATACTGTTTTGCATCTGCTAATCGATAGAATCTTGACGTATTCATTTACATAAAAGAATGATTGCTAAATATCATACTCAATTATCAATGATTTTCAATATCAAATAGGGTGGGGCTAGCTGAAGGTAATATGATGAATATTAAATAATTTTTGTTTAATAATCGTTAAACTGTTTAATCAGTATTTGGAGAAAACGGGGACTGGTTAAGCAATCATGTTATATATATTTTATTTTTGACATTTAAGTCTGAATTTATACTATGTTTATCAACAGATTAGCCTGTATTGTAAGGTATAATTTAACATACTTTTACTATCAGGTATTGAGTTTTAACAAGCTGTTATCTTGTCATATAAACATTAAATGGAGGAGTGCAAAACTCTATGTATGTAAACAAGTTTTACACTCCATGTCTAATAATATTTAGAAGCTAATGACCAGCCGCGATGTGACCAATTGGCTGGCTGTGGTATCTTGAACTGTATATACCAATTCATTCCCTTCCACACTAATACTTGCATCAATACGTTCCCACACATCCAAGCCCTGAACTTGCGTATCATACGTCGGCAAGAGTGTAAGCGTTTGACCATTGAAGCCTAAACCAAATGTGCCATCTACGTTATAAATCACGTTTGTTGCACCAATTTGACCTAACAAGCCTATTAACACTTCGGGATATAGCACAGCAGGGTAAATATTTTGTGCACTGCCATCACTGAACACAACACGCCCTTCACGAATTGCTCGACTATTACGCGAACGGGTTGTATTTGTATCCGTGGTGAAAGTCAACGGCTCTCCACCCGCGTTACTATCAACCAAAGAGTCAAACATGATGATTAAAAAGCGAACCGTGTCATCTTCTGTGTAAGTGATAAATACATCACCTTTTTCATTGACTTTGATCGTAGCATCTGCACCGAAAATAGCGTGTAACTCATCTGGTTTATCAGGCGAAGGAATCATTACAAATTGCTGATTATTCGGCATCGTGATTTGTAAAAAACCACCTTCCGCTTGACTCAGCCCTACATCTACCTCGCCAGCATCTGTTTGTTGAATGCTTGAGGTATCAGGCAAGAAACTAAACACAAAATTCGCAAATTCATCTGAACCCACCACATTTAAGATACTATTATCTTTCTGTTTAAAGCGGAATTTAGATAAATCTTCAGGTCGGAATACAGGCGTTTCCGCATTATCATCGGTTTGCGTTTGGCCTAAACCATCATTTAAGTTTTCAATCAAAGGTGTACCTTCACCATCAATACCAAAGCCACTATCAAAATCGGGCACATCTGGCATATTCAAGTTTTCAGGTAAATCTTGCAATTCAAAACTTTTATAAACGATTTGCGTCCCTGCAGGTGGTCTAATTTCCTGTGTTTCAGGATCAATTTCCCAATCTTCAGGTAATAATTCCGCAGGATCAATACCACTATCCGTTAGTGTTTGTTTGGAGATATTGGTTAAAAGCTTGGTTGCTGCACGACTTTGCTTGGCTTTATCACCAGATTCCGCTTTGAACTTTTCTTTATCCAAATTAGCCACCTGCTCAGCCGTCATATCTTTAACAATATCCGTTGGTAGCACTTCCAGCGTTTCAGGTGGCAAGCCTTTTAAGCTTTCTGGTGGGATATTATCAAATTGCTCATCTGTCATTTGCTTCGCAGCGTTAATGTCTAAGAAAGCCAAATCTTCTTCGGTAAATTGCGCTAAATCTTCAGGTGGTAATTCTTTCATCATGTCAGGGGTGAATGTACCAAAAGCAGCAGGCTCAACCCGTTCCGCTAAGCCATTTTTGTCTATTTGTTTCACTTCGGCAGGGTAAACACAAAAATCTAAAATAGTTAAATTACCATCCGCATTAGGTAAAGTCACATTATCACCCACTGTAACAGTATCACCCAATTCCACCGTTGGCGTAATGCACATATTACTAATCACCGCATTTTCGATTTTTGCATCACCAATCCGTGCTGGCTCTTCAAGATCACCTACAATCACGCCTCGCAATTCACCACCAATAATCACGGTATCAGGGCCTAATACAATATCATCAATCGCACCACCGTTTTTAATAGTGCCACTTAATGTACCTTCACCTGTGACAGTTGCCCCTTCTTCAATAGTCACATCACGCATTTCACCATCATTCTGAATATCACCCGCAACATTGCCGCCTTCTAATTCAGAATGCGGGCGAATATTGACATCTTCCACTGTGCCATGGTTAACATTGGTACCACTCAGACGGCCACCTTGCAACCCTGCTCCTTCTTCAATCGTTACATTGGATACCAAGCCCTCGTTTTGATTATTACCAACGAAATGGACATTAGATACACTACTGTCTTTTGGAATTTGACCACTATCAATTTGACCATTTTCATCAATTGGAATCGTGTCAGGGTTTTTCGGTGCATCACCTTCAGTCAATTCTGGTAATGGATCAAATATAGCGGTACACACTGTGTCTTTATCTAAACGTATATGTCCAAAGCTACATGCACCGCGCCAATCTCTAAATGTCCAACCTTGTTCAGGAATTGCATTTAACACCACATCCGTACCATGAGGATAAACATAGGTACATGCTGTACCACAATCTTCAATATAGCCTTCACCATCCACATTTAACTGCAATGTCACTTCAGCTTGGGTTACTACAGGTTCTTCAACATAAGCCAATGGTGCAAAGTTAGCGGTACACTGTTGGCTACTGTTCATGACAATGCGGCCTGTTTCATCACAATCACCTGTCCAGCCCATGAACTCCCAATCTGGTGCTGGATTAGGAATTAAAAAGACTTCGGTTGCAATTGCATATTCTTGTACGCATTGTTGGCCACACTCAAACACACTACCTTCACCTGTGGTATTAATTCGCAGCTTGACAACCACATTGCCTTCACTGTCTACGTCTACCGTATCATCAGGTATCGGTTCAGTTGTAGGGCAAGGCGGCATCACAATGGATGCATAACTTGGCTCGGAAGCAGTATTACCGAATATCGTTTGAACACTATAGGTATAAGGCTGTTCGCAGTCTAAACCTCTGTCCAAAATACTATGCGTATTGCTTTCTACATTGGCTAAACTAATACCATTACGCTCAATATAAAATCCAGTATGTCCAAAGTCATCACTAGACCATTTTAATGTCACTTCAGAAGGCGACAATGGATTAACTTCTAAACTATGTGGTGCTGGGATGCTGGTATCAACATCAGCAGGTTGTTCCACATCAGTGGTTGGTGGCTCACTTGTATCTGTATTACAACGTGGTGCAACAACATTGACCGTAGCAGCTAAAGAATTGGCTTGACCATCTGTTGCTACCACCGCATATTCGTAGATAACCCCACACTCGATATTCACATCTTTAAAGAAATCTGCATTTTCAGGTAGTTCAGCCCACACTTGATTATTGCGTAATACCAAAAAGCCAATTTCTCGTTCGCTATTGTCTGACCAAGAAAGGTCTACCGTGTTATCAGGGCGTAGCGTTGCACTTAAATTGCTTGGTGGGTTTAAGGTTGGATCAATAGTCACATCATCTGGATTACCATCCGTGCCATCAGTACTATCTCCATTATTTGAATCACCATTATCACCACCTGTACCTGAATCTGGTGGGTTTTGTGTATTATCATCAGGTGGCGGCTCTGAACCATCTGTTGGCAAAGGATCAGAACCACACACAATTGTTTCACCTGTTGCAATTAAATACTCTGATTCACCATATTGATTGGTGGCAAATACACTGTATGTATAACCACTACTACAATCTAAACCTCTGTCAACAAAACTGGTGCTATTCGCGCCTAACTCTCCAACAACAAAGCCATTGCGCAATACGGTGTAGTTATCTTCAATACTGCTGTCATCTAACCAAGTTAAGTAGATTTCTGTTTCAGACTGCGCCTCTGCAGTTAAGTTTGCAGGGGCATTCGGCGGATTGGCTGAATTATCTAAACATTCACCACTACTTGCCGTCACTGAAATGGTTTCTGAATCTCCTAGTGCATTGGTTGCATATAAGCCATAAGTATAGCTAGTACCACAATTCAAATTAGTATCAGTGTAAGTCGTTATATTGGGTTCAAGTATGCTAATGACGATATCATCTCGTAACAAGGTCAAACTGGTTTCGTCGCTACTATTGTCAGTCCAATTTAAACGAATTTGGCTACTAGATTCAGCACTGGACGTTAAGTTAGAAGGAGCAATTGGTGCAGTACAATCTGAACTCGTTATGCTCGCAGTTGAGGCTGAAGCTGAATTGCCTGAGCCATTGGTTGCATAGACTTCATAAGTATATGTTGTGCTACATAATACATTGCCGTCTGGAAAATCAATTGTATTTGCAGGTAAAACAATAATTTCAATGCCATCACGAAATACCCTAAACCCAGTTTCATCACTGCTGTTATCAGTCCAAGTTAAGTTGATTTGTGACTCACTGATTGCATCTAACGTCAGACCGCTAGGTGCTGCTGGCAAATCAAATTCTTGTTCATATGCACCAATATCACAATTATCTCCTTGAGGACGTTGGATACCTCGTTGATCCTCTTCAATTTCAAGCGTAATACATGTAGTGGCATCAATTGCATCAATGGCCTCTGAATCAGTCGATTGGAATCGGAGTGTTTTGGTTGATCCACCATTATTAGCTAACGATGTAGCAAGGTATGGGTAAGATGCATCAACATTTGATTCTGCATTAGGATAGGATGGTGTAATACCACACTCATTATTTTCAATTAGGTTATATTGGTTAATACCTGAAATTGCACCACCTGTTGCGATGTAGCAGTCATTATCACCACCATCAATAAAATTGTTTGCTAATAAAACGCCTACCATATTCAGTGTAGAATTTGTATCTTCCACATAAATACCGCCACCCGCATTTGGTGCACTATTATCTGCAATAGTGACATAAGTTAAATTAACAATATTGCCGCCTTCGGCCTCAGAATCCATAGCAATTTTGATCGCACCACCATGTTTATTTCCAGAGTTAGCAAAAAAAGTGGTGTTGATAATCTCAGCATCACCTTTAATATTGAGTGCACCACCCCAGTCTGAGGTATTATTATTAAATGTGCTACCATTAATAAATAGATTTGAGTATTTTGCAGTAGCAATAGCCCCACCACCGCTCTCTGGTGCTGTACCATTTTGAAGTGTGGAGTCACTCACAACCAGAGTCCCCCCTTCTTTTACATGTATCAAACCACCCCATGATTGTGAGCCATTTTTTAAGGTCACATTTAACAACTGTAAGGCATTGCCAGAGGTAACGGAAAAGATACGGTGAGATTCATTACCCCCACTGCCATCTAAGATGATATTAATTCCTCTTGCATCCAGCGTAATATTTTTATCAATCAAAATTTCTTCTGTTAATGTAATGGTTTGACCTATCAAGTCTGAGTCAAATGTAACCGTATCACCATCATTAGCAAAATAAATCGCATCAAGCAATGAGTTGTTTTCTGATGAAGTATCGTCATCCAAAATACTACTTAAGTTATCAACTATTGAATTTGGGCTAGGGGCTTTGTATTCATATGCACCAATATCACATGACCCCTCACGTGCTTTACCTCGTTGATCGGTATTTCCATTTAGTAATGTTGCACATTCCGAATCTGAGCCTGTATTAATAGCATCAGAATCTACAGGCAGTTTCATGATATAAGTAGGAAAGCTACCTGTAGTATCATAAGTGAGGCTGCCTAAATTTGGATTACCACTATAAATGGGAGAGCATGTGCTATCTTGAATAAAGTTATTATTGCTTTTAGATAATGTACCTGCTGGTATGCCAGTTGTACCTGTGTCATCCAGCAAACAATCATCAGTAGTATTGGCTAGAATTGTATTTGCTAATGATAATATACTGCCATCTATGATAATGCCAGAGCTGTTGCCTGCAATCGTATTATTGATTAGAGTTGATGAAGCCGATGTTGTACCCGTTGAATAAATAGCACCACCTATCCCATTACTGCTCACATTACCTGTCATTGTTGTATTCATCAGGGTGAGGTTTGCACCATTTGAATAAATAGCTCCCCCTTCTTTACCAGCCTGATTATTGTAGATAACGCTTCGGCTGATCGTGAGATTTAACCCCGAATTAGCGTAAATAGCACCACCTTCTGCATCTGTTTGATTTGTATGAATCTCCATATTTTCTAAAGTTAGTGAACCTGCTTCAACAGAAATACTGCCACCAACACTGCTACTCGCGTTGCCATTGGTTAAGGTTAAACCTTTGATTGTTGTACCTGCTTGAATCACAAAATGGCGCGTGCTACTGTTTCCATCAATTGTTATTTTCTGGTCACCAGCATCAATTGTTAAATCCTTATTAACAACTAATGGTTCTGTTAAAGTAATTGTGTTATTTGCAAGACTTGAATGAAATGTAATAGGGTCTTCACCAGTGGCATAAACGATAGCTTCACGTAATGAGTTTACAGTTGTATCACCATCATCAACATCTGCTGTTGTGTTGACAATTGGGTTACCAGTAATTGTCGATATAAACTCATATGCACCAATATCACATGTACCTGAACGTTCAGTGCCACGTTGGTCTAGGTTCTCACATACACTATTATTGCCTGTATTAATAGCAATAGACCCAGTACTTAATGCAATTGTCTCAGTTAAACCACCATTGTCTACTGGTGCAGCATCTAGTTTTGGATCTACAGAGAACGCAGAGGTAGTAAGATTTGAACAACTTCCATCTTCTATAATATTATTGCTACCTGATGCACTACCTCCCGTAACATAGCATTCCAAAATAGACACAATGGAATTCGCTAAAATACTATTATTTATAGTGAGCCCAGTATTTTTAGAGTAAATACTTGTACCACGCGCAATTTCTCCACTTACAGCATTATTGTGAGAGTCATTTTTAGAAAATGTGACATTATTGATAGTCAGCGTTACATCTTGAGCATAAACAGCCCCACCTTTATTCCCTTTGTTATTATAGAAAGTAGAATTTGTCACCGTGGCTGTTGCATTGGATGTTATAGATAATGCCCCACCATTGTAGTTACCATGGTATGACAAATTATTTATAAATGTACTGTTCGTAATTGATAATGAAGCTCCATCCCGCACATTAATAGCACCGCCTCCATAACTTGATTGGTTATTATCAAAAGTAGAATCTGTGACAGTAATAGAATTATTATTATTTCTAAGAGCAATCGCACCACCACCGCCAGTTGAACTGGTTTTATTGAGTTTAAATAAGCATTGATCTACCTCAGCAGTAGCACTACCCTCAAGATATATGGCTCCTCCATGATTAAAAGTAATGTTTGGTGTTAAACCATTTTGCAAGGTCAGATTTTTAAAAACAACAGGATTAGCACCTGTATTTTTCAATCTAAATAAACGATTTGTTTGACCAGCATCAATAACAACTGATTTAGCTTGTCCATCAATGGTAAAACCTTTATTAATAAAAATTTCATCTGTTAAATTAATAGTCATTGAATCAGCAAAAGTAATGGTACTGCCAGTACATACATTTGAAACTGCCTGACGTAAAGACCCCGCACCATCATTATTACCATTCGTTACAACTGGATCACATACAATCTCTGGTGTTACAGATACTTCCTCACTATAAATACTGGTTAATACATTAGCTTGCCCATTAGTTGATGGTGTATAAGTTTCAATCACAAAATAATATTTGGTACCTTCTATTAAGTCTTTAATATTTTTATTGTTTATTAGTTTACCTTCAGCTTCTGTATTGACACTATTACTGTATGAACCAGAACTTGTACCATATCGAATGATATAGTAACCACTGTCCGTATAAGTTACAGGTGTCCAAGTCAATTGTACTTCTGTAGCTGATATAACGCTTGCATTCACATTGGTAACAGGTACTGTTTGTGTATCTGCCCAACTACTATTATTAATGCTACTAGGGTTAGCTGCGCCTGTTAAGGCGTTATACCCAAAGTTGTCTGATGATAAATTGGGGAAATCAGGGATAATACCTATTAAAGCATTTTTCTCTAAATTTAAAGTGCTGAGACTATTTGGTAAACCAGTTGGAATTTCACCTGTTAACTGGTTGGAAGCAAGATTTAAATTGAGAAGGCCTTCAGGTAAATTGCTAGGGATGGAACCTGTTATATTATTAGACTGGAGTTCTAGGGTTTTAAGTGTTGTTGGTAATGGTGCATTGATTGCTGTGAGCTGGTTATTGCCCAAATATAATTGTGTAAGTTCAGGTAAGCCTGCAACACCCTCTAAATTTCCAGTTAAATTATTAGAACTTAAATCCAATGTTTTTAACTGATCTAAACTGCTTAAATCAGGAATTATTCCTGTTAAATTATTATTATCATTGAGGAAAATTTCTGTAACGAATGAAGGTTCTGCTCCTTCGCAACTCACACCTGTCCAACTACATGGTGTATCTGTTTCAAGCCAATTAGTATTATTCCAATTATGGCCTTCAGTTGCCACATAGAGTGTGATTAATGCATTACACTCAGCAATAGGCACTTGACTTTGCGCTAAACATAAATTATCTAAAATAGCTTGAGGTTCTTGTATAACAGGGAGTGAACTATTATTATCTTCCCCTGATTGTAACTTACCATTATTTCCCCAACACTGTACCTCACTGCCTACAATGGCACAGCGATGTTGATCTATGCCACTATCAACCACTGTAATATCTACACTGAATGTTGTAGAGTCAGGGCTATCTTGATTTCCTCCAGCTCCATTCGCTAATTGCTCAGTATCATCGCTACCCCAACATTGCAACGCACCACCACCAAATAAAGCACAAGAACTTAAGCTTCCTGCTGTTACATCTATAATGTTACTATCTGGCGGAATTGCTTGTACAGGAGGACTTTTACCGCTAACAAAAGGTCCTCCTGTTGTGCCATCACCTAACTGACCATCACTATTATATCCCCAACATTGCACACCACCGTCTACGACTGCACAAGCATGGTCATAAGTAGCACTAACAGCAGTTGCCCCCGATGTAATACCAAAAACAAAATTAGGTGTTGCCTGACTCTCAGTTGTACCATCCCCAAGTTGTCCGCGGTTATTATAGCCCCAGCATTTAATTGCACCACTGACAACAGCACATGTAAAATCTTTGCCTGTTGCTATGTCTGTTACGCCAGAACTTAAGTCAATTACATTTGATGGTATTAGAATGGGGTCAGCTGAATTTCCTCCCGCTCCTAATTTATTAAAATGGTTAAGTCCCCAACATTTCATACCACCATTAATGATTACGCAACTATTCTCGTTACCCACAGCAATTTTAGTTACACCACTATCTGCACCAAGACCTGATACATCCACTGCTATTTCACTTGATGTTGTATTGCCTGTACCTAACTGACCACTAGCATTATTACCCCAACACTTCACACCTCCATCAACAATAGCACAGGCATGATTTTTCCCTGCAGCCACAGCCGTTGCACCCTTTTCAATACCAACAACATAAGAAGGGTACTCTCTATTAAATGAGGTCGTTCCATCCCCTAATGTATTATTTGAATTATCGCCCCAACAGCGTACTTTACCTGCTATTGTTACAGCACAAGAAAAACCATTACCTGCTGCAATGTCAGTAATACCACTTAATGGCGTGGTCGCTGCATAAACCTGCACTGAATAACCAAGTATCAAAGTAGAAAATAATTTAGCTAATAGTGTTGGAGATAAACATAGTGCGATGAGTAAGGATAGAAAAGCGTGTAAATAGCTCTCCGTCTTAGATTTTAGTCTAAACATAACAAATATTCCTTTGAAGTCTCTTGCTTTAAAGAGTGCTTATGAATCAAATTATTACTCTATTTATAAGCAATTTTCAGACATATTGGCTATAGTATAGATGATTTTAGACAGCTAATAACTACCGTTTATCATAGCTAATTCTGCAGTTAGATAGGAAAAAACAGGAGACTAAACCTAAAAAAAATTGTTTGTATTATTCATTATGGAACAATAAAATTTCGCTGTATAATCAAACCTATTTAAATATGTTAATGGTTGAAATAATGACAGATCAAAAAGTTGAAGTATTGGAAAAAATCACTTGTCACTCGGGTTTTTTCACATTAAATCGTTATAAGTTAAAACACACACTATTTGCAGGTGGGTGGAGTGAAGACCTGTTACGTGAAGTGCTAGAACGTGGACATGCTGTTGCCGTCTTGCCATATGATCCAGTAACAGATAATGTGGTTTTGATAGAACAATTTCGCCCCGGTGCAATGGTCGCTGAACACAATCCACCTTGGTTATTTGAAATTGTGGCAGGGATTATTGAACCAAATGAACAACCAGAACAAGTGGCACATCGAGAAATGCAAGAAGAGGCAGGGTGTGAAATTTTAGATTTAAAACCGATTTATCATTTCTTTGTCAGTCCGGGTGCAGTTTCTGAAACCACTCAACTCTATTGTGCCAAAGTTGATGCCAGCAATATTTCAGGCTTACATGGCGTGGAAGCAGAAGCCGAAGACATCAAAGTGCATGTCATGCCCTACCAACAAGCCATGCAAATGTTAAATGATGGTCAGATTATGTATGCCCCAGCAATTATGGCCTTACAGTGGCTAACCTTAAATAGAGACCAATTACGTCAAGACTGGAGCAATTAGAAGTCCTCCCAATCATCATCATGATGGCTATGCCCTGTATGTGGATGTGATGGTGGTTGGGAGCTAGGTCGTGTTTGCATAGTATGATGATTCATCTGATGCAATAAATTATTCTCTTCATGTTCTAATATTTCATTGTATAAATCATGATTTATTTTAAAGAAGTCAGTCTGTTCACGTAAAATCAACGCTTGTTCCGCCATAGACTCACTAGCAGAGGCCGCTTCTTCAACCATGGCTGCATTTTGTTGGGTCATTTCATCCATTTGGGTAACAGCTTTATTTACCTGATGGATACCTGATGATTGCTCCTGACTGGCGGCAGAAATTTCAGAAATAATATCACTGACTTTCTTCACACTAATCACAATTTCTTCTAATGTTTGTCCTGATTTATTAACCAGCTTCGTGCCTTCATCCACTTTAACCACACTGTCTTGAATTAAGGCTTTGATTTCTTTTGCTGCTGATGCACTACGTTGGGCTAGATTTCGCACCTCACTCGCCACCACAGCAAATCCTCGACCTTGTTCACCCGCTCGTGCCGCTTCCACTGCCGCATTGAGAGCAAGCAAGTTGGTTTGAAATGCAATATCATCAATCACATCTATAATATCGGTGATTTCTCGGCTGCTACTGCTGATTTCATTCATTGCCACAACTGCTGAACCAACCACTTCACCACCTTTTTCCGCCAAACTACGCGCATTCATGGCTAATTGTGTGGCTTGTTTTGCGTTATCTGCATTCTGCTGCACACTGCTGGTCATTTGCTGCATACTGGCGGCGGTCTCTTCCAATGCAGATGCTTGTTCTTCAGTGCGCTGATTTAAACTTAAGTTGGCTTGAGAAATTTCTTCCGCAGCGGTTTTCACAGAACGTGCTGACTGAATAATCGTTGTCATACTTTCAGTCAATTTTGCAATCGTTGCATTGGCATCTTCTTTTAATTGCTCTAATTCACCCCGATAATCTCGCTCAATAGTTAAGGTTAAATCACCTTGGGATAAGGCTGAAAACACTGCAGCCATGTCTCCAATCGCAATTTGATTAAGCTCAATGATTTGATTGACGCTGGCACTAAAAGTATGGAAAAAGTCTGTTTTATCATCCAAGTTAATGCGTTGACTAAAGTCACCTTCAGACGCGGTTTCAATCACGGTACTGATTTCTTGTTCTGTTGATATTTGGGTTGTAATATCGCGCCATTCTGCAACTGTACCAATACGTTCACCTTTTGCATTAATAATAGGAGTCGTCACTGACAAGATGGTGCATTCTCCGACTTTGAATTTTGCAGTATAGCTAGAGGTTAAGCCACCCACCAATTCACGTTGATGCGCTGGATGCTTATGAAAATCATCAACACATGTACCCAATAAGTTATTAACATCAAAATGTGGGAATTGCGCCTTCACTTTATCAGTTGAAAGCAAATTAGTGGCAGATTTATTAGCATAGACAATATTCAAACCTGTATCAGCAATGAATACACTAGTCGTGACACTATCCAACGCGGTTGTTAAACGCAGAGCTTCATCTGCAATTTGTTTATCATGTTCGGCGCGTTTTTGTAGTTGCATTTGCATTTGCTGTAAGGCCTGCAATACATGACCTGTTTCATCTTTAGAAGTAATATTAATTTCACGGCTTAAATCACCCTCTTTAATTGCTGCAGCCACCATCCCTGCTTGTGTAAGGCGCGAAATAATACCTGTCCAAATAATGTACGCTAATAAGGTGGAAAATAATAAAATAGTCGCTGTTGACAATAAAATATAGATGAAATCTAAGAAAGCCTGTTCACTTAAGTCTTCTGCTTGCCGCTCTAAATCACGGGCTAATTGCTTTTGAATCTCGACTAATACTTCAATTTTTTCAGTCTGCATTTTTGACCAATATTCAGGGTCTACAGTTGCCATTTGTTCTGGGTCTTGACTGAATGCAATTTCTTTCATGCGCTGGGTTTCTTGTAAGAAATCACCTTGTAATTTTTCTCGATAAAACGCCAATTGTTCCTCTGCAAAATACATATTGATCGCCCGCTCAAATAACACTTTTTGTACAGCAGAGCGTTCGACATATTGACGATATTGTTCAGAAGTAAAATGTTGCTGACTAAAAACTGTCGCTAGCAATGAGCGTTCAATGGCCACAGATTCTTGAGCCAATAAAAAGTTAATATAGCCCAATTCATATTGAAAAATACTTTGTTCTGTATCAAGGCTAGTCAGTTGCATGACAAAACCTAAAATAAGGGCGTTTAGGTCAGAATGTAACTGCATAGCTTGGTCAGGCTCAATGCTGCGCTTATTGACTTTATCTCTAATCACATTTAAGTCATCTAAGCGTTGTGTGACTTGGTTTAAGCCGACTTGTAAACTTGCATCATAGTCAATAATTTTAAAATCGGAGATAAATTGTTTGAGTGCTTGAATACTTTCGGTTGTGCGTTCCGCTTCATATTCAAGCTGAGTTGCATATTTATTATCCTGACTGCGCAAATATAAAACACTGATTAAACGTTCTCGCTGAATTTCATACACTAAGCTGCTTAACCTAATCGAAAGATGTACCAGTTCATCTAATTTTTTCATCTTATCGTAAGTATGGTATTTGTCTGCTGTACTGGTATAAGCAAAAAACAATAGCCCCATAATGGGTAAAAACATCATAAGGCTTAATTTATATTTAATTCCAAGGTTAGCAAGCCAGCGTTTCATCTTTTCTACCTTATGAGTGTTCCACTTGCTCAAGTACGGCAAGTTCTTTTGAGTTCAACAATTTATCTATTTCTAATATAATAACCATTTTGTCATCAACTGTGGCTAAGCCTTTAATAAATTCAATACTAATGACGCTACCAAAATCAGGCGGTGGTTTAATCTCACTTTCTGGCACATCGTAAACATCTGATACCGCATCCACCACAATACCCATGATCCGATCTTTTCCTGTCACAGGATTGACTACGCGTACAACCACCACCACAGTCATTGCACCATATTCTAATTTTTCTAAACCAAAACGTAAGCGCAAATCAATAATTGGCACAATCGTTCCGCGTAAATTAATCACACCACAAATATAATCAGGTGTATTTGGAATGGGTGTGACTTTAGCCCAACCTTTAATCTCTTGTACTCTTAAAATATCAACCGCATACTCTTCAGTAGCCAGTACAAAGGTCAAATATTTATTGGCAATGTGTTGTTGCACATCTTCTGGCATCATGCTCATTATGGCTGCTCCTTAAGCACTCCCAAATCTGTCTACCATATTCAAAACGAATACGTCTATTAACTTGCTTCTAAAAATGAGGCATTGCGTCTACGCGAGGGTATGTTCACACTATAGCGACTATGAAATAAATGTAATAAGCCTGTCGTATCTAAGATCAAAGCCACTTCACCATTGCCTAAAATGGTTGCGCCAGAGATGCCCGGAATCTGCTTATAGTTGGTTTCTAAACTTTTAATTACAATTTGCTGTTGCGACAAAAGTTCATCTACGAATAAACCAATTTTTTGGCCATCACCTTCAACTACCACTAACAAACCTTGCTCCAAATCGGTTAAATCAGTTTCAACCTCAAACAAATCGTATAAACGTAAAATAGGAATATATTCATCACGTAATTTATATACTTCCGCTTGACCTGCCAGTTCATTGACATATTTTTTATTGACCCGCAATGACTCAATAATAGACAGTAGAGATAAAATATAAATTTGCTGACCCACTCGAATCAACTGCCCGTCTAAAATCGCTAATGTCAGTGGTAAGCGAATGGTAAATGTTGTCCCTTGCCCGCGTCGGGAATGCACATCAATGCTACCGCCTAAAGAGCGGATATTACGCCGCACCACATCCATACCAACCCCCCGCCCCGATAAATCACTGACTTGGTTGGCGGTTGAGAAACCGGGGTGAAAAATAAACTCATAAATCTGGTCATCGGTTAATGTTTCTTCTGCACCAATGAGGTGTTTTTCGATAGCTTTTTTACGAATTTTATCCACATCGAACCCCGCACCATCATCACTGATTTGAATGATAATATTGCCACTTTGATGAAACGCATGAAGCCGTAGCGTACCCATTTCATCTTTACCTTGCGCCACTCGTTCTTCAGGCATTTCAATCCCGTGATCTAAGGCGTTACGGACTAAATGCACCAGAGGGTCACCAATTTTTTCCAATACAGTTTTATCTAATTCAGTTTGTTCACCCGATAATTCTAAATGGACTTTTTTACCTAATTGTGTACTCAAATCATGGACTAAACGAGGAAAACGACTAAAAGAAAAGCTAATCGGCAGCATCCGAATCCGCATCACACTTTCTTGTAGCTCTCGGGTATTACGTTCTAATTGCGCTAATCCATTGCGTAAACTGTCAATTTTATCATTGTCAAAGTTTTCACCAATTTGGTCTAACATCGATTGAGTAATAACTAATTCACCCACGATATTGATTAACGAATCGACTTTATCAATACCCACACGGATTGAACTGGCCTCTGAACCGTTGGCTTTTTCTTTGGTGACATTTGGCTTATGTCCATTTTGATGTAAAGCAGTATTGGGCGCAGACGGTTGTGTTGCTGACTCAGTCTCAGGCTTAACATGTACAGCAGCTGGTTCAGATTGCACGACTGGCTGTGCTGCTGGCATACTTGGGGGTGGCTCAACTGTTTGTAATGGCTCGTCACAAGACTCAATAGATTGTACTTCAGGTGCTGTTGTTAATTGAGGCTCTGGTGCAATGTACGCTGATTCAGTCTCGGTATGTGTCTCAACGTGGGCAGTTTCAATGTTTTCGTCTGACGTAATTGTCGTATCAGATGATACAGTTGGCTCACTCGCAAGTTGAATACTTAAATCACAATCACCCTCAACCCATTCAAAAATCTCTTCAATATCAGCTTTATCCGCTGCAGTGATTAACTCTAATTTCCAGCTTAAATAACAATTTCTAGGGTTTAAATCAGTAAATTCAGGTAATGCCATATGATTGGGTGTAACTGTTAACTGGCCTAACTCTTCCAATTCTCTAAACAAATTAATCGGATCATTGCCCGTTATCAACATCTCTTCATAGGGTTTAAAATGAACTGTCCACGTTTGCATCTCAGAGGACGGTTCAACAGTTGAAGCTGTTTCTGGGGGTTGTTCAGCGGGTCGCGCAGTGGGTTGAATGACAATATCTTGTTCGGGAAAAGCTTCTTGCTGAATGGGTGCGCTGAGCACTGCTTCTAAATCTTTTTGGCAGGCATATACTTCATTTTCATCAACAGGCGAGCCATCTTGCAAACCGTCTAGTTGCATTCTTAAAATATCAACCGTACGCAATAATAAGTCGACGATATTTTGAGTGACTAAATGTTCACCATTACGCATTTCATCTAGCAACGTTTCTGCAACATGAGAGAAATTAATCACTTGCTCATATTGAAAAATTCCTGCGCCGCCTTTAATTGAATGCACGCAGCGAAAAATACTATTAACTTGTTCTTTATCCACTTCCCCAATTTGTACATCGAGTAACGTAGACTCCATTGCATCTAAGCTTTCAAGACTTTCCTCAAAAAATAGTTTTTTGACTTCTGTCATATCTACAGACATAAAGTTACCCCAAGACTTTCCGCACTGCCATCAGCAGTTTATCAGGATTAAAAGGTTTAATAATCCAACCCGTCGCCCCTGATTTTTTAGCTATTTGTTTTTTTTGTGGGTCAGTTTCTGTTGTTAGTAATAAAATGGGCTTAAAGCGATAATTGGGCAAAGCGCGTAACTCCTTGACCAAGGACAGACCATCTAATAAAGGCATATTGACATCCGTTATCACAAGATCAAATGAATGGCTTTGTGCTAATCGTAATGCGGCTTGGCCATTGTCTGCCTGCATAACCTCATGGCTGGCTTCAGTCAAAGTGTAAGCTAGCATTTGGCGCATCGCAATTGAATCATCACTAATTAGGATGTGAGCCATTTGAGACACCGTTGTTTTGGGCAGAAAATATTCATTTAGTATAATCTATTATAGGTTGTTGTTTAATAGGTTTATAAAAGTAAGGTGATTTCATTCTGTCAATCATGATAAAAAACACCAATTTAAAAACAGGACTTATTATACAAAATTATCTATGCAGCTTCGGCTCAGGCATGGGCTATGAGAAAAAGCACTAGGTACGAGCAGTAAACAGGCATATTGCATCCAATATACACAAAGCAAGCCGCATTCCCAGTAAATACTTATTTATATCCTTTTATGAAATGTCAATTTCTCTACAGGCAAAGCGAGAATTGTTCACATCACATGAATTAACTCAGTTACAATAAAGATATAAGGCCTTAAACACAGAGAAAAATATTATGTACGTCAGGGTTATTCTGCTTTTAGGACTGTGTTTTACAGTTTCTACGCAAGCCGCTAATTTATTGCAACAACGCTTCCAATTTAAACAAGCTTATCAAGCGATTCAAAAACAAGATATTGAACAATTTCAACAATTGACGGAGAATTTTCAGGACTATGAAATTGCTCATTATCTGACATTTTTTCAACTGTTTCACAATATTGAGCAAGCTAAATCTGACGATGTAAAAGCTTATCTGGAAATTTATGCAGATTCGCCCACCGCAAATATTTTACGCACTCAATGGCTAAGTCAATTGGCTAAAGCTAAGGATTGGGAGCAGTATCAGACTTTTTATCAGCCGCAGAAAAATACCATTTTACAATGTCATGCTCTTTATGCGCGTTTGCAACAAGGTGAACCTTTAAAGCAATGGCAAATGCAAGCCGTCAAGCTGTGGTTGGTTGGTAAGTCTCAGCCTGATGAATGTGATCCTATATTTGCTGAATTATATAAAAATAATGTAATTACACCAGAATTACGCTGGCAACGTACTTTATTAAGTTTACAAAATAAACAATTTAGATTGGCAAATTATTTGGCGAAAAGTTTAGATCAAGATAAAAAAGTATGGGTAAGTCGTTGGCAGGCTGCACATAAAAGCCCCGAAACCATCTTGAAAAAAGTGAAATACGCAGATAGTACGATTGCCCGAGATTTATTGATTTATGGCACAAAACGCTTGGCGCGGCGCAATGCTAAATTAGCCCATGATTATTGGGATGGTTTTAAGCAAAACTACAATTTTACTGAATCGGAAAAAGATGAAATTGACAGCTATATTGCGTTATGGGCAGCGGATCAAAAAGTCAATGAATCGCTAAGTTGGTTGATGGAAGCGGAAATTCAAAATGAAAAAATGCGTCAATCAATGTTGAATATTGCCTTAACCCAAGAAAATTGGGCGGCAATTATTAAATTTGTCACCGATTTCAATGACGCGATTGAAGCAGAAGATCAATGGCAATATTGGCTTGCTCGCGCTTATGAACAAACTGGTAAATTTGAAAAAGCCAAAGCGATTTACGAAAAAGTTGCCCAACATCGTACTTATTACGGTTTTCTTGCTGCTGAGCGATTGCAGCAACCGTTTGCATTTGAGCAAGCTGAATTTAAAATTGATCCTGTGGCTAAACAAAAATTATTGGAAAATCCTGCATTGATTCGAGCCAGAGAGTTGTATTTTCTCGGTTTTATCAATTATGCACGGATGGAATGGCAGCAGGCCTTAAAAGATTTAAAACAAGATGAAATGCAAGTATTAACTGCGATTACCAGTGAGTGGGGTTGGCATGATCGGTCAATTCGTACCGCCAGCAAAGCCGATATGCATGATGACTTGAGTCGGCGTTTTCCTCGTCCGTATTATGATTGGGTGTTAAATCAAGCAGAGGATCGAGATATTGCGTTTGGTTGGGTATATGCAATTATTCGCCAAGAAAGTGCGTTTCAAACTGATGCCAAATCTGGTGCAAATGCGATGGGCTTGATGCAATTGTTACCTGCAACCGCTCGGCAAATGGCGAACAAATATAAAATTAAGTTAGCCGCAAACAAAGATATTTTAAATCCAGAAAAAAATATTGAGTTGGGTACAGGTTATCTGCGTTATTTATTAGACAGATTTGATGATAACTATCTGTTGGCTACAGCGGCTTATAATGCAGGCCCAGGGCGAGCAAACCGCTGGCGTAAAGAGCGCGCATGTATTGCACCTGACATGTGGGTGGAACTGATTCCATTTAGTGAAACCCGAAAATATGTGAAGCGGGTGATGAGCTACACGGTTGTTTTTGAATACTTGATGTTAGGTCATGAAGATGTTGAACCAATGCGTTTAAGCCCTGTGCAAGAGCAAGGTTGTTAAGATTGTCGGCATCTTACAAAATATGATACAGTTGCCAAACTTTTGTCAAAAACAGCACTTTTTAAAAAGGATTTCAATATGAAGTTACGTTATGCTGCGGCGTTAACGATGGGTTTATTTGCATCTTCATTGTCAGCTGCTGAATTAACTCAAGACGAAAAATTAAGCTATAGCTTTGGACAAAACATCGGTAGCACGCTGAAAAAACAAGACATCGAAATCAATCTTGATAAGCTGATGTTAGGAATTAAGGAAGCGTTAGCGGGTGAGTTCACTACTTTAACTGAAGAACAGGTTCAAACCACTTTAATGGATTTCCGTAAAGCCCAATTTGCTAAAAAAGCGGAAGAAAAGCGTCAACTAGCAGAAAAAAATCGGACAGATGGCGAAAAGTTTTTAGCTGAAAATGCCAAAAAAGCAGGTGTTAAAGTCACTGATAGCGGTTTACAGTATGAAATCTTAACAGAAGGCAAAGGCGATAGCCCGAAAGCAACAGACACGGTTACAGTACATTATCGTGGCACGTTGTTAGATGGTTCTGAGTTCGATAGCTCTTACAGCCGTAATCAACCGACTTCTTTTGCTTTAAACCGTGTGATTAAAGGTTGGACTGAAGGTTTACAATTGATGAAACCGGGTGGAAAAGCGAAATTTGCGATTCCTTCTGATTTAGCGTATGGCAAAACAGGTATTCCGGGTGGCAAAATTGGCCCTGATTCAACATTGATTTTTGAAGTTGAATTGATTTCTGTTGATAAAAAGTAATTTCTCATTTTAGAGCTGGCGATCTTTAACCTAAGGTTGTCAGTTTTCATCTCATTTTATAATCCCCAAGTTTGGAGTCGGTATGCAAAGGGTTGTGTTTAATCAAAAAGGGGGCGTTGGTAAGTCAACGATTACATGTAATTTAGCGGCGATTAGTGCGTCACGAGGCAAGAAAACCTTAGTGATTGACTTAGACCAGCAAGCCAATTCCACACATTATTTACTCGGTGACAAAGCTGAAACAACCCAACCCAATTTAGGCAAGTTTTTTGAGCAAATGTTAAGTTTTAGTCTATATGACAAGAAAACCGATGCTTTTATTCATCCAACCCCGTATGAAAACTTATACATTATGCCTGCTGATCCAGAGCTTTACAGTTTGCAATCCAAGTTAGAATCACGTTATAAAATTTACAAATTACGTGACACTTTACGCGAACTGACGGATTTTGATGAAATTTATATTGATACGCCACCCGCGTTAAACTTTTATACCCAATCAGCATTAATTGCAGTGGATCGTTGTTTAATCCCTTTTGACTGCGATGATTTTTCACGCAAAGCATTGTATACGTTGCAAAATAATGTACAGGAAATTAAAGCAGATCATAATTCCAATTTACATGTTGAAGGGATTATTGTGAATCAATTTCAGCCTCGCGCAAAGTTGCCAACGCAGTTAGTTGAAGAGTTAATTGCTGAGGGGTTGCCTGTTTTAAATACGCGTATTTCCAGTTCGGTCAAAGTCAGAGAATCACATCAAACTTCAACCCCTCTGATTTTCTTTGATGATAAACATAAGATTACACAGGCTTTTGTTGAATTGTATGAAGAACTAAGTCAATAGCATTATTTATCATCTGCGCTTTATCTATTTCCATATCTGTTAAGTCTGTTTTTTATAAATCAACTAATGGTATGAAGAGACATCTTGCAGTAGATAGTTTAGGTTTTCCATTTTTTACCCACTGCACCAAGGCTAACATTTCTGATGATGCAGGCTTGGTTGAGATGCTGACGATTAATATCCAATATTTTAGGAATAAGCCTTTAGATTTACTTAAAATAACTATTCTCTTAGATATTGGATTGTTGAACGTTGTAAATCTCTTGTTAAGAATTTTGAACTTAACCTCTCTCAAGGAGATATAGGAGTTATCGCGAAAGACAATTAGGCTGTTTATAGAAGCAGTGTGGTAGATAGCGAAAACGGGAAGTCTTTGGAGAAACTTGCCAGAAAAATATGGACATTGGCATAGAATGTATGTGAGATATAGCAAGTGGTCATATATACGATAAAACCTTCTAGTGGCACTTTTTTTTTCTATATATCTGTTCTGTGGTAATGACTTATAGGGGTGAAATTTGCCACTTCTTAATAGTCTGTTACGCAAAATATGTGGAATCCAGCACCTCAAGAATATTCATTAGGATAACAAACTCTTATTTTTCGCGAAGCCGCAGCTTTGAATGAGTTATATCGGATGAATGGTTTCATATTATTACCAGCCTATTTGCTTTAATGCTGATCTAAGCCTTTGTTAAACTGCATATAAATGACTTGCGAACAGCTTGATATTCAGTTATATTGTGCGTTGCACAAAATATTGAAACCTTGCGGTGAGGAACTTTGCATGACTCAAAAAACTAGCGCGGATACCCCTTTGCTAGATGCTTACGAACCTTTTGAAATTTTGGTCACGTGGCAGCAAATTTTTGAACGTAGCCAAAATCTAATTAACCATTTAGCAGTCAAACGATCAAAAGCTGATAAATTACCTAAACTTAATCTTGACCCTTTAAATATAAGTGAAGCTTATCAAGAGCTTAGCTTTAAATTATTGACTAACCCAGAAAGATTAGTTAATGCACAAATTTCTTACTGGACTGAACACTATAAACTACTTGAAAATGTATCAAAGCGTGCTGTAAATCCAGAAGTTGCACCTTATATTGCCCCAGAACGTACTGACCGTCGCTTTAATGATGAAGCGTGGGAACAGTCACCTGTTTTTGATTATGTCAAACAAGCTTATCTTATGACTTCACGCTGGTTACATGATGTGGTGACTTTGGCTGAATTAGAAGAAGATAGCACTCACGCGCGTAAAGTAGAATTTTATACCCAACAATTGATTGATGCTTTATCTCCAAGTAATTTCGCAGCAACAAACCCTGAAGTATTAGCCATTGCACTGGAAACAGGCGGCAAGAGCTTATTAGATGGTTTAAATAATTTCCTTGCTGATTTAGAGCGTGGCAAAGGTAAATTACAAATCAAAATGACGGATTTAGATGCTTTCGAATTGGGTGAAAATATTGCGACAACCCCTGGGAAAGTGATTTATCAAAATGACTTGATGCAGGTTATTCAATATTCACCGAGCACTGACAAAGTCCATAAACGTCCATTATTAATTATTCCACCTTGGATTAACAAGTTTTATATTTTAGATTTACGTCCGAAAAATTCTTTTATTAAATGGGCTGTGGATCAAGGCCATACTGTCTTTATTTTATCTTGGATTAATCCTGATGGTAGCCATGCTGATAAGTCTTTCGAACATTATATGCTTGAAGGGCCTATTGAAGCCTTAGATGTGATTGAACAAGCAACAGGCGAAAAAGAAGTGAATGCCATTGGTTATTGTATCGGCGGTACATTGCTCGCATCATCTCTCGCTTATTTAGAGCATAAAAAAGACAATCGTATTGCCAGCGCAACTTACTTCACGACCTTGTTAGATTTCACTGACCCCGGTGATCTGCAATTATTTATCGATGAAGATCAAGTCAGCTCTATCGAAGAAAAAATGGCTAAAAATGGCTATTTAGATGGTAGCGAAATGGCGGGTACATTCAATATGTTGCGCCCTAATGATTTAATCTGGTCTTTCTATGTTGATAACTATTTGAAAGGCAACCAAGCGAGTGCGTTTGATTTATTATACTGGAACTCTGATTCTACGCGTATGCCAGCGAAGATGCATAGTTTCTATTTACGTAACATGTATTTATATAACTTGTTAAAAGAGCCTAAAGGGGTTAATTTAGCAGGCGTTGACATTGATTTAAGTACAATCAAAACCCCAACTTATTTTGTTTCTGCTCATGACGATCATATTGCACCTTGGAAAATGACTTATGAAGGCACAAACTTAATGGGCGGGCCTGTTCGCTTTGTGCTTGGTGGTTCTGGTCATATTGCGGGTATCATCAACCCACCAGAGAAAAATAAGTATTTCTATCTCACCAATAACAAAACTAAGACTACTAAAAATCCAGATACTTGGATTAAGGGTGCGAAGAAGAATGAAGGCTCTTGGTGGCCAGATTGGGCTGGTTGGGTGAAAGGCCATGCGGATGGTGAAGTTGAAGCACGCACACCAGGTGAAGGCAAATTACCTGCGTTAGAAGATGCTCCCGGAAGTTATGTGAAAATGCGTATTACGCACAGCTAATATATTTATCAGTGAGACAGTTATCGGTTAATATGATTGATGACTGCTCACTTACATTCTCATTGAAAAGCTCAATAATAGCTTGTCCAGTCAAAAGCTTTATTCATATAACATCACATCACCAATCGCTTGTGCCCATTGATTAAATGCGGGTACGCTGAATAAATCATTACCAATTGCACGATGCATGTCAGACACCAACATCACACCCATTTCTCGATGTCTAAATCGTGTGGCAAAATCCAAAATATGCCCATAAACTTCAGTAGCCTCAGGCTGATCTTTAGCACGAATCGCCCGACCAACTAGCGCAGCAGCAACAGCATATTGCAAATCAGTATCATGAGGTGGTTCAACTGCTTGGCCTTGAATAATTGCATCTAAATCAGGCATGTTCTCCAAGTTCATAATGAAAGTATGCAACTCAATTCCTGCTGCATCACCCACACAAGCTTGCAATGAACCTAACAGTAAATCGGGGTAATCAATAAACTTTTGTAACGCGCGGTGAGCAAACTCCCATGAACGAGGAGAAGGAAATGCAACAGGATTATGAGCAGGATCAAAATCGAACAATAGTTCAGGCCGAAAACGCAGAAAGCCAATAATACGCTCATCAATCTGATGCTGATATGCCCATGCAACCCAATCATCTAAGTAAACTGACACTTCAAAATGAGAAAAGCGATTAGCTAGCGGTGCAGGCATTGCGTAAGTCACGCCCCGATCACCTTGCCGATTCCCTGCTGCAAAAATTGCCCAACCATTAGGTACTTGATATTCCCCCAAACGCCGATCTAAAATCAAT
This sequence comes from Candidatus Albibeggiatoa sp. nov. NOAA, assembly GCA_025800385.1. Taxonomy (GTDB): domain Bacteria; phylum Pseudomonadota; class Gammaproteobacteria; order Beggiatoales; family Beggiatoaceae; genus Albibeggiatoa. The sequence goes on from JAOXRS010000193.1 coordinate 43,039, forward strand.
TGATATGCGGCAGCAGAAACACTGGGAGGAGCAGAAGTAATCTCATCTAAAAACAAGATTCCCGATGTACCATGCTTAGCTTTATTAGGTAACAGTGCAGGCGTTGCCCATTCCACCATATCATCAACTCGAAAAGGAATACCGCGTAAATCACTGGGTTCCATTTGAGATAAGCGAATATCAATCACAGGTACTTGATGCTTGGCTGCAATTTGAGCCACGATTTGGGATTTACCAATACCTGGTGCACCCCATAACATAACGGGTGTATGATGCCCTCGATCAGTACTAAGAAATTCTTGCTCTAAAATAACGCTTAAATGCGCTGGCCGCATAGCCCCTCCAAATTTATTTTTATAATCAGCTTTTTTATATATGGGTGATCGTACACATTCCCATTTGAAAGCTTGTTAAATTTTTCTATTTACGAATTAACTATGCTTATTCCAAATAGATCACTTAGTTTTTTGAAATGATAAATTTTCCCATCAAAGCTTAATTTTCAGTGATTTTTTTTGCGGGTTGCCAACGGTTGGGGTAAATGCGTACCGTTTTTACTACTCTATCTCCTGACTGCATAATCTCAATCGGATAACCCTCTAAGCGTAAGCTAATACCTGATTCTGGTATCGCTTCTAAATATTCTAAAATCAAACCATTTAGGGTTTTAGGCCCTTCGGTTGGTAAATGCCATTTCATTGCCCGATTCAGTTCACGTACGGTAATACTGCCATCGACTAAATAGCTACCATCATCTAAGGGATGGAAATCAGGAGTCAATACATCTGCAGGATTGGTGGTAAAGTCACCGACAATTTCTTCTAAAATATCTTCAAGTGTGACTAAACCCTGAATATCACCATATTCATTGACAACCAAGCCAATACGACGCTTATGACGCTGGAAGTTTAAAAGCTGTGTATTTAATGGCGTGCCCTCTGGAACAAAGTATAAGTCTCGGGCTATTTTCTCTAAATCATCCTTATTCAGCATTTCATGTTCAAACAGGCGCACGGTTTTTCTTAAATGCATAATGCCAATGACGTTATCTATATTTTCACGATATAGCGGTAAACGCGTATGTTGTGCTGTTGCAAGCTGTTCTCGAATGGTATCTAAGGGCGAATTTAAATCTATCCCAATGATTTCATGACGGGGAATCATAATATCGTCCACCGTGACTTTTTCTAAATCTAAAATACTGAGCAGCATCTGCTGGTGACGTTTAGGGATAATGCCTTCTGCTTCATGAACAACGGTGCGTAACTCATCACTACTTAAACGATGACTATCATCATTGTTTTGTGAAATACCGATCAGTTTAAGTAGACCATTGCCCGCAATATTCAATAGCCAAACCAGTGGATAAAATAATTGTAAAAGTGGCTTAATCAATAAAGAAGCGGGAAATGCAACACGTTCGGGGTTGGTTGCAGCAATGGTTTTAGGCGTGACTTCACTAAAGATTAGGATAATGACGGTGAGTAATGCCGCTGCAACTGGGACACCTGCTTCTCCCATTAAGTCGATGGCAATGACAGTAGCAATAGAGGACGCAAGAATATTAACAAAATTATTGCCCAGCAAGATGACTCCAATGAGGCGGTCAGGGCGTTCTAATAAATCACTTACGCGTTTGGCAGCTTTGTGCTTTTTTGCAGCTAAATGGCGCAAACGATAACGATTGATTGCCATCATGCTGGTTTCAGAGGCGGAAAAAAAGCCAGATGCAAAAACTAATAAAACCAGTACCCCTAATAAGATACCTGTATGAAACCCGTCCAAAAAAAAATACCTATTGTTGTTGCCCGCTTACTGTTTATTGCAACTACTAGTTGTTGTCAAGCTTTAATCTACAGCCATGAGTTACCTAATAGAAAAAAATAATTTTAACCTTTTGATATTAAATTATTTTAAATATTTATCAGCCGCTTTCATTTTATTGTTTTAATTCTGCTAGTCATGTAGCTACAAAAATATCTATTTCGCAATTTATGTATGCTAGATTATTTATCTCTTAGATTTAAACGCTACCAAATTTGGCCATTTATGCTAAATCGAGCATATTTTTATGGATATTGGTGCTTGAAGTAGGCATTATTTTTGCTTAAAAAGCAGGTTTTAAGTAAGTAGATATAAGAAACCTAGCATGATATAAATTTACAATACATTTTTTTGGTTTACACTTGATATATAACTCATTATGTATTTATTACTTTGCAGTATTGAGAGGACGGTATGAAATATTTGTTATTGCTCATTACACTCATTGTTTCACCTTTCAGCTTTGCTGATGGGCTGGATAAAACAACTGATCTAAAGCCAATTGAGTTGCTACTAAAAGTAAAATATGTTGATATAGAAAATGGTTTTTACGGTTTTGAAACAATAGAAGGACGAAAGTATTTACCTACTAATATGCCTGATTCTTTCAAACAAGAAGGTTTAATTATTCAAGTAGTTGCAGTGCGTCAGCCTCATGTAGTAGGGATTCATATGTGGGGGGAATATATTCGGATTATCAGCATCCAAATGGTTGATTGTGAAATTGAACAAGAAAACATTCAAATGATTTGTAATAGTATTGATTAATGTTTTAATGATTGAAAAGATGATTTAATTAGGCTTTTGTTGACCACTACTAAATTTAGCTTTGCCTAAACTGTAGTAAAAGCTATTTTTATAAAAACATTGTTATATAAAGTTTTCAGAGAATGTCATGCCTTTTTCATAATTTATACTTTTCAGATATGGTAATATAAAGTTATATTTATAAACCACATTTAATTAATATATCATTTTTTAATTTTCATTCTAATATTTAATTATAATAATTAGTCTACATTAGGCTTTTGAATAAACTACCATTTTACATTATTTAAAATCGCATATTATCTTATGTTTAAATTAAATAATTTCTATTGCCAATAGATAATTGGATATGATATAAATTGAGACTGTATATTTATTAAAATATATAAAAATACTCACTAACCCTCAAAACTAAGACCGTTAAGGAGACTCAATATGAGTGCAGAAGAAATTGTAGAACAAGAAGAACAAATCGAAACACCAAATGTAGGACATGAAGAAGAAGCAAATAATATGGTTAAAAACTATATTATCGCTTCTATGGGTGCAGCTTTAGTACCTGTTCCTTTATTTGATATGGTTGCATTGACTGGTATCCAGTTAAAAATGTTACACAGCTTAGCTAAGCTATATGATGTGAAATTTACTAAAAACTTAGGTAAGTCTTTAATCGGTTCATTATTAGGCGGTATCGTTCCTACTTCTACTGCTGCAAGTTTATCAAAAGCAGTTCCGGGTGTAGGCACAACAGCTGGTGTAATTGGTATGTCTGCAATTGGTGGTGCTGCAACGTATGCAATTGGCCGTGTTTTCATTCAGCACTTTGAATCAGGCGGTACTTTCTTAGATTTCAATCCAGAAAAAGTACGTGAATACTTCAAAGCAGAATTTGAAAGAGGCAAAGACGTTGCTAACGAATTACAAGATAGCGACGAAGTGAAAGCCGAAGCTGAAAAAGCAACAGCTTAATTTATTTGCGGAGTGTGAAAGCGCATCACACTCCACCACATCATTTATTCTTACGTTTACGCTTTTCGTGAAAAAAGTCTTTTAGGCGTTGGCTACACTCTACAGCCAAAATCCCACCGACACATTCCACATGATGGTTATGCCGAGTATCTCGTAAGATATCAAAACGGCTGCCAGCTGCGCCCGTCTTTGCATCATAAGCACCAAAAACAACACGAGAAATTCGGGCATGAATAATTGCGCCTGCGCACATAACGCAAGGCTCTAATGTGACATAGAGAGTTGTGTCGGGAAGACGGTAGTTTTGGAAGTATTTAGCTGCCTGTCTAATGGCCACAACTTCCGCATGAGCAGAAGGGTCATTGCTGACAATAGGTTGATTCCATGCCTCAGCAATACATTGGTCATTATGTACGACAACCGCGCCAATCGGTATTTCATTTTGTAAAGCGGCATAGTCAGCCAGCATTAGCGCGTGACGCATCCAAAACTCATCACCTTTCATGATTTCTTATACATTGTTGCGGGGTCTTTTAGTACTGATTCAGTGATAACCCATTCATCATTTTCAAGTTTTCTAAAAAAACAATGCTGTCGCCCAGTATGACAAGCAACACCACCAATTTGCTCTACTTTCAACAAAATCACATCGTGGTCGCAGTCTAAATGAATTGATTTCAGCTTTTGCACATTACCAGATTCTTCACCCTTAAACCAAAGTTTTTGGCGTGAACGTGACCAATAAACGGCTCGCTGTTGCTCTACTGTTAATCGTAGTGCTTCTTGATTCATCCATGCCATCATTAATACTGTATTGGTTTCTGCATCTTGTGCTATGACTGGTACTAATCCATTATCATCCCAAGCAACTTGATCTAACCAATTTGTCATATTGTGTCTCTATTCTTATGAAGTCAATTTGAAAAAATGTTATACTATAACAGTCAGATTTTATTTGTCCAAAATAAGTTTGCTCAAATGACTTTAATAGTCAACAGGACTTAATAATGACTGTTCTTCATCTGTAATCAAGGGTTGTGTGTTTGCTTGAGGTTCAATAATACTCAACTTGTCTCTAAACGCTTCCGTAATATCTTCTGCTTGTTGCGAATTATTTAATACATAAGGAATAATTAACATCACTAGCTCAGAGCGTACAATATTTTCTGAGTCAGAACGGAATAAATGCCCTAAAACAGGAATATCCTTTAGTAATGGGATACCTATGTCACTAATCGTTTTATCAGTAGAAATTAACCCTCCTAACAGCACAGAACCACCGTCAGCTAAACTTAAGCTAGTTTTAATACTGTTATTTCTAATAATCGGAGAAGGGACACTGCTCAACTCATTAACAGCTGCCGTGCTCGCAGACTGGGATATTTCTAAGTCAACTTGGCTTTCTGAATAAACAACTGGTTTAACAGATAAATTAGTACCTGTTTTACGATATTGTACATTTTGTATAATACCTGTATTAATATTTGAAGAGGTTGCTTGGCTTGTAATAATTGGTACTTCTTCCCCTACTGTAATATTCGCATTTTCACCACTACGAACCATAATTGTCGGTGTAGACAATACAGTAACTTGATCATTTTTAGCAAAAGCATTTAATACAGCTCTTGTTTGCCCTGAGCTACTTAATGGTACATAACTAAGCCCTTCAGATCCTACATTTAAGTCAGTGAGAGCTGTTCCTTTAAAACCACCAATTCCAGCTTCTCTGATCGTCCATTCAATACCAAATCTTGTATTATCTGTTAAAGTAATTTGAGCAATAGTTACTTCAATCAATACTTGTTTTGCGGGTGTATCCAACCTTTTCACAATAGGCAATACTTGTGACCAAACTTGTGGTTCTCCATAGAAAATCAGTACATTGCGTGTTTCGTCGACCACGAGCCGATTAGTAATTTCTGCAGTTGTTGTCTTGGGGTTATTTTTTTTATTTTTAGTCGTTGTTTGGGTTGATAACACATCCCCCAAAAGCTGAGATAATACTTCATTTAAACTATTAGCTGTTGTATTTTTAACCGCATAGTAATAAATACGTTGTTTAGGCCCTTTATTACGGCGTGGTAATGGTTGATCGAGCTTTATAGCCCATGCCTTAATGTGATTTAAAACAGCTCTATCTGCACTAAATGCAAGCAAGGTATTATTAGATTTAAAGGGAATGAAAATAATTGGCGCATTACTGCCTACTCGATAACCTTCAGCTTCTAACACGGCGTTTAAGCGTTTAGTTAATTCTTCTGCGGGTAAAAAAGCAGGCTCAATTAAAGTACTATAACGCCCACGCATTAATGGTTGATCTAAGATTCTAATAGCTTCAGCTGCCTGTGCGACAACATCAGGTTTTCCACGTAAAATAATTGCATTCCGGCTTGAATCTTCAGAAACATCAATTTGTTGACCTTTATACGCATCATTAATCCAGCGTCGCACCATAGCATTTTGAACTACTTTTAAAGGAATAAATTGGAATACAGGGCGGTGTGAATTTGGCACACTGGGTAGTGCAGAGCCTTGGATTAGCAATGGTGGTTGACCTGCAGGTATTTTTTTTGAAGGTACGAAGCGCAGTAATTTACCTTGTCTAACAATACCTACTCCGTAATTATCTAAGACTTGTTCAGAAAGCCTATATAACTCTACTGGCTTTTGTGGTTCAACAACACGCAAGGTCACCAAGTCTTTTTTCTTCTGTAACCCTTTATCAATTTCAAATGATAGGCCAAGCACATTGCCATAAATCTCATTGATAAATGCAGGTAGTGGTAAGCTATCAACATTCACTTGCACAGGTGCACCTGTTAGTTTAGGTGTATTATCAACTTGAACGCCTGTACTAGTTTGTTGAGAAGTATAGCTTGGCAGTCGTGGTACATTTTCAAACTGGGTTTGTTTTGGTTTTCTAACTGCTTTAGCTGGTGGTTTATTTTTTTTTACAGGCTTTGCTGGTACAGGAGAAACTACAGAAGATTCAGTATCAGCTGTATTATCTATAGGCTCACGTAGTGGCTCTGGAAATTTAAGTGGAATGGTTTGAGGTACAGAACTACACGCAGAGATAGAAATGAGGATAATAATAAAAAGCAGATTATTTCTTAACATGTTTAGGATATAAGTATTCGGTGTCAATATCGCCAGCGAGCTTAATTTCAACTGCATCAGCATGAATTTTAACTAATTGTCCACCATTATCCAATATATCACCAACTGAATAACGTTGAACTTTATTTTTCTTAGTATCTTGTAATAGGGCAAATCGTTGTTGGCCTGATTGGATAATACCTGCCAAACGCCAATTTTTACTAAGCAGTTTGACTGTTCCATCTTTCGCTTTTCTTATGGCTTTATTTGCCTTACCCCAAGCTTGACGTTTTTGTAGTTGATTATACACTTGTTGTGCATTTCCAAACAGATAAATATGAGGCAGTTGCCATTCATTTTGTACCTGTTGTGCATCTATTGCAGGGTTGGGTGTTGGGATCAATATAAATCCTAACCCAAATGCACCAATGGCTAAAGCAACGAGCCAGATACTGATTTGTTTTGGTGTTGAAGGTAATTTCATGTTGCAGTAGCCTGAAAATAGACAGACATCAGTAAGGTAAAGCGTGGACTACGATTACTTTGACGAACCTCAAAACTATCAATAACAACCCATTGTGAGTGCTGAGAAAAATTCAATAATAAACGCTCAAGTGCTGTTGCTTCAAAAATACCATCTAACTTTGCAGTCACTAACCAGATATTATTTTGCCTAGGTGCATCTTTGGCCTCTTCAACAATCATCTTGGTTTTCTGTATTTTTGCAGCCTTAATTTGCCCATCTAACCAAGCCTGAAAATCTGCCTGCGCTAAACCTTTACTGGCTGCTGTCCATAATTTATTTTCCAAAGTAATTTTAGCAGACTTTGCGTGCTCTGCACGTTGTATCCATTCATCTTGGCTGGTCACATCTTGTAACCGTGCTAAGTGTGTGACTTTAGATTGATATTGTCCTTGTAGTGCGACAGCATAATCATTGAGCAGCAATAAAGAATAAAACCCAATAATGGCAATAATCAACCATAAGCCGACTCGCAAGCGGGTGTTTTTCTTAAGTTCTGATAATAATTCATTCTTTGACATAATACGCAATTATCAATTATCAGCTCGTAATTATCAATCTATTGTTTGCTGAGAGTCTATTATTTCCAGCTGAAATAAGCTGTTAAGCGACCTTTAATTTTATACATGGCAAAATGCCCTGTTGACATAAATTTATTGGATAAGTTTTCACGTTCATCATTACTAAAAATACCATAGAAAATAACAACACTGGTAAGTGCGGTATATAACACCCCACTGATTAGGACAAACTCAATAGCACTGAGACGTGAGTATAGGTTAATATTCCAAAAGCTTAATAACCAAAATATAGCAAAACCTGTTACATAAGGTATAAAGCTTGGAAGCAATACTTTTTCAAAAAAGACTAAATGTGATAAGCCAATGGTTTTGTTGATATAAGCACTATAAGTCAAAGCCCCAACCAAAGTGGCCAAATTGACTAATATAACAATATCTAGTAGTTGCACGTTTTCCCATGAAATAAGAGAAAATAAAATTGCCAAGCCTCCAAATACAAACATCAATCCTAAGCGTAAGAGTGGGTAAATCAAAGTACGGGAAGGCTTATTAATACCATTGAAGATCGCTGAACCTGGGCCTGTCAATACATGAAGCTGCTGAGGCAAAGTAGAAAAAACCATAATAAAAGCAATAGTTAGGGCATCATAATCAGTCCATGCACCTAGCCACGCCATAATCAACGGAATTGAAAAGGCGGCAAGATAGCCCATAATGAAACCTGTCAATAATGCCATCACTCGCGTACCTTCAACATACATATCCAACATTTCTTGTTGGCGTTTCTGATTATGCATATATGAGCTGGCAGGTAAAAATACACTGTTCATGGAAGCTGGGATAGTCACAGCCATCAATGGAAATTTTGCCCCTAACTCTAATGCACCCGCTGCATAAATATGGATCATTGAAGCTGCAAGGATCTTATCTATAGAGCGTGTCACAATACCTAAAACGCCTGCTAACTGCACAATACTACCAAAGCGGTAAAATAAGCGTAGATATTCCACTCTGACATGCTGTATGCCGATTGAAAGTGTTGGTAGGGTTTTAAAGCAGAGAGAAGTATAAACAATAATACTGACTAAATATCGAATCCCAAATGCAATCAATAAGGAATAAATACCAAACCCCAACAATAAGAATAATACTGTAAATAAGGTTTCTAATGTGGCAGAACCTACTAAAATCACACTAGTTTCAGTGATTTTCTGCAAGCCATTCAAAATGTACATAAATGCACTAATATTCAGTTCTAATAAAAAAATACAGGCCGTGCTATAGAACAGGATAAAAGCAGTTTGATGTAAATTGGTATCTGGGTCTGATGGTATAGTAGATGGAATATTAAAAACATGTACAATCAATGTTGGCAATAGAAACCAGAAAATACAGAGTAACAATAAGCTAATACTAGAAACTAATACAATACCTGTTGAAATAAGGCCATTAATTTTTTCAATCTCATCACGTGCATGATATTCAGCAACATAACGAATATACACATTAGATACGCCAAATGCACCTAAGCCTAAGTAACTGATTAACACGAAACATATAGCCCAAATACCATACTCTGCTTGTCCCACGTAAGCCAACACCAATGGAGGTATAAACAAGCGGGTAGCTAAATAAAATACTTTGGACAAAACTGATACCAATAAATTCTTGGAAACCAGTTGCTTCATTTCACGTTTATCAATGGCTCTATACGGAGATGTTCCCATAACACACCATTGTTATTGCAGCACACGCTTAAACTGAAACCCAGTTAAACGTCGTGAAGTTGTTGGAATAACTTGCCCTGAAAAATCAAAATTGCGTTGAAATAAATAGCCCTCACTCCAACCCAAAAATAAGAAATACATAGGCAATAATTGTTGTCCTAAATAAACGGTTGCTACTGAGATTGCAAACACAATCAAAATACTTAACAAACTAAATCCTAAGCTACTGCCACTTGGCTTAACTACAGGCTGCGTCATGACACGAATGAAGAGCCTAATGCCAACATATAAAAATGTTAATAGAAAAGAACCGAGCGCAATAATGCCGTGTTCTAAATACAGTAGCAAGTAATAGTTATCAATCGATTTTTGTCCCGTAACCGTAGGGAAATTTTCATGCCCCCATCCCCAGAGATAACTCTGATTAGCAATTTCTACATAATTTTGGATCAGCTGCGTACGATAAATCACCGTTTCTTGCATTGAACCAAAACCAACATCAATCCGTCTTAAACTGGCATATTCAGTGAGTAAATTGACGATAGGAATTGAAATACCAATCAATAATAACATCATAACACTGAATAAAGCCCAACGGTATTTAGTAAATCCAATTAATGTGATCGTGCCTGCAACAAACCAAGCTCCTAATGGCCCACGAGATAAACCTGCAAATCCTGCTACAAATAAAATAAGCGCAATTAAATAACCAAATAAAGAGGGCGATAGATTTAATATATTTTGTTTCCAAACTTGTTTTCTAGCCAACCACATCGCAAGCCAAAAACAGGAAAACATCGCCGTTGCAAATAAAATCGCATGTGCAAAAGGCCCTGCTAAACGTGGTAAACCCTCACGGTAACGGGTTACCCAGCCCCATCCTTGATGTCCAAAAAATGTACCTAATATTTGTTGCCATAACGTATAAGGGTTACTTGTAATATACTGATAACTACTCAAAGCAAACACTAATACTAATAATAAAGTCAGTAATTTCGCAATATCAATACTGATGTTATTTTGAACAATAATACTTTTTGCTAAGGTATAAGGCAGTAAAACCGATGCAATCATATCAAAGCCTAAATTTTGTGCATCGTCATAGCCAATATTGATAAATTCTGAGTAGGTATTAGAAAAAGCATAGGCAAAAACCAATACATCAGTAAATGTAAATCGCCAGCCCTGCAAGCCTTGCATCATCCAAATCCCAAATAGCACTAAAATCACCGCTTGATTAAAATTAGGATCAGGAATACCAATAAAGTTATAAAAATAATAGTTGGGAAATAGAATCAGAGTGGGGATATAAACATAGAGAAAAGACTTATGAACAGACTGGTTAAACGCCACAATAGCAGCTAATACAGCAATTGATATAACCAGAATAACGCCCACAAGATGTTTTCCCTCTTTATCTATAGTGGTTTGATTTCAAATAACTTACCAAACACTAATGATAAAAGTTTGGACAGCTATTTTCATGCTTAAAATTTAAAATCTTGGTGACCAGCCAATAATTTTTCCGCTTGATCTTTTGGTAGTGGCTTAGAAAAATAATAGCCCTGACCATACTCGCAATCTAAGCTGCGCAATTTTAACACATGTTCTAGTTCTTCAATGCCTTCTGCAATCACATTCATATTTAAGCTATGGGCTAAAGCAATAATGGTTTCGACAATCACCATATCGACTTCTCGCGTGCCCATGCTAATTACAAAGGATTTATCGACTTTAAGTGTATCAGTTGGCATTTGAGTTAAATAAGCCAAAGAAGAATAACCTGTACCAAAATCATCGATACCCAGTTTCACCCCTAAATTTTTAAGCATGGTCATCATGGCTGCACTGATTTTAAAATCATCCATAATTACACTTTCAGTAATTTCTAATTTTAGGCAAGGTGCAGGTAAACCTGTCCGATTTAAAGTACTTTGAATACAATCGATTAAATGAGGTTGTGCAAACTGTTTAGCGGATAAATTAACACCCATCATCAAATCTTTATATGCTGGATATTTTTGTTGCCATTCATGAGCTTGGCGGCAAGCTTCATTTAATACCCATTCACCTAAAGGTAATATTAAGCCCGTTTCTTCTGCAATTGGGATAAATATCCCCGGTGGTACAATCCCCCGTCCTTCATGATCCCAACGTAATAATGCTTCAAATCCTGCAATTTTACCTGTTTTTAAGTCAACTAATGGCTGATAGTAAACTGGGAAAACCACGTCATGCTCTATATTTTGAATAATATTTTCTTTATGCTGTATGACGGCTTGCCGTAAATCTCGCTCTAGCTCAAACTGCGCCACTGCGCTAGATTCCATAGCAGATTTAAATACTTCCACTCGTACATTAGGCGAAGTTTTAGCACGATACATTGCAGCATAAGCATCCCGTAATAGGTCGCGTTTTTCGTTGATATAACTAAAAGCAATACCAATGCTAGCCGTAATAAAAATTTCTTGTCGTTCAACTAAGAAGGGTTGTTGCGTTGATTTTTGGATAGCTTCGGCTAAACGTCTTACTTCTAAATCATGTGGGGGCAGCCTTAATAATAGGCCAAATTCATTGCCACCTACTCGAGAAAAAGTATAACGGCTACGCCTAACCTGTTGGTCTTCTAAAAGTGTAATAATACGCTGAGTGAGTTCAATCAGTAACAAATCACCCAACCGATGGCCTAATACAATATTGAGAATTTTGAATCGGTCAATATCCCATAATATGACGGCTGCAACCAATTTTTTCTCATCTTTAAAGAAGCGATAGCTAAATAATTTATAGTAATAATTTTGTAAACGATGAAACTTACTAATTAAAAAGGCTCGATTCGGCAAACCTGTTAAAGTATCGTAGAGCGCATCATAAACCAACCTTGAGCTAATCACGCTGACACCAGAAATAAGAAAAGCCAACATAGGCGTACTGACAGGAATCCAATAACCTTGGATAAACAGTATATAGCTGATGCCAATTAATGAAGTCAAACTGGCAATGAAAACCGTCGCAAGTTTAAAAGGTTGCTGTACCCACCAAGCTAATATCCCACCTAAAACAGCCCAAAATATAATCCAGACGATTTCAAAGCTATCATGCCAAAACGAGAATAAAGGCCTATAGCCCAAGGTCTGAGATATAAATAAATTCGCCTCATAGCTAGGTTCGACATTAGAATTATCTAAAGCAGCACTAATAATATGACTGATAATTTGAGCATGAATATACACACCGGGCATATGAAACTCATCATCAACTGCGCTAAACGGTGTGACAAAACCATCTTTAATGCTATGTGCAGTAGTACCAATTAGGACAATCTTATCTTGAACCCATTCTGGTTTTATATCACCTGCAAGCACTTCTGCTAATGTGACATGTCGTGCGACTTTTTGCCCCGTTCGATAACGCAGCAGAATTTGATAACCTCTTGCATCCACATTTTGATAAGCACCACTGGTTGTTTCTAAAGGCAACATACTAGCCCTGCCCATATCAAGTTGACTGGGATTATCAGCACTGCCCATCGGTAACACATGATGTTGATGCTCTAAATAATAGGAAAATAAGCGCAAAGCAAAAGAAGGGTAAACATGCTCATCAAAGTTAGCATATAACAGGTTACGTCGCACAATACCATCACCATCAACCACAAGATCATTGAAACCAATTTGCTCTTGAGCAACATAATCAGGTGCAGGAATAGACGGCGTACTGTCTTGGCCTAGTTTACGAATGACGACAATATTAGGTTGTTGTAGTTGTTCAACTAAGGATTGGTGTCCGGGTTCTTGGGGAAAGTCACGATAATTATCTAAACCAATCACAGCAGGCTTATGTTGTAATAGGTTTTCCAATGCATCCGCAATGACTTGATCTGGTAATGGCCAGCGTCTTTGCTGACGAATATCATCTTCAGTAATTTCTACCACTAATAAACGCGGGTCTATTCCCTTGTCAGGTTGCTGTCGCATCATCCAGTCATATGCGGCCAGCTCCAAAGGCTCTAAAAAGCCAATTTGACGTGCGCCTAACAATGCCAATATAAAAATACTAATAGTGAATAGCGTAGAGCCTAATCCAATATTGACTTGTTTGCGGGATAAACGAGGTTTCAGTGTGTGCATATTGAGCAGGAACTTGGCAATCATATCACTTACAAACACTCAGATTTACATCTAAGCATACCATATAATAGTAGATTATGAAGCATTTAATATGCCTATAAAATAGGTACATAAACTAAGGAAAAAGGCCTGTTCTAATCAAAATACTATTGAAAATAAGCGTAATTTTTATATTTTATTCTGAAACTTACAGCGCAGATCATCTTATATTTATTCAATCTGATATTCTCTATTAATTTAGAGTTGCATCAGCACTGTTTTCGGATATTGAAGATTGTAATTTATTATTATATAAACAAATTTGACTAAGAGATTATAATCAGTGAAGAGAGCCAGTTAGATTGTATAATGAATGAAGTGAGAGGGTGAAAGTCTAAGAAGAAAGGATGGCAATATAGACAACCCCAAAGTCATTTTTAGGATTGTCTGCACTGAGTTAGCAACAGTTTTCGTCTGTAGGGCAACAGCGAGATTTGAACCAAGACAAAATAGTTTTCTTATCAGGTGTACCACCCGCATGTGCAATTTTGCCATCAACCACCACACCCGGTGTTGACATAATTCCATATGACATGATTTGTGCCATATCTTCAACTTTTTCTACATTTGCAGGAATTGCATTCTCTTGCAACACTTCATTAACCAATTTATAAGTTGTTTGACAATTTGCACATCCAGGGCCTAAAACTTTTACTTCAAACATTGTTGTTACTCCTTGTTAAATTATTTAATTGTTGTGTAAAAATAGGAAATTAGCCTAACTCTTTAACCCATTCTGAAATTTTCGCTTTGATCGTATCGCGGATTTTACGGATTTCAACTAACTTTTCTTCCTCTGTACCTTCTAACGTGGAAGGATCAGGAAAACTCCAATGTAAGCGTTTTGTAACACCTGGGAAAATAGGACAGCGTTCTGCACTGGTCTCATCACAAACTGTAATTACATAAGAAAATAAATCGCCTGATCTTATATAATCCATAACTGCATTGGTTTGTTTATGGGAAATATCAACGCCAGCCTCTTGCATCACTTTAACCACTAGAGGGTTCAATGTCCCCGGTTCAATGCCAGCACTACCAGCAATGTAATCATCACTGCATAATTCGTTAAACCATGCTTCTGCCATCTGACTGCGAGCACTGTTGTGAATACATACAAATAAGACTCGTTTTTTACCTGCCATAAACTACACTCCTATTAAGATGAAATTGAATAACCAGCCAACGATAATGATAGATATAGTTAAAATTGCGGTGAATAAAGCCAAGGCTTGCCATTGAATCACTTTGCGTAAAATCACCAATTCAGGTAATGAAATCGCAGCAATACTCATCATAAACGCGAGGGTTGTTCCGATGGCCACACCTTTAGTTAACATTGCTTCGGCTAATGGAATCACGCCCACTGCATTTGAATATAACGGCACACCCAGAATGACAGCTAACGGTACGGTGAATAAGCTATTGTTGCCTGCTAAACTTTCTGCCCAAGATTGTGGGAAATAACCGTGAAATAACGCGCCAGCCCCAACACCTAAAACCACCCACTTCCAAATTCGTTTTACAATGGTTTTAACTTCACCCATCGCATAATAGTGGCGTGCGCTGTAAGAGTTATCTTGCTCTAACTGAGCTGTTTCACCCATTTGGATTTTCCACACATAAGATTCTACCCAACGTTCAGGTTTAAATTTTTCGATAATGACACCGCCAACATAAGCCACGACTAACCCTGATAACACATAGAGCAAGGTAATTTTCCAGCCCACAATACCTAGCAATAATACAACTGCAATTTCGTTAATCATTGGGCTAGCGATTAAGAAAGAGAACGTCACACCCAAGGGAATACCTGCTTCTACAAACCCAATAAATAACGGTACGGACGAACAGGAACAGAATGGTGTTACTGCACCCAAGGTAATGGCCAGTAAACGCGCCATCATTTTCGAGCGGCCGCGAACATAGTTTCTCACTGTCTCAGGTGAAACGAATGAGCGAAACCAGCCCATGAGATAAATCACTAACACCAACATGACAAAGATTTTGGCAATATCCATCACAAAAAAATGTAATGCGTGGGCTAAATGGGTTTCTGCATCCAATCCAAATAATCCATAAACCACTGTATCGGCCAAATAAGTAAACATATTAGTCTCCTATTCGTTGGCATTCAGGACGGTTGCACATCGTACCTAAACGTTGATTATCTTGTTGAAATTGTGTTCTTGTTTGTAATTCTTCTACGATCAAATGGATCAATTTTTTTTCAAAGTCAGATAATGCTGGGTTTAAAGAGTAAAACATCCATTGGCCTTCTCGTCGTTGGGAAACAAGGCCGTTTAATTTCATACTGGATAAATGACGTGAGATTTTTGGTTGTGATAGCTCTAACGCATAGCTCAACTCACATACACACAATTCGGTATGCACATAAATCAACGCTAGACAACGTAAACGGGTCTCATCCGCCAGTATTTGAAAAAAATCTTTCATGGATATGTTTTTATATTTATATATGGATATACGTATATATTAATACAAAAAAAAGGCTTGTCAATACTTCTATAAAAATTCAGCATCGTGCAATGTAAATCAGATTGCTAAAATACAGCCAACGATAACCATTCAGCCAATTCCATGACTATAGCTCACATTTATTACACACAATTTAACCAGCCGCTATCACCTGACTTATTTAAGACTTATTTACATACACTGCCCACGGATTTACAACATAAAGTACAACGATTTGTACGTTGGCAAGATCAACATGCAAGTTTATTTGCCCGTCTGCTATTACAGGAAGCATTGCAGCCTTATCAATTGACTTTGCAACAAATTCGCTATACTGAGTACCAAAGACCCTACATTTATCATTCACCTGATTTTAATGTGGCGCACTCGGGTGAATATGTTATCTGTGCAATCATGGAGCAAGGGCGTATAGGTATCGATATTGAAAAAATTCGACCAGTTGAGATGCAACACTTTACATCCATTTTCTCTTCAAACCAGCAACAGGCATTGGCTCAAGCAGCAAATAAGTTAGACCTGTTTTTTAAATTTTGGACACAAAAAGAAAGTGCAATTAAAGCAGATGGGCGAGGATTAAATATAGAGCTAGATACAATTGAATCTATTAATAATCAAGTGCAATTAGAGCACACTTGGTTTTTACATGAAATGACACATTTTTTACCTGATTATGCTTGTCACTTAGCAACCGACCAGCAAGACATCAACGTTAAATTTCAACAAAAGTATTTTTATGAATAAATAACGTTTATCATTTAGTGCTTTGCATCTTTGCACAAATTTATATAATAGATGGATAATTATTTTTATAAAAGATAACCATCATTAGGAGGACAACCCATGACTCCCGCAATTAAAGCCGCTCAAAAAGCGAAAATTGAATATATCGTACATGAATATATTCATGATTCTAAAGTGGATTCTTATGGTGAAGAGGCTGCCCAAGCATTGGGAATTGATACTCACCAAGTATTTAAAACCCTTTTAGTTAGTGCACCAGAACTAAAAGACAAAGTAGCTGTAGGGATTGTGCCTGTTTGTGGGCAGCTAGATTTAAAAGCCATTGCTCGACAACTCAAGGCTAAAAAAGTCGTGATGGCTAACCCGCAAGAGGCTGAAAAAATCACAGGTTATGTTGTGGGTGGAATCAGTCCATTAGGTCAGAAGAAGCGTTTACAAATGGTATTAGATGAAACAGCACTGAATTTTGACACGATTTATGTGAGTGCGGGTAAACGTGGTTTAGAGATCGAATTAAAACCCAGTGACTTAATTGCTTTGTGTCAAGCTGAAGTGAACAATATTCGAAAATAACCAGCTATTAAGCAAGCGCGGCCTACAACTTTTATCTGAAAAATAGGCTTAAACTGACACATTCAATAGATAATACCAGTCAAACAAGATAAGATTTATCTATTAATATTCATTGGAGTGACTGTGATGAAAGTCATATTAAAATTACTAACATTGCTCATGTTAAGCTTTAGTGTTTCTTTGACTCAAGCCGCTAGCAATATTTTAGATGAACAACTCAAAAGTACACGTATTATCCCTAAGTATGCTAGAGGTGGTTGTGAATACACTCAACTATCCAATAATTTTGTGCTATTGCCTTTAGCTCCTGAAAATGCAGGCATTACAACAACCCCACAGCCTAGCTTATACTGGTTTACTTCTGAAGATATTGGTGAAAGCTTGTTTACCGTCAAAATCACCAATATAGAAAATGAAAATGAAGACCCTGTTGAAGTAGTACTAGAAGAAGACAGTTTAGCGGCAGGCATTCATATTTTCTCATTGCAAGATCATGCAACAACATTGGCTGAAAATGTATTGTATGAATGGACAGTTTCATTGGTATGTGATCCATACAATCCATCTTCCAATCAAACCATTGGTGGTGTCATCAAATATCAAAAAGATACTGCTTTAGCTGAAGCGGTGAATTCAAGTGCAAAACAGATGGCTAATTTATATCAACAGAAAAAAGTGGGTTGGTATGATGCAGTTCATGCTGTTTCTAACCAGATTACAACAGACCCATCATTACGCACAGTGCGCGCTAACTTAAGTAAACAAGAAAAATTAGATGCTATTGCAGCATTTGATAACTAATTAATTGACAGGCTACTTAGATAAATATAGCTCTGGGTAGCCTGATATATGTAATAAATTTCATAGAATTTTTATCTATAAATGTCCATAGCTTGTTCGCCCCCTTGAGTCATTATCTCGTCTTTTTCATGACTTCTAATTCCTCCCATTCTTTTGCAAACCCACTACTATTTAAGTGCTATTTTATTAGACTGAGTAATTTTGACATTCTCTAAGCTGCCGTTCATTGTATGCTGTTATTTATAATCGCCTTTACCTAGATCGTTGATACTGGCTATAGCTAATATTTCACTTATTTTGAAAGAAAATTTTGTATATGTTATTTGATAAATTGACTTTTTTTATGAATTAAATCCGTTTATAGTAAAGCTTCAAATAGCTCTTTCATAGAGGTGATACCAATGTTGAAATCACTGTTTAAACGATCTGCGATTTATGCAACAAGCACAGTATTATTACTTGCAAGCCAAGCCAGTTTTGCGGGCGATAAATACGGTGCAATTGCCTATTCATTGGAAGAAGGTGTATATGGTTATGCAGTTGATTATGATAGCCGTGACGAAGCTGAAGATGTAGCATTAGATGAATGCGTCAAATTGCTAGAAAGTGATGAAACCGAATGTGTAGTTGAACTGTGGTTTAAAAATGCCTATGGCGTGTTAGCGGAAGGCGACAATGGTTTTGGTACAGGCTATGGCACTTACAGACAAGATGCACAATTGATGGCTTTAGAAAATTGTAAAAAATACACCGAAAATTGTGATATTTCATTAACTATTGGTACTGAATAATTTTCATATTGAGCCTGATGGTTTGCATTGACCATCGGGTTCACCCCTCCTTTACAACGTTTAGAAACACATGTCAGATTTAACCCTTATTCTTGCTCCGATTTTTCTTATTATTATCTTTGGTTATATTTTAAAGCACCTGCAATTTTTAGAACCACAAGTCTGGAATGGTTTTGAGAAACTGGTTTATTTTGTGAGTTTTCCCGCCTTATTGATACATAACTTATCGACTGCACAAATCAATCATGATGTTTTTTTTGAAATCGCGCTAACATTAATTGCAACCATTTTGTTCATGACTTTGGTGTTGGTGCTGGCCAGCTCATTATGGCGATCCGACCTAAAAGCGTTTACTTCGGTATTTCAAGGTGGTTTGCGTTTTAATAGTTATATTGGTTTAGCGATTGTAGCGATTTGGCTGCCTGATACAGGCGTAGCACTGGCTGCGATTGCGATGATGAGCATGATTCCCTTGTTGAATGTGCTTTGCGTATTGATTTTAAAAGTATATGCAACCCATACCCCTGTTTGTTGGCGCGATGTGTCGACTGATTTGGTAAAAAATCCGTTGATTATTGGCTGTGTCATCGGCATCAGTTTAAATATTTTGCAAATACAATTACCCCAAGAATTACAACAAAGTTTTAAATTAGTCGGTCAAGCCACCTTGCCACTGGGATTATTAGCAGTTGGGGCAGCTTTAGAATTACATCATTTTTGGCGTAGCTTTCTTAATATTATCGTGTCCAGTGGGATTAAATTGGTCATTTTTCCGCTGATTGTATTGGGCATTCATGCTGTGGTGCAGTTTGAATGTCATGTTTATCAAATCGTTTTACTCTTTTCTGCTTTACCGACAGCAACCTCTTCCTATATTTTGGCTAAACAATTGGGAGGCGATGCGGAATTAATGGCTAATATTATCAGCGCGCAAGTGGTGTTAAGTTTGTTTTCTCTGCCTTGGATTTTATGGCTGGCCAGTTGTTAAGGACTTAAACATCTGATTTATCTTTAATCCATATAGCTGTCTTATTTTAAAGTGATGTAGGTCTAGCAGTCCTAGATTTAAAAAAATGATTGATATTTTAAGAATAAAAGGATTGCCAGTCCTAACATATAAACTAGAATTAACCACAGTATAAATCTATTGTTTACAACTTCTCAGTCACATAAAATAAGCGCAGATTTTTATCAGGAATAAACTTATGTGGAAAAAGTGGCTATTTCCAACCATTGTTGCACTTGTGATTGCTGGCTTAGTCATTCCGTATTGGGTGGGGCTAAAGGCGGAACATGAATTTTCTGTGCTGAAACAGACTTTACCCGTTGTCGGCGAATGGCATCCTGTGGGTGCGAATTATGAGCGTGGTTGGTTTCAATCTCAAGCGCAAACCACCTTCCGCCCTGAGCAACTGGATCAAACCTATGTGACGTTCAATCATGATATTCAGCATAGTATCACCCCATTTCAACCCACCACGATTAATACCACTTTACAAACCGATGGTGAAACCCAGAGCTTTTTACAATATATTTTTGCGGGGCGTTCGCCTTTTATCATGAAAACCGATATTTATTTGTCGAGCGGTACGAGTTATTTGCAAGTCGCGCCTTTTTCTATGCGCCAAGGGGAACAAGCATTTATCTGGCAAGGTTTACAAGGACAAATCAACTTTGGCTTAAATGGGGAATATTTAGAAAATCAGTTTGTAATACCTGAATTTAGTTTACAAACTCAATACGGCAAAATTGAATTACAAGGTATCCAGCTTAATGGACAAGCGAAACAAAACAGACAGCTTTACGTTGGGCAATTACAGCTCCAAGTTGAGAAAGTAGCGACATTGAGTTCAGGCCAATCCCCCATGCAATTAAATAAAATTCAAGTGATTGCGAATAATGATTTGGTTGACGATTATTTAAATTTTGCTGTTCATGCACAAGCGCAGGATTTACAAGTCGGCCAACAAGTGTATCAGCCTCACTATTTTGATGCGGAACTTAAGCACATTCACGAACCAACGTTAATGGAATGGCGTAATGCGCTACAGGCTTATAGCTCTAAATCCATTGCACCGACTGAATGGAATTTTATGCAATTGAGTTTATTAGCAAAATATGGCACGGCATTGTTAAATCACCAACCTGAAATGAGTGTCAGTCAATTCCAAATTCAAACTCATGCGGGCAAGGTTTCAGGAAAACTGAGCTTACAAGTAACGGAAGACAATGGATCAAGCCCTGCTAACTTAATGAATCCATTTGCAATTATCAATCGTTTGCAAGCTGATGTGTCTCTTTCTATGCCTCAAGAAGTAATTGAAACCACAATTCAGCCGCAACAAAAACAGTGGTTATTAAATAATAAATTACTGATTGCTGGTGCAGAAGGTTATGAAATGCAATTAAAGCTGAAAAATGGATTTGTTGATGCTAATGGGCTAAGTATTCCATTGATGCAATTGGTTTTAGGGCAATAACGAGAGTATTTAAACGCAAATGATGTAGGATGTTGGTCGAATACAAGCCCATCCTACATATTTTGCATAACTTAAGACGATTCACCCAAGCCTAAACGTTCACCTCGGTAACTGCCATCACGCACCCGCAACCACCATTGACGGTTATTTAAATACCATTCCACAGTTTTTCTTAAACCCGTTTCAAATGTTTCTTGTGGCTTCCAGCCCAATTCATTATCAATTTTATCTGCATCAATTGCGTAACGTAAGTCATGCCCCGGGCGATCCGTCACAAAGGTTAGTAATTGCTTGTGTGGTTTATGGGTCGAAGTTGGACATAATTCGTCTAAGATGTCGCATAACGTATGCACTACTTCAATATTTTGCTTTTCGTTATGGCCACCAATGTTATAGGTTTCACCTACACGGCCTTTTTCTAACACCAAGTGCAACGCTCTAGCGTGATCGTCTACATATAACCAATCGCGCACATTATCGCCTTTGCCATAAATCGGTAACGGCTTGCCATCCAAGGCATTCAAAATCATCAGCGGGATTAATTTTTCTGGAAATTGATAAGGGCCATAGTTGTTAGAACAATTGGTTGTGACCACAGGTAATTTAAACGTATGATGCCACGCACGCACTAAATGATCGGATGATGCTTTACTGGCGGAATAAGGTGAATTAGGTTGATATGCTGTGGTTTCAGTAAATAAACCTGTTTCTCCTAAGCTGCCATACACTTCATCAGTAGATACATGGTGAAAACGGAACTGGGCTTTTTTCGCATCATCCAATTGCTGCCAATAATGACGACTGGCTTCAAGTAAAGTATACGTACCCATGATGTTGGTGTTCATGAACTCAGCAGGCCCATCAATTGAACGATCAACGTGAGATTCTGCCGCTAAGTGCATGATGGCATCGGGTTGGAATTCGTTGAATATACGGCTGACCGCTTCTGCATCACAAATGTCAGCATGAGAAAAATGATAATGAGGATTATGCTCAACAGGCGCGAGAGAATCTAAATTGCCTGCATACGTTAATTTATCTAAATTGAGCACTTCATAGTCAGTATTATTAATAAGATGGCGAATTACTGCCGAGCCGATAAAGCCTGCACCACCTGTTACGATTAGTTTCAAAATATAGCCTCATAAGATGTGATTTGTAAATAATTGCGCCTATTTTAACAAAAACGGCAAGGAGATTTTAAGCAGCCCAAAAATGTTTTTTCAAAATAGATGACGAGGCTATCAATATGTGTAAAGTGCTATGTTTGGCTTCTCCACTTCTTCAATATGGATTGTATAAAAATGGTTGAGACAAAATAACTAGCGGCTGCGACTAGAATAATACTTGCGCCTGCGGGTAAATTATACTCATAGGCAATGCCTAATCCTGTTGAGGTAAAGACCATACCTAATACGCTGGCTACTAACATGATATAACTCAATGAAATCGCATACTGTAAGGCAATCGCGGCGGGTAAAGTTAACAAGGCAATCACTAAAATCAAGCCAACAACACGAATCAACAATACGACAGTCAACGCCACCATACATAGTAATAGTAAATAGAAAAACGTCACGGAGATATTGCGTAATTGTGCAAACTCTTCATCGAAACAAGTGATTAATAATTGCTTATAAAAAATAATCACTGTCAGCACAATAATCGCATCTAAGCCAGCCATCAAATATAAATCGGTACGCGATACCATCAAAATATTGCCAAACAAATAGCTCATTAAATCAACGTTGTACCCAGGAGTTTGCGAGATGAATAAAATCCCAATTGCCATTCCTGTTGCCCACACTGCGCCGATTAAAGTATCTTCATTTTGATGACTATGTAAGTAAATCCAACCGATAAATAACGCCGTGCCCAAGGCTGCGATTAACGCGCCCGCTAACACAGGTTGTTGAAAATAATACGCGATCCCCATACCACCCAACACTGCATGAGCAATACCACCTGCTAAAAAAGTGATGCGCTTCACTACCACATATGAGCCAATCACTCCACACCCAATACTGGCCAATAAGCCTGCAAGCATGGCATGTTGTAAAAAGCTGAATTGCCACAAAGCATCTAAAAATGTACTCATGATGACCTAATAATGTTGGTGTTGGATCGCGCGAACGGGAATATGATACAGCTGTTCAAGCTCCTGCGGTGTCACGGGTGCGGTTTGATGACATAGTAATGTTTTGTTCAAACAAGCAACACGGCTGACATAGGCAGAAATAAAACCAATATCATGAGAAACCACAATCACGGTTAATTCTTGATTCAATTGCTTAAGTAAATCAAAAATATCTTCTTCTACTCGTTGGTCGATATTTGCTGTCGGCTCATCTAAAATCAAAATTTTCGGCTGACAAGCCAGTGCTCGTGCAATCAAAACCCGCTGCAACTGTCCACCTGATAACTGCCCAATTTGTCGCTTGGCTAAATCTGCAATGTGCGTAGTTTGCATCGCTTCATGAGCAATCGCTTTATCCTCACGACTAAAACCCAACCATGAACGCGTCACACCCAAACGGCCTGTTAAAACGGTTTCTTGGACTGTAATTGGAAAATGACGCGGAAAATTGGCAAATTGCGGCACATAACCAATGTTAATCCGCTGTTTCGCAGGCGATTCACCAAAGACCAAAGCTTGACCTTGAGTCGGTTTAAGCAAACCCAACATGATTTTAAGCAAGGTGCTTTTACCACCACCATTCGGACCTACGATCCCCAAAAATTCTTTAATCTCAATGGTTAAATTAATATTTTCTAAAATTGTTGGGGCATCATAAGCAAAGCTGACATTATCAAGTTGAATCGCCGTTGTCATTTGTTATTTCATCGCCTGTGCAAAAGTACTCGCGGCATCCAATAGGTTTTCAATGTAATTTTCTGCCAATGGATCGATAACAATTAGTTGTGCTTGAGTGGCTTGTGCAATTGCTGATGCGGCTTTTTGGCTAAATTGTTTTTGCACCATAATCACTTTTACTTGTTGCTGTTTTGCATAACTGATGAGTCGTGCTAAATCTTTAGAATTCGGTGATTTTCCTTCAATTTCAATTGGAATCTGAATTAAACCATACTGTTGAGCAAAATAGCCCCAAGATGGATGAAACACCATAAATTTCTTATCATTTACCGTACTTAATTTTTGTTGAATCGTTGTGTCTAATTCAGTCAATTCTTGAATAAATTGCGTATAGTTTTGCTCAAACTCGGCTTGATGTTCCGCATCATATTTTGTGAGTTGCTGTAAAATTTGTTTCGCCATCACTTTGACTAAACGCGGATTTAACCAAATATGTGGGTCAAATTCACCGTGATTGTGATGTCCTGCTCCGTGGTCATCATGCTCATCATCATGATGTCCTTCTTCATGATCGTCGTGCTCGTCATCATGGTGTCCCTCTTCATGATCGTCGTGTTCACCATGGTGAGAATCCTCATGATGCTCTTCTTCATGGCCTTCATGTTCATCGTGGTGCTCATCATCGTGACCGTCATGTGATTCTGCAAATAACTCTTCTATATCTGGCATTTTTTGCAGCTCAATATCTTGTCTCGCATCAACAACGGTTAATTGCGGATTATTTTGCTGTAATTTTGGCAACCACACATTTTCAAACGGTACACCAATGCGAATATAAAGCTCAGTTTGGCTTAATTTCACCATTTGTTGCGGTGTAGGCTCATAAGTCGCAGGACTGTGCCCCGCTTGTACCATCACTGAAACATCAACATGTTCCCCACCAATACGCTCGACAAAATACTTTTGTGGCAAAATACTGACATACACAGGCAATTCTGCCCAAGTCACTTGGCTGTATAAAAATATAAATAATAGGGAGAGTAGACGCTTCATAGTAATAATCTATAGTGGATAAACCCAATTTTTAGTATAACGGGTTTTTATAGTTTTTTGGATATTTACCAAGTAATTTTATCAGATATTTAGATTAATTAACTTGGCAGGATATAGAAATAACATGTTAATCTATTCCTAAATTAAGCACTTACCGCAAAATTTAGGAATAACGGATTTATTAAAACAGACTATAAGCGCATCGGCATAACAACGAACTTGGTTGTGTCTACGTCTTTTGGCTTGATTAAGCAACTGCTATCAGAATCTACAAAACACAGTTGAGCGTCTTTGGTTTTGATCGCACCTAAAGCATCTTGCAAGTAACTGACATTAAAGCCAATTTCTAAGCTTTCATTGTTGTATTCTACTTCACAATCAACAACTGCTTCTTCTTGCTCAGGATTACGAGAGGTTACGCGCAATAAATTCTCGCTTAACATCAATTTAATACCGCGATATTTTTCGTTGCTTAAAATACTAGCTTGAGTCAATGCGTTTTTCAATTTGCTGATTTCTGCCGTCATCACTTTATCTGGATTTAACGGCAATACGTTGTAATAATCAGGGAATTTACCATCAATCAATTTAGACGTAATTGTCAACGCATCAGAGACCACAAATTTAACATGATTCTCATCCAATGAAATATGTACTTCTTCACCATCACCGCCATCTAACATCCGTTCTAATTCAATCACGGCTTTTTTCGGAATAATCACCTTAATCGGCTCAGCATCACCTAAATCAAATGCAGTTTCAGCCAAAGCTAAACGGTGACCATCGGTCGCCACGACTGATAATCTATCTCTTTGTAAATCAAAACAAATCCCGTTTAAATAATAACGCACATCATTATTAGCAATTGCAAACGAAGTCTGACTTAATAAATCACGCAAAGTGGCTTTAGGCAAAGTAAATTGATACATGCCTGTCATTTCAGGGCTGACAGGAAAATCACTGGCGGGCAACGTCGATAAAGTAAAGCGGCTTGTACCTGATTTTAAGGTAATACGTTCTGCGTTGTCTTGGTGCATTTGAATTCGATTCGCATCATCCAAGGTTTTCACAATATCAAAGAATTTACGCCCCGGTACGGTGGTTTCCCCCTCATGATCGTCACCTAAACCGGACTCAATAGGTAAACGACAAGAGATTTCTACCTCAGCATCCGTGCCCGTTAAATATAAATGCCGATCTGCAACTTTGACCAAAATATTACTTAAAATCGCCAAAGTTTGACGACTTTCAACCACACTGACCACTGTTTTCAATGGATTGAGTAATTCTTTGCGCGGGATTTCAAAGTACAAAGTAATGCCCTCAAGTTTGTAACTATACTTAAAGAGCTATTATAACCTACAGTTTCCGCATTGCATCAATCAACTGGACAAACATGTTAAACTTTATCGCTTGCATCTGAATCAGAAGTGGAATGTTATGGACGCATTTTCGATACAAGCCAACTATCAACCCAAAGGTGACCAACCTCAGGCGATTGAAAAACTATTGCAAGGCATTCAACAGCAACAACGCCATCAAGTGTTATTAGGCGTGACGGGTTCAGGTAAAACATTCACGATTGCTAATGTGATCCAACAATTACAGCGTCCAACGCTAATACTCGCACCGAATAAAACCCTAGCCGCGCAGTTATACAGCGAAATGCGTAGTTTTTTCCCCAATAATTCCGTCGAATATTTCGTGTCTTATTACGACTATTACCAGCCAGAAGCGTATGTGCCTGCTTCAGATACTTATATCGAAAAAGATGCGTCAGTGAATCAGCAAATCGAGCAAATGCGTTTATCAGCGACTAAGGCTATGCTTGAACGTTCTGATGCGATTATTGTGGCCACAGTTTCGGCGATTTACGGTTTGGGTGATCCTGAATGGTATATGCAAATGGTGTTGCACTTGATTCGAGGGGAGCGGATTGAGCAGCGGTTTATTTTACGTCGCTTGGCTGAATTACAATATACACGTAATGACATTGTGTTGGAACGAGGCTGTTATCGGGTACGAGGCGAAGTGATTGATATTTATCCCGCCGAATCTGAACGTGATGCAATTAGGGTGGAATTATTCGACGATGAAATCGACCAATTGAGTTATTTTGATCCGTTGACAGGCAAAACGTTACGCAAAGTGCCCCGCCTCACTATTTATCCGAAAACCCACTATGTCACGCCGCGTAATATTTTACTTCAAGCAATTGATAGTATTAAAGAAGAGTTGAGAGTCTGTTTAGACAAACTATACAAAAAAAATAAGCTAGTTGAAGCCCAGCGTTTAGAGCAACGCACTTTATTCGACATTGAAATGATTGCAGAATTGGGCTATTGCTCAGGGATTGAAAACTATTCGCGCTATTTATCCCAACGTGAAGCAGGCGAGCCACCACCGACATTGTTTGATTATTTGCCCGCTGACGCATTATTGGTAATTGATGAAAGTCACGTCAGTGTGCCACAAATTGGTGGGATGTATCGCGGTGATCGTTCGCGCAAAGAGAATTTAGTTGAATATGGTTTTCGTTTGCCTTCAGCATTGGATAATCGGCCTTTGCAATTTGAAGAATTTGAAAAACTGATGCCTCAAACCATTTACGTCTCTGCCACACCGAGCACCTATGAATTAGAACATGCTGAACAAGTGGTTGAACAAGTGGTGCGTCCTACGGGTTTAGTTGATCCTGAGCTAGAAATTCGTCCCGTCGCGACACAAGTTGACGATGTGTTATCTGAAATTCATCAACGGGTTGCAGTCAATGAGCGGATTTTAATCACCACGTTAACCAAGAAAATGTCAGAAGATTTAACTGATTATTTAGCGGAGCACGATGTCAAAGTGCGTTATTTACATTCTGATATTGATACAGTGGAACGAGTTGAAATTATTCGAGATTTGCGTTTAGGTGTATTTGACGTATTGGTTGGCATCAACTTGTTGCGCGAAGGTTTGGATATGCCTGAAGTTTCATTGGTAGCCATTTTTGATGCAGATAAGGAAGGTTTTTTACGTTCAGAACGTTCATTAATTCAAACCATTGGTCGTGCTGCAAGGAACTTAAACGGTAAAGCAATTTTATATGCGGACAGAATCACCAACTCTATGCAACGTGCAATGGACGAAACTGAACGCCGCCGAGTTAAGCAACTGGCTTTTAACCAAAAGCATGGCATTACACCACAAAGTGTACAAAAACAGATCGCGGATATTTTAGAAACGGAGCAAGAAGAAGAGACAATCCAAACTGATTACTATGCAAAAGTTGCAGAAGAAGCAGAGAGTTACGGTAAACTTTCTCAAGCCGACTTAGATAAGAAAATCCAACAATTAGAAAAACAAATGTATCAACATGCAGAAAACTTAGAATTTGAGCAAGCCGCAAAATTACGTGATGAAATCCAACATTTGCGTAGTAACCAATTGCAGATTGTTTAATGTGGGAGTGACTCAACTTTAATGGGAAAAGAAAGGTTGGCTATATTTAAAACAAATGCACCTGTTAACCTTGGATATGTTCAATGTAGCATTATGACCATGATCTAATAGAGGTTATGAGCGTCCAACGATAAAATTGCACATATCTCTGTCAATAACTATATAATATAACTGATATAAACAAGCCAATATTTGATTAATATAAATAGCTATGACCCCTTGGCACTCTCAAGTGAGCTAAGTGATATAAAACAATAATAATCGTCTGGCACTTTTCCCATATTCAAAAATAGTGGAATGAAACACATTTACTATGGCTATTAATAATGACGCAGCCTACCGAGTTTGAACAAGAAGAAACCTCAGCACAATCTTCCTCACCCTATGTACCTTTACGCTATACGCTCATGGGGGCGTTTTTATTGCTCATTATCCCGATGATGATTGCAATGTCTGTATTCGACTATTTAAATGCTAAATATGACTTAGAAAATGCTTACGAATTATTACAAAAACAAACTGAAAACAATATTTTAAATGCGATCCGTCTGGTTGATAGTGGCTATAGTGTGCTTGACCAATTTTTAAGCCATGACATGCAAACCAAATTCAAACCCTTTATTAAAGCCTACGAACGCGCAGACCGCGATCCTTCAAAAATGGACTTAGAAGCCTTGAAAGCCCAGCTGGGTGGCAAAATGGATTTATATCTTATTAACCAAGAAGGCATTGTTGAATACACCACTTATCCGCAAGATTTAAATCTGAATTTTAAAGAAAAAACCCCTGAGTTCTACAAAGTGCTGCAAGATATTTTTGCAACAGGTCGTTTTGCTGATGGTGATTTTGGAACAGAAGCGCGGACAGGCGTGTTTCGTAAATATGCGTATATGCCTACGCCTGACAGGAAATATGTTTTAGAGTTTGGTCTTGTTTCTGATGAATTTTCACGTTTAATCGGTGAATTGGATTTAACCAAAATTACTTCTCGCTTGCGCACCATCAATCCCACTTTGGATAAAGTGCGTATCTTCAGTCAGCATGGCCATGTCATTGGATCAGAGAAGGGCAAGCAAGCCTCTGAAACAGTTGTCAGTATTGTCAAAAGTGTTTATGAAACAAAAACCCCTTACGAATATTATAACTCTCAAAGAAAATCATTAACTCGCTATCTATTTTTAAATTTAAAGAAAGAGAACTCTGCTTCTGATCCCAGTAAAGTCATTGAATTAACTTATAATACTAAATTAGTCGATCAAGGTTTAGAACGCATTGCGACATTTCATACCTTCTTAGGCATTATTGCGATTTTATTAAGCATTTTATTCACTTTTCTGATTTCAGCATGGATTACTTATCCTATTCGCCGCATTGTGCGTAGTGTGAATCTGATTGCACAAGGTGATTTATACCATCCGATTGAAGTTAAAACCAATAATGAGTTAAAGCTGCTGAAGCAAAGTATTACTATCATGGTGAATAATCTGCTCAAATACATGAAACAAGTCGAGCAGCAAAATGAAAATCTGAAAGAATTAGACCGCCTAAAAGATGATTTTTTATCCAATACTTCCCACGAGTTACGCACACCAATCAACGGGATTATCGGTATTGCTGAATCAATGCTCGATGGTGTTGCAGGTAAATTGCCGCCTAAAGCGGTTGAAAACTTATCGATGATTGTGTTTAGTGGTCGTCGACTGGCTAACTTAGTTAACGATATTTTAGACTTTTCCAAGCTAAAACATAAGAGTATTGCCTTACAAATCAGACCAATAGAAGTCAAAGTATTAGCAGATGTGGTGATTACCTTATCTCAACCTTTAATTGGCAAAAAGCCTATTGAATTAGTCAATAGCATTGAACAAGACATTATTGTGGACGCGGATGAAAATCGGGTACAACAAATTTTACATAATTTACTTGGCAATGCAGTGAAATTTACCGATGAAGGTCAAGTTGATGTTTCTGCGTCTCAATTTAGTGAAGGCTGGTTGATGATTTCTGTGACTGATACAGGTTTGGGTATTCCACGAGAAAAATTGTCCACGGTATTTAATCCATTTGAACAAGCAGATGGCTCGATTTCGCGGGAGTTTGGTGGTACAGGTTTAGGGCTTTCAATTACAAAACAATTAGTTGAATTGCATGGTGGTGAAATTCGCATCCAATCGACAGAAGGACATGGCACACGGGTGAGTTTTACTTTGCCATTATCTACCACTGATACGGCTGCTCATGGTGACGAAACGGAAACCTTGTTGGAACGCTTGCGTGAACCAACCGCTACACCGCCGATGCTTACAGCAAATGTGATTGATATTGATAAAGATACTGAAAAAGAAGCAGATGAGCCTGCCATTTTCTTGGATGAAGATACACAAGAAATTCAGCAGATTAAATTAGATGAAATGCTTAGCGTGCTGATTGTTGATGATGACCCAGTCAATTTGCAAGTATTGGAAAATCAGTTAACGATTGAAAACTATTCAGTCACGCGGGCACTAAATGGGCCTGAAGCGTTGGAAGCGATTGATAAAGAAAAATTTGCAGTGGTGTTATTGGATATTATGATGCCGAAAATGTCAGGTTTTGAAGTCTGTCGTATTATTCGTGAACGCTATCCCGTGACGCAATTGCCTGTGATTATGTTAACTGCTAAAAATCAAGTGGCTGATTTAGTTCAAGGTTTAGAGTCTGGAGCTAATGATTATTTGACCAAGCCATTCTCAAAAGGTGAATTACTGGCACGGATTAAAACCCATATTCAATTGTCTCGAATCAATATCGCTTACAGTCATTTTGTACCTTTAGAATTTTTACAATTGCTTGAAAAAGAAAGTATTGTTGATGTGAGATTGGGCGATCATGTACAGAAAAATATGACTGTGCTATTTGCAGATATTCGCTCATTTACCACTCTTTCTGAAAGTTTAACCCCAAAAGAAAACTTTGATTTTATTAATGAATACCTAGGTCGTGTCAGTCCGCAAATTCGCAAATATAAAGGCTTTATTGATAAATATATTGGTGATGCGATTATGGCCTTATTCCCTGAAACAGTGGATTCAGCTGTTGATGCAGCCGTTGAGATTTTAAAACATTTAGAGATTTTAAATACCGAACGACTTCAAAGAGGGGAAAAAGCGATTAAAGTTGGTGTCGGTATGCATGTTGGTTCTTTGATGCTGGGTACGATTGGTGAAGAAAAACGCATGGAAGGCACGGTAATTTCTGATGCTGTGAATTTGGCTTCGCGCTTAGAAGGTCTGACTAAATTATATGGGGTGTCCATTCTCATCAGCCAAGATATTTTACAAAATATGGAAAACCCTGATGCACACTTTTATCGTTTCTTGGGTAAAGTCATTGTCAAGGGTAAACATGAACCGGTTCAAGTCTTTGAACTCATTGATGCTGAGCCTGATCGTGATATTCGAGAAGCAAAAGTGACGCTTGAGCCAGAGTTTAATGCTGCTTTGAGCTTATATTATCAAGGCAATTTTGCACACGCGATTCCACTATTTGAACATATTTTATCTGTATTACCAGTTGATAAAGCAGCTGAATTTTATTTAGGTCGGTGTCGCCACTATATTGAAGAAGGTACGCCAGAAGGTTGGGAAGGTGTTGAAGCCCTGACTGAGAAGTAGTCAAAATCTCCACTTCAAAATATGCGCTAAATGTTCGACAAATTTCAGCAGCAGGCATAAACAACTGTATAATAATTGATTTATGCCTACGCTATTTCCAATAATTAACGTCTAAATTGAATCCCTGTATTGGAATAATTGTCAGACTGGCTGTCTGGTAGGTAAGTTTTAAACTGTTTTAAATCACCTTCTAAACTTGCATCTTTAACAATCACAGGGCGTAAAAAGATCACGAGTTCTGTCTTACTATAAGTATCGTGTTTGTAAGTAAATAAATCGCCCACAAGCGGTAATTTAGACAACACGGGTACAGCATTGGTTTCCTGATCGATTGAGTCTTCCATCAAACCGCCAATAATCACAATATTGCCATTGCCTACACGTAAAATCGACTCCATTTCTCGTACTTGAATTTGTGGAATGGGGTTAGATACACCAGCCTGCGCAAGTTCTGGATTAGGGTCTTGCACATATTTAGTAATGCGGGAAATCGTAGGGCGCACATTCAAGGTCACCAATTCAGTATCACTGATTTGTGGTGTCACATTCATAATTAAGCCCACAGGTAATACTTTCGGTTCAGTATCAACCACATAGTTTACAAAAGTCACACCTGAACTCACATTGGTCGCTTGGGTTTGCGGTACAATATCAATGTTGAAATAGACTATATTATCAACCACTTTGAGCACCGCCGTTTGGTTATTTAACACCATGATTTTAGGGCTGGACAAGACTTTAACATTGCCAAATTGCTCCAACAAGCGCACCGCAGCTGTTACATTACCAATCACACTATCAGGATTTGTATATTCAATACTGTAAAATGGCGTATTATTGAGCTGGCCATTGGTTAAGGATTGCTCATAGGTGTAATCACCAGAAATACGTTTCCAATCAATACCCGCCTGATATTCATCTTTTAAAGTCACTTCAGCAATCGTGGCTTCAATTAATACTTGGCGTTGCGCACTTTCTAACACGGAGTCTAAAAAAGTTTGAATTTTGGCATGTTGATGGTGTTTTGCATTAATCATCACAATACCTGTTTCTGCATTAACCACCACGTCAGGGTTATTTTCTTCTATGCTACCGAGTAGTGAATTAATATTGCGCGTTAATGTTTGCCAAAATAGGTTATTAGAAGTGTTTCTGACTTGGGTTGTAGAATTATTTTCATCCTCATCAGAGCCACCAGAGCTGGAAGAACCTTGCCCCGTATCTGCAATATCTTCAATGTTGGAAATACTTTGCGTCGACACTTTGACTTCGGTCACAGCTTGGCGACTCATATTCACATAGTTGACCTTGTACAAACGTAAATATGGCAAGTCAGGAAATACTTTGACATAGGTGTCTTTTATTTCATAACGCAATTCAATTTGTTCTGCAATCCGCTGCATAATCTGGGGTAAAGTTTGTTCAATTGCATTGAGCGTAACATTGCCTTTAATACTAGGATGCACATCGATATTGATTTCTGCATCACGTGCTAAGGCAAAAAGCAGCTGATCGACAGGCACATTGGTTACAGTGACTGTATAAGTTTCAAGCGGTTGACTGGGTTGTGGTGGTGGAATAAAAGGCATCTGCTGTACAGGTGGTGGAATATCTGCACTGAGTTCAGGCTTTGTAGGTAATTGTTCAGTATTAATATGCCCAGGGGAAGGTATTTGTGGCTGAGGAGCACACGCTGTTATAACAGACAAGATAAGACTGATTTGAAGAAGAGGCCTGAAACGCATTTGCATTATGATAAGTTGGGTAGCAGAAGGAACTTACCGTCATTTTAACATACTCAAATTTTAAAAATGATATGTTTGGAGGGGCATAAAATCAGCAGCTTGAGATTTGATAGTGTGCAATATATCACACCCATAAAAAAACACCCATTGCTATGAAAACAAGGAGTGTTTTTTATGAAGCTAAACGCTTGGCTTATTCAGCAGGTTTGTCAGCTTTGTCGCCGCCACATTTGCCTTCACCACATTTGCCTTCTTTGTCACCTTTATCGCCGCCGCATTTGCCTTCACCGCATTTGCCTTCTTTGTCAGCTTTGTCGCCGCCACATTTACCTTCACCGCATTTGCCTTCGCCACATTTGCCTTCTTTATCAGCTTTGTCGTCGCCGCATTTGCCTTCACCACATTTACCTTCTTTATCGCCTTTGTGGTCACCGCATTTGCCTTCGCCACACTTGCCTTCTTCGCCTTTTTCAGCGTTTAAAGCAACCATATAGCCGCTATCTAAAGTGCTAGTTGCGAATGGGTTTTCAGCAGCGTTTGCAACAGGTGCAGTCGCTAAAGAAACAGTGAATGCAGTACCGATAGCAAGTGAAAGTGTGCTCTTTGTAAATTCCTTAGCCATTTTAGGTCTCCTCCTAAGTTGGATTGGTTGGCAAAGAAGTAATCATTAAAATCTAGCTGTTATTAGACTATAGTTTTATCTAATAATCAACTGTTTTATAATGTATGGTCATAATCCATTTTTATAAATACCCCTTAAGTGAAAAATATGCAATTTAATTTATTTTCATTCATTTATATTTATTTAGTATTTTAGTAAGAAATGATATATCACTGCTAATACAATAAAAAAATTAGATAATTTATAGCAAGCCCTTTTTAAAATTAAAAATAGTTAAACAAAACTCTCGTAAAGATAATGTTTAAGCCGTTATAGCAAACACCGATGAACGCGCCTGATTCATAGTGTGTAAGGTTTTATATATTGCGGTGTCATTCATTAAAGTTTGATACGACTTGAAATAACAATTGAACAACATAGAGAGTAGTCGAAATTTTTAAGTATGAGTGTCACGGTTTTATTCAATTTAGAATATCTGCCATGTATCAATTAGGCCTAAATTGACAAGTCACTACCTATCTTAAAAATCCCGTATAATATTCACCCATTCAAAAAAAAGATAATGACAATGAACGACGACTGGCAAGATTATAGTTTTGATACGTTGGCGGTTCGGGCAGGCCAACAACGTACTCATGAGGGAGAGCACAGTGAAGCTATTTTCCCCACTTCTAGCTTTGTATTTGAATCTGCTGCCCAAGCGGCTGCACGTTTTGCACATAAAGAAGAAGGCAATATTTATTCTCGTTTTACAAACCCCACTGTGCGTAATTTCCAACAACGTCTTGCGGCATTAGAACAAGGTGAAGATTGTATCGCCACTGCATCGGGCATGGGTGCAATCATGAGCGTGTGCCTCGGCTTATTACAAGCAGGCGATCACATTATTGCGTCGCGTAGTATTTTTGGCTCAACGGTTAATTTCTTCACAGGCATTATTGCTAAATTTGGCGTTGAAACCACTTTCGTCGAATTAGATAACATTGAGGAATGGCAACAGGCGATTACTAAAAATACTAAATTGATGTTTTTAGAAACACCCTCGAATCCTTTAATGGAAATGGCAGACATTCGACAACTTGCTGATTTAGCGCATCAACATGATATTTTACTTTGTGTTGATAATTGTTTTTGTACCCCGGCTTTGCAAAAGCCATTGACTTTAGGTGCAGATATTGTCGTTCATTCTGCGACCAAATATTTAGATGGGCAAGGGCGGTGTATCGGTGGAGCAGTCGTCAGTAATCATGATTTTTTACATAATAAAGTATTGCCTGTGATGCGTTCTGCAGGGCCTAGTATGAGTCCATTTAATGCGTGGGTATTTTTAAAAGGTTTAGAAACACTGAATATTCGGATGCAAGCACATTGCTCAAATGCACTGCGTTTAGCCAAATGGTTAGATAGTAAAGACATGGTTGAAAAAGTTTATCATCCCGGATTACCTAGCCATCCACAACATGAATTAGCGAAAAAACAGCAGGCTAATTTCGGCGGACTGGTTTCATTTGAGCTTAAAGGCGGGCGTGAAGCAGCTTGGAAAGTAATTGATTCTACAAAGTTGATGTCAATTACAGCTAACTTAGGCGATGTAAAAACCACAATTACCCATCCTGCAACAACAACCCATGGGCGTTTAACCGACGAACAACGAGCACAAGCCAACATTCGACAAGGTTTAATTCGGTTGTCGGTTGGTTTGGAAGATGTGGTTGATTTAGAAGCAGATTTAGCGCGGGGATTGATGCAATTATAATATGCTAAAGATTCAAAATGGGCTGTCTGAGAAAGGTGGCAGCCCACATTAATAACTTAAGCCATAAAAGCTCTTGTCAAATCTTGTTTCAGTTGTTTAAAACAATCATCCCAATCTTCTGTAGTTGTCTGCCGATAGATTTTAAATCCATCAAACCATGGCGAATAATCACCTTCGCTCATCCATCGCCAATCAGCTGGATTAGGCATTAATACTCGAGCTGATTTGTTCAAACCAATTAATAAATGCAAATTCGTGTTACTCACGCCCACATAGTCATCTA
This sequence comes from Candidatus Albibeggiatoa sp. nov. NOAA, assembly GCA_025800385.1. Lineage (GTDB taxonomy): Bacteria > Pseudomonadota > Gammaproteobacteria > Beggiatoales > Beggiatoaceae > Albibeggiatoa. The sequence continues at coordinate 79,898 of JAOXRS010000193.1, forward strand.
GCGAAGACATCAACGCTAACATGCTTTCTAAATCATCACTGAAATGTGTGAAATCATAAGTCGTTTGGGATAGAGCTTGTTTTAACGCACTCACTTCTTGCTCAATTGGATGACGCTGCAAAATGACAAAATGCGCATCAAGATCGCGTAAAGCCTCAATTAGCAAATCCAAAGGTACTTCTTTTTGTAACACTTTATTTTTAAATTTCTTGCTCACTTCCGTTGTGGGCTGTCCCGCTCGCCAAGTCAGTCCAATAATAGGCTTCCCATCTTGCGGTAATTGTGCTGTCACTGTGGCCAATTTTTCTGATAATACTGATAATTGCACAGACTTTGGAATTGCTGCCATTTGATCCATACCCAAAGCCAGTGGTAAATCGCCGACCAAATATTTTGCATCTGCATCAGTCGGACTAGGTTTATCCGCATCAATCACCGTATCAATCCAATCTAAACGTTGCAACATGGTTTTAATTTTATTGCCACATTGATAAGTCAGTTTTGCCCCACGTCGCTTAATTTCAGCTGCAAAGCGTAAAAATAGTAACTCATCGCCTAAGCCTTGGTCTTTATGAATAAAAATATGTTTACCTGTTAAGTCTTGTGCCAAAGGTTCAACTTCAAAATGGCCACCAATGGCTTTAAAATCCACACTGCTGGGCAAACGGGTAGGACGATATAAAAATGATTGCCAACCTTGTTTAAACTGACCCGTAGCTAGTAAAACTTGTGAATAACTTTGATGAAATTCATAGGAATGTGGGCGAAGTTGCAAAGCGGTTTGATAATGTTTGATTGCGGCTTTCGTCTCGCCTAAACGGTGTTTAATCCGAGCTAAATTAGCGTAGGTATCAGGAAAATGAGGTTTTGCTTGAATTGCTTTTTGATAAAAATGTTGGGCAACATCCAATTTTTGTTGTGAAACGTATATATTTCCTAAGTTTAAATATGCTTCTGCATAATGTGAGTTGTGTTTTAATGCAGTTTTATAATGTCGTTCAGCTTGGTCAAAGCCTCCTTGTTCCGCTTCCAGTACGCCGAGAAAATAATGGGCTTCAGCATGATTGGATTGCAATTGTAATGCGTGTTGTAAATATTTTTCTGCTTGTTGCCACTGTTCCTGCTCAATTTCAATACGAGCTAAATCAACGTAAGTCTGTACAGGTGCAAGTTTTAATTTTAAAGCTTTTTGACAAATTTCACGGGCGACTTGATATTTCTCCAACTTGACCAAAACAATAGAGAGGTTGTGATACGCATCTGTGTGTCGAGCATTGAGCTTAATCGCTTGTTGATAACACTGTTCTGCTTCAGACAAATTGTGTAATTTGACATAAACGCCGCCTAAATTGCTATAAGTATCGGCATTATGTCGCTCAAGCCTCAAGGCATTTTGATAATGTTGTAAAGCGGATTCTAATTGCCCTACAGTTTGTAACGCATTACCTAAATGGCTGTGATATATAGCAACTTTTGGCTTAAGCTTCACGGCTTGCTGAAAATAGGCGATTGCTTGTTGCGGCTGCTGTGCTTGTGCTAAGGCCACACCCATAAGGTGAATTGCATCGACTTGCCTAGGTTGAATTTGAATAATTTTCTGATACAACCCACAGGCTTCTTGTAGTCGACCTTGTTGGTGCAATTGTTGCGCAGTGTGCAGCGTTTGGCCAATGTTCATAGATGATTCCAACGTAAAAAACTGTAACTTATTTTTTATTTTAAAATGCTATGATGTCAAACATATAAAACGATGATTCAGTTGACAGATAGCTTTATTTGTATAAGATTAATCGGCTTTACTAATAGTACCTATAAAGGAAGTTTTATGATTATTATCATGGGTCCTCACGTGTCAGAGGAAGAGATAAAGAACGTTGAGAAAAAAGTAGAAGAAGCAGGCTTAACAACAAATGTATCTCGCGGTGTAGAGCGTACTATTATTGGTGCGATTGGTGATGAGCGTCAAGTACAAAAAGAAGCAATTGAAGCTTTACCTGGTGTTGAAGATGTCATTCGAGTTGTAAAACCTTATAAAATTGTAGCGCGGGAGTGGCATGAAGCAGACACAGTCGTTGATATTGCTGGCGTACCATTAGGTGGCAATACAATTCAAATCATTGGTGGCCCATGTTCAGTTGAAACACAAGAGCAAATGGATTCTGCGGCAGATGGTGTTGCGGCGGCAGGTTGTCGCTTAATGCGTGGTGGTGCATTCAAACCACGTACTAGCCCATATAGCTTCCAAGGTAAAGGCGTTGAAGGTTTAGATATTTTCAAAGGTGCAGCTGACAAACATAAATTACCAATCGTAACAGAATTAATGGATGTGCGCGCATTAGATAGCTTCTTAGAGCGTGGCGTTGACGTAATTCAAATCGGTACACGTAACATGCAAAACTTTGATTTATTAAAAGAAGTAGGCAAAATTCACGTACCTGTTATTTTAAAACGTGGTTTATCTGCAACAATCTCTGAATGGTTAATGTCAGCAGAATACATCGCAGCGGGTGGCAACCACAACATTATCTTATGCGAACGTGGTGTGCGTAGTTTCGAAACAGCTTACCGTAACATGTTAGACGTAACGGCAATTCCAGTATTGAAAAAAGAAACGCACTTACCTGTTATCGTTGACCCAAGTCACGCAGGTGGTAAAGCATGGATGGTTCCAACTTTATCAAAAGCAGCAATTGCAGCAGGCGCAGACGGCTTATTAGTAGAAATGCACCCTAAACCATGTGATGCGTGGTGCGATGCAGACCAAGCTTTAAGCCCTGAAGACTTAAAAACACTCATGGGTGAATTAAAAGCAGTTGCAAATGCGGTAGGTCGTGATATTTAAGACTTACTCAATTTGGCGAGTAAAAAACTAACCTGAGTAACATTTTGATATAGTGCTCAGGTTTAGTTATTTAGCAAGCCAATGTTTTACGCTCATTGCTGTTTTCGAATATTTGTAATACTTTCTCCACCAATTCCATAATTATCTGTACTCACTTCGTCAATCGTTACCACACATGTTTTTTCACCGCGACCAATGATTTTTGCAAATGTATGAGTAAGCTCTCGAATTAAAGCTTCTTTTTGTTCCTGCGTCGCGCCACCATCTTCTTTAGTCATTGTCACATTGATAATTGGCATGTTGGTTTTCCCTTATTTTCTATAGCATGTACAGTTTATACAATTAAGTCTTATTTCAACAATCCATAGTCAATTCTGTTTTAGATGTTAGAACAGACAGCCCTGAAAATATAACCTTGCATCGAATATATATTTATCTAAAAGTAAATTAAAACTGTTCAGTAGGTGCGATATTGAGTAAACGTAAAACTTGCCCCATCACAGCAGAAAATACAGGCGCGGCCACATCACCACCGTAATAACTGCCTGCACTCGGATTATCGATTAAAATCGCCATCGCCAATTCAGGTTGATTCGCAGGCACTAAACCCACAAATACAGAAAAATAAGCATTATCTGCATAACCGCCATTTTGAGCAGGTTTGCGCACTGTACCTGTTTTTCCAGCCACTCTAAATCCTGCAATACGTGCATTTGCACCCGTGCCACCACCATCAACAACGGCTTCTAACATCTTAACCACTTGTGTTGCTGTTTGCGGTTTCATGATCGGGGTACTCTGTCTTGGCTTATCGTCTGCGACAAAATGCACTGAAGGCAAACGCCCTTGATTACCTAACGCAGCATAAGCTCGTGTGAGCTGTAACAACGTCACATTCATGCTATAACCAAATGATAATGTTGCATGTTCCACAGGTTGCCAATAACGGAAATGTGCCAATTTACCTTTCACTTCACCTGGGAAACCACTTTCTGATAATGCTCCAAAACCCAAATCAGAAAATAACTGCCACATTGATTTTTTAGGCAAAGACAATGCAATCTTACTCGCGCCCACATTACTGGATTTTTTCAAAATTGTCGCTAAATTAATCGCCCCATAATTTCGGGCATCTCTAACTTTATATTCTCCAAATTCGATACGTCCGGGGTGGGTTTGTACCAAAGTATTCGGCGTATATTGGCCACTTTCCAATCCTAAAGCGATAGTAAAAGGTTTAATTGTTGAACCCGCTTCGAATACATCTGTAACCGCGCGATTACGATATAAACCACCATCACGGCTTGCCCAATCATTGGGATTATGTGCAGGCTGGTTAACCATGGCTAATACTTCACCTGTTTTGACATTTAAGATAATCGCAGAACCTGAATCCGCATTATGCTGTTGCACCGCAGTTTTTAATTCTCGATGCGCAATATATTGCAAACGACGATCTAAAGTCACTTGAATATCTTGCCCCGCACGCGGTAACGACACACTACGAATATCAGCGATAATTTGCCCACCTTTGCCTTGTAGCACCTGCTTTGAACCTGCAATACCTGTTAATTCCGCATCGAGGGCTAGCTCTAAGCCTTCTTGTCCTCGGTCTTCGATATCGGTAAAACCTAACACATGGGCGGTGGTCTCTCCCGCAGGATAATAACGGCGATACTCTCGTTGACTGAATACCCCTTTTAACTGCAAAGCCAAGATTTTTTCTGCTTGTTGTGGCGCAATATGCCGCTTGATATAAACGAAATTACGCTTCATCCGTCCCGTTAAAGTCTCGGTCAAATCATCCAAAGTTATGCCTAACTGCTGTGCTAGTTGTGCAATTTGATGGGGTGAATTCTGTAATAATTGCTTGGGGTTAACCCAAATGGAATCAACAGGGGTACTGATAGCCAATGGTTCATCATGCCGATCTAACAACATGCCACGATGTGCAGATAAAGTCACGGTACGTAAATGGCGCGCTTCCCCTTCGGATTGTAAAAAGGCTTTATGCATCACCTGCAAATCAATCGCTCGCCACATCAATATGGCAATAATGACGATAAAAATAAACAACATCCATTGTCGGCGTTGCCAGAATAAAATCGGTGATTGGGAATTAGGTCGAGCGTCTGTTTTGCGTGCTCGCATCGATGGATTGCGTGGACTCATGGTTGAATAATCATCATTTCATGAGGCTGAGGAACATGCATATTTAATTTATCTGCTGCAAGGCGTTCAATACGAGGCTGCTGAGTTAAAGTGCTGTGTTCTAAACGTAATTGTCGCCATTGTTCATTTAATTCGTCGCGTTGTTGCGATAAGGTTTGAATTTGCATAAAGGTTAAATGGTTTTGATGACGCGTATGAATCAGGCTCAATGCAGACAGGAAGGTCAAAATTAATAATAGGAATAGGGTAAATTTTAAAAACATCTTTAACAGTATTTATGGGTTAGCATCATTATCGGGTTTATCTATTTTATCAGTACCTTTAAATAGCTCAAAAAAGCCTTGTTTGTGTAAAAACCAAACCACCGCAATCAATAAGCCACCATAAATTAGAATCGTAATCAGCATCCAAAACAGCCAAATCACGCTAGTGGTAATCATATAGATCAAATACAAAGCAATCAGTGATAATACACCATAGGTAATATACTGAAAAATAGTTAAATTCATGCTAAACCTTTTTATCTAAGCAAGACTGGCAGGTTTTACACTACACCTACCAGCCCACTATCAAATTAATTAAACGTCAAAATCTGACATAAGTCATTGACTCGACGGCCACCATACGGGCAATTGTCTTTAATTTGTTTGTAGTAAACGCCTGCCCAACCGCTTTCGGTACGCACCCAATAGGTTGCACCACGGCGAATATCTTCATCTTTAGAGAAACGATAAATCAAGCAATTACCACCTGAATAACTACCACCATAAGGGCATTGACCTCCAACTAAAGGATAATATACACCTGCCCATGCTGGATTGGTATCAACCCAATAACGTACATCTTTCACTAAGAACATGTTGATATGTTTAACTTCAGTTGTATCATCATATCGACCGTCTTTGGAATGCTCGTATTTTGTCCAGCGTTGATTGTCTGCATCTGAGCATTTCCATAGCTGCACTCTGCCATTATTTACACGACCATCAAAATCAGCACGATGTACATCTAAGCATAACCCATTTCCACTTACTAAATTATTACGTTTTAAAGTCCAACGCTGATTAGCTGAACCATTACAATCCCACACTTGAATCGCACCACCATTTTTACGGCTATCAAAATCAGGACGGTGTACATCTAAACATTTGCCACCGCTATTGGTTAACGCGCCATTCTCAAACCACCAACGTTGGTTTTTGCCGCCATGACAATCCCATAAATACACGCGACCACCATTTTTACGTGCATCGAAATCCGCACCAAAAATGTCTAAGCATTTGCCATTATCACTACGTAAGCTAAATGTTTCATTGTCACCCGCACGACTAGGCACATTTGGCGCAACACGTGAGTCATCACGGCTTGTACCTGTAATAGCAAATACCGCACGACATCCTTTGTCTACCCAAACACCACGGCTATCATAGCCCCATGTATCATTGATAATACAACGTGTTGAACTTAATTGTTTTGCAACACGCACATCTTTACCATTGGTACTAATTGGACAATGACGATATTGGCTATTGCTTGATTCGCAGCGTACATTTTCTTCAGCGGCATACGCCATATTCGATAGAAGCCACAGTAACGTGGTCATTAAAAATGTGAACTTCATTGGCATTTGGATATCTCCTGTTTGGTTTAAACCTTATAACAGTATTTGGTTAATGAATTAAGGTCTGCTTATGTTATGTTAATCATCATATTATAATCAACTTCTTTTCTAACAGAAAAAATGCTGAAAATTTAGATAATGTTTGCAAAACAAACGAATAACAGGCCTGATGATAAGCAAAAATTGTGGCAATATCCTTATTAATATGATCGTTTATCTAAAATGGATAGATCAATACCAAAACCATAAAAGAACAAATCTTAATGAGCGGAATATAAGCGTTATTTTTAGAAAAACAATATTTGTAAATATGTGCTATATCAACAAAAAGAGTAGGAAAATAACCTTTTAAATAAATGATTCGACCATAAAAAGGCTATTTTGAGTGTGCAAACAGCGTATTGTGATATAAAATATTTTGTGAATGCAATTCATTCTTATTAACTTATAAAATTATTAATACAACTTTTTTGTGTGGAACAAAATGTTAGAAAAACCAGCAACAACCCAAGCCCCCATTCACGACTTAATTGCACAGCGTTGGAGTTCTCGTGCTTTTGATAAAGATAGAATGTTATCAAATCAAGAGATTACTTCATTGATTGAAGCAGCACGTTGGGCACCGTCATGCTATGGTGATGAACCTTGGCGGTTTGTTGTATGTGATAAAGCAACTCAACCACAAGCGTGGCAAAATGCCCTTGATTGCTTAATTGGGTTCAATCAAACGTGGGTCAAAAATGCACCGTTGTTAATCGTTGTTGCCGCGGTCAAACAATTCAAACATAATGGGGAAGATAATCCTTGGGCAATGTATGATGTGGGCGCAGCATGTGAAAATTTATGCTTACAAGCCGTTGCTCTTGGTATGACAACCCATCAAATGGCAGGTTTTAATCCAGAACAACTTGTACAAACTTTCAAATTACCTGAAACAGTGCAAGCAACAACAATCATTGCAGTCGGCTATCGGACTAAAGAAATGGATGTGATTGAGGTGGAAGAGTTGAGAGAACGGGAATTAGCGGAACGTCAGCGTATGCCTTTGGATGAATTATGCTTTACAGGTGAATGGGGTCAAGGTTTCTCAGACTAGGAATAAATATGTTATCAACGGTTATTTTAATTTCAGGGCGCGGCACCAATATGAAGGCTATTGTTGAAGCCCAAATCCCAAATGTGCAAATCAAAGCTATCATCAGTAATGATCCTGAGGCAAAAGGCTTGGAGTACGCGAAACAGCAAGGGATTGAAGCAGTTGTCGTTAATCATAAAGAGTTTGCCAACCGTAGTGCATTTGATACCGCGTTAAAAGCATGTATCGATCAATTTGAGGTTGATTTAGTGATTTTAGCAGGCTTTATGCGGATTTTAACCCCTGATTTTGTACAGCATTACCGTGGCCGTTTACTGAATATCCACCCTTCATTGTTACCATTATTCAAAGGTTTGCATACACACGAACGTGCTTTAGAAGCAGGTGTTAAAGAGCATGGGGTTAGCGTACATTTTGTAACGGAAGATTTAGATGGCGGGCCTATTATCGCACAAGCAAGAGTCCCTGTTTTAGAAGGTGATGATGCAGATGCTTTGGCTGGTCGTGTCTTAGTGCAAGAACACCAAATCTACCCCAAAGTCGTGCAGTGGTTTGCTGAAGGCCGCCTGAAATTACAAGACAGCCAAGTTTTATTAGATGGTGAAGCCGTCACATTCTAATAAAAAGGTTTTTTGACTGCGCCTGAGTACATTGGCCAAGCATTTACTGAGGTGCAGTATCTAAAATCTGAAAACGCGCAAATTGTTGGCAAGGTAATGTTTTAGCTTCAATATCAGATACTCTTGCTAACGTAGGCCCTTGAGTTAACCATTTTTGAAACTGTGCCATTGCACTTGCATCACCACAGGCGGTCACTTCAACTCTGCCATCAGTCAAATTGCGTACCCAACCTGTTAATCCCAATTCCACTGCTTTATGGCGCGTATAGTAACGAAATGAAACGCCTTGCACGCGACCTGTAATTAAGAAGTGTTGGCAAATTTGCATCATAGATTTTAAGTTTACTGGAAATGGATAGAAGCACAGATTTTAAAGTAACTGCACTTCTATGAATAGGGTTGAATATTGCGAACAATCAACTCAAAGAAAAGCTTAATAGTTAGAAAATAGTTAGAAACTACTAAGTAAAATTTGGAAAAAAGCTAATGTTTTTCAATCTTTGATCCAATAGACTCTATTGTTATGCCTAAACTAATTATCCAAGAAAAGCTGAATACAAGAAAAAAAAGTAAATGATAATCAGATAGAATAATGGAAATAAAGTCCTCAAATAACTTACTAGTTAGAAGAAGCCATATAGACATACAAAATGGGAATAGTATTTGAAAAAATATTCTAACAATAAGCTCTTTGTTCATATATTGAACTCACTTTGTCTTTAAATCTTCATAAACTGCTAATAATTTTTGTTTTGCATCCGCTAAAATGGGTTTGATGGCTTCTTGTTCAGATAATCCAAATACTGTTTCTGGGTCTAAAAACGCAACGACTACTTGGCCATTACCCGCATCTCGCACCAAGACATTACAGGGCATCACACTGCCAATATCAGGATCAGCTTGAATCATTTGATTAGCGATCGGTGGATTGCACGCCCCTAAAATTAAGTAGCGTGGCATATCCACATCCATTTTTGCTTTTAACACTATATCAACATTGATTTCAGTTAATACGCCAAATTTGTGAGCTTTCAACGTTTCAGTGACTTTCTCAACTGCTGCATCAAAATCCATTTCTAAACTGACATTGAATGAAAACGCCATTGGATTTGACTCCTATATATTTTAATGAGTGGCAGCAAATATTAGCATATCCTTAATCACTGATATATAGATCATAACTCACAACGTTGTAAAACTAATTGTGTGGCGTTACTTGGTAGCCAGTCATTAATGAGGTTTGGATAACTTTCTCGTCCAGTCACAACAAAACTATTGCCTTGGCTGCGTTTTTTCTCGCATAGGCTTCGGAGCAATTTATCGACTTGCAAGAAGTTACCAGATAAAATTAATACGCCTTCATCAGTATCGCCTTCAGGAGAGCGTACCGTAACCACACCATCAACACCTAATTGTGACGAGGCACTAATCACTTGTTCAATCGGTTCATCAGTTAAGTTATAAATACTGGTTGTAATAATATCGATATTACCACCGGGGCCACCAAAAGCTTGTGCAAGGATTTTACCGCCATCTAATACAGTGAATTCAGCATCTAAATCAATATTACCACCACCGCCAACACCACTTTTAATACTAGTCGTAATCTCACTATTACTGCTTATATAAACATAATTAGGCATGGAAACATAAATATTACCGCCATCAGCAAAAGTAGCTTCTGTTGTAATATAGCTTGTGTCATACATTTCTAAATTATCATCAGTAATCGAAATTTTAATATCACCTGTGTTGCCACTGCTCGCGCTTGCCGCACCAATATAGGCTTGATTACGCATAGTAAGATCACCCGCTGTGATAGTAACATTGCCTCCTAAACCTGTATTAAAAGTAGACGCATCAATAATTGCAGAATCACTTAAAAATAATTGATTGCCGATTGTTAATGAAATATCACCTGCATTACCGCCCGTACTTGAAGAACCTGCTGCTGATAAAATACCAGAATCTGTTTGGGCACTCGTGCCTGTAATTGTTGCATTTTGCGCTACATTGACAGAAATATTGCCTGCATTACCTGCACCACTAGTATTTGTAGTCAAAAAACTACCATTGGCAAATAGTAATTCACCTGCTTGAATCACGATGCTACCACTATCCCCTGCCTCAGTACTCTTAAGCGTCGTTGAAGAGCTTATAAAATTACCAATACCTGCTGTACTTTCTGTTTCAAGCACTAGCTTTTCAGTGACATTAACATTAATTTTGCCTCCTTGGCCAACACCATAAGTATTAGCCACAATATTTGCACCATCATTCATTGTTAGATTTTTCGCACTAATAGAGATACTACCCCCATCACCAACATCAGTAAGTGTAGAGAACCTTTCTTGGCCTGAATCTGAATTAATATTTGTTGGATTATTAAGGTTTGTTTGACCACTCATTTCAATATTATTTGTAGCGGATAAGACAATTTCGCCCCCTTGTCCAGAGCCAAACGCTTTTGAGCTAATTAGAGTACCATCTAATAATTTAATATCTTGAGCTGAAAGAGTAATATTACCACTATCACCTGCTTGGATATTTTCACCAGAAGGTAAGTTGAGATTGACATTTGAAGTGTTAATTTGGGTACGATTAATAAGTCCCGGAGTAATCCTTGATGAAGATGCAAGTAATATCTGGTTATCAGCCTGAATTGTAATATTACCTCCTCGTGCACTACTTTGATTTAAAGATACAACTGATGAGTTTCGAGATACAAAGTCTTGTGTATAAATATTAATATCACCACCTTCAGAAGTTCTTCTTGAAGAAGAGTTTATACTACTATTTGTCAGTTCAAATAATCCTGCTCTAATAAATATACTGCCTTTTTCAAAGAGGTCGAAAGTCGGAGGTGGGTTGATATTAACAACGGAGCTATTCATATTTAAGTTACCTAAAGTAGCTGTTGGCTCAAGCTCAGGTTGTAAGTAGACTTTTCCAGCTGAAGCAACACTCGTAATGTATATATTGCCACTTCGAGTAATCAGTGTTGTATTATTTGTATTAATATCGCCAGCTGCAATACCGAGAGTTTGCATTACTGGGACACTAAGCTCACCAGAGAAAATACTAAGTTTGCCTATCTCATCATCTAGAAAACCAAATGCACTTGGTGCAGCCGTTGATAACACTGTATTTTCTTGGGGATTTGCATTAAAAGCAGTATCATCTGAAAAATGTATTGCATCAGCAGTTGTTATATAAAATGAGCCTTGTACGTCTAAACGAGCCTTTTCATTGAAGACCATGCCCGCAGGGTTCATTAAATACAAATCAGCATCAGGTATTGTGCTACGAATTAAGCCATCAATAGTAGAAACATTTCCCCCCGTTACACGACTGAAAATATTTTGAATACCTGTATCACCAGAAAACGTGGCTGACTCACCTACTTCTAAAGAAAACTGTTCAAAACTATGAAATAAATTTGTGCCTTGTAATGCGCCTAAATCTTGGGTAATCGCATAATCAGCACCAGATAAGGTCACCTGTGCGCCTACACTTCCATCGGTAACAACCCCAGCCTGAGTGGATGCAGAAAATAACAGCCAGAGCAGTAATATATGCTTATTCATAAACATGACCCCATAAATTTGCTTATAAAATGAATTATCAATCAGTTTAGATTAAAACTTGCAGGGTTTAAACCAACAAAAGCGTAAAAGGTCTATCTTAGTTGTCGTTTAGTTACAACCTACAAAGTATTAAAATGTTCAATAGGTTGTATAACGTCAAGAGCAGCCCAGTTATAAGCTAAGCTACTCAAAATGATGCTTATTGGCAAAAATTCGGTGTTGCGTAATTAAATACAAAAGCTGTTTTAGTTAACGAATCAGTTGATGTCCAATTGGTCATGGTTTGCATGGCTTTAAAAACTTGCAATGCTCTGGTCACCACATTTTCAGAATAACCCTCATTTTCATCTTTGTATTTAAATGAAATTTCTGCAACCATAGGTACAATTGAAGTATCTGAGTCGTACCACAACGTCAATGCAAATGTCGCATCTAAATTGCCTAAATCAACAGATGTGCCTTTGTACACTTTTTCCGTCACAACCAAATCGCTGACTAAGCTAATTGGCTCATCTGGATCAAACCCATAAGCTTCTAACCCTGAATACAAGCCGATAGGATCATCCATTTTATTCAAGTTTTTACCATCACCAATACTTTGCGTAGTTGAATATGAATATTTTGAGGTAAAGTCTGAGTTTGAGTTTGAGTTTGAGTTTGAAGATACACTAATATCCTCCTCAAATTTCGTTTCTGGATCACGGCTAGCCTTGCCCTGCATATTTTTATGGCCAGCAATAAATCGATCATCAGCGCGATATTTTAAAGTGACTTCACGCTTCCCATTCTCAATTCGTTCACGGAAAATATAACCTTTCGATTTTAACGTACAGGTATTAGGTGAATCATAGAATTTAACTGTACGCAACTTGTCCAAACTAAACGCACCACGGGTATCACGATTAATCGGTGCATTTTCAATCAACGGTTTCAACTCATTCCAATATGCCGTAACAGCCGCGCTGGGGTCTGCCCCCTCAAACAAAGCTGGGTTTAGCATCAATTTATATTCACGAGAACCTACATCAGGTATCGCATTTGCGTTTATAGACATCAGCATAAAACCAAAAATAAGAATAACTTGTCTCATATTAACAACCTCATTAAATAATGGGAAGGCCTAGATTAATGATTTTGAATGACGTGTTGATGAAAGTATGCTGTTTTAAATATGCATAGAAATAAAACGATTTTAGGTAACAATTTAGAGTAGTTTTAATCTTTATCCAAACCGCTTTAGAATCCAAAATCATAAACAGGTATGGTAATATGAGCCATTCTTTTTTTAGCCAAACCTCATATTATCAATGGACACACTGACAGAATTACAAGCCCAAGCGCAACAGCAGATTGAACAAGCCGCAGATTTAGCTGAATTAGATAATGTGCGGGTACAATTTTTAGGCAAAAAAGGCGTATTAACCGAACAATTAAAGCAATTGGGCAAACTGCCAGCTGAAGAACGTCCCAAGGCTGGGCAAGCGATTAATGTTGTCAAACAACAAGTACAAAAAGCCATTGAAGCACGTAAAGACACATTACAAGCTGCTAAATTACAAGCACAATTAGCTTCTGAGAGTGTTGATGTAAGCTTACCGGGGCGCAGTCAAAACCAAGGTGGTTTACACCCAGTTACGCAAACTTTGCAACGGATTACCGACTTGTTCGCACAAATTGGCTTTAACATCGAGCAAGGACCCGAAATCGAAGATGATTATCATAACTTTGGCGCGTTAAATATTCCTGACCACCATCCAGCGCGTGCCATGCACGATACGTTTTATTTTGATGCCCATACTTTGTTGCGTACACATACTTCGCCTGTACAAATTCGTACTATGGAGCAAGCACAACCGCCATTAAAAATTATCGCACCAGGGCGAGTGTATCGCTGTGACTCTGACATGACCCATACACCGATGTTCCATCAAGTGGAAGGCCTGATGATCGATACTGATGTGTGTTTTGCAGATTTAAAAGGTATTTTAGATGAATTCTTAAAACGCTTCTTCGAACGAGATTTAGCGGTGCGTTTCAGACCGTCTTATTTCCCATTTACTGAGCCATCGGCTGAAGTGGATGTTGAATGGGTTGACCATCGTGGTAATAAAACGTGGTTGGAAGTGTTGGGCTGCGGTATGGTTCACCCTAATGTGTTTGAGCAAGTGGGTATCGATAACGAAAAATACACAGGCTTCGCGTTTGGTATGGGCGTTGAACGTTTTGCCATGTTGCGTTACGGGATTCCTGATTTACGTATGATGTTTGAAAATGATTTACGCTTCTTAAAACAGTTCAATTAATTTTATTAAAAGCTCCTAGGCATTGTGTTTAGGAGTTTTTTAACCCCCAGCTTGCGTCTCCCGCACATTTTTGACAGAATCACTCTATCCATTTCCAACCCTCAAAATACGCATGATTTTACGCGCTGTGATTCCTGCCATATTGGCAATCAGTTGGCTGATATTGCTCACACCTTTGATGATTACTGATGTCTGGGACGAGAGTAATTTTTTAATTTACTTTTATAGTCAGCCGTATAGTTTATGGGAAAAGTTGTTATTTACGTGGATGCAGCCATTGGGGAATTTGTATCGGCCGATTCCTGTGTCGATTGCATCAATTATTTTAGATCAGACGACTTTTTCGCCTTTTGCTTGGCAACTATTACGTGCTGTGAATATTGGGTTACTACTCAGCTCGCTTGCACTTATTTTGCATCTTTTCCAACGCTGGCAGGTTAAAGCCTATTTATTCCCTATTTTCACCACTTTATTTCTTTTTTCCAGCAGTGGTATCATCACCGCAACATGGTATGCAAATATATTCGATGCCAGCAGTTTATTCCTACTTACATTGGCTTTATGGCTTATTTCTTATCAGGCATTTTTTTTGGCTGGGATTGCAGTTGGCTTAAGTTTTTTCTGCAAGGAAATCAACTTAATATTTTTACCATTCCTATTTATTTTATTTTTCAATCAAAAAATCGATTTTAAATCATTGGTCAAAGTATTTTCTACAATTATTGTGGTAGGCGGCATTTACTGGATATTGCGCTTTAATATGATTGATTTGGGTTCTGATGGTGATATTCATGATTTTGCATTGAGTAAGTTCTGGCCAAGCTTGGTTGGATTCATGGATAGCTTTTGGTGGCAAAATATGCACCGTGAACAGGCAGGCTGGTTAGGCATTACTTGCTTTACAATATCATTGTTAGCTTTTCGGCATTATATCAATGTGTTGCTATTTGCAGGCTTGCTGTTTTTAGCCATGTTACTTTATTGGGGTATGTTTGCTTATTACCAAACTGATGTGATTAACCATCTCAACTTTATCGGGCGTTTATATCTGATTCCTGCCACGTTGATGTTGATTGCATTGAGCTTATGGGCACGCCCTTTTATTTTTGCATTGATTGCTGCACCTGTATTATTCGGCGGCTGGCAAACTTATCAGGCACATCAACAGTTCCAAACCACATTTTTAAACATTGAACAATTAGCAGCCAAGCAAGAACAAACCTTAATTATTGATTTTAAACATAACCCATTACAGCATGATGTATTTCGTAACATTCAATTTGGGGAACACCCACAAGCGAAATATGCAATTGATATAAAAACAGGGGAAATAATAGTCAGAGATTAATTTGAGAAGGACTGTCCAAGAGGAGAGGAGTGTGAACAGTCCTTTGCAGCATATTATGAATTAAGCAAAAATTTCTTGTCTCATAATGGTTTCATTACGTTCTGGCCCTGTGGAAATCATTGCAATCGGTGTTTCGATCAATTCTTCCAATTTAGCCAAATAGTTTTGTGCATTTTGTGGTAGCTTTTCATATTCTGTGACACCATAAGTCGATTCTGACCAACCCGGCATCTCAATATAAATCGGCTCACAGCGTTCTAATGCGTCCGCACCTGATGGTGGTGATTTTAATTCTTGACCTTCATAGCTGTAGCCGACACAAATTTTAAGAGTGCCTAAACCATCTAATACATCAAGCTTGGTAATACATACGCCAGACAAGCTATTAATCATTTTCGCGCGACGTAAGCCCACTGCGTCAAACCAACCACAACGACGTGCACGGCCAGTTGTTGCACCAAATTCATTACCTTTCTTAGCTAAGTGCTTGCCTACATCATCAAATAATTCGGTTGGGAAAGGGCCTGAGCCAACGCGAGTTGTATACGCTTTTGTAATGCCTAACACGTAATCTACGTTACAAGGGCCAATGCCACTGCCTGTTGCGCAGCCACCTGATACTGTATTTGATGAAGTTACAAAAGGATATGTGCCTTGGTCAATGTCTAACATTGTGCCTTGCGCGCCTTCGAATAAAACACTATGACCATCTTTGCTTAATTGATATAAGTATTCTGGTACATCAATCACTAATGGCTTAATTTCTTCGCCTAAACGTAATGTTTCATCAAGGGTTTGTTGTAAATCAACTGCATCAGTTTTAAAGTAGTTTTGCAATACAAAATTGTGATATTCCAAGACTTCTGTTAATTTTTCTTCTAAACGAGCAGGATTGAATAAATCCACTGTGCGTAATGCACGACGCGCTACTTTATCTTCATAAGCAGGACCAATACCACGACCTGTTGTACCGATTTTACCTTTACCTTTTGCCAATTCGCGTGCTTTGTCTAAAGCAATATGATAAGGCATTAATAACGGACATGAATCACTGATTTTTAAGCGTTCTTTCACAGGAATGCCTTTCTCCTGCAACATTTGCATTTCTTCTTGCAACGCTTGTAATGATAAAACCACACCGTTACCGATTAAGCATTGAACATTGTCACGCAAGATACCTGATGGGATTAAATGCAAAACCGTTTTTTCATCACCAATAACCAATGTGTGCCCTGCATTGTGGCCACCCTGAAAACGAGTCACAGCAGCAACGCGGTCAGTCAATAAGTCGACTAACTTACCTTTACCTTCATCACCCCATTGTGTACCAATGACTACAACATTTTTTCCCATAATCAAGTCTCTTTTCAATATAAGCAATGTTCACTCGTAACTATCAGAGAGGCGATAATTATCGAGCATCATAGTGTAACAAAATACTTCATTGTAACGGAATGGCAGTCTATTGCCCATTGATAAGTGAGAATTTATTATTTTTTAAATTTGTCAATAACAGATAGTTTTCCAATTACCTTTTATATTTATTTATAAAATAGCTTGTTACATCAATAAAAAGGTATATTTCTGATGAAAACGCAAAATTCGACTTTTTAAAATACTAAATAATATAATTCCGTTTCAGATGTTAGGACGGGCAATCTTGAAAATAGAGTGAATTTTGTATTAGTTGTTGCATTGGTATACAAACTAAACTTGCAGGAACTTATCACATCTTGTGCAGGAATGACTATGTAACATTCAAAAACAATGACGAGGAATTGGCTTAAATGATTGGTCGGTAGGTATTACGCAGAAAAAGTACTTAATATCTGTTCTCTGCGTAAATAAGGGAGGCTCTGTATTTTATGACTATTTAAAACTAGTCAATTCGACTAGATTGCTCAAATTTATCTTCATGGTCACACCGATCACGATGTCGTCGTTCATGGTGGTCACGTTTGCCACGAAATGGGAATGAATACCGAATTGCCTGCATCAATTGTTGTCGCTCTTGTTGGTTTAACTGATCTGCAATCAATAACAAACCATCATTGAGACGTTGTGTCATTTGGTTTTTTCTTTCCTGCAATACCCTGAACTGTTGTTCAATCGCCGCTTTATCTAATGAATCCGCAATGAATAAAGACTCTACTTCACGAAATACACGATGCGTCTGACGTATTTCTGCTCGCATCTGGCCACGTTGAAATTGCTCTTGCACAATCGGTTCAACTTTTTGTCGTGTTTCTTCTGGTAACTGTTTCAACATCCAAAAAAAATGCTTAGGATGTGGCGGCCGCACCATCATGGCTGGAAGATTTGAATCTTCTTTTTGGGGCTGAAACAAATGCTTACCCAATAAAATACCAGCCATAAAAATATTTATAATCAGGGAAATGACCAACGCAAAAATAAACCACTTTTGTTGTTTCATGTTACCACCCTGACTCCATATCAAATGCAAGTAAGTTCATCTCAGTTTGCCACATTGCTTCTTGTGTTAACGGTGTTTCTTCTACTGTCGTTAATTGTACGCCCAAGAAAATACCTAAGATAAGCGGTAATAAAAAGGCTAAGGTAGGCCGAAGCAAATGTTGTTGCCATGTTGTACCAAATATCCAATCTACCAACTCTTGCCATGTATCATCAGGTTGAGGTGATTGTGCAACTGCATCAAAAATACTTTGTTGTAATTGTAGAGTCGGAGAAGTAACGGCTACCGTGTCTAAAAAATTATCTAATACACTCGCTTGTTGTACTAACTGCTGTGCTTCTATTGATGTAGCAAGCAGAGCCAAAGCGGCTTGACGTTCAGATTCTGGCCAACGATGTGAATCAGCTCCATAGGCTTCGATAATTTGAGTAAAGCGTTTGATATTCATGATAAACCTTGCTCTGATAATAACGTTTTCAAGCTGCGACGACCTCGCGCCAATAAGGATTCTAATGCGGCGACACTCACATTGAGTACTTGTGCAGCATCACGATTGCTCATTCCTTGATAATAGCAGAGTACGATGGCACTACGTTGACGTTCTGGTAGTCGCTGCAATGCGCGTTCGACCAATTGTGCGGTTTCTTCACGTTGTAGACTATCGGTACTATGTTCGGTATTTTCTGCAACATCTTGATCTAGAGTGACAGTTTGTACTTTTGGCTTACGCTGCCAGTCTACACATAAATTATGTGTAATGCGATGTAGCCATGTCGAAAGCTTTGCCTTACCTGCTTTCCACGTATGGGCTTTATTCCACACACGCAGAAAAGTCTCTTGTACCACATCTTCAGCGTCACTATTACTTCCTAACATGCGTTGTGCAAACCCATGTAGACTCGCTAAATTTTGGTTGACCAAATATTGAAACGCCTGTTGGTTCCCAGCTTGAATGTCTTTCATCAACATTTCGTCTGTGCGCGATTCCACACGGGTCTCCTGCAATTAAAAAATGCTTATCCAACTCGTAACTTAAACAATAATTGCACTTGGGAATTAATGATGACGACCAAAGCCTCTGCCAAAACCACGATGACCACCGCGTCCACAAGGTGCTGCATCAATTTCCGCTTCTGTGATAACACCGTCTTCATTTGTATCCATATAATTGAATAAGCGCACATTAGCTAAAAATTCAGCTTGAGAGATTTCACCATTTGCATCATTATCAAGGCGGCTAAGGTGTCCATATTTACCATGACGACCTGTAGACGTTGCTTGCAATTCAGCCAATGTAACATAGCCATTTGCATCAGTATCTAGTCTATTGAATTTATATTGCTTTCTAGTCGTATTAGTTGCTGTATATTCAACACCTTCAGGCCAATGTGGCGGTGTTGCTTGTAAAAATTCAGTCGCACTTAATTGACCGTCACCATCTGTATCAGAAGCAGTAAAATGTGCTTGTTTTTGAGCTGCTCGATAAGCATCACGTTCTGCTGTTGTGATACTACCATTGCCATCTGCATCCATTTCTTGGAATTTAGCAAGACGTACTGCTTGTACTTCATCTAAGGTAATTGTACCAACTGGTGCAACGGTATCATATTTTGCTAATAAAACTTGTTTACGTACATCAGAATCGCAGCTACCAAAAGGCATTGCAGCCGCAGAACCTGCAATCGCTAAACCTAATGTTAACGCAGATAAAGTCGTAACAGTTCTCATAATTATCTCCAATTTGGGTTGTTTACGGAGAAAGCTAAAATATAAGTTAAATACTGTGCTTGTGCTTTCTTAACCTGTTATACGCGGGTGTGATATGAACCTGTCGTCAAAATAGAATTATTTTAAAAAATTTATAATTAGCCAAGTATTAGACAACAAGTTAAGTATTTTAAATTAATATAAAACAGTAGGTTAAAGATAAGAAAGGAGGTCAGAGGAAGTTAAAATAGTATAGAGTCAGTCATGTTTTTAAACACTTGGTGCAGCATGATTAGACTACACCAAGCGAGAACTCATCTTTAAATGCTACTTGGTAAACGGTTGCTTGGTACGCCATCAATAATATTTTCTGTCCATACATTTACACCTGCTTTAAACGCGGTGAGGGTTTGCATGGAGTCTAAAGTACTATCTTTAATCTGGCTTTGTATATGGAAGAGCATTAGCATTTGCGCACCAATAACGTCTTCAATGACTCTAGCCGTGCGTAGTTTTTTAACAAATAAAACAATAGCTTCTAGGCAAGCAGCTCCAATAGCTGCTTCTTGTTGTGCAAGACGGTATGTCAAACTATTGTTCAAGTTTTTATAGTTAATCATTTCTGCTGTTGAAGTACCTAACCAGCTCATCACTTCAGCAGGGTGACCTTGATCGTCCAAACGGAAATTAACAGCAGGTTGATACTCAATTTCTTTTAAAGCCGCATTGTTAAGAGACGTTGTTAATTCACGAAATAAAACTGCAGCCCCATCCAAATTAAGCGTATTCATTTGAATATGTAAAACACGACTGACAGCTTCTCTATTTGCGTTGTTAATATCTTTAAAACAAATCAAGCCTGTTTTAACGTGTTGGCTGTCTACTGCTTGTGTCTGTTCTCCAGGCTTTTGCGTTATTTTTGATATAGCTTGTGTTGAACCTGTCATACACTTTTGCATGGTTTCAACATAACGCTGCCCAAGCTCTTGAAAGACTGTAGCGATTTCATTGCTGGCTTCCATCCAACGAGAAAAACTAGTAGGTGACATCATGAACATCATTAGAAAATCTCCAAAATTTAAGGCATTCAATATAGACTGCTGCACTGCTAGCCTATTAAGCTAACAGTATGATGAAACAAATTTTATGCTGTCACTGCTGCTGTTTTCTTAGCTGCGCGTTGTCTAGTATTTGCTTTTGAAGTAGTCGTCTGTTCTTTTGCATCATTTTTAGGTGTAGAAGTTAAACGATCAAGCATTCCGATAACCGCTTTCATTTGAATGGCATCTTGCGTATAGAAATTAGGTTCCCAAGGATTCACACTAGAATACCCCCAAAAATCCCAACACCCTTTAGGATTGAAAGGCTCAACTGCTGATTTCTCTACCTGCGGATACAACACAATCATATTATTTGTTGCAGCCATTTGGTTATAACCTGTGGTTAAGAAGTAATCTGAACCAATTTCAGTATAACCTTGTTCACAACCATGAAATACAATATGAATACGACATGTTTTAGGGTCTAAGCCAGATGGGATATAAGCAAACCCAAACTCACTCATAGAGCTAAGTTTAACCATGCGGTCTTGCTCTTTTTTACTTTCGTCTTTGAATTGTGCCCTAATAAATTCATGTTGGTTAAAACTAATTACTTGGCCACATGCTTCCACTGTTGGCGCATTGAGTGTTTGGCCATCACGATTATAAATTTGTTCTAATAAATGGTGGGAATGAAAAAAGCCTGCTTGGTTGATATAAGGTGGCTCTGTAACCGAACATTCATGATCGAAAAGATTTTCAGTCAAAATAGCATGTCCCGCATCTACACTATCATCATAATGAATACAATCTTCGCTGATGCCTGCAGCTTCATAAAACACCTTAGTTTGTTCAACAACAGACGATTTTACAGTGTCATCTGATTTACCTGTGAAAATGTAAACACGATCATCTTTCAAGTTATCTAAGCTATCAATATCACCTCGATCTGCAAAAACTTGCGCTTTTCGGTACAGTTGTCTACCGTCTGGCCCCATAAAATTCATGATAGGGTTCATGCAAGTGGTTTCTGCATTAATCATGTAGCTATTGGTTTCATAACTACCTGCACAATAGAAAGGGCCTGCTGCCAATACGCCTGCGCCCATAAAACGCTTAGAATAAGCAACATGGAGTTGGGTGGTCATAAAACCGCCTGAAGACAGGCCTGAAAGAGAAATTTGTGTTGCATCTGCACCATAGGCGGGTAGTACAGGGATTTCTTTATCATTAGAAGTCGATGCTTTAGTGTCACTCATGACATTTTTTCCTATTAATAACTCAGTAAAACAATTTTTTGTTTAGTAAAAATATGATTGATTTAAAAATATTTTTTATAGTTAAATAGTACTAATTGGGAACAACTTCGCGAATCGTTAAACATTATAAAGGTAAAATTACCAGTAATCCACTATTTTTTTTGCACTGCAACATTTCACTTAGATAAGATAAGAATAGAAAATAAAAAAAGATGATGACTTATAGAGGAATGAAAATAAATAACATTGTTTTAACAAATAATGCTTTTAAATTCATATTATTAATAAAAACAAAAGAAGGGATAAACTAAAAACACACCTCTTTTTTATATAAAAATAATTTATTATATAAATAATATTTTTAATAATTAAAGTATATTAAATACTGCAGTAGCGAGAAAAATATTGAGACTGCTATGAATAAAGGTAGGTAGGATAGAAATAATAAGGTTAACAATAAGATTTCGGCTTAAGTATATAGCGTAGAAACCTTACTGCTACCGAGAATTATCGCTTAGCCTTGATGTAATTCAGTAAACCACTCACAGCGTCATTGGCATCGATATTGTGGGTTTTACCCTCTAAATCAGGCAATAATGTATTTGCAACTTGTTTTCCTAACTCAACGCCCCACTGATCGAATGGATTCAAGTCCCAGCATACACCTTGAACAAAGGTTTTATGCTCATATAACGCAATTAAAGCTCCAAGCGTTTCAGGATTTAAACGTTGATAAACCAGTACATTACTTGGCTTATTACCCATGAAAGTACGATGTGGTAGTTGTAGTGCAATTTCTTCAGCCGTTTCGCCTTTGTCTTCTAGCATTTTCTTGGTTATATCTGCACCACGCCCATTCATTAAAGCATCTGTTTGTGCCAGTGCATTAGATAATGTAGCAACTTCATGTGCATTTTTATCATAAACATTTTCAACTGCGATAATAAAATCAGCAGGTACAATGTGTGTGCCTTGATGCAATAATTGGTAAAACGCATGTTGACCATTATTCCCCGGTGCACCCCAAATAATCGGACAAGTTGCATAATTGACTGTTTCACCCTCACGAGAAATATGTTTGCCCAAGCTTTCCATAATAAGCTGCTGTAAATAAGGTGGTAATAATTCCAAAGCAAAATCATAAGGCAAAATGGTATGAGTTTGAGCATGTTCAAAAAAGTTGTTATACCAAATCCCAATTAAACCCAATAGTACAGGCATGTTTTGATCTAACGGCGCATTTTGGAAATGCTTATCCATTTCATGTGCGCCTGCCAATAGCTTTTTAAAATCATCCATCCCAATCATCATCACAATGGATAAACCAATAGCTGACCATAAAGAATAACGACCACCTACCCAATCCCAAAACTCAAACATGTTGTCAGGATTAATACCAAATTCAGTGACTTTCTCATGGTTGGTACTGACTGCAACAAAGTGTCGTGCAATTGCTACTTCATTACTATCAGTTTGATCTAAAAACCATGCTCGTGCACTGTGGGCATTCAGCATTGTTTCTTGTGTGGTAAATGTTTTAGACGCGATAATAAATAGTGTTGTTTCAGGGTTGACTTCAGCTAATATTTCAGATAGGTGTGTGGCATCGACATTTGATATAAAGTGACATGTTAAACGGTCATGATGATATGGTTTTAACGCACGCACCACCATTGCAGGGCCTAAATCAGAACCGCCAATACCAATATTAATAATGGTTTCAATCGGCTTTTCAGTAAAACCACGCCAAATGCCATTACGTACTGATTCAGCAAATTGCTGCATTTGATTGAGTACAGTATTGATTTTAGGCATCACATCTTCACCATCTACGTAAACAGGCAGATTGCTGCGATTACGTAAAGCGGTATGTAAAACGGCTCGGTTCTCAGTATGATTGATCTTTTCGCCATTAAACATACGATCAACCCAAGTTTGCAGTTGTGCCTTTTCTGCAAGTTGACACAATAAATCCACCGTTTCTTGTGTAAGATGATTGCGTGAATAGTCTAATAATAAACCACATGATTCCAATGAAAACTGTGAAAAACGTTGAGGATTACTCTGAAACAAAGTTTGTAAATGAGTGGATGATAAGCTAGCTTGATGTTGTTGTAATTGTTTCCAAATCTCGGTTTCTGCTATTGAATTCTGCATGGTGGTTTCCAAAATATTGTTATTTAATTTATTATATCTAAGGCAGTTTACAATTGTATTGAGGTCATACTAGAAAATCTACTCATAGTTCATTGGTTTAAATACTGCCCTGATACTCACAAACTGCAACCGATTTCCATAAGGAGACTATCATGCATTACACTGGCCTTTTATCTCGTTGGCTTATCCTTCCTTTTTTTGCGCTGAGCTTTACAGTACAAGCTGATGATGCAATATCATCAATAATGAATGGTGATGAGGTTAAAGCTGTTATCGAACAAAAAATAGAACTACCAAAAGTGGCTTCGAAGAAGTTAAAAGGATCACAACTAATCAAAGAATTAAAATCGGGTGGTTATGTGATTTTTATGCGTCATGCAGCAACTGAAGAAGGGCGTGATGAAACGGAAGTTGATTTAGAAAATTGTGAGACACAACGAAATTTATCTGAAAAAGGTCTAAAGCAGGCTAAAACCATTGGCAGTGCAATCAAAAAACTAGGTATTCCTGTTGGTGATGTACATACAAGCCCTTATTGCCGTTGTGTCGATACTGCAAGTGCAGTATTTGGTCAAGCACAAACGCGCCCAGAATTAACGTATGCGGCTGCATTAGAAAGTGAAGAAGAACGTGCTGAATATTCTGATACTTTATTGCAATTATTGAGCGTCACACCAGAAGAAGGAGCAAATACGGTTATTGTCTCGCATTCTGTGAATTTAGAAGAGGCAACAGGTATTTTACCAAAACCAGAAGGTGCTATTTATGTGTTTAAACCAACAGAAGAAGGTTATGAACATGTTGGTGAAATCAAGCCAGATTTTTGGGATATTTTCTTATTAACTGCACCATAAACGAATAAAACACGCTCATTTTACAAGTAAGTAGAATGGGCGATCACATATTCAAAGATAGTAACTTCCTCACCCCAATCTTAATTAATACGACGCAATCTATATTTTTAAAAAAGGCCTGTATTTTTAGTGATAAAAGCCTATTCCAAAATTGAGTCAGCCATTAAAAAAGGGTAGTGATGTGCTACCCTTATTAAGCTATGGTAATGTGTGAATAAGCTTATTCTACACTAAAATAATCCCGAATTGCAGAAATACCTTGCTCGGCCACTTCCAATGCGGGTGTTTCTAGCGGGTTATTCCATATCCAAAGTGTTAAGGTATCAGATAAATTTGCTAAATTTCTGGGTAAAGTCCGCAATTGGTTATTTTGCAACCACAGCACTCGCAAATTTTGTAACTGCCCAATCTTAGGCGATAGACTTTCTAATTGATTTTGTGCTAAATACAAACCGATTAGGCTATGTAATGCAGTTATTTCAACAGGGAAGGTTTTCAGTTGATTATGATACAAATCTAAAAAGCGCAAATTTTGTAACTGCACCATTTCAGCAGGTAAAGAGCTGATTTGGTTATAACTGAGATACAATTCTTCTAAGCGACTCAATGGCTCAAGTGACTGTGGCAAAGCTTGAATATTATTATGGCTTAAATTAAGCACTTGTAATTTTACTAAAGGTATTTCAGCAGGCAAGGTAGACAATTGATTATAACTTAAATCCAACTCTGTCAAGTTTGACAATTGATCCATTTGTGTAGGCCATTGTGCGATTTCATTATGAGACAGCGATAACACAGACAGTTGCTCAAGATAAAAAATAACCGAAGGGATTTCAGTTAAGTCTAATCGAGAAAGATTCAAGCCCGTGATATTGCCTTCTGTATCCAACGCATAATGATAACGTCTACCTGTGACCTTGTTTAAACTGGTTTGTTTCAGTGTTTTGCCTATTGCTTGCTCCAACTGCTGAATCACTTCTATTGCATTATTAGGCGGCGGTGGTGAAAAATAGGCACGGATGGTAGGAATACCTTGCTCAGCAATTTCAAATGGTGGTGTATGCAGAGGGTTGTCATCCACGAGTAAATCTAGTTCTGCATTTAAATTACCCATCTCTTTAGGCAAAGTTTGTAGTAGGTTATTATGCAACTGTAAAACTTGTAAATTTTGTAACTGACCTATTTCAACAGGCAATACGCTTAATTGATTATGATCTGCTAACAATGTTTGTAAACTCTGCAATTGACCCAGCACAGCAGCTAAAGTGTGTAATTGGTTAAAACTGACATCCAACCACGTTAAGTTGTATAACAACCCAATTTCTTTAGGCAAACTAGTCAGCTGGTTATTAGACACATCCAATGCAGTTAAATTGCGCAATTGGCCAATTGTAATAGGTAATTGCTGGAGTTGGTTTTGCGCCACTGATAGATAGGCAAGTTTTTGTAATGAAAGAACAAACGTAGGGATTTCAGTTAAATTATATCCAGATAAATTAAGGCCGATAATATTGTTATTGTCATCAAGGCCAAATTGACCGCGATCATACTGTTGTTTGCTTGTACTCACTTCTTGTAAAGGTTCACCAATCAATCGTTCCAATGAATTAATGACACTGAGTTCACCATTACCGACAGCTGACGACGTATGTAATAAATTGTTGATTGATATGACTTCACAATCAGGGTGCAAATCATAGATACTACGAGGTAACTTGGTTAAGAAATTACCTGCAACATTCAATTCTCGTAAATTATCTAATTGGCCAATTTCTGGTGGCAAACTGGTTAACTGACTATCAGCAACATTCAGTGTTTTTAAATTTTTTAATTGACCAATTTCTGGCGGTAATGTTTCCAGTAAATTACCCCATAATTGCAAATTAGTGACGTTTTCTAAATATTTAATCTCAGGTGGCAGTACTTTTATAATATTACCTGATAAATCCAACATAGTGAGTTTGCTGAGATGTTCTATCACAGAAGGTGTTAAAGTTTGTATGTCGTTATAAACAAAAGATAAAGAACTTAGTTTTTTGAGCTGAGCAATACTCTGAGGTATCGTTTCAAAATCATTGTAAGATAAAGAGAGCGTCGTCAAATCAGTCAACTGAGATAAACCCAATAATGGCAATGATTTCAAATTGTTTTGGATTAGATATAATGTTCGTAAATTTTTAAGCCGTAAGACTTGTTGCGGAATTGAAGTCAAGTTGCAATTATATAAATTTAAACCTGTCACCTCTTGCTTTGCATTGACTGTGTAACCTAATGATTCATCTTTAAGCTCTTGCAAACGCAGTAATTTTTTACCTAATAATTGCTCTAATTCCTGAATAATTTCTAAGTCTTGTGATGTTGTTACCTCTTGTTTTGCAGCATCAAAATTTTTGCTGGTTAAATCTTGCCAAATGGCCTCGCGTTCGCCGTCAGTATTTACAAACTCTAATTCAAGCGCAGGTTTTGAAGCTCCCACGGTTTGTCCATCATCTGTTTGATAATTGTCTGAAAATAAAAGACTCAACTGCGCTGTACTCGGTTTTGCAAAATTAAATGAGATGAAAGTATCTTCTGTGCTCGGCTCAGACCAACCACCAATAGATTCCAGTAATAGATTTGAGCCTTGAATATCTAAACCGACACTGGCTTGATTGGCAATCGTATCAATTTCAGCAATATAACGTCCTGTTTCTAATATTGGCGTAATATGTATTTTTTCAGAATCCATCAATGTTGGTTCATAAAAAGCAACACGCTCACCATCCACAATATGATACAACGCAGCTAATATGGCTTGATTGTTATCAGAATAATTATGTGGAATCAGAGTTAATTTTTGTGGCTCAGTAAAAGAGAAAACCACCCAATGCACAATATTGCTGGCTTTGTGGGCTATTGAACCCGTAGATATAGCTTGAAAAAGAATACCTTCACCAGAATTGGCCGTAACGGATGTATCGTCAGCACTCCCAAGTTGTTGGAAATTAATGTGTGAATCACCCTGCTCTGTTGCTGAAAAAGTCAGGCCAACAATACCTGCTTGCCCATCATCAGGTAATGAAACGTTAGCCAAATAATCGCCTGCTCGGTTTAAAGAAAAGCTGTAATCACATTGATTTTGTGTGCAATCATTGGCCTTAAGCAACACACTATGCAGGCACAAATACAGCAGCATACTGTAAGCGTACCAAGATTTTTGAGTTGTAAGCATAAAATAGTTTCCTAAAATCAGAATGAGTAGGAATGAAATATTTTAAATACTGAAGCTATTAACCTTTAATTATGAATCATCATTTTTTATATCATTCCTAAAGATTGCAGTAATTTATAGACCAGTTATGATTAAATTTCAACGCTTAATTTGCGATTTCATCATATTTAGAACGAAAAAACACATTATGGAGTAGATACAAAGATCACGCATAAAATATATTATTATTACTTGCAACCATTTATAAAATATAAATAAAATAGTATCACTATTAAATCCTTACATCAGAAATAACAAAAAATGAAATTCATTATATAAAAACACTATTTTTACTGTGTTAAATTAATGATTTACTAATAAATATGAAAACTAAGGATATTCCATATATTGCTTATTTTGGCAAGCAATGGCAATTTAAATAAATGACCAGTTTGACTTCCATCCCCTTTTAAGATATTTATCTTTTATGATTTTTAGTCTCTAAAGGTTTTTAGAAGTATGAATAAAGTAATTTCCATTGAGCCAGAAACAAAAATGCAAAAACTAATGGATGATGAAGACTTACAATATATGCGGCTCAAAACGGATTGCGAAGCTGTATTTTTTGTCTCGTCCTCAGGCCATTGCACATTTGATTGTGAATACTGTATTGTTAATCCCATTGCAAAAAAAGAGCAATCGCTTACATATGAAGACCTTGCCTTTTTATTAGAACAATTTGACTGTAAGTCATTTTTAATTTTTTCAGGCAAAGGGGATTTTTTCGCAGGCTATTCCCGTTCTCAACGTTTATTAGAAAAAGTACTCGATCACAACGTTGAAGTGGCTTTAGATGTTAATGGCTCAGTGATCCAAGAGTTTCCACAGCTTTCACAAGATAAATTAGATAAAATCCGTTATATCAACTTAACCATGCACTATAACGAAATTAAGCGCAAAAACTTATTTTCAACTTGGGCAAAGAATGCATTGACTTTGATTGAAAAGAAATCGCCCGAATTATTATTAGGCTATATTATGTCACCGCAATTAAGCCACGAATGGGCTGACGCTTTGGCCTTTTTCCAAGCAGAAGTATTTGCTAAAACAGGGAAAGGTATTGTGATGGTACGTGATGTTGCTCAACCTTTTACGCCAGAACAAGAACAGTTATTTGAGGAGCTACACCAACAATATGCTGATGCGGTTTCAGGTACACATAACAATGATTTTGCGAAAATTTTCGAGCACAATCCTAATGTATTATGTCCAGCAGGTCATCGTTATTTTAGAATTTGGAATGATGGCTCGGTGCAAGCTTGCCCTTATTTACCAGAATTGAACCAGTCAGGTAATTTGAAACAGCGCGATATTCAAATTAATGCACAGCCTTTTGCTTGTTCAACGCCAGAGTTTTGCGATTGCCATGTAATTGAAGGGCTTGGAAAAATGGGTTATCAAGAAAAACAAGAGGAATCTGTAGAACTGGAAACGGCACAACGCTGTTTTATTTAATTTTTGAGTCGCACCAACTACTATAAATCAGTGCGACTTCTTAAAGATTAGGCTTGGCTAAATTCAACAAAGAAAGTTGAGCCTTCACCCACTTCACTTTCACACCACACTTCGCCGCCCATTGCATCAACCAATTTTTTCACAATAAATAAGCCTAGACCTGTTGAATGTTCGCCACCTGTTGGGCGAGGTGTTAAACGTACAAACTTACCAAATAACTTGCTCTGATCCTCCTTACTCAAACCAACACCTTCATCTTTGACTTCAACACGTACTACTTTTTGTTGAATTGGATATAAGCGAATATAAATATTTCGATCTCGAGGTGAGTATTTCACTGCATTAGAAATTAAATTATCTAATATCTGATGCACAATGCCTTTATCTACATAAGCGAGGTTTTTAGCCTGATTAGGTTGAAAGTGAATATTAATATTTTTGTTTTCAGCGCGTAATTCATAGTCTTGTATAACCGCTTCAACAATAGGCAATAAGTCAGCTTGTTCTAAATCCATATTCACTTTGCCAGACTCGATTGCATTTACATCCAGTAAATTTGTAATTAAATCAAACATTTTTCTCGATGCTGTTTCAATCATTTGCGCACTTTCAAGCAATTCATCTTGAGATAAGATTTCGAACTCCTCTTGAATGTACTCAGCAGTCCCTCTAATCGCTGCCAATGGATTTTTCAAGTCATGTGCAGCAATACCTAAAAACTCATTTTTCTCTTGATTTAAATGAATAAGTTCGACGTTTTTGGCCTCAATTTCCTTGTTATAGCGCAAGGCAGCATTTTTAGCTTCTTGCTCCTGCACCAAATGTAGTCGATCTTCTTCTGCTTGTTTGCGTTCGCGAATATCTTGGAAAGTGACAATGGCATATTTCACATTTTGCCGTTCATCAAAAATAGGCGTACCACAAGATTCAATTGGCACAATCTCACCATCTTTACGATGCACTTCTACGTCATCTAGTGTCTCACTTTCCCCTTTTAAAGCACGTACACTGGTTAAATCATCATTAGGATAGTATTGCTCTGTATTTGCAATGTAGAAATTGTAAGTTTCTGAAATATTAGATTTATCATGTTTTTTGTGCTTATCAATACCCAGAATATTCAATGCACTTGGGTTCATATAATGCGTACTACCATCAATATTTAAAATGGCAATACCCAAAGGCACAGCATCTAAAAACTGACGTAAACGTTGCTCATTAGCTTGGGCAATTCTGATGGCTTGTCCTTTGAGCTTGTCAATTTCCCGTAACTTCTGATTATACGCCTGAGATTTTTGTAGTTTACGTTGCTGGTCAATAAAAAACCAAGCGACAACTAAGAAATAAATACTATAAGCCCACCATGTTTTCCACCACGGTGGCAATACCTCAATCGTGAGACTTTTACCATCTTCATTCCAAATACCATCATTATTACTGGCTTTTACTTTAAACTCATACGTGCCTGCAGGCAGATTAGTATAAGTGGTAAAACGTTGGCTACTATCCAAGTAAACCCAGTCTTTATCAAAGCCAACTAGCTGATAAGCATATTGGTTTTTATGCGGAATCACATAGTCTAGGGCAGAAAAATGAATGGAAAAAATATTTTCTATATGGGTAAAGGTAATTTTAGGAATATAGTTAATATGTTGTGTCAGCAAGGAATCTGCTTTGATAGGAACAGATTGATTAAATAATTTAAAATCAGTAAACACCACCTGTGGCACATTTAAATTGGTTGTGATTTTTTCAGGATTAAAACGATTAAACCCTCCAGGGCCACCAACATATATCTCACCTGCTTGTGTTGCTAAGGCTGCACCAAGAAAAAAGTCATCGGCTTGTAAACCATCACCCATATCATAATTACGTACAGCAGTGACTTTTTCAGGGTCATGGCTCGGATCATAACAAGATAAACTAGGGTCAGAGTCAAAGTCAGGTGTAAAACAGGACAAGCCTAAATTTGTTGCCAACCATAAACGACCTAATTTGTCTTGCATAATACCGTTAATAGTATCGCCCGCAAGCCCAATTGTTTTTTTAGTAAAGTGCTTAAATGTTTTGGTTTCACGGTCAAATAGGTTTAAACCCCCACCCGAAGTACCTACCCATAAACGTTGTTGGTTGTCTTCAAAAATAGCCGCAATATTATTACCTGTAATGGAGGTTTTATCTGCTTGCTCATGTTTATAAACTGTAAATGTTTCTGTTTCGGGATCAAAGCTATTTAAACCACTTAATGTTGCGATCCAAATCAAGCCTGTATGATCTGAATAAATATAGTTAATCTGATCGCTGCTGATGCTAGCTTCATTTTGGTCATCATGTGGATAGTGTGTAAATTGGTCTGTTTTTGGATCATATAAATCCAATCCCTTTTCCCATGTACCTGCCCAAACTCTATCTTTTTTATCAACATGTATACTGTACATATGATCGTTAGCCAAACTATTGGGATCATTATCGTCATGTATAAAATTAGTGAATTTTTTCGTTTCAGGATTAAATTTACTGAAGCCTTGCCATGTTGCCATCCACAGATTACCCTCAGAGTCCCCTGAGATAGCATAAACATCTGAACCAGCAATACTATGAGGGTTATTTGGATCAGATTGATAACATGTAAAAGGATATTTATCGTCCTTAGATGTGACTGTTGGGTTAAAGCGGCAGACTCCCCCTGCTTCAACACCAATCCATACCATGCCATCTTGCCCTTCATAAAATGCATAAATGGTATTATTGGTTAAATTGCCTTCACGACCAAAAACATGATAATAGTGTTCAAATGCATTGGGCTTGCCTAATTTATTTACCCCGCCACCCCAAGTTGGAACCCATAAATTACCTTGGTGATCTTTTAAAATACCCATGGGGTAACCAGCAATGCTGTATGGGTCTGCTTTATCTAAGTGATGCTCATCTATTTCACCTGTGTTCACATTATAGATAGTAAAGGCCATCCCTTCATCATCACAGACAACAATTACTTTGCCATTTCCTTCAACTAAAACATCAACAACGATAGGCCCATTATCTTTATGGATATGGTTGATAATCTGATCTGTTGTGGTATCTAATAAATCTAAGCCAGCACCTGTTGAAATCCATAATTGTTGTTTATTCTCGGCGGCACGTACGGAGTACACTTCATTACTGATTAAATTGTGCGATGCAGAAGTATAGTTTTTAAATGTCTTAGTATTTCTATCAAAACGACTTAATCCCTGCCCCAACGTTGCAAACCACAAATAGCCTTGGTAGTCTTCAAAAATATTAGTTGCCCCTTTAAAATTATTGCCTACTAAGCTATTGGGGTTATTTGGATCATGTTTATAATGGGTAAATTTCTGGGTTTTAGGGTTAAAATGATTAATACCTTGGCTATGGGTACTAATCCACAGCTCTCCTAGGCTATCGACAAACACTGTTTGTAAATCATTGTTACTAATGCTATTAGTTTTTTTAGGATCGTGAAAATAGTGGGTAAATGTCTCTAGTTTAGGGTCGAATAAATTTAAACCATAGTTTGTTGCTATCCACAATTTTCCATCTGGGGCTTCTTCAACATCCCATACAAAACTACTACTAATACCACTTTCAAAATCTTCTCTATTTGTTCTATAAATTGTAAAACTATAGCCATCATATTTATTTAATCCATCTTCAGTACAAAACCATAAAAAACCTTGAGAATCTTGTATTGCACATGTCACAGTAGAATGGGATAAGCCCTGAGCAACAGCAAAGTGTTCAAACTTAAGGCCTTGGGCATTAATTTGTTGACTATAAAATATTAATAAACTAAGTGCATATAATATAAGCTTTTGCATAAGGATTCCCCATACCTAGAAAGAGTATTTTAGTGTTTTAAGCTCTTACACCTTACCCTGTATAAAAGCTAATATAAAAATTTAATATGCTTTTCGTAAATACTTAGAAAATAAGTAATGCTACATAATTTAGAGTAGAAACTATACCTTATGAAATATGTTGTCATATTGTAGACTTATTCTACACTATTATCTTTTCGTGAGACATTATTATTTCATAATAAAGACTCGGTTTGTTTCATCAAGTTATCATATGTTACAAATTTTTTGCGGTGTATTTTTTATCGTTAAGTTTTAGTTTAAAAACTATTTATTTTATGGTTTTTAAGAGTCCTCTCTAACATCAATAAATTGTATGCCAAACCCAAAGCAATACCCACTAAACTAAGTAAAAATAATAAATAAATTTCCCATCCAGCAAAACGATATAGGTAATTAGGTACATAAGACCCTAATGCCCCACCTGCATAGTAACAGGCAATATACAACCCATTCACTAAACCTTTATTACTTTGAGCAAGATGGTTTAAATGACTGGATAAAACACCATGTACTAAAAACATGCCGCCACAAAACATAAACATATTTGCAAAAAAACTATATTCATTGGGAATCAAAAATATCAATAATGAAGTGAAATATACAATTAGTCCTATAATAATAACACGACTCTCACCCAGCCACTCACTGACTCTGACAGAGTTTAATGCCGAAATAATGCCAATAAGATAACCTGAGTATGCAAAAGCAATTTGAATTTCAGATGTTTGTTGATTGAGTCCCATTAATCTGAATGGCAAAACATTAAGTAGTGATGCAAAACAGAAAAAGGTTAAAAAGATAATCAGGTAAATTCTAAAGAAAATGGGCTGTTGGAATGTTTGGGAGATTGCCCGCCAAGTAGGGTGTAATAAATGCAATTTAATATCTTGTTCTAAATAAAATAACAGCAACACGCCTATCATCAAGCCAATACTTAAGATTGCAAAAGCCCAATGCCAACTAGCATAAGTGGCCGTAAACCCTGCAATAAAACGCCCTAAAAAACCGCCCAAAATCGTTGCTGCAATATAGTATGTCACTTGTTTTTTGATATGGGATTTAGAGGCTGTTGTCGAAATATAGGTCATCAGTGCTGTAAATATGGCGGGAAACAGTAAACCTTGAAAGCTCCGAATTGCTAATAATACCCAAAAATCATTGATAAAAATAAACCCTGTCTCCGTAATAGCTAATAAAGTAAAACTATATTTGAGTAGTGTTTTTGAAGGAATTGACTCTAATATATAACCATATAAAATAGGTGCGATACCCAATGGGATTAAAGTGACAGTAATCAACAGGCTAGTATACTCTGGCGCAACGTTAAATTGTTCAGAAAAGACAGCCAGCAATGGCTGCGGCGCATATAAAGCACAGAAGCTAATTGTTGCAAGATATAAAATAATCAGCATTATTTAGCCTTTTGTACTAGCAAGTAATTTTTTATAAAAATCCCTAGTTTGTTGCATATAAGGTTTAGCCCAACTTAATTCTGCTAAATCGGCTGTATCTAAAAACTGCATTTTTTGGTTAAATTCGCTCACAACTGTAATTAAGCGTTTTGGGGAAAAGTCATCGGCTAAGCTATTTTCTAAATAAACTGTTGATGCAGGGTGTTTATTGGTCACGGTGAGATAATTGGAAAACTGCTTAATATGTAATTGTTGAAAACTCCCAGTCGCAATCCAATGTTGATACACAGAATCTAAGCTTTGCGGATTTAAATAACGTGAGCTGACTGCATAATTATTGGTAAAACAAGTCTCATCAAATGATCTTCTAACAACTAGCTCTGATTTGCGTCCATCAAAATTAACCGACCCCCAACGATAACCGTCAAAGCTATTAATATCTTGTTTTGTGAAAAAATCGGTAATATTGGGTTGAATCCAATCATCATCGTCAATAAACAAATAAATACCTGAATTCATCTGCTCTAATTGGTCAATGGGAATAATTTTTACATTTTTGACTTTTTTAAGGCTACTTTGAGCAATTTCTTTTAAAATCTGTCTGGTTTCAAAAAATGAGATGCCAAAGCTCTGATTCCAAAGCTGTACAATTTCATTGACTAAGTTTTCAGGGCGACCAATTAAGCGGCAGAAGGCTTTAGATTGTTGTTCAAATTCTTGTATTGTAATCGTATCCCAGTTAGGACTTTGACGCAGCACAACATAAAAATTTAACTTAGGTTTAAATGGCCACATAGTACGGTCATGACTCTTAAGTAGCATTGAATAAGGCATAGTATAGCGGTATTCAAAACCTGACACCAAATTATAAGTTTTATTTATAATATTATAATATGCTTTCATTTTCTGCATATTTATGATTAATAGCGTATAAATTTAACTTGCTGTATAGCACCATAATAGGTTATCCTTATAACGTTATTTATAGTCATGATAAGTGAATTTAATAAGTAACCTATAGCCTGTTTACTGTACAAGGGTGAAGGATGAATATACACGAATATCAAGCGAAGAAACTTTTTGCCGACTATGGCATTCCTGTTCCCGCAGGACACCATGCTTCTAGTCCTGAAGAAGCAAAACAGCAAGCCCAATTATTAGGTGGCGATGCATGGATGGTTAAAGCTCAAGTTCATGCTGGTGGGCGAGGCAAAGCAGGTGGCGTTAAACGTGCCACTAGCCTAGATGAAGTCATGTCATTAACCAAAGACATGATAGGCATTCAGCTTGTAACTCACCAAACTGGTGCAGAAGGTCAACCTGTCAATTCTGTTCTTATCGAATCTCCTTCTAATATCGCTTCTGAACTTTATCTTAGTTTCGTTGTTGATCGTGCGACAAAGCGTGTTGCGATCATTGCGTCTACTGAAGGTGGTATGGACATCGAAGCTGTTGCTGAAGAAACACCTGAAAAAATTATTACTCGCACAATTGACCCTATCGTTGGCATTCAAGGTTATCAATGTCGTGAAATCGCGTTTGCATTAGGCTTAGCGGGTGCGCAAGTCAAGCAAATGACGAAAATCTTATCTGGCTTATACAACTTATTCATTGAAAAAGATTTAAGCTTAGTTGAAATCAACCCATTAATCACAACTGATACTGGTGATTTAATGGCGTTAGACGGCAAAATCAACGTAGACGATAACGCTTTATATCGTAACGAAGATATTGCTGAATTATATGATGCTTCTCAAGAAGACGAAAAAGAGCATAAAGCCCGCGAATTCGACTTAAACTATATCGCATTAGGCGGCGACATCGCATGTATGGTTAACGGTGCTGGTTTAGCAATGGCGACCATGGACATGGTTAAATTAAGCGGTGGCGAACCTGCAAACTTCTTAGACGTTGGTGGTGGCACGAACGAAGAGAAAGTAAAAGAAGCATTCAAATTGATTTTATCTGACAGCAAAGTTAAAGTCATTTTAGTCAATATCTTAGGTGGTATTGTGAAATGTGACCTTATCGCAATTGGTGTAATCAACGCTATTAAAGAAACAGGCACACAATTACCTGTGATTGTCCGTTTAGCGGGTACGCGGGTTGAAGAAGGTAAAGCACTGTTAAAAGAAAGTGGTTTAGCGGTGATTCCTGCTGATGATTTAAAAGATGGTGCTGAAAAAGCAGTTGCAGCAGCGAAAGGGGCATAAGCATGAGCGTATTGATTGACAAGAACACCAAAGTTATTTGCCAAGGTTTCACTGGTAAACAAGGTACATTCCACTCAGAACAAGCTTTAGCTTATGGCACACAGTTAGTTGGTGGTGTGACTCCAGGTCGTGCGGGTCAAACTCACTTAGACTTACCTGTATTCAACACAGTACGTGATGCAGTTGACGAAACACAAGCTGATGCGTCAATGATTTACGTACCTGCTCCATTTGCAGCGGACGCAGTTTTAGAAGCAGCTGAAGGTGGCATCAAAATCATCGTATGTATTACGGAAGGTATTCCTGTATTAGATATGTTGAAAGTGAAAGCGGTATTAACTGCGAACTTCCCTGAAACACGTTTAATTGGTCCTAACTGCCCTGGTATCATCACGCCTGAACAATGTAAAATCGGTATTATGCCTGGTCCTATCCATAAAGCGGGTAAAGTCGGTATTGTTTCTCGCTCTGGTACATTGACTTATAAAGCAGTTAGCCACACAACAGCAAACGGCTTAGGTCAAAGTACATGTATCGGTATTGGTGGTGACCCAATTCATGGCATGAACTTTATCGATAGCTTAGAGTTATTCCAAGATGACCCTCAAACAGAAGGTATCATCATGGTAGGTGAAATCGGCGGTACTGCAGAAGAAGAAGCGGCTGAGTTCATTCAATCTAACGTGACTAAACCTGTTGTGGCTTACGTTGCAGGTGTTACAGCTCCTCCAGGTAAACGTATGGGTCATGC
Source organism: Candidatus Albibeggiatoa sp. nov. NOAA (assembly GCA_025800385.1). GTDB lineage: Bacteria > Pseudomonadota > Gammaproteobacteria > Beggiatoales > Beggiatoaceae > Albibeggiatoa. The sequence continues at coordinate 117,900 of JAOXRS010000193.1, forward strand.
TGGTGCGATTATCTCTGGTGGTAAAGGTACTGCGGAAGATAAATTCAAAGCATTAGAAGCAGCAGGCGTAAACATCGCACGTTCTCCAGCAGATATTGGTCCTAAGATTTTAGAAGCATTAAGCTAAATTTATAGCTAAAGCTCCTCTTCTGAAGATGGCAAATGGTCATAAGGCTGTTTGCCATTTTTTATGCCTAATTTTTTGCTCTTGTATTTTTCTTAAAAGATCATACTGTAACTGCCTATGTTTTATAGTTTTCCTAACTGACTATATATTACATTTTACTGAAAGTTTATTTTATTCTTGTTATTAAAAAATGATTCAAGTATTTTAAAGCTATTCACAAAATAGCACTCTAATTTCAATAGATGATTTGGAAAGCTAGTTTATGAAAAATTATATAACTGCCAGTACCAGTCTAACAATAACTTATACAATGCCAATATCTACCACAGAAAAAATCCAAATTTGTAGAAAATATAAAGAAGTAGAATTAGATTTAAAAGGTGATGGAGATGATATATTAAGGTCAATTCCTAAAAATGTTTTTGAATTAACTCATTTGAAAAAGCTAGATTTACGGAACAATAACTTAACAACAATTCCTGAGCAATTAAAATATTTACCTAATATTGAAACAATTGATTTACGTGGAAATCCTTTAGAAGATATTATTGATATTCATGGACTAATTTTAGACTATGAAATTTATCAGAAATTCAAGCACAAACTCTCACCTGAAAATATTATTGGGCTAGAAATCTATCACTTTTCTGGCTGTGAGCTGTTTACAGAATATCAAGATACTGAAGCAAATCGCTCAAAAATGACGGTTGATAAATATGGTTTGCCTTATGGATTTTGTTTCCATCCTCATAAAAACTCTAGTGATTACATAATTAATTTATTTGCCCTAAAACCCTTTCCAAATTTATTTTTGCTATCTCTAAATAGTATTAACTTATTTTCACTTCCAAAGCCTTCCTGTCTCCCTAATTCTTTGCATATTTTAGATTTAAATGGGAATATATTGCATTATTTACCTGAAGATATAGGAAAATTAGACAAACTACAGTATTTGCTTTTAGAAGGGAATAAATTGAGGGAACTCTCTAAATCAACTTGTCAGCTCAAAAAATTGGCCTTTTTAAATTTAAATAATAATCAATTGAATTCTTTACCTAATAACTTTGGACAATTGACTAACCTTATTGAGTTAAAGCTAGATGGTAATAAACTAACTAATCTCCCTTCATCTTTTACAAATTTACAAAGCTTAGAAAAACTAGATATAAATAACAATAAGCTAGAATGTTTACCCAAAAACTTTGGACAGCTAAAAAGTTTAGAACGTTTAAGTGCAAATAATAATAAATATTTAGATTTGCCAGATTCTATAATTGAATTATCAAACCTAAAACACCTAGATTTATCTAGCAATAAGCTTAAATACTTTCCAGAGATTATTACGCAGTTAGTAAATTTAAAAGAGCTTGATTTAACTGATAACCAAATTACTGAAATACCTAATTCCATTAACAAATTAGATAAATTAGAAGATTTAGAATTATTCTTCAATAATATTTCTTATTTACCTGTTTATTTTAGTTTTTTACCTGATCGATTAAATGTTTTTCTTGGTGGAAACCCTCTTATTAAACCTCCTTTAGAAATTACAGAGCAAGGCATTCCTGCAATTCGTAATTATTTTGAAGCTGGGCAAAAGTATGGATTTTATAGCAATAACGAAATTAAACTCATTTTAGTTGGTAATAGTCGAGCTGGAAAAACATCTATAAGAAGACGATTGTCAGGGCAAGAATTCAATAAAGAAGAACAATCCACACACGGTATCCAGTTTGATACTTTTGAGCTTGTAATCGAAAATGATGTCAAAGTCACTGTGAAATTATGGGATTTTGGTGGACAAGATTTGTTTCATGCGACACATCGTTTTTTTCTAACAGAAAGAGCCTTGTATTTAGTGGTTTGGGATATTGAAAATGAAGAAACAACAATTCCACAACAACCGCTCAATGAATTCGATATAAATCATACAGTTGATTACTGGCTAGACAATATTAAATCTTTTGCACCACATAGCCCTATCATTGTGGTTCAAAATAAAATTGATGAAACGGGAGAGTGTGATTTATCAAATCAACCTTCTTTAAGGCAAAAGTACCATCATATTCAACAATTTTGTCATGTGAGTGCAAAAACAAATCAAGGTATTGATTATTTAAAGCAATCTATTCAAGAACTGGTTCAGCAATCAAAAGGGGAGCAGCATAATCTTATTGGCTATGAAATACCTAATAACTGGTATAAAGTCAGAAAATCTTTAATAAATAAGTATCACAAGAACAAATATGTAAATTACGATAAATACTGGAATTTATGTAAAAGACATGGTTTAGATAAAAAAGAAGCTGAAACACTTTGTCGTTTTTTACATGATACAGCTGCTATTTTCTATTTTGGTGATGTTGCTGAGCAATCAGAAAAAATAGTTATCACAGACCCCATTTGGGCAGTAGAACAATTATATGAAATATTAGAGCTTTCTGATAATAAAGGTGAATTTACCAAAAAAGGTATTGATAACAAACTCATGAGCTTTAGCAAATCCGAAAAAATTAAATTTATTGACTTATTAAAACGATTCGAGCTTATTTTTGAACACCCAACTGAAAAAAATAAATTTATTGCGCCACAATGCTTAGTTGAACAAGAACCAAAGCTTTTAAAAGAAATTTGGCAATATAACAAGCATCCTCATATTATTTACCAATATAACTACATTCATAGTTCTATCATGGTAAGGTTTTTATCCCAATTTGGACATTTTGCATTAGATTGGTGGCGTTATGGTATTTTAATCAAACAACATGAATCAATGGCTTTGGTTGAAGCTGACGAAAAAACAAAACAAGTCCGTGTAAGTATAAATAAAGGAAGTCCAGAAAATAGAAAGTACCTTATTAGAAAAATATTTGATAGTTTTAGAGAAATTAATCCAGAGCAAACAAAAATTAAGATTCCTTGTACGTGTGAAACTTGTCAAACACTTCCTGATCCTTATTTACATCAGTATGCAGAATTAGAAAAACCACATAATATGCAAAATAGCTTTTGTAAAAAAAGTCACCAACTTGTTCCTATTCGAGAACTATTATGGTGGAAGGGTAAAGAAGAAAAAACTGTACAAGATGATAACAAAACTGATTTAAGAGAGGAGGAAATTATGCAAGATGAAAAACAAACACCTAGTTTTATTACTCACTTAAAAATAGAATATTTTTCTTCAAAACTATCAAAAAATTGGAAATTGCCTATTATTTTAAGTGGTACGATTATTTTTGGTGGTTTTATTATTAGTCAAAATTGGGAAGCAATGACAGATATTTCTGATAGAGAATGCAATCTCTCTGTTCAAGTCACAGACCGTCATACAAAGGAAGTTATTGATAATGCAAAAGTAAGCCTATCCATACCAGAAAACCCAATTAGCTACACAGATTCAGAAGGTAGAACAAAGCTTAAATTCTCTTGTAAACCAGAAGAGATTGGAATACGTATTGAAAAACAGGGCTATGAAATTTACACAAATAACAAAATTATTGTTGAACCAGAACAAGAAAGACTTGAACAAATCCAAATTTTCCCTTTAACTCCTCCTAAAAATCAAATTGTAAAAGAAGAACAGGCTGCTAATGCTACAAGCTCAAAAAAAATATATATACATGGTGATGTAAATAATAGCAATATTAATTTAGGTGATAATGTAGAGCAAAAAATTGGTAATTAGATAATCGCCAAAAGCTTTTTTGGGCAATTATTAACTATCAAATATCCTTTAGCATACTGTTTTTTAAAATAACTAATATAACTCTTTCTTAAAAACGTAAATAGAAGACTTTTACGACTATTCTGATTTCAAAGCCCATAATTTGCATTGGAATTCAAAGGGTTCAGATGTGACATAATGTTCAACATCCATTACTTTATTTTCCAAATCTTGTAGCAGTTCTTCAATTTCGTCTAAGGCTTCAGTCGGATTTTTATTTGCATCAACCTTTTTCACTTCTACAACAACAGGTGTTGGCTTATCATCTAGCATCATCGCCATCACAATGTAACTGAAAATAGTAATGAACGCAGTCAGCGGAAACAAAGCAAAAATAACGGTAAGCGTTCGGATTACACCAACATCTTGCCGTAAAAACTCTGCCCAACCCGCACAGACACCGAATAACTTACCTTTGGTTGAATTACGATATAATATGGGTTTAATTTTCATCTTTCTGCCTCCAATCTGGTACTTTATCATCCAGAATGGTTTCTAATATTTCAACTCTTTCAACTAATTGCTGGGTTTGCTGTTGTAAAACTTCAATTCGTGCCTTATCATCGCTGGACAATTTAGCCGCTTTAGTGCGCGTGGTGTAATGCAAAAACAACCACAGTGGTATAATAAAGACGATAAAAAATACCACAATATTGCTTAAGTTGGTTACAATTGTTGCCATGGCTTATCTCGGTAGGGTTTAGATAACAAAATGCATTGCACAGCCCATAACAAGGATACATTATGAGCAATCTCGCTAATGAAATTTATATGCTAATTGTATCGCATACTAAGTGGAAAAAGCGTTTACAGGAGATGGTAAATGCAGGTGAAGGCGATTTCGATAGTATGCTAAAAGAAGATTCTGAATTTTGTGAATGGATAAAATCAAATGCGGATCAGTTCCAAGGTGATGCTCACTATGAAACTGTATCAACATTGCATGAGGAATTCCATCGAGAGACAGAGAAAATTATTCAACTTGCCGCTGAAAGTGATAAAGAAACAGCTGTCAAAGCAATGGAATACGGTAGCGATTATGAACGTTTATCACAACAATTAGTACAAAAAATTATTTGCTGGCATGATGAAGTCAGTAAAAGTCAGTCATAAAATATAAAAAGTAAATCAATAGTACAAACCAGACAATCGTAGCAACATCGTCTGGTTATTGGTTTATATCTACAGGCCTTCAGTACTTTCCTCTTGCTGTAATTGCCACAAATGTGCATATGTGCCTTGTAAGGTTAATAATTCACTATGTGTACCCCGCTCAATAATCCGCCCTTGATCCATCACTAAAATTTGCTCCGCATCAATAATCGTAGACAAACGATGTGCAATCACCAATGTCGTATGATTTACCGCAATTTCTGCTAAGGCATTTTGAATCATTTTCTCTGATTTAGAGTCGAGTGAAGAAGTTGCTTCATCAAAAATTAAAATCTGTGGCTGTTTTAAAATCGCTCGAGCAATCGCCACCCGTTGTTTTTCACCACCTGATAACTTCAAACCTCGTTCGCCCACAACCGTGTCATAGCCTTGCGGTAAAGATTTGATAAAATCATGAATATGAGCTAATTTTGCTGCTTGAACAATTTGTTCATGACTGGCATTAGGCTTGGCATAAGAAATGTTGTAATAGATACTCTCATTAAATAACACCGTGTCTTGCGGCACAATGCCAATGGCTGTTCGTAAACTGTCTTGGGTCACGTCACGCACATCTTGCCCATTGATTTGTACACTGCCTTGCACCACATCGTAAAAACGGAATAATAAACGGGCAATAGTCGATTTACCTGCGCCACTGCTACCCACAATCGCAACTTTATGTCCCGCAGGAATATCAAAACTGACATCATGTAAAATCGGGCGTTCGACTTGATAATGGAAACTCACATTATCGAACTTAATACAGCTTTTACCCATGTCTAAATCTTTTGCATCGGGTTTGTCAGTAATTTCTGGTTTTTCGTCCAATAATTTAAAAATTAAATCCATATCAACTAAAGCATGTTTCATCGCGCGGTAAATCATGCCGAGGAAGCTAAGCGGGATAAATAATTGTAATAAAAAGGTATTAACCAAAACCAAATCACCAAGAGTCATATTACCTTGCAATACACCATAAGTGGCAAAAAACATAATTAAGGTCACACCAACGGTGATAATTGTTGATTGTCCAAAATTCAATAATGACATCGAAGATTGATTTTTAACCGCTACATCCTCCCATAATTCCAAAGTTTCATCATAACGTTTTAGCTCTAGTCGTTCGTTGCCAAAGGACTTAACTGTTTCGTAATTAATTAAACTATCAATAGCTTGGCTGTTGGCTTTAGATTCTTGGCGGTTCATGGTGTGACGGAATTCCATGCGCCATTCCATCGTCCAAATTGTAAATAAAATATAAACCACAACCGTTGCAATCGTAATCAGCGCAAAATGTATATCGTAAGAAATCAACAAAAAGGTAAAAATGAGGGTAAATTCAATCAAAGTGGGGATAATATTAAAAACCAGATAATTCATGATCGAACTGACGCTATGTGTGCCACGTTCTAAATCCCGAGAAATTGCCCCTGTTTTACGTTCTAAATGAAAGCGGAGAGATAAAGCATGTAAGTGTTTTAATACGCTGTTAGAAAGTTTACGCATCGCGTGATAACGCACACGGGCAAAAATCGCATCGCGTAATTCGTTGAATAAACCGCTGGCTAAACGTAATGCACCATAAGCGGACAGTAATAAAATTGGAATCAATTCAGGATTTTGCCCAATCGCATCTAAGGTGTCGACCAATTCTTTTAACACAATCGGCACAGCAATATTTGCCACTTTTGCCAAAACCAGTGTTAATAAGGCGAGCAAAACCCGTCCACGGTAATCCCACAAATAAGGCAGCATAGAACGGAAATTTTTCCCATCACTACGTGGTTGTTTGGGTAAATCAGTAAAACCTTTAGCATGTGCAGCGGTCATATTTATCAAAATTCAAGTAGTTAAACCAGTCGGCATCATAACAGGCCAAAGATAAGCCGTGAAGAAATTTCAAGCTAAGTCAAATTAAATGCTGGATAAATATCATTTTATGAATGTAAACGATGCTAAAGCTTAATTCAAACCATCGAGAAGTGGTTTAAATACACTTACACAGAGCATATTAAATACGAACCTGTTACACTTTTCTTATCTTAAACAACGAAGTTTTATGCGAATGAGCTTAACCGATTTTCCGCTTATCATGGGCATTCTCAATGTCACACCTGATTCATTTTCTGATGGGGGACAGTTTCAACAACAAGATATTGCCTTACATCATGCAGAACAAATGTTGCGCCAAGGAGCACATATTATTGACATTGGCGGTGAATCCACCCGACCAGATTCACAGCCTGTTTCCGTACAACAAGAATTAAACCGAGTGATTCCGATTATCGAAGCAATTAAAGCTGAATTACCTGTGAAAGTCTCAATCGATACTAGCAAGGCAGAAGTGATGCAAGCGGCTATCAAAGCGGGTGCGGATATGATTAATGATGTGGCGGCATTGCGTTATGGAAATAGTGTGCAAACAGCGGCACAAGCTAATGTTCCCGTGTGTTTAATGCACATGCAAGGCGAACCAAAAACCATGCAACATAGCCCAGAATATAATGATGTGGTCACGGAAGTAAAACAGTTTTTATTACAACGGGTTAAAGTTTGTCTGGATCAAGGCATTGCTGCGCATAATATTTGGATAGATATGGGTTTTGGATTTGGTAAAACACTTGAGCATAATCTGCAACTGATGAATCATTTAGAGCAATTTACTCAACTTGGTTATCCCGTTTTAGTCGGTGTTTCTCGAAAATCGATGATTGGCAGAGTGCTTGATAAATCCGTAGATCAACGTTTATTTGGTGGTTTGGGTCTAACTGCGCTTGCTATCAGTAAAGGGGCTAAGATTATCCGAACTCATGATGTCGCAGCGACGAAAGATGTTGTTACAATGGTACAAGCTGTGATGAATAGTTAAAAGAGGTTTATCATGCGTATTTTTATATTATTACTGTGTTTTTGGATGTTACCTGTTCACAGTATTGAATTGCCAGATATGGGATCGTCAGCGGACAACGTGCTGTCACCGATTGAAGAGCAGAAGATTGCTAAAGCATTATTGCGTCAGTTGCGGCGTGAAGCCGATATTATGGATGATGTAGAAGTACATAACTATATCAATTCATTAGGGCAAAAATTGGTTTCATACAGTGAGATGTCAAACCAACCGTTTAGCTTTAATATGATTAATGAGAGCAGTATTAATGCGTTTGCTGTGCCCGGTGGCTTGATTTGTCTTCACAGTGGCTTGATGCTGAGTGCACGTAGTGAAAGTGAGTTCGCATCTGTTTTCGCACATGAAATTGCACACGTTACCCAACGCCATATTGCACGTAAATTAGAAGCTACTAGTAAAACCTCGATTCCGATGATTGCAGCAATGTTGGCAGGGGTGCTTGTTGGTTCGGTCACAGGTAATGTTGATGTTGCACAGGCGGGCTTAGCTGTAGCGACAGCGGGTAATCTACAAATGCAAATTAACTTTACGCGTTTACATGAAAAAGAAGCGGATCGAGTGGGCATTGATTTACTGGCCAAAGCAGGCTTTGAACCTAGAGATATGCCCAATTTTTTCCAGCGGATTCAAGAAGAAAGTCGTTTATATACTAAGCCTCCAGAATTTTTACTTACTCACCCTATGTCTATAGATCGTGCTGCAGAAGCCATGGACAGAGCAGAAGATCATCAGCCTGCGCACTATCGAGATTCTATTGCATATCACTTAGCCCGTGCCAAAGTCTTAATTCTGACGACCACGAAGCCGATGCGCAAATTGGTGGAACAGCTAGAAAATATGTTAGCTCAAGGGCGTTACAACAATGAAACAGCAGTGCATTATGGCTTAGCACTTGCGTTATTAGAAAATCGCCAACCAGAAAAAGTACAGCAACATATTGATTGGTTATTAAAAAATGATACAGATCGTGTGATGTATCGTATTTTGCAAGCCCGTTTAGCTTTATTGCAAAAAGATTTAGCAAAAACTGAAAAAATCTATACTCAAGCTTTAAAAATTTATCCCAACGATGTACAGCTAACTTTAGCATTCAGTGAGTATTTATTAAGACATGGGAATCAGCCAAAGCTAGCTCAGCAATTACTGGCTAAACTCGATGACCAACCTTTTCCACGTTATTATCGCTTATTGGCTCAGGCATATGAAGAAAGCGGACAAATTGCCGAGTCGCATTTATCAATGTCACAGCATTATTATTTGTTAGGTGAAACTCGTTTGGCAGTGGAACAGTTAAAGCAAGCCCGAAGACGTGAAGGCACGGATTACTTTTTGGCTTCTCGAATTGAAGCACGCTATAAAAAGCTTAATAAAGAATTACGGGAAATGGAAAAGAAAGATGAAGATTCATAGAAAAGAACAGAAATTATCTTGCCATATTACCAAATAAATTAAGAGCAAAACTACATTGTATCCATGAAATTATCCCCTATTGCTGAACTTACAGAAGGGCTAGGGGAAAATCATGGATTAGAGGAATTTGTTATTTTTTCTCCTGCTAAATAATACTAGCTAATAGCTGGTAACCACCCATGCTGCCTTGCCAATTCTATGGCTTCAACTCGGTTTTTAGCATTTAATGCTTGATACATATTATAAATATGCCGTTTTATTGTACTTTCAGTTAAACAAAGTTCTCGAGCAATAAGCTTATTACTGTGGCCTTTCACTAAAAATTGTAAAATTTCTTGCTGGCGTGATGTCAATGGGTTGAGTTCTGCATCACCATGAGGGACTGGATTGGGTTGCCACATTTGTGGTGGAAAATAAATAGTCCCCTTTTGCACTTTGACGAGTGCTTGCACCATTTCTTTCGTATTGGCTGTTTTGCATACATAGCCTTTAGCACCCATTTTAAGCGCAGTTTGTACATGAGTACGTTCAGCTGAAGCAGAAACAATACAAACAGGAGTAAATGGGTTGGAGTTAATTAGAGCTGTCAGTTCTTGCTCCCAACTTAAGCTTCGAGGCATAAATAAATCAACCAAAATAAGATCAAATTGATATTTTTTTACACAGGTATGAACATCTTTCCAGCAACTTTTGTCCTGAATCTCACAATTAGGGAAGACACCTTTAAGTATCATACATAACCCTTTACGAAATAATGTATGATCATCAGCAAGTAACAAATTCATAATAAATGCTCCAAATTTCAGGTTGTTAATATCAGTTTTAATACACAGACTTTGCAACCTTCTTGCTTTTATCTCAAGCTATAACCAAGCTTAGACAAAAAGCAGTCCTTTAGTAAAAATATCTTTGTATAGCAACCCTCTTACGTTACTTTTATAGTTTTAAATAAGATAATTTGGTTTGAGTATTATTATTTTTCCACAATTAACTTATTTTTTATAAAACCAACGCCCCAGAACATATAAACATTAAATTCATGCTAGTTTTATACCATTATTTATAAGCTTCACTCTATAAATTATTATTATAAAAAGTAATAGAACAGTATTATTAATATCTCTTTACATATACTATTTGAAGCCTATTAGCTGAAGTAATATAGTCGAAATTTGCTTCAATCAGTATTTAATAAACTGTAGGTAGGGTATGAAAGAGGTGTTACAGGAAGCCTAAAAAAATGAGGAAAGCAGTAGCCCGCTAATATACTAAATAGAGGTAAGTAACTAAGTAAAGCATATTAAAAGCAACTCAAATTCTATTGAATATTAATTGGGCTATGTTTAAATACAATCTTAATAAGATTCAATAAAGCATTTATGATATTTTTAAGGCTACTTCTATTGCATTAAACCCTGAAAATTTCTTGACGAAACCGACTTATAATATAAACGCTAGTTATCAATTTACAAACTACAAAAGAAATGATTATATTTCATGCATTAAGTACTTTTTTTCATCAATGCTTCAACAAGTATGGGTAATGCTTTGTTCAAATAATTTTTAATATCTTTAACAACAGCTTGAGATGTCTGCGCCATAGCATCTTGTACACGGTCATTAATGATTTTCTCAAGTTGTTCATTTAAAGCCTGAATTTGTACCTCGCTTAAACCACTTTGAGTTGTTGTTTCATCACCTTTACTCACAACGTCTTTGAGCATTGGTAATTTATCTTTTTTCCCCATGGTGTAACGTCCTTATATCGCTTACCAAATCTGTATTTTTATTAGTGAAAAGCTGTATATTTATACTGGGGTGTCTATCAATAATCACACCAGTTTTTGTTATCATGACAACTCATCTCCCCATCATAAATTGTAGCACTTTTACTGTTTAGTATAAGGAAATAAAACAGTTCAAACTCTATTTTACTTATCAGTGAGTTATCTATTTTCATTATCAACACATATTATTTTTGACACTTTAATGAAACCATACAAAATAAGCTTGTTTTTATGCCTAAAATCCCGTAAGCTTGAACATAGTGTTGTAAAACTTTTTTATGAACGCTAAGTTAGTTTGAAATCTGAGTTCGCGACGTTGCATAGAAGTGTTGTTTGTTAAAGCTAAGGTTTCAATTTTTTGATTGACCTCCCCATAGGGGGAGTTATGTAGTATGAGGCTTTTTATGAAATTAGGTACCGTTAAATGGTTCAACGAAACCCGTGGTTTTGGTTTCATTTCCCCACAAGATGGTGATAAAGATGTATTCGTACATTTTTCTAGCATCCAAAAAGAGGGCTTTAAAACCTTAAACGAAGGACAGACAGTTGAATACGATGTACGCATGGGACCTAAAGGACCACAAGCGACTGTTTGTATACCTCACTAAGCTATCAATAGTGTAGTTTAAGAACCTTAGCCCGTAAGCCCCTTGGTTAGCGGGTTTTTTTATGCCTTAATTTATTAAATTTAATTAAAAATTGTGTATATTCATCAAGCCGTTTTACTACAAGAAGCTATTGCTGGTTTAAATATTCAGCCTGAAGGCATCTATATTGATGGTACTTTTGGGCGGGGTGGTCATAGCCGCCTGATCTTATCTCAGTTAGGCGAAAAAGGCCGATTAATTGGCCTAGATCAAGACCCTGAGGCTGTCGCTGCTGGTCAAGCTTTAGCACAGCAAGACCAACGCTTTCAAATCATACATGCTGATTTTGCCTCTGTCGCTCAAATTGTGTCGAGTTTAGGTTTAACAGGTCAAATTAGTGGTTTTCTATTAGATTTAGGCGTGTCTTCACCGCAATTGGATGATCCTGATCGTGGGTTTAGTTTTATGCGTGATGGAGCTTTAGATATGCGTATGAATCCGACTCAAGGGGAAAGTATTGCGCAATGGTTGAAGCAGGCTAAAGAAAGAGATATTGCTGATATTATTAAACGTTACGGTGAAGAGCGTCATGCCAAACGTATTGCTCGAGCCATTGTCACTGAGCGTGATATTAAGCCATTTGAAACAACCGCGCATCTTGCTGATGTTGTATCAAAAGCGCATCCAGCTTGGGAAGTTGGAAAGCATCCAGCAACAAAAACATTCCAAGCATTACGGATTTTCATCAATCGTGAATTAGAACAAGTTGAAACGGTATTGCCTCAGAGTTTAGATATTCTTGCCCCACAAGGTCGCTTAGCCGTGATTAGTTTTCATTCGTTAGAAGATAGGTTAGTGAAGCGTTTTATTCGAGAATCTGCGAAAGGTGATGATTTTCCAGCAAATCTACCTGTAACAGTAGACATGTTAAACCCTAAATTAAAGCCAGTTGGAAAAGCGGTTTATCCCACAGAAACAGAAATGGAACAAAATCCTCGGGCTAGAAGTGCAGTGTTAAGAATTGCAGAACGTTTGTGTTAATTTTGCTGATAATGACACAGTACAATTTGTTATGATAAAACCTTTACGACTACATCATGTACGCACAATGAAAAAGATATTTTTATTAAGTTGCCTTGTTTTATTTTTGGCTAGCTGTGGTTTTCAATTACGTGGCTCAATGAGCTATGGTATTGAAAACGTTTATATTCAATCAGAAGCAGCAGATATTTTAGCCAGTCAGGTTAAACAATATTTAACAGGGCAATCAAATATTACGGTAGTGACATCACCAAAAAAAGCAGACATTATTGTATCTTTGAGTAATCAAAAATTAGAGCGTCGGGTGTTAACTATTTCTGCAGTTTCTGGTCGTTTGGAAGAGATTGAGCTTAATTTTCAGGCTACAGTCGAAATGCGTCAGCCTGATGACACTATTTTATTAGAAGAGCAAAAGTTAACATATATTCGTGACTATAGTTTTAATGAGAAAGCTGTATTGGCTATGGGTGCTGAGGAAGAAACATTACGCAGAGAATTACTACAAGAGGCATCATTGCAAGTATTACGTATGTTGCAAATTGTGAGTAACCAAGTTCAACCAAAAACACAAAAAAATTCAGATAAATAGGCTAGCTTATAAGAGGAGTGCAGATAGTATAAATGAGTTTGCACTCCTCATAAAAAAGCTTTAATTCTGGCTAAATGTTGCAGCTTGTAAAGTATTTTCCAGTAAGCTTGCAACAGTCATAGGGCCTACACCTCCGGGTACGGGTGTAATCCAACTGGCTTTTTCTTGAGCTGTCATATATTCGACATCTCCAACCAGTTTGCCAGATTTTAGACGGTTTATCCCCACATCAATGACAATCGCTCCTGATTTAATCCACTCGCCTTTAATCATCTCAGGTTTACCAACAGCGGCAACTACAATATCTGCATTTTGGATTTTTTCAATAAGGTCTTTGGTACGGCTATGACAGACTGTGATTGTACAGCGCGCTGCTAACAGTTCTAAAGCCATTGGCCGACCTACGATGTTTGACTGTCCTACAATAACGGCATCTAATCCAACTAAATCGATACCTGTTTTTTCCAGCATAGTCATCACACCTTTGGGCGTGCAAGGACGCAACACAGGCATTCTTAATGCTAAACGTCCTACATTATAAGGATGAAATCCATCTACATCTTTTTCAGGTTTAATGCGCTCGATGACTTTTTGTTCATCAATATGGCTAGGTAAAGGTAACTGTACCAAGATACCATCAATTTTATCATCTTGATTGAGTTGGTCTAATAGAGTCAATAATTCAGCTTCACTGGTTTCAGCTGCGAGTTGATGTTGTTCTGAAATAATTCCAACTTCACGGCAAGCTCGATGCTTATTTTTTACATACACTTTTGACGCAGGATTATCACCCACCAAAACAACGGCTAACCCCGGTGCTCGCAAACCCGCTTCTAAACGTGCATCAACTTGTTTTTTTATGGTTTGACGTAATTCACTAGCGATAGCCTTACCGTCTAAAACCTGTGCTGTCATCTCTATTCCCTATTAGGTATTTAAAAAAATATTCTACTGCAAAAATGCATGGTTGTGTAAATCAATACTTAAAGTCGTTTTTTATTCTCAACAATGCAAAAAATATAAATATTTGAAAATATAAATATTTTACCAATGGTTAGAAAAATAAAAATCATTTAAAAAACATATTACTAAATAACGGGCATGAATTTTACATCCAAAATATAACCACATTATTTTATTCGCTTATAAACTATATGCGTTTCATAGTTTTTGCATTAATGCATGAAACAATAAATCAATGAATTTACATGTAAAAAAACAGTATAAATAGTATTGATTTTAATCCGTCAAAATAGAGTCAGTATGTAAAGCTGTTTTTTGGACAATATTCATTAATGGTAGGCTTTTTTGTTCATGACTAGAAGGCCGTAACTAAACCTCAATATTGCCAACTATTATGAAAAAGAACTATTACGATATTCTCGAAATATCACCTCAAGCAACAGATGAGCAAATCAAAGCAGCAGTAGTACAGCTCGGAAGAAAGTATGCTGCTAAAGCTCAGAACAATAGTGTTGCACGTACTAAGTTTAATGATATTCAGCAAGCTTACAAAGTACTCTCACATCCACAACGCCGTAAGTATCATGATGAAACTTTAGCAGAACAAAGTGGGCATCATATAGCGGAAGTAGGTCATTCGCTCAGACTGAATGCAGGGACTAAGCAGCTAGAAATCAAACGTTTTTTTTATGATGCGTTTTATGCAGTACAAAATAAGTTTCAGGAAACTGTAAAGGCATACAAGGTGCTGCTCCATCGTCAGCATGATAATACGCACTCGGTACAACAACATCAATATGACGATACAAACGTGGTAGAGCAAAGTATGGATACTTCAAAGATAACTCATCAACCTGAACCTGTGGCTAAACAAGATAAATTGCGTGGGTTAACTAAATTATCTTTAAACCCTAAACAAATTGAAGCAAAAAAACGTCACTATGGCCTGTTTAGTGATGAAACTATTTTATTTTATTCTAAACCACATTTTTTATCTTGCTTAGATATAGTTGCATTGGCATTGATTGTTTTTTCCTCATATTTATATATAACTGATCCATTAAGAGATTATATGCCTGTTGTCACATTGTGGTTACCCAGCCAATTAAGTACGATTTTACCTGAGATTTCGCTTTGGCATTTAGGAACAGGTGTGATGTTGTTAATGGGGATAGTTATTCAATTAGAGGTGTTAATTAATAAGTTTTCTACTGAACTATTACTAACACAAAATCGAATTATTGTTAAAACAGGTGCGCTAGGTAATAACAAGACAGAAATCAAACTCAATGCAATGGAAAGCGTGAGCATTCATCAAAGTTTGTTAGGTCGTTTATTTAATTATGGGGCGGTGAATATGACTGGGTCAGGGCAAGGTAAGGTGGTTTTAAGAAATATCACTGCTCCACACAAAATGAGTCGTTTAATTTGGTTTTATATTAAGGCTAAGACAGAAGTATAGTTTTTAATATACATTATTCTTGTGCTAAACCCAAAGACGTGAATCATAAACTTATTAGAAAAACTATGTTATAGGTGAACGTACTTTGGGAACAGTTAAGATAAATTGATTTTGCTCATTGGACTATCTAAAAAATAATCTCTTGCTTAATTATCATTCTCTCCACCAAAAAGTATAACTTATCAAATTATCGTGCGATACTATTTAGAGGCTTTTAAGAGGGTACTCAAATGCAAATTACATTGAATATTTCTGATGAAATCGGGCAAGCATTGTTAAAACAGCCTAATCCTGAGTTGTTTGTGCAAAAAGCATTGCAAATGATGTTGGTTAAAGAGAAGTCTCAGCAAGTTACATCAAGTGGTAATTTTGATGATTTGTTTGGGATTTTGACTGCGCCGCATGGTGCAACATTGGATGATTTTGATAAAGGTATTTTGCAACAAGCTCAGGAAAAATTTAATGATCGCAATTGATACCAATGTACTAGTGAGGATATTGATTAATGACGATACTGCTGAGGAACAGTGCCAGCTTGCGCGTCAGCTAGTGAATTCTCATGGTGATGTATGGGTTTGTCATGTCGTATTAATAGAAACGATTTGGGTTTTGCAAAAAGTCTACTCATTTGATAAGCAAAAGATTATTCTTGTTTTAGATAAAGTTATCCATCATCCGCATATTCACTTGGAGGATTCAGAAATTGTAAAACAGACTTTAGATATATTTCGCTCAAGCAATGCTGACTTTTCAGACTATTTGATTTTTAACAAAGCACAACATCAAAATTTAATATTACACACTTTTGACCGTAAGCTAGCAAAAATAGATGGTGTTGAAAGAGTAAAAAAAGATACTTAGGCTTTTAGCTCACAAACAGAGCTTTCTTACAGGCATTACCAAATAGAATTTGGTAACGAGCTACAAGCGTTCGATATACCCACCACACAGGTTTCAAAAGGAGATTAATCGTGTCCTATAAAGAAAAAGTGCTCATCCCTGCCATAGCTGCATTTGCCGTAACATTGGCAACTGGTGCTGCTTCATGGTTTACGGATGGTGGAATTCTCAACTGGACGGGTATACTTACACAAAGTGAACCTGTGATTAGAACAGAATTCATGGAAGTAAAAAACTTAGAGGGTTCAACAAAATTTCAATGCAAAGAAAGCCAGTTTGTTGTTAGCTGTTTTGTAGGGTTGTATCCGAGCGGGCAACAGTTTTGTGGATCCCGAATCGAAAATAATATATGCATAATTAATGATTGTGGTGATGCAACAAAAGCCGCAGATAATCCCAAAGCTTTTTGGGGGGTGACACTTGGATGCCAGTAAGGTTAGTCACACATTAAACCTAACAAAAACTTTGTCTCGTTCCAACATGCCAATGTAGGAATGCAGTCCAGCTGCGCTGCGTCATGAATTTACTCGACGTGGCACGTCGTGAAGGCATTTTCACAAGGCTTGTGGGAACGAGTTAACTTCAAATTAAGTAAACTATACAACTAGTTCAGCATTATAAATATTTTTATCTTTTTTTGAAGTAAATATGTATCAAAAGATAACCTCTTCTTCAAATTCCAACCGCCTAAGCAATGGTCAATTTTTCCACCCTTAAAAGATTGTCGACAATTTCCTTATTTAGATGTTGACGTAAAAATCAATTAGGTTTATATTGTCGACAATTCATATAAAAAAAGCTTATCAGCGTATAGCGCATTCTATCAAGTTGTAGCAACTTACTGATAATACCTTTATTTAGTCATGGTAAGGGATTTACTGAAATGGTAAGCGTTTCAAATTCAGTTAAACAACAAAATAGAATTGTCGACAACATACCTAGCTAACTGTGCAACACACTAAAAGGAAATACTATGAGTCTTTCTTCACCTGGAAAAAAATTCCGCGAGTTAGTGGCAACTGAAAAGCCATTGCAATGTGTTGGTGCAATCAATGCTTACCACGCACGTCTTGCACAAGCCGAAGGCTTCAAATCCCTTTATATCTCAGGTGGCGGTGTGGCTGCTGGTTCTTGTGGTATCCCTGACTTAGGTATCACCACATTAGAAGACGTATTAATCGATTTACGCCGTATTACTGATGTGACTGAATTACCAGTATTAGTCGACATCGATGTAGGCTGGGGTGGTGCGTTCAATATTGCGCGTGCGATTCGTGCGATGGACAGAACGGGCGCGGCTGCGGTACATATCGAAGACCAAGTGATGCAAAAACGTTGTGGTCACCGTCCTAACAAAGCCATTGTGTCTCAAGGCGAAATGGTTGACCGTATTAAAGCGGCGGTTGATGCGAAATTAGATCCTGATTTTGTCATTATGGCACGTACGGATGCGTTAGCAGTGGAAGGCTTACAATCTGCAATCGACCGTGCATGTGCATGTGTGGAAGCGGGTGCAGACATGATTTTCCCTGAAGCAATGACCGATTTAGACATGTACAAACAATTTGTTAAAGCAGTAAAAGTCCCTGTTTTAGCCAATATTACTGAATTCGGTTCAACGCCTTTATTCACCACAGAACAATTAGCATCAGCTGACGTAAGCATTGCTTTATATCCATTATCAGCTTTCCGTGCGGCAAACGCAGCAGCATTAAATGTATACAAAAAATTAGTTGCTGAAGGCACACAACAAAATGTTGTCGACACCATGCAAACCCGCGCCGAATTATACGAATACCTCGACTACCATAGTTTCGAACAAAAATTAGATTCATTATTTTCTGCTGAAGGAGCGTAACTCATGAGTGAGCAAGTTTTACCAAAAGCGAAGAAATCCGTTGCATTATCAGGTACTGCGGCAGGTAACACTGCGATTTGTACTGTAGGTAGAAAAGGCAACGATTTACATTACCGTGGTTATGACATTTTAGATTTTGCTGAAACTGCAGAATTTGAAGAAATTGCCCACTTATTAGTACATGGCTTTTTACCAAACAAAGCTGAATTAGCAGCATACAAAAAACGCTTAAAAGGTTTCCGTGCGTTACCTCAAGCGGTTAAGCAATCATTGGAAGCATTACCTCCAACAGCACATCCAATGGACGTGATGCGTACAGCCTGTTCTATCATGGGTAGCTGCTTACCAGAAAGCGAAGATCACCCAGCAGCTGAAGCGCGTGACATCATTGACCGTTTAATGGCGAGCTTAGGTTCTGCATTATTATACTGGTATCACTATTCTGTAAACGGCAAACGTATCGAAGTTGAAACTGATGATGATTCATTAGGTGGGCACTTCTTGACATTATTGCATGGCGAAAAACCTTGTGATTCTTGGGTTCGTGCGATGCACACGTCTTTAATTTTATATGCTGAGCATGAATTCAACGCGTCTACATTCACAGGTCGTGTAATTGCAGGCACAAACTCTGACATGTATTCAGCGATTACGGGTGCAATCGGTGCGTTACGTGGTCCTAAACACGGTGGTGCGAATGAAGTTGCTTTCCGTATCCAAAGCCGTTACAACTCACCTGACGAAGCTGAAGCAGACATCCGTGCACGTATCGAACGTAAAGAAATCGTGATTGGTTTCGGTCATCCAGTTTACACAGTTAGCGATCCTCGTAACGAAGTAATCAAACGTGTTGCTAAGCAATTATCTGAAGAAGCAGGCAATACTAAAATGTTTGACGTTGCTGAGCGTTTAGAGACTGTTATGTGGGATATTAAGAAAATGTTCCCTAACTTAGATTGGTTCTCTGCGGTTTCTTATAACCAAATGGGCGTACCAACTGATATGTTCACACCATTATTCGTGATTGCGCGTGTGACTGGTTGGGGTGCGCACGTCATTGAACAACGTGAAGATGGCAAGATCATTCGTCCATCTGCAAACTACACTGGTCCTGAAGGCTTAGAGTATAAAGGCATTGACCAACGCTAGTTAGTATATGACGCAGAGCGTCAAAGCTGAGTTACCACGCTGAGCGTAGTAACTAGGGAATTTTTTCTCTCGTTCCAGCGGTCTCCGTTGGAATGCAGTCCAGACGCTCCGCGTCATTATTAAATATCTTACTGATTAAAATATTTTTTGATACAGACACTCTCCTTTATGTCAGTGACGACTTTACATCGCGGCTAATCCCTCACAGCCTTTTGGAAAACACACTATGATTCCTTTGGTTAATCTCACTGCTCAACCTGTTACCGTTACGGACAAAACCTTTATTCAATTACGCACCGACATTGTTGAAGGCATTATTCCGTCAGGTTCAAAACTCAGTGAAATGGAATTGTCGACAAAATATGCTGTCAGTCGCGCCGTGATTCGTGAAGCCATTAACCGTTTAGAATCTTGTCATCTCGTTGAGCGCAAAGCCAATATTGGTGCTCGCGTTGTCACCTTAACCCTTGAAGGTCTCGCCGAACTATATCAAGTCCGTGAATCATTGGAAGGCATGGCGGCACGTCTGGCTGCGAAGAACATGACCGATGCCGAAATTGCCGATTTACAAAGCTTGCTCGATACGCATTTAGAATGGGTGCAAACAGGTCAAACCTATTATCAAGAAGCGGGTGATTTAGATTTTCATTATCGGGTGATTTTAGGCAGCAAAAATAATCAACTGGTGACGATGCTGATTGATAGTATTTATCACTTGATTCGGATGTACCGTGTCCAACTTGGCATGGCAGGCCCTAGAGTTACCACCGCTTTTGATGAACATAAACATATTGTGCAAGCGATTTCCAACCGTGATGCGGAATTGGCTGAAATCCTCATGCGTCGTCATATTCTGTATACAAAAAATACCCTAGAACAAAAATTAGTGAGTGATTCGAGTCCAAACTAGATTCATTCAGGACTGGCAGTCCTCAAAACAAGAGAACAATAAATGAATACCGAATACCGTAAACAACTCCCAGATAGCAACCTCGATTATTTTGATACCCGCGAAGCCGTTGAAGCAATTGAAGCGGGTTCATATGCAAAGCTTCCTTATACTTCTCGCGTATTAGCAGAACAATTAGTACGTCGTTGTGACCCAGCAACTTTGACTGATTCTCTTAAGCAATTAATTGAATGCAAACGTACTTTAGACTTTCCTTGGTATCCTGCGCGTGTGGTCTGTCATGACATTTTAGGACAAACTGCATTAGTCGATTTAGCAGGCTTACGTGATGCGATTGCTGACCAAGGCGGCGACCCAGCAAAAGTAAATCCAGTTGTGCCAACCCAATTAATTGTTGACCATTCTTTAGCGGTTGAAGCACCGGGATTTGACCCAGAAGCATTTGAGAAAAACCGCGCAATTGAAGACCGTCGTAATGAAGACCGTTTCCACTTCATCGAATGGACAAAAACTGCATTTAAAAATGTTGACGTGATTCCAGCGGGTAACGGCATCATGCACCAAATCAACTTGGAAAAAATGTCGCCTGTGATTCAAGCCCGTGAAGGCGTGGCATTCCCTGACACCTGTGTCGGTACAGACAGCCATACACCACACGTTGATGCGTTGGGCGTAATTGCGATTGGTGTCGGTGGTTTAGAAGCGGAAACTGTGATGTTAGGTCGTCCATCTATGATGCGTCTTCCAGATATTATCGGTGTTGAATTAATCGGCAAACGTCAACC
>JAOXRS010000194.1 GCA_025800385.1 Candidatus Albibeggiatoa sp. nov. NOAA
GTGGGCTCACAGTCTCCCTGCCTATCAAGTTGCTCTGCATTTCCCACATAATTCCCAGAGTGATCATTATCTACTTTTGCCTTGCAATATCTATCCAAGATTAAGCCAACAGGTCATGAAAACAGCAGGAATAATCAACAAAAATAAATTGTCTTGATGTTTAAACAAATACCCCCAACTAGTATCATATCAAATATATAGGATCCAGTCGGGAGAATCTGCATATTGATGTTTGGACTTAAAGGGTTAAATAGTGGCTTGTCTTCAAAAGTGGGGCCCTCTGGCCAATTTACATTTGCTCCTAGAGGTTTATCTTGACCATTGTAAATGAAACAATGGTGCAGTTAAACCATTTTATTGAATCAAACAACCTCTATTTGAAGAACTCAAGAGTTGTGATATTGGAACCATACGCAACCATTGATTTGTTTCTTTTTGTCCGATTAGAAAAGTTAGACAACAAAAGCCAATCTGTTTACAGGACAAGATAAATCTAACTTTGGTTACGGTATTCAGCTTGCAATTATGTTAGTTGAAAAGTCAGTTGAAGTTACCCATTTGTGCTCTCTGTG
>JAOXRS010000203.1 GCA_025800385.1 Candidatus Albibeggiatoa sp. nov. NOAA
CCAATATCCACATAACACGCTGTCTCTCTCTTGAATTTCATCACCAGAATAATATATCTGTTTGTCACTAGTCATCAAATATGTTTTTACTTTATTTGGCATTATCAATCCAAAAGAGTCAAAATATTCACAATGAGTTGAATCTATATTCCTGTATGCAACCCAATGTGTTCCATTGCCTAATTGTGTGTCTAAATTTATGATTCCTACTTCATATTGCAATATTTTCATTGGTAATGAATCCCTGCTATATATACCTCTGAAATGCTTTATACCAAGCTTTTTTACCCAATTCAATAAATCAAAATTGCTCAATGGTTTGTTAATAAATCTTAAAATATTGCTCCTAGTAATGGGATGCTGTTGAATGGACTGTTTTTCCCTAGAAGCAGGCCTTGCCCCTTTTTTTGAGTTTTTCTTTTTTTTTTTACTCCCATACCAATGGGATTATCCCATGTACCAATAAACGGAGGAGGATTTTGATATGGAACGATTAGTCCTCCCTTAGATGTTATGTTTTTTGGCACATGAACATTAGCTGATCGTTTAGATCTTTTATTGTCGACTTGTAACCCACTTCCTGTTAAAGCATTCATCAGCATTGGTATACCGATTGAAGCCAATAAAGTACCGAGAAAGCCCCCCATCTGTCTTTTCGATGGTTTTACAATGATTTGACCTCCAGTATGTATTGCATTGACTATTTGTTCTTTCTGTTTCTTTGTTAATAAGTCTTTATACTGAATCAGTTGATTGATCTTGTCTTGTGGAATCAGAAAGCCACCTGATTGACCTCTTCCGAATATCTTATCAATACCAAGAGATCCTAAAGCTTGTATAGCACCAGTTGCTAGTGCTGGTACTGCCTTTGATGCATAAGGGAGTGTTTTCAT
>JAOXRS010000205.1 GCA_025800385.1 Candidatus Albibeggiatoa sp. nov. NOAA
CTCTAAATAGATATTCATTCTTTGAAGCTCTAGAGAGGAATCTACTGCCATCAGGCAGACTGGAACTGAACATTGAATTCGAATCCGATGCTAATTTGATATGGCAAGCAGCCGACAATTGCCGGGTAATACTCACAAAACTGCAACTAATCGTACCACGAATCACATTCAACAGTGAAGGACAAAGTATATATATGAGCAAATTTCTAAAACCGTATAAATGGTCATACCTCCGTGAAAACATTGAGAGAAGCAATAGCACAACACAGCGAGCAGGCCATTTCAAAATCAGCAGCGGCATTTCAAAACCAAGGCATGTGTTTGTATTCATAATCAATGATGCAGAGATTGATAGCCAGACAAGCAACCCATTTTTGTATAATACATTCAGCGTCTCAACTGATCCAAGGACTCTTCAGAATTGTCATTTGGAAGTAGCTAATGGGCAAGAGTATCCCGAGATTCATTATACACCATCGACTGATCTATCTCGCGTATACAGAGATGTTCTGAAATATGTACACAAAAATAATGAATACAATGAGGGATCACTTCTAAATATAAGCAATTTTCAAACACTGTTTCCATTTCTGTATTTCGATCTAACCAAACAGAAGACTGATATTAAAGATGGTACGACTAAATTAACATTCCGTTATGAATTATCAGGTATAACAGCTACGGCTTACAGTGTATATGCTCTGACTTTGTTTGAACAAGAGGCTGAGCTCATTCAACAGAACGGCAAACTGCTCTTCAGATAAATAAACAAATCTTTTTACTCCAAATATAATTTAATGTAACGTATGTTATATACGAAATATGACATATGTTCAATACGGAGTTAAACTGTCTCAAGGGCAGAAACAACGATTGGCCAAAGCTATATCAAACAGATCAGCTATTACATTACGATTATCAAAGACAGATTTAAGCGGCAATGATATGCTGATGCTTACTAATACACAGCTAAAACGGATTCAGAAAGCCACGAATATGCGTACAGGAGTTGATTTGAAGATTAGTAAAACACAGATCGGGAGTTTGGTCAAGCATGGAGGCAGCTTATGGAGTTCACTATTGAATCTGGGCATGAAAGCCCTACCATTTGCATCAAAAGCAGCTTCCAAATTGGTCCCTGGTTTGGCCTCTGGTGCTATGCAAGCATTGGGTTCAATGGGAATTGATAAGATATTCGGATCAAGACAACAGGGTGGTTTTTTGATTCCACAAAATAAAATCAACGAGCTGATCCAGTACAAAGATCTATTAACGAAAAAGCAAAAAGAACAAATAGTAAATGCTCTCCATACAAATGGTCAACTCATTGTTAAACCAACGGTAAAGCAGTCTGGAGGCTTCTTAGGCACATTATTGGCATCTATCGGCGTACCGCTGCTGATGAATGCATTAACCGGTCGAGGATTGCAGGTAGATAGTAAACGATCAAAGAGGTCAGCTAATGTATTTCTGCCGATTGGTGCAACAGCTCCTCCAAAACAAACCAAGGGAGCCTCTATTCTACCGATGATAGAATACAGAACGCCTCCATTTCATGGTACATGGGATAATCCAAGTGGATCAGGCATTAGATCAGTAAAAAAAAAGAAGACCAAAAAAGGAAAAGGCTTGTTGCTCGGAAAAAACAGCCCGTTCAACGACATCCCTCTATTAGGAGCAATATTCTGAGATTCATTAACAAACCATTGAGCAATCATGATTTAATGAATTGGGTTAGACAGCTTAAGATAAAGCATTTCAGAGGTATTTACAGCCGGGATACATTACCAAATCAAATTTTAAACAACGAAGTAGGGATCATTAATTTAGATACACGATTAGGGCCAGGGACACATTGGGTTGCATACAGAAACGGTAAGAATAGAGCTGAATACTTTGATAGTTTCGGGTTAATAATGCCGAATGAAGTGATGACATATTTGATGACTAGTGGTAAACCGATATATTACTCAGGAGATGAGATCCAAGAGCGGGATTCAGTACTTTGTGGATATTGG
>JAOXRS010000217.1 GCA_025800385.1 Candidatus Albibeggiatoa sp. nov. NOAA
GCTTGCGCATGCGCAGCCGACGGCGCCGCTATCTCGCTGCTGTCTGCCGATCGGCGCGGCGCCCGGCCGGCAATATTGGCCCGGGAGGGGAATTGCGAAAATAAAATCCAGCAAAACTGTTCTTTGCAGAACACGTTCCGCATGTTGGTGTTGATTATGATGGTCGAATCTGTTAACCTGGTAGATATAAGCAACTATATACCCTGAAGTGGGAAAGTAATATTGACTCGCTAATTTAAAAACCTGTTAATTCCGTCTCGGACGGCACGGGTGAACAATTTATTTTTGCAACGCAATTGGCGGGCAGGTTTTTCGAAGCAGCGGTTTCATTTTTTGCATACTGCATAATCGATTCGTTGTCATTAACGTGCCGCTGCTAGTTAGTTGAATTTTTGCTTTGATTCCGAGCTATTCGATGGTTAATGTCACGGCGTCACGAATTCTGGCGGAAAACGCGCCGCGTGCAGTGTATTAAAACCCAGAACACCATTCATTTAACTGTTAATGGCGGGCACAGTTTTCACAGAAGTTCAATGTTTTTTACCTTGAAGGAAGCAGAAATGATGGGGCAATGATGCCCCGGTGCTAGTTTTCCCAATATCGGGCCCACACTTCTGTGAAGAGCGCAGAATTAGCAAATTTGTCTCCAAAACCAATGGTCGGGGCCCCGCCCGGCGCCCGCCGTGGACCACCCTAACGCACGTTTGAACACACCATGTTGCTTCCATGTTCCGAGCAGCCGCATGATAAAATATTTATCCCATGGCGAAAGTGTCTGTTATAAATTGAACCACGTGCTAACACGAAAAGTCATCCATCCGATGAATAACTGGGTTGTTAAGCCCTAGGTGGGGTTTAACAATCTGTTAAGCTCTTTGTGGGTTGATTTATCGGGCATATATACCTGATTTATTCATTAATTTAGGTGATTTATTCAACC
>JAOXRS010000231.1 GCA_025800385.1 Candidatus Albibeggiatoa sp. nov. NOAA
GATCATCGAATAACTTCAATGTGACTGTCGATGATCTGATAATGATCAAAATATGGAAATTATGCTACGAGTGCTACTTTTTTAATAAACGGTACGCAATGCGTACTTGTGTGCCTCTTAACTTGTTGATCGTTATTCTTATTCCATTATTCGTCTTCAGGCCCAGATGTTGATGGGGTCACATTTGAAGTGATTGAAGATTGTTGACAGTGAAGCGAGTTTGATAATGCTAATGAAGCAATGAATGCTTTATTTAAGGTGGCCAGTAAGCTTCAGAGTTAAAAAGGTATAGCAAATATATGGTGGTTTGTAGATACTAAAAGTAAAACAAAGGGAAACTTCATTGGAAATATACAAAGTTAAAAAAAATAAGGTTAAGTTTGCTTGGAGTAATTTTCAACGACTGCTCAGGCAGCTGTGCGTACGGCTGCCCGGTAGAATCAGCATTTAAATTCCTACACTAACTATTTGCACATTTGTGACCATTTGTGTAATCAGCCAAAAATCGAACGACGTGTTTTCTGTCTGAATTTCAGCAATTACTGCATGTGCCAAGGTGATCGTGATCTGGATGACGGGGTGGGGGGGGGGGGGGG
>JAOXRS010000238.1 GCA_025800385.1 Candidatus Albibeggiatoa sp. nov. NOAA
CTATTGTTATGGTTGGCATTTTGCTAAGACAATGAAGACAATGCGGCTTTTGTTTGCTGTCCGCAATTGTTAATTACATTCGGCTCAAGTCGGATCGTATCGGCAAATTATCGGTGATGACATTTTTTACCCAACGGTAGTCTACTGGGGGACTATTTTAAACAAATAGAGACCAACCAGGGGTGGGTTTGGCAATGCACATCCGAGGTCGCGCTAGAAAAAAGTAAATTTGAACCGTTCACTGCGCGCGCTATTTACGCGTCATGCCATAATTGTGCCACGTATCATTTGATGTTAGATGAAGAAGCTCAGAAATCAACAAAATTGCTATTTTTACGCCCAGTACAGAAAATTGCGTGCGGGAAATTATTTAGTGTCTTAACTAGTGTAGAGCTGCGACTTTGGTTCACAGATTTGTTTCATTTCCATTGTAATTCGTCGTTTGAAAGCAGCTCGGAGCGCAATCTCAATTATGCTTATGTTTTAAGTTTGTTTGTGCTCTTTAACAAGAACTAAGATTGCCTTTTATATTTACTTCTGCAGAGCTATACAATCTAATGGCACAAGGAAACGCTACGGTGTAGCCGGCAAGCATTGTCGAACAAAGGGCGTGATTATAACACCTTTTTCCAAATGAGCGAGTACACTTTCGGTTTGCGGCAGAAAGATCTAAAACAGTTACAATAAATAACATTTGGATTTGGATTTGTCTGTAACTTGAACTTCGAAATCATTACATTTCTTAGCCAGTTTTTATCGTGATTTGTTTAATTTGCGGATAGAGTTATCAACGTTCGGCGGTACGCGCGTTCCGATTGTAAAGTAATTTCCATGAATGCTTGGTTGATTATTTGCAAGACTAAGCATATAGAACAATAGCGCAGAAAGGCGCGTCGTTCTTCGTAACCATTGTTTTACGAACAATAGTGCTTATGAGTTCAAACAATAACTAAGGCCATAAAAGGAGCGAAATCTTGTGTCTATTGTGATCAAAATGCCAACCCAAAGTTTG
>JAOXRS010000010.1 GCA_025800385.1 Candidatus Albibeggiatoa sp. nov. NOAA
CAGAAATATAAACTTTAAAAATTGTGTGGAATAGTTGTACTCTCTTGCTTTCATTGCATTCTTAACTGAGGGAGTTCCCAATCCTGTCCTCAAGCTGGTTGAAAAGAAATTAGGCAAGCTCTCTTGGGGGGTCTTTGGGCAGACTATTAAATTCAAGGGGGGTTGGGTACCCAAGGGTTTTAGTTTGCCACATTTCCATATTGAAATATAGATATTATTATGTATACTGACAAATCAACAGAACAGTCATTTAGTAACCGTGGTGATGTCATAAGAATTCAAACAAAGAAAGTATTCCAAGACACAAAGTGGCGTTTTATTTGTAATTACGCATTCAAGACTGAACTGTTCATAGCAACACACCGAGTGTCGCACATATTCATTTTGAAGCAAGCATATAACACTAAACACGTCACTACCCTGAAGAAGATCGAAATTCCAAGCCATCATGACTGTAAGTCCGAATTTAAAGTTCATTTTGGAGTAACTGCAGAATACCCTGCCACATTGACCGCCTTACTGAGAAACCATGGCTACTCGGTATGCAGTGTATGGGGAAATAAAGTGTTGTAAGGCTGTCTTAGG
>JAOXRS010000022.1 GCA_025800385.1 Candidatus Albibeggiatoa sp. nov. NOAA
TTGAAAGGATAGACTGGATGGAATTGTAACGATTGACCAACAATAAGCTTTTTTTGTTGTTGTCTCAATAAGGAACCCTTATAAATACGTAATGTTTATTTGAAGATCTTACCATAAACAGCCAGCCAATGATTACGAAAACGAAAACATCTGCGAACTGCAATTAAAAATATAATGCATTTAGTTAACAGATATTTATTTACATTTGATTTATACACGAATGTGTTGATACACCATTCAGGTAATACAGTATTTATCAGGGGCACCCAACGAGAAATAATAGAATAACGCCTTAGATTGCATTTTTCTGCTGTCTCATATGTCACTATGGCCTTTAAAAGGGATATTTGTGTGAGCTAACATTACTTGATCTGTTCGGATGCGGTAGCTGAAAATTCAAATGATAGAAAATTGTAGGGAACGGAATTGTATTCCACGAATTTAGCAGCTGACATTTGCCTTCCGAAAATGGTAGCTGACCTTTTATCGCACCCAAATCGGCAATTT
>JAOXRS010000037.1 GCA_025800385.1 Candidatus Albibeggiatoa sp. nov. NOAA
CGTGACTGAGCTTTGAGACGAAATACGAGGCTAAACTTCTAGTCGGATCGCCCGACTAAATAGGGAGGAGGACTCCCTAATGCCAAGTTCAAGAGAGTTCCAATCATTTAAAGCGCAGTATTTAAACATTTGTTTGCCCCAGTTCGTCGATGCTTTCGGTAGATGGTAATCGTTGCGTCTTTGTGTGAACTAACCATGAAGCTCGTTGTTCTTTTTAACGCCAAAATTGAAATCAACGTTTCCATTCTTGTATTTAAAAACCATAAGGCAACGATGGTAAAAGCGCCTTAAGTGTAGAGGCTGCCACTTTAATAACTCCAGCGCCTGGGTTCCTGAAGCTCGAGCGGGAAAATCAAGGATCAATCTTGCAGCATTATTTTGCATAACTTGAAGGTGATTCCTTAGCTGGACATTATTTTTATCACCCCAGACAATGTCTGCATAATCAAATAATGGCATAATCAGGCTGTTGTACAATGTCAATCTTGCACTCATAGGTAGTAGATGTTTGACACGGCGAACCAAACCGAGTCTTTGGCCAACTTTACTAATAATCGAGTCAATATGATCAGTCCAATTCATACGCTGGTTGACTGTAACACCCAGATACTTATAACTGTCAACCTTCTCGAGGGCAGACTGATTTATCTTGATAGAGATTTCAGTGTTCTTAAGTTTCCGTGAACTGCCAAATATAATAAATTTGCATTTGGATGTGTTAAGTGTTAGGAGATTTGCATTAAACCACTCGAACAAGCACTGAAGATCGTGGTTCAAGTTACTCTCGAGTTCCTTAGGATCTTTTGCATGACAATATAAAACCGTGTCATCAGCATAAAGCGCAGTTTCACAATATCTTGGGCACAAGGGTAGGTCATTCACGAAGATAATGAATAGTAGTGGTCCCA
>JAOXRS010000044.1 GCA_025800385.1 Candidatus Albibeggiatoa sp. nov. NOAA
GTGTTTGAAACAAACAGTAGCGTTTAGCCATGCAACTTGATGATCGAGGTAATCAACTGCATGCCACCATGCACCGGAGCTTATAAAATATTCATGTTGTAGACATTTGCATGCTTTTAATTGTCTTGAATGACAGGTTGAACGAGTTCACGTGCGTAAACAATGCCAAGTCGATGCCAAGGAAGGTGTTCCCTTGACTTGAAATTTTACTTGAGCCTTTTCAACTTGCCGACTTAATGAGATGCTGAGTCAAGGTCAACAACGAAAATAAGTTGTCGTATCAATATTCAGCACGTGGACGGTTCTTTAGCGTGAGATTGGCTAAGAAGCTGATTCGAATAAAACTTGACTTGACCCTCACTAAGTTTACTTGAGATGCTAGTGTGAAGTCGCCCATAATACAACCGATGTCGTCTGTCCGTGTTTTTTGCATGATTGACAGGTTTAAACAGTGACAAATTGCGATTCAAACTCTATAGTCTGATCAAAAATATATTAAATCGCGATTGTACGCCAAATCGTGATTACTCGTTAAGCGTCATTTGGAGGCTAAATCACGATTTAACTCTGTAGTGTGACCACAGCCATTGCTAGGATAATGACCAGGCACTGTGTCATATCTACCTTGTGTGAAGATAAATGGGATTCTGTGTTCTGTCTTGACGATTACTGCAAAGAGGAATTATATTTTTGGAAGGA
>JAOXRS010000046.1 GCA_025800385.1 Candidatus Albibeggiatoa sp. nov. NOAA
CTTTAAATGCTTCCTGGTATATTTACTTTGATAACAGAATCTACATGGAAGGAAACCTTTGTTATAATACTTTCATCTGGGAAAGTTACAGCTTTGGAAATTAAATACTTGCCCGTCAGTAAAATTGACTCTCGTGACATGTAAGCAGGTAGTAGTTAATGCAAATTACCGCTTTAATTCCAGGAATACAGCTTCATTATTGCAATTGATTTGAAATAACTACTCACCATTGCTTGTACTTCGATTCTCCTTTCGAAGAAATCATTTCCTTCTTTTGTAAAGCATGTTGAAACCCGGGTGGGTCATTTTTCAAGCAAATAAAGGTCAAGCTAAACGGAATTGCTACCAAAATTATATCCGCGAATTCGACTGAGAGTAAACACATCGAAGACGCTCTGCTCGGCGGTTTATATCGCCGTGTTCAGAAACGTATAGCAACAGCAAAGTGATGAAAAACGCATTCGACAACTGTAAACAAGTGAAATTTGGATTTTCTAGCGAGCTGGGATATGACGAATCAATCATCATGCAGTTATAGAATACATGAATGACCTCTGCTCTGCATTGTCACACCACACGAGAACTGAAATCGTCACGTCATATCATACGTGTACT
>JAOXRS010000006.1 GCA_025800385.1 Candidatus Albibeggiatoa sp. nov. NOAA
CCACACGTGCACACATATCGAAAAAACAGATGACATGTGCTCTCAATTTTGCGTTTTTGGGTGTGTTTTTATACTTTTTGGATGTGTTTTCCCTTTGTTGTGTGTGTGTGTGTGTTTTGGATATCCAAAAAACAACCACACGTGCACACATATCGAAAAAACAGATGACATGTGCTCTCAATTTTGCGCCTTTTGGTGTGCTTTCACGCCTTTTGGATGTGTTTTCCCTTTGTTGTGTGTGTTTTTTGGATATGTGTGCGCGTGTAGTTGTTTTTTTCTGCGATTTTCAGGCGTGTAAAGTACTTGCAGTTCGGGGTAGTGCTTTGTAATACGGAATAGTGCTGGAGTAGTACTTTCACGAGTATCGAATCTCTCAGCACTCAATGTTTCAATTTTTCGATGTCTTAAAAATCATCGCTGTTCTAGGGGTTTTTGAGGTCTTTTCAAACACTGGTAAACATTGCTAGGTGTCACAGAGTGCATAAGCATTGTTTCAGGAGTTTTTGCAAAAAAACAAACAATGTAATTGCCAAGACTGAAAACCATATTTACAATGAATAGAATCTATGAAACATGAATAAGAAATAACTATACACAAATTGGGTATTAAATGGCGAAAAAAACATGTAATGATTCCACAAAAATGTAAATTGATTAACAACCAACAAGTTATAAAAAGTAAAATAATTACAATAATAATATTGCCTTATTTATTGATAAATGCTGCATACTTATTATAATAAATGTGATTCAGTGGACAGCTGCTGGTATAACTATAGGTAGTTAGTTGTAACATAATTATGATAATAATGATTGTAAATTAAACAGCGCTGCATTGTTTATAAATATAAAATATAATGTATGATACAATGTATTTATATACCATATTCTTTATATTCAATGATTTGATGACGATGGATGTCGATGATGAGTCTGATGATTGTGTGTGTGTGTGGGTCAGGTTTGGATTGAATGTTACTGTCAATCGACTGTCAATGTCAATCAGAGTGAGACTGTGAGTGAGTGAGTGAGTCAATTTGTGACAATTGCTTCAATCAAGTGAATTTGCCAATGTGGGAAACATGGAGTCTTAGGCTCAAACCCAAGTTTGTCTTTGTCTTTGCGTTGCATCTAGAGTCGGAATGGTGGGTGCATCCAAACCATCCAGAGTGGAAGTTTCCACTCCTCAGTTTGGTTCTCCACCATGTTTGCCTGCTGATGTTGTTGCAATGGTGATAGATGCTGGTTGCCAATGGATCTTTGGTCCTGGGGGACCCCCTGGTGGACCTGGCGGACCTGATGGAGAGGGTGGCGGACCTCCTCCAGGCAATTTTGGCTTAGCATTTCATGTTGCAATAATGACATCTGAACAGCACCCAAAACCTGAATCTAATGATACAGTTTAATACGTAGGCTAAGGGCATGCCTTAAATAATGAGGTGAATCAGAGGAAAAATCATGTGATTGCTATCTTGCAAACTTGAGCCCCTGCAGATGTTGGGAATCACAAGAACCGCAA
>JAOXRS010000011.1 GCA_025800385.1 Candidatus Albibeggiatoa sp. nov. NOAA
CACGCCCAGCGTGTGACGTTCAAGCCATTCCTCCTTCATCAACATCATCTGGTGACGAAGGTGAGGAAGGGCCATGGTGCTATTGCCAACAAGATTTGGAAGGCAGCACATTGATTGGCTGTGACAATGATTTGTGCAAGATAAAATGGTATCATATGTCATGTTTAAAGTTGAAAAAAGAGCCTGAAGGAGATTGGATCTGTCCAACTTGCTATAGAAAAATATAACTGGGCAATTATGATTCAAATGTCAAGTTTATTTTGACTCTCTCAAAAACATTACTTAGGGGTGCCCATTCATAGTTAAATGCCAACTGAATTGTCAAATGCTGAACTTTGGGGAATTTATGGTTGTTTGTTAAATATGTAAAGATCTAGGGACAACTGGCATTTGTTACAAGAACTAATGCTTATCAAAGGTGCACCGAGAAGCTGTATCTTAGCAATTTGACAACATGACAATTTCTGAAGATATAGAATATTAACAAATTATGGATCACCTCACAACTACATCTTTTAGGTCTACATATAAAAACAGAGCATAAGATTACGTAAGCGAAACGTTAGAAATCAGCCACCTCAATCAAACGGTACAATTGACTCTGATAAATTGGTAAGTGCACAGCACACTCGAGCAATCTTGTCAATGGGAGCCAGAGACTCACCTGGTTTTGCCTTTACCAACTCTGTGGGTAATATGCTTTGCAGGATTACATACTTTCTACGAACTAAACCAATTACACGTTCCACATGAATCCTTACATTTGCAATTTTTCTGGTTTCCTCCACCTCTTGTGCAGACAATTGTTTTTTACCTTTAGTGAAGGCTGGTA
>JAOXRS010000082.1 GCA_025800385.1 Candidatus Albibeggiatoa sp. nov. NOAA
CCTAAATTGATTCTGCAAATCAGAGAAAGGAGATGTAAAGCAAAATAGATATACCTAAGGAAATGCCTCATGAAAACGTAGATGAATAATTACAAGCTCTACCCTTAGTATACTATCAGCAACCACACTGCATGTACATTATATTACACTGTAAATTCAAAAGATCTGTTTCAGCCCCAAAGTGCCGAATCAGCTCTATGGCCCCTGAGGCTGATTTGGCCCTTCATAGGGCCATTTTGATCAACTGGCACTGAAACAGCCCCGATTAAAACCAATTCAGCCCCATCAAAAACCGATACAGTCCACCTAAATAATCAATTTAGCCCTTGTCTACATTTCAGCCCATGAAATTAGTGCTATTACAGCCCTTGAAATGAGAGCTCAGTATTTCTTATTTTATCTGACTGCATGAATGGTTCTATCAATAGCAGGTTAGCTAAGGTTACGTAAGGTTAGACTGGAGTCCTGGACTGAATTTCTCACGGCTGGATATCCGATAAATGACACACAACTCAGTCACAAATTACTATTCCAAGGAAAAATTTCACTCGGCCTCTCGACTTAGCCACGCGTTACGGACGAAGGATTGTGCTTATAAAAACGCCTTAAGATTTATGTTGTTTACTTAGAAGTTATGAATTCGACCCCCTGAATTCCATCATAAAAAGTAACGCCACAGCAAGCCTAGCCTCCCACGCAGACATTCTTTTGGCTCGTCACGTTGGG
>JAOXRS010000084.1 GCA_025800385.1 Candidatus Albibeggiatoa sp. nov. NOAA
CCAAGGTGTGACCGATAAACAAATCCATAACGCTGTTTGCAATGGTGCTTGCTCTATGCGTGAACTTCGTGAATGCTTGGGTGTTGTCAAACAATGTGGCAAATGCGGTCGTTCAACCCATGAAACATTCAAAGAAGCAATGAATATACATAGCATGGCCTCATCTGGTGAAAATGCTTGTGCAACTTGCCCATCCTAAATTAAATGGAGAAAAATATAGTTTATAACTAAGTTTTATTATTTACCTATCTTAAACTCTTTTCATTTTGTGCTTGTTTCTAAGTTTTAACTGGGCATGTTTTCTTGCGCCTGTTAATAAACTTTGTCATCATATTGCCACTCTCAGCTAGCTTTTTTATCAATTTAGCTTCTAAGCTTTATTTAAATAGCTCAAGAGCCATTGTCTTATCCTGAATTATCTTCATAAATGTACTGTAGTTACCTGTACATCTTAAGATAATCAACCTTTTTTAAGTGAGGATTAATATGAAAGGCGACAGTCAAGTTATTCAGCATTTGAATAAAATTCTGAGAAACGAGCTTACCGCAATTAACCAATATTTTTTACATGCCAGAATGTTTAAAAATTGGGGATTGATGCGACTCAATGAAAAGGTTTATCACGAGTCAATTGATGAAATGAAGCACGCTGACAAAATTATTGAGCGTGTTTTATTTTTAGAAGGCCTGCCAAATTTACAAGACCTTGGTCGTTTGTATATTGGTGAAGAACCAAAAGAAATGATCGAGCTTGATTTGCGCCAAGAAATGGAAGCAATCGAAAATTTACGTGAAGCGATCGTTTACTGTGAATCTGTAAAAGATTTTGTCACACGTGATATGTTAGAAGAAATTTTAGAAAGTGAAGAAGAGCATGTTGACTGGTTAGAAACACAGTTGCACCTCATCGGTGAGGTAGGCATTGAAAACTACTTACAATCTCAAATGGCTGACGAAGATTAAGGAGCAACAAGATGAAAGTTGAAAACCAAGTTGTTGAAAAACTCAATATGTTATTAGCGGGTGAATTGGCTGCGATTGACCAATACTGGTTACACTCTCGGATGTATGAAGACTGGGGCTTACAAGCGTTATACGAACGTATCGATCATGAAGTTGATGACGAAAAAATGCACGCTGACCATTTAATTCGCCGTATTTTATTCTTAGAAGGCAAACCAGACATTGTCACGCGTGATCCTGTGAAAATTGGCTCGACTGTGCCTGAAATGTTGCAAAACGACCTTGATGTTGAATACCACGTAGTGAATGCTTTAAAAGAAGTGATTGTGTATTGTGAATCAGTTAAAGACTTTGTGACTCGTGATATTTTAGTGCAAATGTTGGATGATACTGAACAAGATCATGCTTATTGGTTAGAACAACAGCTTGGCTTGATTCAACGTATCGGCTTAGAAAATTACACCCAATCTCAAATGCACGGTAAAGCCACAACAGCTTAACGTGATTTTGAATTCATTTGCTCAAAAAAAACAGATTGGTAGTACTAATATAAAGTTGTGAAAAAAATATTTAGTATTGCCAATCCCGTATCATTCCATCAGATAAAGTTTGGGTTATAATAAATTCATTGTTAAACTGGTGATATGCAATCTTTTGAGCAATTGAAATGGAAATCTTAGATAATCCGACTTATTTTTGGGGTTTAATTGGCCTAAGTGTTATTGTTGTAGGTTTATGGTTATATCGCCGTTCGCACCGCCATGCCGCTGAAAATGAACTATTTGATAACATGGACGATGCCTATTTTGAATCTGACCCGCTGTTGGATGAACCATCTAAAAAACCGACTGCTGACAATTTCTCCGATCCAGAATCTGATTCGTTGCCTCCGTCTACAATAGATGAGAGTCATGTCAAAATATCAGAGCTAAATCCACAAACTGAAACCGATATTGTAACCGAAGAAGCGTTACAAGAATTTGATGAAGATATCAAAGAAGCCATTGATTCAGAGAAAAAACCAGCTAAAAAATCCCGCCCAGAACCCGAGCTTATTGTTGCATTATTTGTCTTACCTAATCAGGAAGAAGGCTTTTTAGGTACAGATATTTTTACTGTGTTGCAAGATCAAGATATGTCCTATGGCAAAATGGAAATTTTCCATCATTACGGCGTAGGTGAAATCAAAGTTAAACACCCAATTTTTAGCGTTGCCAATATTTTAAATCCCGGTACTTTTAATCCAAAAGAAATGGAAGAATTTAGAAGTGCAGGCTTAGTATTTTTTATGCAGCTACCCGGTGCATTCGGCGGACGAGTCGCATTTGAGTTAATGTTAAATACAGCAAAAAGAGTGGCCGAAAGTTTAGAAGGCATTTTAACTGACGAACAGCAGTATATTTTAGATCAAGACATGATTGAGCATTTCCGCGATAAGATCACACAGTACGAACTAGAAAAAGAACAACGTTTAAGTGAGGCTTCGTCTTAAGCTATGTGTGATACCCATATATTTTATAATTTGCAGTATGATTTCTTTCACATCTGTACTGACTATGTCCTTGATGTATAATACGCCCATTCTTATTTTAGCAGCCGTCTGATTGACATGAAATTACTTGATTTTGAAGTGGGTGTAGATAAACCCTTTTTTCTGATTGCAGGTTCTTGTGTTGTTGAATCTGAACAAATGACTTTAGATATTGCGGGTCATTTAAAAGAAGTCACGCAAAAACTGGGTATTCCCTTCATTTATAAATCCTCTTTTGATAAAGCAAACCGTTCCTCACATGACAGCTTTCGTGGGTTAGGTGTAGAAAAAGGCTTACAAATCCTTGAATCTGTTAAAAAGCAAATCCAAGTCCCTATTTTAACTGATGTGCATGAAGATACGCCGTTAACCGAAGTGTCTAAGGTTGTTGATGTGTTACAAACTCCTGCTTTTTTATGCCGTCAAACCAATTTTATTCAAAACGTGGCAAAACAAGGCTTGCCTGTCAATATCAAAAAAGGCCAATTCCTCGCACCGTGGGATATGATTAATGTGGTGAATAAAGCCAAAGCCGTGGGTAATCACCATATTATGGTATGTGAACGTGGTGTGTCTTTTGGCTACAATAATTTGGTTTCAGATATGCGTTCATTAGCGATTATGCGGGAAACAGGCTGCCCTGTGGTTTATGACGCAACCCATTCTGTGCAATTACCGGGGGGACAAGGCACATCATCAGGTGGCCAACGTGAGTTTGTGCCTGTATTAGCACGTGCAGCGGTTTCCGTTGGTATTTCGGGTTTATTTATGGAGACCCATCCAGAACCAGACAAAGCCCTGAGTGATGGTGCGAATTCTGTACCTTTAGCAGAAATGGCAGGACTATTAGCGCAATTACAACAGTTTGATGCAATTATCAATCAGCAATTAAGCGATTAGTCATTTTTGAGTCTATCTTTTTAAATGTAAAGCTCGGATTCAAGGAAAATACAATGTCAACAATACAAATTGATTTATCAGTTCAACAGTTATTAGATGCTGTCGAACAATTAAATACAACAGAGTTTGAAACATTTCTTACTCAAGTTTTGACATTACAAAATCAGCGTAAACAAGTTAAATCCGATCAACCCAATGCTTTTTTACAGTCGATTACTGCACTTGGGCACTCGGGTGAAAAAGATGTGTCGATTCGTGCTGAAGAAATTTTAAAGGATGAGATTGACCCTATAAGAGGTTGGAGTCCTAAACGGTGACACAAGCCATTTTAGATACTGGTTTTTTATATGCTTTGATAGATGAGAGTGATGCAAACCATAAAAGTGTCAGAGCATTTGCGAGCACCTGTCATGATGATTTGATTTTACCTATCCCTGTTATACCTGAAATTTGTTATTTGCTCTATTCCCGTTTAGGGCATAAAACAATGCGTCATTTTCTGTCTTCATCATTGATTGAATCTGAACTAGCCAGTTTATTACCAGCTGATTTAAAACGTTGTTATGAATTACTAGAAATATACGCAGATAGTAAATTAGATTTTGTTGACGTAAGCATTGTAAGTATTGCAGAACGTTATCATATTCGGCGAATCTTAACCGTTGATAGGCGAGACTTTTCAATGATTCGTCCCAAGCATTGTGATTATTTTGAGTTATTACCTTAAAACTTGCATTTTAAAATAATTATTAAGGAGTGAAGTATGTCAGAAATTATTGAAGTATATGCACGTGAAATTTTAGACTCTCGTGGCAACCCTACAGTTGAAGCAGAAGTCACAACAGCATCAGGTGAAATGGGCTTAGCGGCTGTGCCTTCTGGTGCATCTACAGGTTCTCGTGAAGCGTTAGAATTACGTGATGGTGATAAAGATCGTTACTTAGGCAAAGGTGTTAAAACTGCAGTTGATAACATCAATAACGAAGTTAGCGACGAATTATTAGGTTATGACGTATTAGATCAAGTTGGTGTTGACCAAGCGATGTTAGAACTTGATGGTACAGAAAACAAAGAACGCTTAGGCGCGAATGCGATGTTAGCGGTTTCTTTAGCAACAGCTAAAGCAGCGGCAGCAGAGTTGGATATTCCTTTGTTCCGTTACTTAGGTGGTGCAGGCCAAATGCATATGCCAGTGCCAATGATGAACATCATTAACGGTGGTGCACACGCAGATAACAGCGTTGACTTACAAGAATTCATGATTTTACCAGTTGGTGCACCTAGCTTAACTGAAGCAGTACGTTACGGTGCAGAAATCTTCCATGCGTTAAAAGGTGTATTGAAAGGCAAAGGCCTGAATACAGCGGTAGGTGATGAAGGTGGTTTTGCACCAGATTTATCATCCAACGAAGAAGCGATTGAAGTGATTTTAGAAGCGATTGAAAAAGCAGGCTACAAAGCAGGCGAAGACATCATGCTAGGTTTAGACGTGGCAAGTTCTGAATTCTACAAAGATGGTAAATATGATCTTGCTTCTGAAAACAGAAAGTTAAGTTCTGAAGAATTTGCAGACTACTTAACTGCGTGGGTTGATAAATATCCTATTATTTCAATCGAAGACGGTATGGACGAAAGCGATTGGGATGGCTGGGCTGTTTTAACTGAGAAGTTAGGTAAACGTGTACAATTGGTCGGTGATGACTTATTTGTAACCAACACTAAGATTTTACAACAAGGTATTGAAAAAGGTATCGCAAACTCGATTTTGATTAAATTGAACCAAATCGGTACATTAACTGAAACGTTGGCGGCCATTGAGTTAGCGAAACGTAACAACTACACATGCGTGATTTCTCACCGTTCTGGCGAAACTGAAGATAGTACAATTGCTGACTTAGCGGTTGCGATTTCAGCGGGTCAAATCAAAACAGGTTCATTGTCTCGTTCTGATCGTGTAGCGAAATATAACCGTTTAATCCGTATTGAAGATATGTTGGGTGACACAGTTGTATACCCTGGTATGAGCACATTCTATAACTTAAAAAAATAATAGAGTCATCTCTTAGATAAAAACAAGCCGTCACATGTTGGCGGTTTTGTTCCTTTTTTATACTCTCCCATTCTCATTATTAGCACAAATTCAGCCCTTTCTTTTTCTACTAAAACGCTATATTTACTTCTCAAATTTTACAGATTTTTTGCCAATATTACTGATTGCATTCTAGTGCATTGTTAGTAAGAATAGACGCAAGCTGATATTTAGCTCAAATCCTTTATAAATATGATACACCTCAATAGAGGAGTGAGTCATCATGACTATTATTTCAACTATCCCCCGTGAGCAAGCGACTGATAAAGTTGCAGAAATCTACACTGAAATTGAGAAAAATCTAGGGTATATTCCGCAAGCATTTCAAACTTATAGTGCAAGCCCTCTATTGCTTGAACTGACTTGGCGCAAAATTGCTTATTTTATGGATCATCCAAACTTAAGTATGGAATTTTTGGCTGTGGTCAGAATGTTGGTTTCTGTTGAAAATATTTGTGACTATTGCATTGGCTTTAATACCAGTTTGCTCATTAATATGTTTAACTGGTCACATGACCAAATTATTGCAACGCGGCATAATCCTAACGATGCCCCCTTGAGTGATAAAGAAAAGGTCTTATTATCGTTTGTTTTGCGAGCAGCGAGTCAGCCATTAAAACTTACCAGCCAAGATTTGCAAATTGTGCGTGATGCTGGTTGGGAAGATGCTGACATTGTCGATGCTGTTAGTCATGCAACTGATAATGTATCGACAGATTTATTTTTAAATACGTTTAAACCAGAAAACGACTTTTAATTCACTCAGGAGCAATCACAATGTTGGCAAATACTAAAAAGTCTTATGGCTTAATTGCACGCCTATTCCACTGGAGTATCGCTATATTGATTTTAGCTTTAATTCCAGTAGGTTGGTATATGGCAGAATATGAAGTATATGACATATACCCCTACCACAAAGCAGCGGGTATGTTAGTGCTATTCTTAGGTATTTTGCGTTTGATGTGGACTTTAACTAACGTACATCCAGACTTTCCAGAACAAATGAGTGGCATGGCAAAAACCGCTGCTTATATTGGACATTCTGTATTGTATGTATTGATTTTATTAATGCCAATTTCAGGTTATGTATCGTCATCAACAGGCGGGTATGACATCAGCTTTTTTGGCTTATTTGATATTCCATTATTAATTGCAAAGAATGAATCGCTACACGAAATGGCGGGTGAAGCACATGAAATCATCTCATTCACTGCATTAGCTATTATCATTGGTCATGTAATTGTGGCATATAAACACCACTTTATCGACAAAGATAATACGATACAAAAAATGACAACAGGCGTGAAATAAGCTTTTTTATTTGAACATTCAAAATTGCCAGTGCTTTGTAGACTGGTAGTTTTGAAGCATAAAAAAATCCCCGCCTTTGTTCAAAGCGAGGACTCAATGTTTAATTAGCTCGAGGCTATTACAGCATTATTGTAAGAGTTCAATATTGATAATACCTAGCCCTTGTTGTTTAGCCGTTAATTCCACAGTATAAGTACCTGCATGTAAGTAGGCTAAGATCGCAGACTCTTGTGCACCCAACTGTAAACCAAGTACATCTAAGTCCACTTTTTGCCAACTTTGTTCCCAATCATCATTACTCATGATTTTGATATTATCAGAGCCTGACAATAATGATAGCGCAGGATCAATCCCTTCAGTTAAGGCAATACCCGTAATCAATATTTTTTGGAAGCCTTCACCTTGCAATACGAATTGATGTGAAATTTGTGATTGAACAAAGCCACGTGTACTTAAGTTGGTCAATATTAAGTTATCGTTCATGGTTTGCATGGTAATACCTAATTGACCTCGACCTTGTTGATTCGCACTGGTTTGTACTGTATATGCCCCAGAACTCAAATTGTGACTAATTGCTCTCAGTCCTTCTGTTTGTCCAACAATATCACCTATCCATTGACCGTTTAATATTTTCAACTGGCATAGTTTAGCTGATGGCATCATGCCCACAGTATGCGGTTGCGCCCGTAGCATCATATCTAGTTGGCCTGTACCTGCTAAAACAAACCCTGTAATTAGGTCATTTTCTGCGCCTGCTAAGATTTCACCATAACTATTTGAGTTGATAATTTTCAACTGAGTATAAGGT
The DNA here is from genome assembly GCA_025800385.1 of Candidatus Albibeggiatoa sp. nov. NOAA. Lineage (GTDB taxonomy): Bacteria > Pseudomonadota > Gammaproteobacteria > Beggiatoales > Beggiatoaceae > Albibeggiatoa. Next base: position 7,603 of record JAOXRS010000084.1, read on the forward strand.
GCAAGCGAGAAATTAAATGGTTGCGCTTGACTTGCATTATCAGCATTATTTGAACTATCAGAGTTAGTAGCCGAATTATTGTTCGTAGCATTATTAGTGTCTACAACAGCTTGTTGTGTAGTTTGACCATTGTCTGTTGCACCAGCATTGGTTGAGTTACTATCTACACTGCCACTGCCACTGCCACTGCCACTGCCACTGCCACTGCCACTGCCACTGCCAGAGTTAGAAGTATTGTCAGTAGCAACGGTTGTATCTGTAGCACTATCAGTATCAGCCGTTGTATCGCTAGAAGACGTATCATTATTCACTGTCTCAGTGGCTGGTGGAATTTCAAAGCCAGCGCGACCATAAATCCGTGCCGCACAATTGATGGTTTTGTTTAAAGTAACTTTGTTATCTTTACAATCGCTATCACCATTCCATCCACCAAAAACTAAGTATTCAGGTAATTCTTCTGCAAAAAATAACTCAATAACTGTACCTAGCTTAAATACATGGCTGCATTGGCCTTCACCATTATGGCAATCAATACCAGCAGGCTGACTGATAATGTGTGCACGGCCAGCTGAGATATTTAATAAACTAAATTGAGGCTGTGGCGGTGGTGTTGAGCTTTTTTTCTTGTCTGATGTATTGTTGTTCAAACTACTAGAGTCATTATTCGAATTGCTTGAATTATCAGGGTCATTATTCGAATTACTGGAATCATTCGAACTGTTATCAGACGAGTTATTATCAGAGTTATTGCTTGAACTATCAGAATCATTTCCTGAGTTACCAGAGTCATTCGAATTGTCTGATGAGCTATCAGGATTATCATCTGAATTATTGGAATCATCTGGACTATCAGAATTATCTCCCGAATTATCAGGGTCACCAACAAAATTACTAAACTCATCTAATGTTGCATCGACTTTGATATTATTTTTACCTGTTACAGTAAAGTTTTTTGTCACATCACCATAAGTTGCATGGGAAAATGTAACACTGTAATTGCCTGCAGGTAAGCCATAGATTGCATAGCCTCCAGCTGTTGCTGTGGTTGTAGAAGCGGGTATAGCCCCAGAAATGGTTACCGTAACCCCTGCTAAGCCTTCACCTGCTGTATAAAAATCATTGTTATCTGAGTCATTGTAAATAGCACCAAGCAAGAAAGCATACTGATAATTATCATAACTTTTACCAAAATTGGCAGCGATCATCCATTTGTGACCAGAGCCTGAAACATGTTGGCTACGTAAACCAAGACCAATTTCTTTATAATTTTCACTTAAAATATTAATGCGATGTCCCCGCCCAACTACATTTTTATCATTAAATAAATCGTAATGTAATTTCCAAGCAATGTCTGAACTGTTAGAAGTCGTGCGGTATGCTAAATTTTCACCAATATAGAACCAATCATAGCCTTCTGCTTCTGATCGCTCTCCCACATTATCCGTAGTGCCTTTAGTTGTATGAGAAAAATAGTCTCTATCCAACATATCTTGTGCATGTTTTGCCGCAGAAGTAGAAAGTTCTGCATTGAATACCAGTGGCTGCTTTGCTGTATTCGACATAGTCTTGTCGTCGGGGACACCTTCATTAATATCTGAAATATCTGTGATTAAAGTCTCAGCATCAGGGTTAGCTCGAGCACGATTAATATGCTCTAAATGTTCCTGTTCCTCTGCACTAGGATTACCATAAGAGTAGGCAAAGGCAGGTGCTTGAATACATAAAAAACTGACAAGCACTAAATAGGATAAATGAAGATGTAAACTTCGCATTATGTTCATAATACCCTCACTATAAAAGTGAATCTGTAAAAACTAAGAATAATTTGCAAAAATACTTAAATTCTAAAAAAACAAATGAATTACTGGTTGTTTTAAATAGATGTTTTCTTGTCCTCGCCATACCTAATAAGAAAATATATCTATTTGAATTAGAATTATTCTTAGCTTATCGCAATAAGTGTACCTTGAGAGATGAGTGTTGGTAAGTGCTTGAAAGTTTATTGTTTTCTTTCTTTTGATGTGTGTAACCTACCAATTTCTTAAGACTATTTTGTTGAGGTTTCTAACAGTCTATAAATTAAAGACTTATAAATTCAATATGATAAGGATATTGACAAACTTAAAACACTGTCTATAGCATAACATGTCAAAATATCGACTTTTATTAAAAATAGACAAAAAAGCTTCATTTAGTCAAATAAATGACAATCAGCATACTAATTATAAGTCTTTATGATATTCTAAATGTAACGGTGGGGGCTTGGATAAACTAGCTTTTAGCACTTAAACGGTAGGTACAGAAGGATGAATGCCTAATCATTCATTAAGTAAAAATATGATAAAAACAGTGTTGTTAATAACTAGCCTCATTTAATTGAATATACTAGCTTATCGCTTACTTTTCTTGTTAATTTAATAGAGTTGTATTTAATTTTTTTATAATCGTAATACAGAACCTAAAAATGAAATAATAACTATTTTTGGTACGAAAAATAAAATGTAAATTTTATATTATAAATCTCATCATATTTTTCATAGAAATACTGACAAGCCTTTGGAACAGATAGCATTGAACAAGGTTGTTTTGTTACACTGGAAAAAATAGACACAAAAACTTACTATTATTTAAACTAGGTTTTGATAACTAAACTGGCTATTTAGGGTAAAGTAATAATGGTTAAAGTATTATTTGTATGTATGGGTAACATTTGTCGTTCACCAACAGCTGAAGGTGTTTTTCACCATCTTGTACAACAGGCTAATTTACAAGATAAAATTGATATAGATTCGGCAGGTACTCATGCATATCATATTGGCGAACCACCTGATTTACGCTCTCAGCAAGCTGCAATGCAACGTGGTATTGATATGAGCCATTTGCGAGCAAGACGTGTAGCAAAAGATGATTTTGAAAAGTTTGATTATATCTTAGCGATGGATAGAAACAACTATGCGATTTTGCAACAAGTCTGTCCTAAAGGGAAGGAACATAAGCTAAGTATGTTCCTAGATTTTGCGCCTGATTTGAATGTCAAAGAAGTACCAGACCCGTATTATGGAGGCAGTAAAGGGTTTGAACATGTGTTAGACCTCGTCGAAGCCGCTAGTCGAGGCTTATTAGATGACATTCGCCAGCAACATTTAAATGCTTAGCATCTAACGAGCACGGTAAGTAATTCGACCTTTAGTTAAATCATAAGGTGTAAGTTGAACCGTTACTCTGTCACCAGTTAAAATTCGGATATAGTGTTTACGCATTCTGCCAGAAATATGCGCGGTAACAATGTGTCCATTATCAAGTTTGACACGAAACATCGTATTTGGGAGGGTTTCAGTTACAACGCCTTCCATTTCAATGCTGTCTTCTTTAGCCATGTATGGATAAATTCCTCGTATTTTGCAAAGCGCAGTATTATGCCTTATTTTGTTGAAATAACTCAACTTTTAAATTCAAGTTATCTGTTTAATTTAAGGCTAAGCTTATGATAATCAAGGACTAAAATTAAAATAATATATTTTTGTTTACAAAAGACGCAAAATGAAATATTCCGAACAAATGATAATTATTTTAAAACATGCTTTAGCTGTCCATTTCATCTAAAAATATTCAGCTTAATTTATGTATAAACAATTACCAAAAAATTC
>JAOXRS010000086.1 GCA_025800385.1 Candidatus Albibeggiatoa sp. nov. NOAA
AATCTCTTATTCGATGGTTTACAGATAATACTCGCGGACATTTTACTCATTGCTCGCATTTTTCCTCGCCCCTGCGGGGCTCGGAAAAATACTACGCAACTCGTAAAATATCCGCGCGTATTATCTGTAAAACCATCGAATAAGGTGTATATATTCTGATGGAGTATGTCAAGTGTTGTGCAAGGGACAGACAGATTTAACCACGTTATCTTAAGAGAGAACAAGTCGACGTTACACCTGTTTTTTGTTATAAACTTTGTGATCCTTGAAGGCAAAATATTTGACAATTATTCGAGTTTAAATTGATGTCTCAAACCCACTTTCAGCCTAAGCTAATACTATCTTGAAGTAAACTAAATGACTTAAGGTGGCTCGATTGGATTTTTTAGGGGCAATACCGCTCAAGTTTGAGCATTAACTGCATCGCCATTAACAATGCTACCGCAAGACGGTCGCCACAGCTGTATTAGGTAAAGATCAAAATTTGTTATGACTAGTGTTATATTGACATCACAGTTGTCATAGCAACGTAGTGACGTCATGACGCTTTTTACTTTGTTTTGGATTCCTCGGCACGAGGAGGTTTTTTGGAAATCACTCAAAGAAGCTTGTAC
>JAOXRS010000104.1 GCA_025800385.1 Candidatus Albibeggiatoa sp. nov. NOAA
TAGCAAAATATCATGAAAATATATCAAATATCCTAATAATATCAAAATATCACGAAAATATCAAAATATCATGATAATATCAAAATATCATCAATCCTCCTCAATCTATGCTTAATATCATGATAATATCACAATATCAAAATATCATGAAAATATCAAATATCATGATAATATCAAAACAGCAGTCAAAATATCAAAATATCATGATAATATCAAACTATCATTTATCCCAAATCCATGCTAAATATCATGATAATATCAGAATATCAAAATATCATGAAAATATCAAATATCCTGATAATATCAAAACAGCAGTCAAAATATCAAAATATTATGATAATATCAAAATATCAAATATCATGATAATATCAAAATATCAACAATCTCAAATCAATGCTAATGAGAATATCAGAATATCAAAATATCTTATATTTTTTGATAGTTTGATATTCTGCAATCCTTCACCTTAGTAGAGAGGCGAACACCTTGTACATAAAATCAGCGATCAAAATGGAAATACCCAACAGCACGATTCTGCGATCGCTGGCGATCAATTGCGATTGCGATCGCTACCTTGCTGGCCTTGAATATGTGTTATTCCCCACCATCCCCCAAAATTGAGCTTTATTTTGCCAGTAGCATGATGGATTTTTACGATGCGTTCGGTGTAAACAAACAAGAATACTGACAAAGAAAGTGACAATAGTCGTTAATGATGCAATGATATTTTAATATTTTAAGCCAGGCCATATTATACTTTCTATTCTATTCGATCGCGCTTAGGTTTGCTTCAGTTAAGAAATGAGGCATGTAAACAGCCCCTTTTTGAACGGCAGACGGAAAATTCACCTCAAGTCGTAAGAGAGATTAAACAGCGAGCTCGAGAACGGACAGAAAGAAGTGTTTCTTGAAACTGCAAACGTACGTGTTCAAAAGTATAATTTGCTTTTTAATTTGTCTTCGAAGTACACTGTACGACAGCAGGCCTTTTCACAATGATATTAGGGCTCTACATGAGTGAAAATAATAGCCGTCAAGTAAATTTTGATCTTTTATGAAGGTCGTGAAACATGACGCTCTAGGCGGAACTTATCTAGAGGGTTCCAAAGCTATTCCCAGCATTCAAAAAGAGATGTTTTTTCCGCAGTCATTTTTTCTTTCAGTCACGATGATATCATTTTTTACAATTAGTTTGCCTGTATATGGAAAAAACCAAAGTAGCCGTTCTAAATTACAATTTTTTTTTCAGACCCAAGGGAAGTCACATGCACCCTGGGGACCCCTCCCCCTACCCTTACGCTACGCTCTTAAATCACTGTTAATACGAAAATGTTTATGTATACACTCGATTAAAAAAAAAACCTTGTCATGTGAAAACTATAAAGCACTAAGGATGAGACCCACCAGACTTATCGGTAGATGTATGTTACTCGGCATTTGCGTACTCAAAGCGTACTCATTTGCGTACTCTCGGCATTTGCGTACTCAAAATGAAGACTGTTCCGCTTTGTGGCTGATGTAATTTGCAGGTGGCAATCGAAACGATGCAAGCCTATTTGATCATTTTACAGCTCGAACTCGTATAGTGCAATTTTCTTTTAATTGTGAAATTTAAAACGCTCAAATTGGGTCTATTTAGTCTAGTCACTTTTAGGTTGGCTTAATGCACCTTTTCCACGTACAACGCGCATCAGTCACGAGACGAACAAAGAACAGTCCTGTATTTGAATATGCAAATGATATACATCTAACCATAAATCTGTTGGGTTTCATCGGGAATGGTTTATAGTTTTCACATGACAACGTTTTTGCAATCGAGTGTATACACATTCTACCGGAACGCAATTTGGGAGCTCTGTTATAGCTCCTGGTTGTTTGCTGACTTTTGATGTGACGTATCAAAAGAGATCAATATGACGATTTCAAATAAAGACGCATACAGAAATGATCCTGCTCAGGAAGGGTGGAGATAGATTAGAGTACCAAGATTAGAGTACCGGGATAGATTAGAGTACCAAGCAGCGAAGATGAGAATCCGACTTTGGGGGAGTGCTGGGAGGGAGGAAAAAACAGCGTTATGCCGTGACACAATGTTAATTGGTTTTACAGAAAAACAAGGCGATGATAACTTCTAAAAGCGACCTACAGCACTGTATGTTGTGCGCTGGGTTTTGGTTTATGTCAAAGAGTGAATACCTGACGGCGGAGTAAACTTATAAGGGAAAGGTGACTTAAAAAATTAAAAGCTCTGTCCTTTCAGTTAATGTCTTTGTTTGTGCTTTTAAAATAACCCGAAATAATAATTCAAATAATAAAGCTGATAATTGGTTTCAATTGATAAAAAATAACATCCACGTCCAATACTAGCGCGCTGATACGGACCTTCATTGCCGATCGACGGTCCGTACGTTTCGCATAGCCTCTCCTCCTTGGTTACCGTCCGTTATTTACGATTAACGGTCCGTACGTTTCGTACGGACCGTCATCCTTGCTAACGGTCCGTTATTTGCGGTTAACGGTCCGTACGTTTTGTACGGACCGTCAATCTGGGATACTGTCGGAATACAGAGCGTGCATTTCATTATCCATACACAAGGGCCAAGTGAGAGGTAAATGTAAACGGTCCGTACGGTCCGTTTGGTCCGTCATCATCGCTTACGGACCGTCATTTATGACTGACGGTCCGTACTTCGCCATAGTGAATTTAACAGAAATGTGAAGTTTCTTAGAGATCTGATTCAAAACACAAGGAAATGTAGAGGTTTGAATTAAATTTCGCGATTTTTAGAAAGAAAAGTCTGAAGTTTTATAATTCCCCGAGTTCGAATCTGAACTGCACGAAACCTCACATTTATG
>JAOXRS010000110.1 GCA_025800385.1 Candidatus Albibeggiatoa sp. nov. NOAA
AATACTAGTGTATAAGCACGCTTCTATATGTGTATGTATTAGTCACAGTGGAGGGCGGATTCGCGGAAATATTTCTTGACACACACAAGTTCCTTGCGATGACATTGCGAGGGAGAATAAGCATTCTTATACCTTGAATCATCGGCGAATTACCGGTTAAACTAACAGCTTTATCATGCTTCTAAGCTTTCCTACGTGCCTGGTCAAAATAGCGATTGCAAGCGATTGTAGTTGCGGAACTTATAAGCACAAACAGTCTGCGGGAGAGACAACCATGCACGGCACATTTGAATAACAATGGCAGCTTAAAACAAGACTGTGTCGATACACTGACCTTAATTTCGTATCCAAAGTATCGGGAAAGAATTATTAAATCAGAATTCATCCACAAATTGGTTTTTTCTTGGTATACTTTCGAAAAAGCAGCTTCCAAAAAGTGTAAACAACTCGCATCCGTATGAGAGAACGAGAGGCGAATCGGCCCTTAGCAACGGTTGTCACCGAAAAGCCTCGCTTTCGTGCCGACGTCGCCATATTTGCAATCGGTGTATATGTCGATTTATTTGATGGCTTTGATTTGACATGAACTCTGTTATTAGAGCTAATACCACAAGAAATATAAATAAAACGTATTGAAAGGGTAGTTTGGAATGTAATAGATTGTCTTGTCTACTTAATATGCACAAGTATGCCATTACTTCCAATCAATGGACTAAAGTTACAGTGCACAGTGAACATGCATTGTAATTACATGCACCAAGTGAAATTTA
>JAOXRS010000120.1 GCA_025800385.1 Candidatus Albibeggiatoa sp. nov. NOAA
GGTTGAACGACCGCATTTGCCACATTGTTTGACAACACCCAAGCATTCACGAAGTTCACGCATAGAGCAAGCACCATTGCAAACAGCGTTATGGATTTGTTTATCGGTCACACCTTGGCAAATACAAATATACATAGAATAACCCTTTTTGTATTTTATTTTTCTCTCTGGCTATAAATCTACATGAAAATGATAATGATTGTCAATCAGTAAAATGAAAAAATTATGACTAGCAGGTTTATTTGCTGGTGTTATTATGGATGGCCGAATCAGTAGACTGTTAAATAGGCTAAAAATAATAATAAGCAATCAGTAATAATATGTGTAAAAAGAAAGTATAAAATGACAGCCCAATTTAAAAAATTGACACTTAAACCAGCAACTCTTGATGATGCAGAATATGTAAACCGACTTATCAATCAAGCTTACCGAGGTCAAGAAGGTTGGACGAGAGAAACGGATATTGTTGATGGCAAAAGGTCGTCTATAGAGGATGTAAGAGATTTAATAAAAAATCCTGATTCTCATATACTTGTAGCAAAATTAAATGAGGTTTTAACTGCCTGTATCTGCGTAGAAGAAAAAGAAAAGCAAGCATACATTGGCACATTTGCTGTTAACCCAACATTTCAAAATCAAGGCATTGGTAAGATTGTTTTATCTCTAGCTGAAGACTATGCTGTTGATAAATTAGGCTCTCAGCAACTCCTGATGGTTGTTATTTCTCAGCGTGAGGAGCTTATTTCTTTTTATGAGCGTCGCGGCTATCAAAGAACTGGAAAAATATCTGAATATCCAGTTCATCTAAATGTAGGTGTACCTATCATTGAAGGCTTAACGATTGAGTATTTGGAAAAGAATATAACAACCGACTCTTGCTGACTTATACAAATAACATTTTTCTTTACAAGGTGATTTTTTTGAGTATGACCTATCTAGCTATTTTCATAACTTAAACATTTTTTATCTCAATATCCACTTTTTCATAAATATCTTGTACTGAGATTTCAGCTTTCACACTATTTAATTGCAAAACTTGTCGTGGGTCAGTAAGCACCGTTAATAACCACTGGTTTTGGCTTTTTCGTTGATAATGTTCTATTCGATATTGATCTTGAGCAACAAGCACATAATCTTGCATAGTTGGCATATTTTGATATAAGTCTGCTTTTAAAGTTTTATCATAACGTCGAGTAGGTTTTGATAATATTTCAATAATTACTGTTGGATTTAGCAATGTATCACAATACTCATCTTCAAGTTGAACCTTGCCACAAATAGCAACGACATCAGGATAAACATAATCAGTTTTATTTACCTTAACCCGCATCTTGCTTATCAAAACTTCACAATAATCACTTTTTTTAAATTGAGTCCATAAACTCATAGCACAGTTAGTAGTAAGCTGGTTATGCTTAAGGCTTGCTCCCGACATAGGATAAATAACACCACCAATAAATTCGTTTTTTTCCTCAACTTGCCGTTCAAAAGCAAGATACTCTTCTGGCGTAACAGGTGACTCTAACTGTGGTTGTGCTGACATGATGATCTCATTTTAAAAAGCTCTTAAAGCAGCATAGCAGAAAAATTTTAACCCAACATATTCAAAACACTCTCAACTGCGTTTAATCGATCCGTAAAATCCCCCGTTGCCCACATCAAACGTAATTTATGCTGTCCTTCTAATTTATATTTTTGTGGCTGTTTTTGAATTAACTGTACCAACTTCATTGGATCAATATTCGGCTCATCTTCAAACAAGAAATAACCACCTTCTAAACCAATATCAATTTTTCGAATGCCCAATGGCGTAGATTTTAATTTCAATTCCGTGACTTGCATCAAATTCTTAGCATGATCTGGCAACAAGCCGAAACGATCGATCATCTCCACTTGAATCTCGCGCAAAGCATCCGAAGTCACAGCATTGGCAAGCCGTTTATACATAATCAAGCGCGTATGCACATCAGGTAAATAATCACTCGGCAACAAGGCAGGCGTGTGCAAATCAATTTCTGTGCCTTTGGTCAACGGTTTTTCTAACTCGGGTTGCTTGCCTTCTTTCAAAGCTTGCACCGCACGTTCTAATAATTCTGTATACAAACTATAACCAATTTGCTGAATATGCCCACTTTGTCCATCGCCGAGCAACTCACCCGCGCCACGAATTTCTAAATCATGAGTCGCCAAGGTAAAGCCCATGCCCAGCTCTTCAATACTGCTAATCGCATCCAGCCGCTTCACCGCATCTTTAGTCATGACTTTTTTCGGCGGCACAATTAAATAGGCATAAGCGCGATGATGTGAACGCCCGACTCGACCGCGTAATTGATACAACTGCGCCAAACCAAATTTATCCGCCCGATTGATGATAATCGTATTGGCACTGGGCACGTCAATCCCCGTTTCAATAATTGTCGTACACACTAACACATTGAATCTACGATGATAAAAATCTTGCATCACATGTTCTAATTCCCGTTCACGCATCTTGCCATGAGCAAATTCAACCCGCGCTTCAGGTATAAGCTTGTCAATTTTATGCACCATATTTTCAATGGTTTCAATGTCATTGTGTAGAAAATAAACCTGTCCACCACGCTTTAACTCACGGGTAATCGCCTCAACCATGGTTGCATCTTGCCATTGTTTGACAAAAGTTTTGACCGCTAAACGACGAGACGGCGGGGTAGCAATAATCGATAAATCGCGTAAATTAGATAATGCCATATTCAAAGAACGTGGAATTGGCGTAGCAGTTAAAGTCAGAATATCGACCTCAGAACGCAGCTTCTTAAATTGCTCTTTTTGCTTAACCCCAAAACGATGTTCTTCATCAATAATGACCAAGCCTAAATTTTTAAATTTAATATTATCTTGCAATAACTTATGTGTACCAATGACAATATCAACTTCGCCTTGCTCAATCTGTTCTAAGGCTTCATTTTGTTGTTTTTTACTACGAAAGCGTGATAATTGTTCAACTTTAACCGCCCAATCCGTAAATCGGTCTAAGAAGTTTTGATAATGCTGTTGTGCAAGCAAGGTCGTGGGTACGAGCACTGCCACCTGTTTGCCATCGTTGACTGCAATAAATGCCGCTCGCATTGCCACTTCAGTTTTGCCAAATCCCACATCGCCACACACCAATCGATCCATGGCTTGGGCTGAGTGCATGTCGGCTAATACTGCGTCGATGGCTTCTTGTTGGTCGGGGGTTTCTTCAAATGGGAAGGTGGAAGCAAAGCTGGCATAATCGCTGGCATCATATTGAAATCCATAGCCTTCTCTGGCTGCACGTCGGGCATGAATATCCAATAATTCCACCGCCACATCAGATACTTGCTTGGCGGCTTTACGCTTGGCTTTTTCCCATTGATTGCTGCCTAAACGGTGTAATGGTGCGTGTTCGGGGTCTGCACCTGTGAAACGGCTGATTAAATGTAATGCAGAAACAGGGACGTATAACTTATCTTGGTTGGCATATTCCAATTGTAAAAATTCCGCAGGCATATCACCAACATTCAAATTAACCAAACCTTGATAACGTCCTACGCCATATTCTTCATGTACTACAGGTGCACCAAGATTTAATTCGGTTAAATTGCGGATAATGCTATCTGAATCACGATTGGCTTTTTGCTGTGAACGCCGTTGTGATACGCGTTCACCAAAAAGTTGATTTTCAGTAATTAAGACTAGCGGTTTTTCATTGTCTAACCAAAGTCCTTGCTGTAGTGGTGCAATGGTTAAATAACAATTTTGCTTGGATTTTAAGCATTGTTGCCAGTTGTCCAGTATTTTAGGTTTTAAGCCATGTTTAGCAAACAATTCTAAAACCGTTTCACGTCGTCCTGTGGTTTCTGCGGTAATTAACACTTTTCCATCAAAATCTGCTAAAAACTGTTGCAATTTCTCAATTGGATTATTTAAACGTGCATCAACTGGGACATTAGGCGGAGTCTGTGTTGCAAAATTAGTCCGCCCTGTTTTTTCTTGCGCTGACTGGGTTAAATGAATATGTCGATAAGACTTAAATTCGGCAAATACTTGGCTAGACTGTAAAAATATATCTTTAGGCGGCAATATAGGACGTTCAATGTCATGGCGCAATAATTCGTAACGCTCATTGATTTCTTTATAAAATTGTTCCGCCTCATCAATCACCGACTTCACTGTGACAATCACGCTATTTTTAGGTAAATAATCGAATAAAGTCGCGGTTTGTTCAAAAAATAATGGAAAGTAGTATTCAATCCCCGCTGAGGCTAAACCACTGCTCACATCTTGATATACAGGGCAACGGGTTGGATCACCACCAAATTGAGTGCGCCATTGGGTGCGAAATAAATCAATTGCAGCTTTATGTAAAGGGAATTCTTTTGCGGGTAATAAATTGACTTGTTTGATTTTTTCAACCGTTAATTGAGTTTCTGGGTCGAAAATCCGAATACTATCAATTTCATCATCAAATAAATCTAAACGATATGGCTGTTGACTGCCCATCGGAAATAAATCCAAAATGTTGCCACGTACCGCAAATTGTCCGTGCTCTTTCACTTCAGAAACATCTTCATAACCACTGGTAACAAGTTGTTGTCTAAAATCAGTTAAATCGAATTTCTGTCCAATTTTCAGTGATAAAGCTTGAGTCTTAACATAGTCTACAGGTGGCAACTGGTGCATCAAAGTGGTAACTGGCAACACCAACAAGCCCGTTTTCAACTGCGGCAACTCATATAAGGTGGTCAAACGCTCGGAAATAATATCTTGATGCGGAGAAAATAAGTCATACGGCAAGGTTTCCCAATCAGGAAAATGGTGTGCCTTCACATCATCATTAGCATAAAACTGGACTTCTTCATTAATAATTTGCGCAGTAAGACTGTCGGGCGTAATCACGATCAGGCAATGTTCTTGCGCTAACTGGCTAAGTACAAGGCTGATACTTGAACCTTGTAAGTTGCCCCAATCTTGGCGTTGTCCTACTTTGATGGAAATTTGTGGCTTAAGCGGGTCGGTATAATCCGTCATGATGATGCGTTTAAAATTCGAGAAGAAACGCGATTATACTGAAAATATAGGTGTTTTTCGAGTTATCACTTTTAGCTATGTATTTAAAGACTGCACCAAGCTATGAGTCAGATAAACAATGAGTTTGCTCTGATAGCTAAACACAACACCTCTAACGTTATTTATAAAATTAATAGAGCATGTAGAGGTGTGATTGTTTAACTCCACCATAAATTGCTTACGGTTAATTTACATTTGATAACGAGTTGGATCAACGATATCTGCTTGCTCAAAGCCCTGTTTTCTCAATCGACATGAATCACAGATGCCACAAGCTAGCCCTTCATCGGTTGCCTGATAACACGAAACCGTCAAACTATAATCCATGCCCAGCTTTAAACCCTGTTCAATAATTTGCCCTTTCGTTAAATTAATCAATGGCGTATGAATATGAAATTGCTGACCTTCTACACCTGCTTTGGTTGCGACATTAGCCAATTGCGTGAAGGCTTGGATAAAATCAGGGCGACAATCTGGATAACCAGAATAATCTACCGCATTCACTCCAATAAAAATATCTGTTGCGCCTAACACTTCCGCCCAACCTAACGCCAAAGATAAAAACACTGTGTTTCTGGCAGGCACGTAAGTTACTGGAATATCTTGCGCCACACCTTCTGTTGGTACATTGATGCCATCATCAGTTAAAGCCGAACCACCAATCGCTCGTAAATCTAAATTAATAAATTTGTGCTCAATCACATCAAAGTGAGCTGTTACCCGTTTTGCTGCATTGATCTCAGATAAACTACGTTGACCATAGTCAAAACTTAACGCATAACACGCATAACCTTGTGATTTGGCAATTGCCAGTGTGGTTGCAGAATCTAATCCGCCAGAAACTAAAATAACCGCTTTTTTTTGACTCACATTAGACATTTTTATATAAACCAATGAAAAAAATTAACTGTTTTAATACGCAAGATTTTGCCAAAATAGACCCATAAAAACATTTTGTCTTATTTCAGCGTAAAAGTACCCGATTACCCTTGCGTCTTAGGAAAAATGGACTTAGTATTAAAATATAACTTAAAGTAAAACCACTCTAATAACTTAGGCTTATCAACTTATAAATTCATTAAACCTCACAGGAGGCGTGATGGTGTTTAGCAAAATTATTGATGTAGAATTACCCAAACGTCCATTAGTCGGTAAAGGTTTTAGCGTGACAATGGTCACTGATGGTGAAGTGCCTTTCCCACAAATGGTTGTACGTCAAGATGATGGTTCAGAACATTTCATAAAAGATGAGCTTGTCAGCAAAAAAGGTAAAAATCGCTACCGCTTTCAAGTGCCTGCCGAGCAATATCAAGCAGGTAAAACCTATTTACAAATAGAAGGTTGTCGCATTGCTGATTTGGATACGGCGCAAGCTGATGATTGGGTTAAAGTATATCATGAAATCACTGTTAACGAGCCTGCATCAAAAAAAAACACCACCAAACGCACTCGCAAAAAGCCAAGCCCAGTCACACAGTAACATTACAGGTTTCTGAACAGCCTGTTATTTATTTTGGCATCCATAAACACATGCACCAGCCCTACTATGATGCAGTGGATGTTGATTATTGGGATGGGGAAAAAGATGATATTTTTAGCCAACGGCAAGGGGCTTACACGCGCTATATTCCCGAAGCAGTTTGGCAGTATATTCACGGTGGATTATCTCATGCAGGGTTATCCACCAGTTGGTCAGGCTCGTTAATTGAACAATTACACCGTTGTGCGGATACGGGTCGGGCAAATGGTGTGTTTCAAAATTGGCAGCAAAGTTTATATGATGTTGCTCAGCAAACCACAGCTTTTAATAATCCTCGGGTTAATTTTACCGCTTTTGGTTATTTTCATCCCTTAATGCCGCTCATTCCTGAACGTGATGTGATTGGGCAAATTGAATGGCATCGCAAGATTGTTCAAGAAACGTTTGGCATTCCTGCCAGCGACGTGTTGTTCCCGCCTGAAACCGCTTTTCAAGCCCATATGATTCCCGCGTTGAAAAAAGCTGGGGTGAATGTGGTGATTTATGATTCAATCCATCATTTCCGTGCTTGCCAAGATTATCCCTATGCAGGCATGAATGAAGGCATGTTGCCCCCCAATCCCTCTGACCAATTAAATTCACCTGTTGACGATTGGTTACAAGTGAATAATGTGTGGGCACCCAGTCAGATTTCACCTCAACTGCTTAAACCCTGTATGTTGACTTACACCGATCACCAAGGCGAAACCCATGACATCATTGGTGTGCCAGCCGAACGTTATTTAGGCAATGAGGATGCACGCGGTGGTTATGGCGCATTGCAGTATGAGCAAGTGATGGGGCAACTTTACGACCAAATAGTTAAAACCAATACTTATGATCCGAAACATCCGCCGTTTTTTATTTTGCATTCGGATGGGGATAATCACGGTGGTGGGGCAGAAAGCTATTACACATCAAATACAGGGCGACTTGTAGAAATGTGCCAAAACGATCCGCGTTTTCAATTGATTTCGATTCAGGATTATTTACAGCAATTCCCTGTTGATCCAAATAATAAAGTGCATGTTGAAGCAGGTTCTTGGGCAGGTGCGGACAATGGTGATCCACAATTTACCAAATGGTTTTCCATGGCGGAGCAAGACTATTCGCCCGATTTAAACAGTTGGTCGGTGTTAACTGCGTTACAAAATGTGGTGCATAGTATTGAAGATGCAGGAGAAAATGGAGAGCTATATCAAACTTTACGCCGTTTATTGTATACCGCAGAAACAAGTTGTTATTGGTATTGGACAGGACAAGCTGTGTGGGATGGCCAAGTGACGCAAGCTGCGAATCAGGCGTGGTCATTGGCAGAGGATTGGGTGCAAAAAATTGCCAAGTGGGATAAAACAGCCCCAACCATTTTTATGCCTTGGGTACGTCCTGCTAATCCGGGGGGACAAACATGGGGCAACCATTGTTTAACGGCAGCACCTGAAGAAGCCACATTTCGTACTTTTGTGTATGACATTGTCGGCGTGAAATCGGTTGTATTGCATTATTTTGCTGAAGATAAAAAAGCGCAAAGTGTGGAAATGGAAGACTTAGGCGTTTATCCCTCTCAAACGCAAGCCAGCATCGTGGCTAATCAATATATGGCCATCTTACCAAAAGGTACGGGGAACATTCGTTATTTTGTTGAAGCTGTGGATGCAAAAGGAAATACAGCTCACAGCCCAATGGGACAAGTATTTATCCATTGATAATTAAATCTGCTTACATATAGCTTGTTGCTCAATTAATGGGTAACAAGTTATTTTACATCTACTTATCTGAGAAACATAAAAACAATTTTAATGTCATTATTTACTGTTTATGGGTATTCATTTCGATATTTACTGCTAGAATTATTTATACACCCTTCAAATAATCAAAATAATGGGTGATGTTACTAAAAAGTCAAAGGAGTTTCTAACATGTTGCAACAACTATCCCCTTTACCTGAACACCTTTCTCAATATAGCGATAAAATTTCACAATTGTGTATGTCTAATCCACAGTTCGCAGGTTTATATACACAGTTTGATAAAGTCAATGGAGAAGTCCATCGCCTTAGTATTTCACCTGAAAAAACCTCATTTTATTTAACCAACTTGAAAAAAAGCCAGACTTATTTACAACATAGATTAGAGGACTTTTTACAAACCGATTAATTAACACCTTGAATAGTTTTTGAGTGTCATGTAAAACGGCATTTAAAAACTATTTTCGGATCATACATGTCCTCAATCTATATCATTGGTATTGGCTCACCTTATGGTGACGATCAGCTAGGTTGGAAAGTCATCGATCAACTTAAGCAAAGTCTCCCTTCTGATTCGTCCGTCAACTTATTATATTGTGAAACACCCGCAACTGATTTACTGACCGCTTTAAAACAATCTAATTTTGCTATTTTAATTGATGCGATTCATGCCGATTTGCCAATTGGTAAAGTCTGTTCATGGTCACAGTTATCATTATTACCTGAAACTAGCTTATCCAGTCATGGCATGGGTTTGAGCACCTTATTACAATTGGCTGAAAACTTAGGTCAAATGCCAGAAAAATGGGTGGTATGTGGTATTGTGATTGATCCAGAAAATAAAGCATTACATGGCGTATTAAGTCCAGAAGTATTGGAATCTATGCCTGTATTATTGGATTATATTCAACAGCAAGTGGTTTGAAGCGAAAGGGTTTAAGGGAATTGGGAGGATTAAGAAAAGGTTTAAAAGGAGTGCAAGATTAATCTCTACACACCCCTTTCAATATTTTACTGTACTAACATTTGGTTAATACGGCTAACAAACGCGCTTGGGTCTTCTAATTGACCGCCTTCGCTTAATAACGCTTGGTCAAATAAGATAAATGCCCAATCTTTGAACTTGTCGTCGTCAGACACATCTTTCAATTTAGTAATCAATGGATGAGTTGGATTAATTTCCATCACAGGCTTGCTGTCAGGAATTTCTTGACCCGCTTGTTTTAATAAACGTTCAAGGCTTGCATCCATACCGTGTGCGTCCGCAACTAAACATGCTGGCGATGACGTTAAACGATGCGTCACTTGTACTTCTTTGACTTTCTCTGTTAATGCGGTTTGAATCCGTTCAACTAATGGTTGTACTTCTTCTTTAGCTTTTTCAGCTTCTTGCTTCTCTTCTTCTGATTCAAGGTTAGTTAAATCAAGATCGCCTTTAGTTACAGATTGTAATTGCTTACCATCAAATTCCGTTAAGTGCATCACTAACCATTCATCAACTTGATCGGTTAATAATAAAACTTCGATGCCTTTTTTGCGGAAGATTTCTAAATGTGGGCTACTTAATGCGCCAGCAAAGTTATCAGCAGTAATATAGAAAATCTTGTCTTGGCCTTCTTGCATACGGCTGACATAATTTTCTAATGAAATTTCAGGTTCTTCTTTGCTGTCATGGGTTGAGCTGAAGCGTAATAATTTCGCAATGCGTTCTTTGTTGCTTGTGTCATCAACCACGCCTTCTTTAAATACGCGACCGAATTCTTTCCAGAAAGTTTGGTATTTTTCAGCATCATTTTTCGCCATGCTTTCCAATGAACTTAAAATCTTTTTCACTGTACCGCCGCGAATCGTGTCAATTTGCTTGTTGTTTTGCAAAATTTCACGCGACACGTTTAACGGTAAGTCATTGGAATCAATCACACCGCGGATAAAACGTAAATATGGTGGTAATAAATGCTCATCGTCGTCCATGATGAATACGCGACGCACATACAATTTAACCCCATGACGGTTGCGACGATCCCATAAGTCGAATGGTGCACGCGCTGGAATATAAAGTAATGAAGTGTATTCTTGCGTACCTTCAACTTTATTGTGCATCCAAGTTAGTGGCGCGTCAAAGTCATGGGAAACATGCTTGTAGAATTCTTGATATTCTTCTTCAGAAATTTCATTTTTACCACGCATCCATAATGCTTTAGCACTGTTAATGGTTTCATTTTCAACCGTGATTTCTTTGGTTTCTTCATCCGTGTTGATTTTAGGTAAAATGATTGGGAATGCGATGTGGTCAGAGTATTTTTTGATGATACTTTGTACACGGTAGTCTTGAGTAAATTCTTCTTCACCATCACGTAAATGTAAAATGACTTCTGTACCGTGGCTGTCACGTTCTACATTTTCAATTGAAAACTCGCCGTCACCCGCTGATTCCCAACGTACACCGTGAGATTTTTCTAAACCTGCTTTACGAGTAATTAATGTGACTTTGTCTGCAACGATGAAGCTAGAGTAAAAACCCACACCAAATTGACCAATTAATTGGCTGTCTTTTGCTTCGTCACCTGTTAATGATTTGAAGAAGGCTTGCGTACCAGATTTGGCAATTGTACCAATATTTTCAACCACTTCATCACGGCTCATACCAATACCATTATCACGAATCGTAACGGTTTTCGCTTCTGAGTTGAGTTCAACCCAAATTTTTAATTCTGCATCACCTTCATACAACGCATCATCAGACAATGCTGCAAAACGTAATTTATCAGCAGCATCGGAAGCATTTGAAACCAATTCACGCAAGAAAATTTCTTTATTACTGTAAAGTGAGTGAATCATCAAGTTCAGTAATTGCTTGATTTCCGTTTGAAAGCCACGGGTTTCCTTATGTGCTTCTACTGTCATATGTCAGGTCTCCATTTTTGGTTTGGGTTACATAATATTATGAATAGAAGGGATATAGGGCTTGGCGATCAAGTTTCAAGATTTTGGCGTAGAAATAATCATAAATCAGGGGTTGGGTATTTAAAATGATTGGTTTGTTCTTAAAGCTGGCTGCACACCTTTTATATTCTGTAACAATATGTACAAGCTTTCAATTAACTCGTCAAACTAACAAACAACTTAGGGAATTGCTCAATATGGTCGATGACTAAATATTGATTGGCAAAAATTTCCCCAACATATTCATCTGCATGAAAGTCTAGTCAGCTGGCACAAAGTTTACTTATATGTTAACCTTGTTTTTATGAAAGAGATTCATTTCTACCAGACAGAGTCAGGACATAATCCAATAACAGATTTTTTAGACTCGCTATCAAGTAAGCAAGCGCAAAAAGTGATTTGGGTACTTAAATTAATTGAAGAAATGGACAATATCCCTACTCAGTATTTGAAAAAGCTGGTGAATACTGATGATATATGGGAAGTTCGAGTTGTGATTTCTGGAAATGCGTTTAGGTTGTTAGGTTTTTTTGAGGATGAGCAGCTTATTGTTTTAAATCATGCTTTTCAGAAAAAGACTCAAAAGACACCACTTAAAGATATTAAATTAGCTGAAACCAGAAAAAGAGAATACCTTTCAAGAAAAATGCAGGAGTGAAAAATGAGCGACTTACAAGAATATATTACAAAAAGAAAATCTAATGATGCCATATTTGCTGATGGATTTGACGAAGGCTATGAAGATTTTAAAATTGGTGTCATGCTTAAACAAATTCGTGAAGAAGCAGGCATGACGCAACTTGAAGTAGCAGAAAAGTTAGGTACAAAAAAATCAGCTATTTCTCGGATTGAAAATCATGCTCAAGATATACGCTTATCCACATTAGAGAAGTATGCGGCAGTATTTGGTAAACGTTTAGCCATTTCGATTCAATAAATACAAAGAAAGGCAAACAGCCTTGTAGCCATCTGCCATCCATAAGATGAGGAACTTTAGCTCTAACTCGTCAAACTAACAAATAATTTAGGCAACTGCTCTGGCAACCGCTCAATATGATCGATGACTAAATATTGATTGCCAAAAATCTCACCAACATATTCATCTGCGTGCGGGTCCAAATTGATGCAATGAGTGTAAATGCCTTGCTGATCCGCTTCCTGTACCGCCTTATGTGCATCAGCAATCAACAGTTTCTCATCTTGCACATCAATATCCGAAGGCTCACCATCAGTCAAAACCAACAACAATTTTTTATCTGCCTGACGTTTAGACAAATAATGTGAAGCATGACGTAATGCCGCGCCCATCCGTGTTGAATAGCCTGCTTGCATTGCCGCAAGTCGACCTTTAACATTATCGTCCCAACCTTCAGAATAACCTTTGATATGTTGATAACGTACTTCATGACGGGTATTAGACGAAAAACCAGCTACAGCAAACTCATCACCCAATTTATCTACAGCCCAACCCAACAGCGCGACTGCCTCTTGACTCAGTTCTAAAATACTTTGTTCACAGCCTTCAGGAATATTCGATACTGATTCTGATAAATCCAACAACAACATCACTGCGATATTGCGCCCATCATGTTTGTGGCTCATATTAATTCTAGGGTCTGGGGTTGTGCCACATTTAAAATCGACTAATGAGCGAAGTGCCACATCTAAATCTAAATCACTACCTTCTTCTTGATAGCGAATCCGAACATATTGTTGTGGCTTGAGTAAATCCAAAATCTGTTTTAAACGCCGTGCTGTTGATTCATGTTTAGACAAAAGCGCATCAATTAACATTGGGTCGGCAGAAGGGTGCAAACTTTCATACAAGCTCACCCAATCAGGTCGATAAGTCTTGGTTTGATAATCCCACTCTGGATAATGGCGTGGCGGGAGTTTGTCGCCGTCTTCCTCTTCGGTTTGCTTTTTCTCCTGCTCAAACATTTCTTCATCGTCACCTTCCTCAACAAATATCCACAAATGCCGATTGTCATCACGATAACTGACTTCAGTATCGGTAAAATACACATTGGCATTTAAATCTTGTTGGCGGCGGGTGCGTGCAATAAAGCTAATTGCTAACTTTGCCATTTCTGCTGTCGAGCTTTCCCCTGCTTGCATAATTTCGTTAAAACGGTCGATAAATTCCACCAAAATCGGATTTTGATAAGGATGATCTTGCGCCAATATCGCATATGAAAACATGGCTAAGCGATGACGAATACAAGATTCTTTTTCAGGGTTACAGGCATCTTCAACAGGCATAGGATGCAATGCTAACCACAATAAGCGTAAACCGGGGTAATCCTGCATCGCCAAATATTCGACGCGACTGTCTTCAAAAGTTTCAATCGCCACCCGTTGGAAAGGACTAAAGTTGTCCGCCACAATTGGAGTTGACCAACGTTTATGCGCAGCGACATGACCAAGTAAGGCACGATAGCGGTTAATACCTTTTACTTGATCCACATCATCATAGACATCAGGAATCCGCACCCCTGTTTCAGTAAAATATGGCATCGGTTTGCGTAATTGGCTAAACCCTTCAGAATAGGGCACAAAATGCTCCTTGCTATCCCACAATGCTCGCATGTACAAATCCAGCTTTCTTTCATTATCAGCGAATAACGTACCGTGGCGTTCTCGTTGCAAAATCGCGCGACTATCAGCAGATTGAAGGCTGAAATAATCTTTTTGTCGCTCGGGATGATGGGTATAGTTGCGGATACCATAATCCATCCAATTTTTTAAACCTTCTAACGACAGCTGATTTAACAAATATGCACTTTGCTTGAGCATTTCAGGCAAACCTGTGCTTGGATAAGTTGCAGATTGATTGCCATGCACCGAGGTACTAGAACGCTCCATTAAATCGAAAACCAGCTTGATATAATAAAAGAACGGTTCGGCTGCCCCTAAACGTCGCGCAGCTTCGGGCAAGCTTTGCATAAACGGCAAAATGGCTTTACTGTTAGGGTTGTGCGACATCTTCCATGCCGATTCCGCCACCAGTGATAAAGTCGATTCGCCAATTTTATGTGCAATAAACGGCATTTCTTCCAAATACACTAAAACAGGCTCAAATCCGCGTCCCATCCGACAAATCAAAGATGCGCCATCTAAATATTCGTCAATGCCTTCTTCACTCAGATAAACAACAGCTTCAGCCATACAATCATCAAATACATCATCTAGCTGTTTAAAGTTACAGGCAATTTTTTCCCGATAAGTCACCGTTTCGGTTTCTTCCTCTGGTGCAATGGCGAGATTTGACATGGTGGGCATCCTCAATCATATAACTATATTCTTATGTTAAAGAGGATAATCAATAAAACAGGCAATGACAAAAAGTTTATTTTTGTGCTTTGTATAAGTAAATATTATGAATGCTGGAATACTTAAAGAAATGAGCTGAAAAGTAAATACTTTTTATTGAGCGAAAAGAATTAATTGTTCGAAAACATTCGGATTGGTTTTTGTCTGGCGCAACATGTCGGTCATTTTATCTGCATCGATAGGAGGACTGAATAAATAACCTTGAGCGTATTCACACCCTTTAGCTTGTAAAAAGTGGCTTTGGGCTTTAGTTTCCACACCTTCAGCAACCACATCTAATTGTAAACTATGCGCCATCGCAATAATGGCATCGGTAATCGCAGCATCATCCGAATCAGTACAAACATCTTTAACAAATGAACGGTCAACTTTTAAGGTATCAACAGGAAAACGCTTTAAATAACTTAATGATGAATAGCCCGTACCAAAATCATCTACCGCTATTTTAACGCCCATTTTTTGCAAACGACTGAATGTAGCAAAACTCCCATGTTTTTTATCTTGGTCGTCAGCCATTAACATACTTTCAGTGAGTTCTAATTCTAAATACTGTGGCTCTAACTGACTGGCTAACAAAATATTTTCAATCGAAGCCAATAAATCAGCTTGTTGAAATTGCCGCCCAGACATATTGACAGAAACCCGAATCGGTTTGAAACCTGCCTGTTGCCATGCGAAATTCTGTTCACAAGCTGTGCGCAATACCCATTCACCGACTTGAATAATCAACCCCATTTCTTCTAATACAGAAACAAATTTATCTGGCGTTCGCAAGCCTAATTCGGGATGTTGCCAACGTAATAAAGCTTCAACACCAATGATTTCCCCTGTGTGTAAATCCACCTGTGGCTGATAATATAAACGCATTTCTTCTTGAAACAACACTTTGCGCAACTGGTTTTCTAAAATCAATCGCTCAAACGAAACAACGTTCATTTCATTGGTAAAAAATTGATAAGTATTCTTGCCTTGAGTTTTAGCGCGGGACATCGCTGTATCAGCATTATTGAGTAAAGTCAGTGCTTCTTTGCCATCATCAGGGTACACACTGATACCAATACTAGCCGTAATGACAATTTCATGTTGGTTTAAATTAATGGGTTGGCTGATGCGTTCTAATAATTGCTGGGTTAATTCACCGACATCTTTTACAGGCCGATCAGATTCTGCAATCACCACGAATTCATCGCCTCCTAAACGGGCGACCGTGGCTTCAGGCGGCACTAATTGGGTGACACGATGCGCAATTTCACACAATAATTTATCACCGAGTGCAGAGCCAAAAGAATCATTGACGATTTGAAAGCCATCGAGATCAAAAGCCAATACAATAATACTTTGTTGTTGGTTATGGTGTGCACGGCGAATCATTTGCCTAAGACGTTCTAATAATAAATTGCGGTTGGGTAAACTGGTTAATACATCATAATTGGCAAGATAGGCGAGTTGTTCCTCGGTTTCGACTAAGCGACGATAACGGTTGAGACGGGTAATAGTACGGATACGGGCGCGTAATTCAGCTTTATCAAACGGTTTACTCATGAAGTCATCCGCACCGACTTCCAAACCTTTTAAGCGGGATTCTCTATCATCTAAGGCAGTTACCATTACAATCGGTAATTCTGCTAAACGGGGGTTTGCACGTAAATGCTGACAAACTTGAAAACCATCCATTTCAGGCATCATCACATCAAGTAGCATCACATCAGGCATCTCAGTTTGGGCTTTTTCTAAGGCCTCCGCACCTGATTCTGCAAAAACAAGATGATAACCTTCTGATTCTAGTAAGACTTTAACTGTATAACGGGAAACAATTTCATCGTCAACAATCAATATCGTACTTTTGTCTCGCTCAGATGGATTGGTTAACGTAGTAGAAGACATTATTCATTATTTGATTGGGTTAACATTTGTACCTTTTCATGTAAGTCCGCTCGGTTAAACGGTTTACAAATCACATCGTTTGCGCCTACATCTAAACAACGTTGCTTAGCAGTGGGGTCATCCCAAGCAGTAATCATTACGATGGGTAAATCTTGTAACTGTGGATTCGCACGAATTTTACGACAAACAGCAAAACCATTCATTCCCGGCATCATCACATCTAGTAGCATAATATCTGGCTTCATGGCTTCAGCTTTTTCGATACCTTGCTCACCGTTTTCAGCAAAAAATAAGGTGTATTGTTCGGATTCTAACAAGGCTTCTATGGTATAGCGAGAGACAATTTCATCATCAACAATTAGAATGGTGGTCTTTTCAAAATCACTCATTACTTACATTCCTTACAGTGCTTTATCTTATTATAATATTATTGTTTAATCTTTATTAAAATCATTTATAGAAAAAGACATTTTACAACTATAAAAAGACAATTTGATGAGCAATCAGTTACATATGACTTGCCATCTGTTCAATCTCTATAATGAAATCAATTTATGTAGCAATCATGAAATTCTATAGCATACATACAGTGCTTACCTCACTGATTTTATAAGCTAATCATACTGGTTGAGTTAACGAGTATTGTCAATGATTTGTATTGATACATCTCCTATTTTTTATTCAATAGAGCCATTTCAATATAAAAAAACAATGACTATCATAAGTATTATGATTATGCTTAGTATTAAAAAAAATCAACCCACTATGTATGTTTATTTAGCAAAATAGGTGTAAATGTTTAATCACTATTCTAAGTTCATTTACTACGCCAAAACGTTGAATATAAGATGACTCAACGAATGATGCTGAATATTGTCTTGTCTCAGTTATCAAAACCGATATTGCACTTTTGCATAAAAACTGCGAGGAGTCTCTAGTGCATCAATACCAGAAACTGGTAAAAATTCGCGATGTTGTTTATCTAATAGGTTGCGAATACCTACATTAATATTCAGGTCTCTTGATATTTTCCAACCCATGTTGGTATCCCAGCGTGTATAAGCGGCAATATCCGTATCTGGAATTTTGCTTGTATAGTAAATATTATGATTCCAGCTCCATTGTGAATTGATATTCCAATAGATTTGGGCATTAATTTGTTGTTTTGGCGAAATAGATTCCGCTCTTAATACATCTTGTTCTTTTAAATAACTATAGTTCAATGCCACTTTAAAATCTGATGTTATCTGCCATTTCGCTGCAAATTCAGTTCCATAAGAATGGCCTTTAAGCGCGTTTTCATTTTTATAATATAAGCCACGGTTAGGGTAAGCGACAAAGTGAGGTTCTCCCACCGTAACCACATCACGGTATTTATGAAGAAAGAGGCTCAGATCAAAACTAAAACGGGCATTGGGCTGAAAACGATGGCCTAACTCATATGCCAATAACGTTTCTGATTCTAATGTCGTATTGCCATCAATATAAATCGGCATTCTAGGGCTGCCTGTTTGCATATGGAAGTCTGTACCTGTACGAGACGGGGTTTTAACTGCCCGAGAAAGAGCCGCCCATACACTATAATAATCACGGGGAGTCCATAATAAACGTACCGATGGTTGAACTTCGAAGCCTGTGTAATCATTATGTTCCAGCTTTGTCCCCATGGTTAAACGCCATTGCTCCGCAAATTGCCATTCATGTTGAACAAAAGCACTGAATATATTGTCAGTTCGTCGATCTGGTGAATAATAAAATGTAGGCGTACCAACAATATGATCTTTGGTATAGCGAAATCCTAAGCCCCAAATAATACTCTGGGTTTGCCAGCGCTCTATATTATGCTGGAAATCTATATCGTATAAATCGCGCTTTTCGCTATATAGTAAATCGTCGCGCTGAGTGTGAGTAAAATAGCTTTGTAACTGCAAAGAGCCATCTGTTAATTCTCGTTTCCAGCGACCTAATATATGTGCATTTTTGGCTTTTATTTGTTTATTTTGTTGGATTTTACGGTCAAAGCGTTGGTAAGTTGTTTCGTAGTATTCAGTTTCAATATCCCATGCATCACGATTTACTGCTTGGTCAACACGTAGGCCAATTTGTTTTGTATGCCAATCGTCTTCTTGTTCAATACCCTGTTCATTAAGCGCGCTATCATTGACATGCAATTTACTATAAAGACGATAATGGCCAAGTGGCAACTTGCCGCCATAACGTATACCCAAAATGCCTTTTTCTTCTCCTGACCCTAAAGTAGTGCTAACTAAACCACCTTGAGTATCACAAGCCGCTTTGGTAATAATATTAATAATACCATTGACCGCATTTGCGCCCCATAACGATGCACCGGGCCCTCGAATCACTTCAATTCTATCCACATCTTCAAGTAGTAGATTGTGCGCATCCCAGTTAACTTCGGCACGCAACGGGGTATAAATTGTGCGCCCATCAATCATGACTAATAATTTGCTGGCGAACCGAGCGTTAAATCCACGAGCAGAAATTGCCCATTTGTTGGTATCAATTCTTGCGACTTGCACCCCTGGTACTAAACGCAATGCTTCAGGTAAAACGCTAATACCTGCTCTACGAATATCTTCTTGTGTGATGACGTAAGAGGCCGCTGCAGTTTCCATAATGCTTTGTGATTTTCGGCTGGCAGAAGAGACTTGTAGTACTTTGACTTCAGATAGGTTTTCTAAGCTTAGTGCACGTAATGCTTGGATGATATTTTGTGCAGATAAGGTAGATTCTGCATTTACTTCACTCATAACAACAAAGTAACAAAATATAAAAGCGACTAATCTTTGAATCACCATAAATAGAGAACTTGAGAATAGTTGACCTGAGAAAATGACTAAATATTAATGGATAGCAAACCATCTATCCAAACATAGCAGTATAGGGGAAAACCGTGAGAAAAGAAACTTACGTATTTTTTGTTAAGAGGTGATTTAAATTGGAAAAATGGTGGTATTTAAAAAGAAAAGTTGAAGCCATGCCATCAACTCCAACCTTTAATGACAAACCTATTTAGACAAGCATATCTGTTGATTTAGCGACGCGCATTCCACGTTGTTGCATAGTCTGCATAAATGTTTCGCCTAAGTGCTCAAAGCCCGATACCGAAGATGTGGTGTCTTCAATTAAAACCAGCTTTTGCATTTCTTGAGGTTCGAAAAATTCCGCAATATCATAGATGGTATTAGCAACACAATGAGATAATGCCTGACCTGAAATGGCAATTATATCGGCATGTTTTAACTCTGTAATCAATGCCGTATTTAAATGCGTTCCACTGTCTTCAGGGTCAGGAACATCCGCCTGTACTGCGCTATAGTGCTCGGTCCAAATATTCGTACCTTTTATGATATAGTCCACTGTAAACTGTTGACTTTCCCAAGCATTTAACTGTTGAGCAATCGGTTCTACAATGCTGTGTCCCTTTTGCCCAATCAAACAATGCGGCGGCCAAACCACTAAATCATAACGTGCATTGCGTTTTAAAGATTTAACGTACTCTCGCGCACGATTTTGACACGCTGCTTTTGCAGTTCTCCATTGACCTAACTCAATATCCTGTTCCGTGATTAAAGTAAACGGCTCTGGATGCTGACCTTGTGTATTGACCCAAAAGGCAGGATGCGCAATGTCAAACCAATGATGAGAATCCAACGTCACATGGATCGATTGAATCTGTTGCATATGGCGTTCTAACATCGCCGCTAAACGCAACGCATCTTGATCGGCATTGGGCACAAATAAATGACCGTTAGGATCAGCAAAGTCGTATTGAGGATCAATAATGAGAAACTGCAAATTCATGATTACTCTCCCATTGTCATAGAGATAAATGGCTGTAATGCACCTGCAATCATCTTACTTGTATCGTTATTACCCACTAATTGACCGTCTTTTAAATCCAAATCGACAGTCAATGTATAATCATCACCTTCATGTGTCACACTAAACATGCTGACCCATTGTTCCACCATTTCTGCTGCTTCTTTGTCATCTACTTCAAACAAATAGCTCATTAATAAATTGGCTTTGTCTTGAGTAAGTTTCAATTCTATATCCATATCGCCATATAAAGCTTTAATCAACGCTTGTGGATCAAGTAATTGATGAGGCTGTGTATTGTTAATACCGATATTAAAAGAACCCACTAACTGGTTTTTTTCATTCAAGGCTAAGCTAAATTGTTCCTCGTCTTTAAGCCCTTTAAGAAATATCTCTGGTGATTGTTGCAAAAACTTAGGTGCAAGTTCCATGTATTTACCCATTAAACTAAACATAAACATAGACGGGTCTTCTTGATCTTGCATATTCATGGTGACAGTTTGAGCAAATTGTTGTAACTCTGTCAATGCTTCCGCATCAAGTCGATTTAAGCCAAAAGACAATGCTAAATTAAGTTCTTCTTTATCTGTTAACACTTGAGGCAAATCTAAACTATCAACATCAATATTGACACTGGTTTCAACGAGATTTGGCGCATCAGCTTGTAAATTTGAAAGATACGCAAACTTCATTTTTTCAAACCGTGTAGCAACATCATCACCTTTAAGCATTGTTTGACCTAAATGAAAATAACCATTTTCTAAAATCAAACCGCTTTCTTGCTGTTTTGCTTGTCCATTGTATTCAAAATCATTGATTTCCAAATGCACAAAATCATCTTGATAAGCATCTAAGCTTGCAAGTGGTTTTTCAGAAGGTTTACACGCATTGTTGCCCTGAAAACCTGCTTCATGGAAAGTGAGCTGTTTAAACTCAGCATTAGCCTCAGTAGGACGGAACGCCATAATATTAATCACTTCAGCCAACTTATCACTATCTTCTGCTTCCAATAAATCAATTAAGCTGGTTTGAGGTGGTAAATTAATTAACTTAGCACCTGTATCCTGTATCTTAAATTCAGCCGCTAAACCAAATAGATTGAATAACTCACCTTGTTCACCCTCTTCATCAGATACTGATTGTTGATAACAAAATTTATCTAATGTTGTGTTTAGTGCTGTTGGTAAATATTGTTCAGGCAAGAAAGTGTTTTTCAATTGAAAATATTCAAGCGTCAGTTTTTCTGATTCTTCTTCACTTTCATATTCGATTGCAGGAATATTGAACTTGGTTTCTAACGCGGGCTTAGCGTCTTGGTTTAAACTATAACTTGCTGAAGCATAGCTAGGATCAAATTCCAGCTTAAATTGCTCAAAAGCATCCAACACAAAACCATTCATATCTACTTCACCTTGCCAACTAGTGAACTTAGGATGAAATTCTGCACTGCCGCTTAAGCCATTCCAATCAATAATGCCCGCATCAAACTCATCTGGCACACGATACCAATAAGATGGGATTTCAAATCCCACTTCACCACCACCATCAGCACCGATAATGGTTTCAACCCACACAGCAGGTAATGAACCAAATGCTTTATGTTCAGGTAGTTGCAGGAATGACTGTACTTTGGTCGACATGTCAACATCTTCATTTTTCTTGTGAATGTCTGCATACAGTTCGGATAAATGTTTAATTGCTGAGCTGAAGTTTTGCCATAAGATTTGTGGTAATTTCTTTTCTGATTGTTCAGAGAGTTCTTCAACCGCAATTTCTTGACTGATTTGATGTTCAATAAAAATAGTTTGCTCAGTTGCGATGCTATGGGCACTGACACCATATACACCACAAATAAGCACGAAGCGAGGTAATAATTTCATAAGCAACAACATCCTTATTAAAATTGGTAAATGAAGTTTGACATCTTTTTTATCAATTGTTAACCATAAATTGACGATTTTAGTAAGATAATATTTTGTATCTTGTGCACATAGACTGCCTAATCTGCCAACCTTGTCATACAAGCCTTCATTATTACGGTATATTTTCATCCATCAATACATACAAATAACAGCTTATGATAACGCATGATAATCGCATAAGAATTTGTTTTAAATGACAAATAAGCGGTATCAACAAAGTTGAGTAAACGATTACTTATGATTTATATACATTGATTGTATTGACTGAGTCAGAGATCAGTTAAAATGTACGAAACTAGTGTAAAGGATGTTATTCATGACTGAAGAAGTGGTATTAACCGATACAATTGCCGCAATTGCTACACCTGTTGGTCAAGGTGGTGTAGGGATTGTGAGGGTTTCAGGTTCACGCGTGCCTGATATTGCAAAAGCGATTATCGGTCAACTACCCAAGCCCCGTTACGCACAGTTCACTGGCTTTAAAAACGCAGAAAATGAAGTGATTGACCAAGGGTTAGCGATTTATTTTGCTGCACCAAATTCGTACACAGGCGAAGATGTGCTTGAATTACAAGGGCATGGCGGTATTGTTGTGATGGATTTATTGCTTAAAGCGGTTTTAGCATTAGGGGTGCGTTTGGCTAATCCGGGGGAATTTACTGAGCGAGCTTTTTTAAATGGCAAAATCGACCTTGCTCAAGCCGAAGCGATTGCTGATTTAATTGAAAGTTCTTCGGTACAAGCAGCGCGCTGTGCATTACGTTCTTTACAAGGTGAGTTTTCACAACAAATTCATGATTTAGTCGAGCGTTTAATTTGGTTGCGTACTTATATTGAAGCGGGCATTGACTTTGTTGAAGAAGAAATTGACTTATTAGCCGATGGGCAAGTGCAAGGAAAAATCGAACAATTACAAGCTGATATTGATGAAATTTTAAGCAAAGCGCAGCAAGGTTTCTTATTAAAAGAAGGTATGCACATCGCCTTAGTGGGTGAACCAAATGTGGGCAAATCCAGTTTATTAAATTGTTTGGCTGGCCGCGAAACCGCGATTGTGACCCCGATTGCAGGCACAACACGAGATATTGTGCGCGATCAAATTGATTTAGATGGAATGCCATTGCACATTATTGATACGGCAGGTTTACGCGAAACAGCAGACGTTGTGGAACAAGAAGGGATTAAACGCACCAAACAAGTTTTGCAGGAAGCAGATTTAGTCATTTTGTTACTTGATGATCGCTATCCTGATGATCATACGCATGAAAATTTACTCAATGATATTCCTTCAACGCCTTTGGTGATTCGTAATAAAATTGATATTAGTGGACATCAAGCAGGCTTAAGTGATTCTGGCATATTGTATTTATCCGCAAAAACCAATCAAGGTGTGACAGAGTTACGCCAATTGCTTAAACAAAAAATGGGCTTGAAAAATAATACCGAAGGCAGCTTTTTAGCACGGCGCAGACATTTAGACGCTTTACAACAAGCACAAACCAGTTTGGATAATAGCCTTGTTTGCGTAAAAGCATACCAAAATGAATTGCTTGCAGAAGAATTACGTCTTGCTCAACATGCGTTAAGTGAAATTACGGGCGAATTTACAGCTGATGATTTATTAGGCCAAATCTTCTCAAGTTTCTGTATCGGTAAATAGTATCAGCCCTTCCCTGCATAGCTTTACAATCTAAATACCGTTTAAGCAATACATTGTTTGTCTGAAATCATACATTCTAATATTTTGATTTAAAAACAATCAGATGCTATTGCTTGCGGTGTTCAGGTCGATAAATCATTCATAATGATCCTCATAAATTTATTTTTTAATGATTTATTGTTTTTATTGTGTTATATTCCTAACAAATTAACTCATCAAACGTAGTCTCAATGTGGTTAATCTATCAAATTACCAGTCATAAATATTTTGTCATTTAAAAATCTATTTTTTATTATTAATAGGTTATTCTAATTTAAGCTGATAGGCATTGTTATGAATGTAATTGTAAAAGATAGTTCATTAAGAAACATCTTCAAGATAGCAATACCACTTCTATCATCATTATTTAGATTTTCAAATCATTATCTAAAAAATAAATTTAATCTTTTGGCATTCGTTTTCCAATTTTGCTTAGACAAATACATCTGTCGTTCTAATTGCTCTATATCAGCTATTTCCATTACTTATAAACAGCGAATAACTCGTGTTAATTGCACATTGCACTATCTAAGTGCGCTTTAGTTTTTTTCGCCACACTGCAGTGCACAATTTGCCCCAAAATAGTCCCTATAATTTTAAGAAAATATATATCTGTTTGTAAATAAAGCAAAAAAATCAGTGGCACACTTATTGTTATACCCTTCACTCAAGTAAAGCAGGCTTTATTAAAAAGATTTTTAACATAACAACTAAAGGTTAGGAGTCAATCTTATGAAAATGGTTGCTGCCGTTATCAAGCCTTTCAAACTCGATGATGTGCGCGAAGCACTTTCTGACATCGGGGTGCAAGGGATTACTGTCACAGAGGTAAAAGGGTTTGGTCGTCAAAAAGGCCATACCGAACTCTATCGTGGTGCAGAATACGTTGTTGACTTCTTACCAAAAATTAAAATTGAAGCCGCTGTATCAGAAGAAATTTTAGATCAAGTTATTGAAGCTATTAGCCAAGCTGCCAATACAGGCAAAATCGGCGACGGTAAAATCTTTGTTTATGGCTTAGAACAAGTAATGCGAATTCGTACAGGCGAAACTGGTAAAGACGCACTTTAATTTAGGAGAAAATTCACTATGCATTTAACTAAACTTACCGCACTCTTACTGACGCTCATGCCATCATTGGCATTTGCTGACGAGCTGAATTCAGGCGATACCGCTTGGATGTTAACAGCAACCGCTTTAGTCTTATTTATGACGATTCCGGGTTTATCTTTATTTTATGCAGGTATGGTACGCAGCAAAAACGTACTATCAGTATTGATGCAGTGTTTTGCAATTACTTCTTTAATGTCAGTGTTATGGACAGTGTTACTTTACAGTTTAGCCTTTACCGATGGCGGTGACTTAAACCCATTCATTGGTGGCTTAGACAAAATGTTTTTAGCAGGTGTCACTGTCGATGCCATGAGCGGTTCAATTCCTGAAACGGTATTTATGACATTCCAAATGACGTTTGTGATTATCACACCCGCATTAATCGTAGGTGCTTTTGCTGAACGGATGAAGTTCTCAGCAATGTTATTATTCATGGCCTTATGGGCAACAATCGTATACGCGCCAGTATGTCACTGGGTTTGGGGCGGCGGCTGGCTCAGCAACGATGGTGTGTTAGATTTCGCTGGCGGTACAGTGGTACACATCAACGCAGGTATTGCAGGTTTAGTTGCAGCGATCATGTTAGGCAAACGTAAAGGTTATCCAACCACAGCAATGCCTCCACATAACTTAACTTATACAGTTATCGGTGCTTCAATGTTATGGGTTGGCTGGTTTGGCTTCAACGCAGGTAGTGCAGTAGCAGCGGATGGCGCAGCAGGTATGGCAATGGCTGTGACTCAAATTGCAACCGCAACTGCAGCATTATCTTGGATGTTCAGCGAATGGGCAATTCATAAAAAACCAAGTGTATTAGGTATTGCATCAGGCGCAATCGCAGGCTTAGTAGCTATTACACCAGCATCAGGTTCTGTAGGTCCTATGGGCGCATTAGCGATTGGTTTAGCATCAGGCGTGATCTGCTTCTTTACTGCAACTAATATCAAACAAATCTTCGGTTATGATGATTCATTAGACGTATTTGGTGTTCACGCAATGGGCGGTATCGTAGGTGCGATCTTAACAGGTGTATTCTGCGCAGAACAATTCGGTGGTGCAGGTTTCGGCGGTGAAATTACCTCTATCGGCGAACAAGTTTGGGTTCAAACTGAAAGTGTGATTATCACTATTATTTATAGTGGTGTGGTCAGCGCGATTCTCTTAAGCATTGTAAGCTTGCTAACAGGTGGCTTACGAGTCGACGAAGAGCAAGAAGAAATGGGCTTAGATATGGCACTACATCAAGAACGTGGTTACATTATCTAAGACTGATAGTCACTGATTTGCGATACATAACTTAGAACTGGTAGCGTTGAAGGGTTGCCAGTTCATTTCTTAAAAGTGATGTAACGTACTCTTAAAAAAACATCGTTTAGGAGACCTTTTTATGAAAATGATAACAGCCGTTATCAAACCGTTTAAACTTGATGATGTCCGTGAAGCATTATCAGATGTCGGTATCCAAGGGATTACCGTAACAGAAGTTAAAGGCTTTGGTCGCCAAAAAGGCCACACAGAATTATATCGTGGTGCAGAATACGTAGTCGATTTCTTACCTAAAATCAAGATTGAAGCGGCAGTCGGTGCTGATATTGTTGACCTTGCAATTGAAGCCATCAGTAAAGCTGCGAATACAGGCAAAATCGGCGATGGCAAAATTTTCGTGTCTGATCTAGAGAAAGTGGTACGGATTCGTACTGGAGAAACAGACAGGGAAGCACTTTAAAGTTTTAAGGTTGTGACTGTTTCCTGTAAAAAATGATTGAAGACATCGAAGTGTACATCGTTTAGGAGAGACTCATGGAAGCAAGTTACGCCTTAAATACTTTTTATTTATTAATGTCGGGAGCACTGGTCATGTTGATGGCCTTGGGCTTTTCGATGCTAGAAGCGGGCTTAGTTCGTTCCAAGAACACCGTTGAAATTCTTACTAAAAATGTCACCTTATATGCAATTGCTTGCATTATGTACATGTTGGTTGGTTATGATCTCATGTATGGTTCGCCTGAAGGTGGCATTATCCCTTCTGTAACACCATTATTTAGTTTCATGTCCATGACGGTAAGTAATGATTATTCACTTGCTGCAGTCAATGCAGGTGAAGCAGATTATGCAAAAGCCGCCGATTTCTTTTTCCAAGTGGTCTTTGTCGCAACAGCCATGTCCGTGGTTTCAGGGGCAATCGCTGAACGCATGAAATTATGGTCTTTCATCTTTTTCGCTGTCGTGATGACAAGCTTTATCTATCCGATTCAAGGTTATTGGAAATGGGGAGAAGGCTTTTTACATCAATTAGGCTTTTTGGATTTTGCAGGTTCTGGCGTAGTGCATTTGGCAGGTGCAACAGCGGCATTAACAGGTGTCATGTTATTAGGTGCACGATTGCACAAATTTAGTGCTGATGGCCATATCAATGCAATTCCGGGAGCCAATTTACCGCTAGCGACATTGGGTACGTTTTTATTATGGTTTGGCTGGTTTGGGTTTAACGGCGGCTCACAACTGTTAGCTTCAACCGTTGTAGATTCCAACACCGTCGCGATGATTTTTGTGAACACCAATATGGCCGCGGCTGGTGGCTTAGTGGCAGCAACTATGATGTCCCGATTTTTATTTGGTAAAGCAGATTTAACCATGATTTTAAATGGCGCATTAGCAGGACTGGTCGCTATTACTGCTGAACCATCAACTCCTTCACCAATATTTGCAACCTTAATCGGTAGTGTTGGTGGCATCTTAGTTATCTTCGCAATTTTAGGTTTAGACAAATTACGCTTAGATGATCCCGTTGGCGCAATTTCTGTACATGGTGTGGTTGGTATTTGGGGATTACTTGCTGTGCCATTAACCAATCCAACAGCCAGCTTTAAAAGTCAATTGATCGGTATTGTTGTTATTTTTAGTTGGGTGTTCGTGACCAGCTTGGTGACATGGTTTGTGATTAAACTTATCTTTGGGCTGCGCGTTTCTGAAGAAGAAGAGTATGAAGGCTTGGATTTGAGCGAATGCGGTATGGAAGCTTACCCTGAATTCGTTAAGAATTAACACTTTTCCTATCTTAATTCATTTCTTAATTGCAGAAGCTGTTTTATGGCTTTTACCGAACGCTTTGAAATTTTCTAAAAGGGTGGTGACGAATATTGCATCATCACCATCGTAAACACACCGAGAAATACCAAACCGTACAAAACCTGAAAACCACATTGTCTCAGGTTAAGTACCTGTTTACTCATT
The DNA here is from genome assembly GCA_025800385.1 of Candidatus Albibeggiatoa sp. nov. NOAA. GTDB lineage: Bacteria > Pseudomonadota > Gammaproteobacteria > Beggiatoales > Beggiatoaceae > Albibeggiatoa. Next base: position 28,314 of record JAOXRS010000120.1, read on the forward strand.
CATTCCATATACGTTGCTATAGCACGCGTTTTTTTGAAGATATAGAGGAAAATACTTCAGGAAGGAGCTAAAGATTAAGCTGCTTGAGTAGGAATGTAGTTGCGTGTATGAGTAATGTTATTTAGTTCATCTAAGTAAACTAAAGTTGGTTTGTGAATGGCGACTTCTTGTGCGGTCAGACTTTCATACGAACAAATGATGATTCTATCTCCGGGACTGGCTTTATGTGCAGCAGCACCATTAATAGAAATGACTTGAGAGCCATCTTCAGCGCGAATCGCATAAGTGGTAAAACGTTCACCATTAGCGAGGTTATAGATTTGAATTTGCTCATATTCATGGATACCAGACAAATCTAATAACTTACCATCAATAGCGCATGAACCTTCGTAGTCTAACTCTGCGTGAGTCACGCAAGCACGGTGCAATTTAGCTTTTAATAAAGTGCAGTACATAAACTGTCGTCCTCTTGCGTAAGCAAATTGGCATTATCAACTAATTCACAAAATGCTGCAATGCAAAAAAGTTGTGTGATTATGAAAATTTTTATAACCCTAAAACTTAAATTGCGGAAATACTTGGCTTTTATATGTATCTAACCAAATATTCCCGCAACCTAGAATCCGTATTATAGACTAATCTTATTCGTTTGTCATGAACTTCTTAACTATTCCAATATCTTAACAACATTATTAGCCTGATTTATAGCCATGTTTACCCTTATTTAAAGCTAAAAAAAGTTTATAATCCAACTAATTATTTACTTATTTGCTATATGATTTTGACCATAAAAAATGGTGTGATTGGCAATAAAACCAAAAACACACCACTTTAGGTCTATTTCAAAAAATGCTATAGGGGGATTTTATGAACAAACCATCACTGCATCCATTTCGACTTGCGCCCCTTTGGGTAAAGAAGCCACCCCAACGGCTGCACGTGCGGGATACGGTTGGGAAAAATAGCGTGACATCACTTCATTGACCAATGTAAAATAAGTCAAATCAATCAAATAGATATTTAATTTAACAATATCTTGCAAATCACCGCCTGCAGCTTGTGCAACGGCCTGCAAATTCTCAAATACACGTACAATTTGTGCTTCCATATTGCCTTCAACTAACAACATGGTTTCAGGTTCTAAAGGGATTTGTCCTGATAAGTACACTGTATCACCCACTTTTACCGCTTGTGAGTATGTGCCAATGGCTTGCGGTGCGTTCGGCGTAGAAATAATTTCACGTGACATGGTTCTATCCTCTCTCAATGACTATATTTTTAGCTTTTCAGACACTAGCACGACTTTTTTTAATTTTAAAGCTTTGCTTTCTATCAAGTGCCACGACAATATAGCAAAAAATAAAGTGATTGGAATAGCAAATAATGCGTTAACCAGCGGATGCCACTGGGCTTGAGAATAGTAAACCAACGTTTGTTGCACAGGAAATGCGTAGATATAAATGCCGTAGGAAAAATCACCATACTTAGCAAAATGATGAAAACGAATACTAGGTGAAAATGCTAAATAAATAATAATATAACTGCCTGCCAATAAAAACCATGCTTGCAAACCGCCGAAAATCGCTGTAACTACTAAAATGACGGCTGAAATCAAAGCTAAATAGTGATGAATAATGATTTTTTCTCGATATGCATACAATACCATGCCCGCAAGAAAATAAGAGCTAAGTTCTAATAATTTGGCTGTACCAATGCCGCGAATCCAATGGTTTAAACTGCCTAATACTTCGGGTGATCCATCGAACAGCAACCAACGGAATAAAAACACACCAACTAATAAAATGAGCAATACAATCCGCCAGCGCAAAATTTGAGTTAAGCCCGCAACGACAACCAAAATATAGCACACGAATTCATACGGGATCGTCCATAAAGAGCCATTAACAGCGGCTTGCCACGGATTATTTTCAAAAACGCCCGGTAATTCATAATAGATAGGAAATAAAAACACGCCGAGCAAATATTGATATGTTGTTGATTGGGTAAAATATTCGCCAAAACTTAATTCTGTTAACACCACACCTAAGCCGAAAACCATCAGAAATAGCACAACGATAAAAGCAGGAAAAATCCTTAAAATACGTGCTTTTGCATAAATGAATACATTGGGAGAGTTATCGTAACTTTGGTAAATTAAAAAACCACTGATGACAAAAAATACCGCAACGCCTAATGTGCCAAATGTCATTTGTTGTTGGGTAAGCAAATGCAATAATTCGGTATCGTCATGTCCATACGTCAGCGGATACGCATGAGCCACAATCACCATAGTTGCCGCAACAAACCGAATCAAATCAAAGTTATTCTGACGGGCATTTAATGCCTCTGCGAGGGTTAAGCGATCCATGACAAAATACCAACGTTAGCAACAAAAGCAAGCCAAATCACAGCAAATGAACTGGCGAACGCTGCAAAATCCAACCATGGAAACCAGACGTTATAAGGCCTAATCAAGAACACCAACACCACATAGGTAAACAAATCACCCATCGCTACACCAATAATAAAACCTTCAACACCACCTAAATAATAGCCAATGACCATCCCTAACACTTGCATAATAAAGCGAGTAATCGAGTTCAACATATTACGGAAAGAGTCGCCAACGGCAAGTAACACGGGATAAATGCTGGTAATAATGACAGTTGCGGTTGCACCCGCTGCCAATACTTGTAAAATCCAGCCAGCAAACTGATAGCGATCATCATATAGTAAATCTACAATCCATTGTCCATCTAAAATTAACAGCCATAATGGCGGTAAAAATAAGGCTAATAATAAGGCTCTGGCTTTAAACATTTTCTCGCGTAAGGTGTCTGCGCCTTGCTCTTTCAGTCGTGAATATAGTGGAAACATCACCATATCCGATAATTTCATCAATGCTTCAATTGAAATACGTGACAAGGTTTTGGCAATTGAATACAAGCCCAGTGTTGCCATACCTGCAATGCTACCTAATACAAATACGTCTAAACGCATCAGCAAAAAGCCCAAAGCGGTACTGATAAAAATCCATTTACCAAAATGAATCAGCTCATGCACTGACTGTTTTTCCCATGCAAAGCGCATTGGTACTTTACCTGCGAGCACCGTATGACTGGCCACTAAACGCACAATCGCATTCACAAATGCACTAGACACTAAAGCCCAAATCGTCGGATAAAAATAGGCCCAAATCAGCATCACTGCAGTGCTCAAAAATGCAGCAATAATGTCTAAAATGACCATATTGCGTAATTCCAAATGTCTGGAATACACAAAAAGATAAGTTGAGTTAAAGCCCATAAAAATGGAAGATAAGCCTGTAACAATGATAAGAGGAATTAATTGGGGTTCGTTATTGATTGCGGCGATAGGGAAGGCAAGCCCTACAGAAAATAAAGCGAGAATAAAACCTCGGGCAACTTGAATGGTCCATGCAGTGCGTAAAAAATCAGCTTCTTCACCTCGTTTATTTTGAACAATGCTGGGACGCAAACCGACATCAGAAAACATAGCCAAACCCATCATCAGGGCATTGACCACAGCCATTAAACCAAACGCTTCAGGATACAGCCAACCTGCAACAATCACATTACCACCTAAGCGCATCAGCATAATACTGCCAAAGCCAAAAATGGATAATAAAGAACCTGTTACAGCTAACTTTTTCAGGCGATCAAGTACACTTGCCTTATCTTGAGGGGTATGGTTTACAGCATTCAAGACCCAATTCCTTTCAACGAGATTTCGCTTATTCTAAACTAAAAAATTGCCGTGCTGTTGATTTAAATCTAGTTTATCAATTAAAACCGCGAGCAGTAAAAAAAGAAGCAAGAAATATAACAGGTTGTTGTTAATTAAATATAAATGTTGCGGTGCAGCAAAAAACAGGGTTGTAAATCTAGTATTAACGAAAATGATATAAAAGTTGTTTATAGATATTTTTCTAAAAATAGAACTTATAGATATAGAATCCAATCAATGATGTTTTATTATTCAGTTGCATATGCGCTTGCTATTAAAACTTTAAACATTGCTTCATAAGCTATTAAATTTTCTAGTTGTTGAACATTGGCAGATTGTTTAAAGCCATGCAATAACAAAGGCAAATTAGGCATTGCAATCCATGCTTGCCCTTGTAAATCCTGATACAACATCATGCGAAAGGGTAAATGTGCAGCAAAATGGGGGTGTTGTTGTAATAATTGTTGGCTTACAGCAACAGGTAAGAATGAAAAAATACTTAAAGCCTGTTTAGTTTGCTTAGTAGAGAGGGTTTTATCCAACGATTCACGATGAATGAGTTTAAGCTGGTTTTTCTCAGCAGCAGCTAATAATGATTTTTCAGCTTGTTCTATACTCACCCCCATTGCTAAAGGTTGTTTAATCACCAAAGCAGAGGCAACATCTTCTGTTAAACTGGTTTGAATAAATTGTTTAAATAGTTGAGGAAATTGTTGGTCAAATGATTGTGTCGTTTGAAAACCTAAAGCAAATATCGCAAGTATACTGATAAAACTTATAACCCCAAAACTAATAAAAAAATACTGCAAAAAACGCCGAAACTTTGAAGGCTTATGTTTATAACAATGCCAAGATAAACGTCTACTTAGCGAAAATTGCTGAATTGTGTATTTTAATCGTTTAACCATTGTAGTAGTGACGCATCTATTTGTTGTAGTAATTGTGCGGTCTCGTATAACGGTAGCCCCATCACCCCAGAATAACTGCCTTCGATTCTCTCAATAAATATGCTGGCTAAACCTTGCACTGCATAACTCCCCGCTTTATCCATAGGCTCTTGTGTTGCAACATATGCTTGAATTTCAGCTTGTGTTAATGTCCGAAAAGTCACTTGACTGGTATTCAATTGGCATAACTGATGGCTTTTGCTCACAATCGCCACAGCTGTCATCACTTGATGCGTTTTTCCTGATAATGTTTGCAACATCCGTTGTGCATCAATTTTATCAGTTGGCTTGCCTAAAATCTGTTGCTGGTAAATGACCGCAGTATCCGCGCCTAACACACAATCCTGCGGCTGTAATGCAAAACCTGCTTGGGCTTTTTGTAATGCAACCCGTTGCACATACGTTTCAGGTGACTCCCCAGCATGTACAGATTCGTCAGTATCCACTTTCAAAGTTTGATAAGCGACCTGAATTTGATCTAATAATTCACGGCGACGAGGTGATTGAGAGGCAAGATATAACATGCTTTAAGCTCGATGATAAGGATGATTATTGAGTAATGTCCAAGCACGATAAACTTGCTCAGCAACGACAACCCGTACTAAAGGATGCGGCAATGTTAAGGCTGATAATGACCATTTTTGCTGTGCGGCTTGCAAGCATTCTGGGGCTAAGCCTTCAGGCCCACCAACTAATAAAGCCACTTGTGTATAATTTTGCATCCAACCTTTCATCTGCTGCGAAAGCTGTTTCGTATCCCAAGGTTTGCCACGCTCATCTAAAGCCAAAATAAAGCTATCATGACCGATTTGCGCTAGCATACGCTTACCTTCATCTTGCTGGATACGTGCAATATCCGCATTCTTGCCACGTCGAGTCAGTGGGATTTCAATTAAATTAAGTTCGCATTGAGATGGGAGACGTTTTGCATATTCTTGATACCCTTGCTGTACCCAAGTTGGCATCTTTTGTCCCATACAGATGAAATTTATACGCATCTTTTATGAATTCTATGAAAAAATTGTTGTTATTGAAGAGAAGTCATACAAAATTCTGTACAACGTCTCTTATTATAAATATCTGTTTTAATAGAAATCAGTCGCTGCATCTACATCTACGACAATCGTTTCAGTATCAACTTTAGCTTTTTGCTCAGTTTTCAGCTTTTCTAATGTTTTTGGTAGATGAATTTGTACTTCAATGATTTCTTGCTCTAAAGTTTCATGATCTGAGACTGTCTGTTTTGGAATATGTGGTTGTAAAGAAAATGGTTTTAATCCAGTATTTTGTGTCACAGTAGGACTTTTTGGTACAGGTGCTAACCCAAAGCCCACAAAAGGTTTAATCGGTCGTAACTCAACACGGCGATTTTGTTGTTTACCATGAGAGTGGTCATTTGATGCAACGGCTTGTGTTTCACCATGATATTCAATAACTAAACGAGACGACTGAATACCTCTTGCGAGCAAACCATTTTTCACGGCTGTTGCTCTTGCTTCAGACAAGGTATGGTTATATTCAAAACTATGGCTACTGTCAGTATGACCTTCGATTAAAATTTGATAATCACCATCTGCAACCGTAATCGCAAAGTGATCTAATTGCGTAATCGCTGTAGGAGATAATGTAGAGCTATCAGATTCAAATAAGATATTTTCCACAATATCAGGAATAACAGGCTTAGGTGGTTCAACTGAGAGAGGTGCAATTGGTGGCAATTGCTGCAATGCAGGCAAAGGCTCATTTAATAAACGTACAGCAACAATGGGAGCTTCTGGTTGGGAGCGGTAGCTAGCCACAGTAATCGTTGCTTGAGAACCATCAAATCGAATAGAGCTACATGCTCCTAATAATAAAACTAAACTCAAAATGGTGATACGAACAACAGTCTGCATCAGTAAAACCCTCTCTCAGATACACTACCCATAATAAGGTATTTCTATGACTTATACTAGTGTGTGGCTTTTATTGGAACAAGTCAGCGGCCACTTCATAACATAGTCAAATGAGGCAGTGCTTATCAATATAGAACAAAACAGGTCTAAAGTTTATCTAATGAGTCACTGAATCACAACCTAAAACTGGTAATGTAGCGAGAGTATAACACTACGTAAAGGTTGAACATTACTTGCTAAATTAGTTAAAGTATTGAGCCCCGCGTGATAATGACGACGGTTAAAAATATTATAAATATTTGCACTGATTGACCAGTTCTCAGCAAGTGTTGCACCTAAGTGTAAATCCATAATCGCATAACCTGATGTTGTATTGTTGATATCATCTACAGCATCATTATTTGCTTGGCCAATGAAATATAACTTCGGTGTAATCACATAACGGTTTTGATAACGAAAAGTCGCGCCTAACTTCAACTTATGTTCTGAAACCAAGCGTAAAGGCTGTTTGCTCTCATCCCCTTGTTGCTGATTGTAGCCATCTATATAACTATAGTGTGCCCATATATCAGCATCCCAACTATCTGTTAATTCTGCTTGATACAATACACTCACATCTGCACCATATTGTTTAGCACTACCAAAATTGTCATTGCGGGTTGAAGACAAAATTTGACCACCAGAAATAAATTGTGTCGGTTCAGTTTCTGCAATCGGCAAAATCCGATCATCAATTGTGGTGTAATACGCATTTAAAGACAGTTGTAAATTATCTTTTAAACTATGAATCGCATTGAATTGTAAGGTACGTACTTTTTCAGGTTCTAGCTCTTCGTGTGGTGTACGAAAGAAAAAGCTTACATATTCATCTTGCTCATTTTGTGAGCCTGAGAAAATCCCAAACACTTCATGTGTATCTGTCGGTGAAGGTGAGCGAAAGGCCTCGCCATAAAAGAGTTTTAAAACTGTCTTATCATCTGGTTGATATACCCAGCCCAAGCGAGGATTTAAAGTACTTGAATAACGTGAACTTTGGTCGTAACGCAGGCCAATCGTTGATGATAAATTATCACGCCATGCCGCTTGCCACTGAAAATAATAAGCCGTGTTGTGATAACGCAACTCATAAATATCAATCGGTAAACTGTTATCACTGCCCCAATGATATAAATTTTGCTCGGTTGGAGCTTTGGTTTTATCGTAAGGCTGTGGTAAATCTGTGGTTTTAGGAATACTGTAGAATTTCTCATAACTCAAGCCTGCAATAAACTGGTGCTGATCGCTGAGTTGATAGCTAAATTGTTGCTCAACACTATATTTTTCTCCACGAGCATAAATATAACTATCTAAGTAATCTACATAAATATTTTTAAACCGCGAGGTGGGGGCAATTTCATAATCTGCATAATGCAATAAAGTCTCAGTTTGCAGTTGGTCTGTCCACCCATGTTTGAATCGTGCAAAAACACTGTTAATTTCTGTATTCCACACCTCATCTTCACCATAGGCAGAGCTATTCGGTTTGCTGCCTGTCGTACTTGGATTACGTAAAAAGCTCTGATTAAATCCCAGCGTTAACCAATCATCATAATCAACCCGAGCAAATAAATGCTTGCTTTCATCTTTTGCGTAAAATCCATTGCGTTCCTGCGCGGTTTGATAAGTATTTTGGCCTAAAGTGACTAAGCCATCTAATTGATATATATGATTATAATCATTAAATAAATCGGAGTAGTCATGCTTTTGTAATTGTCCACTCAGATTAAAAGACAACTTATCTGTCAGCTCCCCCCCTGCTTGAAATCCATAACGCCGATAATCATCCGTACCAAATGATAAATGTAAAGTCTGATTTTCTGGATATGGATCAGTAATAATATTGATGACTCCGCCAAACGCATCTGCACCATACAAAGCGGCAGCAGGGCCATAAACAACTTCAATTTGCTTGGCATGTAAAATTGGGAAATTATCAGCAATTGCAATCGCCTCGCCCGTTGGAGAGTCAATCCTCACCCCATCTTGTAAAATTAAAAATTTATGACTGCCCACATGCCCATGCATTGCCACTGAATGATATTCAACTTGATGATTATATTTTTGTATATCAAACCCCGGTAAATCTTGCATCACATCCAGTAAATGACGGTAGCCACGATCCTGAATTTGTCGTTTTGTAATCACTAAAGTCGCAACAGGCGTATCTTTAATACTTTCTTCCATTTTAGATGCTGTTGTCACTGATACTTCAAGCAATTCCATTAAGGACAACTGTAATAATTGACTGATCTCAGCTTCAAGTAATTCTTTGGATTCACCTGCATTAATTGATAAACTAAATAGAATCATGCATGGTTTGATGACCTGAATAATGGATTGAGATAGTCGTGATCGCATATCGATTTACCAAAGAAGTTAACTTGATTTATCGCGAAAGAAGCAATTTTTAGGCACTAGACAAGCACTTGATTTTCCAAAAAATAGAATAATTATTAAAATGTATTTCAAAATATAAAGCATTATCATTCCTACTCATCATAACAAGTAAGTTTTATATGGATATAAGTATATTTATAGCGTCTATTCGGTACTTTTTATAGTATTTCGGCTTAAAAATTGAATCATTTACACTTATTCATTGAATAGGCCAAATTTAAGTTTTTTCTAAAATTATAAATTGATAATGCAATATAAGATTTTGATTGAATTTAAAATTCCGCCAAAAAAATTGGGTTGATTATGAATTGTTCATTGTTAATTATGCACTGAAAAGCTATACTCAATACCAATTGTTTCACTCTGTTTTTGAATTTACTCTTTTCAAGTAAAGGAGGATTACTATGTATAAAACAGCATTACTTAGCTTATCTTTAGGTATTGCTTTGGTTAGCTTTTCAAATGCGCCTGTTAGTTTAATTCAGTCCGCACAAGCTGCCTCTCCCTTAATGTATACCCCCAAAGTAGATGGTGCGCCAACTCGTCGTGTCGGTGGCGGTACGCGTGGTGGTTTACAAATGTTTACACCAAAAGTTGACGGTGCACCTTCGCGTCGTGTTGGTGGTGGTACGCGTGGCTTAAGCGACAGTGCAAACATTCCAACATTAGCCGTGATTGCACCAGAGCATACGGGTTTAACCATTAGCGACCAGCCTACTTTATATTGGTATGTGTCTAGTGACGTTGATGTGCCGTTTCGCTTTACGTTAACTTATGATGAATCTGAAATTGAAACAGGCAAGGTTTCACTAGAAGACAGCATTGATCCTGTGTTAGAAACGAATATTGCTGACCCCGCATCTGGCATTCAAGGCATTGATTTAGCCAAACATGATGTGAGCTTGAAACCAGACATCGTATACCGTTGGGCAATCTCAATGGTTGCAGAAGGTATGCGTTCTAACGATGTGGTCACTGAAGGTACAATTAAACTTGTCAACAAACCAGACAACTTAGATACTGAACTATCTAAAGTAGACGAAAAACGTTCGGCTTATGTCTATGCACAAGAAGGCATTTGGTACGATGCAATCGAATCTTTATCTGATTTAATTTCTAAATATCCAAATGACAAACAATTTGCAACTGATCGTGAGACATTACTGAAACAAGTAGGTCTTGATTTTAGTAGCGAAGGCTAAGTCATTAAAGAGCTGTAAATCTCACAAGGTTTGCAGCTCATTAAAAAGTTAATACATCCTACCTTAAAATACTCTTAAGCCTCTACGAAAAACTTCATGCAGCAAGGTATAGTCTTGTATACCAAGCATTTATGAAAATTAATTCGAATATTCTAATAAAATCATCTATCAATATAAAAATAAATTCAAGTGCTACTTTTTCATTAATTTGACGAGTATTTGGACTATTTTTAAATTATATATTAATTCACTCTTGACAATCTAACGTTTACGTAATATATACATAACTGTGTCAACCAAATTTTTGTGGAGACCCTTGTCATGAGCATCAGTGATATTCTTATACACGTCAATGAGCCACTTAATCATCAACAACGTCACTCTTTAGAAGAAGCAGTTCGAGAAGTTGATGGCGTTGTTGCACCTAGATTTAATGACGGAACTGAACACTTATTATTAGTTGCGTTCAACCCAGCGGTCACTAACACTAAAACACTTCTTTCTAAAGTCAAATCTTATGGCTACCATGCACAGCTTATTGGAGTGTAGATGACGGATGTAGAACTGAAAAAAATAGGAGATGTTGCGAAACTGCTTGGCACAACACCACGAACTTTACGTTTTTACGAGGAAGAAGGTTTAGTGACAGCACATCGTACACCGAAGGGAACTCGATTATATTCAGATGGGGATATTGCGCGATTTAGGGCGATTCTCCATTTGACTAATTCAGGTATTTCAATCAATTTTATCAGCCAGTTGGCAATGGCTAGAGACGCTTATGACACAGGTGCAGACAGCAGCCAACAAGTACAAACTATTCTCGATGAACTTATGCTTCAAGTCGAAGCTCAAATGGAAGCATTACAAGAATTAAAGTCAGAATTAACTTTTGCAGGCAAAGCGGTTAATGGCTGTACGCACTGCAATAATCCTCCCACACGCAAAGGTTGCCCTAGTTGTCCCGTTCATGAAAATCTTGCTGTATCTGATATGCTTAATCTGATTTGGGAGCAAGAGACACGTAGTCACCACATATAGACTGTTAATCTAAATGGTTAAATCAAATACCAGAGCTTTTCGTATAATATTTGCCAAGTTGAATAACAAGGCTTATTGATGGAAAAATCTCCCACCCAAGAAACAAACACCCAACTGAAAAACAGTCGAGATGATTGGAAACCACTGTATTTATTTAATATTTATAGATTAATTATTGCGACTTTTTTTTGGGTATCTTATTTACTTGGGGTTGCACCTAATTTTTTTGGCCAAAGAGACGCGAATAGTTTTTTTCTTTTGTCCCTATCCTACTTTGCTTTAGCTTTACTTTTTAATCATGCAATTCGTCAGCGTTGGTTTAATTTTGATATTCAAGTCATTACTCAAGTATTGATAGATATTGCGATTATTACCCTACTGATGCACTTGAGTGGAGGTATTAATAGTGGTTTAGGTATGTTATTGGTGGTTGCGATTGCTGGCGGTAGTTTATTAACTCAGGGAAAAACCGCTTTTTTCTTTGCGGCTATGGCCAGTCTTGCTGTATTAGCACATGTTACTTTTACTAATATTTATCAATGGTTTACTAATACAAGCTATACCCATGCTGGCATGTTAGGCATTAGTTTTTTCGCCACTGCATTTTTAGCCCACTCTCTTGCTCGACGCATTCGGGTCAGTGAGGCATTAGCAGAAGAGCGCGGCCAACATGTGCAATATCTGCATGAGTTAAATCGACAAATTATTGAGCATATTCAATCAGGTATTATTGTTGTAGATAACACTTTATTTCGGCGTGTACAACTATTCAACGATACCGCACAGCGTCTATTAGGTTTATCCGAACAACCTCAATATGGTGATGAACTGGGTAAATGGTCGCCCGAATTAGTCACAGAGTTAAACCAATGGCAACAAATCAAAGAGTATCACCCTCAATTATTTCACCCACCACAAGCTGAGGTTGATTTATTGATTAATTTTATGCGTTTAAGTCGAGCTGGAAAAATGGGTACATCATTGATTGTATTAGAGGATGCAACACTAACTGCACAACGTGCCCAGCAATTAAAGTTGGCTTCTTTAGGCCGTTTAACCACCAGTATTGCACATGAAGTGCGTAACCCATTAGATGCTATCTCACGAGCAGGCCAATTACTCGCTAGCTCGCCCAGTATTCATGATAATGACGACAAACGCCTCACCCAAATTATTGCGAATAATACGGAGCGGGTTAACACACTGATTGAGAATATTTTACAATTTACCCGTCGAGGGCAAGTTTATACCCAATATATTGATTTAGATGATTGGATACACCAATTTATCGAAGAAATTACCTTAGAGCGTCACTTAAATTCGGGAGATATTAGTTTAGATGTAGACGATTTGCCGCGCAGAATTGGTTTTGATCCGATTCAGCTTTATCAAGTGGTCACCAATATTTGTGAAAACGGTTTGCGCTATAGTCAAAAAAATCAGCCATTGTTACACTTTAGATTAAAACTTAATTCCGAGTCGCAACGCCCCTATTTAGATATTCAAGACTTCGGCAAAGGCATTGATGTGGAAAATAAAAATAAAATTTTTGAGCCTTTTTTTACCACAGAAACCAAAGGAACGGGTTTAGGCTTATATATTGCCAAGGAAATTTGCGAAGCCAATCGAGCTGTTTTACATTTAATTGAAAATGAGTTGCAAGGTTGTTGTTTCCGAATCACATTTACTGAGCTTGAGAAAGTATGATGAAGAAATTTAATTGCCTCGTTGTTGATGACGAACCTGAATTATTAGAAACATTAATCATTGATTTACAACGCAGTATGGGTATTGCATGTCAATCAGCGAGCACATTATATGAGGCAAAAATATTATTGAGCCAAAAACGTTATGATTTGTGTATTACAGATATGGCACTCAACCCACCTCATGGCAAAGAAGGGCTGGAGTTGGTGCAACATATACAAGCTGAATATCCCAATATACCGACTATTATTATTACGGCTTTTGGTGATATGGATAATGCAATTCAAGCATTTAGACAAGGTGCATTTGACTACATCACTAAGCCTTTAGATTTTAGCGTATTACATAACGTGGTTAAAAATGCGTTGCCTGATTTGAATTATTCCAGCCCACAGCCTAATAAGCCGCCTGAACTCATTGGCATATCAAAACCCGTTCAAGATTTACGTAAGCAAATTAAAAAAATTGCCCGTAGCGAGGCTGCAATCCATATTTCAGGTGAATCAGGCTCGGGTAAAGAGCTGGTCGCACGCTCAATTCATCATTACAGCACCCGTAGTAATAAAGCGTTTATTCCTGTTAACTGCGGCGCAATCCCTGAAGATTTGGTTGAAAGTGAATTATTCGGGCATAAAAAAGGCAGTTTTACAGGTGCACACTCAGACCGAACGGGTTTATTTGAAGAGGCTAAAGGCGGTACATTATTTTTAGATGAAGTGTCAGAATTACCTCTAAACATGCAAGTTAAGCTGTTGCGGGCGATACAGGAAAAAGCAGTGCGCCCCGTTGGTATGAATAAAGAAATTGCGACAGATGTACGAATTATTAGTGCAACCCATCAAAATCTATTGGATTTAGTCAATCAAGGCAAATTCCGTGAAGATTTATATTTCAGAATTCGCGTGTTTGAACTGCAAGTACCACCATTACGAGACCGAACCGCCGATATAAAACTGTTGGTGCAACATATTATGCAACGTTTGCGGCCTAATGAAACCTATACGATTACAGCTAAGGCATTAACCGCTTTAGAAAAATATCACTATCGTGGCAACGTGCGTGAGTTAGAAAATATCATTGAAGCTGCGATGACGCTATGTACCAACCATACGATTAAACCCAGTAATTTAGAATTTATTGGCCAAGCCCCTTGTATAGATGATAGCCCGTTAGAACATGTGAGAGCAAAAACATCGACCCCAATTATTTCTCCTACAGATGATTTGACACAATCATTGACCATTAAAAATGACAAAGAGAAGTTTGATTGCCACAAAATGCTTATTGCGCTACAGCAAACAGGTTGGAACAAAACCCGTGCGGCGAAATTGCTAGATATGCCTTGGGGCAAATTCCGCCATCGCTATGATAAATATGGTTTAGACAGTATAAAGCCTTTTTAAATCATTATCGTAGGGTTTTACACAAGACATTTAGGTTTTTTTCAGTTATATTGCTTTGTAAACAAATTCTGAATTGGTTATAAGCATGACATCGCAGCCTAGAGTTTTATTATCCGCTTATCAATGTGGCCCAGGTATGGGCTCAGTTTCACAAATTGGCTGGCAATGGTATTCACGTTTAGCTTCAAAATTGCCCGTAACCTTAGTCACACATGTCAGGAATCGTGAGGCGTTAGAAAAAGCAGGCGCGCCTTTAGGCGACTCACATGTAATTTACATTGATACAGAATGGTTTGCTGCACCATTGTATAATTTTGCCTCACGCTTATTTCCTAAAAGCCAACACTCTGCATTTTTATTGTCATCGCTAGATTATTATGTGTATGATCGGGAAGTGATTAAACAACTGAAAGGTCAAGCAGATAACTGGGATGTGATTCATGCACCCACTCCCGTATCGCCTTATGCATCAACCCGTTTGTATAAATTGGGTTTACCTGTAGTCGTAGGCCCTTGGAATGGCGGCATTAGTGCACCGAAGAAATTTCCCGAAATCATGAAGCAAGATTCAATGTGGTTATACCCATTGCGCAATTTGGGTAAATTCACCAACTGGGCACTGGGTGGGACACGTTATGCCAGCAAAATTTTAGTCGCCAATCAAACTACCCTAAATACTGTACCCAAAACCCATCAAGATAAGTGTGAAATCTTATTAGAAAATGCAGTTGATTTAGATTTATTTGCTCCTGCGACTTTTCCTGTTTTCCCTTCTACCAAATTACAGAACCCTTTAGAGCTGGTTTATGTCGGTCGCTTAGTGCCGTTTAAAGGCGTGTCGATGCTGTTGGAAGCTATGGCAAAAGTTAAAGACAGATTGCCGATTAACCTGACAGTTATTGGTGACGGGCCTTTAGAAAATGACTGGCAATTGCTAGCCGATAATTTAGGTATTAGTGATAGGGTGGACTGGTTTGGTGCAGCCAATGCGGAAGATATTGTAGATAAACTTCATGCTTCCCATGCTTTCTGTTTGCCTTCGGTTCGTGAGTCAGGTGGTGCTGTTTTGTTAGAAGCGATGGCCTGTTCCAGACCTGTGATTGCGGTGGCATTTGGCGGGCCTGCGGAAGTGGTGGATAAAGAAGTCGGTCACGCAATTCCACCAGAAGGTAAAGAGGTCGTTATCAAAGAATTGGTCAACACTTTCTATAATATGTTCAAATACCCAGAAGCATGGCAACGCCGTGGGGAAGTGGGTCGCCAACGTGCTGAACAATATTATGGCTGGCATAGTAAAATTAACCACGCGATTCAAATTTATCAGGACTTAACTCAGAAAACATCATGAAGCCGATTCGTTTAGCTTATTTAGTAAGCCGCTATCCAGCGATTTCACATACATTTATTTTGCGTGAAGTACGAACCTTACGTCAAAATGGGTTTGAGATTGCCGTGGCTTCAATCAATGCGCCAGACCGTCAAATGCAAGATATGACTGCGGCTGAACAAGAGGAAATGCAGAATACATTTTATGTTAAACCTTCAGGCTTGTGGGGCGCGTTGCAAGCGACTGTAACAACTTTAGTAACGCGGCCGATTCCGTTTTTTCGCGGTTTAGGTTTTGCGTTGAGTCTGGGCAAAGGCGATATTAAAAAATGGTTGTACGGAGTGTTTTATTTTATTGAAGCCTTGATGATCGGTCAGTGGATGCAGAAACATCGCTTAAGCCATATTCATGTCCATTTTGCCACGCCTGCAGCAACCGTGGGCATGATTTTAAGTCGTACGTTTCCAATGACGTATTCAATGACGGTGCATGGCCCCGATGAGTTTTACAACGTCAAAGATTATTATTTAACTCAGAAAATTGCTCATGCTGATTTTATTTGTTGTATCAGTAACTTTGCGCGTAGTCAGTTAATGTTATTGTCGCCTGCGACGGAATGGGATAAGTTTGATATTTCACCTTTGGGTGTGAATCCGAGTATTTTTCAACCTGCACCATTTAGAGAACATCCAGAACCATTTGAAATTGTTTGTGTGGGACGTTTAGTACCTGTCAAAGGTCAGCATATTTTATTACAGGCCGTAGCAAAATTATTAGAGAAAGGCCGCCAAGTGCGTTTACGTTATGTGGGTGATGGGCCTGATCGTGAGAGCTTAGAGCAACAAGCCAAGACTTTAGGTAAAGCGGTGCGATTTGCAGGCGCAGTCAATCAAGATCGAATTTTAGATTTTTATAAGCGTGCGGATGCTTTTGTTTTAGCCACTTTTGCCGAAGGTGTACCCGTTGTATTAATGGAAGCAATGATGATGCAAATCCCTTGTGTTACCACGCATATTACGGGAATTCCTGAGTTGATTCGTCAAGGGGAAGGCTTATTAGTTGCGCCATCGGATATAGAAGGGTTGACTGCTGCGATTGAATCCTTAATGGATAATCCACAGTTACGGCAAGATATTGGACACAAAGCTAGAGCTTCGGTATTAGAGCGTTATGAGTTAGAAACCAATACACTACGTTTAGGTGAGATTTTCCGTAAACGCTTAGGACATAAATAATTTTATTGGTCAATTGAAGTTACGCAGTTACAACAGATTTTGTGTGCGTAACTTGGATGATTCATTACATGGTTTTCTAAAAGTAGTAAAACCTAAATATTTTCTTTATACATCACATCTGTTCTTAGCACATATTTTACGCCATTTTTAGCAGGTACAGCCCGATGCTTTAAACGGTGTGGAAAGATTAACGCCATACCTACTTTTGGGTGCACTTTTTCCCAAGGAAACTGCGTATAACCCGCTTCAAAGTCATCGCTTAAATAAATCAAAAAGGTCAACATGCTTTCTTCTTGTGGTGAGCGAATGTAAGACCCATCTAAGTGCCAGTCAAAAAATTGTGCTCCAGCATATCTGTAAAAACGAAAACGTTCATTAAACCCTGCGATTCACCAACTATCTACGATTTCAGGCAAATATTGTTTTGCTTTTTGGTACAGTTGATCGGCTAACTCAACATCATCAAATAAAATCCGATCATTAAACCGAATCTCTTCATCTAATTTTTCCCCAGCGATGGCTTGAATAGTGGCCTTTTCGTAAGTCATATTTTCGCTTTTTTCAATCAACTTCCGGCATTCTGCAACTGATAGAAAAGGATACATAGAAAATACACCCGCTCCATATTTCTCAATTTTCATTTTATAAACGCTCAAGTACAAATTGACATAACATCATGCCCAAACTCTAAAGTATAGCAGAACACTTATTTCATCATAAACTTCAGACCATTCTAATAATTTTATATATGAAGCCATCGATATATTTAAGAATGATACTAAATAGATAATGGCTTAATTCAAAAAGTGTTACAATTATCAAAAGGCTTTGCTGTACCTTGCTAAAAGAGCTTTCTTAAATAAAAATCTTGTTGAGGTGTGAATATGTGGTTCTATCATCAATACATTCATGCCATAATTGCCCATTGAACATTGTAAATTGAAAAGAGATTATGCAAGCATTTACAACTTTGACTGGCTTAGTAGCCCCATTGGATCGAGCGAACGTAGATACGGATGCAATTATTCCTAAACAATTTTTAAAATCAATTAGCCGCACAGGTTTCGGCCCTTACTTATTTGATGAATGGCGTTATATGGATCATGGTGAACCCGGAATGGACTGCACCAACCGCCCTTTAAATCAAGATTTCGTACTGAATCAATCGCGTTATGCAGGTAGTCAAGTGTTATTAGCACGTCAAAACTTTGGCTGTGGTTCTAGCCGTGAACACGCGCCTTGGGCATTAGAAGATTATGGCTTTCGTGTCATTATTGCACCAAGTTTTGCTGACATCTTTTTCAACAACTGTTTTAAAAACGGCATTTTACCTATCGTTTTAGATGATGCAATTGTTGATAAATTAATCAAAGCCACAGAAACAACAGAAGGTTACAAGTTAACAGTTGATTTGCCATCTCAAACAATTACCACACCAGACGGCGAAGCAATTAGTTTTGATGTGGATGATTTCAGAAAAATGTGTTTATTAGAAGGTTTAGACGATATTGGTTTAACTTTACAACACGCTGATGAAATCCGTACATTTGAAGCAAAATATCAGCAAGCTAATCCTTGGTTAAATCAATAATCAAGAAAATGGGTGCTTCACGTGAATATAGAGAAGCACCCAATTTAAGATATTAGCGGTTTAAATTAAATAATCTAAAAAAGTTTTGCGTCGTATGTTCTGCAATGGTTTCCAACGACTCACCGCGTAAATCTGCAATAAACTGCGCAACATGGCGTGTATAAGCAGGCTGGTTGATTTTACCGCGATGTGGCACTGGTGCTAAATAAGGTGAATCAGTCTCTACCAACATACGATCTAATGGGACTTTTTTCGCAACTTCTTGCAAGTCTTTCGCACTCTTAAACGTCACAATCCCAGAAAACGAAATATAAAAATTCATATCCATCGCTTGACTGGCCGTTTCCCAATCTTCAACAAAACAGTGCATCACACCACCAATTTCATTGGCTTTTTCTGCTTGCAACACTTTCACCGTATCTTGTGCAGATTCACGGGTGTGAATAATCAACGGTTTCTTAGTTTGTTTCGCTGCTTCAATATGTACTTTAAAGCGATCATGCTGCCACGTTAAATCACCTTGACTGCGAAAATAATCCAAACCTGTCTCACCAATTGCAATGATATTTTCATCATCAGCTAATTCAACAAGTTGCTCGACAGTGGGATCAACGCCACCTGTGCTATTTGGATGTACACCAACCGACGCAAATACATTATCGTGCTGTTGTGCATGGCTTAACACCGTAGGAAAACTTTCCAAGTCCACAGATACACACAAGCAATGATTAACCCCCATTTCTTGGGCATTTTGCAACAAGGTTTCTGCTGGGGTCTGTTTATCTAAATCTAAATGACAATGAGAGTCTACAAGCATGGTTACATCGTGTAAGTTGGTTTTTCAGAACGTAATAATTGTGCTAAAAGCTGTTCAATTTTATTACGGGTTTTGCCGTTGTCGAGTTCACCAAAATGCACCGCAATACCTTGGGGACGGTTGCCTGCAGTACCTTTGGGATTAATCCAAACGACTTTACCTGCTACAGGTGTTTTATCTTCTTGTAACAAGGTTAACAGTAAAAATACTTCATCACCAAGCTGGTATTTTTTGTCCGTTTTAATAAATAAACCACCATGTTTTAAAAAAGGCAGATAAGAAGCATAGAGTTCTTGTTCGCTGGCAATATGCAGGGTAATCATATTGCGCTTCATACCACCGGGACGTTTCATGATTTTCTCCGTTGCATACCAAGCTCAGCCCATGCAATCGCTAACGATTCGAGTAAGCCTTGTGGTTTAATATTCGCTGTACTGTTCAATAGACGATAGGCTTCTGTTTGTAAGTCCAACAATTTAAATAACTGCTGCGGTGGAAATTGTTGCGCAATATGTTGTATCGCGTTCACATTATCTCGATTGACAATATATTGTGTCTGTTGGGTCATTGAATACCTAATTAAATCCATTGTCCATAGCGACATCCATACCACAATTTGATGTGGCTCTTGTTGTAGCCATTCCTCAGCAATTGACACTGGGTCATATTTTCCAGTCGGCAATTGTACTAGCGATTCGAATAAAGCACCACGTTTTTGAATATCAGCATTATCAATTAATGTTTTAACGGCTAATGGGGCATGGTGAGTTAAATTAAGTAGCAATGAAATATCATATTCAGTACACAATTCTTGCTGCAACCATGACATGGCTTGGGCTTTATCAATATGGTTGAAATCTAAACGTTGGCAGCGGCTGCGAATCGTCGCTAACAAACTCATTGGCTGGTGGCTGACCAATATGAGCAATGTATTATCAGGTGGCTCTTCTAATAATTTGAGCAAACTATTGGCAGCATTTCGGTTCATAGCTTCAGCGGGATTGATAATTGCGACCTGATAACGGCCATAGGTTGCAGTTAAGCTGCAAAATTCAATCAATTCTCGAATTTGGCCAATTGTAATCTGTTTACCTTTTTCCGCAGGTTCTACACAAGTTAAATCAGGGTGCGTGCCCGCTTGTAGCAATAAACAGGATTTGCATTGACCACAAGATTGAAAGTCAGCTGTTGGTGACTCACATAACACCAGTTCGGCCAAGGCTTGAGCAAATTGGGCTTTACCCATGCCTGTATGACCTGCAAATAGCTGTGCATGAGCTAATCGCTGCTGTTGCCAACTACGGATAATTTGTTGCCATTGTGCTGTTTGCCAAGGATAGGAGGTGTGCATTATTGGAATTGCAACCACAAATAATCAACAAGCTGTTGCAATACATTGCCTGAATCAACCCCATTTAAAGCGACTAAAGGACGAGAAAGTAAGAGCTTATCTTGTAAGCTGATTTTTAACATACCATATTCGCGACTTTGATATACAGGGGCAATGATTTGGTTATCGATTTGTAAAGTGGCTTTTAAATTCTGATACTGCCCTTTAGGAATCGTGATGTATAAAGGTTTAACCAAACCTAAATTAACATTACGGCTGCTACCTTTCCATACTCGCTCACTGGTAATCGCTTGTCTTGCAGGATATAACTTGTAAGTCTTATAAAAACGGTAACCGAAATCGAGTAGCTTTTGTGATTGAGTTGCACGCTCTTTTTTATTACCCGCACCAAGTACCACGGAAATCAAGCGCATACCATCTCGTTTGGCTGAGGCGATTAAACAGTAACCTGCATTATCCGTATAACCCGTTTTCATCCCATCCACACTGTTATCACGCCAAAGTAGTAAATTACGGTTGCTTTGCGTAATATTGTTATGTGTATATTCTTTTTCAGAATACCAACGATAGTAATCAGGAAAATCTCGAATAATGGCGCGTGCCATGGTTGCTAAATCATAAGCCGTGCTGTAATGCCCCGTGTTTGATAAACCTGTGCTATTCATATATTGGGTATCACTTAAGCCTAAAACTTTTGCCTGTTCATTCATCAATTTGACAAAATTCTCTTCATCACCCGCCACATATTCAGCCAAAGCCATGCTGGCATCATTGCCCGACTGGATAATCATGCCTTTGATTAATTCCTCAACCGTCACTGTTGAATCACGTTCTAAGTACATCCGTGAGCCTTTCATTTGCCACGCTTTTTTACTGATATGTACTTCATCTTCTAGCTTAATATGACCTTCTTTCAATGCAGAAAAAACCACATAAGCAGTCATTAATTTAGTTAAGCTGGCAGGCTCTAAACGCTGTTTGGTATTTTTCTCTAATAAAATCTGTTCGCTATGAAAATCTTGTAAAATATAGGACTTCGCGCTAATGGAAGGAGAGCCGGGGAAAATTTCAACGGCTTGTACTGCTGCTGTTGTCCATACCCAAAATAAACAAATTAATACAATCATTCGCATATAACGTCTTCTTTAGTTTGGTCTCAATCATCGATGTGGGTATTTTACGGAAAACTGAAGAAAACGTAAAATCGTTTGGAATCCAGATGCTAAAAGGCTTTGATGCCAACAGTTTTACTAAATATGCTTTATTTCTACACGTTTTACGCAAATAAAGTTAAAATCCGCTGTATTAGACTTTTAAATTAGAAGAAAATCATGGGTATTTGGCTGTTTAAAAAGAGTTGTCTGGTATCTATTGGTTTTTTTAATTTTGACTAGGTGCATATCCTAAACATTTATACTTGAGTATATTCTTTAAATATCATCCCACCACATGCACTTTTGTACCAACGTTTACCAAATTAAATAGTTGGATGACATCATCATTACGCATTCGAATGCAGCCATGAGATTCTGGCACACCCATTGGACAATGATCTGGGCAACCATGAATATAAATAAATCGGCGCAAAGTATCGACTGAGCCATAACGATTTTTATGCGGCTCAAGTCCACCCAGCCATAAAATACGACTTAAAATCCAATCACGTTGCGGGTATTGTTTATTTAGGTCAGCACTGTATATTTCGCCTGTTGCTCTTCTACCGACAAAAACACTATGCTTAGGATGATCTGCGCCGATTTTAGCTTTTATCTGTAACCAACCACGCGGGGTACAGCCCGTATTTTGTAATTCGCCTACGCCATTTTTTGCCGTTGAAACAGCACGTTCAAATATAGCTGTTTGCCCATCCCACAATGTTAAATGTTGAGAGTGAATATTGACTTCAATATATGGCGTGTCAGGCATCATGATTAATGGATCGCATTACTGGCATTGGGTACATAAAAGGCTTTATCACTAGCCGCTGATAATGTGGCACTAGAGAAACGCGCTGTCATAATCTTATCGTCTTCCATAGCAATACCCAATAACCCCATATCAATGTCATTGAAAAACAAAATATTCACTACGTGACCGCTGACAAAACATGTACCATGGATAAATTGGTATTCTTCAATTTCAGATAATAATAATTTATCGACTTGAGCTTGCGTGCCAAATAATTGCTGTCCGACTTGTGCAATCACTTGTTCAATTAAGGAGTGTTCAATACGTTCACCTTTTTCAACAAATTCACGACTGGCTGAGAGGTGGTCAAAAAAATAATTAAGTGGGTCTCTAAAGTCTGTGGCCTTAATTAATTGTTGTTTGAGTTCATTGAGTTTTTCAAAGTCCACGACCATAATACAATTCATTCCAGTGATATCGATAAAAGTCAGCACTTTACCTAACTTTTTTTAGTTTTACCAGCCTTCAATACGCTTGTAAATCAAATATACGCTAAGATATTCGTTAAAAGTGAGCTTAGTATTTGTAAGTGATGTATATTCAAAAATTTTGAATCTGCAATCGAAAAGCAAAAACCTAGTGTTAAAATACAACAAACCATTGAATAAACTTTATCTCTTATGACAGAACGGCATTACCCTCTTGTAGTGGTAGAACAACCGCGCCGAAGTTATCTATTTCCTATACTAGCTGCTATTGTTTTGCTGCTTCTTACTACCACTGTATGGCTTGGTTCAGGCTGGTTTCATACGCAACCAAGTATTACAGTTTCAGGTATTGCGCCTCTTTATGTGGAAGGTGAGCCTCTACGTGTGGCTTTATCTTGGTCTGGCGGTGATGTAATAAAAGAAATCCGCTTTGATATACCTGAGGCGCGTATCAATAAAACATGGTATGCGAATGCAACCCGTGGAGAAAAAACAACAAGGCTTTCAACAGTGGGTTGGTTACCTATTCAATATGCTTACACCGCCACGTTTATTAGCCAAAACAATAAGCACTATTCAGTAACGGGACAGTTTCAACTTGATAAGCGTGATATTGTTCAACCGAGCAGTCAAATTATTGGCCTTGAAAATAACTACAACGTAGGCACAGAAATCACATATACATTGCAAGCCGTGGATAATCGTGCATTACAAAAAGCTATTTTTATCGTACAAGGTACACCGATTGAACAAAATTGGGATGTGATGAATGAGCAGCAAATTGCTTATCAAGCGTCATTCTCAACCAAAGGCTGGGAAGCAAATCGTTATTACTCTTACTTGTTTACAGTCATTGATGATGCAGGGAACCAGTTTGACCGAACGGGGCGATTTTGGTTAGTTGAAATCGATCGGATTTTGCCACAAGGTCAAGTTTCAGGGATTGAACCACAATATACCTTAGGCGATAAAATTAATTATAGCCTCAGTGCATCAGACAATGAAGAACTGAAACAAGTGACTTTTAAGGTACAGCCTGACCGTGTAAATCAAATTTGGCATGTCAGTGATGTGAAGGTAGCGCAGCAATCAAGTTTTTCTACTAAAAATTGGCAAGCAGGTGATTATGAATATCAGCTCAAAATCATCGATCATGTTGAGAATGAACAAATCATTACAGGTCAATTTACTCTGGTTGAGCCAGTGTCATTAGCAGAGCAAATGCCCGCCTTTTCAGGACAGTTGATGGGTATTAAGCAAGATTATCAAGTGGGTGATACCGTGAGCTATAGCTTAGAAAATTACCATAAAAATGATATTAAAACCTTATTGTTCGAAGTGCAGCCCAACATAAAAGAAACACTGTGGCATGGTGATGAAATTGCGCCTGTGATTAGTAACTCTTTTTCAACCACAAATTGGCAGCATGGGGTTTATACTTATTTTATTACCGCCTTTGGACAGCAGGATGATATTTTACAACGTCAGCAAGGTACATTTACCCTGACTCAACCCGCACAGCCATTTAAAGCTAAAGTAGCGAGTTTATTAAAAAATTGTCAACAACACTTTGCGGCAAAACGTTATACTGTGGGTAAAAAAGGCACAGCTTTAGAATGTTATCGTGAAGTGTTAGCAATGGATGCGGGCAATGTTGAAGCCACCAAAGGACTGAAGGCAATTGAAGTGAAATATCACGTATTTGTTGAAAGTGCATTGAGACGCGAACGTTGGCAAAGTGCTAAATTATATTTATCCCGTTTAGCTGAAGTGAATCCACAATCGCCTGAAATACCAAAACTTGAAAAACGTTTAAAAACGCTCAGAGCACAAGCAAAAAATCGTGATAAACAACAGGCTCAAAAACAAGTAGTAGATAAACCAAAACCTGTATCAAAACCAGCACCGAAATCAGCGTGCTCTCATTGTGATTGCGAGGAATTATTGACCAAGTTATCAATTGGTGTTGAGCCGCTCACGCGCCAAGAGCAGGCTTATCAACGCGCTCACTGCCAATAAGGAGTCTTAACGATGCGATTGATTAAATATATATTGTATTTACTAGTTTTGTTAGCTATCACCGCTTGTGTCAGTCAGCCTGAAAAAATGACCGAGCAACCTTTAGGTTTTAAAGAAGCTGTTAGAAACTTAACTGATAATTTATTGCAACAAGTTAAAAAGCATCAGGGTTTAAGTGTGGGTAAGAAGCAAATTGCACTTGATCCTTTTATTGATGTCAATAGTGGCGATGTGGTACAGACCAGTTTAGATATTGAATCCTTGGTTATAGATCACATTGACAATCGCTTTCCTAAATTTAGTATTCAACGTTTATCGCCGACACAACTAGAAAATATTCAATATATTATGGTTGGGGCTTTGGATTATGAGTTATTTGGCAATGAGGGTAATCAAAAACGGTATAGAATTCATGCCTCGGTTTTAGACCCAGATACACAAAAAGTTGTCGCAAATGCAAAAGTATGGCTATTAGAAGACAGTTTAGATTATACGCCTGTCACGATTTATGAAGATAGTCCTATGTATTTGAAAGATAAATTGTTAGATAGTTTAATTAGTATTGCAAAAAGCCCCACTGATGCTGATATGGATGCGCGTTATTATGAGGCTTTAGAAGCCAGTGCAATGATTATTGAGGCTTCGACCGCTTATGCTGAACGGGACTTTGGTAAGGCATTGGATTTATTTCAACAAGCATCTGCATTACAAGAAGGGCAAACTATGCGCACGTATGCAGGTCTATATCAAACTTATCGCAAGTTGCAACATCCAGATAAGGCCGAGGATGCGTTTGGCAAAATGTTCGAATTGGGTGTAGAAGAAGATAACTTAAGCACTAAGTTTTTATTTCAGGTAAATAACGTAGAATTTGTCAAAAATCCAAATATTCGCAAACAGTATGTGATGTGGTTACGGCAAATTGGTAAGTTTTTTAATAGCACAGAACATTGTATTCAAATCTTAGGACATACCAGTCGAACGGGTGCGGAAAAGTACAATCGAGATTTATCACTACAACGTGCACAGAAAGTCCAAAAATTATTAGCACCATATTTATTAAAAATCCAAAAACGTTCAGAGGCCATCGGACGGGGTTATTTAGATAATATTGTGGGTTCGGGGACAGATGATGCGCGGGATGCAGTTGACCGACGGGTTGACTTTAAAATTGTAGGCTGTGAATTATAGTAACCATTTAAACTAAACAACGACCTTGGAGTATCAGGTGGCTGTTTAGTTTAAGTACGGCTAAGTTAGTTATTAATCGATGTGTGTACTACTTTGCCGTTAATCAACGTATAACTGACCCGCCCTGTGAAATCCCAGTTCAAAAATGGCGTATTTAAACCCACGCTGCGTATATTATTTTCCGTCAATTGCCAGTGAGAGGCTGGATCAAAAATACAAATATCTGCATCATCTCCCACGCGTAACCGTCCCGCAGGCAAGCCTAAAATATCCGCAGGTTTATACGTGACCATGCCCAACGCTTTGCTTAAATCCCAGCCTTTTTCTTCAACTAAACGCAAAGTCAAAGGTAATAAAGTATCAATCCCTGAAATCCCTTGATCGGTCATGGCAAACGGACTGAGTTTCGCATCAGGTTCATGCGGCTGGTGGTCAGAACAAATGGCATGAATAGCTTCAGATGCTAAGCCTTGGCGTAATGCGTCTTTGTCCCTTTGACTGCGTAAAGGTGGCATCACATGACATTGTGCATCGTAATCTAAAATATCCATGTCGGTTAAAAACAGATGGTGGGTACTGACATCAGCAGAAACGGGTAAACTTCTGGCTTGTGCTTCTTGTACCATATCAACGGCACGCGCGGTAGATAAACGGCAGAAATGCACTTTAACCCCTGTGATCTCCATCAAGAAAATAATCCGCGATACAGCAATGGTTTCAGCGGCTTCGGGAATCCCTGCCAAACCTAAACGGGTACTGACCGCACCTTCATGCGCACACCCCTTACGGCCTAAAAACGGTTCTTGTGGTTGTACAAACAAAGTTAAATCACAATTGGCGGCATATTCCATCGCATGGCGTAACACTTCAGTATTTTCCACAGGCATCATCGCATTGCTGACCCCGATACACCCCGCTTCTTTTAAGTCACCCATTTCGGCTAAGTGTTGCCCTTTTAAACCGACTGTTAACGCCGCGAGTGGATAGACTTTGGTCATGCCTGCATTGGTTGCGCGCTGTTGAAGCAATTCTGCAACCGCTGGGGTGTCAATTGCGGGATCGGTATCAGGCGGACAACATAAACTGGTAATCCCAGCACTGGCCGCGGCACGGGTTTCACTGACAATCGTACCTTTGTGCTCAGCCCCCGGTTCACGCAAGCGCACACTTAAATCCACCAACCCCGGACACACCACTTGTCCTGTGGCATCGATACTCATCTCCGCATCAGCTGTAAAGCCTTCAGGCAGCTCACCAATTGCAGCGATTTTGCCATCTTGAATATGCACGTCGGCAATGGCATCCAATCCAGTTGCGGGGTCAATCACACGTCCCCCCGTAATACTAAACCCAGCCATTAGTGTTTATCCTTTTTTGGTTCATTGGTTTTGGGGGCTAAAATCATGCTCATTACTGCCATCCGTACTGCAATGCCGTTGCTGACTTGTTCTAAAATCACAGAGCGATCACCGTCTGCCACTTCGGAGTCAATTTCTACCCCGCGATTAATTGGGCCGGGATGCATGACGATGGCATCAGGTTTGACCACCTCTAATTTTTCATTGGTTAAGCCGTAATATTGGAAATATTCGTGTTGGCTGGGTAATAATGCGCCTTGCATCCGTTCTTTTTGTAAGCGCAGCATGATGACTACGTCGACATCTTCTAAGCCTTTTTTCAAGCGGTCATACACATGAACACCGAGTGATTCAACATTGGTTGGCATTAAGGTTTTTGGCGCGATGACACGGACTTCTGCCGCACCCAAAGTAGTTAAGGCATGGATTTGTGAACGGGCAACACGGGAGTGCAAAATGTCGCCGACAATCGCCACTTTTAGCGCGGAAAAATCAGCCCCTTTGTGTTGGCGAATTGTGAACATGTCTAACATGCCTTGGGTTGGGTGTTCGTGCCAGCCATCACCTGCGTTGATAATACTGACGTGCGGCGCGACGTGCTGAGCCATAAAAAACGGTGCACCACTTTCACCATGCCGAATCACGAACATATCGCATTGCATGGCTTCCATATTGCGCAACATATCAATCAGCGTTTCACCTTTAGTCGTGGCGGACATGCTGATATTAACGTTTAAGGTATCGGCGGATAAGCGTTTTGCAGCCAATTCAAAGGTATTACGCGTACGGGTGCTAGGTTCAAAAAATAGGTTGGCGATGGTTTTACCACGAAGCAGCGGGGCTTTTTTTACTTGTTTGTCAGCGACACTGATAAATGATTCTGCATTATCTAAAATGTCGACCAGTAAATGGCGTGGTAGCCCTTCGATGCCGATAAAGTGGCGTAAACGGCCGTTATCATGAAGTTGAATATTATTCATTGCGTGGACATATTTCTAAAGTTAAGGGTTCAGGGCCATTGAGTTTGACTTGTTGGGTCATGTCTAGTTCAAATGCACAGCCAACAACGTCGGGTTGAATCGGGAGTTCTCGCCCACCACGTTTGACCAATACTGCAAGGGCAACACTGGCAGGTCGTCCGTAGTCAAAAAGTTCATTCAGCGCGGCTTTAATTGTGCGTCCCGTATAAATTACATCATCGACCAAAATAATGTGTTTATCTTCAACCGCAACGGGTAAATCAGAAGGTTTAACGGTGGGTTGTTCGGCGAGTTGGCTAAAGTCATCGCGATAAAAACCAATGTGTAATTTACCTAAAGGGTTGGGTAAATCAAGTAATTGGTGTAAGCGTTCTGCAATCCATACGCCGCCTGTATGAATCCCGACCATGACCAGTTGTTCTGGATGTTTGTCATGGTGATAGCGTTTGATGTGCGTTGCCATGCTATTCAAAATAGGGTCAAGATTGTCCAATGTTGCCATGGTCATTGTTCCAAACAAAAGCGAATTTTACTGCTTTCATAGGACAATGTGCAAATTAAGCCGCTTTTTAGTTTTTCATCCAACCTTGCATCATTTTTATACCTCTTTAGTTCAGTATTAAAAATGCGCTACAATCATTAAATCTCTAGGATTTGTGAGGCTTTGCCATGCCGCAAGATTTTTCTGGTCAAAAGTTGTATGGGCGTTCGTTTGTTGGGCAGGATTTGAAAGAGGCGAAGTTTAAATATGTGAAAACAGGAGCTCGTTGGTATAATAGAATAGCTGCTTATAGTACAAGCGTTTCTCTATTATTTTTATTCATAATTGTATTAGAAGTTTTTGCTTTATTAATAACAAAGTGGTCAGCTATACAAATAGGAGTTATATTATTAACACTGGGAACTATACGAAGCATTTTTCGAAATAAATTTAATGGTTTTATACATTCGTTAGTAACATTATTACAACTTCTTATTTTATTTTTTCCATTGTTAATATTCACTAGTGACACTCATTTATTCTCTATCACATCACTGTTATTTCTATTGTTTATCATAGTTGGTACATTTTCAATAGCAGCAACAGTTATAGAAATAATGCCATTATCTATTTCTCTTTTTCTTGTCGTATTCTTTTTTCTAACTATTTATAAACTTCAAGTTCCATCTATAGATAAACTCATTTCTGAAATAACAGATAAACCTCTCGTAACTGATGTAGAGATATTTATTTTTATTTGTTTAGCTTTTTTTGCAGTTCCAATATTAATTATAAAACGGTTTTACCAAGAAGATAGTCAGTTTAGTTATTTGCATTTGCTGGGCTTACAATTTGTTATCTTTGAAAGTACAAGTTTTAAACAAGCTGATCTAACAGAAGCTAATTTTTATAAAGCCAATCTTAAACATGCTAATTTTTCTGATGCGATTCTGGTTCGGACTGACTTCCGTGAAGCACAGAATTTAAAGCTCGCTTATGTTAAAAATACCATTTTGGAACAAAAAGCGGTGAGGGAAGTACTTGTACATGGAAAAACCGAACAAACTGATTTTAAAAAAATGGATTTATATGGCGCATATTTAGTTGAAGCTGATTTGCAATGGATTGATTTTACGGACGTAAACTTTAATCAAGCAAATTTAAGTGGGGCAAATCTACGCAATGCTAACTTAACCCGAATTCAAGCCATTGGTGCAAACTTTGAAAATGCAGATTTAACAGGCGCATGTTTAGAAGCATGGAATATTGACGCAACCACTAATATTAACAACGTTCATGCAGACTATGTTTATTTAAAAAATGACCAACAAGAACGCCGTCCCAGCAGTGGTACATTCAGCGATGGCGAATTTAGCAAACTGTTTCAAGAATTATTAGATACTGTAGATTTGATTTTTAAAGACGGCTTAAATTGGCAAGCTTTAGTTGATAGTTTAGATGATTTACGCGATAAAATTCGAGTAGAATCAGATGGAGAACAAGAAATCAATGTAACCAGCATTGAGAACAAAGGTGATAATGTATTTGTGGTGCGAGTTGCAATTCCCAAAGGGCTAGATAAAGCTAAAATACATCAAAACATGATGAGCCAATATAATAAACTAAAAAGACTGGCAACAAAGCAAAGGGCTCAATTAATTCAAAAAGATGCTTTACTGATTGAAAAAGAAAAAACAATAGATAAACTCTTTAACTCTATTTCTTCTCAACAACCGATTAACATTCATACAGGACAACAAAACATGTTTGATAAAAATGATAATCGTCGTATTCAAGTCGGTGGTAGTGTTTCAAACTCTAATCTCAACGTCGGTGACAATGTTAACCAACCTGCACCAACAAGCAATGAAGCACCACTTGAAATCATCGATCAAATTCAAGACTTAATTAACCGCACTGACGTGTTGGAAGAGATACAAAAACAAGGTCTAAGTTTTAATGTTGGTATGATACGCAAAGCTTTTATTGAAGGTACAAACCCTGCTGCACTGATTCCTGCTGTCCACGCCATTGTGCAAGACTGTTCAAATGCTGATTTCATCAATGTCATATCACCTAAAATCAAACAACTTGAACATTTAACCCAAAACTAAAAGCCACCCAACTTGACCCAAGAACAGCTATACTTTCTACATAACTTTTCTGATAAGAGAGTATGGCTATGATCCGTATTTTCAGTTTAATTTTGTTAAGCTATTACCTAGTAGCTTGTACTCACAATGTGCAAACAACATCAGGACAAGCATACTTATCCAAATACCCGTCTCAAGCTGAATACCAACAACAGCCCCCCAGACAATTGCAAGATATTGATGAAGAAGTACGCCAAGTGGCTGCAATTGAACCACAATTACGTTTTCCCGCTCGTATTGGCATCGCCAAAGTATACAACGGTCGAATCGCATCTATGTCACACGAAGAAGCAGACCTGTGGTTTCAAGCAAAAAATAAACTAGGGCAACAATTTGGGGAATTCGTCCCTGTGAGTCCACTGATTGCAGAAATGGTTGCAGGTGTTCAAAAATCACACTCTTATAGCGAGCCACTATATAACATCATCCGAAAAATCCGCTTAGGCGCAGCCCGTCAACATTTAGATGTGGTATTAATGTACGAAGTCTATGGCAAATCACAACATAGCTCTAATTTACTCTCATTGATGGACTTAACCATTGTCGGTGCATACATTTCCCCAGGGCAATCACTACAAGCAGATGGCTATGCCAAAGCGTTGCTATTAGACGTGCGCAATGGCTACCCTTACGGCACAGCAGAAGGCATTGCAAACAAAGAAGGGCTATCAACTCGCGTTGGCCGCTCAGCACGAGAACGCGATTTATATGAAAAAACCGTACTGGTTGCTACTGAAAAATTGATCGACTCAGTACAAAATATGTTCTGGGAATTAAAACAAAAATTATAACGCGATGACTGAACAATTTGATATGGTTGTGGTTGGGAGTGGGTTTGCTGCCAGCTTTTTCTTGCATGGTTATTTACAACACGCCTCAGCCAATACAAAAATTCTCGTATTAGAACAAGGTGCAATATACTCTCATGCTTGGCGAGCACAAAATCAACGTCTTGCAGCAACTCCATTTCATACAACGTTTATCAACCAAACCCCGCATAAAAAATGGATGTATACGCCTGCATTTGGCGGCTCATCTGCGGCATGGTGGGCATGTACACCACGCTTTTTACCCAATGACTTTAAGCTTCAATCAAGCTATGGCGTTGGAATCGACTGGCCGAGCAACTATAACGAACTTGAGCCGTTTTATGCACAAGCTGAAAGCCTCTTCAATATTGCAGGTGAAAACCGCGCCCCTTACCCACGTTCCCAGCCTTTGCCACAATCCGCTCACCGTTTCAGTCAACCTGACCAGATTTTAAAACAAGCTTATCCTGACTTATATTTTCCACAGCCCACAGCGCGAACCCCGAAAGCCACACAAAACCGTTCTGCTTGCTGTAATTCCAGTGTGTGCGGCTCATGCCCAGTCGATGCAAAATTCACTGTACAAAATGAAATGCAATCGATTTACAAAGACCCTCGAGTAACATTACGCACGGAAGCCCAAGCCATCCATATTGAAACCGCCAATGATATTGCGACAGGTGTGATTTATCGGCATCAAAACATAGAAAAAACGGTGAAAGCGGACAGTGTTATCTTAGCGGCCAATGCGTTGTTTAATCCATTTTTACTATTGCGCTCAGGTATTCAACATCCACTATTAGGCAAACGATTACATGAACAAGTTAGCGTCACCGTCAAAGCGTATTTAGATGGCGTGGATAATTACCAAGGTAGCACCAGTATTAATGCCAATGGTTATATGTTATATGATGGGGAACATCGCAAAGACTATGCGGCCTGTTTGCTAGAACATAGTAATGTACCACATTTACGTACTGATTTCGGGAAATGGCGGCAATTAGCAATATTTAAATGTATTTTTGAAGATTTACCCAGTGAACAAAATACCGTTAGCTTCGATCAAACCACACCAGACGAACCGATTATCAATCATCAATCGATTTCAGATTATGCGCAGCGCGGGATTCAACATTTAGAACAAAACTTAAATAAAGCTTTATCCCCTTTACCGATTGAAAAGCTAGAATTCGGTGAACCCAGCCAAACTGAGGGACATATTTTGGGAACAACGATGATGGGCAATGATGTAAAAACGGCGGTGGTGGATCGGTATTTAAAACTGCATCAACTGTCTAATTTGTGGGTGCTCGGCGGTAGTGTCTTCCCAACCTCATCACCCAGCAATCCGACATTGACACTTTCTGCTTTAAGCTTATGGGCAGCAGCGCATTATTAACCACTTTCTGACAGCAGATTTTTTTGCAAATGACAGGTGAACCAATCGCTTGCCAATCGCCAATCTGATGAAAAATAAGCCACAGGTCTTAACGGTGCGGGCAAAGCCTCAATATCTAATTGGATTTTCAAATACACAATATAATCACTATCTGAAGAAACTAACGCCGCATCCAACAATGGGAAATCTTCCAAATAATTTAAACTCATCAACACAGAATCTAATGAGGTGTGAATTTCCTGAATTCCCGTATTGGTCAAATTCAAAACGTATTTTTTACTTAAGGCAAAGTATTTAAGCTGATATTGTTGCTTTAATTCCGTGACACTCTCATCCCACAAATACCAACGCTCTCGCTTAATATCAATCGATAACAATAAGGTCAAGGTGACCCCATTTTGCAAAGCTTCCACCACCGCATCCGTTAAACCATAATCCAAAGATGCGTCTAATAAATAAACGCCATCTTCCAAACGGGTTTCTGCGTGTTGGATTGTGAACTCAGCATAAGTAACAGAATGAATGAACAATAAAGACAACAGTAGTAGGCATTGTCTCCATTGCATGGGTATTGCTGTCAATTTAGCTTGTTTTAAGCAGGCAGGCATAATAAAAACCATCAAAACATTCTTTGTCACACGGTAAAATTTGACGACCTATCGTTTGAGCATGTCCCCAAGTATCAGGTAATGTTAATGCTTTTGCATCAGGGTGTTGCGCTATAAAATCTTGTACTTGTAAATCATTTTCTTGTTTAAACACCGAACAGGTTGCATATAATAATTGTCCATTCGGTTTTAATAAGCCCCAACTTGCACGTAATATTTCAGCTTGACGCTTAACTAATGTGGCAAGGTCGCTGGGCTGACGTAAGTATTTAATATCAGGATGACGACGAATCACGCCACTGGCTGAACAAGGCACATCGAGTAATATACGATCAAACTGTTTTTTATCCCACCAATTATCAGGCTGGCTTGCATCAGCACAAACTACTTTAGCAGCTAAGCCCAAACGTTGCAAAGTATCATGGATTTGTCCGATACGACTTTGCTGATTATCTATCGCAATTAACGTATCCATATCGTAACGTTCCAATAAATGGGCTGTTTTGCCCCCCGGTGCAGCACACGCATCTAACACAGTCGCTTGTTGTGGCACATTCAGCAAATGCGCGGCCAGTTGTGCAGCATTATCTTGTACAGACACCCAACCATCTGAAAAATTTGGTAATAATTGCACATCAATCGGTTTTTCCAATTGAATACCTGAATCAATATGCGGACTGGCTGCAGCATCAATTTGTTGGGTTTCTAGCAACTTTAAATAATCGTCACGACTGGTTTTTCGCAGGTTAACCCGCAAACTCATTGGCGGACGCTGGTTATTTGCCTCTGCAATCGCTTGCCAATCTTCAGGCCAATCCTGTTTCAATCGCTTTAACATCCATTTGGGATGCGCATAACGTACTGTGTCATTTTTATCAATTTGTTGCAATAATTCAACACTGTTGCGCTGAAAATTTCGTAATACGCCATTTGACAACTGTGTTGCCCAGTTTTTTTGCAATAAGCGGGTGACTTCAACCGTTGCAGAAATGGCAGCATGAGGCGGAATGCGTAAATAAATTTGCTGATACAAGCCAATGAGTAGCAAAGCTTCAATATCAAGGTCTTTTTGCTTAAACGGTTTGCGTAATAACTGTTTGAGTATGGCTTGCAAACGTGGCAACCAACGCATTACACCATAAGACAACTCTTGTGCTAAAGCACGCTCGCGCTTGTCTGTTAAGGTCGGTAAATGGGTGTCTAAACTGTCAGAGAGGGATTGGTGGTGTTGTAAAACGTGGGTCAGCACTTTGACCGCGATATAGCGTGCATTATTTTTCAAAAGCGATTCCAGTCATCAATTAAACTTTGCAGCGAGACAAATAAAAGTTTAAAGCGGCGTATGGTTGCAAAAAACGCAAAAATATTCAACTATTCAAGTGATTATTATTTTTATACGACAGCTCAGCAATAAATAAAAAATCACATCTATATTCTAGGTTTTATTAATGTTTGATTTCAAGTGTATTTATCTCCAGCTGTTGTATCAGGCCGATGACAGCCCTTTTTCGCAATGAGGTAGGTTTTGTGGCAGGTAAATATGTACTGTTGTGCCTTCTCCTAAAGTACTTTCCAAACGAATATAACCCTTCATCAATTCCACAATATTTTTACTAATCGCCAGACCTAAACCTGCCCCGTCATAAGCTCGGGTGGATGAGTTATCGACTTGAGAAAACCATTTAAATAAATGCTGTTGTTGTTCAGGACTGATGCCAATACCTGTATCGGTGATTTGAATATGTATCCAACTTGTGGTCACACCTAACTCTAATTGTTGACAATGACGCACTTCAAAATGAATTCGCCCGCCCTGAGTAAACTTAACTGCATTACTTAAAATATTTAATAATACTTGACGCAAACGGGTGGCATCTGTCGCCATCGTGCTGACTTCATCGCTGTAATAAGCGTATAAGCGATTTTGTGATTGGTCAATCATAGGACGCAATGTATCCACGATTTCATCTAATAGTGGTTTTAATTCGACATCTTGCACACGGAGGGTCAGGTTGCCCGTTTCAATTTTCGAAATATCTAACACATCATTGACCATGCTTAATAAATGCTTACCTGAATGCTGAATTTTTTGCAGATCATCAATGCAGTCTTCAGCTCCCATATCTGTGGCTTCTTCTTCTAACATTTCACTATAGCCAATCACAGCATTAAGCGGCGTGCGTAACTCGTGACTCATATTGGCCATAAATTGACTTTTAGCTTGGTTTGCAGTTTCCGCCACATCTTTCGCTTCTACTAATGCAGCTGCATGTTGTTCTAGTTCAATTGTTGCCGCAGCCAGCTGTTGGTTGCTTTCAGTTAATTGTTGCGTGCGACGTTGTACTCGATATTCTAGTTCTTCATTTAAGTTTTTCAGCTGTAACTCTGCTTGTTTACGCCCACTAATATCGTGAAAGAAAATAGCGAGGCCTTCCTTGCTTGGGTAAGCCCGAATTTCTAACCATTTGTCTAAAATAGGATAATAGTCCTCAAGGTCAAAAATGGCATGTCTGGCTTCTTGGCTATTTTTAGATATATTTTGCTCAAGTTGTTGGATTTTAGATTTAATTGGCTCAGAAAATAACTTGGTATAGTGTTGAGCACAGTCGGTATCAGGCTGAATATTTAATAAATGACCTGCTTGTGGGTTGATGTATGACACTTGTCCCTGTAAATCAATCGCAACAAATGCGTCTTTAATACTTTCTAAAATGGTTGTTGTGCGTTGGTTGGCACGTTGTAAATAGGTAAGGAAAAAATAGCCCAACCAAACCACTAACATCAAACTCCATAAATAAGCAGATAAACGATAAATAGAAGCCACCCGAATCGCTTGTTGCGCATAGAAGTGATAAGTACGTTCTAATTGATTGGCATGAGCATTGGCAACAGGCGGCATTAATTGTTCAGTTAAACTATCTACTTCAGGTTTATGGCGTAGAATATTTTTTGCGTGAGCGAGGGCTAAAGTCACCAGTTTTTCATCTTCAACTTGCGCATCAATATCACGAAACTGAGAGAGTTCGTCCATAATTTTTTCGACACTAGGAGCGAGTAATTCATCTGCAGTTAAGTTGTAGAGCAATAAATTATGCAATAAAGCACTCATCAAAATTTTAGGATGACGGGTAGACACTAATTGATACCACTCCCATACATCAGCTTCGCCTAATACGGGTAAATAGCGTAATGAATTTTTCAGAATGGCATTACGTGATTTGAAAATTTCTAATAATATGCCTTTTTCGACTAGTTCTTGCTCACGTAGTTCTAATATATCGCGTAATTTTTGTTGGCCTTTGATTGGAATAAAGCTGGGTATTTGATTTAATTCTGTTTGGATTTGTTGCAACTCACTCATGTACAGTACAAGCGAATCATAAGAAGTTACAAGCTCATAGCGTGAGTGCAGAATATCACGGTTTAATATCGCATCTTTAGTCAGATGTTGGAAAATAGCAGCCTGATAACGTTCATGTTCATTAAAATCAATCGAACGGCTTTTCATAATCAAAAAGATCAATACGCCGATAGCCATGGTAAACATCACTATCATAAACCATTGATGATGTCTCATAGTGGTTGCCCGTTATATTCACCTGTAAGTGTTTTGAGAAATGCGACCAGTAATTCTACGTCTTCATCTGATAACATGCGCCCAAGTTGATAACGCCCCATCACCTTGACTGCATCTGGTAATGTTTCTGCCGATCCATCATGAAAATAAGGCGCGGTCAGTGCAATATTGCGTAATGATGGCACTTTAAACACAAATTTATCAGCAGGGTTTTGTGTCACATTATAACGCCCTAAGTCAACTTGAGTAATATTACCTCTATCTTCAAAATAATTACCCATCACACCAAAGTG
This sequence comes from Candidatus Albibeggiatoa sp. nov. NOAA, assembly GCA_025800385.1. Taxonomy (GTDB): domain Bacteria; phylum Pseudomonadota; class Gammaproteobacteria; order Beggiatoales; family Beggiatoaceae; genus Albibeggiatoa. The sequence goes on from JAOXRS010000120.1 coordinate 66,277, forward strand.
TTGAAACATATTGCCGCCAATATTCATGCCTTGATGACAACTAATGCAACCATAGGCTTTAAAACGTTGATAACCTAATTTTTCTTTTTCAGTTAAAACAGCATCATCGCCTCTTAAATAACGATCAAAGCGGGAGTTTGGTGTGTATAGTGAACGCTCAAATGTCGCAATCGCATCTTGAATATTTTTACTGGTTAAACCATCTAAATAGAGTAAACTAAACTGTTCAATATAATAAGTATCTTGTTCCAATTTCATAATCACTTCACGCCAATTTGATCCCATTTCGATTGGATTATGGATAGGCCCTTCTGCTTGTTCTTCTAAATTTTTAGCTCGTCCATCCCAGAATTGACGAAAATTAAAACCACTATTGAATACCGTGGGGGCATTAATAGGCCCTACAGCCCCGTTGATACCTATGGATGTTTGAGTGCCATCCACACCACCTTTGATTAAATTATGGCAACTCGCACAGGAAATTGTATTGTCATGCGAAAGCCGTGGATCGTGAAATAATATATTGCCTAATTGTACTTTTCTTGCGTTGAAATATAAGTTATTTGGAATAGGTCGAATGGGTTCAAGTGCTAAATTTTTACCGTCATACACTGATTCATCAAGTTCTATTGGTTCATATTGTTGCCATAATACTACGCCAAGTACACTACCGAGAATGAGAGGAATGAGGTAGGATAATTTCCACATTGTAAGCTCCAAACTTTTTATTACATAAGTATAACAAGTTTATGAAAATTAGTAAGTTTCAACTAATATATGTTTATTGCTGATTTCAGTAAGATATTTTTTTTATAATTTATTATTTATATTGGATTTATATCAAGGAATGAAAGGGGGAGTGACTCCAACCCCAAAGCAGAAACAATATTTGTATATTAAGATTGGATGCAATAAATGGACATTTTCAATATAAGAGTTAATGGCAGAGAAAAAACGATATTTGACAACCAGAGGTAGATTAGAAAAATTTCTATAACTTTATGTAATCATATTGAAAATAGTAAAAAGAGTAATATATGAAAAGTATTAGAGTAGGTATTAGAAAAGTAAATAGGGTTTGTAGTAAAAATGGAGGCAGATTTATTATATTCCATACTATTTAGTTTAAACAGTGGAATTAACATATTATTTATTAGCTTTAGTTAGCGAAATAAATGAGCAAGGCAAAATAAAAAGTAAAAAATAAAGTTTTACAATACATGTGGTTATATAATAGTACATTGAAAGAATTATTTTATTTTGCAGCTAATGGTTTATATTTATAAACTAAAAAAGAAATAAAAGGTTTATTTTCTTGCTCCAGTATTTGTCGTATTTTTTGTTTTCTCTTGTTTATATCTTTAATATTTCTCAAGCTATTTTGAAATGCTACTAAAGTATTTTTTCTTGCTTTAGCTAAAGAATCATCATTTAACCTTAAAGTATCAATCATATATTCGGCTTTTGCTTTGTCTTTGTCTGATGGTTGGATTTTAATATGGTCATTTTCATCATGGGAATAAATAAAATACTCTCTAATATTTTCTATTTTGGTAGGGTCTAAAAATTTATTTTCATCATATTCATTATTTTTTCTGTGTCCACAGCTATGATGTGTTCTATCTGGATCAATATTATGGCAAGTACCATTACAGGAAACAGATAAATTACTATATTCAAAGGTTAATGAAGCATATGTTTCTTTAGGTTTGATGTGTTCAATATGGGAGCTTTGCTCGGAAACTTTACTTTCGCAGTAAACACATAGATAGTTTTGTTCATTTTGTAAAATATGTGTTTTTAAGGTTCTTTTATCATGACTGAAATAATCATTCCAATTTTCTAAGCCTTCTATATCTTCAAGAAAAAATTGAGGAGTTTCCGTTTTTTGTATAAATCTCACTGCATTAACTCCAAGTCAAAGTTAATTTCTTGGAAAAATGCGGAGTTTTCACTTTCATATTCTAATATTTCTCGTTTTAATTCTTTGGCTTCTTCTGAATCTATTCTACCTTCATCAACTAATTTTCTATATTTTTGGTGTTTATTAAGTAAGTCAGTTGGTAAATCAGGTGCACCCATGATTTCAGTGATGATAGTATTGATGTCTCTGTCAATCGGTGGTTTGTTAAATTGCACTGCTTTGACTTTACCATCAGATAATTCAAGTACAACTAGATTTTTGTAATAGGTTGAGCTTAAAATTTGTGGCGAGTGAGTTGCAAGTAGAAATTGACAATTATCTGACCATTTTTTTAAATCTTTGGTAATTTGATACTGCCATTTAGGATGTAGCGCAATATCAATTTCATCCATCAAAACAATAGAATCTGGTTCAACGATATATTTCAACCAAATATAAATACCTAGCCTTTTAAGTTCGCCATGACTTAACTCTTCTGGTAGTAATTGTTCCTTTGTATCTGTTTGCTTGAAATATACTTCACCTGTTTTACCATCAAAAGAAATCTCTTTATGATTTAAGAAATGACTCAATTCTTCTGTAAGATTATCATAGTGTTTACCATACACACCAGTTTCTAGTTTTTCTTGTTTATCTCTTTCAAAAGCCTTGTCAAAAGCTGACGAAATTAAATCAGTTGAAGCAAAATCATAAGTAAAAAAACCTTCTAGATTATTTTTTGCTGATTCAACAGCTTCATCATAGGAAATAAAAGATGAGCTATTTTCCATAGATAAATCATGTGTGTTATTAAAAATACGAGCTTTCTCTTCTAATGTTAAAAAAAGGAAAGCTTGAGATTTAGGTGTATTCAAGAAAAGTTTATTTGGTAATTCATTCAGTATATTTTGAGGCATATTTGTTTTTAGTAGCAATACATTTTGTGTATTTGCTAATTGACTAATATATATTGTATTTTCGTCTTTCAGCTTATCACTTAGGTTTTCTACTTTTTCTTGCACATCAGAATATATTGATTCAAGTTCTTTTACATCTCTAATAGTATCTTCCTCTGTTGTTATACTAAATATACTTGAACTCGGTGGTTTATTAGCAATAAAATCAAGTAGCTCATGGTAAGCTTCTGCATTATTAGAGTCCTTAATGTTTAAGTATATTTCTCTTTCTTGGGCATTTGAATTATCAAATTTAGCAAGAATACCTCCCCAAGAATCATTTATTCCATAACCCACCATTTTTTCGATTTTTTTCCTCATAAGGGGAGTAACACGATTACGAGCTTCAAGCTCATTTTTAAGCTCTAGTATTGTTTCATCTCTCTTTTTTTGCTGTTTAGCTTTTTCTAATTGCTCTTTTACTTCCTTAATATCTAAAAAACAATGAAAATCTCTTTCTTCATCTTGGGTGGGTACAATTATAAATTCTAAGTCATAGTCTTGCTCCATTTCCTCAATCACAAAACTAGCAAGTTTAGTTTTAGATTTGATTTTTTTTGTATAGCCCAATAAATTTTTAATGAAATTTTTTCTATTTTCATCTCTAAAACAACGTAATAAAATAAAAATAAACTGCAAAATAGTAGATTTACCACCACCATTCACGCTAGCAATTGAAAAAGTAGCAGGAAATTGACTTTTCTCAAAATTAATTTCTATATTTTCAAGATGTCTATATTTTGTAATTTCAACTTTCTTTAAAAACATATCTAATAACCTGTAAATCAACTTAACAAAACTATAACACCATATTTAGGTTTATTAAACAATAAAAAAGGCGAACCCCAAAACGGAATCCGCCCTTTTCAAAGAACTATAAACTTAAAAAATTATAATTCTTTCACTGATGTCAACAACTCAGCTGCCATCTTCTGGCCATCACCGTATAACATACGAGTGTTATCAGCATAGAACAATAAGTTTTCGACACCAGAGAAACCAGCACCTTTACCACGTTTAATCACAATCGCATTTTTAGCTTTATCCGCATTTAAAATCGGCATACCATAAATTGGACTGTCTGGGTTAGAACGTGCCACTGGATTCACAACGTCGTTTGCACCGATGATTAAGACCACATCAGTTTGTTCAAACTCTTCGTTGATTTCCTCTAAGTCAAAAATCATGTCATAAGGTACACCCGCTTCCGCAAGCAATACGTTCATATGACCCGGCATACGACCTGCAACTGGGTGAATCGCAAATTTCACAGTCACATCTTTATCGGTTAAAGCTTTGGTTAATTCCCAAATTTTGTGCTGTGCTTGCGCAACCGCCATACCATACCCTGGTACGATAATGACTTGTGAAGCATATGCCATAGAAATCGCCGCATCGGTTGCATCAATTTCTTTCATAGAGCCTTCAACTTCTTCGTCAGCACCTGCGCCACCGCTAGAACCGAAGCCACTGAATAATACGTTAGCTAAAGAACGGTTCATTGCTTTCGCCATTAATTGGGTCAACAATGTACCAGAAGAACCAACCACTGTACCCGCAATAATCATCGCCGCGTTGCCTAATACGAAACCTTCAAATGCAACCGCTAAACCTGTTAACGCGTTGAATAATGAAATCACTACAGGCATGTCTGCGCCACCGATTGGTAAAGTCATCATCACACCAAATACCAATGCAGCCACGAAGAATAAAATAATGATTGAAGTCGTTGCATCAGCACCTTGGAGTAAAACGATTAAACCCAGTATTAAAGAAGCTGCGAATAAACCTAAGTTGACAAATTGCTGATTAGGGAAAATGAATGATTTCTTCATTAAACCTTGTAATTTAGCAAATGCGACCATTGAACCAGAGAACGCGATACTACCAATTAACGCACCCAAAATCGCTAAGACTTGGGTTGTGGTGTCATCGATGCCTTGGAATAATTCTACTGCCGCAATCGCACCCGCAGCACCGCCACCAAGACCGTTATAAATCGCAATCATTTGTGGCATATCTGTCATCGCGACTTTCTTAGCAAACCACCATGCCGCACCTGAACCGATAATAATCGCCAAAAGCATTAAGCCGTAGTTGTGCATACCTGGGTACATGAAAGTAACCAAGGTCGCCAATACCATACCTACGCCAGCCCAAATGATACCGCCACGTGCTGTGACAGGTGAACTCATTTGTTTCAAGCCTAAAATAAATAATACCGCCGCAATGAAGTAAGATAATTCAATTGTCAACGCTGCCCATGAGAATGCTGATTCTGGCACGTGAGACACAGCTGTACCGATAGATTGCTCTAAACCATCAATTCTGCCGTGTAATGCTTCTTCTAACGCTTTGACTTTATCATGTAAAGCTTGAAATTGGTCAGCAACATTTGAATCTGCCACTTGCGGTAACTCGTTTGTTGTTTCAGCCACTGGTTATCGCTCCCTTATTTCTTCTTACTACTTTGGAACATTTCCAACATGCGTTCCGTAATAAAATAACCACCCACAGCATTACCCGCAGCAAACGCTACCGCAATAAAGCCAATCGCTTTTTCTAATCCTGTTTCAGCATGTCCCATCGCAACCATTGCACCGACTAAAACGATACCATGTACGAAGTTTGAACCAGACATTAACGGTGTATGTAAAATCACAGGTACACGCGCAATAATTTCATACCCAGCAACGGCGGCGAGCATGAAAATATAAATGGCAGTCATGCCACTAAAACCTTCTAACATTGAAACTCTCCTGTTTTTAACAACAACTGTGCATTGTTAATTGATAATGATTAACTGTCTTCGCGTACGACCGCGTTGCCTTCAATGGCTTGACGAGTAGGTTCATGTTTGATTGCGCCATCATGGGTTAATGTGCTGCCTGCAATCACTTCGTCTTCCATATCAAGGTTTAAATTGCCTTCTTTATCAATCGCTAAACCTAATAAGTTAAACAAGTTTTTCGCATACATTTCACTGGCATGAACAGGCATTTCACTAGGAATATTTAATGGGCCATGAATCTTGATGCCGTTGTGCTCAACTGTTTCACCCGGTTTAGTCAATTCGCAGTTACCGCCGCCTTCTGCTGCAATATCGATAATCACAGAACCTGTAGCCATTGCTTCTGCCATCGCAGTGCTAATGATTTTCGGAGATGGACGACCTGGAATCGCCGCAGTTGTAATCACAACATGAGATTTTGCAATGTGTTCTGCTAATTTTTCTTGTTGCTGTTGCTTTTCTTCAGCGGTTAATTCACGCGCATAGCCGCCTGTGCCTTCTGCTTTCACATCCATTTCGACGAATTTCGCGCCTAAGGATTCCACTTGCTCTTTAGTGGCTGCACGCACGTCATAGGCTTCAACCATCGCGCCTAAACGTCTTGCTGTGGCAATTGCTTGTAAACCTGCAACACCTGCACCGATAACCAATACTTTTGCTGGACGGATTGTACCCGCTGCTGTGGTTAACATTGGGAAGAATACGCTGGCCAAATCTGCACCCATTAATACCGCTTTATAACCTGCAACCGCGGCTTGAGAAGATAATGCATCCATAGATTGGGCACGAGAAATACGCGGCACAAGTTCCATTGCTAAAGACGTAATTTTCTTATCACGCATTTTTGCCACGGCATCAGGATTTTTATGCGCTGACATAAAGCCAACCACAATCGTGCCTGATTTCATTTGCTCAATTTCAGCTTCGGTAGGTGGTTGTACTTTAAGGATAATATCCGCCTTTTGGTACAACTCTGCTGCCGTCTCAGCAATTTCAATGTCTTTATATAATTCATCAGGAAAATAAGCATTATCACCCATGCCTTTTTCCATCATGACAGTCACGCCCATTTTCTTGAAACGTGCTGCAATATCAGGTACTAAAGCGACGCGCCGTTCCCCAGCCGTCACCTCCTTAGGTACTGCCACACATATTGGCATAATTGCATTTCCTCGTATTGTTTTAGTTAAATCAAGTTTATGACTTTATAAGAGTTATTTTATTAGAATATGATAATGTCATAATTTTATACAAAGTGGTACATCATATAACGGGAAAGGTTTGCAGTAAATATAAAGTGGGAGATTTTTCAGAGATTGTAAAGATAAAAAACGGTGTAAATTCTTCTAACTAAAGATTTATATTGCTTGAATTCACACAGGTGAGATATTGGATTAGTAATAAAGCTTGATGACAGTATGCATATTCGTTTTTCGAGACTCATCTTATTATAATTTAACGCAGTTGCCAATCCTGAATGTTATAAAAAATAGGGCTGCTCAATCACATAAAATCCAAGCAAGGCATTCAGCAAAGCGATTTTTGTACATTGTTTAATTTCATCAGCATCAATTTTTGCGGAGATAATCTTATTTTCTGCTAATAAGCGCGCTCGGGTTGTGCCGTGTAATAAAGGCTTTTCAGGCGTTAACCAGCTTTGTCCATCCCAACATGCAATATTTGCAATAGACGTGTCGGTTATATGTTGATTTTGTATGATGATAATATCGTCAGCCTGCTGTTTTTGCGCGACCAATGCGTTAATGGCTTGACGGTCAGCATACTTAAATGAATAGTCCAACTCATTTGCTTCAATCAATTTAAAGCTTTTGATCTTAGGTGTTTGATAAGGAATAAATTCAATTTTTTCAATCTGTTGCTGGTATAGTATGCGACAACGAAAAATACCTGATTTTGGTGCTTGTTCAAATATCGAGGAAAGGTCTATATTTTGCTGTGATTTAAATAATAAGCGGCAGGCTTGATTAACACGTTGTTGATGCCATATTAAATTTTGTGCTTTCCCATCGATACATTTTACTGTTTCCAATAATTGACTCATTTAGTCACCTTTCTCAATAAAGCCATTTAATTTAAGTAGTTGCTTTCAAAATCAAAAGTAGCAAATTAGCAAATACTAATTAAAATAAGTTTGATTTATTCCCTCATACAAGGAATTTCTTTGCTACTCAATCCAATACCAAAGAAAATAACCAGTCACACTGGATAAATAGCCTAATAATTATAACAACCAAACAGGTTAGGCCAGCCTCGCATTTCAATTCAAAATTCTAAAAAATATTAAGTTATTGAGGAGGTCTTATGGACAAACCCACCAAGAAGGCACTTGTGCCCGCAATACTGTGGGGTATCACAAGCGTCGCCTTATACGCATCACTTTACTACTTTGAAAAACCCATTTTAGAGGCTTCAGCTAAAGGCGGTTGGTATTTTATCGTACCTGTCACCATTGCATTCATCTTTTCAGGGGTGCATGGTAATTTCACAGGTTACTTCTGGGAAGCACTCGGCGTAAGAGCCAAGAAAAAATAAGGGGTAACCAGTGGAAATTTCATTTTTAGATTTAACCCTTGCCAATGTACTGTTCTTGTTTGTTGTTGGCTTTATTGGCGGCTTAGTCAGTGGCTTTATCGGCTCTGGTGGCGCATTTGTATTAACACCTTCCATGATGAGTATGGGTGTACCTGCGATTATGGCGGTGGCCAGTAACATGTGTCATAAATTCCCTAAAGCCCTAGTCGGCTCGATTAAACGTGCTCGCTACGGTCAAGTGGATGTGAAGCTGGGGATTATCATGGGGATTTCAGCTGAGGCTGGGGTGCTCTATGGTGCACATTTGCAGAAATATATTCGCCATGAATTCGGTCAAGATGGTTCTAACTTATATGTATCGTTTGTGTTCGTGGTTGTATTAGCGATTGTTGGTGGTTATGTATTGCTAGATGCTTGGAAATTATATAGCTCAGGCGCACAAGAAGAGAAGAAAACCAAAATTGCACAGTGGGTTCAGTCCGTTAATATTCCTGGCACAATGATGCACTTTAAGGCTCTGAATGCCCGTATTTCCGTTTTATTTACCATTCCTTTAGGGTTTGCTACGGGTATGTTGGCGGCGACGATTGCTGTGGGTGGTTTCATTGGCGTGCCCGCGATGATGTATATTTTAGGCGCACCGGGTTTAGTCGCTTCGGCAACGGAGTTAGTGATTGCTTTTATTATGGGTTTTGGTGGCACGATTAAATACGCTTTAGACGGCTATGTTGATGTGCGTCTGGCGATGATTATTTTGGCAGGTTCATTATTTGGTGTGCAACTCGGGGCAATCGGTACGACTTACGTAAAAGATTACATGGTTAAGATCGTTATGGGCGTGATTATGATTTTAGTCCTATTTAGCCGTGGCTTTATGATTCCTGTTTACTTAAGCAATCTTGGTTATATCGATCCAATTACAGACGGTACAGCCTCTATTTTGTCTAATATCAGTTTTGCGTTATTGGTTATTGCATTGAGTACGGGCGCATTTATTATTTTGTATTCATTATTGCATGGGTTCCGTGTCGAAGCTGAACGACAGAAAGCTGAAGGTGATACAACTGAAGAGCCAATTGAACCAGCCGTACAATTATCGCCCACAGGCCGTTTTGAACGCATTATGTTAGTCACAGATGGTTCAGAATTCAGTGGTGGTGCTGAACGTGAAGCGATTGAATTAGCGAAGAAAGCCAATGGTCAATTGTTTATTACATCGATAGTTGCGGTTGATCCTGATTATGAATTACTCGCGCCACAATTGTTAGAAAAGCAAAACGCTCAAGCACAAACTATTTTAGATAAGGTTAAGCAAGCCGCTGAAATGGCTGGTGTGAAATGTGAAACAGTATTACGACAAGGCTCTGAAATTTATGAGGAAATTGTCAGCACTGCTGCAGAAAAACGTATCGATCTTATTATCATGGGTCGTCGTGGGAAAAGTGGTTTAATGCGCTTGATGATGGGCAGTACAACGGCGCGTGTCATTGGTTATACTGACTGTAACGTCTTGGTGACACCTCGAGCAGCGAATTTAACAGGGCAGAATGTTATGGTTGCTGTTGATGGGTCACGTCATGGCGATATTGCAGCGGAAACTGCAACTAACTTAGCACAATACTTAAATGCGAATGTGACTGTTGTGTCTGCGATTGAAGGTGATTACAGCGATAGACATCGCAAAGAAGCCAAATCAATTGTGGATCGTGTTGTTGATCTCATGAAACAAAAAGGCGTTAAAGCATCTGGTGAAGTACTCATGGGTTCGCCTGCGACAACGATTGTTGATGCAGCGAAAGACAAAGCAATTGACCTCATTATCATGGGTAGCCATGGTAGTTCTGGTTTTGAAAAAGTCTTAATGGGCAGTGTTTCAGACCGTGTGATTGGTCATGCGCCCTGTGCGGTCTTTGTTGCTAGAGGCTAATTAATATGTTTGATTGAACTTAAGTATTATTAAGTAAACAGTCAAATAATAAAGGTATGTTGAACATTGGTTTGGCATACCTTTTTTATTGCTACTTTGGAATTTTTCAAATTGCAGAGCAGAAATGTAATAGATATTTAAGTCTGAAATAACAAATAGAGAACAATAGGCAGAGAGATTAAGCCTAGTAAAAACAAAAAGCTTAACAGCTTATTATGATGCAATGGTTGTTGTGGCTGATGCGTAGTTTGATTTTTTTTCTGATAACGGGCAAACGACACCACTTTGTCACCAGATTTTTTACGTTGATTCATAAAACGGCTTTCAGTTAGTTTAACTGGACAAAATACAGTATAAATATAAAGCGTTTTTGACAAAAGATATTTTTTATATCGGATTTACTTCTGAAAACATAGGTAGAGACTCAAGTTTTGAATATCTATTTTTAATTTGGGATATACATTGATCTGAGTCATTCTCAAAATAAATCTAACAATTCATGGTGTTCTACTTGAAATTCCCTATAAATCCTTTATATATTTAGGCCTTAATCATGTAAAATAACCATTTTATTCGACATATAAAAAGGAAAACAGTGGAACAATTTCACGGGACAACGATTGTATCAGTCCGCAAAGCTGGACAAGTGGTGATTGGAGGCGATGGACAAGTCACACTTGGTAATACCATTATGAAAGGCAATGCACGTAAAGTACGCAGATTATATAGAGATCAAGTAATTGCAGGCTTTGCAGGTGGTACAGCCGATGCCTTTACTTTATTTGAACGCTTTGAAGGCAAATTAGAAAAGCATCAAGGCCACTTAACCCGTGCCGCGGTCGAATTAGCAAAAGATTGGCGTACGGATCGGATGTTACGTCGTTTAGAGGCACTTCTTGCCGTAGCAGATCACTCCGCATCCTTAATCATCTCTGGTAATGGCGACGTTATTGAACCTGAAGACAGTTTAATTGCGATTGGTTCAGGTGGGCCTTTTGCACAAGCTGCTGCCCGCGCTTTATTAGACAGTAGTGATTTGAATGCACAACAAATTGTTGAAAAATCTTTAAATATTGCTGCTGATATTTGTATTTATACCAATCGAAATTTAACGATTGAAAGCCTAGATATTGATAGCCCGTCTTGAGAAATCATATTATGAGTGAAGAATTAACCCCAAAAGCGATTGTCAGCGAATTAGATAAACACATTGTTGGCCAGAATGCAGCGAAACGGGCAGTGGCAATAGCCTTGCGGAATCGTTGGAGACGGATGCAAGTAGACGCGACATTACGCAATGAAATCACCCCTAAAAACATATTAATGATTGGCCCTACAGGTGTTGGTAAAACGGAAATTGCCCGCCGTTTAGCTAAATTAGCGCGTGCACCATTCATTAAAGTAGAAGCAACAAAATTTACTGAAGTTGGTTATGTGGGACGTGATGTAGAATCAATCATCCGTGATTTGGTTGACATGGCGATTAAGCTCACCCGCGAAGAAGCAGTGTTAGAAGTCGAAGACAAAGCTAAAGATGCAGCAGAAGAACGGGTTTTAGATATTTTATTGCCACCTGCTCGCGATGCGGAAGATGATGAAGAAGAGCGTGAAGAATCAGGCACGCGTCAGCGTTTTCGTAAAATGTTACGCGAAGGCAAGTTAGACGAAAAAGAAATCGAAATCGAAATCAGTGAAGCCCGTATCGGCGTTGAAATCATGGCACCTCCCGGTATGGAAGAAATGACCAACCAATTGCAAAGCATGTTTCAAAATATGTCAGGTGGTCGTACGAAAAACCGTAAGCTAAAAATCAAAGAAGCATTGAAATTGTTAGAGGAAGAAGAAGCCGCTAACATGATTAACGAAGATGATTTAAAAGCCAATGCGGTGGAACGGGTAGAACAAAACGGTATTGTTTTCATTGATGAAATTGATAAAGTGACCCGTCGTCAAGAATCTTCTGGTGGTGATGTCTCACGCGAAGGGGTTCAACGCGACTTATTACCATTAGTTGAAGGCAGCACCGTTACAACAAAATACGGTATGGTAAAAACAGATCATATCTTATTCATTGCATCAGGCGCATTCCATTTAGCCAAACCATCTGATTTAATTCCAGAATTACAAGGTCGTTTACCGATTCGTGTGGAATTAGATGCCTTAACCAGTGCTGATTTTGTACGGATTTTAACTGAGCCAGATGCGTCCTTAACGGAACAATACACTGCGTTGTTAAATACGGAAGGTGTTAACTTATCTTTTGAGCAATCAGCAATTGATCGGTTGGCAGAAATGGCGTGGCAAGTGAATGAACGTACTGAAAATATTGGTGCACGTCGTTTACACACTGTGATGGAATATTTATTAGAAAAAATTTCTTTTGATGCACCAGCTCTTAGCGGCCAATCTGTCGTTGTTGATGAAGCCTATGTCAATGAGCATTTGAGCGACTTGGTGAATGATGAAGATTTAAGTCAATATATTCTGTAAGTTACCTTTTTTGTTCAGAGTGTCGGTTATCGTGATCGACATTCTGCCACGCCTTTCAAGCACATATTTAACTCCTCTTCTATTGAAAAACTCGACTCGCATTTTAGTGAGCCAGTACTATTCTACAATATCAGCCCAATATTAGATTCTTATCATCTTTCATAAATTACACACCTTTAATACAAAAAGTGAGCTACCGCGTTTAGCGTTAATGCTAGTATAAAGTGTGACATGTGAAGCCTAAATGCTATATTAATAACTAAATAATATATGTGAAGTTGAAAATTGGTTAAAACAAGATTGAAACAAACTATGAATATTATCTTTTTAACCCTTGACCCGAGGTTATTATGATGCAATGGTTTATCTTGATTATATTGGCTTTTTTGGCACAATCGAGTAATGCAGTTGAAGCGATTAAATTAAATATTGGTAGTATGTCCGCTGAAGGATGGAAGGCAAGTAAATTAGACATTACCTTAGCCAAACTACAAACATCAAAACCCACACTAAAAGCCAATGTTAAGCAATTTGATGTAGATAGTTTAAAAAAGCCACTTTACAATATTCAAGTCAATTGTCCCCAAGTTAAATCAACTATTAAAGCAGTGAGTTGCACTAATAGTCAGTTAAATATTCAAGATAAATATCTAGGCAAACCCAAAGGTAAACTGGATTTTAGTTATTATCCTGATACACAAATTTTTAAAGCCTTGCTTAAGCAGCTTAAAATTGCTAATGGCTCAGTCAATATGGATTTTCAAACCAAACTAACTGACTGGAAAACCACGATAAAAACCCAAAAAGTATCAATTGCCAAACTCATTAACTATAAAAAACGTTATATAGATGTGCCATTGCCCTATGAACTAGATGGAAAAGGTGATTTTACAATTAAAACCAGCGGTAAACCTATGCCTCAATCGATTCAAACTTCTGGGCAAGTCAAACAACTCAGTTTTTATAATCCTGACAGTACTCAAGTGGGTGAAAATATCTCAGCGAAATTTGATTCAAATCTAAATTTTCAAGGTAAAACTACAAATATTGATCTAAACGCTTATATTCAGCAAGGTGAAGTGTTTTTCGACCCGATTTATGCACCGATTGAAAAAGCAAAACCAATCACTGTTGATATGCAAATGAGTTATACAGGCACACAATATAAATTGAAAAAATTAAAATATCAGCATAAAAATGTTGTTAAGTTTGATGCCAGCGGTCAATTTAATTTAGGCAAAACTTTTAAAATTAACCAATTTAAATTTGATATGCCAACAACCCCACTACCTGCTTTATATAAAACTTATTTAGAATCTTGGGCTTCAGCAACATTACAGCGCGACTTAACCACAACGGGTACAGTAGATGCGCACTTAGATTGGGGCAAGCGAGATATTTTATTTAAATCAGAATTGTCAGGTATCAATATTGAAGACAAAGAAAAATTATTTGGATGGCAAGGGATTGACGGTTTTATCCAGTGGCATAATCGTAAAAAAGACTATTCCACAGTATTGCGCTGGAAAAAAGGTTATTTTTCTAAGTTAACACTGGGCAAAAGTCAACTCTATATGGATGTTTCTGGGCAAAGTGTGAAGTTAAAAGCCCCATTTCGCCAACCTATCTTAGATGGTGCATTATTCATTGATACACTAAAAGTGAGAAATGTGGGTCAAAAAGATATGTTTGTGGAGTTGGGTGGCTCGTTGAAACCAATCAGTTTAGGTACATTAACCACAGCATTTGGTGCGCCTGCTCTTAATGGGCAAATTGCGGGTGTGATTCCAAAAATTACGTATAACTTGTCCAACCGACATATTGATATTGGTGGTGCGATTTTAATTAAAGCTTTTGATGGAGATATTGTGATTCATAAACTGCATATGGAACAGCCCATTAGCCGCTTGCCTGTGTTAACTGCAGATATTGATATTAAAAAGCTGAACTTGAAAACCTTAACCAACATCACAGAATTTGGTGAAATGCAGGGCGAATTGTCAGGTCATATTAAATCACTACGAATGTTGAAATGGCAGCCTGTGGCGTTTGACGTATATGTGGGCACGCCAAAAGACAATAAATTGCCACGGCGCATCAGTCAAAAAGCGGTGCAAAACTTATCGAACTTAGGTAATGGTAGTGCTGTAGGCATGTTGTCACAAGGGGCTTTGAGCTTCTTTGAAAACTTTTCTTATCAAACTATTGGCTGGGGTTGTAAGTTACAGGACAGTGTTTGTGAAATGCGTGGTGCGGAAGAAACAGGCAAAGGTTATTATATTGTAAAAGGCGGTGGTTTACCGAGAATTGACGTGATTGGCTATAATCAAAAAGTAAACTGGCGGGATTTATTTAATCGATTGAAAAATATATCTAATATCCAAGCTCCTGTGATTCGCTAATAAAATTTATATTAAAATCAGGCTCAGCCATTTTGCTCTCAGTCTGATTTTAAGACGGTTGCTACTTTCCAAATTCTTAAAACAACATTATCGACCTATCATTTTCTTGTATTTTTCAACACAAACCCTCTCCATTTCAATGTGACTTTTGCTACAAAAATTTCTCTATACAAATTAAAACCCAATAAAATCAAATATATAAAATAAGGCATATTCTTTGCGCTACTGATCCTAGAGATTATTCAATTTTGATATGAGGGTCAGGTTATGACAGAAATGACGGCAAGCGGTTGTAGTGAATCATCTTGTGGCAGCACAGCTGACCAATTATCCCATTTACCCGAACATATTCGTGAAAAAGTCCACAATCACCCGTGTTATTCAGAACAAGCCCATCATCATTTTGCACGGATGCACGTTGCAGTTGCGCCCGCTTGTAATATTCAGTGTAACTATTGTAACCGTAAATATGACTGTGCCAATGAGTCACGCCCCGGTGTGGTGTCTGAGTTATTAACCCCAGAACAAGCGATTAAGAAAACCTTGGTTGTCGCTTCAGAAATTCCACAAATGACCGTATTAGGCATCGCAGGGCCGGGTGATCCATTAGCCAATCCAGAGCGTACTTTCCAAACTTTCCAAGCTTTATCAGAAACTGCACCTGACATTAAATTGTGTGTTTCTACAAATGGTTTAGCTTTACCTGAACACGTTGAAGAATTGAGCAAACACAATATCGATCACGTCACGATTACGATTAACTGTCTTGACCCTGAAATCGGCGCAAAAATTTACCCTTGGATTTTCTGGAAAAACCGTCGTATTAAAGGTGTGAAAGGCGCAAAGATTTTGATTGAGCAACAGCAAAAAGGCTTAGAAATGCTCACCGAAAAAGGCATTTTAGTTAAAGTCAATTCGGTGATGATTCCGGGTGTGAACGACAAGCATTTAGCTGAAGTGTCTAAAGTTGTGAAATCAAAAGGTGCGTTTTTACACAATATTATGCCTTTGATTGCTGAAGCAGAACATGGCACATATTACGGCATTATGGAACAACTAGGCCCCACGCAAGCTGAATTAAAAGAGTTGCAAGATGCGTGTGAAGGCGACATGAATATGATGCGTCATTGCCGCCAGTGTCGCGCAGATGCGGTGGGCTTATTAGGTGAGGACAGAGGTTCTGAGTTTACGCTAGATAAGATTGAAGCGATGGAAATTGATTATTCTTCCGCGATGGAAAAACGCAAAGTGGTACATGACAACATTGCCGCGGAGTTAGCGCGTAAGGAAGAGGAAAAAGCCCAAGGCGTGCAATTCGTGTCCTTGGATTCATTGCGCAAAACAGCTAAGCCTAAACCACAGTTACGTTCTGTGTTGATGGCGGTTGCGACTCAAGGCGGTGGCATCATTAACCAGCATTTCGGTCATGCCAAAGAATTCCTCATTTATGAAGTGGCTTCAGATAATGTGAAACTCATCGGTCATGCGAAAACCGATCAATATTGCAGCGGTAACAATACGTGTGGCGATGGCGAAACTGTATTGCAGAAATTGATTCGCAGCTTAGATGGTTGTGAAGTGGTACTCAGCGCGAAAATTGGCTACGAGCCTTGGGAGCAGTTAGAAGAGGCGGGCATTATTCCAAATAGTGAACATGCGATGGAGCCTATCGAAGAAGCCTTGTTAGCAGTGCATAAAGAAATGGCTGAAAGTGGTGCGCTGGAAGAAAAAACAGAAGCAGGTTTGAGAGCAACCGCTTAAAGGAGAACGTTATGGCATTACAAATTGTTGAATCTTGTGTGAATTGCTGGGCGTGCGAACCTTTATGCCCCAGTAATGCGATTTATGAAGCAAAGCCACACTTTTTAATTGATGCGAAAAAATGTACCGAATGTGACGGTGATTATGCTGATGTGCAGTGTGCCAGTATTTGCCCGATTGAAGCAGCGATTGTTGACAGTCAAGGTGTGGCGTTAAATCCGTATGGCTCGTTGACCAATATCCCATTAGAGAAGCTCAGACAGCATGGGATTATCGATAAGTTAGCCGCCTAATTTGACAAAGGAATTGAGATGGATACCGCAGAATTAGTAATTGATGCAAATGATGAATTATTACAAACCCCGTTTGCATTGGAAATGGTTAAGCAGCTTCGGGCGTTGGATGCGTATGACGTGTATGCCGATTTTAACGATGCGCAAGTGTTAGACCCTGTGATTATGACCAAAGAACGTCGCCGCGATATTCCTGTGATTGGTGATCCAGATGAAGAAGTAATTGCACGCGTGAAGTCGTATTACAACGCATTGTCTACGCAAATTGAAGCGAAAACAGGTTTGATGGCTGTGCCTTTGGTGAATTTAACCCATGAAGGCTTTGGACGCGCTTTGATTATGGTCGGCAAATTGGTTGTGGTTGATAAAGTGTTGCGTGATGTGCATCGATTTGGGTTTAAGAGCTTAGCCGCACTAATCGAAGAAGCAGACAAAATTGTAGCAAAAGCCAGCGATTTAACTGAAATGTACAAAGAAGTAGCGAAGTTATAAATTAATCACTCAAGCCCACCTCGTTCCACCAGTCTCCGTTGGAATGCAGCTTAGACGCTCCGCGTCGTAGATAATAGCTTGCATGACGCAGAGCGTCACAACTGCATTACCACGCAAAGCATGGTAACGAGAATACGAGAGTTAGAAAAGGTTTTAAATTTTTAAAAATTTAGGAGAGCATCATGACAGAAGAAGAATTAAAAGCCATGAAAAAGGACGTGGCAAAGAAAAAACGTATCGCATCAGAATGGGCTTCACAATTACACGATTTAGTTGAAGACCGTTTACCTGCTGCCTTCGCTGAATTGCCAGAATTATCACAATCTACTTACGATGCTTGCCAAGCTTGGAAAGAAGCCAACGAAGCTTATCAAGCAGCACAACAATAGGAGTTTTGGCAATGGGCAATATTACGGGCATAACACGCGGTGGTAAGGAATGGGAACCGACCTTCGTTACCGACTTAAATGCTGTAACCTGTATCGGCTGTGGACGCTGCTATAAAGTCTGTCCACGCGATGTATTCACTTTGGTTGAACGCTCTGAGGTTTTGGGCGATGAAGACCTTGACGATGACGATTATGATGATGACGACGATGATGACAACATGATGGTCATGACACTTGAGGATGCCATGGACTGTATTGGCTGTGGGGCATGTTTCCGAGTCTGCCCTAAGAAATGTCATACTCATGAAGCTTTACCTGTAGCGGCGTAATCGTGTCTGAGTCTGATATTCAACAACGTGTGGCAGCAGCACAAACATCAGGTCAAGCAGTGTGCGATGCCATGCGTGCAACACTAGAAAAAGAAGGCTTTGCCGACGGTCAGAAACGTATCGGTGATTTTGCAGTTGCCGCATTTGAAATTGTCAAAGACCCTTTTGATGGCAGCGAAAGCTTAAAAGGCATGTGGGACGGTCAAAATGGTGGTCATGGCAGCATCATGTTATATCCCGATGGCAAAGTGTATGCTGAAGTTGACGTGATTCAAATTCATCCCAATAAGCCAAAATGGTTTGTCGAAGGCGTAACTGCTTGGGGACATATCGATAAGCTGAAAACCGAGCTAAAATTATTGCCTGCACTATGATTTGACCCGTCCTTGGTTTGTCGTGAATACTTATTGTTTTTATTTGACATTAGGTATATCTCATGACTCCAGAGCAAATTGAAGCATTGATGCAACGGGTGAAAGCGCAGGAGCAACACATACATAAACCCTATAGTGAAACAATGGGGAAACCTGCTGATTTTGAAGTGGAATATGAGCTTGCTATTGATCCTGCTTTAGGACAGATCATACCTAGTCAAGCGATGCGCTGTGATTTTGCCTATGCCAGTGATCGAGGTAAAAATAATCACGTTTACATGATTTATCCAGAATTATTAGATACAGATGGAAATATTATTCTTGATAAACGCATTAGAGCGGCGGACAAAGGCAAGGCAACAATGTGGATCATATTACCTGAGTCCAGACCAACACACTGTCAACGGATTAAAGTGGGTACGCAAGGGCACTGGGTTGTCGGTTCTAAAATATTGGCAAATGTCACAGTAACCAAGATTATCGGTTTATTTATCAATACGACTTAATTTCTGCATCATCACATAATATCTATTTAAAAGGCTAAACAATGGAATCCAACAACGCCCGCGTCATTATTTACCATAAACAAAAAACCAGTGCTAAGACTTTATTTTTAAGTATTAACAAAAGCGTCTGTTTGTTCGATGGTTTGCCGACTTTATCGTCTTTATTACCATTAGAAGAGGACAGCCAAGATAATGTCGCGATTCATCCTGCTGCGATTATTGCTGATGCAGAACAGCGATTAGGTTTAGACAAGGGCAGTTTAGAATTAGATAGCGAGTTTCAAGCCGAAGTCGACGCGCCCGACCAGAATTTAACCATATTTCTACTACGCACGATGTATGTTGATCCGCCGCGTGATGAAGTCGCAAAGCATGATGGGCAATTTATTGCGATTACTGATGCCCGTACTTATCCCCGCACCGAATTAGAATTATTACGCCGTGCTTATGAAGCGATTATGGAAGGTTAAATGAGTCAATTTACACCCTGCCAAGGTAAAACAGCTTGTCGTGATGATGGGACTCGTTGTCTAACTTGCAATCGAGATTTCAATGAAATAAATCGTTTACGTGGGGCATTAGATCAATTAGCAACTTTAGCAATGGAATATGATTATACCAATAGTGATGAATACAGTGCTTATATCGCGCGTAAAGTGGAAAAAATGATTGCTTATCGACGACAGGAAACAGGCAATGCTACTTGAAAATTTTGAAGCTGCTTATGTGTTGGGTATGGAAGAAATGGATGATACGCATCGTGAATTTGTTGTTTTGCTAAATCAACTCGATACTGCGTCTAAATCGGATTTTATCCCGTTATTTGCACAATTACTGGAACATACACAAGCACATTTTGATACCGAAGAAGCATGGATGAAAACGTGTGGCTTTTCTGCGATTCGTGAACATATTGGCGAACACAAACGGGTATTGGGTAAGTTGCAGCGTTTTAATAGTCGGGTGGCAAAAGGCAATATCATGATGGGTCGTGCTTATGTGCAAAATCAATTACCAAGCTGGTTTGAATCTCATGCCCAAACGATGGATAGTGCTCTGGCTGCTTGTATGAAAGCACACAAAGTTTGAGCGACATGCTTTTTTATTAGCTAAGCTTGGCTACCTTTTGTAATATCCCAGCCCATATGCTCTGACAAAGATGCTAAGGCATCATCTAAGTTTTTGTAATTAGAATCTATAGCTAGATACGCTTTGTTTTCAATGTATTTTAGTGGAATTGGCTTCTGGGGAATAATTTTATCCTCCCCATAAAATAACTCCCAAAATAGTTTTTTGCCAAACTCAGAATGTGCTGTAGCCCAGATGCTAGCAGCCGCCATATCAGTCTGTGCTTGCTTTTTAATAAGTTGTTTATTCTCGTCACTAGGCCAGTGTTTTAATAACATTTCAAATGCAGTATGGCGGATATGCAAGTTGTCATCAGAAGTCCCAGCATATAATAATTCATATACTTCAAGTATTTGCCAATTATCTGCTAAACACTCTAAAGCACTAGATCGAATAAACCATTCAGTATGTTCCGCATGTTGATATAAAATTTGATATGTCTCATTATCAGGCCAGTTTTGAGCTAATAGATTGAAAACTTTACTATATACTTCTTGATCTTGCTCTAAACACTCTTTTAAAAGCTGGTGGGTTTCATCATCAGGCCAATACTGAACTAAATATTCTAAGGCTTCACTGCGTAAATAGTGTGGATAATTTGGATGTAAGAAGGCAGTTGTATATTTTGCTCGATTGATTAAAATTTGCCGAACATTATCGTTACGCCATAAATGCTCAGCACTCTGGCTTCCCTGAAAAATATTCCACCCTAGATATTCAGATATGGGTTCTAAAGCTGTACTCAGCTCGTCTTCAGTTTCTATTCCAAATTCATCTACAGAGTCTAAAAGTTCTTCTAGGCAACATACGTAAGCTTCTTGTGGCAAAATATAGCCACAACCTGTTGCCTCATCAATATGACTAAAAATATACTCACCAAATCGGGAATGTTGTTTTGCATATAAACTGGCTAGGAAACCATCAAATAATGAACATGCTTTCAAAAATGTATTTAGCTCGTCGTCGTAACAATTATTTGCTACATACTCTAGGGCTTCAAAACTGATAAATTGATTTTCTGGCTTGAGTAATTGTTTACGTAAAAAACAGCAGGTTTCGTCACTGCGATGACATCTTGCTAGCTCAGCAAAAATTTCTCCTCGTTGCTCTAAAGCCTCTAATAAAGGTAGGTTTGGATCTAATTCAGCAGTAGCCTGTGCATATAGTTCTTTAACTTGTTCTTCTTCAGATAACATTTACTTTCCCTTATTTGCTTTTTAATTTTTGCAATAATTCTACTAAACTATTCTTGAAATTCAGCTAAACTAATGACTAAAAATAACACTGGGTAGCACTTTCTATGAATAGTAAACATTTTACATATTTATTAATCTATATTGTTGGTATGACTAGTTATTTGCCTAGCATTACGATAGCCGATCAACTTCAATTTATAACACCGCCACAGATTATTCCGAATCCCAATCCTGCTGTTCCCCTAGCAGCATTATTGCAAATCCAAACCAATAAACCAGCACAAACCCACATTAGTATTCTGCAAGGTCATAAGCAGAAAACTTTTAAATATCATACACCTTCATTGCTGAAGCAAGAATTACCACTAATTGGCTTTAGTGCAGGCCAGCAACATCAAGTTAAAGTGACTATTTCAGATACAGAGACAACATTATCGAAAACATTGTCATATACAGCACCGCCATTACCAACTGCAGCCGAAGCTTTTCCTATTATTGAAATCAAACGCTTTGCTAATCTGCCTATGGAAGCGGGTGTGACACTATTTAATCCGCGTCGCAGAGTGCCTATTGATAGCAAAAGTCCTCAAGAGCAAAAACTAAAGTTTCGACAAAAATTTGGGATGTTGGCTGCTATTGACGAAGCGGGTAACGTGATTTGGTACTATCAAACCGATTCCAGAATTAGTGATTTTGAATTGTTAGACAACGGACATATCATTTTCCTCACTCAAGATTATCGCGTAGTTGAAATCGACTTGCTGGGTAATACGATCAATCAATGGTATGCCAAACAACGTGTATATGGCGAAGCTGCCGATGCCACGCCTGTTGATACGTTAACTCTACACCATGATATTGATGTCTTGCCCAATGGTAATTTCTTAGTGTTAGGGTCTGAACGCTTGCAAGTGCCAAATTACTATACCAGTGAACTCGATGAAAATGCGCCACGTAAAATGCAATGGGTGATGGCAGATGAAATTATTGAATTCACGCCTCAAGGTGACATTGTCTGGGAATGGAAAATGGCGGATTATGTTGATGTATATCGCTTGGGCTATCGAACATTTAAAGGCTATTGGAACAAGCGAGGGCATAAAGATACGATAGACTGGTCGCATTGCAATGCCGTGCAAGCAGTTGATGAAAACTCGATCTTATTAAACTCGCGTTATCAAAGTGCGTTGTTCATGATTGATAAAGACAGCAAGGAAATCCGTTGGATTATTGGTGAGCCTTCAGGTTGGAATGAGAACTTACAATCAAAATTATTTACTATGCAAGAAAGTGAATGGTTTTGGCATCAACATGGCTCTAATATAACCCCTCAAGGCACATTATTGTTATTTGATAATCAAAATTATATGGCGCGTCCATTCAACGAACCACTGCCACCAAAAGCAACCCATAGCCACGCGGTTGAATATCAGCTAAATATAGAACAGAAAACCCTGAAACCCATTTGGCATTCTCGCATTCCTGATGATAAATCTGTCTCAAGCTTCGCTATGGGAAGTGTGCAGCACTTAGAGAATACAGGTAATATTTTTGTGGGATATGGCACATTATTATCTGAAAATGATAAGCAAAATCGCACTTGGCATAATGCAGTAGGCAATGATAGCTGGACATTGGCGCGTGAATATACCCACGAAGTGCCTGCGCAAATTGTCTGGGAGCTACAACTTAAACCACGAGAAAATGATATTGGCTTAGGTTGGACACTGTTCGGTGCAAGACGCATTTCTCAGTTCCCCTAAAGCGAGTAAATAAAAAATAGCTTAGCCGTTAACTTGAAGCCACAGAAAGCAGTTCTAACAAGCAAAAAACACTGTTAGGGCTGCACTGGGTGTATGGAAATCAACGCCACCTGTGAACGACTATATAAAATATACCAGAAGAAATTGCGTCAAAATGACATTGTCTATGGAGCAAACTATTAATCTATGTAAAAAAATCAGCATATTTTAAAAAAAAGCATATTTTTTTCACTTTAAGGCTTGACTTTTAGGCTGTAAAAACGCAAAATACAAACCCTCTCGAGCAATGGCTATGTAGCTCAATCGGTTAGAGCGCAGCACTCATAATGCTGAGGTTGGTGGTTCGATTCCACCCATAGCCACCACTTCTTATCCTTGATAACGTATCCTCCAGTCAGGGAACACACATGACAAAACCTAAACCTACTCTTGGTATGCACCACGTTGCTTTAAATGTTTCTGATGTTAAAGCCTGTGAGCATTTTTATGTAGACCTTATCGGAATGTCCATAGAATGGCGACCTGATCCCGATAATGTTTATTTAACTTCTGGTTCTGATAATGTGGCTATTCATAAGGCTGCTGAAGACTTAACTGATAAAAATCAGCATTTAGACCACATTGGATTCATTATTGAGTCAATTGAACAAGTTAACTTGTGGCACGATTATTTGGTTGAAAATGGGGTAACAATTAAAAAACCACCTCGTACTCACCGTGATGGTGCACATAGTTTTTATTGCTATGATCCAGATGGTAATCTTGTACAATTTATTTATCACCCACCATTAGTGAAAGCATAAAGTCATAAACTTTCTATATGATATGACCTTGAAAACTTCATTACTGCGGTTAACGTGGTAATGAAAACAGACCTATCCATCATATGGGTGTATAAACCACCGTGTTATGTGTTCTCGTTAGGATAATGCCATGCCCGTTAACCCTCCAAAACCCAAAAGTCCCAAAGACATCAAAATTCAATTACAGGGTTTTAATAATTTAACCAAGTCACTTAGCTTCAATATTTACGATATTTGTTACGCGAAGACAGACAAACACACACAACGTTACATTGAATATATTGATGAAGCCTATGATGCTGAACGGTTGACTCAGATTTTAACGGATGTGGCGGATATTATTGGAGCGAATATTTTAAATATTGCACGCCAAGATTATGAGCCACAAGGTGCAAGTGTGACGATGCTGATTTCAGAAGAGCCGATTTCATCAGAAGCATTATCGAATACTATGGCGCCGGGGCCTTTGCCTGATGCGATTGTGGCACATTTAGATAAAAGCCATTTAACGGTGCACACTTACCCAGAAAGTCATCCTGATAATGGAATCAGCACATTTCGGGTTGATATTGATGTGTCGACCTGTGGACGTATTTCGCCCTTGAAAGCGTTAAACTATCTGATCCACTGTTTTGATTCTGATATTGTCACGATGGATTATCGGGTGCGTGGGTTTACCCGTGATAAAAAAGGCAAGAAACACTATATCGATCACAAGATCAATTCAATTCAGAACTACATCGCAAAAGATACAAAAAGCAAGTATCAAATGATTGATGTGAATGTGTACCAAGAAAATATCTTCCACACCAAAATGATGTTGAGTGATTTTGATTTAGACAACTATTTGTTTGACGAGAAGGCCACGGACTTCACCAAGTCAGAGCGGGAAAAAATCAAGAAACAAGTACAACACGAAATGTTAGAGATATTCTATTCTCAAAATTTGCAGAATTTATAATAAGTGCAGAGGCCTGTTTCTAATAAATAAGCTAGCAGGCCTCACTGTGTGAATATACTTGATGCAGCACCTTCAGCACCAAGTATCTCCAAAATTAAGGTACAACCTGATCGATAACCACTTCAACCGTTTGACCTAAGGTGACAGGGGTTACAATCCCTTTTAAATCTCCAGACTGTTCCGCAGCACCACCCGATTTAGAAATCCGCGCCATTACCGTGACTTCCTCAAAGTTAGAAAGCTTCATGCCCGCCATCATCGCTTGACTGTCGTCTAAAGTCGCTTTAGCAGGTAACGCACTGGCAGGTAAACGTACAATCGCTAAAGGCATGGGTGAACCTTTTGTTGCACGAGCATAGATGAACAATGTATCACCCGCTTGTACTTTATCTTGCAAATTAGAATCTAAACGAACACTGACTTGAATATTGCCTGTTGCTGTAACTTCTGCTGTCTCTTGAACAGATTCTTCTGGTGCTTCTGCAATAGTCTCTGTGGCCTCAATAACAGGTAGTCCCAATGCTTGTCTAACCTGATTGATTTGCGTGGTTAAATTAGTAATCGTTTTCTCTTCTTTTTCAGGTAATAAAGGTAATAAATGTTCCCAATATTCAAGAGCCTGCTGCAATTGATTTTGCTCCTGTGCTGAAAAACCCAATAACCATAATGCACTGACATGATTAGGGTCTATTTCTAAAGCATTTTTTAACAACATTGTAGGTAAGCCCGCCAACTGATTACCATTTGCTGTTGCAGCAACTTCTGCATAGTCAACTAAAATATTGGGGTCTTTACCTTCAGTGATGGTGACCAATTTGTTATACACTTCAATTGCTTCAGGGTAACGCTGCAACATGGCATATGAACGCGCTAACATGTAATGGCCTTCTAGATCGTTAGGTTGAGACTCTAAACGCTTGGCTAAGCCATCAACCATTTTTTCAAAGTTAGATGCTCCTTGGCCATGGTTTTGAGCTTGCTTTGCTTCGACAGATTGCAATAAATCATAGCGTCCATAGTTACCATACAAACCTAAAGCAATCGCAGGCACGATAATGACAACAGCGATAACACTTGCCCATCGCCCTTGAGAACGATAGGTAATTTGTTGTGAATCCAATTCTTGTGCAAGGCTTTTTTCTAATTCTTGTTTGCGTTGCTGAAAATCCTCATCTGATAGCTTTTCTTGTTCTAATTCTTGTAAACGTTCTTTATAAATGGTCACATTGGTTGAAGTCTGACGGCTTTCTTCTGTGTAATTCTCCTGACGTAATAAAGGTGGAATCACAAATACCAATGCGGCAACTGTGAGTAAAAATATTGTGAGCCAAAATACAAACATGCAATATCCTTTTTATTGATTGTTTAAAGCTTGTTGGACTTTTTGTTGTTCTTCTTCAGTTAATGTTTCTGGTTTCGCTGTATCTTTCGCATGGTGGCGAATCGCGAATAATAAACCAAATAACGCAATAAAGAATAAAATCGCTGGGCCTATCCAAAGTACATAAGTCTTAGGCTTTAACGGTGGATTATATAAAACGTAATCGCTGTAGCGTTCAACGAGAAATTCATAGATTTCATCATCAGTTTTACCTTTTAAAATCATATCGCGCACCACATCACGCACATCTTGTGCAATGCCTGCATTCGAATCGGCGACACTCTGATTTTGACACACGACACAGCGCAATTCGTTCGCCAATTTCCAAAACCGTTCCTGTTGTTCAGGGGTTTCGAATTCCATAGGATTTTGATCGATTGCAAAGCTGATACTAGGAAACAGCAAAATAAAAAGCAGTAATAAACGCATAGCCTTCTCCGTGGTGAAATCGGTTATTGTACAGGAAATCGAGCCATCACTAGCTATTTTAAAGCAGACATCACCCCATCCCAAAACATAATTCTGGCTTCTATAGCTTGGCAGGCGGCTTGTTCTGCTTCTTGCATTTTATCTGGATTGTTCTCACATAATTCTTGTAATAAACGGATTGAAAGCGGGGCGTGGAAATCTTGATCTAAATGGATATGACGATTTAAATAAAAATGGAAAATTGGGGCTTGCTCTGGTGTGACTTGCATTCGATCTAAAAAAGCACGGAACATGACGGGGATAATTTTTTCTCGACCCAAAGCCAAAGCAGCTGCAACACAGTGTGGTTTATCTGAAGCGATGAATGCAAATGTGGTTTGGGTAAATTGGCGTGAAGGGGCTGGAACAAAATTAGCGTTTAACGCAGTATCGATACCTTGGGTTTTAACCAAGTCAACGAATTGCCAAGCTGTTTCCGCATCTGCACCAACTTCTCGCATCGCTCTACAGTACAATTCGAAATGACTACTATGTTGCCCATCAACTATAGGATTAGCTTGATCCGATTCCTCTTCCATGACTAATTCATTAATAAAACGCCTCACATTGCCATCGCCTTGTGGTGTCCAAGGATAGGTGGTGGGTGCAACTTTTTGCTGAAGATATTTAATCATGGACATAAAGTCCCACACTGAATAAATATGATGGTTCATAAAACAGCGCAGATCATCCATGGTTTGTAAGGCAGCGTAAACAGGGTGATTATCAAGTTGTTGCTGTAATGGTTGAATCACTTCGGCATTAAATTGCACACTCATCTATATTTCCTAAACGCGGTTTATTTCTATACTGAATATTGCTATTAAGCCAAATATTTAAAGGCTTTTATTAACCTATGTTATCCTCTAATTTTTTTAAACCCATCTTTAACACAGCTTTTTCTGTCTGCTCTAATATTACCTATCGTTCAAGTTATCCTATTTATAGTCAAATGTAAGCCAGTTAAGTGCATTAAAATTTCATAGTCAGCTCTTGAAAAAGTATCCTCAATGCCCACTATACATGCAAAAAAACCTCATAAAACTTATTGAATGGAGTCTAGTATATGAAGAAATTTCTGACCACCTCGGGTCTACTGATTGGACTTGCCTTATTTCTTGCCGTTAATATTCTGAGTAATACAACTTTTAAGTCGTTGCGTTTAGACCTGACTGAAAATAATTTATATACACTGTCAGAGGGTACAAAAAGCATTCTGACTAATCTTGATGAACCCGTCACTTTACGTTTCTATTTGTCTGAAAAGTTGGCCACGCAATTACCGGGAATTAACAGCTATGCGAATCGGGTAAAAGAGTTGTTGGAAGAATACCAACGTTATGCGGGTAACAAGTTACGTTTGGAAATCATTGACCCTGAACCTTTCTCAGAGCAAGAAGATCGCGCAGTGGGCTACGGCTTGCAAGGTGTGCCAATCGATAACAGCAACACCAGTTTTTATTTTGGCTTAGTGGGTACAAACGCGGTTGATACCGAAGAAACGATTACTTTTTTTCAACCTGATAGAGAATCATTCTTAGAATATGATGTCAGTAAATTGGTATATAAATTAGCCAATCCTAAACAACCTGTGATGGGCATTATGAGCAGCTTACCAATTCAAGGTAACCCCAACCCATTTATGCAAAATGCTGAACAACCGATTATGATTGTGGATCAGTTACGCCAATTATTTGAAGTTCGCAACATTGAAACCACAGCAACCAGTATTGAAAGTGACATTGATGTATTGATGGTGGTGCATCCGAAAGCGTTATCTGATAGCACTTTATATGCAATTGACCAATTTGTGTTAGCAGGTGGTCGCGCGATGATTTTCGTTGATCCATATTCAGAAACAGATACACCGCCTCAAAATCCACAAAACCCATTTGCAAACATGAATGCACCACGCAACTCTGACTTGGCTAAATTGTTCGATCAATGGGGCGTAGCGTTATTACAAGGCAAAGTGGTTGGCGATATGAATCTTGCGCAGCGAGTACAAATTCGTAAAGGCTCTCGTGCGGTTGTAATTGAGTATCCTGTATATATGGATTTAAATTCACCAGTATTGTTTAGTACCAACGACATTGTTACAGGTGATTTAGGCAACGTGAATGTAGCCACGGCAGGTAGTTTAACGCATAAAGAAGGTGCAACAACTGAAATGACACCTCTGATGGTTTCTACTGAGCAAGCAATGGCGATTGATAGCACGAAATTAGGTATGTTTGCTGATCCTGAAGCAATGGTAAAAGAGTTTAAACCAGAGCAACAATTTACTTTGGCCGCTCGTATTACAGGTAATGTTAAAACGGCATTCCCTGATGGTAAACCTGCTGCAGAAGAAAGCGAAGAAGCTCCAGCCGCGCCTGAATCCGATGTGCCACATTTAACTGAATCTCAAAGCAGTATTAATGTGATTGTGGTTGCAGATACCGATATGTTGCAAGACCAATTCTGGGTTCAAGTGCAAAACTTCTTAGGTCAACGGATTGCGCTTCCTTTGGCTTCGAATGGTGATTTTGTCACAAATGCCATTGAAAGCTTAATGGGTAACAATGACTTAATCAGTGTGCGTAGTCGTGGTAATTTCACCCGTCCATTTACCAAAGTGGAAGAAATTCAAAAACAAGCTGAGCAACGCTTCCGTGAAAAAGAGCAAGAATTGCAAGCCCGTTTAGAACAAACTGAGCAGAAATTGCTTGAATTGCAAAACCAAAAGCAAGGCGGCAGCGCATTATTGTTAAGTACGGAACAACGCCAAGAAATAGAAGGTTTCCGTCAGCAAAAAGTTCAAATTCGTAAAGAATTGCGCGATGTACAACACCAACTTCGTAAAGATATTGAAACTTTGGAAAGTCAAATGAAGTTCATCAATATTGGCTTAATTCCTTTGTTGATTGCGTTAGGTGGTCTTGGCTTGGCCTTTTACCGTCGTGAGAAACGAGTGAAATTAGCTTAATATGCTTTGGAAAATTGGCAGTCTTGAAATTAAGAGATTGCCATTTTTCCAACCTCAATAAGGTGATGCTTATGAGTTACACATTAACAGCCCAAGAAATAGCAGAATTTCGCACCGCATTACATGACCAGCCGATTGCACTGGAAAGTTTAGATTCGCTTGAAGAATGTGACGGTAATTTAAATGCAGCTATGGAAATCGCACTATTTAAAGCAGGTTATGAATTTAGTCGTGGCGATGACGACTGGATTGATTGGGAAAATATTCTGAAAGATGTGAAACCCATTATTTGTAATGATGATTTTCAATCTACAATTGTGGATGGGTTTTGGGCGATGGCTTTTGCATCGCTTGCAGCAGTCTATCCTCATACTATTTTAATCGCGCCAATTTTGGCTTATTTGAAAAAGAAAGGTATTAAACACATCTGTACTTAACTTGTAAAAAGCAGTGCTTGGCCGAATTATGTAAGCAAGATTAAAAATAGGCCGAACACAATGCAAGTGAGTTATGTTGACAGTCTAGCCAACTTACATCCCCAACAATGGAATAGTTTACAAGGAACAGATAACCCTTTTCTGCGTCATGAATTCCTACTTGCATTAGAACAACATCAATGCTTACACCCCTACGGTTGGCAACCGATACATGTTGCTGTTCATGATAAAAATAATCAGTTAATTGGCGCGTTACCGCTTTATATTAAAAATAATTCTTATGGCGAATTTGTGTTTGATTGGGCTTGGGCATCTGCTTACGAGCATGTGCTTGGTCAAGATTATTATCCAAAATTAGTAAGTGCTATTCCTTATACACCTGTAACCAGTCAACAATTACTGATTGCGCCTCATGTTGATTATCATACAATTGCTGATTTACTCTCGCAGGCTGCTTTAAAATTAGCACAACAGCTTAAGGTCTCTTCACTTCATTATTTATTTACCAATCAACAAGATACTGATTTCTTAGCCAATCAACAAAACTTAATGTTACGGACGGGCTATCAATTTCATTGGCACAATCAAGATTATCGTGACTTTCAAGATTACCTAGATCAATTTATCTCGAAAAAGCGTAAGCAAATTCGTAAAGAACGCCGAGAAGCGCAAAATGCAAACTTAGATATTGAGATACTGAATGGTCATACTGCAACAGAACAGCATTGGCAGATTTTTCATGATTTCTATGCCTCAACCTTTGACCGTAAATCAGGTTTTCCAACTCTCAGCTTAGATTTTTTCCAAGCCATTAGCCAGACTATGCCTGATAATATTGTGTTAGTGATGGCACATCAGAATGGGGATTATGTAGCGGGTGCGTTTAATTTATGCAATGAACAAACCTTATATGGGCGACACTGGGGTTGTAACCAGCACTTTAAACAATTGCATTTTGAGTTGTGTTACTATCAAACTTTAGATTTTTGTATACAGAATAAGCTACAGTCCTTTGAAGCAGGTGCGCAGGGTTTGCATAAGTTAAACCGTGGTTTTTTGCCAACATTAACATGGTCAGCACATTGGATCGCTGATGACACTTTTGAACAATTAGTACAACGCTTCTTACAGCATGAAACGCCTGCGATTAAAGAAGAGGCTTCAGAGCTGTTGCACAATCATTCTCCTTTTAAAAAATAATGCCTCATCATGTGAATGATAAAAATAACTATCATCAAACTATTGTTTTACCTAACATATATTTATAAGTAAAATACAATAGAATCTCTATTTAGCTCGGATTAGGTATTGTCTAAATCTTGGAAAGATAGAGTAACGATTAAGTTTTAGGAATTAACAATGTTGTATCGATTACTTAAACTCATCATTCTGATATTACTACAGTTTTATATTGCAATACCTACTTATGCTGAGAATGCTGTAAGCGATGAATATAAGAAATCTGCAACCCAGCTTTCAGAAGCACAACAAGTTGTCAGCTATCTAACTCAATTAGATTTTGAAGAATTATTTGATATTGATATTCTGGATATTTCCGCATTTTCAGCCGCCAAAAAACAACAAAAAATAGCGGATACCGCTGCCGCTCTATTTGTCATCACACAAGAAGATATTCGCCGTGCAGGCATTACCCATATTGCAGAAGCACTGCGCTTAGCCCCCGGTATTCAAGTTGCTCGAATTGATGCTAATAAATGGGCGATTACCGCCCGTGGCTTCAATGATTTATATACCAGCAAGTTACTTGTCATGATTGATGGACGCACTGTTTATAATCCTTTGCGCTCAGAAGTAATGTGGTCTTTACAAGATTTATTTATTGAAGATGTTGAACGTATCGAAATTATTCGCGGGCCGGGGGCTTCTTTGTGGGGTGCAAATGCGGTTAATGGGGTTATTAATATTTTAACCAAATCAGCGAAAAAAACTGAGGGTGGTTTAGTCAGTGCGACAATAGGTAAAGGCGAAGAAAATGCAATTTTAGGCTATCGGCATGGTGGCAAAATTAAAGATAATATGTATTTTCGTGCTTATGGAAAACTATACCAACATGATAATTTTTTAGATGCACAAAACCAAGATGTTAAAAATGAGTGGAAAATGCGTCATGCAGGCTTTCGTATGGATTGGGAAGTGAATGATAAAAATGACGTATCAGTGCAAGGTGATATATACCAAGGTGATTTAAATCAACGTGTCTTATTACTTTACCCAACTATTCAGCCTTATGATGATACAACTTCTGTACATAGTTACAATATCCTGACAAGCTGGAAGCGTAACACGGATAAAAATTCAACCACTTTGCAATCTTATGTGACACACAATCGGTATCAAGATATTTTTTATAAGGAAAAACGAGATATTTTTGATATAGATTGGCAACAGCATTATATACCGAGCGAACACTATGAAATTGTTTGGGGCTTAGGCTACCGCTATACACGAGATTATTTACCAAAAGAAGATCATTTTGTTACATATAACCCTCAACAACAAACTGACCATCTTTTTAGTGCATTCATTCAGAATGAGTTTTGGTTAAAGCCTGAAAAGTTGCGTTTAACCCTAGGTTCTAAATTTGAACATAATGATTATACAGGCATCGAAATCCAGCCTACAGCACGTTTATTATGGAAATTAGACCAGACAAAATCAGCTTGGGCAGCTGTGTCTCGTGCTGTGCGTACACCATCACGTACTGACCAAACGCTTACTGCAAAATATGCGTCGATTGAGCCACCTTTTGCTCTAAGTTATGCCTCGGGTACACCTAATTTTAAGTCTGAAACGCTGGTAGCTTATGAATTAGGCTTACACTGGCAGTTAACCAGTCATTCGTTTGTCGATGCCAGCTTGTTTTTTAACGATTATGATCGATTGCGTATTACAGGTTTGTCCAATGTTAGCTTTGATCCTATACCTACTTTATATTTTGAATTTGAAAATGGTATGAGAGGTGAAATTTTTGGTGCAGAATTGGCGGGCGTTTGGCAAATTACCAATGCTTTGGATATTAAAGCCAGCTATACATATACCAAAACCCAGTTACATGTTATTGATCCTGAAGATAATACAGTTTTTAACTGGGAAGCCGTTGAAGAAAATGATCCCAACCATCAAGTGAGTTTAAATTTATTTTGGTCGATTTCACCACGTTGGGAATTTGATATGAGCTTTTATTATGTTGATGATTTGCCCAATCAAAAAACCCCTGATTACACGCGAGTCGATTTACGTTTAGGTTGGCAGCCACACCCTGATTGGCATTTTAGTTTAGGGGTACGCAATGCATTTGATCGCCAGCATAAAGAGTTTGATACTGGCATTAATGGTAATATTGCGATTCCTAGTGATGTGCGTCGTGCTACTTATCTTCAAGTGCGGTGGCAATATTAACTTTTCTAATATATCGGTTGCTTATAAGGCTTGCCTGCCACTTCTCTAACCAACTTAGGCACTAAATATCCTGGTAATTGTTCACGTAACATATTAACCAGTTGAATAGCTTGTTGCTCAGGTACGTCAAAATGCGCTGCGCCTTGAACTTTATCTAAGACACTTAAATAGTAAGGCAGGACTTGATATTTAAATAGTGTTTCACTGAGTTGAATTAAGGTATCAGCCGCATCATTAACTTGTTTTAACAATACGGTTTGGTTCAAAACAGAAATACCATTTTTAACTAAGTTCTGCAGTGCTTCGCCAACTTGTTCATCGATTTCATTTGGATGGTTTGCATGAATAACTAATACAACTTGTAAATCTGCTTTAGTTAAACAATCCAGCAGTGTTTGTGTCATACGCTCAGGTAGTACAATGGGTAAACGACTGTGAATCCGCAACCGCTTTATATGTTTAATCTGTTCAATTGTCTGGATAAATGCAGCCAGTCGCTCATCAGATAAAACTAAAGGGTCTCCACCACTTAATATTATTTCGTGAATGTTCGTATCTGATGCTAAATATTGTATGACTTCGGTGTCTGCTAGTGTATTTCCTTTATATTCAAAATGCTGGCGAAAACAATAACGACAATGGATCGCACATGCACCCGTTGCCAACAATAAAACCCGTCCTCGGTATTTATGCAAAACCCCCTGCGTTTTAAGAGCGGCATTATCACCAACAGGATCATCAGTAAATTGAGCCACTTCAATCTGTTCTTGTTTCAAGGCTAATACTTGGCGCAATAAGGGATCACTCGGGTCACCTTTGGCTATTTTATTCAAGTAAGGCGGCGGAACATAAACAGGAAACTTGGGTTGTTGTGCAATTTGATCGATAACACTTTGTGGTAACTCTAATATCTGAGCCAACTGCTGCGGATTTCGTATACTTTGTTTCAGTAATTGTTGCCAATCAGAGGTCATTGAATTTCTATAAAAATGGGAAAGAAGTCATTCTATGGATTTAATGAGTGAACTCAAGTCAAGATTTTGATTCATTCAAGTAATAGAAGCGTGAAACTAAAGAAATGCTGTACATTGTTAATGTTATAAAAAGTTCAAATAGGGCTTTATATCATGCGACTTGAGTAGATAGTGCACCAATAGCTATATTTAAAAAATACCTGATTAATTTACTAGATTGTATTTGACGTAAGAGAATCCCTATTTTCATGAGTTAAGCACATTTATTTTTAATACCGTATAAATAAATTTTAAAGCCTGCCACCTACTTAGCTTTATAACCATATTTTTAGTAAGTTATAAAAAATCCAAAATATTAATATTTCATAACATTTCTCTTTATTTATAAATACTCACGTATTTTGCTATAAAAATCAAGTTGCAAATAAAATTAACTTATGTTAATAAATACTTTTGTTCGTGCTAGACAAACCATAAAGTAGATCATTCAAAAAAATTTGACGCTTATACAGGTATAAGGTATAAATTGCAGTTTAAAATGCAGGTGAATAAGGTGATGTATGGCCTGCGTCAATGGCTTTTGAGGCAAGTCATTATTATAAAAATACTTTTCCACCAAATGGGTTTTGCGGAATAGCATTAACAGTTTTCATCTTCTTATTTTTTATCTTTAAGTATTGAGGAGGCAACTTCAATGAGTGAAGAAGCAACTACTTATAACTATAAGGTAGTTAGGCAGTTTGCCCTGCTATCTATCGCCATGGGTGTAATCGGCATGTTTGTCGGTGTTTACGCTGCTGCAGAACTTGCGTGGCCATGGTTAAACTTTGATATTCCTTATATCACTTTTAGCCGTATTCGCCCTTTACACACTAACGCCGTTATCTTCGGTTTCGGTGGTTCTGCTTTATTTGCAACCTCTTACTATGTGGTACAACGTACCTGTCACACGCGATTAATCTCAGACAAGTTAGCTGCTTTTACATTCTGGGGTTGGTTCGCGATCTTATTAGCTGCTGCAATCACGTTACCTTTAGGTTTCACAAGTTCTAAAGAATATGCTGAATTAGAATGGCCAATCGACATCGCAATTACTGTAGTTTGGGTAGTTTATGCGATTGTGTTCTTCGGTACGATTATGCAACGTAAAGTGAAACATATCTATGTTGCTAACTGGTTCTACGGTGCGTTCATTATTACAATTGCAATGTTACATATCTTCAATAACTTAGAAGTACCTGTCGGTATGTGGAAATCTTACTCAGCCTATGCGGGTGTACAAGATGCAATGGTTCAATGGTGGTATGGTCATAACGCGGTTGGTTTCTTCTTAACTGCAGGCTTCTTGGGCATGATGTATTACTTCGTACCTAAACAAGCAGGTCGTCCAGTTTACTCTTACCGTTTATCTATCGTTCACTTCTGGGCGTTAATCTTCACTTACATTTGGGCAGGCCCTCACCATTTACATTACACAGCGTTACCTGATTGGACACAATCTTTAGGTATGGTGATGTCATTAATTTTATTAGCACCTTCTTGGGGCGGTATGATTAACGGTATCATGACATTATCAGGTGCTTGGGACAAATTACGTACTGACCCGATCTTACGTTTCTTAATTGTTGCGCTTTCTTTCTACGGCATGTCTACATTTGAAGGCCCAATGATGGCAATTAAGACAGTTAACGCATTATCTCACTATACTGACTGGACTATTGGTCACGTTCACTCTGGTGCGTTAGGCTGGGTTGCTATGATTTCTATGGGTAGCTTGTACTACTTAATTCCTCGCGTATTTGGTCGTAAATTATATAGCTTAGGTTTAGTTGAATTACACTTCTGGTTAGCAACAATTGGTATCGTACTTTACATTTCTGCAATGTGGGTATCAGGTATCATGCAAGGCTTAATGTGGCGTGCGGTTAACCCTGACGGTACATTGACTTACAGCTTTGTTGAATCTGTTGCTGCGATGCATCCTTTCTATGTAACACGTTTTGTGGGTGGCGCATTATTCTTAACAGGTATGTTGATTATGACAATCAATATCTTGTTAACCATTACTGCAGCTGAAGAAACTGAAGAAGGCGTAAATGATCGCGTTCTTGAGCCAGCACCAGCTCACTAAAATGAACACTGAATATCTGCACTGGGCTGGTGTGGATATTCAATAGCTTACTTTTTGGAGGATTTTTTACATGGCAGCTTCAACAGGACATGAGAAGGTCGAGAAGAATCTCGGCTTAATGATTATCTTAATCATCCTTGTCATCAGTGTCGGTGGTTTAATTCAAATCGTGCCTTTATTCTATATGAAAGACATGATTGAACCCGCAGAAGGCTTAAAACCTTATTCAGCAATTGAATTAGCAGGACGTGATATTTATATCCGTGAATCCTGTAATGTTTGTCATTCACAAATGGTACGTCCATTCCGTGCAGAAACAGAACGTTATGGTCACTACTCTGTTGCGAGTGAATTCGTTTATGACCGTCCATTCTTATGGGGTTCAAAACGGACAGGCCCTGACTTACATCGTGTAGGCGGTCGTTATAGTGACGAATGGCACATTCAACATTTAATGGATCCACGTAGTGTTGTACCAGAATCAGTGATGCCTGCTTATCCTTGGTTAGCTGATGGTATGGTTGATGGTGAAGATATTAAAGGACGTATGGAAACCTTGAAAAAATACTTTGGTCATCCTTACAGCCAAGAAGAAATTGATAATGCACCTAAAGATTTAGAAGGTGTGACTGAGATGGATGCGATTGTTGCCTATTTGCAAGGTATGGGTACAACGGTTAAAACGGTTCGATAAGAATGGACTTACTGGTCATATTACAATCCGCTTGGACTGTAGCCGTTATGGTCATCTTCTTGGGCATCGTGATCTGGGCTTATAGTAGTCGAAATAAAAAAGATTTTGATGAAGCATCGCGCCTAGTTCTCGATGACGATGAAGAGGACACAATCGAAAAACGTTAAGGAGATTTCTGTATGTATTTTGTTGAAGGTGTTTTCACAAGTTCTTTTTGGGACTGGTTTATCACAATAGGCACATTGCTTAGCATCTTTGCATGTTTTTTACTTATTGTTTGGATTGGTGGCGATCGCCCAGCTCCAGATCAAGACGTAGAAACAATGGGTCATGTTTGGGATGAAGACTTAGAAGAATATAATAACCCACTGCCAATGTGGTGGTTGCAGATGTTCTATATCACATTAGTGTTTGGCTTATTCTATGTATTCTTATATCCATCATTAGGCTCTTTCCCAGGGCTCTTAAAAGAAAGCCAAATTGTAGAATATGAGCGTGAAATGGCGAGTGCAAAAGCACGTTTTGCTCCAACTTATGCACGTTATGGTCAAATGGATATACCTGAATTAGCTAAAGACCCAGCAGCGACACAAATTGGTCAGCGTTTGTTCTCAACTTACTGTATCGCTTGTCATGGTTCTGATGCGGGTGGTGTTAAAGGTTATCCAAACTTACGTGATGATGATTGGTTATGGGGTGGCGAGCCTACTCAACTTATCGAAACAATTGCAAATGGTCGTAATGGTTTGATGCCTTCTGCTGAAGCTAACCGTTTAGAAGGTGATGCGGATGTAAAAGCGGTAACGCAATACGTATTAAGCTTAAGTGGGCGTGAGCATGATGCAGCAGCGGCTGAGCAAGGTAAAGCTGTGTATGGCAAAGTATGTCAAGCGTGTCACATGCCAGATGGTACAGGTATGACTGCGTTAGGTGCGCCAAACTTAACTGATGATATTTGGTTATATGGTGGTACTGTTGCTGAAATCGAACAAACGATTAAGCATGGTCGTCAAAATCGTATGCCTGCGCATGGTGAGTTCTTAGGCGAAGAAAAAGTCAAATTATTGTCAGCTTATATTTATAGCTTGTCTAATAAAGAATAATTGACTTCATGCAAGAAGGTACTGTCATGGTGCTTTCTTGCTAACCTTCTCAACCCTTCTTTCCAAAATTCTTCTTTTTTATTTAACCCTCTAAGTCATTAGGCAATAATTCTAAAATACTCACAGGTGAGTTAGTTTCAATGATTCTATTTAACTGATAACCAGCTTGCTGAAATAAAGTTTTATACTCTTCTACACTACGCTCCTTAGCTTCACTAAATAGCAATAACATCCAAAAATCCATAGTCAACGTGTAATAATTGGTTTGCTCAGGCAATATTACATGTTCGATTACTAATATTTTTGCATTTGGCGATGCTGTACGACAATTCTGCAAAATTTGGATACAAGCCTCATCTGCCCAGTTGTGTAAAATATGTCGCATTAGATAAACATCACAATGTTGAGGTATAGAGAGGAAAAAATCACCTTGTTGTAGTTGGCAACGTGCCATAACGGGTGAATTTATAAGCGATACTTGTGTAATCACTTCAGGTAAATCAAATAAAATACCGTTTAAATGAGGGTGCGTTTGTAATAGCGAGATTAACAAACTGCCATGGCCACCTCCAATATCAGCCACTTGCTTAAAATTGGAAAAGTCATACTCACTCAATATCTGGTCAGAAAATGTGCCCGCAATGACTTCCATATCTTTATCAAAACTCTTTCTAATCTCCGTATTTTGTTCTAAATATTGCCAATAGTTTATGCCATGTGCGCATTCAAAAGCAGGTTGACCAGTTCGCACAGCTTGAGACAAAGCATCCATTGCAATACGTAATCGCTCGGGATGTAAGTCAATTGCCATATAATCATGCATAGAATTAGATACACCTTTGAGCAATAGCTTGGATGCTGCATTGTTTTTAAATACGCGTGGCTCTATTTCATCAAAAATATTAACTGCAGCCAGCATACGTAATACGCGATAAAGAGAATCTGTATGACTACCTGTCTGTTGGGCAAGGCGTTCTATACTTTGAGGTGTATCTTTTAACAGCCCAGCAATATCCAGCTCTACAGCCAACCGTAATGAAGGGTAAATCATCATGCCAGAGACTGCAGAAAATAGTGTATCTAAACCTTTATTATCAAAACTCATGCATGAACTCCTTTTTTCACAAATAAGTTCACACTAAATAATTTTTTTGGATCAAACCACTGCTGCTCTAGTTGTAAACCCGAAGCAACAGCCAAACGTTGTATATCTTGGTTGTTATATTTATAGGTATTATGTATCTGGATGCGATCTCCTAATACAAAATTTAGCTTTAATCCTAACTTCTTAATTGTGACCGTCTGCGTTTCCATACATTCCAAATAGATAACAACACACCCCTTTTCTTCACAGTAAAAACAATGTCGTTGAAATGATTTGACTTTAAAATTGCCAACCAGCTCACGATTAATCCGATGCAATAGGTTACGAGTAAAAATTTGATGTATCCTGCATGTCTGCTTCACACAACCATATGCCATATGTAGCGCGTGAGCAGATTTCTTTAAATCAATGCCTAATAATAATTTATCGCCTTGATTAAGTAGCGGAATAATATTATTTCTCAGCAATTCTGCTGTTTGTATATAATCTATATGGGCAATATCAGAGCCAAGCCATAAAACCAACTTAGGTTGCCTCACTTGTTTTACCAATTCTTCCAACCCTATATGATAATCTGCGACAATGCCTAAAATATTCAAATCAGGGTAATCTGCATATAGCTTTTTTGCATTTTCAATGAGAAAATCACCAGAAATATCAATGGGAACAAATAAGGATGAGCCGTTTTTTGCCAGCAAAGCCTCGATGATTTTACGCGTTTTCATCGCGCTACCACATCCAAGCTCTACCAATGCGGTGTTTTCTGTCAATGTTTGTACAATTTGTGGAGAAAACTGATTTAAAATGGCCTCTTCGGCTCTTGTTAAATAATAATGTTCATCTTGCGTGATCTTTTCAAACAAAGATGATCCGATATGATCGTACAAATATTTGACAGGTAAGTGTTTTTTCTGTGCTGTTAAGCCAGTGAGAACGTCTTTCGCAAATTGGTCGGTATGAAAGTTAGAACTCAAATCAATAAAAGTACAAGATGTTGCTTGTTCCAATGTTTCAGCCATTATTTAAACTGCTTTGTACATATTAATCATGATTCATAACCTAGCCATCACAATAGAATAGATGCTATTAAGAGCGGGCTTAAACTTAAATCATACTCTTAGACTGCCACTAACATTTCATGTTTAAGAAGTTGAGATTGGAAAAATTCACGCAGTACAGCAATATGTTTCTCAGCTTTCCATTCACCATTAATATCTTCTAATAAATGTTGTTCAGCCACCAATTTTGAGCCACAAAAACGTCGAATGACAGGGTGTAAATAAGGACTTTTAGATGCCCAACTTGGGTCTGTATCTCTTTCTATATGGAACGGGTCTTCTTCTGTAAACTGACCAAATTCCAAAGTAACCGTATAATAATGTTCATTTTGTCCTAATTCTGTATTGTGTATATAGTCCAATGGCAATTCTTCGTAATATCGAGCCTGACCTTCATCAATAACGATCAAATCACCGATAAAACCAAACTGCTGCCAAAGAGCAGAACTTTGATTAATTCGCTGTAAACAACTGTCCAATACTTGCTCAGGGTTAGCTGTTATTTGTTGGCAAGGAAGCGAAACGCCATGATATTTCTTATCTAAAATACGTTGCAAAATACGGCAATTATAGCGAAAACCATGGATAAATCCCGAAGTTGTATGTTTATAATCTCGCATTTGCATTAATGTACCAGCGAAATATAAATCTTTTATATTGGTTGATTCCCACTCATAGGTTTGCTTTGGCATACGGTTATTAATGGCTAGCGCAGGTTTGCAAGCATCATCAAATATAGTGTCATCAAAACGAAATCCAGTGCAGGTAATTACTCGATCATAAGTTAAATCAGTCTCTTCTCCTTTTGCATGGCTATAGCGAATAGAAACAACGAATTGATTGCCTTTTCGTTTGATATTCTTAATCGTTGCATCAATCACCGAGTTCTGAGATTTTAAGTGATACGTATCAAGAAAATTGTTGTTAACAGCTCTTAAATGTCCCACATAATGGGTTTTCCATGCTAAGTTTAGAGAATGTGGACTTAGTATATGAATCACAGCAGCGGTTTCGACTAAGTTGTTTGCCGTTTCAAATCCAGAATTACCCTTACCAATAATTAACACCCGTTGGTTTTTAAAATCATCAGGATTAACAGATACATCAACGTAATTCTCAGTTAATTCAATACCTGGAATAGGGGGTAAATATGGTTTCGTAAAACCTGTCGCGATAATCAGGCGTTTTGCAATATAGAGATTGCCCTGTTGGTCTTCTAGTTGGAATTCGTCGGGCTTACTGATTTTGACAATTTTGACACCATATTTAACGTTTAAATGATACTGTTCAGCAAAATCGTTGAAATAATTAACTATATTGTCAGCGGCTGGAAAATATTGCTGATCGTATTGTTTGAAAAGTGGTGAATAGTCATCACTCAATAGAGAGTTCCAATCAAACCGCAAGTTGACTTCTGCATTCTTATAGCCTGTATAGACCTTATTGATAGAAATCAGAGTGCGATGTCGAGGATATTTAGTAAAGAAAGTCCCCGCTGTTTCACCTGCCTCTAAAATGCAGTAATCCCGCTTTGCCTTTTCCAAATAATACCCAATTTGTAAGCCACTAGGCCCTGCACCAATAACCAAATAATCAACTTTAGTTTCCAAAATATGTCTCCTTAAATAATATATCTTTTAAGAGAGTAAGCTAGCTAATAGCATGAATACTAAATAGCCAGACTAAGCAGACAAACTATTATGAACAGAAACATCAATTACGATTTAAAACAGGTGATATTGAGAAATACTAGTACACCTTATAAATTTATAATAGCACTTATAATCTGATCGTTTGGTTTTATAAATAATTTTTACATATTGATTATAATAAGTTATACAAATACATATAACATTAATAAATGATCCTAGGGATAATATAAGAACGAAATGGGTGATGGATTTAGACTCACCAAAGCCAATGTTTTAAACATAAGAAGAAGCGATTGACTTTAAATTCATGAACAGAATCTAATTGGTGTTTTCCCCTAGAGCTTCTAAAAAATAGCCTAAGGGAAGTTTTTAGTTTGCTAAAATTTGTTGGATAATTAAACCTTTTCAAAGTCGGTTTTATCAACCCAATGAAGTAATCTTTACTTTAATTGCACTAGAATCCTAATTTAATTTGCAACCAATACGAACGCTCTGCTTGAGGAATGATTGAATTAATATAACCTGTGGAACGTTGTGAGAAATCATTGCCAGCATTTGCGGACTCGGCTCCGGGGTGAAAATAGTTTTTATCCAATAAATTTAATACTTTGAAAGTAACCGTCAATGGCTCATATTGATAACTGATAGCAGTATTGAGTGTAAAATAGCTGCCTAATTTTTCTCCTTGCCCTCGCAATGGATTACGTAAATAAAGCTCACGTGAACTCACATAATTGCCGCGTAAATTCACATTCCAATCACCAAATGGCACATTGATACCTAAGTTAATTTTATGTGGTGCAATATCTCCCAAGTTTGCATCACCATCTAACCATACACCTAAGTCATGCGCGTAGAACATACTGCTTTCTGGATGGGTATAGCTATAATTGAAATACGCTGTGATGTCATCAAATTCATCGACAAAATGGGCAAAAGACAATTTAGCGCGGTATTCTAATCCCCAAATATCTCGCTCACCTGCATTTTCCGCTTCTTCTTTAATTACGTCTGTATAGTGTGAACGATATAAGGATAATTCTTGCCACAAACTATCTGTATGATACATCGCGATTAATTCTAAATTTTGCACTTTCTCTGGTTGCAAATCGGGATTCGCCGCCCGCCCTGACCAACCGCCCCATAGATGCAATGGTGAAGGTTCTTGAAATGCTTTGCCATACAAGGCTTTAAATGTCCAGTCATCACTATAATGATAAATTGCTGCAATACGAGGATTCACCACGCTACCGTACATTGAATTGCGGTCATAGCGCACACCCAAATTAAATCGCCAATAGTCCCAATCCCAAATAGCTTGTAAATAACCACCAATGTCACGCGTATTGGTTATATTAAAATCAGGCATGGCATTGGGAGGCGGAGGAATATCATAAGTGAGATCAGTACTGTGACCGATACCACTACCCACTTCTGTGCTTGAACTAATGGCTGGTAACCAATATCCAGGAATATCATAGCCTTTGGTCAATTCCTTACGCTCATATTTTAAGCCGACCAATAGCAGTAAATCCTCAGTGAATTCATATTCAAATGCTTGCTTAAACAGCCAGCTACTGGTTTCTGCATTCCAATTGGTAAAACTGATAAAAGAGGCATCGCCATCGGGTTCAGCTTCTGCCCAATATCCATAACGTCGGTTTTCACGATATAACACTAAACTTTGACTACTCAGGCTATCGGTTAAATCAGTCTTATATTCAGCATAATATTGATTGCTGTCTTTATTCCAAAAAGTATTATTTTGGGCACGATCCGCTGCGTAATAAGGGCCATAAGCTTCTTTGACTTTCCAATGGATTAGACCCAGTTTTAAGCCGTTATACGTTAAATCCGCTAACACACCATAATCTTTAGTCGGATCGTAATAATGATCTAAAAACTCGCCTTCATGCTGAATATTGTGAATTGCGCCCCAAATTTGATCGCTACCATACAATGCATTATCCAAGTAGCCATAACGATTACTGAAATTAGGTTCATCGCTGGTAAACTGCTGAGCTGAAATAGAAAAACTTAAATCTTCTGCTATTTTACCTTTTAAAGTTGCATCCACACTTTTAGAGTTAAAGCTACCTATTGTACCTGTCACATTGCCTGTGATTTCTCCTACTTCTAACTCGCTGCCGTCATCAGTAATAATATTCACCACACCAAGAAATGCATTCGGGCCATATACTGCGCTTGCAGGCCCATATAACACCTCAATGCGTTCTACATTTGACATCGGATATTGGCGGCTAAAAACAGCAGAATGTGCCCATAAAGTATTGTCAACTACACCATTTATCATAAACAGGGTGCGGGTGGTAAATGGGGTGCGATACCCTCGCTGATAGCTTGAAACATACATTGTGCCGTTTTGTACCGTGACATCAAAACCAGGTAAATCTTGTAAAGCTTCCACAATATTGCTATAACCACGCTGTTGAATATCTTGCTTTGTCACAACGACCATGGTGGCAGGCGCATCGATGAG
Source organism: Candidatus Albibeggiatoa sp. nov. NOAA (assembly GCA_025800385.1). Classification (GTDB taxonomy): domain Bacteria; phylum Pseudomonadota; class Gammaproteobacteria; order Beggiatoales; family Beggiatoaceae; genus Albibeggiatoa. Next base: position 111,185 of record JAOXRS010000120.1, read on the forward strand.
GGTTTCTTCTGTGCCTGAAGCGGTTTCAATAGTTAAATCCATCAGGCTGCTTAAGCCTAAATTTTTTAACTCTTCTACAGACAATGATTCATCTTCGGCCATAACGGGTAAGGTTAGGAGCCAGACTACATACAATAATCTGTGCAGCTTTTGCATATAAAACTCCTTCAGTATATTGGTTAGCCACTGTTTTTTTAGAGTAGAAATCATTTTAAATATAGCCTATTTTTACCATATAAATCACTTTTATCATTCTCACAAAAAATTTATTGAATTAACCAGATTTCAAACAAAATATATATAACATAGGGTAAGCCATAATTTATTATATTCAAAAAGAAAAAAACACTTATGCTTAATATATTAATAAAGCCCACTATGATGACTTTAATGCTTTTTTGCATCTTTCAATTTTCGCCTGAGCTTAAGGCTGCAGGTACGAAAGAAAGAGATATTAAAGCGGTGTTTTTATTTAATTTTACTAAGTTTATTACATGGCCAGAGTCTGCTTTTAATAGTATTGATGGTTTATTTAATATTTGTATATTGGGAAAAAACCCATTTGGAGAGAGTTTAAGTAAGTTATTAAAAAATGAGGTCGTTGGCAAATATCCTGTGATACTCAAAGAATTAGATCAAATTGAACAAGCTGCATCCTGCCACATTCTCTATGTAAGCGGCTCAAAGAAACGTGATTTAGAGGACATTTTTATATTTGTGCGAGAAAAACCTATTTTAACGGTGAGTGATATTAGAAAATTTGTACAAAAAGGCGGCATGGTTGGTTTTTTCAAGCAAAAGCGTAAGATTCGATTTTATATTGCACCCCAGTCTATGCGTGAGGTAGAACTTGTACCAAATAGCAACCTACTCCGCGTGGCCAAAGTTGTTGAGCGTTAAGCATTTTTGTAAATCTTCTGGTGTATTGATATTAACGAAGAATTGCGGACAATCAGAAAAATCCACTTCAACTACATGCTGTTGTTGATACCATGCTCTGACTTGGTGTCGATTTTGTTGTAAATAGGTTTGTAAGCTCTCCTGCACTTCACATCGCATTAAAGCAAATAAATATTGGGTGCGCTGCCCATCATAAACCGTGCTAATCATGGCCTGAGATTGGGTTAATTTCTCAGCTAAACGCGTAACTAAAAAATCAGGAATATGCGGCACATCGCAAGGCATGAATAAAATATAAGGTGTTTTTATAGTTTGCAAACCTGTTAACATCCCCGCCAAAGGGCCTGCAAAGTCCCCAAAATGATCCTCGATTACAGGGCATCGGGTTAAATCTGCATATTGTTGTTGGTGACGATTGGCATTGATAATAATCTGACCGACCTGTGGCTTTAAATCATTGACCAAATGCTGGATAAATGTTTGATCTTGATACATTAATAAACCTTTATCTTGTCCTCCCATCCGCCGTGCTTGCCCACCAGCTAATACAACCGCCGTAATTTGTTGCTGAGAAATCATTTTTTATTCCTATTCGCTGGCCTAAAATCATGTGACTCTATTTATTGTGCCCAATCTTGATAAATTTGTCGATTTCGCCGTAATGTGTTTACAATGTCGCTTTGTAGCCGCCTATTGATAGCCAAGCAAAATATGCAACTTACGCCACTATTGATTTTATTACTGTGTATCGCTTTTCCAGCTTCATCGATTGCGAAAGATAAAGCTGTTTCTGTGATAACGGCTCCCGTGATTCAAGAACATATCGTTGATAATATTTCGGTTTTAGGTACAAGCCAAGCTAATGAGTCCATTGATATTACATCAAAAATCACCGATATTATTAGCAAAATTCACTTTAAAGAAGGGCAACAAGTCAAAAAAGGTCAACGACTGGTGCAATTGGACGATGCAGAGCAACAGGCCTTATTACAAGAAGCTGAGGTCGATTTAGCCGAACAACAACGTGAATACAATCGTTTAGCCAAATTGGTCAAGCAAAAAGCCATTTCTAGCTCTCAATTAGACACTCAACTCTCCCGTCTCAAAGCTGCAAAAGCCCGCATCAAAACTGCTCAAGTCTATATCGATGAAAGAAAAATAATCGCACCTTTCAGTGGTAAATTAGGTTTGCGTCATGTCAGTGTGGGTGCATTACTGCAATCAGGCGATGTGATAACCACTTTAGACGATATACAAAACATAAAACTCGACTTTAGTATTCCCGAAATTTATCTAGCCAGTTTACATAAAGGCTTAAAATTAACAGCAACTACACAAGCCTATCCTAAGCGACTTTTTTCAGGGAAAATTACTACGATCAATTCCCGCGTTGACCCTGTAAGCCGAATGTTGAAACTACGCGCTATCATTCCCAACCAAGATGAAGCGTTACGTGCAGGCATGTTATTAACAGTGAGATTGGCTTTAAATCCACGCCAAGCGTTGATGATTTCAGAGCGGGCGTTAGTACCTGTTGGCAGCCAGCAGTTTGTCTATGTGATGACAGAAAACGCCATTGCTGAAAGGCGCATTGTTGAAATAGGTCAACGTCAAGTTGGTAAGGTAGAAGTGACTGATGGTTTAGCATTGGGTGAAAAAGTGGTGGTCGAGGGTACGCTAAGGCTTAAGCCTAATACACCTATCAAAGAGATCACAGCAGCGCAATAAAAACCCGCTATACTATATAAACAGTTTCTTCAGAGAGACCTTTTAGATAGTGCGAAACTGGCGTATACCAGAGCACTTTAATCTGTTTTTCACTATTTAAACACTGGGGAAAAAGCATGTTAAAAGTACTACTTACTTGTGGTTGTCTATGCTACGCAACAATAGGCTATGCTGCTGAACATAGTCTGGTTTCCTTCCCAAATCAACCGCAGCTGTATGCGGAACAAGATGGCATCAAATACTTGTATGCTGATTTTGTGTTCCCATTTAATAGTGCACAACTGACTGATAATGCAAAACAATTCTTAGATAATATGGCACAAGCGATTATTAAAAATCAAAATCGGATTGTGAAAATTTATTTGGTTGGCCATACTGATTCTGTTGGCAATCCAGAGTATAATTTGCAGCTTTCCAAAAGACGTGCTCAAATCAGTCGTCGCTATTTACAACAGCAGGGCGTACCTGATGAATTATTGCAGATTCAAGGGGTTGGTGAAAAAGACCCATTTGCTAGCAACGATATTTATGAAGGGCGTGAGCGTAATCGTCGGGTTGAAATTACCTTAGCTATCCATTGATTTGATTAGGATAAGCATGGATTTAGATGTTATTAAAGATTTTAAAACCATCGCTCAAATGGCGCATGATAATGCAATAGCAAAAGGTTTCTGGGATGATGAAATCAAGCATGATAAGCGTCGTAATGATGGTGAAATGATTAGCCTCATTCATTCTGAAGTTTATGAATTGTATGAGGCTTTACTTTGTCCTAATAGGTTGAGTCGGAAATTGGCCGAACAACATATTTATGAGTTTGAAGAAGAAGTTGCAGATATTGTAATCAGATTGTCTGATATGGTTTTACGGCGGGGCTGGGATATATCAAATGAATTTGAGACGGAAAATCTCTTTTATCACCAAGTCATTCAGCAATTAGCCAATCTTGAGAATTTGCCGCATTATCATATGTTACGCGCCAATCTCATTTGTAACTTTTTTCATACCTGTTTAGGGCAAGTCACCGAAGCATTACGCGAACCACAACCACCTGTTGATGCAATTTGTCAGGCTTTTGCCTCTATGGTGCAAATGGTGGCTTATTTAGAAATAACCTATGATTTTAATATCAACCATGCTATTGCTCTGAAGCTAAAATACAATACAGCACGTCCGCATATGCACGGCAAACAATTCTAATTTACTGCAGATATATTACCAATATGACAAAAACTGAATTACCAATCAATATTCCTTTGCTTGATAAAGGCTATGTCGAATTACAAGATTTTATGGGTGATGACCTGTCGATTGTCAACGCGGCACGGGTCTCATTCCTCGGCGAAAGTAAAGGCGATATCAAAGATAAAAAACTCTTAAATTATTTATTGCGTCACGCACATACTTCCCCATTTGAGATGGTGGAGTTTAAATTGCGGGTGAAATGCCCTTTATTCGTTGCACGGCAATGGATGCGACATAGAGTATGGAGTTATAACGAAGTATCAAGACGTTATACATCAGAAGAGTTGGATTTTTATATTCCAGAAACATGGCGATTACAATCAACTGATAACAAACAGTGCAGTAGCGGCGATGCAGAACAACAAATGCAAGCGCAATTCACCCAACAGATGCAGCAACACGTTGAGCAAGCATTAGACACTTATAATAAGATGATTGATGCAGGGATTGCTCGAGAACAAGCCCGCATGGTGTTACCACAAAATATGTACACCACGTTTGTAGGCAAAGTGGATGGACACAATTTAATGCACTTTATGAAGTTACGTATGGACGAACATGCTCAATATGAAATCAGAGTCTACGCTGATGCAATTTACGAACACTTCTTTAAAGCGGTTCTACCGTGGTCAGCAGAAGCATTTGAAAAGTACGTGTTAAAAAAAGCGTAATCTATAAATAGCCTGATAGAGCATATGTCTGTGTCAGGCGTTTTATAAAAAATTAATTAGTTACTTGTTTTTCCTGTTGCTCTTTTAATATATTTTCCAAATGATAAGAAAAATCTTGCACAGCCGTCATTGGATTTTGTTGAAACCAATCAATGTACTTTTTATTCGCTTGCCCTGATGTCTCTCTCAATGCTTTATCTGTAATCAGCTTATTAGCATAGTCAAAATATTCTGCACTGTTTGTTGCACAGAAATATAAAGGTTGTGCTGCTTCTAATTGAAAAATATCTCTTAAATATTGCTTATTCTCCTCACTGTCCACTTGCAGAATATCTGTTATATTTCCAGCCAAACCACGTATTAAACTTTCATCAGAATGATAATGTACTACGGCTTTTTGGGCAGCCATTGCCTGTTTTAAAGTAAGGCCGCAAGGATAAGGAAAAGAGTCTACAAAAATATCAATCACTTGTGCATAAAGTTGCGTATCCACCCAACCGATAAATACACATTGATGACTAACTTCATACTCATCGAAAATCGCTTGAATTGTTTTACGTTGTTTGTTACCCGTCCATAAAAAAACAGCTTGAGGATGCTGCTGTAAAAGAGTGGCAACCAATTTAATAAACTCAGGATTATCTAATTTTTCATCACGGCCAAAACAACCCAGTACAATGTCAAAGTTATTATATTGGCTTCGAATTTTTTCAGCTTCTCGTTGTTTACTTGGATCAAACCAGTCCTTTTTACCTATACGTATAGTGCGCCATTGCTCACCACGAATATCTTTATAGCGAACGCGACCTAAACCTAAACGCGCGTCAACTGCATCAACTTCAATATTATCGTATTTCATCGCCCACCATATTTGTACAGGGGCAATACGCATGGAGTAGGCAAACCCCATCAATGTCGGCAAACTGACCCATACAACAGCAGCAATTTTTTGCTGATATATGTATTGTTTTAAATATTGCAGTTTTTGATATAACGCACTTGGTGTTTCAGTTACATCATCTAAATATTTGACAGAAATACCTAATTCCACAAACATATCTAAAAAACGTTGTTTCTTTTGATAAAGTACGACAATTTCTGGAATAAATGACTTTTCATCTAACTTTGCCCAGCCTTCTAACATATTCAATAACACTTCCGTATGCGCTAACAAACTTGGGTTATGCAGAAAAAAGATAATTTTTGGTGGAGAGTGTGTTGGCAGACAAAAAGGAATATTTTGAGAAACAGCAGCTTCTTTTCCAGCTTCACACATATCGGATAAAAATTGCTCATAACACGCTTTGAAGTGTGCTGCATTTTCAATTGATTTTACATATTGAATATAAATTTGTATCTCAATATATAATGCAAAGTCGTAATCTTGTTGCTGCAAAGCATATTTAAGTTGAGGGACAATAATATTTTCAAAAACTGTTGTATTCCATATATGGTTAAACTCTGAAGGAAAGCCCAGTATATTAGTTAGAACTGACAGCTTCTTATGCATACCTGATTTAAATACAATAGGTTCTTTCAAATCAATATGTGTATGCGATAAGCGAATATATTCACTGAAGTAAAGTTGTTTTGCTAATAATGCTTCAGTTGGTAAATCAACCAGTTTTTTTAAAAAATGAGATAAATTCTGCTGTGAATTAGATAAGCGTAAACTTGTATCAAACTGAATGGCCTTTGTATAATTTTTAAGCGCAATACTATGCAAACCTTGACGTAATTGGATATGAGCTAGTTTATATAGGGTAACGGGTTCATTTGGTTTGAATTTTAGTGACTGTTTTAAAATATTTTCGGCTGCTCTGAAGTCATTTTTTTTATAATACTGTGCAACTAATTGGTGAGCTTGATGTAAAGATAAGGTTTGAGTGCGTTTGGTGATTGTCATAATAAATAATGTGTTTTTTCCTATTATCTATAATATATTGAGTATTTACTTTCACACATTAATTTTATAATTTAATTGTGCTTCATCACCTGTCATACCACGAAAACCCCAACAATGAGCAGGCTGTTCTTTAATCGTGATTTCGACATCAATCGGTTGAATGTTAAGCTGTTGTTGGAATTGGGTAAAAATCATTTTGATAAGTTGCTTCTTGGTTTCTTCACTACGTCCAGCCATCATATTGATTTCGATGACGGTGTAGTTATCGCTGCGGCCTTCGGGATAATAAAAATCAGATTGATCCAAAGGTATAAACCGATGCGCTCGCTTATTTTCAGGTAGGCCTAGAACCAATGTCATACATTGATGCAAAGTATCCGACATCTGGGCTTTAATTGGATTCAACTTGTAATCAATACCATAAATAACAATCATCAGGATTCCAATGGCTGGCAACTGTTTGATAGCTACCAGCTTATACTTTTAAAATTAACCAACTAACAAGGCATTTTTTGCCAAAGCCTGCAAGGTATTTGTTAATGCCATCTGGAATGTTTCACGCACCGCTGCCTCACTTTGAGCACCTTCTACAGCCAATACACCCTGTTTTTGCAAATCAAGCAAAATATTTAATAAATCAGCTTGAGTTTTTGTACCATCTAAATGTGGCAATAATTGGGTTGCAATTACATCTAATTCACCCGATTTACATTGCATATTGACCACCATTTTGCCATTTTTAGCTTGCCAACGAGCCAATGGCGGTGCAACAGGTTTTTCACTGACATTGACAACACATTGTACTGGATGTGTATGTAATTCAATTGTTTCCATACAATATAAATAATGTAACTCTTCAGCTAGCCCATCTTTGAGTTCTTGTAAATCAACAGAGGCTAAACTTTGAGGAGTTAAGTTTGAACATAAAATATTAAATAGTTGTTCAAAAGCAATGGCTTGTGGATAGGTGTTGGTTAAAGTAATTAAAGCGGCCTTTACAAATTGATTATCAATTTCAACAGTTTCTTTTGATGTCTCAAGAGAAAACACTTTATTTTGGTGGACGTAGTCTGGGGTTAATTCTGGCAATTGTGCAGCAATATAAAAACGTGGCATAAGTTCCCAGTCCAATTCTCGATTAATCGGTAAACCACGACGACATAACACACTGCTACGGAAATTACGATTATGGAAGAAATCTAGGTATTGTTCACGCGAAAATATATCGCCTTTAAACATCTCTTCGTAAGATTCCAAAGTTTCATAATCAGTGGGTAAATAACGGCGGAATTCTACATCAGTGACATACTCTAAACCTTGCTTTTGAATTCTGCTTAAAAACTCGTGGAAATAACAAGGGTGATTATTGTCTTCCAAATATTCATGGCCAATATGGTCATCAGGTTGTTTATCAACAAGTGCAGAGACCTCATCTAATAATTTACCGTATAAACCTTGCTTGCTTGGGTTGTTCTGTTTTACAAATTCAACAACCGCACGTCCTTCTTTGACCTTATCACGGATATTTTTCAAAGGTTCAGTATGGAAAATCATCAAATCACGTATGATGCGCTGGGCATACCAACCTGGATACACATTGTAGCTAATATAAATAATGCCATTAGGTGATAGGCTTTGATTACATATTTGCAAGATTTTCTCTTGTGTTTCAGGTGCAACCCATGAATATGTGCCATGTAACACGATATAATCAAATTTGCCTAAGACCTCAATATCCATTTCATTGATGTCAGCACACTGCAAGGTTACATTTTGTAAACCAGCACCATCAATTACACTTTGTCCCATCGCAATTTGCTTAGGAGAGAAATCAATGCCAACACATTCCGCTTGTGGCATGGCTTGAGCAATCCCGATGATATTTGTACCATCACCACAACCTAAATCTAAAATACGGCTTTTTAAAACCAGAGGCGGCTGTAAACCAAATAAAGTCGCATATGTTGCCAATGCACTCGGTTGAAAGTCCCAACCTAAAATCCCAGTGTAAGGCAATTCATCATATGATGCTGGTGTCGTCATCTTAGATTTCCAATTTGTAATAATTTTGTGGCTCGATTTTAATATAACTGCTGCCGATGTGCTAGCAAATGGCGATGCATTATTACTTTTGCAGATATGGAAAGAAAGAGGTCAATATAAAAATAAGATGGAAAAATAGATATTTTGCAGTAGCCATTAAGAAAAGCTTATATCGTTTTATTCAATGAAGGCAGTGTGAAGTAAAATCGACTCCCCTGCCCTAGTTCGCTTTCAACACCTACTGTGCCATACAGTTTATCGGTAATTTGTTGCACAATAGACAAACCCAAACCATGCCCATCTCCATTATGCAGACGAGTAAAAGGTTTAAATAGTTTACCTTGCTCTTCTTCCGACAAACCGCGTCCATTGTCTTTAATCCAGAATTGCACCATGCCATCTTCAAGTGGTGTTGCCCCTAACTCTAATCGTGGCGGTTTACCACCATATTTAATCGCATTGCTAATATAATTTGCCCAAATTTCATGAATCCACGGCGCGTAACCTAAAGCTGTAGGCAAAGTAGGCGGTTGAATCACTTCAGCTTGGTATTCTTTAATCATGTATAATAAACGCTGCTGAATCACTTCCTCAACAATTTGATTCATATTCACGACATCGATATTGACTGCTTTGTTTTGTGAAACACCTGCCATCAATAATAAAGCATCAACAATACCCATCATTTGTTGTCCTGCTTTAGACACCCAACGCAAGCGACTTAAGGCTTTTTGTCTGTCAATTTCCGCATCATGTTCACATTCATCCGCTAATATATCAGTCAAATTAATCACTGCGTTCAAAGGGCTTTTTAAATCATGCGCCACCATACGCGAAAAGGTTTCTAATTCTGCATTGCGTTTAACTAATTCGGCTTGTAATTTATGCACTTCTAAATGTGCGGAAACCCTTGCTAATACTTCTTTATATTGGATTGGTTTAGTCACATAATCCGCTGCACCCAATTCAAACCCTTTGAGTTTATTAATCGTGTCGCTGAGGGCGGTCATGAAAATGATCGGAATTTTACACAATTCTGGATTGGCTTTAAGAATGCGACATACTTCAAATCCGTCCATATTTGGCATCATGACATCAAGTAAAATCAAAGCAGGCTTTGCATATTCAGCCACACGTAAAGCTTGTTCTCCACTTTGGGCTAACAACACGTCGTAACCAGCATCGCTTAGGACTTCTAATAATACCCACATATTGGCAGGAATATCATCCACGATTAAGATTTTGTCTTTGGCTACAGATTGTGTCATTGCAAAGTATCCTGATAATGAGTTGCAATTTGATAAATTTGCTCTAATTGTAATTGTTTCGCAAGTTGGTGGATATGTTGCGCTAATGGAACTAATTGTTTATCAGACTGTATGAGTTGTGCAAAATTCAATATACCTTTTATATCACCCATCATGCTTAAATCATACAATCGACGAATCTGAGCAGCAGATAAAGGGTAGTGTTGACTGATTAAGCCTGATTCCAGACTCATATCAATATTTTGTGCAGACTCGACTTCATTTTTTTGTCTAATCCAAACCAAATCTAAAACTTGTTTTAAACTGGCTAGCACACTGGCTTTGTCATAAGGTTTAGTTAACAATGCTTGATAGTTAAGTGGCGTATCGACATAAGATAAATGTTGTTCGCTGGTTACAATAATTGGGATTTGTTTTAATGCTTGATTCTGAGTGACAGACTCTGCTGGTAGCTGTTTCAGTAAATGCAAATCCATGAATAATACATCTGGCTTTTGCTCTAATTTGTTAAAAAAGCTTTGAGCACAATCAGCTTCTAATAAATTAAAATTTAAAGGTGATAAAAAGTTTTTAAGATTAGATCGATATTCCCATATAGTATCTACGATTAGCAAAGTTTTTAAACTACCTTGATAACCCATAATATCACTTTCTTGTAGCGTATTTGTTGCGTGACTTTCTGGTAGTGGTATCGTGGCACAAAATTCTGTGCCTTGCCCAAGTACACTATTCACCTGTAAATCAGCATTGAGCAGTTTAATCAAGTTTTGCGTAATGGCTAAACCTAAACCTGCCCCTTCAGTATGGGCTTGACTATCGCCCACTTGCTGGAATGGTTTAAAAATATCATCAATTTCTTCTGGCGCAATTCCAATACCTGTATCTTTGATTTTAAACTGAATTTTACTATCTGAAATACGTAATAATATTAATGTGACACAGCCATGTTCAGGGGTAAATTTCACTGCATTACTGAGTAAGTTAATGAGAATTTGCCGCAACCGTTTTTCATCGCTATATACTAAATATGGTGGATTTTCCAACGGCAGATAAATAAATTCAATGCCTTTTTGTAAGGCGCGTACCCGAAATAAATCCACGACATTCTTAATCAAGCTTTCAAAGTGAAAATCAGCAATTTGTAATGCCAGTTTGCCTGCCTCAACTTTGGATATATCTAAAATATCGTCAATCAAGTTCAATAAATATTCACTGCTGTGCTGAATGATGCTCAGGCCTTCATATTGTTCAGGAGTTAAATTATTTGACTGAGACAAAATTTGGGTATAGCCCAACACTGCATTGAGAGGAGTGCGTAGCTCATGACTCATATTGGCTAAACAGACGCTTTTTGAACGGTTGGCCTGCTCTGCAATCACTTTGGCTGCTTCTGCTTCTTGGGCGCGCTTTTGATAAGTGATGTCTTCCACATTTGACCAAATAAACGTATGGCCTTTATGTTTAATCAATAAACCAGACAAGCGAATTGGTACATGATGTCCATCTTTATGTAAATAGGCTTTTTCATAAGGGCCAAAGCGACCCGTTTGTTTAAGAATAATTTGCTGTTTATGGGTAATCGGGTGATATGCTTTAGGGGTTAAATCCCAAAAGGTCATATTGTTCACCATTTCTTCCACTTTATATCCCAAGCTGTTGGCTAGAGCTGAATTGACTTCTGCAAATGTACCGTTGTCCTCCATATTAATCAGCATCAAACCAATGGTGGATTCTTCAATCAAAGTACGCCGATACTGTTCACTTTCACGCAACACCACTTCCATCTGCTTGCGTTCTGTAATATCGGTAGCGATTTCTAAACGTACAATGCGCCCATCTGTCCAAGGAATCGCACGATCTTGCATCAAATACCATTTTTTCGTATATGGATTACAGTACTCCCATGTATACAAGCCTGTCGGTTGCCCTGTCGTATCAATTAATTTGTTATTGGTACAAAAATCACAAGGGCTGGTTTTATTTGAGTAAAAACTTTGCCAGCAGACTTTGCCTTCAACTTCGTTAACACCTCGGATTTCTTTAATGGATTTGTTGGCAAATAGCACCTTATACGAATTCATATCCACCACACAAACCATGGCTTCTAAGCTGTTTAAAATGGTTTTTAAGCGTTCGTGGGATTCTTGCAACGCTTGGCTACCTTGATTCACTTTTGCGGTGAGTTCAGAATTGTATGCCACTAATTTGCGTTGAGATTTTTTGATTGATTCTAAAAAGCGTAAATATTGAAAAAATAGCCATGTAATCAATAAAGTGAGAAAGCTACCGCCTAAAAATAAAATTGCCTCTAACCATGTTGAGGGCATATGCATATCAGTGAAATTAGCAAAGGCTTGTACTTCCCACACACGCCCTGCAACAGTCAAATATTGTGTTGTTGTATAGGTGATGTCTGTATGGATTTGATTTGGGTATGTGGCTTGGTGCACATAAATCGCTTTTTCTTGAGAGGGAATTTTTAAGCGAATCATGATGTTTTGTTTGGCAACATGTTGTAATGCATCATTAAGCAATGCCTGAATATCAAATACACCGACAATAAACCCTTGTAAATATTGCTGACGTTGTGCAGGTGTGTGGGTATGATGTTGTTTTTGGTAAACAGGCTGAATAAATAATGTTGCTTGCTGTGAGGGACGTGGAGATTGTTCTAATATCAATGGCTCTGAAGCATAGACTTGTCCTGTATCTCGTGCGTATTTGAAGTGCTGCCATAATGTATGATCGGTATGGATATCCATTCCATTTTTGAATAAGCTAGCCGCTTGATTAGACAAAGTAAATAAGACCGAAAAGGCTTGAGACTCAGATGATATTTTATACGGTGTTTTGCTAACCCAGTGTAGTGATAATAGACTATCTTGCTGTTTATATTGAATCGCTTCAGCGTAATGTTGAAAATCTTGCTCAGTTGCCCGTGGGTAAGTGCTAAAAAAAGCAGAATAAGCCTTTAAAATACCAAAATTCTGTTGTAGATGATGATGGATTGCAATCACTTGTTGTTGTGTTGTTTCCTCAAACCCGTGCTCTAGCCAAGCTTGCTGCCGATGTTTCAGTACGATATAACCTAACATCGATAAGCTAAACGCTAACATAAGAATAAGAGTGGTTGCATATTTCTGGTATAACATATTTTTAATGATTAGCTCATAATATCAACACTTTAGGGTGTGTAAATGTAATGGGTTTAAGGTATGGTTGCTTATAAAATTAATTAACGACTTATAAAAGATATTAACACAATATTTCTGAGTTTCAGTAGCGTTTTACATTTAGTCCATATGAAAGATTAAAGGCGAATTGTTAATGGTTTATCCCAAGATAAAATCCTGTATACCTCTTTCCATTATGGCATTTAACTGCTAGATTATGCTGTGAAACCGAAAGCCGAGGGCATGATAAACAATGCGATACTTCATCATTTTATGTCTGTTATTTTCTAGTAGCTTACATGCGGAAGTGATATTAGATGGTAGCTTAGGTGAGCGAGTTGAGCTAACTGGGTCTAACTATGAGATCACGGAATCATTAGGCACACGTGCAGGCAATAATTTATTTCACAGCTTTGAAAGTTTTAATTTGAGTGAAGGTGAAATCGCAACGTTCTCTGGCAGTGAAGATATTTTTAATGTGATTAGTCGAGTCACAGGTGGTAGCCCCTCGTTAATTGATGGCACTATCGCCAGTACTATGCCTGACGCTTTTTTCTATTTTATTAATCCCTATGGTGTCGCTTTTGGCCCTAATAGTAGCTTAGATGTTGGTGGTTCTTTCCATATTTCAACTGCACATGTGTTACGTTTTCCTGATGGCAATGATTTTGACACTATCAATACAGAAAATACCTTGCTCAGTATTGAAGAACCCAGTGCTTTTGGTTTTCTTTCTGACAATGTCGCTCCGATTGCAGTTCAACGAGCCAGATTAAGTGTCCCTGCTTTTAGAACTTTATCCTTTATTGGTAATCAACCGACTTTTCTGGGTGCACGGCTTTCAGCAGGTATTGGTCAATTATATATCATTGGTGTTGGTGGTGAAGGTGATGTCAGTTTTAAAACCAACTTTGTCAGTAGTACCGAATTCTTTTCTGATATTAATACTCAAGTTGAACAATTAGCTGATGTGAAGATACAAAGTAGCTTGTTATCGGTTTCAGGCGCAAAAGGCGGTAATGTGTATATTCGTGGTGGCCAAGTTGTTTTAGAGTCCAGCCGAATCGCAGCCGAAACAGGTAATTTTCCCGGTGGTGTCATCGACATTCAAGCACAAGATATTAGCTTGCAAGCAGGTTCTGAGTTAATTGGTAACTCTCGTGGCTCAGGGGGGCATGTCAATATGCAACTCACAGCTGAAAATAATCTCACGATTCAAGGTGAAACCATTCGCCAAAACACTATCGTACCCAGTTCATTGAACATACAAGTAGAAGATGCCGAATCAGGCCATATCCAACTCAAAGCCAAAAATATTCAACTGCTTGATGGCGGTAGTGTATTCGCATCATCTCGGGCATCGGGTCAAGGCGGTAATATTACTATAGAAGCGGCAGAACGGATTGATATTACAGGCACAACTTCGCAAGGAGTCGGTAGTCAAATTGGCTCAAATAGTCGAGGAGAACAGACTAATGCAGGCAATGGCGGTACGATTGCGTTAAATGCAGATTCAATTTTGATTGCAGATGGTGCACAAATTGGCTCGTTAACCTCAGGTGCTGGCGACGGTGGACATTTATCGATTAAAACCAATACGCTGACAGTGACAGGGCAAGCAGAACGAATTGATGGTAATGTGATTCCTTCTCGATTAACTGCGATTACCACACAATCAGGACAGGGCGGTAGCATTCAAATTGAAACCACAGAACTGAATTTACAGGATAATGCACAAATCACAGCCAGTAGTGTTGGTACAGGCGATGGCGGTACGATTACTGTCGAAGCACAAACAGTGACACTTTCCGCATCTAGCCCAGATAAACAAGCAGGCAGCATTATTGCCAATAGTCGTGGCGAGGTTGAAAATGCGGGGCGTGGCGGTAACATTGACATCAAAACCGAAGATTTAACTATATTAAACGGTGGTCAACTTACTTCGTCAGTGACGGGTTCTGGCCAAGGCGGTAATATCAGTTTAGAAGTGGCTAAAGTCGCACTATTTGCAGGCACAGACCCAGATAAACGTTTTTCTAGTGGCGTATTAAGTTTAACCACCGAAGGTTCTACAGGTGATGCGGGTACAATTCGATTTAAAACCACAGGTTTATTATTAGATGATAATGCGCAAATCAACGCACAAACGCGCGGTGCAGGCCTAGGTGGTGATATTGCAATTCAGGCCGAAGGGTTGGCGGCACAAAGAGATGGGCGAATTACTGCCCAAAGTTTAGGCACAGGCGATGCGGGCAGTTTGATTTTAGATATTGGCAATACACTGGTGTTAAATCAGGGCGGTGCAATTCAGACTTCTACCGAGTCGGCTGATGGTGGTAATGTGATTGTCGATGTGAAAAATTATTTATTTATACGCAATGGTGAACTAAGTACTAGCGTTGGGGCTGATGTGGGTAACGGTGGTAATATTACATTGAACTCAAAATTTACCGTGTTACATAACAGCCCGATTATTGCCCGCGCGTTTGGCGGAAATGGCGGTAATATTGATATTGTGACTCGCAGTTTATATAAAATGGAACCTAATTTTCTTAGCCCGATTGATGCGTCGTCCCGTTTTGGTCTTGATGGTGTCGTGACGATCAGTACACCTGATGTCGGTTCTGATGAAGGCTTATTAGTTTTACCTGAAAACTTTACCAGAGCTGATGTGATTTTACCTCAGCCTTGTGGCTCGGATGTATTGCAAAGTAGTTTTGTGTTGCAAGACCGAGTCGGTATCACCCCATTACAAAGTGATTGGCAACCTGCCCATTTTTAATTTATGAATGATTCCCAGACGATGAACAGTTTTATCAAATTGACATTTAAAAGCACTAAATGGGTTTTGATAAGCTGTTTCTTATTAACAGGCCTTGGTTTATTAATCATAGTATTTTGTAATGTATGGATTAATGAGCAAACCAAAAACCGTTTGTATAGTGATGTTGAGCAAATTCAGCCTAAAAAAGTTGCATTGGTTTTAGGGGCGAATAAGTATGTTGCGGGCGGTAGGATTAATTTATTTTTTCGGTTTCGGATGGAAGCTGCGGCAAAATTGTATCATGCAGGTAAAGTGCAGCACATTTTAGTCAGTGGCGATAATGGCACGAGGGCATATAACGAACCCGTTGAAATGCAAAAATATTTGGTTGAGCTAGGGATTCCCGCAGAAAAAATCACTTTAGACTATGCAGGATTTAGAACACTGGATTCTGTAGTGAGAGCGAATAAGGTATTTCAGCAAGATGATTTTATTGTTGTCTCTCAAGCTTTTCACAATAGGCGTGCTTTATTTATTGCCGACCATTATCATATTCAGGCGATTGGTTTCAATGCACAAGATGTTGCGCAGTCTCATAGTTTGAAAACACGGGTTCGTGAGTATTTTGCTAAAGTCAAAGCAGTTTTAGATTTGTATATTTTAGGGACACAACCCAAATTTTTAGGCGATGCTGTAAGTTTGCCTGTGTAAGTAAATACCTCTAATTTGATAATACTTCAAACATAGTATCAAGCTGCAACATGGTTTGAAGTATGAATTGTGCTCAACTATTTACAAGCAGTGCTATCTTTATCAATGGGAATACATGCAGTGCCTACACAACAGTCTCTATCAAACTTACATGGCTGACCACGACCTAAACAAGCTTGTAAGGGTATTTCATTATCATTAGCAATATCAAAAAAGGTAAACTGCTTAATGTGTTGTTCTTGTAAATAACTCATCTCAAAAGTCAATGAATCATCTGCATAGATTGCTTGGCTACTTATACCGATAAACATTAATAAAATATAAATGAAGTTTCTCATCAGAATATACCTAATCAATATCGTAAAAGAAAATAATACCATTAAATACTACAGATAGCTTTAAATTCAAGTTATTCATATAAATGCAAAATGAAGCTTTTCTCAACATTGCTATTGATAAAAAGCGACTGCTTACAATCCTCATGTTACAATATTTTCAGGACGTTTTAGACAGAACTCACAAAGGATGGATGCCATGACAATACCTGTTAGCTGCGAATTTTTCCCACCGCGTACTGACAAAGGCATGGAAAAACTAAAACAAATTCATGACAAATTAAAACAAGCTCTGAACCCTGAATACTTCTCAGTCACATTTGGCGCAGGTGGTTCAACCCAAGAAAAAACCTTTGAAACGGTGAATCATATTCAGCAAGCAGGTTCTGAAGCTGCACCGCATTTATCATGTATTGCCAGCACAAAAGACAATATTCGCGAGTTGTTACAAAATTATAAAGACAGTGGCATTTCTCGAATTGTGGCACTACGTGGCGATAAACCGTCAGGTTGGTTAGGTAGCATCGGCGAATTTTCGTATGCGAATGAATTGGTCACTTTTATCCGTGAAGAAACAGGCGATCATTTCCATTTAGAAGTCGCAGCGTACCCTGAATTTCATCCTCAATCGAAAAGTGCGGCAACCGAATTTAAATACTTCCAACAAAAGGTTGAAGCGGGCGCGAATGCAGCGATTACCCAATACTTTTATAATGTTGACTCGTATTTTCAGTTTATGGATGAATGTCAAAAACGTGGCATTGATATTCCTGTCGTGCCGGGAATCATGCCGATTAGCAATTTTGAACAGCTCGTGCGCTTTTCTGATACGTGTGGGGCAGATATTCCGCGTTGGTTGCGTTGGAAACTAGACGGTTTTCAAGACGACGGTGACAGTTTACAAGAATTTGCTGCCGATTTTATCGCTCAAATGTGCGAACGCTTAATTCAAGGTGGTGCACCGAGTTTACACTTTTATACCTTAAATAAAGCGAACTTAACGCTGAATATCGCTCGAAATATCGGCCTGACTCAATAAATTTGTTAAATTGGAACACTATTTGCGCTATGAGACTCAACCATGCTTTTGCTTAAAAGGGATTGCTTATGACCGAGGAATTACCAAGCTTATTGTTAGTAGATGACGACCCTATCATTACCGAATCATTTGCATTTGTGCTACGGGACAAATTCAAGGTTCACGCAGTCTCAACGAGGGAAGAAGCAAAGCACTTGTTATATTCGATGCCTGTCTTACCCAATGTGGCGTTAGTGGATTTAGGATTGCCGCCGACACCGCATACACCAGACGAAGGGTTTGCTTTAGTTTCTGAATTATTGACGTTTAACCCGACGATGAAAATTCTGATGTTATCAGGGCAAGACAGTGAGGACAATGTTCGTCACGCACTGACGTTAGGTGCAGTTGACTTTATTCCGAAGCCTTGTGATATGGAATTGCTAAAAGCACGCTTGAGTCACCAATTGATGATCCACGAAGCCGAGCGGCACAAACAGCCCCAATCTAAACAGAAAGAATGTGGTTTAGTTGGGCAAAGTGCTGCGATGGATACTTTGCGGGCGCAGATTAAACAATTTGCCGATTCACCTTTTTCGGTTTTAATCGAGGGGGAATCTGGAACTGGTAAAGAACTGGTCGCCCAGTGTCTACATATTCAAAGTAAGCGCGTGAGTGAGCCTTGTTTAACACTCAACTGTGCAGCATTTACAACAGAATTATTAGAAGCACAATTATTTGGTCATGCTAAAGGCGCGTTTACGGGTGCAGGCACGGCCAGAGCAGGTTTTTTTGAAGAGGCCTCGCAGGGTAGTTTGATTTTAGATGAAATTGGTGAAATGCCTTTGCCATTGCAATCTAAATTGTTACGGGTATTGGAAAATGGCGAATATTACCGTTTAGGTGAGACCCGTGTGCGCCAATCTTCTGCGCGTATTATTGCTTCGACGAACCGCGATTTGCGCGAGGAAGTCCGTAAAGGCAATTTCCGTGCTGACCTATATCACCGCCTGAGCGTTTTGACGATTAAAGTTCCATCGGTTTGTGATCGTGATGATGATAAGTTCTTATTATTGGAGCACTTTCAGAAATTCTATGGTGAAATGGGTACATTATTCCAATTGGATGAAACTGCGCATAAAACATGGGGTGCTTATTCATTTCCAGGGAATGTTCGAGAATTACGTAATATCGTGATTCGTATTGGCGCGAAATATCCAAATCAGAAAATTACCCGTATTCAGTTAGAACCTGAGCTTGAAAATGAGTATATGGACAAGCAAGAGCTAGAAATGGATAGCGATGAGGCGATCAGTAAGAAATTGAGTAAAGGTGGTTTTTCATTGGATGATGTATTGTTGCAATGGGAACGACGTTATATTGATGCGGCGTTAAATAAAAGCCAAGGCAATTTAAGCCAAGCGGCCAGAATTTTAGGTATTAATCGCACCACGTTATACAGTAAAATGCAACGCTTGAATAAAAATAATATGTGATTTGTAAGCCTATACGCTCAAGCATATATTGATACGGGCTGACAGTATGATATTGGCAGCCTTTTTTTATTTAAGCTGATGTGAAAATACTATAGTTAATTTGGTTTTTGACTGTTGGGATGTGCCAACCTATTTTAAATATCAATCATTTTTAGAATTGTGGACGGCCTGTCTTGTATGAGTTTAATATAACTATATACATTCAAACCTCAGCACCTTTAAGGAGTTGTAGAGATGGATAACGATAAAATTGATAAATATACTGAAGCCTTAAATGGCCCAGCACCAGAATTCGATCCTGATTGGGAAGTGACCCAAGAATTACTCAAAATGGTCACCATGCAAGCCCGTCAATTGATGTACTTGCAAAAACAGCTCGATATTATGAAGCATTCACGTAGTTCAAGCATGGAAACCTTAATGCACTCGATTAATCGTAGCATGACCATGCAACACATGAATCAAAAAACATTGAAGCAAGAAGATGTCAAAACGGCTGTAGCTGAATTAAACAAATCGATTGAGTCGGCTGCCAAAGGTGAACGTGCGGCACAATATGCGGGCAACGTATTAAAGTTTATTGCAAGAGTGATTATATGACTTATATTTATTTACATGGTTGGGCTTCTGATCCAAATTCTAGCAAAGCGATTTTTTTCCAAGAACAATTTGCTAGATATGGCATTTCTCTACACATTCCTGATTTAAATCAAAACGATTTTTATCACATGACCTTAACCCGTCAAATCAATCAAGTGGCGGCGTTATTTCCTGATAATGGTGAGCCTGTAACCTTAATTGGTTCAAGCTTAGGCGGTTTAATTTCACTATGGCTAGCGCAAAAATATTCGCAAGTCGAGCGACTGATTTTGATGGCACCCGCGTTAGAATTTTATCCCAACTGTAAAGAAGTGTGGGGTAAAGACACATTTGAACGTTGGCAAAAAGAAGGTGAAGTCAGCATGATGCACTATGCGTGGGAACGTGAAGAGCTGATTAGTTTTGACTTTATCCGTGATGCGATGCAATACCAAGATAAAGATTTACAGCGTCAATTACCGACTTTGATTTTACACGGTGAAAATGATGATGTTGTACCGATTCAAGCTTCACGTAATTTTATTGCACAACGTGATTGGGTAGACTTTAAGCCTTTCAACAGCGATCATAGCCTAAAAGATGTGCTACCTGAAATGTGGGCGGCGACACAGGATTTTTGTGGATTAAACTAGATGCTGGGTGATATACCTTTATTTATCTCTGCCTTTTTAACAGGCTTCCTCGGTTCAATTCATTGCATCGGTATGTGTGGTGGTATTGTCGGTGCATTGACCATGGGACTGGATAATTCTATCCGTCAATCTCCAATTAAATTACTGCCTTATTTGCTGACTTACAATATTGGCCGTATCAGTACTTATGTCATGATGGGTTTGATTATTGGCTTTATCGGCACACTTTCGCAGCAATTACCTTATCAGCATAGCATTCATTTATGGATTTCAGGTCTATTTATGATTGCTTTAGGTTTGTACATTGGTTCTTGGTGGCAAGCTTTGAGTTATTTAGAAAAAGGCGGCGCAGTATTATGGCGTAAAATGTCGCCTTTAGGTCAGCGTTTCCTACCTGTCAAAAATCCGTTACATGCTTTGGGCTTAGGGTTGGTCTGGGGTTGGTTGCCTTGTGGCTTGGTGTATACCGCTTTAGGCTTAGCATTAGCAGGCGGCAGCACCACGCAAGGCGGATGGATTATGCTATGTTTTGGTTTGGGTACATTGCCAATGTTGTTTGTCATGGGCACAACTGCTCAATGGTTAATGCAGCTCACTCGACGTTTACTAGTACGACGTATGATTGGCGCGTTGATTATTTTATTTGGTGTGCTGACATTAGCCGAAATCATTACTTTCCACCCCAATATTCAAGGCATGGAAGTGTGCGAGATTAACAGCTTTACATTAGCACAGCTCTAAATACCATCATCCAAATCAAAATTAATGCAGCAAAGAATGCAGGAATACCAAGCATTGTCCAAATTCTGGCTAAACGATAATACGTGTCAGACAAGACAGTTTCGCCATTTGCATGAGCTTGGTCAGCCATTTTCTGCATTTTGATTTGCAAAAATACCACAGGAATCCAGCATACACCCATTAGAAAATACAAAGCCAATACCCAAACAAACCAACTGCTTGTCATCGGGATATGTAAAATCATCGCTAACCAAATGCCTGTCGCTAGTTGAATGATGATTGTTGGCGTAGTAAATACCCAATCTGCCAGCACCACGTAACGATTGACAACCACAATTGCAGGTACGGACTTGGTTCTATCAGTGAAGAATTTATAAAATGCACTGCCAAACCCTGTACCGATTAATAGAAATGCACTCGCAATATGAATTGTTTTCAGCCACAAATATTCCATGTTTATTTCCTATTATCCAATGCAATCATGATAAGAATAGCAACCGCCATCGGGATATTTTTAGTTAACGCGCCATAAGGATGCCACCAGAATTCTGGTAAATAGAGACTAATCAAAACCGTATAACCCAACATCACCAGCAATTGTGCAATACCGACCCATTTAAGGCGATAGCCGATTAACGTTAATATTCCAAGGACGAAATCAAGAACGGCCGCGCCAAATAAAGCAACTGGGGCAAATATGCCTGTAACTCCCACTTTAGCCAATAAAGCATAACTTTCTGATATGGGGAAAATAAATGCAGACACGATACCCGTCATAATCCATACAAATGCAATGCTAAGCCGTAACAAGGGCGATAAAAAATATAAAGCAGCTTGTGGGCGATCTGCTTGCTCGATAAGCATGTCAGCAAGTGCAGTCTGAATAGAACGCGGCTTGACTCGTGTATGCTGAATAAAATCATCGACAGGCGCAGTATTGCCTCGTTGTAACATTTGTAAATTATCTGAATTAATTAATGAAAGATGTGCAAAATCACCCAGCTTAGACATTGTTTGCATTAATGAAATTGGGATAGAGAGGCTTGGCATGGTGGTTTGAGCCGTTAGCCAGAGACGAATCGTTGATAAAAAGGTTTTCATATTAATCGGTTCAGCCCCAACAGCTGCCACACGTAAGGCTTTTTCTGGTGGAGACTGAATGAGATTTACCACAGCCTGAGCTAAATCATCAATATAAATCGGCTGAATCATTTGTGAACCTTGTGCAATCAGCGGCACAATCGGCAAATTTGCCCATGCTTTAAATAGTTCAAAACTGTTACCACCTCGGCCGTAAACAATCGATGGATAAATAATAATCGAACGGATATTTAAGTCGGTTAGAAAATCATCAGCGGCTTTTTTGCTGTTCAGAAAGGGAGTAATGGCTTGATCTTCAGCTCCTAAAGCAGAAATTTGAATCACTTGTTTTACACGGGCTTGTTTACAGGCTAAAAATAACGCGCAGGGTGCGACACAATGAATAGCGTCAAAACTCACTTTATTGGTTTCTTGAATAATTCCCACTGCATTAATCACCACATCCATATTTTGCACATGCGGTAGCCAATCTTGCACATCAGTGCTTTTTGTAAAATCATTTTTGATATACGTCACATCAGCTATCGGCAAGGATGGCAATTGGCGCACACAGCAATAAATATGATGTCCTGCTTCCCGCAAACTCAGCAATAAGTGTTGCCCGATAAATCCATTTGCACCTGTTAACAAAATATTCATGTTTTCTCTTTTCTATGATGTGGTTAACAAACATGTACTTTATTACCATCAGCTAAGTGTAGATGTTATCTTAAAATTTTCAATAAACACGCCATAAAAATCTAACAAAATATCTGAGTAAAATGCTAAAAAAGAGGTGCAAACTCACATCTTGCATGATATGGTTTTTTAAATCGACTATTCCCCAGACAACCCGTTTGATGCAGGAGTTTACCAATGACAACAAAAATCTCTACTGCTGAACAGGCAATTGCCAATATTCCCAACGGCGCAACGTTAGCAACCAGTGGTTTTGTCGGCGTTGGCTTTCCTGAAGCCCTTGCGATTGCATTAGAAAAACGCTTTTTAAAAGAGCAACAACCTCAAGATTTAACACTAGTTTACGCAGCAGGACAAGGTGATGGGGGGGAACGTGGTTTAAATCACCTTGGACATCTTGGCTTAGTTAAACGGGTGATTGGTGGACATTGGGGTCTTGTTCCCAAATTAGGCGATTTAGCTCGACAAAATAAAATTGAAGCCTATAACTTACCACAAGGTGTGATTACGCATTTATATCGCGATATTGCTGCACATAAACCCGGTACGTTGACCCATGTTGGTTTACATACTTTTGTTGACCCTCGCGAACAAGGCGGACGCTTAAACCCCAAAACCCAAGAAGATATTGTCCGCTTGATGACGATTGATGATAAAGAATATTTATTTTATAAGACTTTTCCAATTACAGTGGCATTTTTACGGGGTACAACGGCAGATGAACAAGGCAATATCAGTAGTGAAAAAGAAGCCTTATCACTAGAATGTTTGGCCATTGCTCAAGCAGTTAAAAATTCTGGCGGATTAGTTATCGTACAAGTTGAACGCATCACCGCACAGCATCACTTACACCCACAAATGATTAAAATTCCAGGGATTCTGGTCGATCATGTTGTGGTTGCTCCACCTGAACAACACCCTCAAACATTTGCAGAACAGTTTAATCCTGCTTATTGCGGTAAAGTGATTGCACCTCGTAGTCGTTTACCTGAATTGGAATTAGATATGCGTAAAGTCATTGGGCGACGTGCTGTTATGGAGTTGCGCCCAAATAGTGTGGTGAATCTCGGGATTGGGATGCCTGAAACCATTGCGCCGATTGCAGATGAAGAAGGGGTGTTAGAGCAAATCACGATTACAATCGAACCGGGGGGGATTGGTGGGATTCCTGCGGGTGGTTTAAGTTTTGGTGCAGTGACGAATCCACAAGCGATTATCGATCAACCTGCACAGTTTGATTTTTATGATGGTGGTGGATTGGATCAAGCGTTTTTAGGCATGGCGCAATTAGACAAAGATGGCAATGTCAACGTCAGTGCTTTTGGCCCTAGAATGGCAGGTGCTGGTGGTTTTATCAATATCAGTCAAAATGCAAAGTCAGTATATTTTCTGGGTGCATTTACCTCTGGTGATGAAGAATTTTTTATTGAGGGTGGCGGTTTGACCATCTTTCAAGAGGGTGTATATCGTAAATTGATTAAGCAAGTGCAACACCTTACTTTTAATGGACAATATGGCTTACAATGCGGACAAAAAATCATGTATATCACCGAGCGTGCCGTATTCCAGCTTGTGCCTGAAGGGTTAGAATTAATCGAAATTGCCCCCAATATTGATTTACAAACCCAAGTATTAGATCAAATGGATTTTCGTCCTTTGATGCGTAATGTTAAACGGATGGATGCTAGAATATTTTCTGAGCAAAAAATGAATTTATGATAGAGTTGGTTTGTGCTTTATAAAGTAGTAGGCTGTTGGCCTATACTCAATATATTATCAATATCAATCAGTAATAAGAATTAAAACTATCATTTTTTATATTGATTGTTTTATACTAGCAATACCGTTAGTCAGCATGACCAAAAAGCAGACTAATAACCATGATTATAAAAGGTTATTTATGTTAAAGCTCTAGGATGTGAGGGTTTTAGTAAGATAACAATATGAAGTATGTTTTATCCTCTCTAAATGCAAATAGTTTAAGCAAAATTGACAACTTAGCTAAGAAGTGCTATTTAAAATAAATAGGTTGAGGGATAGTAGTGTCTTTCAATCTTATTATTTGAATTTATATATTGAATTATTGCACAATAATATAAAGAGCAGGTGAGCATTCTGCCGTTGAGGAAGGATAGTTGACATTCGCCGTGTCATTGTACTCAATTTAACGGACTACCTCATTTTTAGGATGTAGTAATTATGAAAGTAGATGGAAGAAGATTCATCAGACATCCCGCACAAATTCCGATCCGTGTTGCATCGGTAGATGACATTGAGGAAAGTATACAACATACTCAGAATGTAAGCTTAGGCGGTTTAGCATTTGAATCTGAACAAAAAATAGAGCTTGATGAACTCATTGAAATCTCGATTATGGTTGATCCACAAGTGACTTTGTTGGGTCGTGTTGCATGGTGCAGACCAAAAGGGGAAGATGAGGAAGGTTTTGAGGTAGGGGTTGAATTTATTGAAACCAGTATGGGAAAAAAAGAATATGTGGTGGATGAAATGTGCTTAGTCGAGCGTTATCAAAGAATGTTAGACGCAATTGCTGAAGACCTTGCAAATCCATTAAGTAACTTGATGCTATAAAAGTCATTGATTTTTTGTTACGCTATTACCATATTATGCTAGATATTCCCCTCAACATTGGAGAGTGTACATGAGTGCAGAAGCAGTAGTAGATGATTCACCATTGGTTTTTACGGATAGTGCTGCAAGTAAGGTGCAACAGTTAATTGCAGAAGAAGAAACAGACGGCTTAATGCTGCGTGTTTTTGTGCAAGGTGGTGGTTGCTCAGGTTTCCAGTATGGCTTTACTTTTGATGAAAACACTCAAGAAGGCGATACTGTTGTAGAAAAAAATGGTGTTAAATTATTAATTGATCCAATGAGCTTTCAGTACTTAGTTGGTGCTGAAATCGATTATAAAGAAGACTTGCAGGGTTCACAGTTTGTTATCCGCAATCCAAATGCAACAACAACATGTGGCTGTGGTTCTTCCTTCTCAGCTTAAGAGCTAAGTATTTTTGATGTAGAGCTGTTTAAACTTTGAGATACTATATCCAAGTTCTGCATCAATACTATTCTAAAATTGCCTATCTTAAATAGCTTAGCTTCCTTCCATAGATTATTACCCATGAACTTAAGCTAGCTATTCTACAAATAATTATACAGAAAAGTCGTAATCTATAATCAAAGGGGCATGATCGGAAAAACGTTGCTCCTTGTAAATACTGGTATTTTGTACAGTGTTTCGTAATGATTCGGTAACCACTTGATAATCAATACGCCAGCCCGTGTTATTTGCCCAAGCTTGTCCACGATTTGACCACCATGTGTATTGATGTGGCTCTTGATTGACTTGTCGAAAAGCATCTACATAACCTGTCTCATCAAATAATTTATCCATCCATGCCCGCTCTTCGGGTAAAAAGCCTGAATTCTTTTGATTAGGCCGCCAATTTTTTAAATCGATTTGCTTGTGGGCAATATTCCAATCACCACAAATCACCAAATTTTCTTGTTTTCGGGCTTCAAGATAGGGTAAAAACTTATCCATAAAGTGATATTTTAAATCTTGCCGCTCTGTGCCTGATGTTCCTGAATGCATATATAACGATACAACACTGATATTTTCACACTGCACTTCTAAATATCGGCCTTCACAATCAATCTCTTCCCAGCCAATACCATGCTTAACTTGCTGAGGCTCTTGGCGTGAGTATATTGCAACACCACTGTAGCCTTTTTTCTGTGCATCATGGTAAAAACAGTGATAACCTTGTGGATGAAAAACAGCATCTGATAACTGATCTATTTGTGCTTTTGTTTCTTGGATACAAACAAAGTCTGCTTGTTGCTGTGCTAACCAATCAAAAAAACCTTTTCTCGCTGCGGCACGAATTCCATTCACATTGGCAGTAATAATACGCATAATCACTTTACATTAAACTAGAATAAGCTATTTATTTTAACATATTGATGTTGTTACATATAAACGCCGTGAATATACGATGGAAACCAAAGTGTCGCTTTTATTAAATGGTATTCTGGCACAAATTGCTTTGGCATTTACAATTAAGAGTACTTATACAACAGTGGAATTTGTTGGCAATACAGTAATTTATATATTTATTTTAGGGGTTGCTTATTATTTAGTGACCTTATTATACAATGTCATTTTGCTTAATATGTATGAGACGCGCAAAGAACTAGTGCTTACCATTGATAACTATACAAAGTGGGCTTTTCCACTTATTTTTACTATTTTACTCACTCATTTGAGTATTGAAGCGATTATTACAGGGCTGGCTTAGTGCTTTTAAAGCATGTAATTCAAAGCTGAGAAACAGAAACTATATCGAAAGTAAATCAATTAAATCATCGATTGCTTCATCTGATTTCATGGCTTTACTACGTGCTAATTCATAAATATTTTGCAAAATGTGTGGTGGTAAAAAGTTTGCAGAATTAGAGACACGCTCTACCACTTCACCTGCTTCATTCATAATATCAAGATGATAGTCTTGTTCATCTTTTTGAATCCCAACAAAATAGCTAGGAAACGAGGCTTGAAAGGCTTCTGAACTGGCCGTCACTTCCCATGTCACTTTGCCTTTTTGTGAACCATCGTAGACTAGTTTGACTAATTTTAATTTTTTTTCTTGGCTGCTCATCACTTCATCCTAGCAAACATGAGAAATATGTATTCATCATTTCGATTCCAGAAAGTATACACACTTATCAGAAATATCTGTTACAGCATGTATACTTTAGAAACTATATTAATAATCGACTGGGCATTCCCCCGGTTGCTCTTGTGTGCGAATCAATGAATTAAGCTTGAAGCTATAAGTCACACAACGGCGACCGTCATCTTTTTCATAACGCCACCAAGATGAAGCCCCTAAATTAAAGTCTTCATTATCAACAAAATCAGGCATCCGCTTTTCTTTTTTCAACACTTTCATTCGATCATCTTTGAGGGTTCTGATAGCTTCTTGATAGTCTGGATCATCCTCTTCAGAATAGTCGTCGGCAGCATAGTCTGTATCTGCATACTCTTCGTCATCAGATTCATCTAAAGGTGCAGGCTCTTCAACAGGTTGCACAGGCATTTCTGGTTGTGGTGGTACAAACTGCGCAGGTGGTAAATTAGTGGGTAATGGAGGTAAAATTAAATTTGCATGGTCAGGCAATACAGATACAGTTTCAGGCTGAGGTGGTAATAACTGCTCATTTACTGAAGTATTGGCAATAACTTGTGTAATATTAAACGCACTATCACAAAACTCAAACCATGACTCAACGGTTTTGTTTAACGTTTCATCTTCAGCAATATCGCTGTTAAACATGGTTGCTTCATGGAAGTGCTTACCAATATCTGCATAGGTTTCCAACGCTTTTTGCTTTGCCATTTGATAAGACATTTGTAAATTAGTTGCCGTTGGAGAAGGTGAGCGGACATAAGTTGCACAATGCTGATTCACTGCTGCAATCACATAATCTTTAGCTAATTTAGTTTTTTGCTCAAGTGCGTCAAGTAATGCTCGCTGTTGACTTAATCGAGCTTGTCGAGTTCGACGCAATTCATCAATATATTCTATCGCTTCATTCACTCTTTCTGGTAATTCTTCATTACATACTTGATAGATTTCAGCAAATGTTTTATCTACAAAATAGCCACCTGTATACGTATGATTGCTAGCATTGGCTAAGGATGGATTACGATTCAGCGCATTGTCCATATTATTTTGATATTTTTTCCAATTACCTTTTAAAACCCGCAATGAGCCAGAACTTTTGGGCATTTCAGATTGTAAAGCTCTTTCACAAAATCCTGTTGCAGTTTCAAAATTTTTAATTGCTAATTTATCTGTAGCAAAGGTTAATGGTGTAAAAAATAATAATTGAAAAGTGGCGAACCAAAATAACATAGATTTAGAGAGCATCTATATTTACCTCTTGTGTTAGAATGAAATAGGTTATCGGCTAACAACCTACCATTTGAATAGTATAACATTTTCCTACCTTAATGCTAAAAATGACAGCATTGCTGGGCATTCATATCAATAATAAAGCATTATCGGCAAGCACTACAGCCTTTATAACGTCGACACCACTGATTGTAACGAGATGAGTGTTTTTTAAGCTGATAACGGATCACAGCACAACCATGCTCTTTATCTGTACTAGAAAAATAGTGCGAGCCATCACCTTTAGCAACGAAAAATAAAGCATCAGAGTCTGCAGGATTTAGCACAGCGTGAATAGCCTCTTTCCCAGGTGTTGCAATAGGTGTCGGCGGTAGTCCTTTGTTTAAATAAGTGTTATATGGGCTTTTATATTTCAAGTCACGAGAACGAATATTGCCGTCATATTTTTCACCCAATGCATAAATGATGGTGGGATCAGTTTGCAACTTCATATTTTTATTTAATCGATTAATAAAAACACTGGCAATTTGAGGGCGTTCTTCAGCTTTTCCCGTTTCTTTTTCAACAATAGACGCAAGAATTAAAGCTTCATAAGGTGATTTAAGCGGTAGATTTGCTTGGCGGTTTTCCCACTCTGTATCCAAAGTATTTTGCATCATTTGATAAGCACGCTGTAAAAACTGCAAATCGGTCGTATTTTTTGGAAAACGATAAGTATCAGGGAAAAAACGCCCTTCTGGATGTTGGTTCTCGTATCCCAGCTTTTGCATAATTTGTTGCGTGGATAAGTCACCTAATGTCTGCTTTAAATTTTCATCTTGCTTAATTTTCGATAATATCTTTTTAAACGTCCACCCTTCAATTAACGCCAATTTGTGTTGTACAGAGGGCGCGTATAGTAAAATATCCAAAAAATCTTGTGGGGTTGAACTTTTGGGAATCAGAAAGTGACCTTGACGAATTTTGACATCTTGCCCTTTATAACGTGCCATCCACACCCAAACTAATGCCGTAGGATAATTCATCAACTTGCGATCCATCAAATTCAGTGCAATATCGGTTAAAGTTTGTCGTGGCTTGACTTCATAAGTTATTTCGGCTTTTAAACCTAAAGGCTTATTTAATTGATATTCGTAAATATAATAACCACTGCCAATGACAGCTAGAATTAAAAATACTAAAAACAAAGTAAGTTTCTTTAGCATAATATTTTCAAAGAGATAAATGTTGTATACGCTTTTTATAGGCATTTTAACATATACAGTGTGACTTTTTTGCATAATCATAAAATCACGGTTTAGAACATGATTGATGCTAAAAAAACAGCTAGGCTTTTGTTTAATTTAGATTGTTTATTTTTATTGGAAACACTTGCTAATTAACTGTTGTAAAATGATAACAATTGTTGTATTTTTGCGAGACATTAAAACCTATTGAGCATGTTCAATGGGCTGTAGATAGAACTGGAATCAAAACACTGCATGAAGCACATCCGTAATTTTTCAATTATTGCACATATTGACCACGGGAAATCCACTTTAGCTGATCGATTTATTCAAACTTGTGGTGGCCTTTCAGAACGAGAAATGGAAGCACAAGTGCTGGACTCAATGGATTTAGAGCGTGAGCGCGGCATCACCATTAAAGCCCAAAGCGTCACCTTAGATTATCACGCTAAAGATGGCCAAACGTATCAGCTTAACTTTATTGATACACCGGGGCATGTTGACTTTTCTTATGAGGTATCACGTTCACTTGCTGCTTGTGAAGGGGCATTGTTGGTTGTTGATGCCGCACAAGGCGTTGAAGCACAAAGTGTGGCCAATTGTTATACCGCGATTGAGCAAGGCCTAGAAGTACTGCCTGTCTTAAATAAAATTGATTTACCCTCGGCAGAACCTGAACGGGTGATTCATCAAATTGAAGAAATTATTGCGATTGAAGCAGAAGATGCCAATCAAATCAGTGCGAAAACAGGTATCGGTGTTGATGATTTATTAGAAACCTTGGTTGAACAAATTCCACCACCAGAAGGTGACCCTGACGCACCATTGCAAGCCCTTATTATTGACTCATGGTTTGATAATTATTTAGGTGTAGTTTCACTGGTACGTGTAGTTAATGGTACATTGAAAAAACGCCAAAAAATTAAAGTGATGTCGACAGGCCGCAGCTTCCAAGTAGATCGAGTGGGTATTTTTACCCCTAAACGTACGGATACTGAGGGACTTGGCACGGGTGAAGTAGGCTTTGTGGTTGCGGGGATTAAAGACATTTACGGCGCACCTGTAGGTGATACTTTAACCGATACAGACAACCCAACCACTGAACCATTACCAGGATTCCAAGCGATTCAACCGCGTGTATTTGCAGGCATGTTCCCGACAGATTCCGCTGATTATGAAAATTTCCGTGAAGCTCTATCTAAATTACGCTTAAATGATGCGGCTTTACATTACGAGCCTGAAAATTCTCAAGCCCTAGGTTTTGGTTTCCGTTGCGGTTTCCTTGGCATGTTGCATATGGAGATCATTCAAGAACGGTTGGAGCGAGAATATGAGTTAGATTTAATTACCACTGCACCAACGGTAATTTATGAAGTAGAAACCACGTCAGGCGAAACTTTATTAATTGATAATCCATCAGACTTGCCACCGTTAAACAAAATTGCGGAAATGCGCGAGCCGATTGTTGAAACCAATATGTTATTGCCACAAGATTATTTAGGTAATGTGATTAGCTTATGTATTGAAAAACGCGGTGTGCAAACAAAGTTACAATATCTTGGTTCGCAAGTTGCGCTTTCATATGAATTACCTATGAGTGAAATGGTGTTGGATTTCTTTGATCGCTTAAAATCGGTTAGTCGTGGTTATGCTTCACTAGAATATAATTTTGTCCGTTTTCAGCCTGCAGCACTTGTAAAATTAGATGTTTTAATTAACAGTGATCCTGTTGATGCTCTGTCCATTATCGTACATCGAGATCAAAGTACGATTCGTGGGCGCGAATTAGCCGAACGTATGAAAGAAGTGATTCCACGTCAAATGTTCGATGTTGCGATTCAAGCGGCAATTGGTTCACAAATTATTGCTCGCCAAACAGTAAAAGCCTTACGCAAAAACGTGACAGCCAAATGTTATGGTGGTGATGTTACACGTAAACGTAAGTTACTAGAAAAACAAAAAGAAGGTAAAAAGCGCATGAAACAAGTGGGGTCGGTGACTATCCCGCAAGATGCCTTTTTAGCTGTATTACATGTCGGGAAAACCAACAAATGAACGAAACATGGAATTGGGATTTAGCAACAATATTAGTCATTTGCATCTTTGTCAGTGGCATTATTTGGCTATTTGATGCCATATTCCTTGCCCCTAAGCGTCGTGTATTGGTTGCGAAATTACCGCCTGAAACCAGTGATGCCGTCAGAGAAGAAGCAGAGAGCGTCCCTTTATTAGTTGATTTATCTAAATCATTATTGCCTGTTTTCTTAATTGTACTTATTTTGCGCTCATTTTTAGTTGAACCATTTCGGATTCCATCTGGCTCGATGATGCCAACCTTACTTGTTGGAGACTTTATTTTAGTCAATAAGTTTGCGTATGGTATTCGTTTACCCGTGCTCAACTCAAAAGTAATATCGGTTGGAGAACCTAAGCGTGGAGATGTAGTTGTTTTTCGCTATCCTGAAGACCCATCAACACCATTTATCAAACGTGTCGTTGGTTTACCAGGAGATACGATACACTATAACCGCGAAACGAAATATTTATATATTAATGGCGAACTTGTGGATCAAGAACGGATTGGTACATATCGTGGTGTAGGCTCAGGTAGTAATATGACAGGAGCAGACTTGCGTATTGAGCATTTACCTGACGCAGAGCACCAAATTTTAGTTGTACCAAAACACCCGACCCCGATTGTTTACAATCAATTTGTATTACCTGAAGGTCAGTATTTTGTATTGGGTGATAATCGTGATAATAGCCGAGATAGCCGTTATTGGGGCACAGTACCTGAACAGAATTTAATCGGTAAAGCATTTTTTATTTGGATGAATTTAGACTGGTCAAACGGTGGTGTGAGCTGGGAACGTTTGGGCACTAAAATTAAGTAGGCTTTAATACTTTTTTAGGAGGAACTTATCATGCTTATTCGTTTGCATCAACAACGTGGTATTACTAAGTACATCATGCCATTGGCTATTATTGGTGTGATTGTATGGCTTGGTTTTCAGTTGTTCCCTATTTATATGGAGCAATCTAAAATCTTAAGCTCTATTGAAAACTTAAAAGCACAACCTGAGGCTAAAAAGTACAGCACCATAAAAGTTAAAAAATCATTAATACGTCGATTTGGTGTTAATGATATTAGTAAAATTAATAATGCTAACTATGATGATTACATCAAATATGAGAAAACGACCTCTGGCTTTAATTTAGTTGTACAGTTTCAAGATGAAATATCCATTTATGGTAACCTTTATCTTGTTTCTAAATTCGATCAAACTATTGAGTTTAAATAATTTCCTTGAAAGAATCTGACTTACAAAAACTCTATCAAATATTGGGCTATCAGTTCCAGCAACCTACGCATTTAAAAACCGCGTTAACCCATCGCAGTGCTGGTAACCCTAACAATGAACGCTTAGAATTTTTAGGTGATGCTTTGTTAAGCCTGATTATTGGTGAGTTTCTATTCCAGCGTTTTCCCAAAGCCAAAGAAGGCCAATTGACCCGTTTGCGTGCAAGCTTAGTTAAAGGTGAAACTTTAGCAGAGATTGCGCTAGAGCTGGAGTTAGGCCAGTATTTGCGCTTGGGTATGGGTGAATTGCGCTCTGGTGGTTGGCGACGTAATTCGACATTAGCTGATGCAGTTGAAGCCATTATTGGGGCAATTTATATCGACTCTGATTTATTTCATTGTCGTAAAGTGGTGTTAGCTTGGTTTGAAACTCGCCTATCTAGTTTGTCGATTTCAACAATTGAGAAAGACCCGAAAACTCGTTTGCAAGAACATTTACAAGCACGTCAACAACCATTGCCTGACTATCAAGTGCTGAAAATGGAAGGCCCACCACATAATCAGCATTTTGAAGTGAAGTGCCAAGTAGTGGGATTGAAAGCAACAATAGGTTCTGGAGAAAGCCGACGGCGAGCGGAACAAGCTGCAGCAGAGAAAGCTCTTAAGTTGCTTAAGAAGCATACTAAATTCCATAAGAAAGGCTAAAAGTGTGTTATTTTTTGGCTCAATATAGCTAGAAATTGCGCACTTGCGTTTTTATGCAGCAGTATAGATTTTCTAAAATATTAGACCTCATCATAAAGAAGCAGTCCCTGTGTTTTGTTTCAATTCCCCTTATACAAGCTCCATTTCTTTCGCAGTATTAGCCAATCATAAAAAGTCTTCTTAACATTATTACTTCAATATTTTATTTAAACAAATTAGGCAGATAATGTTGTAAACCTGAATCATTTACACCACATGATATAATAATACTTGTCTGTATATTTAGAGGATCATTGCATGGGTCGAATAACCTTAACGCATTTACAAAAACTAAAACGTAAAAAAGAAAAAATTGCCTGCCTAACTGCTTATGATGCAACATTTGCAAAACTAGTGGAGCAAGCGGGTGCTGAAGTTATTTTAGTTGGTGATTCATTAGGCATGGTTGTGCAAGGGCAGGACACGACTTGTCCCGTGAGCTTGCAAGACATGGCTTATCATTGTCAAATGGTACATCGTGGAACAGAGCGGGCTTTTATCATCGCCGATCTACCATTTATGACCTATGCGACACCTGAAAAAACTCTCGAATCTGCTGCGTTTTTGATGCGTGAAGGCCAAGCTCAAATGATTAAAGTAGAAGGTGGTGTCTGGTTAACTGAGACGATTCAGCTACTTGTTGAGCGTGGTGTGCCTGTTTGTGGTCATATTGGTTTAACCCCTCAATCCGTACATCAATTTGGGGGTTATAAAGTACAAGGGCGGGAAATTTCTGAGGCTCAGCGAATAAAAAAAGAAGCCCATGATTTAGAAAAAGCGGGAATTTCTTTATTAGTATTGGAGTGTGTGCCTCGTGATTTAGCTCGTCAAATCAGTCAAGAGTTAACGATTCCCGTGATTGGGATTGGCGCAGGTCAAGATTGTGATGGCCAAGTGCTGGTGTTATATGACATGTTAGGTATGTTTGATAAGTCACCATCATTTGTGAAAAACTTTTTACAGCAGACTGATTCTATTCCTGAAGCTTTACAGGCTTATGTACAGGAAGTTAAGTCCAGTGAGTTCCCCTCTGTAGAGCATAGTTTCCAATGATAAAAACGATTGAAGCAATTAATGAGCTACGAGAAACCGTACAAGCATGGCATAACCAAGGTTTAAAAGTTGGTTTTGTACCCACTATGGGTAATTTACATGCTGGCCATCTACAGCTGGTTGATAAAGCAAAACAGATTGCAGATAAAGTTATTGTCAGTATTTTTGTTAATCCGTTGCAATTTGGTGTCAATGAAGATTTTGGGCGTTACCCTCGTACTTTTGACGCAGATTGTGAAAAGCTCACCCAACATGGAGCTGATGTTGTCTTCTTCCCCAGTGTAGATACGATGTATCCAAATGGTATGGCAAAACAAACAATCGTTGAAGTCCCTGAGGAATTAACCAATTTACTATGCGGCGCGTCACGCCCTGGGCATTTTGCAGGTGTAGCTACGGTTGTAACCAAATTATTGAATTTAGTACAGCCTGATTATGCAATATTTGGAGAAAAAGACTATCAACAATTGTTAGTGATTAAACGTTTAGTCGCTGATTTATGCTTGCCTATTGAAATAGTCGCTGCTCCTATTTGTCGTGAGCCTGACCAGTTGGCTATGAGTTCACGTAATCAATATTTAACACCTGAACAGCGTCAAATTGCACCTCAATTATTTGTATGTTTACAATGGATTGCACAACAGTTACAAGAAGGGTCAAGGGATTTTGAACGTTGGTCAGTAGAAGCTCAAAGACAGTTAAATGCACTTGGATTTAAGTCTGATTATGTTGAAATTCGTCGGGCAGCAGATTTACAAGTACCAACGGAGAATGACAAAGAATTGGTGATCTTAGTCGCTGCATTTTTAGGCCAAACCCGCTTAATTGATAATATGCAGTTATCTCTTTAAATTTAATAAATGGTGTTTCAATATCATATGGAGCACCATTATTTCTATGAATCATATAGTTATTTTAAAGTAATATCAGGACTGTCAGTCTAGTCAACCATCTATGCTTGCCCGCATAACCCTCCTCTCATTTGTCTTTACCTACATTTTTCTCTGGTTTTATCTTCTAGGAGGCTGATGTTGGTTGGTGTAAGTCCATATATTAATCTGTAAAATATAAAGAATTAACAAGCACTTTCTCTCTAATTCATTGTAAAATCCAAGTGTAAAGTTCATACCGTGAATGGGGAGAAGGGTATGTTATTTCGTACATTGCTGTTTGCCTGCGTGGTGACCAGTGCCGCACAAGCTCAAATTTCAATTAACAATGCACCATTATTAATCAATACCGAACAGATTTATGATATATCCCAAGACTTGGGGCAAACTATTGGCAATAATCTTTTTCATACATTTGATAACTTCAATTTAAACCAAAACCAAACCGCCCAATTTTCGGGGCCAAACGCCATCCAAAATATCATTTCTCGTGTCATCGGCGGTGAAGCCAGTTTTATCAACGGTACAATTCGCTCAACCATTCCCAATGCTGATTTTTACTTTCTCAACCCTTACGGCATCGTATTTGGCGAATATGCACGACTTGATTTACAAGGTTCGTTTCACGCCTCTACAGCTGATTATCTAAAGTTATCTGATGGCGGTGAATTCCACATCCGCAACCCAAACCAAGATATTTTGACCGTTGCACCTGTTGCCGCTTTTGGCTTTCTCAACAGTACACCCGCACCAATTTCAATCCAAGATAGCAAGCTTTCCGTACCAATTGGCGAAACCCTGTCTTTAATCAGCAGCGATCTGCAAATCACGGGAACAGATGCGTTTCGAAATTCAAAAAACCGTTATCCCGTTACTGACAATGCAGCATTGTTACAAGCCAAATCAGGTCAAATTAATCTCATTACAACCGCTGGAAACAGCTTAATCAATCTACAAAATCCAGACTGGCATCAAACGGGTAAACCCATCACTGCAACCAATACCGTGATTGATGTGACAGGTGAAACTGGCGGCAATATTTTTATTCGTGCAGGTGATATTCAATTCACCAACACCCACATCGATAGCCAAACCCAAGGTGATAAAAACGGTGGTATCGTCGACATTCAAGCCAATAATATTGCGTTCAGCCAAGGTTCAGAACTGTTTTTAAATACCGAGGGCAAAGGCAATGCAACAAAGCTCAATATTCAAGCCCGTGGTGATGTGACCTTTTCAGGTGAAAATCAGACTAAACGAGCCAGTACCATTGATGCCAAAACTAAAAGTAAAAACCTCGACAGCGGCAATGCACCAGAAATCACCATTCAAGCTCGAAATATCGCCTTTTTAGACGGTGCGCATATTTACTCTGAATCCAAAGGCAGCGGCAACGGTGTCAACGTTACGATGCAAGCTGATGACTCAGTGGTTTTATCAGGTGTGGATAGTAGTGGCTGGCGAATTGGTGGTTTAACCATGGATGCGCTTGGGCAAGGCAATGCAGGTCATTTAATCATTGAAGCCAAAAATATCACATTTGAAAATGGTGCAGGTTTGCAAAGTGGCGCGGCGGATGGGGGTGATTCTGCCAGTGCAACGATTCGGGCAACGGGCACTTTTACCATGCGAGGATTACACAAGGACGAAACGGGTAGTCAACTCCATACCCGCGTGATGGGCAGCAGTACGGGAGGACAAGGCGGTGACTTATACATCGAAGCCAATGAATTGATTATGCAAGATGGCGCACGGATTTTTGCTTCCACTGATGGGCAAGGTGATGGCGGCGATATTACGGTGTTGGTCAAAGGCACGCTTTCTGTGTCCAATCAATCACAAACGGGTGAGTCAGCGAGTCGTATTGTCAGTAATTCAAAAGGCAGTAAGCGGGTTAAAAAAGTCGGTGATGCGGGCAAGATTATCGTACAAGCAGGTCAATTGATTATGCAAGATGGTGCGAATATCAGCAGTTCCGCACAGGCAAAAGAAAATCGTTTTGCAGGTAAAGCAGGTGAAATTCAAATTACAGTGACGGATCACATGTTGCTGTCTGGCTTCAACAAAAATAGCGATGACGATATAAGTGCAAGCAGCGGCGTGTATGCAACTTCTTTGGGGATTGGTGACAATTCTAATGATGCGGGAAAAATTATAATTCAAACAGGATCACTAACTATTGAAGATGGCGCGGTGATTCAAACTTCTACTGATAATAATGCCAACGGTGGCGTAATTGATATTCGGGCACAAGATACGATTGAAATTATTGGCAAAAACGCTGAGACATTGGAGTTAAAACAACAAATCAGTGGGATTTATGCCAGATCGGATAGTGTAGAAAGTGCCAGCGGTAGCAGCGGCGAAATCATTATACAGGCGGATAAATTGATTTTAACCCAACACGGTACGATTGCGACATCCAGCTCAGGTGGTGGCGAAGCGGGCAATATTTCGATTACAGCCAATGCATTACATATGGATCAAAACTCAGCGATTACTTCTGCCAGTCAACTGCAAAATAGTTACGAGTTCGACACGCTAGCAGATAGAGATAACAATATGTTGATTCATGGTGACATGATTGATATTGCAGATAATGGCGATGGCAAACAAGCGCGTTATGTCAGTATCGGACAAAATTTTTTACAAATCACCGCTGTTGAACAAGTTGAGAATCTCGCTGAGCTATACGAATTACCCAAACATTACGATTTAGAAAAAGGTAATATTATTGAAGTCAAAGACGCTGGCAATGGTGAGTCAGCCCGTTTTGTTTACGACCATAACAGTTCTTTTGATATTAATAATTGGACAAAAATTGGTAATCAAGTGGATGTGATTGTAGAAGATTTAGACCAATTGCAAGAAGACGATTGGTATGAGCCTGAAGAAGTGATTTATCCCGCAGGCACAATTGTACAAGTCCTAGATGTTGGCAATGGCACATCAACCCAAGTGATTTATTCCAATACTTTTTTACCAATTAATGGCAAGTTTGAAGTAGAAGCAATTCGACTCAATTCGTTTGATTTACCCGACATTACAACGTTAGAACAACTATTCGAGTCCACATATCTTGAAGATGGCGATACCGCGACCTTAGCCAATAATGCACGCTTCATTTTCAATGATAATCAATGGCTACCGCTAACAGGAAATGTACTGGCTGTTTCTGATTTCAAAGCAATTGATAATTTAATCAAAACTCAAACGGGTAATATCTCAAATATTGCTAATCTAAATGGCGTAGCAACAGATTTCATTTATACAGGTCAAAACTGGTTACAACTAAACCCCGAATTGCCCAGTGTACAAACCAGTTCCGAACTCAAACAACTATCCGCGCAAGAAGGTGACTTTATAGAAACACAACAAACTCGGCAGCATTTTTTCTACAGCGGTGGACAATGGACTCAGCAAATTAAAGGCGGCGATGCGGGGCAAGTATTACTCAATGTTGATGATATTCAATTGCATGATGGTGAAATTTCAACAGAATCAGTTAGCTCAGGCGGTGGGCGTATTGTGGTGAATAACCATGATTTGGCTTTTCTAAGTCACGCTAAAATCACAGCCAGTGTCAAAGAAGGTATCGGCGATGGTGGGAGTTTAACCGTCTCTCAACCCAATTTTATAATACTAGACAACAGCCAAGTGACTGCACAAGCACATGAAGGACAAGGTGGTAATATTCGCGTGGTTGCCAGCCAGTTTCTCAGCACACCTAAAAATATTGTTTCAGCCTCTTCTCAACTCGGTATTGATGGCAATGTTGAAATTGATTCGCCTGATGAAACCGTGAGTAATGCGCTACTGAGTCTAAATAATAGTTTTACGAAACAAGCACAATTCAAAAATACGTGCAAAACCGTGCTTGCAGGACAATTACCCACAGAATTTAAACCTCTACTCTCATTAAAAGTGAATCTATATCGTTTTTCCAATGATTTTATTGGTGACTGGATACCCAGTTATGCATTGAGTAAGCAGTCATCCATTTGTAAATAGGACGTTGTTTTGTGAATAGGTTTGATTTGCTTATTGACGATATTTAGAGGGGGACAATATGACTCTCCATCAAATTGATATAACAGATGGTTTATTGCCAAAATATAAAATGAATCGTGGTATTTTTTGACGTAAGTGCCATACTTAGAAAAATTGAACGAGGCATTTAAAAATGGGCATCAGCAAAAAACGTTGCAAAAACTCGAAGAATAGTAAATATGTTGACCATCCAAGATATGGAAATCTGCCTATCCCATCGCGTTATCAGTACAGCATTGAGGAAATAAAAAGAGCAAATTGTCACTATGCGCATCTTAAATGCTTTCCAGAAACCGCGATTCCAGCCAATATAGAAAAACAGAAATATGGATATGACCCTCGTATATTGTATGTAGATGTCGTTGAACATTGTAAAGTTTGCGGTCGTCCATTTATATTTTTTGCCAAAGAACAGCAGTATTGGTTTGAAGAACTTGGGTTTTGGGTTGATGCTCATTGCACAAAGTGTTGTGATTGTAGGGCTAAAGACCATGCAATTAAAACAATGCTGCATAAATATGAGAAATTAGTTAAAAAGCTAGACAAATCAGAAACGGAAACAAGGCAATTAAAACAGATTGCATTAGAATTATACCAACAGGGTTATATTCAAAATGTGAGCAAGGTTAACCGCATAAAATTAAAAAATAACTAGAGTTTGGTATAAGTAGTAGAGTGAAATAGCGCAATATTTTCCACCAAAACGGTTGCGATGCCTGAGATGGTGGAATACTAAGCCCAATGTTATTTAAATGATCCTATTTCATCTACGTAGTTTGTTGTTGATATAAATTGGCATAAATCCCTTTTTGAGCTAATAAACTCTCATGTGTACCGATTTCCGCAATTTCACCCTGATCCAAGACAATAATGCGATCAGCATTGGCAATCGTTGACAAGCGATGTGCAATCATAATCGTGGTGCGGCCTTGTTTTAGCTGCTCTAAAGAGGCTTGCACTTGTTGCTCAGAATGGGTGTCTAAGGCTGAAGTCGCTTCGTCGAAAATCAAAATCGGCGCATCTTTTAAGAATGCCCGCGCAATGGCTAAACGTTGACGTTGACCACCTGAGAGTTTAACCCCACGTTCACCCACTAAGGTATCAAACCCCTGACTGGTATGCTGAATAAAATCATCGGCATAAGCGGACTTTGCTGCTTGTTCAATGGCTTGCTGCGATGTTTTGCCACGTCCATAAGCAATATTGGCGGCAATCGTATCGTTGAATAACACCACCTCTTGACTAACTAAGGCGATATTTTCCCGTAATGCAGCCAACGGCATATCATGAATATTAACCCCATCAATCAAAATTTGTCCTTGCGTGACATTGTAAAAACGCGGAATCACATTGGCTAAACTGGTTTTCCCACTGCCCGATGCACCAACTAACGCCACAGTTTCACCTGCTTGAATGGTCAAATCAATCTGTTTTAAAGCCTGCTTGTCCGCTTCATCATATTGCAAACTGATGTTATTGAATTGAATTTCTCCACGTACACGCTCAACTTTTTGCTTGCCTAAGTCCTGCTCTTCAGCTTGATCGACTAGATTAAAAATACTTTGTGCGGCAGCTAAACCTTGTTGTAATTGATCGTTGATTTTGGTTAAGCGTTTGATCGGTGCAAACAACATCCCCATCGCGGTGAATAACGAAACAAACCCACCCACCGTAATTTCATCACTGGCCGCTTGTCGTGCTGCAATAAAAATAATCACGCCCAATACCCCAGCCGTTAGCATCTGAATCACAAAAATACTCAAACCCGAAGTGATCTGATTTTTCACCTCAAACTGACGCACCCGATTATTCATATTGTGAAAACGTTTTTTCTCATATTGTTGGCCACCAAACACTTTAACCAATTTATGGCCGCTAATGGTTTCTTCTAAAATATGCGTAAGTTGCCCCATGGTATCTTGTAAAGTGGTATTGATGCCGCGGAGTCGCTTACTGACAAAACGCACTACCAGCACAATAACGGGCACAACGGTGAAAATAATCGAAGATAATGCCCAATTTAAATAAAACATCCAAAACAACAAACCCATCACGGTAATGCTATCCCGAACTAACACCACTAAAACCTCAGTCGACGCAGACATCACACGGCTGACATCATAAGTCACTTTGGACATCAATGTACCCGATGAGGCATTGTCAAAATCCTTGGTTGGCAGCACTAAAAGCTTGTTAAACATATCAGTGCGCAAATCCATTACCACCCGACTCGCCACCCATGTCATTGCCATCGTGCTGGTAAATGTAGCTAAACCTTTGAGAAAAAATAAACCCATTAAAATTAACGGCATAGTTTGAATGATGTCAGGATTTTTGCCAACAAAACCCCCATCAAGCAATGGCTTTAACTGGGCGGGTAAAGCGGCTTCTGTAATCGCAGAAATCACCATGGCAATAATGGCAAGGGCAAAGATTGGCCAATAAGGAGAGACTTTTTTTAATAAACGAAAGTATAAATGAGATTTTTGCATGAAACGTAAAATATTGTGATGCTAGCGATAGGAAACAACGAAATTCAGAGTATATTATTTGATAACCAGTTTAACATGACAGGCCTAGAATATTGCGGATTTAACGCTATATTATCAGTGCTCGTCATAGGTAGGCGCACAACTTGTATATGTGGTTTTTGACCCAACTGTAACCCACTTCAATTTTATTACTCATGGAGGTTTTTATGAGGTCGACGTTCAGCGTATTAGTTCGGATTTTCAAATTGCTTTTAGGGGCATTCATTATTTTAATTGGCAGCATTGGCGTGTTTGTTAATTTGCATGATTGGTTCTTTTTATTCTTGAATTTCATTTTTCTTGCCATCGGCGTGGTTTTATTTTTAACCCCGATTTCAGAAAAACGATAAATTTCAGCCCCTAAAAAAGCTAGCATTACAACAATTTAAACTAGCTTTTTTTCTGCTACTCCGCTGCAATATCTGCTTGAAATAATTGTCTAATTGCTTGTTTTAAGGTTTTCAACACTTCTGGCGAATCGACTTCAGCCACAAACTGACTCACCCACAACGGGTTATCCTTGTCTAACACTGCCGCCACTTGTTCTCCAAATACGCGTAAAAAATCAAACCCCGGTGCATCATCAACAAAGCTACATTGGGCATAACTTTCACCACGTTGATTGAGTAAATCAATAAAAGGCTGTTGATGTTCGCCTGTGCCTTCAATATCCGTTTTATTGTCTGCAAATGTGCGCGCCATATTTAACGCCACAGCAGGAATAAAAGTCTGACGTTGTTCAGGTGTCAATTTTTCATACAATAATCTGTCAGAAACTTGCAACAAAAATGCGAGATATTCCGCTACAATACGCAATCGGTCGTTACTGCTTTCTGTGTGATAGCCTTGATTTTCAATTTCAACCACACTATTACCCGCGATACGCCAGCAACTAAACGCCAGTGCACCTGCAATGTCTTCCAAAGATTTTGCTTTATTTTGATTACCATCTCGCTTGGTTTGATGCCAACGGGCTTTAACTCGCATAAGACCATACTCCTACAATGATGAATGAACACCGCCCTCGTAAACGCTTCGGACAAAATTTTTTACACCATCCACAAGTGATTCAACAGATTATTGCTGCAATTGCACCACGAGAAGAGGATTTTATAGTTGAAATTGGCCCTGGACAAGGCGCGCTAACCCAGCCATTACTTGCCCAAGCCAAGCGTTTAGTGGCAATCGAATTTGATCGCGACTTAGTGCAGTATTTAAACACTCAGAATTGGGGGGAGCTGACTATTTATCAAGCGGATGTCTTAAAGTTTGATTTTGCTGAGTTAAATCAACCCGTGTTACGAATTGTCGGAAATTTGCCTTACAACATTTCTACGCCATTGTTATTCCATGTATTGCAATATGCTGAAATGGTTCAAGATATGGTGTTTATGCTACAAAAAGAAGTGGTAGATAGAATTGTAGCCAAGCCAAATTGCGCCGATTACGGACGGCTTTCAGTAATGTTGCAATATCATTGTCATGCAGAAAAATTGTTTGATGTCAGTCCTGCCGCTTTCAATCCGCCGCCAAAAGTGGACTCAAGCATTGTGCATTTGATTCCTCATACTGAACCGCCTGTGAAAGTGAATAATAAGGCGTTATTTGAAAAGCTAGTGGCTCAGGCATTTACCCAACGTCGTAAAACATTGCGCAATAATTTAAAACCATTGTTGAGTGCAGAACAAATTGAACAGATTGGGATTAATCCACAAGCACGAGCTGAAACATTGAGTTTAGAGAAATTTGCTGCTTTATCGAATTTATTAGTTGATGAGCAAGCATAAGCTGTGAGGTCTTAAGTGAGTAATCAGATAACGCTATATCATTGCGTAACGCTATCTGATTATTTATT
Organism: Candidatus Albibeggiatoa sp. nov. NOAA; assembly: GCA_025800385.1. GTDB lineage: Bacteria > Pseudomonadota > Gammaproteobacteria > Beggiatoales > Beggiatoaceae > Albibeggiatoa. The sequence goes on from JAOXRS010000120.1 coordinate 155,784, forward strand.
GTAATTAATAACTTTATAGTTTAGAACAAGCTACTATCTGAAGAATAGTAAAGTACACGCTCTCCATCTGCTTGTTGTTGATATACGTCAATTTGCATGTAGCCTGAACCACTTGTGCCATAGGTATCACCAAACAAAGATTTAACTTGCACGGTTTGGTTTGAATCAACATATAAGCCGCCAAAGCCTTCAGTGTTACTATCAATCCAACCGCCGATATTCACACCACCAGCCATAGAGCTAGCATTGATTGAAAAGCCAAACTGTCCTCTCGCATCACCTGCACTGCTCAATGCTTCTGCTACATAGAACCCCGGTTCTAAAACAGCCGTCGTGTGTTGTGTACCTGAAGTCGTTTGCTCAGTGAAAACCACCGTACGCTCACCTGTACTCTCTTGTTTACTTAACTGAATCGTAATATTGTTAACACTGCCTGTATATTCATAAGGTGTAATATTCACCGTTTCCGACTCAGATAAATAGAACGCCATGAACCCCGGGGCATCGCCATTTTCTTTAAGTGTCGCGCCTGAGTTAAAGCCGCCTGTATTCACACCACCTGAAGTTGTAAAACTAATACCCCAAAAACCTTCCGTATTGTCATTAAGCAATCTTGCAGAGACGACATAAAAGCCGGGTTGATTGATTTCAACATCAAAGGTGCAATCTTGTTGGGTGCATATATCACCGCTGGTTAATACATCTGGAATTTGAATCACCCGTTCACTTGTATCAGTGCTATTTCCACTGTCACCGTTAGTAGTATTATTGTTAGGGGTATCGGTTTCAGGCGTTGTATTGTCCGTTGTTGGGCTGCATGTTTTAGTAATCTTTTCACATCGCCACTGTTTATATAACTCAAGGTCGCCGATAGACATAGAAAAACCAATTGCAGAAGAATCATAACGACTGGTCGAACCGGGTTGTAAATACAATGCTAAATAACCCGTGGTTTCGTTTTGTATAATTTGATTATTCTCAAGACGCTGCTCATAAATACTGATACTGGCCTGCCCTTTCACAGGCTCAAAACGTTTGCCATTACCATCATCAAAGTAGACAAAATCACCTGTGCCGCATGGAGCTGGATTACTCGCGGTTGCATTGGCTGGGCAGAAATTAGGCTTTGTGTCTGAATAAAAACCCATCCCAGATAGTGGATCGGCAAAGTTTGATTGAAATGCAGCTTGCACACCATTGACACCAGGAGGCAGAGGAATATGCACTAAAAAGCTTTCGCCACCAGAAAAACCTCTTCTAATATAAGCTGATGGATCATAGGTAACGGTAAATGAGTGAATGTTTACTCCTTCAGGTGCTTCAGGATAATTACTGGCAACAGGCGCAACTGCTTCTTCAAAATCCCATGTTGTGCCTTCTGTTGTGACGACAGGAATGGATGTTGGTGTATCATCTACTGTGCTGGTATTGTCACTTGTTGAGTCTGTGGGTTCTGTTGTAGGTTCATCCGTAGTAGTCGTATTATTATCCGTTGTCGAATCTGTAGGGTCTGTTGTCACTGTATCGCCTGTTGATGTACATGTACCTACTTTTTCGCACCACCATTGCTCATATAAATCAAAGTGATCAGCAGATATAGAAATAGAAAAACCAATTGCGGATGAGTCATAGCGACTGGTTGACCCCGGTTGTAAATAAAGTGCTAAATAACCTGTAGTTTCAGTTTGTATAACACTATTTTCCAGCCCAACATCATAAATACTAATGCTGGCTTGTCCCTTGACAGGTTCAAAACGTTTACCATCCCCATCATCAAAGTAGATAAAATTGCCTACTCCACATGGTGTGGGATTCTCGGCAGTGACGTTAGCTGGACAAAAATCAGGCTTTGTAGTCGCATGGAAACCAACTCCAGATAAAGGGTCAGCAAAGTTAGATTGAAATGCAGCTTGTACGCCGTTCACACCTGGGGGTAATGGAACATGTACCAAAAAGCTTTCTCCACCTGAGAAGTTATTTCTGATGTAAGAGGAAGGATCATAGGTAACAGTAAATGAAAAAATACTTACACCATCAGGTATTTTGGGGTAGTTATCTGCATTAATGGGCGCTGCTTCTTCCAGTGTCCATAGTTCTGCATAAGCGGATGACCAACCTATGCTTAGTGTGATTGCCGCCAGAAAGGCTAAGCTATTCGGTATCAATTTCTTCATTATTAAAACCTCAATGTATTAACTTGATGTACCATTTCTGCAAAAGTTATACTCAAGCTAAATTTTTATCAATATCTGAGGTGATAATGAGTGGGCATTAAGTAGGCGAACGCATAAAATGTACATGAATTTGACAAAGCATACCTTATCCTTAATAAAAATCACCACTCTTTTATAGATAATATTGCTCCCCCTTTTTCTTCATCAGACCCAAGCCTGTTTTTATTCTCATTAATACTCTTGACTTTAACTTAATTAAACCTTGAGTCCTTTCAGAGCTGAGACAAATTACTACTGCTCAGTTTATCCTTATTTATTCCAAATGAACACTTTTAAATAGCTGAATAACATACTATATTTTTCTGTATAGGGATTGATCTATGTAATTTAACACACGCTATTTATTGTAATATTTATAAGGTATTTCTGTAACAACTTTTGCTTATATTTTTCATTTCTAGCAAAATCGACTTTGATAATAATTCTCAATTGCACTATTGTTTCTACTATAAGATAACACTTATATTTATTTAGAGTTGTGACATGTGAAAAGGGGGTTAAGCATGTACAGAACATTACTGGTTAATACCATATTAGTTTATGGATTAAGTTTGACATTTGCTGCTCAGGCCACAAATCACGTTAACCTTTATTCAGCACGTAAAGAAGTATTAATTCGGCCTCTTTTAAATGAATTTACTGCACAAACAGGCGTAACAGTCAATATTGTTACAGGTAAAGCAGATATTTTGTTAAAACGTTTAATAAGAGAAGGCCGAAACTCTCCCGCTGATATATTACTTACAACAGATGCAGGCCGTTTGCATAGAGCCAAACAAGCTCAAGTTTTACAATCTGTTGAGTCAAACACGTTGAAAAATGAAATTCCCGCTCATTATCGTGATCCAGATGGTACATGGTATGGTTTATCACTGCGTGCACGGGTAATTATGTATGCAAAAGACCGAATCAAACCCAATATGCTTTCTTCTTATGAAGATTTACAGCACAAAAGATGGCATAAACGGATTTGTGTACGTTCTTCCTCTAATATCTATAACCAATCTTTAGTTGCTTCTATCATTGCTGCCAATGGCACAGAAAAAGCCAAACTTTGGGCAAATGGTTTTGTGGGTAACTTAGTAAGAACACCAGCGGGAGGCGATAGAGATCAAATAAAAGCGGTTGCGGTAGGCTTGTGTGACTTAGCCATTGTAAATACTTACTATCTTGGTGGTATGTTACAAGCAGATAAAAGACAACAGCGTGCTGCTCAACAAATTGCAGTCTTTTGGCCAAATCAATCTAATCGTGGTGCTCACGTTAATATTAGCGGTGCAGGTGTGACAAAATCCGCGAGAAATAAAGACAACGCCATTAAACTATTAGAGTTTTTGACTTCTGATTCAGCACAAGAATGGTATGCTAAAACCAATCATGAATTTCCGATCAAAGAAGGAGTGACAATTAGCAATACATTAAAAGCATGGGGAGAATTTAAAGCGGATACTTTAAGTTTATCTAAATTAGGTGAACTCAACCCTGCTGCGGTACGTTTGATGGATTATGCGGGTTGGCGTTAATGTGAATCACTTAGGTCATTTGGATAAAAATTGGAAACAGTCAAAAACCATCTGATATGATTGAATAATTCATCTAAAGATTGTGAATTTATAGGTATTAGTTGTATGCTATGCGCTGTGGTCAACATATATTTAAAGAGAAACAATGACAGTTGCTGAAAAACCGTGGAGCGGCCGCTTTACCGCCTCAACCAATGAATTTGTCGAAGCGTTTACCGCATCCGTAGACTTTGACCAACGCTTATATGCTTATGACATCATGGGTTCAATCGCTCATGCCAAAATGTTAGCCAAAGTAGGCGTTTTGACCGAACAAGAATGTCAGCAAATCGTGACAGGCTTAGAAGAAATCGAGCAAGAAATCGAGCAAGGACAATTTCAATGGTCAGTAAGCCTTGAAGATGTCCATATGAATATTGAAAGCCGTTTAACTGCAAAAATTGGCATTGTTGGTAAAAAATTACACACAGGCCGTTCACGTAACGATCAGGTAGCGACCGATATTCGTTTATATTTACGTCATGAAATTGATTTAATCATTGCTGAATTGAATCGTTTACTCACCGCGTTAGCCGATGTAGCAGAACGCGAAGCGGCTACGATTATGCCTGGATTCACCCATTTACAAAGTGCACAGCCTATTACTTTTGGTCATCATTTATTAGCATGGTGTGAAATGTTATTGCGTGATCGTGGTCGTTTACAAGATTGTCGCAAGCGCGTAAATGCAATGCCTTTGGGTGCAGCAGCTTTGGCAGGTACAACATACCCGATTGATCGTGCTTACAGCGCAGAATTATTAGGTTTTGATACGGTTGCTTCAAACTCTTTAGACGCAGTCAGTGATCGCGATTTTGCAATTGAATTTACTTCAGATGCGGCTTTATTGATGATGCACATGTCACGTTTTTCTGAAGAGTTGGTGTTATGGTCATCAGCACAATTTGATTTTATTGAATTAAGCGATGCATTCTGCACAGGCTCATCTATCATGCCTCAGAAGAAAAATCCTGATGTGCCTGAATTAGTACGCGGCAAAACAGGACGTGTGTATGGTCATTTGCATAGCTTGTTAACGTTGATGAAATCTCAACCATTGGCTTACAACAAAGATAACCAAGAAGATAAAGAGCCATTATTTGATGTGGTGGATACGATTCGTGGTAGCTTGAAAGTGTATGCGGATATGATTCCGGGTTTACAAGTTAAGGCCGATAATATGCGTCAAGCGGCAAAAGCAGGTTTTACCACAGCGACCGATTTGGCTGATTATTTAGTGCGTAAAGGTGTGCCATTCCGTGATGCGCACGAGGTTGTTGGTAAAGCAGTTAGACATTGCATTGACAATAAATGTGATTTGCCTGACTTAGAACTATCCATATTAAAAGGCTTTTCTGATGTAATTGAACAAGATGTATTTGAAGTATTGACTTTAGAAGGTTCAGTTGCAGCACGTAACCACTTTGGCGGTACAGCTCCAGAACAAGTGAAACAAGCAGTGCAACGCTTAAAAGCACAACTCTAATATGATAAAGCTGTCAGTCTACAAAGGATTGGCAGCTCTACCATTTTTCTCTATTTGAGAAACAAACAATTATTTACGCATTAACCGCTCAATATCATCCACAGATTTTATTAACTGATCGGTCAAAACATTACAACCTGTTTCAGTAATTAATACATCGTCTTCAATTCGCACACCGATATTCCACCATTTTGGATCAACGCCCTCTTGCTGCGGAATATAAATCCCCGGCTCAATCGTCAACACCATACCTGCTTGCAAAGGAATCAATTGCTCCTCTTTTTTATACAAACCAACATCATGCACATCCATGCCTAACCAATGCCCTGCCTTGTGCATATAAAATTGACGGAATGCTTTTGACTCAATCAAATCGGCCACATTGCCAACCAACAAACCTAAATCAACCAAGCCTTGTGTAATCACTTCCACCGTCGCGTTATACACATCATCCCATGTATTATCTGGTTTTGCCTGTTCAATCGCGGCCAATTGTGCATCTAAGACCAGATTGTAAATTTGCTTTTGTGGTTCAGTAAATCGTCCATTAACGGGAAAAGTACGTGTAATATCAGAAGCATAATAATCGTACTCACAACCTGCATCAATTAATACTAAATCACCATCATGTAGCAAACCGTTGTTTTCCGTATAATGCAAAATACAACTATTTTCACCACCGCCGACAATCGCAGGATAAGAAGGCGAACGACTGCCATTGCGGATAAACTCGTGATAAATATCTGCTTCTAACTCATATTCAGTCATTCCACTTCGACAATTTTGCATTGCTCGTTCATGGGCTTTGACTGCAATATCAGCGGCTTTTTGTAAGGCTGCAATTTCCGCCTCTGATTTATATAAACGCATTTCATGCAACACCACATCTAACGCCATCATTTCGCTGGGGAAGGTATGACCGTTGCGGGCTTGAGTGCGCAGTTGGTTAATCCAATCATTGATTTTGTGATCGAATTCAGGATATGAACCCATGGGATAATAAATGCGCTGGCAGCTTTCCATCAAATTGGGAATAATGTCATCAATATCGGTAATCGGAAATGCGTCATCTGCACCAAACAGTTCACACGCGCCTTCTAAGCCTGCCCGTTTGCCGTCCCATAATTCTTTTTCAGGGTCTTTCTCACGACAGAATAGCAAGTATTCACCTTGCTCGCGATTGGGAATAAATACCATCAACGCATCAGGTTCAGCAAAACCCGTCAAATAGTAAAAATCACTGTCTGGGCGATAAAAGAAATGTACATCACGATTCCGCACCCGCTCTGGCGCAGTCGGTAAAATGGCGATGCCACCTTCTCCAATAATCTGTTTTAGCTGTTGGCGGCGTTGCGCAAATTCAGTCTTGTCCATCTTGGCGTTTTTGTTCGTATAAATTTAATATGCCAATTCTAATATATTCGACCAGCTCCGCGTAATCTTTTTCGTCATCATCGGTGGCTTGTTCCTCTTCGACAGGCGCGATACGGGCAATATTAGCAAAATCATTTAATAACTCTTCCACGTCTTCGGCAATGTCTTGATTTGCTAATGCCAAGCCCACACCGTATAAAAAGCCTTCGCACCAGCCGCCAACTGCTTGCACCCGTTCTGATAATGGTTTTTCGCTATCAGGTAATAAAGGCTGAAATGGACAATCTTCGTTATTTAAATCGGCTACAGTTTTTTCTCGTAACGCGTCCAATTGGATAAAACTTTGCTCCGCCAATTGATCGCTGACCGCTTCATCACCTAATACTTGCTGTGATAAATATTCCGTGACTTTGTCACCATCTTCTAAAAAACAAATCAGCCCGCATAAAATGCCGTGGGTTTCAGATACATCCATCGCCGCACCCACATCGAGCAAGGCTTGATTCAATGCTGTATAAATATCCATTGAGTAAAAAATCGTCCTGTTAAAGCTAAATTAATCGAGTAAATCTTCTTCTAACTGCATCGCTTCTTCATTAAGCTTATGGAAGAACTGCAGTTTTCTAACCGTATCGCCAGCTTGTTCATATGTTTCATCGATGAACTGTTGTTTCAGCTGATTGTTTAATATCTGAGTTTGCTGTTCTAATTCTGTGAGAAAATCATTTAAAGCATCGATTTCTTTTACAGCTGCCAATTGTTCGCGTAAGTCCATTTGCTGCATCAAAAAAGCGGGATCCATGGCGGTATTTTGCTGTTCTTGGGTGTCAAACCCTTTGAGTTGCAATAAATAACGACCACGAGACAAAGGGGCTTTTAACGTGTTAAAGGCTTCATTGATGTGGGCAGCTTGTTGTAACGCGAGGCGGCGATCACGTTCAGGGGCATCCGCAAATTTATCGGGATGGACGGTGCGTTGTAATTCACGGTAACGTGCTGTGAGTGATTGTACATCGATTTCAAAGGCAACAGGTAAGTTGAATAGGGTGAAAAAATCACTAGTGAGTGACATTTGCGATACCTAATATTTGGAATAAAGGGAAAACTGAATACAGAAGAGCTGCCAACCTTATGGCGATTAGCAGCCCTAAGATGAGAATTAAATGGTGAAACTTTCACCACATCCGCACATGTCTTTGACGTTGGGATTGTTGAATTGAAAACCTTCGTTTAAACCTTCGCGCACAAAATCTAATTCTGTACCGTCGAGATATAACAAACTCTTAGGATCAGTGATGAGTTTGATCCCGTTTGATTCAAACACTTGGTCATCACCTGTGACCTCATCAACGAATTCCAGCGTATATGCCATGCCAGAACAACCAGAGGTTTTAACCCCAATACGAACGCCGATGCCCTGACCGCGCCCTGCCAATGATTTTTGTACGTGTTGTGCTGCTTTTTCAGTTACAGTTAATGCCATTGCACACTCCTTTTTGTTACTGCTATCAAGATTGGGTTAGCTGGTTGATTTTTAAAGTCTAGTCTAAATGTTCTAAACAATTTGTAAATTGCTTGTCTATATTGAGTCCGTTATAATCGCACCAACTTCAAGCCTCGATAATGCCATGCTCGCCAACCCTCGTTATTATTTTGCCATTTTTGCTTTAGTCTTATTGTTTACTGCTGGTTTATATGGGCAGGGTTTAAATGGTGTGTTTATCTTCGATGATGACCAAAACCTTGGCTATCTTTCACTGATTGATAAAACAGATTACTGGGTAACCACAGCACAATTTTTATCTGAAGGCATGGCAGGCACTTTAGGCCGTCCGATTTCATTACTGTCTTTTGCTTTACAACATGAAGCCTATCCCGACAATATACAAGCGTTAAAAGCGGTCAATATCATACTGCATCTGCTTAACGGCTGTTTAGTATTTCTGTTTATTGCATTATTAGCCCGCTTACTTAAATTCTCTACCCAACATGGTTTGTTCCTCGCCTTATGCACTGCTAGCATTTGGCTACTCAATCCTTTACAAGTATCAACGGTCTTATATGTGATTCAACGCATGACCCAATTTGCTACCTTCTTCAGTTTGTTGGGCTTGGTTGTGTATTTACTCGGACGAGAAGCCATTGCTTATAACAAGCCAATACGTGGATTTTTATTGGTTTCTGGTGGTATCGGATTAGGGCTGATATTAGCCGCATTTAGTAAAGAAAATGGTATTTTACTCGCGCTTTTGGTTTTAGTCTTAGAATGGACGGTTTTATCACAATATACCAAGCCTCGTTATTGGACAGCATGGCTTGCTCTTTTCGCTTATTTACCCATGATTTTGTTATTACTGTATTTTACAGGGGTTGTCAGCTCAATTCGACAGATTGCTTTAAACGACTTACTACTATACTTAGGCTTGCTTGCTGTCACCATTATTTTAATTGAAACGATGGTGTGGGCATGGGTGAAAAAAACACAATGGAAAAAACGATTTAGAGCTTTATTTTATACCCCATTGGCCTTAACCATTTTAGCATATAGCTTTAATCCTGATGTGATCTTAAACAGTTATGCGATCCGTGATTTCACACTCACAGAACGTCTTTTAACACAGGCGCGAATACTTATTGAATATATTGCCAAAATGACGCTGGTTTATCCTGTAGATTTTGGCTTGTTTCATGATGATTATATTATTTCTCGTGGCTTATATGACCCCACTGAAACCGCGCTTGCTGTCACAGTAATTTTAAGCTTAATTGGGTTTGCATTGTGGACACGTAAAATCTACCCATTTATTGCATTTGGGATTTTATGGTTTTTTGCAGGCCATATTTTAGAATCTAGTTTTGTTGGTCTTGTTTTGTATTTTGAGCATCGTAATTACTTACCCAGTATTGGTATTATTTTTGTTCTCGTCTATGGTTTTTGGGTATTAATGCAATCCATTGCGCCACGCCATAAATATCTATTTTCGGGTTTTGCTGTTTTATGGTTATTAGCAGGTATGAGTTTAACATGGTCAGAAATTGCTTTATGGTCTAACCCTGTGAAACAAGCAGGCGTGTGGGCAGCTTATAAACCTGAGTCACGTTATGCGCAATCTCAAGCAGCTAGCATTGCTGTGCAATTAGATAAACCAGAAATTGCTGAGCAATACTATCACAAAATGTTGCGTACTTTTCCTGAAGACAGTGACCCTTATATGATGTTGTTATTATTGGCTTGTCACTATCCCGATGATGTTGTGATGCCAGATATCCAACAGGAAATATTGCCTCATTTGCAACAACAAACGGTTAATACAGGCTCATTATCTAGCATCATCATGTTATTAGATGAATTAGATCAATGTGAGAAGTTATCTATTCAAGATATGGATATGATTTTTAACGCCTTAATTCATAATGCCAAAACATCTAACTTAGCGATTATTTATAATCTTTATGCGTTGTTTAAAGCCCAAATGGGTGATTACTTGGCTGCCATTGATGCTATCTCTCAATCGCTAGACTTGTCTGAGCAGCGTAGTCCCGAGCTTTATTTCTCACGTATTCAATGGGCATTTGCAACCCAAGATATGCAGCTTGCTAGTTTATATCTTAATACTGCTTATCAAGAATTTACCCAATTTCGTCAATATGCTTATCAAAAACAATTAAATTATTGGCGTACACGTATTGAATTATTCAACCAATCACAGACTAAGCCTTAAATATGCCAACGCTGAGTATTATTATTCCTTGCCGCAATGAAGCCGAAAGCTTACGTACTTTATTGCCTGAAATTAAACAACATCAACCAGATGCAGAAGTCATTTTAGTAAATGATGGTTCAGATGATGATTCTGGTCTTGTTGCTGAGCAAGCAGGGGTTACTGTGATTAATCGCCCATATAGCATGGGAAATGGGGCAGCAATTAAGACAGGCGCGCGTCATGCTAGTGGTGACATTTTGTTATTCATGGATGCGGATGGACAACATCAACCAAAAGATATTCAACGTTTGTTAACTGAAATGGAGCAGGGCGGCTATGACATGGTGGTGGGTGCGCGAGATGCAAAATCACAAGCCAGTATAGGACGTTGGGCTGCAAATGGGTTTTATAATAAATTATCCAGTTGGATGGTGGGGCATCGGATTGCTGATTTAACCTCTGGTTTTCGGGCAGTGGTTGCTACTAAATTTAAAGAGTTTATCTATTTATTACCTAATAAGTTTTCTTATCCCAGCACAATTACGATGGCCTTTTTCCGTGCAGGTTATGCAGTCAGTTATGTGCCTATTTTTGCGCCGCCCAGAATTGGGAAAAGTCATATTCATCCACTGAAAGACGGCTTACGTTTTTTACTGATTATTTTCAAAATCGGTACGTTGTATTCTCCTTTAAAATTATTCATTCCCTTGAGTATGAGCTTTTTTAGTTTAGGTATCGTCTATTATAGTTATACTTTTTTAACGCAAGGTCGTTTTACTAATATGGGCGCGTTGTTGTTTATTAGTGCCATTTTGATTTTTCTTATTGGCCTCGTGTCAGAACAAATTACTCAAGTGTTGTACAGTCATAAAGAATCGGAATGATTTTTTTCAATTAATATCTAGGAATTGCTGATGGCTACAGTATATAAACCACCTCAAGTTGTTGACTTTGCTGCAAGGCCATCTGTTTTTTTTGCAGGTACAATTGATAATGGTAACTCTGAGGATTGGCAAGCCAGTGTTGAAACTAAACTAGCAGATTTGGACGTGTCGATTTTAAATCCAAGACGAGATAATTGGGATGCGTCATGGGAACAAACCATTCATAATCCACAATTTAAACAGCAAGTTGTATGGGAATTGAATGGCTTAGATGCTGTGAGTGTAATTTTTATGTATTTTGCACCTAACAGTCAATCACCGATTACTTTGCTTGAGTTAGGTTTGATGGCAGAAAGCAAAAAAATGTTATTGGTTTCACCACAAGGTTTTTGGCGCAGAGGTAATATTGAAGTCGTTGCTGAGCGTTATCAAATCCCATTAATTGATGATCTTGATACAGGCATTGAGATGTTACGTCAGTCATTGCAGCATGTTGCTGAGCATTTCCATCACTGATTTAGTTATTTAAGCTGGTATTTGTAAAAATGTTATTATTATCTGATACCAGTTAAAGCTTTTTTCTCTTCTTTTTAAATAAATGCTCTTCTTCAATATACCTTTTCGCTCACTTTCGTTATCCAATAATATATCTCAAATATGTTTGATTTTATTTGTTCAATGGATAAAAAAAGCCTGACAAACTATTGCTAGTTGATGTCAGGCTTGTGTTATTTAGAGCAGATAAGCTTGTTAAGGTAACCATGATTGAGTCATAGGGAAGTGACTGCACTATATAGTGTTTCCTCAGGTTATCTATGTATAAGCTAATATGTATGGTTATTATAAATAATTTTAATAGGTTTGCAAATCATATATACAAAAAAATAGCGGTTTTTATGCTAACCATTTAAAAAATAATATGATTTTTATATGGGCGAGTTTGTAAAAATTATTTTGAAAACAAACTATTATCGGGAGTATAAAAAAACATCTTTACTTTATAAATATGATCACCAAAGCTGTTATTACAACAAATGCGATCAGCAAGATCATTTGAATTTTGAAATATTCTCGTTTACAGAAGTTAACGGGTGGTGGGTTGATAGAAACCTGATTTTGAATGAAATATTGGTATAAAGGTGTGGCTGTGATGACATTGTGTAATTCTTCATCGGTTAAACCATAATGTGATTGACTATCACGTCTGCTTTTAAAAGGTGACTGGGTATGTCTATCATCCAAGGTCTGGCTATCCACCCAATGCACAATTGGTACTTCATGGGTTTGATTTTGAGTATGAACAGCAAACCGAATCCACTTATAATCAGAATTAGGCAGAATATCAATTGCTTTGACCTGCTCCCACGATATTGACCAATTTTTATTAAATAAATATTTCGACTGTATCCAAGTTGGTAGTGCTGAGTGATAACGCATACCCTGCGTATCTAAAATCAGTGATTCTGTGTGGAGTTGCAACGTTTTATACTTCGCTTGAATGATAGTCAGCACAATTAATAGGATTGCAAGACCTTCAAAAACAAGCTCTTCTAATCCAGAAAATGTATTACTCTGTGCAAATGGAAAAAATTTCACCATCGACATAGCGACATATACTGCAAGTAATACTTGCGTCATATTACTACGTGATTTCGAGTTTTTTATATCATCTTCAGACCTTTGTAATTTTAATTCAGTATTTTCTATTTGCATAATTCACTACTTGGTTAAAAAATATTGCTTTACGCAAATCCATCCAATTCACGATAAAACAATATAGTTAAATCCGCCTTATGTGTTATGACGGATATTTATCCAAGCAGTAACACCTTTCAAAGCAATTTTTTTATCATATAGCTAAGATCGGATATGTTCATAAATATTGACATAATCTTGTCCTGAGTGATTCCATGAGTGATCTTGACGCATACCATTGGCACGTAACTGACGGAAATAACGCGGATATTTGTACCACAAGCCTATCGCCCGATTCATTGCAGATTCTAACGCTAAAGGGTGCACATCCGTAAACACATAGCCATTACGCTCTTCATAAGGTTTGTCCGAATAATTTGCATCAAATACCGTATCAGCTAAACCGCCCGTATGACGCACAATCGGGACAGTACCATATTTCAAGCCAATCATCTGCGTTAAGCCACACGGTTCATAAATACTAGGAATCAAAATCATATCCGCACCCGCATAAATCAAATGGGCTAATTCCTCGTCATAACCAATTTCTAAGTGACAATCAGGATTATCATTTAATTCGTGTTTCACTTCCCAAAATTTAGCATTGATACTGTCTTCAGCGGCCGCGCCCAGTAACACAAATTGTGCTTGTTGCGATAAAGCATAGTAAATAGCATGTAAAATCAAGTCCATACCTTTTTGCTTATCCAAACGACTGACAACTGCAATCAATGGCTTGAAATCATCACGTAACATCAAACGTTGACGTAAAGCCTGTTTATTTTTAACTTTGTTTGGTAAGGCATCTTTGTTGTAATGATGGGGAATCAATGGGTCAACTTCGGGATTCCAAATGTCATAATTAATCCCGTTCAAAACCCCACCTAGCTTGCTGCTATTGGCTTGTAAAACCCCTTGTAAGCCTTGACCTTGTTCAGTGTGCTGAATTTCAAACGCATAAGTGGGTGATACCGTGGTCACAAAGTTTGAGAAGATAATCCCACCTTTCATTAAATTCACTGCATCATGATGATGTGGGTCGAGCATTTTTTCCGCAGTCATTAATTTAGTAACGTCTAAGCCCGATTGCATCAACACTTCTTTACCTGTAATGCCTTGATGTCCCATGTTATGCAAAGTAAAACAAGCTCTGGTATTGCCCATACCTAAATGATGATAGACCTCATATAATAAAACAGGAATCAATGCAGTTTGCCAATCATGACAATGGATGACATCGGGTTGCTTGCCTGACTTGAGCATAAATTCCAACGCGGCACGAGAGAAAAACGCGAAACGCGCGACATCATCAACATCGCCATAATATTTGCCACGATTGAAAAAGTTGTGTTCTGAATGCGGTTCGATGAAAAAACATTTAATATTGTCTACAAAACCAAAATACACATCGCAGTGAATCCACTGGTCATAAAACGGTACCCATAAATCTGTATAAGTTTTGGTTAAATCCCAGATTCGGTCATAACGCATACAATCGTATTTAGGCAAAATCACTTCAACATTATTGCCACGAATCGCCAGCTCTTGCGCCAAGCCTTGCACGACATCACCTAATCCACCCACTTTAGCAACTGACGCACATTCAGGCGTAACCATCACAGTAAACACAATACACTCTCCCTTTTATGATGTTTTCTTGGTTGTTTTGCGGGTTGTGGTTTTTCGCCGCGTTTGAGTATTTGCTGTACTATCCGCTGCAGGTGTTTGTGTTGCATCTGCTTTGGGGTCAGTTTTTTTGGTCGCTGTGGATTTTGTCCGCGTTGTTTTGGCTCTGGACGTGGTTGATTTGGGTTTAGTGGTTGAACGGGCTGCTGGTTTCGTTTTGCGAGTCGTCGTTTGTGCTTTGTTATCTGCTTCAGCAGCAGAGGTTTTGTCAATCGTAGGTCTTGCTACGGGTTGTGGTGTGGCTTGCGCCTCCGTTTTTATGACTGGTTTTGCATCTGTCGGTCTAATCGGTTTGTTGATAGGTTTAGCAGGTGGTTCTTCTTCAACTGCGTCAGGCTCAGTTTGCTGTGTTGGACGAACAGGTTGGTGGGATGAAGTTGTGCTTTTCGCAGGTTTTTTAGGTAAAACAAGTGGCTGTGGAGTGACAACAGGTTGTGGTTTGGGTTTAGCCGTTGGTTTAAGATAAATCGTTTCTAATGCAGATAATTGCCGCTCAATGGATTGTAAAAAGTCTGATAATTTTTGAATCCACGCATCACCCCAAAACAGGAAGCAACTGGATTGACTGGTTAAAATGAGCTGTTGGATTTGTTCGAGTTTGGTTTTATCTGTATCAGAGATTGTTAATTGTGCTAGTTTTTCATAACGTTGTCGCACGTCTCGCATATTGGCAATCGCTGAGCGTTGTGCATCTGAACCGCCCCAATCTGCTAAACCATAACCCGATGTTGAGCCACTACTCCATGCACCTGTTTCAATATATGCAGGTATATCGGCTGGATGTTGTTTTAAATATTCGCTAATGCTGATGGGTAAAACGGGATATTCGCCATTTTCTGCATGTTCAGCATAAGGCGCGACAAAACGACCAAAAAAGCCTTCTTCCTCTTGTCTAAACCAGCGTTTATTTTCACCATTTGACCATGTGGATAGTAAACGTGGGGCTTCAGGGCGAATAGAGTGTGATACTTGGTGACGTACTTCATTGGCAAACCAGACGGGGTCTAAACCTGTTTGTTGTGCATGAGAAATATCACGACTGATGGGGATTACGGTGATACTGACATTGTCGTAATGGGCTAGATAAGGTTGGAAAATATCAACCCGTTCATGTTCAGGCCGTACGCAACTGGCATCAATTAGCACGTATTCATAGCCTGCTTTGACTAATGCGGGAATCATTTGCATGGAAAACGCCATTTCAGGCGGCAAGAAACCACGCGGGGCACGCCCGAAAAGCTCCAGCATTAAATCACGTTCTTGTTGTAGCTGTATTTCCCAGTCTTCGGGGGCAATGAGTGGGAAAATTGGGTGATACATACCCACACCAAGTAATTCGATATTTTTTGCTAAACGATAGCTTTCGAGCATCGCGGGAATATCAATGTATGGTTTATATTGTTCGATGATATTGGGTTGTTGAAGTTGTTGCAGCAGAAGGCCAGAAAAGGCGATATGAAAATGGGCGATATTGGTATATTTATGAGCAAAGCGGGTGATGCGATCGTAGCAGTGAATAATTTGCTCTGCTTCTTTGGGGTTGGTATCAATCAGTAGTTGTAGGTTGTCTGGTGGTTGGTGCAAATGTAGCGCGAGTGCATGAAATATTTGCGGCATAATGCCCTCCAGCATGGTGGCAATTCTTAATTTATTTTTAAGCGTATTCTAGCAGATTATATTGCGTGTTTTTCATATTGAATCGCGAAAATTTGTTTATTCAATAAAGATTAAAATATCGGCATCAAAGTGCTCAGGTTTTACCGATTCAGCAGAGTGTAATCTCGAAAATCCTTACATCTAGCAAATCCAGATTCAGACAACATCTTTCAAACGCAATTTATAACCTGTCATCTCAATCAATTTCCGTGCTTCATTTTTATGCTTTAACGCTTCTGCCTTGTTGTTCATTGTTAATTGATATTTGCTCACTGACAAGTGCCAATCGACTTTATACAGTTTCATATCACCACGCTGGATAATCAATGCCGCTTCATCCAAGTCTTGTTTTGCCTGTGCAGGTCGGTTTTGTTGTAAATAAAAGTTTGCGCGGTCAATGAGGAACATAGGTGTAAATTCAATTTTTCCAGCTTCACGTATACCTGCTACGGCTTGGTTAAAATAATCCTGTGCTTGTTGTGGTTGATTCAAGGCTTGATAGCAACGGGCTAGCGTGAGTTTATCAAGTGCAATATCCATTAACCAATTATTTGCTTGCATCAATTTTAAAGAATATTCTGCTCGTTTCAACACCTGCTCAACCTCTGTTCTCATGTTTAACAATAAGGTGCAATATCTAAATCCACGCTGTGAAAGTAAATATTTATAACCATTTTTTTGTTCCAATTGCTCCGCTTTTTTAAAAGACTGTAATGCTTGCTCTAATTGTCCCTGCCGATGTAAACAAGTGCCGAGATAGGCATGACCTGCCATTTGTTGAAATAACTCTTCAGCTTTTTCTGCATACTCAATTGCTTGACGTGCTGCTTGTTCTGCTTCTTGCAAACGTCCCAATGGCAAATATAAATCTACCAACATTCGGGCTGTAACTGACACTCCTTTCCAATCTTCTAATTTTTCAGATAATTTTAAATTTGCTTTTCTCGGTTCAACCGCTTCTGCCAAACGTCCCAATGACATCAAATAAAACGATGTTTGTGCTAATAACCATGCTTGGTCATCTTCTGATAAACCTTGTTGTACTGGCTGTAACCAACCTTGTGGAAAAAAGGCAGCAATCGCAGTTAAATCTTGGCTGTATGCACCGAGTTTTTGAGTACTGTAAGCTTCATTACCTCGCCGAATACGCTCATGATAAACATCATACATTGCCTTTTTATATTCCCCTGCCAAACAACCATGCACCACTGCACGATACAACGGCTCTAACTCTGGCAAGGTATCTGGCTGATGTCTTTCAGGTATCGCTTGATAATATTTAAACAACACCAAATGCGCTTGACGAAATGCATCGGGTTGCGCCTGCTTAAATCGCTGACCAAAATATTGGCGAATAATCGGATGACAATCCCAACCAGTTGCGGTTTGAAATAACAAATGTGCCTGCTGCAATCGATGCACTAAACGATAAAAATCATCTTCTGACAACCTTGCTAATGACTTGGCAATCCCCGCTTTTTTAAACAAAATCGCTTTTTCTTCCCTGCCCATTGGCCGATCAAATAAACCCAACAAATACAACAAGGCGCGTTCAGGGGCTTCCCCTCGCCACCAACGCTGCCAACCTGTCGGCTGATCCCAATACTTTTCATCATAAGACCGTAAAATGCGTTGAACATGATGTTCTTTCGCATCTTTCCCCTCAACATCCAACGCCACCTGATGCCGCATCCCAATATCAGGCCGTATATTTTCAAACGCCTCATCAGAATGCCGCTTAAACCGCTCAAACTCACCAGACGTATTCAAACGCTGTGCATAACGCGCTAACAACTTGCCCAACAACGCCAAAGCCAAAGCATGCCCCTCATTTTCAGCACTAGCCTTTTGCAACTCCTGCTCAGAACCTTGCACACCTATCGATGCCAACAATCTCTCCCCATCTGCATCACTCAACGAACGCAAATCAATTGGCTCAAATAACTTACTTTCATCTAATTCTTGGATTTTTTGCCGCGAAGTCATCAAAACCACACTTTTTGACTCTGTGGTATACGTCCCACGCAACGCGATTAAAAAGCTTCTAATTCCCACATCTTTAAACATGCCAGAATATTTATCATCATCAATAACAGACTCTTGCAACGGCTCTAAACCATCCAATACCAACATCACTTTTTGATTTTTTATCAAATCTGCCAATGCTTTGCCTTTCGCATCCTCTAAAATGGGAATCGTTTCCGCCTCAAAAAAACGCAATGCCACCTCAAAAAATCGCGCGGATGAATTTTGCGTATCATGCGAACCCTGACTATAAAATGACCACGTTAAAATCTTCTCAAACTCGCCATCATTTCGCGCCAACCATCGATCCAACCACAACCGCACCAACGTCGTCTTACCAATCCCGCCAAATGCAACCACCGCAATCGCTTGCTTTTTTGCCTTAATCGCATCGGTGATTTTTTGTAAATCCGCATCCCGCCCCACAATTTCCTGATCTTGTTTAATTTCAGGCAAATTCCCAAAATGATAACGATCTGTCGGAATAAAGGGTTCGAAAGGTTCTTTTTGTGTACTTTTAATAATTTTTTTTGAAAATAAATGACGGTAATCTTTAATACCAAAGAATTGAAAAACGGCTGGTGAACCAACAAATAAAGTGATAATAATTCCAATAATGGCTAAAATAATTCCTAGCTCCATGACAGCATCCCACTTTTAACAATGATTTAATTCTGACATTAAAAAATATCTTATTCAATATCCTTTCTTATTTTCAGATAAACACAACAAGCATAATCTTATTATTTTTTTCATACTCTTTTTATACTTTTCCCCTTACAATAGAGATAAAACAAGTTTTGTAGCCTCGTGGTTTAAGCTATAATTTTGTTTGATTTTTACCACACCTAAACCTGCATGACATTCAGCAAATTTCATGTACGATGGAATACAAATTGACATCACATTATTTATGATGATAATCCAACCCATACATGTTAATTTTATCCAAGTGACTACAATAAATATTAGGCTGGAGGGGTACTGATGAGATTGAATTTTTTATTATTTAGCGTACTGATGATGCTAAATTACAACAGCTATGCAAAACCTTGTACAGTTATCGGCAAAATACAAGCCACTGAAGATGTTAGCGGCGTACTGGTCATACGTGACATACGCCAGCACGAATTGAACAGCTTAAATGGCGAACTATGTGCAGGTGATATTGTGACAGTGTCTGAGTCTTGCACTCAAGATTTAGTGATTAACTACTACAGCGAAAACCTTGAACAACA
This sequence comes from Candidatus Albibeggiatoa sp. nov. NOAA, assembly GCA_025800385.1. Lineage (GTDB taxonomy): Bacteria > Pseudomonadota > Gammaproteobacteria > Beggiatoales > Beggiatoaceae > Albibeggiatoa. The sequence continues at coordinate 175,328 of JAOXRS010000120.1, forward strand.
ACCACTTGAAGCAGGGCAACAATACGAAATCACAGGTTTAGATACACCTTGTGGAAATTGGTGCAAATTAACAAAAAAAACCAAACGTTTATATTTACACCTGACCCGTAAAAACATCAACCCACCCAAACGCATTGTAGCAACAGAGCGCGGCGATAACGAAGACTTGCCTGTCAGCACCCTGATAACCGATGCACAACAACCTTTATACTTATTTGCAGAAAACCAACAAGTGAGCTTTTTTTGGAAAGGTGGTAAAGCACCCTACCAACTCATAGTAAAAGACCAACAAGGCCAAACGGTTATCCACCAAAATAAATTGCATTCAAAACACGCACTATTCACACTACCCAATGCCGCACCCAATCAAACCTACCAACTCATTTTGCAAGACAAACAAAAAAAACGCCTAGAAACCAAAATTGTATTCAGACTGCCCCCTTTCCCGCTTGATCCAGATGAAAACAAACTATTACGCCTAACCCGCTTACTGCTTGATACCGAACGCAACTGGCGACTGGAAGCATGGCGACAACTACAAACCTTTCCAGACAATGGCAAAGTGCATAAGTTTAAAGCGCATTTAATTGTTAATGACTTCTAAATAACACTAAATGTTGATTATGGTAGGAATTCTATGTTAAATATGACATATCATCGTATTTAAGTCATGACTAATATTTGATTAAAAGAATCGAATTAGTTATATTTAGCATCAAATAATAACAATTATCATTTGCAAGGCGCATTATGGCAATTACTCATCAACCTAGTTGTTCTGACGAGGTCTCACCTCACCTATCCGTTAGCCAAGCTCTCGAACGCATTACTCAAGCCGTCCAGCCTATTGCAGGCTATCAGCAAGTCAATTTACATTTGGCTTTGGGACGTGTGCTGGCTGAAGATATTCAATCGCCTATGCAAGTGCCTAGCTATACCAATTCTGCAATGGATGGTTATGCGATTAATGCTGCTGATCTCAATGTAGAAGGCGAACAAACCCTTGAGCAAGTGGGAACGGTATTCGCGGGACACCCTTATGAACAAAGTATAGAGCAAGGCCAATGTGTGCGTATTATGACGGGTGCAATGTTGCCACAAGGTGTGGACACCGTGATTATGCAAGAGCATGTTGAAGCGGATGGCAATCAAATTAAATTCAATGCACAAGCCCATCAAGTAGGACAAAATGTGCGTTTAGCTGGTGAAGATATTCACGTTGGCCAAGTGGTATTGCAAGCGGGCAAACAAATTTTACCGCCCGAATTAGGCTTGTTAGCATCACTAGGCATCGCTGAAGTTAAAATTAAACCTCGATTGCGCGTTGCCTTCTTTTCCACAGGTGATGAATTATGCCCTGTAGGCCAACCCTTAAAATCAGGACAAATCTACGATAGCAACCGTTATCAACTATTTGGCGTATTAGACCGACTTAACGTTGAAGTGATTGATATGGGCGTGATTCCTGATGATTTGGCGCAAATACAACAAGCATTTACCACAGCCTCGCAAACAGCTGATGTATTAATCACCTCAGGCGGTGTATCAGTCGGTGATGCGGATTACGTCAAGCAAGTGTTAGATGAATTAGGCCAGATTAATTTCTGGAAAATTGCCATGAAACCGGGGCATCCACTCACCTTTGGCACGATTAATCAAGCGACGTTCTTCGGTCTTCCTGGTAACCCTGTGTCTTCTTTGGTCACATTTTATCAATTCGTACAACCTGCATTACAACGTATGATGGGACAAACTGACATAGCACGTCCAACATGGAAAGTACGTTGTTTATCCAAACTGAAAAAGAAAAAAGGTCGTACCGAATTCCAGCGTGGCATCTTAAAACAAGCGGATGATGGCGAGTGGGTAGTGACCACCACAGGCGCACAAGGATCGCATATGATTCGCTCTATGAGTGAGGCAAATTGCTTTATTGTGTTGCAAGAACACCAAACTGTTGTAAATGAATCTGAATTTGTGACTGTACAACCACTCGCAGGACTATTATGATAGTAGGGTAAATAAAAGTTTCACATTTTTATTACTTAGTTAATTTTTTAGAGGAAGTGTATATGAACTCATTACGTAAAGCATGTCTAACGGCTTTAGGTGCGACTGCGTTGACGGTGGCAGCTCCTGCACAAGCTGAAATCATTGCAGAAGATATTTTGCAAGGCGTGACAATTAGCGGCTTAATTGAAGTCAATGCTTGGCAAACTGAAGACTATGCTGGTGTTGATAGCAGCGACTTAACTTTAGCAACCGTAGAATTAGCTATTGATGCCCAAGTGCACAAATGGGTAAGCGGCCATCTTGTACTATTATTTGAAGAAGACGACACTGAAGACTTAACCGTTGACGTAGGTTACATTCGTGTTGGTAATTTAGACCATGCACCTTACTACTTAGATGCAGGTCGTATGTACTTGTTCGGTGGTTATGAAACAAACATGATTTCTGACCCATTAACCTTAGAAATTGGCGAAACTCAAGTATCTGCTTTAAAAGTAGGCTTTGACGTTGCTGGTGCTTATGGTTCATTGTACGCTTACAATGGCGACACGCAAAAAAATGAAGACGACAAAATTGAAAACTTCGGTGCAAACTTAGGTTATGCTTACGAAAACAATGGCTTGTCATTAGATGTTGGTATTGATTACACCAGTAACCTACTTGACTCTGGTTTAGTAATGGACAACATTGCTGATGCAAAAGCAGTTGACGATTACGTTGGTGCTATGATTGCACATGCGACGTTAAACATTGGAGGTTTCAACTTCATCGCTGAATACTTAACTGCTTTAGACCCAATTAAAGAAATCACTTTCAATGGTACAGGTGCTGAACCAACTGCGTTAAATGTTGAAGCGGCTTACACTGCACCATTATTAGCAGGTAAAGATGTTACATTTGCGGTTGGCTACCAAACAACTGAAGAAGCGTTAGGTTTAGGTTTGGCTGAAAGCCGTATTTTAGTAGGTGTTGGCGTTGGTATCTTTGATAACACATCATTAAAATTCGAATGGAAACAAGATACTGACTATGAAACTGGTGACGGTGGCACAGGCGAAGACGCTAATACATTCACAGTACAATTAGCTGTTGAATTCTAATTGATTGCTGGATCAAACAGCTTGAGTTTAATATAGACAATGTGTTTTATATTGAACTCAAATGTAAAAAATAGCTTCAAGTATTAAGGTGCTTGGAGCTACTTTTTTTGGAGTATACAGAGAAACAAACTAGCACATACTGGCGGTTTGTTGTGGAGAAGCTTGTTTAGAAAACTGCTGTGGCTTGCGAACCTTAGTGCGGGGAATGTCAACATGAGTCACAAATTCAATTTCAATACGACGTTGTTTGTTGATAATCTTAGTGTAAAATGAACCGTCATTCTTATTATTCACAATCTCCTTAAACGGCAGCACATAATTATCATCGTGCTTGGCTAAATATCTAAAATAATCATGCAAAGCCAATACATCATCAGCGGTTTCTGTATCTAAGGCATAATGCCAAATATCATCTTTTGCAAAATACATCGTATGCGCGTGTGGGAAAACATGATTGTCATCGTCAACCGCGTGTCCAGTCGCTGTATTATGGGTTAAGAAATAATCGTTAACAGGCTTGTGAATATCAAATAATTCTAACATCACCTCACGATCATCTAATTGAATCCAAATGCGCATGATTTCGGTAAAAGCGTCTACTCGATCTTGAAATGCTTGTGAAGCAGGAAAACGCTGTACTTGGGTTACACACATTTCTGTACCCAGTTCTTCATTGAAACGGTTAAAACCATGATCGAATCCATATTCGGATAAATTCAACGGTTCTAAGATTTCAAAGCCGATATGAGATAAGTGCTCATCTTTAAGCTTATCCATCACTTCAGATACATGCTTATCATTTTTATGGAAAAAGTCACTGATAACGTAAAAAGCGGGCTTATTACGCAATTCTAGCAAGGCATACACGATTTTCTCGTAGTCGACACGAATGATCTTGAGTAAATTTTGTTTATCTAAGATATTCTTGACACGAAGTGGTTTCTGGTGTTGATGCAATAAATTGTCAATCATAACAATCCCCCTGTTTCCGATTGCCGATATTGGAATTTCGACTTACACATTTGCAGGGTCTCTGACAATGAATAAGCCGAAAATCACACATCTAAAATCGAAAATGCAGATTAGGTATACATTTCCATCAAGCTACGGGTCATGTCTTTACCGACCAAGTCACCGTGCAAGATACCTTTTTCTGTCATTTTTAATTCTGTATCAGTCACTTCAATGTAACCTTCTTTAGTCAAGCGGTCTACACTGTCTTTGCAGAATGCAGGTAAGTTAACACCATGACGCTCATAGAAAGATTCTAAGTCGATAGTAACCAACTTCATACCTAATACGATGTCACGGATGATTTTATCCATGCTGTTCATTCTGTGGCCACGATGAATTGGTAAATCACCACCTTCAATCATTTCAATGTAACGACCGACTTCATTGGTGTTTTGAATTAAGTAGTCACCCATACGACCGAATGCAGATGCACCGATTGCATAGAAATCTTCACCACGCCAAATACTTGGAGAATGAACGTGACGATATTTATCATCTTTAGTGAATGTGAAGAAACTCCAAGGCACATAGTTAGCTTTTGCGAATTCGTCCATCGCGTGCTGCATGTAATCTAACTCTTCATCATCGTTAGGTAATGTGATTTTGTTGCTACGTAATTCTTTGTAGTACTCAGTGTTAGTATATAACTCTGTTTTATAAACAGTAATACTTTCAACGCCTGTTTCGATTGCTTTTGCAACGCTATAAGCCCATGTTTCTGGGGTATCACCTGCTAAGCCACTCATTAAGTCGATGTTAACTGATGCACCAGTTTTACGTGACATTTCGATTGCGCGTAATGCACGGGCTTGCGTGTCTTGGCGATGAGAAAGCTTAATGATTTCATCATGTAAAGACTGCACACCCATACTGATACGGGTCACATTTAACTCGCCTAAGATTTGTGCTTTTTTGTCAGTAATCGTGACTGGCTCACCTTCAACAGTGATTTCAGTTTCATCTGTGACATTAACGCATCTATCTAATGTTGAACGGATTTTTAGTAAGTTATCACCCGTTAACAACGTTGGCGTACCACCACCAAAATATACAGAGCTTAAAGGACGTTGGGCTAAATCAAAACGCTCTGCTGCCATTTCGATTTCTTTACACAACGCATCTACATATGCATCAATTTCTGACTTGCGGCTACCTTGTACTGTACGGTAGTAGCAATATGAGCATTTTTGCGCACAAAACGGGGTGTGAATATAAATATTTAACGGCTCACGAATACCCGCTAAGCCTGCTTCTTCCAAGCGTTTCCAGTGCATGAAGTTGGGGTAGTTTGTAATAAACCCGCGACGTTCAGGCACCCAGTACTGTCTTTCTTTATCTGAGTTAATCATGGAGCATTCCTAAAGTTGCTTATTTAAAAATGTTGTTGTCATTTTCCAACGCACAGATTAGGCGAGTTTTTTACCAACCATGTCTGCAACCATATTCACATTCTGGAATAATTCCATGTCTAGCTCGTCTTCTGCGAACTTGAAACCAAAATGATTTTCAATTTGAGTAATAAATTCCATCACTGCGATAGAATCCATACCTAAACCTTCTTCAAATAAAGTGACTTCTGGATCAACTTCTTCATAAGTCAAATTCACATCTAATTTTTCAGCAATAATTTTTTTTAATTGCTCAACAACATCACTCATTGCAATGCTCTCCTGCACATTTTAGGAATGAAAATAATTTTCGGGTTTATGGTGTTTCAATTGCCAATACTTTACAAAAAAGTACCTGTAGATTAAAACTGGCCTTTTGTTAGTTTTTGTCGATCCACTTTGCCACTCGGTAACATAGGTAATGTTTTTAGCACATGTACCTCGTCTGGAATCGCATATTGTGGCAATACATCAAAACAGGTTTCACGAATTTGTGTGCCTTCTACATCACTGACGCAAAATGCAGCAATCCGTTGTCCACGCATATCATCGCCTGATACGGGTAAGACAATGGCTTGTTCAACAGTAGTCATTTTCTCTAAAGCCGCTTCAACATCTGATAGTAAAACTAAATAACCGTTACGATTAACACGGTTGTCCGCACGTCCGATGACTTCAATATCACCATTTTCATGAATTTTGACTAAATCACCTGAACGATAATATTCTGGCGCGGTTGCGATTTCTTCACCGTGTTCGTTAATGTAACGCTCAAATCCATAAGGGTGTTTACAATACAATTCGCCAATTCGTTCGCCACTGTCATCTTGTGGAGTATTTTCTTCATCAATTTTGATTTCAACCCCAGCCATTGGTTTACCCATGGTAATCACGCGATCTTCCAGTGTATCGCTCGGCTCTGAAGCAGCTGTTGCACCCATTTCAGTACTGCCGTATTGATTGACTAAACCTGAGAACTTCGCGTCAAATTCACGGAATAATTCAGGCTTAATTCTATCGCCAGAAGTCACGACTAAACGATAATTGCGCTCAGAACGTAAGCCTTTCACCATCATTTCGCATAAAGTCGGGGTGACGAAAATCACTGTCGGGTTAAAGCTACGCTCAGCTTGCATAAATTTGAGAATATTAGACTGAGCTTGTAAGCGGATATTTGCCCCCGTCAAAATCGCGGGTAAAAACACTGCACCTAAACCATATAAATGGAAAATCGGAACAGGAATAAAAACATTATCTTGAGCAGTGAATTTATGTCTTTCAATGCAATTTTGTACATTTCCGACAAAGTTCTGGTGATTATGCACAACAATTTTTGCGGCACCCATACTACCTGAAGTCCGCAGATATAATTTTTGGTCGGCAAAACCTTGGCTAGCTAAAGCCGCATTGAAATTTTCATTGGATTCAAAACTGCTGATTTGCTCAAGTAACTCACTAGAAAACGGCACTGTGTTATCTGAAGCAGGCTCGATAATTAAGCGATAACGACAGAAATCTGGAATCGGTGGACGTACTGCTAATTCTTTACCCTGTTTTTGCATTGGGGGATAAAGTACGAAGCTATAGCCTTGTTTTAAAAGATATAACAAGATCAATGCAGCAGGAACGGAGTTCACACCTTCGATAGCAATACAATCTTCAGGTTGAACTTGATGTTCAGCTAAAAAGTCTGCAATAACACCAAATAAAGCAGGGATTTCCTGATAAGTACAGGTCATCGCACCATCACTCAAGGTGTTTTGTTGCCAGTCTGCGTTGTGGATGGCTTGGTCTATATGGGTTGCAAACATTGCGTGTATCCTTGCACCAGCTTTAGATAAATTCCAGAAGCTTAACTAATGTATTACATTATTTTACATAACCGAGATAATTTCACAAGGATTTTCTTTAAATGATTTATACTGTGTTGATTTTTATATATTAATCTATAAAAAAACCTTAGTATTTACTGTAATATACTAAAACTAAGAATTTTGTGCGTTTTACTACAGTTGAGAGGGTTGCAAAAAATTATATATACCGTATTTGGCTTTTTCTATATCATTTTGCTGGGTTCTTGAGATGTGATTGAGTGCAATGAAAGTGGTTTGTAGAACCGCTATTTGATGCAAATCAGAGGGATTTTAATAGGCTATGTAGTAAAAATAGGGAAATCTATACATGCCATCATGCTACATGTATAGAAAGTCGAATGTTAAACATTATGGCTATGATTTAAATGGCTTCTAATGACCATACTTGGTTTGGTCGACAGCTTAAAATGTAAGTGCCCGCTTCCATTTTCCAATCACCGACTACATAGCGTTTTGTATTAGCGTCTAATTCATGAATGCTAGGACGGTGGGTATGCCCATGAATTAAATGAGAAACTTGGTGTTGTTGCATCACTTCCAACACGACATCGGGTGTGACATCCATGATTTCTGTTTGTTTTTGTTGAGTTTCAGTTTGGCTTTGTTCGCGTGCTTGTTGGGCTAAAGCTTTGCGCTGTTCCAATGGATATGATAAAAATTGTTGCTGCCATGCAGGATCACGGACTTGTTGACGAAATTGTTGGTAACTAACATCTAAAGTACATAAAGTGTCACCATGCATAATTAAAGTCGATGTGCCATAAATATCAATTTTCTCAGCATCTTCAGCAATTAACGTACAGCCTGATAATTGTTCAAATTGCTGCCCAAGCAAAAAATCACGATTACCATGCATGATAAAAATACGAGTGGATTGGCTTAATTCATTCAATGCATTGACCACGGGTTGATAAGCAGCAATGGTTTCATCGCCTAACCAGACCTCAAATAAATCCCCAAGAATATACAAGGCATCTGCCTGCTTTGCTCTAGTGCTAAAGAAAGCCAGACTTTTTTCCATTAATTCAGGAGTTTTAGGACTTAAATGCAAATCTGCAATGAATAACGTTTCGGTCATGCGTAATTCCATTTTTCAATATCGTCTAGCATATTGATTACTGTGTCATGCTAGCGGTTTCGGTTTCAAAAATTTCAGTTTTATGTTTTTCATAAAATAATAACGCATTATGCACTGCTTTCACTACAGCACGGGGTGTAATGGTTGCGCCTGTGAACTGGTCGAAAATACCGCCATCTCGTTTCACATTCCAACTTTTACGGGTTAAATTGTTTAGAGATAAACCATTAAAACTTAAAATCCAATTTGAGCGACGTGCATCAATCATATCACCTAATCCGGGGGTTTCTTGATGCGACACCACCCGAACGCCAATCAATGTGCCATTATAATCAACGCCGACTAATAAATGAATTTTGCCATTATAACCATCAGGTGCAATAGGACTTAACACAGTGGCTATGGGGCGATCTTGCAAACGCGCTCGATAAGCAACAATAGGATCATCAGTACCTAATAGCTTTCTATCTTGAAAATAGGCAATATCATTGACTAAATCATTGTCATACATGTCTTCATTGATAAGGACACTTAAACTACGTATCAATGCAGCCCGTTGGTTACTGATAATTTGCTCATGTGTGACTTGGTAGCTAAGTGCAACTAAGCCCGAACCTAAAATGGCAGCAACAACCAATGCAATCGCGGTTTTTTTAATCATTTGTAATAACATTGTTTAGCTCCGCGCTCCAAATACTTTTGGTTTCGTCACATAATCAATGGTCGGTACGGCTAAATTCATCAATAACACAGCGAATGCAACGCCGTCAGGATAACCACCCCATGTGCGAATAATATAAACCAAACCACCAATACCTAGACCAAATATCCAACGACCTTTTACTGATGTTGCCGCCGTCACAGGATCAGTTGCGATAAAAAATGCCCCTAAAATCGCTGCACCACTAAATATATGGAACAATGGCGGTGCATATATATCGTTATCAACTAAATTGAATACTAATGACATCACAAATAAGCCTGTTAACACCGCCGTCGGAATACGCCAATCAATCACTTTGATATAAATAAGCCATAAACCACCCAGCAAGTACGCCGCCGCAATCCATTCCCACGCTTTACCCGCAAATGTGCCATATAAAGTGCTTTGCATGATTTCGTGCATTGCGATGAATTGACCCAAACTGGTTTTTACATCGTCTAGTGGTGTTGCACTGGTAATTGCATCAAGAGGGAGTGCTGTAGGTTGACTTGCAAAAATAATATTGAAACTATCCCAAAAGCTTAAACCACCTTGTTGGGTGATTGCAGCGTAAGAAGGCCATTGCGTCATCTCTGCAGGAAAAGAGACCAAGAGCACCACATAACTCACCATTGCTGGATTAAATGGGTTGTTACCAAGCCCACCATATAAATGCTTAGCGAATACCATCCCAAACCCAATACCTAGCACGGTCATCCACCATGGCAGAAAAGGGGTTGTCGCCAATGCAAACAAACAACCTGTAAGCACAGCACTACCATCCATAATAAAAGGCTGAATCGGGCGTTTGCGTAGCCATAACATCACAGCTTCAAAGCCTAATGCTGTTATACAAGCCAATAAAATATTAATAGCAATGCCCCAACCAAAAAACCAAATATAGGTAGCAATACCGGGGAGTAAAGCTAATAACACTTGATACATGACTTGGTTGACACGTTTACCTGAGTGAATATGCGGTGAATATGTGACCTTAAACTGCATGGTGTTTGAACTCTTGATATAAAACAGCGATTGATAGCGGCAGGTTTGGGTTAAAAATTTAATCTAAGTTAAGAATGATTGCTAATATGTTTAAATCAAGCACAAAAGTCAACCTATGATTTTTAATTTATAAATTTATTTTATAGATAATTATATTTTTTTATGGAAATTAAATGGGAAGATACACTCGATCTGTTAAATCATATATTCAAGCTATTTTAAACGAAAGCATTTTGAGATAACTTGATTAACAACAAATTGTGTTAGACACATACGACTTGCAAAAGTGGTGATTTTATAATGTAATCGATTGATTTAAAAGTATTGATTAATTTAAAGCCTATCGATTTTTTAGAAAATAGGCATCTTTGCTTAAGGATTAATCTGGTCTTAACAAATGTGGAAACCTCCTGTAAAGAAAGTTGCCACATATTGTAAATCACCTTATCAGTGAGCGATTGGGTGAATTATGCTTGCTTTTTCAACAAGTGATTTAGAATAATAGGTGTGAGTAATGTTGTTAAAATCACCATGATAATAATCACAGAGAACATTGCATCTGAGACAACACCAAGCTGTTTACCAATCATCGCGAAAATCAAACCGACTTCGCCACGCGGTGCCATACCCCAACCAATAATCCACTTGTTCACACCTGAGCCAGCAGCCAAACCTGCGACAATTTTGCCTAAAAATGCAACAACGGTTACAGCCAATGCAATGGCTAAAATACTAGGGTCGGCTAAAGTGGCTAAGTTAACCTGCATCCCCGTCATGATGAAAAAGAGTGGTACTAAGAAGTAACCCAATGGCGCAATCAATTCTTCAATATGATGTTCACCATGTTTTTCCATAATGTGATGAATTTCTTGTTTAGCATTTTCATCTGAAGATTTGTCCATGATGTCTTTGACTTCTTGCGTCACTTCAGGATTATCAAACGCTTCAAAATGCAAAGGTTCAAGCACTAAGCCTGCTGCAAACGCGCCCACAATCGGTGCTAAGCCAACTAAATAAGCTAAATAAGCAAAAATTAAGCAGAAGCTAATTGCTAAGGTAAACTGCATACCGTAGCCAGCATGAATCCGAGGTAAATGTTCGCCTGCTATCTTAGCGATAAATTGGCCAATGACTAAAGAACCTACTAAGAAAATAAAGGCTTTAAATGTGATTAAACCAATAGAACTCAGTTCAACTGCACCTGTGGTTACAATCGCTGATACAACTGCCAGAATGATTAAGCCAATCACATCATCAATCACCGCTGCACCCAATACAATTTGAGCTTCAGGCGTTTGTAACTTGTTTAAATCTTTAAAAACACGACCTGTAATACCAACTGATGTGGCAGTTAACGTTGCACCTAAGAATAAGTAAGCATTGCTAGATAACCCCGGCATTAACCAAGGGCCAATAACATAAGTACCTAAAATGAATGGCGCGGCAACACCAACAATAGCCACTAAAAAGGCCTTCATCCCGACTTTTTTCATTTCTTCAACTTTGGATTCTAAACCAATTTGAAACAATAGAATTACAACACCAAGCTCGGCTAAAAATTTAATTAATTCATCATGTTTAACGTGCTCTAAACCTTGGAAACCGAATAAAACCAAGTTGCCGAGTAATACCCCAACAATAAGTTCACCTAATACGGCAGGCTGCCCCCATTTTTCAACAAGGCTAGACATTTTGGCAATAAGTAAGAATACAGCAATCCACAGGAAGTTTACTGCGTGCTCGCCGCCACCACCTGCAAAACCGAGAGTCGGCACAAGTAATAATGCAATAAATAGCCATAGCGGTATATTATTGGCTTGAGTTCGCTTCAGAAATGACATTCAATAATCCTTAAAACATGTACACTTAGTATGGGAATAACCCCAAACGACCATTATAACCAATTTCCCATTAAAATAAATGGTGCCCAATAGTAAGGTTTCGCATAATAATAGGGGTAATCTGATGGGCTTTCTTGATTAAATAGTCCTGCTTGAATAAAGGCTTGCTGCACTTGTTGCATGGCTTGCGCTTTGTTTGTATTTTCTTGTACGTACAATTGATAAAAATGTTGCATAAATTGCCCTGTACTTTCATCATTCACAGGCCATAATGTCGCAATCACACCTTTTGCACCTTGGTTTTGCGCCAGTGCACCAAAACCCTCTATTTCCCTTCCATTGGCTAGGTCACCCACCGCCGTATCACAAGCGGATAAAGTCAGTAAGTCTAAATTATCAAATCGGTATTTCTGGCGTACTTGGTCTAAAGTCAGCTTTCCACCATTTCCCAGTAATAAATAGGAATCTTTCTGTGTGCCCGGTGTAAATACAAAATGACTGGCAATGTGCATCAAGGAATATTCTTCTGTTAACACAGATTGAAAAGTTTGTTCGGAAAAAGCCTGATTTAAAAATAATTGCCCTTTAATAATGCCTTGGTCGCCATCTTTATCTTCTTGAATAATATTATCTAATTCGGTGATAACAGTTGGCAGTGGATTAAAATCTAACACTGCATCACTTAAACCCAAACCCACAATTTTCCAGTGCTGCATCGGCTTTGATTGTAATTTTGTCCGTGAAGCTTCGTTATAAGAAACCAGTGCATATTTTTCGACTAAATATTGTTTGCCATCATATAAAGCCGCAATCGCCACATAATTTAAATTTGCATCCAACGATAACATTAAAGTTTTAGCGTCGGCCTGTTCTAAATCCTGTTCAATCGGCTTAATAATATATTGATATAAATCATGTGCTTCGAGCAACGGGGTTTTTAATGGGTCTTGTAACTTCTCATGAAAAGCCAGTATTTTGCGATTTAAATCCACTTTGCTAATATTGGCCTCACGAGCAATTTGCTTATCACTGGTTGTTAAAATAATGCGTAATTTTTCATCGGTCATTAAATAATGTAATAAGACCGCACCCTGACCTAAATTTTGTAAAATAGTTTGTAATTGCTGCAATTTTTCTAAATTTTCTTGACCTACATTATGCACATCAACTTGATGGCTTTCTGTCCGCAACTCGGTTAAATATTGTTGAAACTCTATTTCTGATTGCTCAAACTGGCTTTTAAGGTTTTGATATTTTTTCTGTTCCGCAGCAGTGCGTTGTGTTTTTTGTTCTAATTTTTCTAACTGCTGACGAATATCAAAAAAGGTGTGACTCATTTCGGTATATTTTTGCCGCCACTTCTTTTCCGCTGGATTATATAACGCCTGTGTAGTGCGAATATCACTAGCAGAGCTATCACGTTCAACAAAATCAAAATATTGCTCTTCTTTGAACATGGTTAGCACTTGTTGGGCTTCAATTAAGCGGCCTTGTTTCATGAGCAAATCAGCCAATTCAGCATATACATCTGATTTATTTTCTATGAATGATTGACGTAATGTTTCATTCATATTGCTGATGGACATGCGTAAACTTTGTAATGTATTCACTGCTTGTTTGCGCCAAAATATCGCGGCCGAAATATAGCCCTGTCTTGCCAATAAATCACTTAAATTATTTTGTACCAACCATAACAGTTCTCTTTGCTGGTTATACATGGCGATTTGTAATGCACGCAAATACATGGTTTCAGCTTGCGCATAGTTTTTAGAACGTTCATATAGTACAGCTAAATTATTCAAACTATTGGCCACTCGAGGATGCTTTGCCCCCAAACTTTGTTCACGAATAGCCAATGCATGTTCTTGAAACATGGCAGCTTTATCATCTAAACCGCGTTGACGATAGAGTGCGGCCAAATTATTCAATGTTGTTGCAACAATAGGGTGCTTCGCGCCATAATGCTGTTCCCAAATCGCTAAAGCTTGGGCATACAACACCTCAGCTTGATCCAACTTTCTTTGGTATTGATACATTAAGGCCATCGCATTCAAAGTATTAGCGACACGATAATGGTTCTCACCATAATGCTGTTTTCGCACGGTCAGCACTTGTTTATACAACGGCTCAGCTTGTTCATAACTACCTAAATAGGTATACAGCAAGGCTAAGTTATTTTGGCTGGTGGCAATATTGGGATGATTTTCTGGCAAATGTTTTTGACGAATATCTAATGCTTGGACAAGCAACGGCTCAGCTTTGGCGTATTCGGCTTGATTATTATATAAAAGGCCTAAATTATTTAAGCTGGTTGCACTTTCTAAGCTCTCTTGACCAAATATATTTTGCTTGATGTCTAATGCTTGGATAAGCAGTGGCTCAGCTTGAGAGAATAATTCTTGTGCATTATAGACTTGTGCTAGCTCATTTAAGCTATAAGCGACATATTCATGCGTGTCACCATAAAGCTTTTTTCTTTCGGCTAAAGCTTGTTTTAATACGGTTTCTGCATTTTCATAACGGCCTTGAGATAGGTAGATATTGCCTACATTATTAAGCGCAGTAGCCAAATCTTCACCATGACAATTTTGAATATTTTGCTGGTAAAGTGGTATTGCTTGTTGATAATCTGCTTTAGATGCTAGAGCATTGCGCTGTTCACAGTTATCCGCTGCATAAGTCGCTATTATTATAAACAGCCATAAAATTATAAATAATGGATAGCGTATCATGGTCTAGCTACCTTAAAAGAATGAGTTGTCTTATCCCAAGCACATTTCGTGGATAGCAAAGGATAATGCCTTTAAAGCAGAATAGCAATAAAGTAAACTGGAATTCAATGGATTTACCTAATGATTGACTATTTGATAAATATTGTTGCACTATATCAAGAAAATGTTTTTAATTAATTCACATACTGACTCAATCATTCTACATGTTATAATGCCAGCCCATTCTGATATGACAATCACCTAAAAAAAATCAAACTGTTAGAGAATAGCAAATGGTAAAATTATTCGCATGGTTCGGTTTTATATTAGTTTTTCTGCTCATGGTGACTTTTGCATTAGCTAATACTCAAACCGTGACAATTTACTATTATGTTGGCCAAACTGAGCTACGCCTTACGATATTACTATTTTTTGTATTGAGTTTTGGTGTGTTATTAGGCCTAATGGCTAATTTTTTATGGTTATGGAAATTACGCCGAGAAAACCAACGCCTAAAAAAATCACATCAACATGCTTTACATGAAATCAATACCCTACGCACGCAGGACATTAGCCCACAATGATCGATTTTTTATGGTTGCTGTTACCTGTTGCAGCAGCCTCTGGATGGTTTGCCGCACAACGTAGTTCCCGTTTAAAATCCACATCTTCAACCTTTAATTTATCCTCTGATTATTTTAAAGGCCTGAACTATCTACTCAATGAACAGCCTGATAAAGCCATTGATATTTTTGTTAAATTAATTGATGTGGATAGTGATACGGTTGAAACGCATCTTGCTTTAGGTGCTTTATTTCGACGACGGGGAGAAGTGGATCGGGCAATTCGGATTCATCAAAATTTAATTGCCAGAACCACCTTAAGCGCACAACAACGGGCTTTAGCTGTGGTTGAATTAGCGCAAGATTATCGGCGTTCAGGCTTGCTGGACCGGGCTGAAACCTTATTTATAGAATTAACCCAGTCGCTGGATTACCAAATTTATGCTTATCGACAATTGTTAGATGTTTATCAGCAAGAGCATGAATGGGAAAAAGCCATACAAACTGCCAGTGAATTAAGTAAAGCATCTGGAGAAAATGTTAAATCTCTCATTGCCCATTACTATTGTGAAATAGCAGAGACCGCACGTCACCAAGGTTTGCGCGACCAAGCGATACAAGCCATACAAAAAGCATTAGTGACAGATAATCATAGTGTTAGAGCCAGTTTATTGGAAGGTAAATTAGCCCTAGATACGGGTGATAAAAAGGCAGCGATTAAAGCATTTAGACGGATTGAAAGACAAGATGCAACCTATTTATCTGAAGTGATTGCCCCGTTGAAGCAATGTTATCAAGATATAAATCGAGAAGGGGAATTTAAAAAGTTCTTGCAATATGTGTTAGAGCGTTATGGTGGCATTACCCCTATGCTAGTCTTGGCGAATATGTTACAAGATGAAACCAGTGAGCAACAAGCAGCCGATTTTATCGTGAAGCAATTGCATAAACGGCCTTCTATTCGTGGCCTAGATCATTTGCTCGATTTGGCTTTATCACGCTCTGGTAATATTACTTATGAGCATTTACTATTATTAAAAGACATAACAAAACAGTTACTTAAAAATAAGCCTGTTTATAAATGTCATCATTGTGGCTTTACGGGTAAAACCTTACATTGGCAATGTCCAAGCTGCAAACAATGGAATACAATTAAACCTATACAAGGTATCGAGGGTGAATAACATGCGTTCTCCTTTAATCATCGCACTTGATTTCGCACAACCAGAACAAGCTTTAGCTTTAGCACAACAATTAGGCTCAGAACGTTGTTATGTTAAAGTGGGCAAAGAATTATTTACACGCAGCGGTGCATCATTCGTTGCTCAATTAGTGGATTTGGGTTTTAAAGTTTTTTTAGACCTCAAATATCACGACATTCCCAACACTGTGGCCAAAGCCTGTCAAGCAGCGGCTGATTTGGGTGTATGGATGGTCAATGTTCATGCTTTAGGCGGGCGTGATATGTTAATGGCAGCCCGTGATAGTTTAGAAGGCTATTCGCAGCGTCCATTACTCATTGCAGTTACGTTGTTAACCAGTTTGGGTGAAGAAGATTTGTCGGGCATGGGTTTACACGGTACATTGCAGGATAATGTATTACGTTTAGCTCGATTATCAAAAGCGGCTGGCTTAGATGGCTTGGTCTGTTCGCCGCAGGAAATTCAACTGATTCGCCAAAATGTAGATGAAAATCTTGTATTGGTCACACCGGGAATTCGTCCAGCATTCAGTGTCAAAGATGACCAAAAACGCACGATGACACCAAAACAAGCATTAGAAGCAGGTGCAAGTTATTTAGTGGTTGGCCGACCTGTAATTGCCGCTCCTGATCCATTGCAAGCATTGCGTAATATTGAAGCTGAAATTGCTTAGATGAGTTGTTTAGATAGGAGTTAACATTGTTTGTTATTCCTATCTAATAATCTGTTCAATTTAAAGATGTTAACAATCAAACTGGGCAAGAACAGGCGCGTGATCAGAAGGGCGTTCTAATTTACGCGGTTCAACATCTGTATCACATGAGGCACATAATGGTTTCAATGCGTCACTGGCTAAAATTAAATCAATCCGTACCCCACGATTACGTCGAAAGGCAGCTGCTCGATAATCCCACCAACTAAAATGTCCCGCTTCTGACTCAAATAAACGGAAGCTGTCATGAAATCCTAAATCTAAGATTTTTTGTAATGCCTCGCGCTCCTCAGGACTGACTAAAATACTGTCTTGCCATGCTTCTGGATCATGTACATCACGATCATCAGGCGCAATATTAAAATCACCCAAAATAATCATTTTCTCATGCTGTTCTCGTTCAGCTTGCACATATTGATATAAATGTTGCAGCCAATTTAATTTATACGCGTATTTTTCTGAGCCGACTTCTGAGCCATTAGGCACATATAAATTTAATACACGAATATCGCCAAAGTTTGCCCCTAAAACCCGTCGCTGAGGATCATCTAAACTAGGAAAATCTGTAATTGTATTTGTCGCTGGTTCACGACTTAATAACGCTACGCCGTTGTAGGTTTTTTGGCCTGCAAATACTGCTTGATAGCCAATCTCTTGTAATGCTTCGCTAGGAAAAACATCATCAGTTAATTTGATTTCTTGTAAAGCCAAAACATCAGGCTGTTTATCCTGTAGCCAATCAATGACATGGGGTAAACGAACCCGTAAAGAATTTACATTCCAAGTTGCAATCGTAAACATGGTAAAACTTTTTGATTTTATGAATATTCGTAAACAGTGTGGGCAAAACGCTCGAATTCTTTACTGCCTTTGCCAGACGGTTCCATTTCAAATACAGCCAAACCTTCACTAAAAGAGCGGCGGTAAATCGTTCGCTGACACAAACGGGTATCCAGCACTTTAATCCCCGGTAAGCTGTGTAATGCTTCTTCTGCCTGATCGGATTCTTTAACAGCTGCATGTGTATCTGCACGGTTGATAAATGCCAATATTTCAGGCGGTTTGTCTTTCACTTCACTGGCCACTAAATATAAAAAACGTTGAGTAGACCATACATCAGCTTGACTGGGCGTAACGGGTACGACGATACGATCGGCTAAAGTAATCGCTTTTTTCATTGCAGACATATTCGCTGTACCCACATCGATCAAAGTTTGAGTTGGCTCTATATTTTTCGGTTTAACATAACGCGTATACACTTTAAGTGGAGGGTCATATTTTTCTTCTTCGCGAACTTGAGCAACATCATTGAGCGTTGCCTGAGGGTCTAAATCATAAGCGACAACGGTTTCTTCTTGTTGAAGCAGCCACAGCGCGTAGTTAAAAGTGACCGTACTTTTACCAGAACCACCTTTTAGATTTCCAATTACTGTTATCATGAGCGCACACTTATGAGGTAGGAAACATTAGAATTTACTTATATTAAAGCATAGATTGACTGAAAACGATAGAGATGCAACTATTTTGTATACAATCAATGAAACAAAATGCTATTGATGTGAAGCTAAAAAATCAAATATAATCATTAACTAGCATCTTCACGACTTGTTGAACTTGTCAAATCCCATCAAAGCTCATTCTGTAGTTGATTATAGCCACATCGTTTAAATTATAAAAAGTCGGTATCTCCAGTTGTTAACCACCAACGTTGTTTAATTTTTTCTACCTCGACACCTTGCCCCCAGACAATAGTCGGCAAAATGATTTCTGTTTCTGATACTTGCCCACCTGACCGTGCAAAATGTTCTGCAATCGCCGCACTAAACCAACCGCCAAGATGCTCAATATCTTGTTGCTGTAAATAAGCACAGACTTGATGCATCACACGAGGAATCTGCTGAAAACAACCGATATAATCCATAAAACGACAATAATCAGACTCAATAGCAATAATGACTAAACCAACAGGTTGGCCAAATACATTATAAACGGCTAAAAAAGTATACTGTTTTTCTGGACGTTGTAAATAACGATATTCAATATATTCCCAGTCTCGAACCAATGCAATATGTTGTTGAAGTTCCTGATACATTTTAGCCCATAGTTTATTCACAACTGATTGTAATTCTTCTCGTTGTTCCAGTTTTTTTACATACTGCCATTTGGATTTTCTTGCAACCGTTAACGTATCCCAAGTAATATCCACTACATCATCAACTTTAGCATAAATGCCTAGTTTCTCAGCCACTCTAATATGACGTGCATTCGGAAAACCATAGGGAATAAAATGCGGCGTACCATAACCAACATGCCGTTCAGAAAAAGTGCTGGCACTGAGAAAAAAAGGCCCATGCTTGGTTAAACGTCCGCGTTCTGTTGGCAATACCATCACATCACCGATTTGCATACCTAGCTTATGCTCACCAAAATAACTTAACCGACGTTGCATACCACCATAATGTGCCACCATTTGTTCTTGCTGCCAAACCCCAACTGCAACACCGCGATGATGACCATATTTCCATTGCCACATATCATTAGACATATTCGAGCCAAATACCTGCTTAAATAAGGCAAGCATGGCAGTTTTTTGCTGTTCTGCCACAGGTAAAATCCGCCAGCGTGTACTACGTTGTAGCTTAAATTGTAAAAGTGTAAACCGCTCTTGTGATGAATTTAATACTAGCTCAAAACCACAACGTTGGGCTTGAGCAATGAAATAAGGTGCAATATGTGGAATTGATGGGCTTTCTTCAGTAGGGGCATTCTGTGTAATATTATCAACTAGATACAATTCACCTTCTGAGGATAATAACTGTTTTGCCATATCTAAAACTACTAAAAAATCAAGTTTAGATAAAATATGATCGAAAACCACCAGTTTATAATTATTGGCTTGGGTTTGAATCAGCTCATTAAGTAACTCTAAATCAAACAGCACATTAATATAAGGCTGATGTAATAGCGGACTTAAGCATGGATTTTTCTCAGCATGACCTACTAACAAAATGGGTTCATGAATATCAGCTAATTGTGTCGCTATATTGTCATAGAAACTCTCACTCACAGCGCACAACCTTTAGCAACACAAAAAAAGTTTTCAACTAAAGGGCGCGGGTAATGTTGCTGCTCTAATTTTTCTAAGACTGTTGCAATCACTTCGGGCATCGAGGATTTCAATTTTAACTCGGGCAGTAAGTCTTGCATAATGCGGTTAACAATCTCTAAATCTGTTTCTAGCTGGGGTAAATCAATTGCGCTTAATGTATGACCTACTTGGTATAAATCAAAGCCTAATGAGGTTAAAAAGTCGACATAGGTTTTTGGTTTAATGCCATATTCAAATAAAGCCGCGGGCGAAAATTCTGTTAACAATTTAGGTTGATGTTGACGTAATATATTTTGCATACCTTGCAGCGCGTTGTACTCAGCCCCTTCAATATCTATTTTGACGAAATCAACCTTATCAACCAAAGTGGGTAAGTAATCATCTAAGCAAACGGTTTCCACTTCTATACTGTCCTGACAACACACCGAATCATACAGGCGATGCATCCCTTTATTTTCATCACAAAGAAACAATTGTGTTTGGCTATTCTCGATAGATGCGGCTTTTTGTACTAAAGTAACATTATGGTATTGATTTAAAGTGATATTCTTATGTAATAATGCAAAATTGTCGGGGTCAGGCTCAAACGCAATTACACGGCCTGTTTCTCCAACCAGTTGAGCGAATAATAAAGTGTAATAACCAATATTAGCTCCAATATCAACAACTATATCCCCTTGGTTTATTTGCTTTTTGACTAACTCAACTTCTTCAGGCTCAAATATCTGCCCCGATGATAAATTTAAGCTATCTTTACTATCTAAATACATTTGATGCTGATTAACGGTGTATATTTGCATTATAAAGTCTGTACGAATTGGTCAGGATTTTGGATATTTTACCATCAATGCTAGGCTGAATCGTTAAGCGTGAGTGTATTTTCAGCTTAAAAACTTATAAACTAAGTACTTTAAAACTAATATTTTGTGTTGCTATCAGCACAATCACTGAAAAATAATAAAACATTATGAGCTTAACTAATTCTGCTGCATCCAATGTCGCCCACGTATTGATTGAGGCATTACCCTATCTAACGCGTTTTGCAGGTAAAACATTTGTCATCAAGTATGGTGGCAATGCAATGATTGACAAAGATTTACAAACCTGTTTCGCCCAAAACGTTGTTTTAATGAAACATGTTGGCTTAAACCCCATTGTGGTACATGGTGGTGGCCCTCAAATTGGTGACCTGTTAAAGCGTCTTGGTAAACAAAGTGAATTTTTCCAAGGGATGCGCATTACCGACCGCGAAACCATGGATGTGGTGCAAATGGTGTTAGGTGGTTTGGTTAACAAAGATATTGTAACGCTGATTAATAACCAAGGTGGCTCGGCAATTGGTTTGACAGGTAAAGATGCTGGTTTAATTCATGCTCGTAAGCTGACTTTTACACGCAATTCTCCCGAAATGAAAGCCCCAGAAATTATTGATATTGGTCATGTGGGAGAGGTTGCAAGTATTGATACATCCGTATTAGATACGTTAATTGATGGTGATTTTATCCCTGTGATTGCGCCTGTTGGGGTGGGTGATGATGGACAATCTTATAATATTAATGCTGACCTTGTCGCAGGCAAATTGGCTGAAGTACTACAAGCTGAAAAGTTAATATTACTCACGAATACAAAAGGGGTATTGGATAAGCAAGGGCAATTGTTAACAGGCTTATCTCCTAGTAGTGTCAAATCCTTAATTGAAGACGGCACGATTGAGGGAGGCATGTTACCAAAAATTCGCTGTGCATTAGAAGCTGTACAAGCAGGTGTAAAAACAGCACATATTATTGATGGACGCGTACCGCACGCAGCATTATTAGAAATTTTTACAGATGAAGGGGTTGGCACTTTAATTCATCACCGCAACAAATAAAACATACCCAAACTATTTTTTAAAGCTTTGGGTGTGCTTAGATAACAGGAGGTTATTGTATGTTTACAAGCCCGAATTTTACTTTGCCGATGCAATTACGTTGGCGGTTATTTTATGCGGTTCTCTTATCCTCTTTGTTATGCTTGGTTATTTATCACAACAGCTTAGCTGCATCCAAAGAACAAGCAAAAGAGTATCAGGTAAAAGCGGTTTATTTGTATAATTTTTCGCATTTTATTCATTGGCCAGATACTCTGATGTTATCAAAAAATATGTTTAATATCTGCATTTTAGGCGACAATCCATTTCATAACACCTTGGAATATGTTGTAGGCAAAGAAAAATTCAAGGAAAAACCGATTAAAGTCGATTATTTTAGCAATGTTGTTGATGTGGATGAGTGCCAGATTTTATTTATTAGTCAATCAGAACAAGGTCAATTAAAAACCATTTTTGAGCATCTACAATATAAACCGATTTTAACCGTTAGCGATATGTCTGATTTTGTAGAGCTTGGAGGTATGATTAAATTCTACCTTAACCGTAAGCGTCAAGTCCGTTTAGCGATCAATCCTGAGATATTGCGGGAAGCACGTTTACAGGCTGATGCAAATTTATTACGTATTTCTGAAATCGTCTCACGGAAATAGATAGAGTCGTTTAATAACCATACCTTTGTTTTTACTACAGTCGAATCCAATCCCATATAATCAAGATGCCACCTAAAATGGCAAGCAAACTCGCGACTAATGGCATATTCCAGCTTATATTTTCAGCCTGAAGAGCAAACAAAATGCTACTGCTAATAATCAATACACCACCCACTGTTAACAAGCGTTGTTGTTTTTGACGTTGTTGCATTTCAGCTCGCATCAATTGTAATTCTGTGTTTAGCTTTTGTAATTGCTTACGTTCTGATTGACGTTGTACCAAGTTTTCATGAATCAATATCGGTAAGTCAGGCATTTTCTCAGCCCATAAAGGGATTTGGGTTTTAATCCCATTAAATAATGCACGCCAACCCACTCGCTCATCCATCCAACGTTCTAAAAAGGGTTTAGCAGTCTGCCATAAATCCAAATCAGGATATAACTGGCGGCCAACCCCCTCAATATTTAACAAAGTTTTTTGTAACAATACTAACTGTGGTTGCACTTCCATATTAAAACGGCGTGCGGTTTGGAATAAACGTAATAACACCAAACCAAACGAAATATCTTTAAGTGGTCGATCGAAAATCGGTTCGCATACGCTACGGATCGCGCCTTCAAATTCTTCAACTCGAGTATCAGCCGGTACCCATTCAGAGCGCACATGCAATTCAGCTACACGGCGGTAATCACGATGGAAAAAGGCTAAAAAGTTTTCAGCTAAATAATGTTGGTCTTCTGTACTCAACGTGCCCATAATGCCAAAGTCAACGGCAATATAAGAAGGCTTTTCAGGGTCTCGTACATCGACAAAAATATTCCCGGGGTGCATATCAGCATGAAAGAAATTGTCTCTGAATACCTGAGTGAAGAAAATTTCAACACCTGCTTCAGCTAAATGTTTGAGGTTAATATGTTGATGTTTTAATTCGCTGACTTCACTGATGGGTAGGCCATAAATCCGTTCTACGACCATGACATTAGGCAAAGTATAATCCCACTCAATTTCTGGTACGTAAAGCAAGTCAGAGCCTGTGAAATTACGGCGCAACAACGTAGAATTCGCCGCCTCTTTCATTAAATCCAATTCATCGTGTAAATTCTTTTCAAATTCAGCAACCACTTCCAACGGACGCAAACGCTTGCCTTCTGACCAATATTTATTCGCCATTTCTGCTGCAAAATATAACAGCTCCACATCTTTTTTGATCCGCTTACCAATTTTAGGCCGAATGATTTTCACCACCACTTCACGTCCATCATGCAATTTAGCTGCGTGAACTTGTGCAATAGATGCTGAAGCCATAGGCTCAATTTGAAATTCTGCAAAAATCTCCTCAACAGAACGGCCATAACTTTGCTCAATCATTTGCTTGGCCAATTTTCCATCAAATGGCGTCACTTTGTCTTGCAACTTAGCTAATTCGACCGCGATGTCATCCACCAATAAATCACGACGGGTCGATAAGATTTGCCCAAATTTAATAAAAATAGGCCCTAGCTCTTCCAATGCTAAACGCAAGCGTGCCCCACGGCTTAAGTGTTTAGGTCGTAACCAATAACCAGGAGACAGATACATGAACAGGCGCAAAGGGCGCAAAATATCAGTGGAAAACGCCAGCTCATCTAAGCCATAACGCACAACGACACGATAAATCGTAAATAAATGTAAAAGGCGGTGAAAGTAACGCAGCATATTTAAGAAAGGGCTCTTTGTAATTTTTGGACACGCAATGTTAAACGCTCAGTATCATCACGCAATTGATCGATAGTATTTAAAAAGTGCTCGACTTCAGGCGGTGCAGGCAGGTATTTTAATTCTTCTTGCAAGTATTCGCTAATATTTGATTCATAACTGGTCATACGTTCACGGGTGTAATCACCACATTGGCGCATTGCATTGCCAAATTGATGTGCTGGAATGTCTCCCACGATTTGTGCAATATATTCTTCCCAATCAATCGGTAACTGTTTAATCAATTGTGTCAGTTGTTGCACTAAACGAATATCACCTTCAATTTGAATATCTGGATGATTGGCTAAATTAGGTTGCGCTTGTAAACTCAGATTGAGCAAACTAAATGGTGCACCTGAAATTACTGCATCCACTTGGCCATCATATTCACTCATGATAATCAGCCCGTCAGATTCTGCCACCAAATTGAATTGTAAAAATAACCCTGTGACTTCAACGCGCACAATCTTGCCTTGTAAACGTTGCAATGTGTCTTGATGAGCGGGATTAAGGTGAATGAGTTGATTAACCGTTGTTTCAATGGCAGCGGCTAAAATATGGTTGGGACTTAAAGCCATGTTTCATGTCTCTACGAATGAATATGTGATCTTCGTATAATGTTTCTAACGCGATGTCAACAGGGGTCACAAACATCTTGTGTGATGATTTGCACGAATGTGTACAACTTTTATGTCAAGCATTCAATTCTGAGATATTACACAATGTTTAGAACTGCCAACCTATTATAAGCCCACAGTTCTATCATTTAATCTATTTAGAAAAAGCTAACACACTTATTGCGTTGATTCTGCTGGTTCTTGCACTTGTACCGATTCTTTAAAATCACATTCTTTTTGTGGACAGACTTTTTCCGTACCCCAACGTTTCGTGGTTTTTAAAGTGAGAATTGGCCAACCGCATTTAGGACAAGGTTCGTTTAACGGCGGATGAGAAACCGCATATTTACAATCAGGATAACGATCACAAGAGTAAAAATAAGTACCAAAACGTGATTTACGGCGAATTAATTGACCTTTTTGGCAACCGGGGCAAGTGATCCCTGTTTTATCTTCATCTGCAGCTTCTACGTGCTTACATTTCGGGTATTGGCTACAACCCACGAATTTGCTACCACTGCGCGAGCTTTTCAAATGTAATTCTGAGCCACATAATGGACATGAACGCCCTTCAATCACTTGCGGCTGGTATGATTGACGTGCCGCTGCCGCATCTGCATCTTCATCCACATTACGCGTGTAGTCACAATCAGGATAAGCTGTACAAGCGACAAAACGACCTGATTTACCAAGTTTGACAACTAATTGAGCACCACATTTAGGACATTTTTCATCTAATGGTTCTTGGGTTACATCTTTCTTATCAACGGTTTCCATTTTCTCGTCGACAAGATTTTTAAACGTACCCCAGAAGTTTTTCATTAACGGCTTCCATTTTTTCTCACCACGAGACACCGCATCTAAAGAATCTTCTAATTTAGCCGTAAAATCATAATCGACGTATTGGGTAAAGTGTTCAGTCAATAGCTTATTCACGATCCGCCCCACATCGGTAGGGAAGAAACGTTTTTTGTCTAACACTACATATTCGCGTTGCTGCAAGGTTGAAATGATTGACGCATAAGTGGAAGGGCGGCCAATACCAAAGGCTTCTAAACTTTTCACCAAGCTGGCTTCTGTATAGCGAGGTGGTGGCTCGGTAAAATGCTGATCGGCACGAATACCCAGTAAATCGATCAAATCACCTTGTTTCATTTCAGGTAATAATTTCTCATCATTACTGCTGGCATCATCTTCTTTCTTATCATCTTCGCCTTCTAAATACACCAACATAAATCCGGGTTTAGCCACCACTGAACCATTGGCGCGGAAAATATTCTGTTCTGTACCACAAGCTAAATCCACAGCCACCGTATCCATTGTCGCGTGGATCATTTGACAGGCAACAGTACGCTTCCAAATTAAATTATAAAGTTTGTATTGGTCTTGGGTCAGTGAAGATTTGATTTCATCGGGGTGGCGCATGGCAGAAGTTGGGCGAACCGCTTCATGAGCTTCTTGTGCATTTTTAGATTTGGTTTTAAATTCACGTGGCTGGCTTGGTAAATTCTCTTTACCATAACGTTGTGTAATTGCATCACGAATTTCTTCAACTGCTTCTTTGGCTAAGTTCACCGAGTCGGTACGCATATAAGTGATTAAACCGACTGCGCCTTCACCTGTATCAATCCCTTCGTACAGTTTTTGCGCTGTCATCATAGTGCGTTTGGTGGTGAAACCCAATTTACGCGCTGCTTCTTGTTGCAATGTTGAAGTGGTGAATGGTGCAGCAGGTTGTCTTCTACGCTGTTTTTTCTCAACTTTGATGACTTGTAATTTGCCTTGTGCCTGCGTTAGTAAGTCATCTCGAATCCGTGTTGCATCTGCTTCATTATTAATTTTGAATTGGGTGATTTTTTCATCTGCGTATTTGGTTAATTTTGCAGTGAATTTACTACGGTCTTTTTTATTATCCGCTTCAATTGTCCAATATTCTTTTGGCTTAAATTGCTCGATTTCGATTTCACGCTCAACGATTAAGCGTAATGCTGGACTTTGCACTCGACCCGCTGATAAGCCTTGGCGCACCTTGTACCAAAGCACAGGCGATAAGTTAAAACCAACCAAGTAATCTAATGCCCGTCGTGCTTGTTGCGCATCAATCATATCAGTTGATAAATCGCGAGGATTGGCAACCGCATCTTGAATTGCTGATTTGGTAATTTCATGGAATACAACACGATGGACAGGTTTGCCTTGCAATAAGTTGCGCTCTTGCAATAGCTCACACAAATGCCAAGAAATCGCTTCACCTTCTCTATCAGGGTCAGTTGCGAGGTATAACACATCGGCTTTTTTCATCGCACGGCTAATTGCATCCACATGTTTGCCACTTTTAGCAGGCATTTCATAGTGCATTGCAAAATCATTGTCTGGTTCAACCGCGCCTTTTTTAGGCAATAAATCGCGAACATGGCCATAGGAGGCCAAGACTTCAAAATCTTTTCCTAAATATTTTTTGATGGTTTTCGCCTTAGCAGGAGATTCCACAATGACTAGATGTTTGCTCACAACGATTAACTTCTCGGCTAATTGGTAACGGGTTAGAAATAGCGGTAATTTTGATTTACGTCAAGTGTTTTTTTCTCATCACACTGTCAGCTTAGCAAAAAAAAGCTGGGTAAAGTATAGAAGGAGACACTTATTTAATAAATTGCCTCTCTTCTATATGAGGATTATTTTTTTATTCAAAGCTAATTACTAAACGACAAGTCACAAGTTGATTTGCCACAGTATCTTGTACACTGTAAATCAACTCATTATTATCAATACTAAGCGAGGCTGTAATACGCTCTCCCACATCCAATCCACGAACTTGAGTGTCAAAAGTAGGCAATAATAAGATCGATTGCCCTTCAAAACTTAAATTAAATGTACTATCAGCATTATAGACCACATTTTCAGCCCCGAATTGCTCTAATGATCCAATTAATATTTCTGGATATAAAACAGCAGGATAAATACTTTGTACACTGCCATCACTGAATACAACACGTCCTTCACGAATCGCACGAGAAAAACGACTACGCGTATTATTGTCCAAGCTAAAGCTTGAGGTTTGCGCTTCACTGTCTTCAGAAACAAACGCATCAAAAGTAGTAATCAAGTTTTTTTGCTGACCGTTCTCAATATAGTTAATAAAGACTTCACCTTTATTATGAATGCTGATTGTGGCACTTTCACCAAAAATTGAGCCTAATTGTTCAGGTTTGTCAGGAGATGGATACATGGTAAAACGTTGCTTATTCGGCATGGTAATCTGAAAAAAGCCCCCTTCAATTTGTGATAAACCGACTTTGATTTTATCTTCCTCAACTGTATGAATCCCGTTTGTATCAGGCAAAAAAGCAAATAATAAATCTGAATACTGTTCTGTTCCTGCAACATTTAATATACCGTTTGGTTTCTGGCTGAGTTCAAACTTAGATAAATCGGCCTCTTTTAACAAATCTGAAGCATCTCCATTGCTTATTTGGGTTTGAGATAATCCTGCATTGACATTGTCTAGTAACGCAGTACCTGAACCCGCAATACCAAAACCACTACTAAAATCAGGAATGTCAGGTAAATTTGTGTTTTTTACTGAAGACTTAAAACTTTTATAAACAATGGATTGACCTGCTGGGATGCTTATATTTCCCGTTTCAGCATCAACTGTCCAACCTTGAGGCAGTACGTTGTCAGCCCCGACATCATTCAACACGGCATCTGTTAGATTTGTTAATAATTTACTGATGGCCTGAGCATCTTGTTTCAGCATATCCAGATTTAAAGCTTGCACTTGTTCAACAGTCAGGTTTTGAATAATGTTTGTCGGTAATTGCTGCACACTCTGACTATTTAAACTGGCTAAACTTTCTACAGGAATCTGAGAAAATTGCTCATTTGTTAAACCTGTCAATGCTTCTGGCTCAAAGGCGGCTAGCTGTTCTGAATTTAAATTAGAAAATGCAGCGGCTGGAATTAAGCCCACTGTATGCGGCGTAAATAAATTTAAAGCAGCAGGCTCAACTTTAGCCATACTGTCTGCATCCAATGAATCGAGTTGCGCCGTATCAATATTTAAATCTGCCAAGCTGGTTGGGCGTTTCACATTGATTAAAATCACATCATCAGGCAATTGCACATTTGGGCTTAAGGTTACATTTTCTAATACCGTTCCGGGTAAAATTTCAACTGCGCTGATATAAGTGGTTGCATTGGCAGGGGCTGATATTGTACCGCTGATTTTGCCACCGATTAATGTGCCTGTTAGTTGCAAAGTTCCTTGAATCGTTCCCTGATTTTGAATTGCACCGCTGATTTCACCTTCTCCCGTACTGCTAAATACAA
The DNA here is from genome assembly GCA_025800385.1 of Candidatus Albibeggiatoa sp. nov. NOAA. Lineage (GTDB taxonomy): Bacteria > Pseudomonadota > Gammaproteobacteria > Beggiatoales > Beggiatoaceae > Albibeggiatoa. The sequence continues at coordinate 204,845 of JAOXRS010000120.1, forward strand.
TACTATTGGGGGTAATTGTTGGATTCTGTAGCGTACCGTTATTGTCTACTGTGCCCGAAAATGAACCGCCTGACACTTCAGAATACGGCGTAATCGTAATGTCTTGCAGTGTACCTTGATTTGTGTTGAAACCGCTGAGGCGGCCGCCAACTATGATTGCACCGTGAGCCACTTCAATATTACTTGCTAAACCTTGGTTACTTATTTCGCCTTGTAATGTCGCATTGGACACACTGCCGCCAGCTTGAATATTAATGTCCGTCACGGTTTGGCCAGCAAGATTGGCTGTTGCACTGACATCGCTGTTATTGCTTACTAATATTACTGGCGTTGGTGGCAATATTTCTATAAGTGGTTCAGTAATAGGCTCATTGGTTTGTGTATCAGATGAGATTGTTGGAACAACTGGGTTAATGGGTTGTTGTATATCTAGCTCGTCTGGACTTATAGGTTGCTGTATGTTTGACTCAACGATTGGAGAAGCTGGAACAATGGGTTTAGTTTGGTCACTAGGTTGTTGTGCATTTGGATTATCAGCTGGATCAGGTTGCTGTACATTCGGATCAGTTGCAACGATCGGCTGAATCATCTCAGAGCAAGGGTTTGTTTCTACAGTTAGATTTGCTGGTTTAGATGCAGTATCTTCGTTTATTGCAATCAGCGAATATTGATAAGTTTGCCCACACTCACTAGCATCATCAACCAAAGTAGTTACATTTGTAGCTAGCTCGAATTCTACATTTAGATCACGACTGATTAAATATGCTGTTTCACTTTCAACATCTTGCCAAGCTAATGTGATCGCTTCACCAGTTACAGAAGCATCGAACCCTGTTGGCACATTTGGTGGACATGCTAAAGTAGTTGCAGTTGCAGTCAATTGAGCAGATTCACCGATACTGTTATATGCGTAGAGTGCGTAATTATAAGCCGTTTCACATTTTAAATTTTCGTCAATAAAACTTTCAGTATCAGATTTAACGGTTTCAATTCGTACGCCATCACGTTCAATTTTATAACCTTTTTCAATAGAACTTTCATCAAGCCATGTGAGTTTAATTTGTGTATCACTCAATCCTGCTGCAACAAAATTGAGTGGCACATTAGGGGCTTTTGGCACGATTGGCTCTGGTGTGGTATCTGGACAAGTTGGCATTTGCGCCGTTGTAGAGACAAAAACGGACTCACCATATTGATTACTGGCCTTAAGCGCATATTGATAACTTTTACCACAAGTGACAGCATTATCAAGGTAATTGACGCTATTTGCATTTAAAGTCGCGACTTCCTTGCCATCGCGTTGCAAAATATATTGGTCTTCGTAATCATTATTATCTGTCCACGATATGCTAATTTGATTCGCAACAGAGGTATCTGCAATTAAATCTGTTGGGGTTTGTGGAATAGGACATGTAGGCATCGTGACAGAAATCGAGGCTTCATCTGATTCGCCATAACTATTTTTAGTTTTAAAAGTATAACTATAGCTCTCATCACAAGTCACATTAGTATCAGTGTAGCTATTCGTATTTGGAGCTAAGGTGACCGCCGCATTTTTATCCCGAATTAAGCTGTATTCTTCTTCATAAAAGCTGTCTGTCCAAGATAAAGTAAGGCCTTGAGTTAAATCACTAACAGATGGAATTGTTGGCGTTAAATTTGTTGGAGCTGTGGGAATAGGAATCAGTTCATACGCACCTATATCACAAGTTTGGTAATCACTGCGTAATAAGCCGCGTTGATCTTTTGTTTCACACGTTGCATTATCACCCGCGTTAACGGCAGGACTGCCAGCTAATAAAGCCAGTGTTTGTGTGTTGCCACCATGGTTCTCCAATGCTGTGCTCAGTTTAGGGTCGCCCATGATTATGGCTTCACAAGTGCCATCTTGGATTAGCGTATTAGTTTGTACTGTAAGACTGCCTTTGCAATCGATGCCCCCTTGTGTACCTGAAATAATTGTATTATAGAGTTTAAGCGGTACAGTACCTGTATAATCACGTAATGTATGTGAGCCAATATTATTGTGTAATGTGCTGTTATAAATTTCAAGTAATCCACACTCATTACTATTAATGGCCGCCCCGACATTTGAATTGTTATTAAAAAAGGTGCTGTTGTAAATTTTGGTAGTGGCACTTGATAAACATCCTAATGCCCCCGCTGCCGTATCCGCTGAATTATTCACAAACGTCGAGGCTTTAATAATGATATTAGCAGAACTGCGGATTCTAATTGCCCCACCTCTTACGGTAACTTGATTGCTATCAAACGTAATATTTTGGACAGTCACTTGTGTGCTTGCCCCTTTAATTTCTAACGCGCCCCCGTTGTCAGCATACCCATTTTGCAAAGTTAGATTGGTTAAAGCCACTGTGCCAGCCACAATATTAAATAAGCGTGTACTGTCTTGACCACTGATCTTGATATTAAGATCGCCGCCATCAATTGTAATATTTTTATCAATTCTCAGTTCATGGTCTAAAGCAATGGTTTTTCCTGTAAGACTACTATCAAATGTAATCGTATCGCCTGCTTTTGCGTTGATAATGGCTTCACGTAAAGTATTTTGACCTGTAGCATAATCGCCATCATTCACATCACTGGTGCTGTCCACAATTAGACTCGGCACAGTAATAATTGCCGTACCAATATTTGAATCATCTGTGCCATCATTCACTTTATAGGTAAATGTATGCGTGCCTGTCGCTGTTGGGGTATAGGTAAAAGTGCCTAAATCTGCATCATTTAATACAGCCGCCCCACCATTATCATCCACCAAGCTATAAGTTAAGTTATCGCCATCACTATCAAATCCGAATAACTGCCCGTTCACAGCAGTATCAATATCGGTTACCCAATGGCTTGAAATACCTGATTGTGCTCTCGCCGCACCATTTTTAAACACACCATGATTATTATTACTGGTTTTATCATTCGCGGTTGTGCCTGTGTTTTCATCAAATTGCCAATAGCCAACTAAACCAATCTCATTGCCTTCCAAAGTTTGATACATCGTACTTTGAATATCACTTTTCGAGCGCACAGTATTCCAAATCCGTACCTCATCAATTAAGCCATCAACAATCCGCCAATTGTTCACCCCTCCAATATATAAAGGCTGGGTCGTTGAACCAAATTCACCAATCGTATTTCTGGTCGACACCTTCTTACCATCAATGTAAAACTTGATTTTGCCCGCATCATAAGTCACCGCAATATGATGCCAAGTCTCATCATCCACAATACTAGAGCCTGTGCTCCATAGCCATGGCCTATTATCTGCACCATCGCCCAAGTCAGCACCGCCAAATTCAAGTCTTCCTGGAATGTTACGGTCAGCACCAAATACGCTAAGTAAATATTTTTTAGCTGTGCCATTGGCAATAATCGATTGCTCTGAACAACCTGTATTGCCACAAGCAGGTTTCTGAGTCAGTTTTGTCCAAGCTTCAATCGTGATTGCATCAGTCATTTGCAAGCTATCACTATTGGGGACTTCAATATAACCACTTGTTCCGTTAAATTCAGCAGCTGAACCAAAGCCTGCAATAGGTTTAGCACTATGACTTGGAGCACTAAATAGTAGCAATAAAATTATTGTTATAATGAGGTAAGCAAAATGCATTTGTTGATTTTCCCACGCACAAAAATAAAGTATATATGGCATATCTTGATGCAAAAAGTATGTTTACAAAATTTATTTTTAGTAAATTATACAATTGTGAGGAAAAACCTATTTTAGGCAGGTGATTAGCTAGAGAAATGATTAATATTACTGGATGATAGGGCTATTATTTAATGACTATGTATGCATTGTGTGGGCTGAATTTGCGTATATCAATGTTACGAAGATGCTACTTATGAGGTATTTTTTTAATTTATATCGGTTTTATCAAATTACTTCCATACAGAAAGGTCTATACATCATTTAGCATATCTAAAATGAGGTTGTGCATTCATTATTTTTTTTCTAAATCAATTAAATCTAAGTCTAAGTCGGTTAAATCATGTAAGTCATGTACTGTTAAGTCATGCAAATCTGTTAAATCTGCTAAATCACTATCTTGAATAGATGATTGATCGGATTTATTAAACATACTCGAGCCAGCAGTTGCTACCAGTAAGGCGAAACTCAGCCCTAAAAGAGTATATTTGACTATTTCGAATTCAGGAAAATAGTGAAAGGCGACTAATGCCAAGATAAAACATCCCAAAAATGCGGTATCCAAAAGACTTTGCAAGTCCCTCGTTCGAAAAGAAAGTAGAGAGTAGGCAAAAGCACCGCCCATAACTAATAGAATAAACTCCATGGTCTTGCCTCCCACTTATAGTGGTAACAAAGAAACATGAATTAATAGCCTTAAAATAGCTAAAAACCCAAAAGACATAAAGCCATTACCATAAGTGAGACACTGCTTTTAAGAACATACTAGTATGCAAAATACTCTATAATTATCTATTCAGGAACAAGCCACACTCAATAATTTTCATGCTAAAAGCAGGCCTAATTACTAAATGTAGCTTAAAAATCACAACTAATAATGAATATAATCATTAATTAATCGTGGATATCTATAGATTTGTACTAAACATCTTGCATGACATATTTCAAAATTTCAACTACTTGCTCTGGATGTTCTGCCACAGCCAAAGCTGCCGCATCTACTTCTTTTAGAGCATGAGTTAAATCAGGATGATGAATTATGATTAATGGCTTGTTTAATGCTGCTGCGTAGCCCGCATCAAAAGCTGCATTCCATTGTTTGTATTTCTCACCAAACCGAACAATGACAATGTCAGCCTTTTGTATTAGAGTGCGTGTACGGATTGCATTGATTTTAGATGCTTTGTGATCTTTCCAAAAGGGTTTCTCTTCTGCACCTAAAATAACATCACCACAATCATCACTAGCAGCATGATCTGTTATTGGGGCTAGTATGGTTAAATTTAACCCCGCGCGCAATACCCCTTGCTCAATTTGTTCACGCCAATCCGTATGAATCTCACCAGATAGATATGCTTTTAGTGAGTGCATAGATAGTGTCCTTTTTATCGTAATCAGTCTTGTGTGGCCGCCTTAGCATACAAAAACTGGTCATTATTTTGTTTTGCTAAGGTTGACCCATACTTAAAGAAATACTTAATTAAATAGTATAGTCTGCTAAACCTAGATTATCTGCCACACCTTTGAGTTTTGGTGTGTTTAATTTTTCTAATTTTACCGTTTTTACCGCACGTAAATGGTCAGCGACTACATCCCAAATTGGTCGACCTTCGGATTGTGCACCCACTGTTGCCCAGCCTGCCACCTTGTATTTTTTACTCATGTCTACAGGTGTGCCATCATCCAAAGTCATTTCTGAAATGCGTTGCCCCATGCCTTGTGTTGGATCACACACATAATCTAAACCACCAACACGCACCATATCTCCGCCTTGTTGACGGTATGGGTCAGTATTGAATAAATTGTCACAGACATCTTCTAAAATGGTTTTAACTTCTAACCCTGTCATTTCACGACCATAGGTTTCTGGATAAGTAATGCAGGTTTGATCTAATACGTTTTCCATCGTAATGCCTTGCCCCGGTAACACACTTGTGCCCCAGCGGAAACCCGGAGATAAGGAAATCTGAGCATCATGTTCTTCTCGTAACGCATTACAAATCACTTGATCGAATGTACCATTGAAATTGCCACGACGATATAAAACTTGGTCAGCAATCGCGAGTTGCTCATTTAAACGGTCTAAATAAGGTTGGCGTACACTATCAATATAAGCTTGCATGTCTTTATCTGCTTCAAGCATATTGCTGAACACAGGTAATAAGCGATAGCGATAGTCTTTTACTTTGCCGCCTTTTACTTCAAAATCAAGTACACCGACAAACTTTCCATTAGAGCCAGCATTGCAAACCAGTGTCATGCCACCATCATTTTTAACTTCAGTTGGTTGTGGTACGCCATCATGTGTATGACCGCCTAAAATCACATCAATACCAGATACGACAGAAGCCATTTTCAGATCGACATCCATACCATTGTGTGAAATAACGACAACCACATCTGGTTTTTCAGTTGCTCGAACTTCATTCACCAATTCTTGCATCGCAGCATCGCGGATACCAAATGTCCAATCAGGAATGAAACGACTTGGATTCGCAATCGGTGTATATGGGAATGCTTGGCCAATGACAGCGACTCTTGCCCCATTTAACTCTTTAATTGTGTAAGGCTTAAACGCATGTCCTGTATCTTCATCATAAGCTGGAGAGCCATCAAATAACGCTTCTTCTTTCACCAGTACATTATGTGCAACAAAGTCGCCTTTAAAATCTTTGATATTGGATAACACTTCCTCAGCCAAATAAGTGAACTCCCAATGTCCCGTCATCACATCTACGCCCAATTGATTACATGCACCGACCATATCTTTGCCACGTGTCCAATAAGCCGTGCCAGAACCTTGCCATGTATCGCCACCATCTAATAGCAATGTCTTATCTTGACCATAACTTTGGCGAAGTTGTTTAACTAAAGTGGCTAAATGTGCAAAACCACCCACTTTGCCATATTTTTGCGCAGCACTGGCGAAATCTAAATAGGTAAAAGCATGAGATTCCAAGGAGTTGGCAGAAATATTAAAGTGCTTGAGCAAGCTATTACCCACTAAATGCGGCGGGTTACCTTTCATGCTGCCTAAGCCTAAATTGACATTCGGTTCACGGAAATAAATTGGTTGTAATTGCGCATGGGAATCAGTGATATGTAATAATCGAACTTGACCAAACTGAGGTAAATCATAGAAATTATTTGCATTGTTAGCGAATAAGGTCTTTGGAAATAGGCCTGCTGCACTGGCAATACCCATTACCTGTAAAAACTCGCGGCGTGTCATCGACATAAAATCCATCCTCTCTTGTTATAGCCACTAAATGGCACACTAGTATAAAACTGTCATCTATGAGAATGGAATGTTTTGTAATAGGAAGTTTGTAGTATTGGATAAATTTTTTTTATAACTACAAGTTAATATGATAAATAAGCTTAATAGAGAGGCTAATTTAAAATGTTATTCACATCGAAAATGCCTTGTGTACCACCAGATAATGCTTTATTGGCTAACGTATCTAAATCCGCAGAAGGATAATTCATAATCTTGATTAACATGGGCAAGTTAACCCCACATACCACTCTTACCCTATAGTTTTCAATCAAGTGGCAGGCAATATTACACGGTGTTGCGCCAAATACATCGGTTAAAACCAGTACCCCATGCCCTTCATTGACAGCCATATACAGCTGTTCTAAATGATAGCAATAAGACATAGGCTCACCTTCAATACGAATAGGCAAGGCCTTAATAGGCAACGGTAGTGTCCCTAAAATTTCTTCTAAACTACGAATCAAACTAGTGCCAATATCATTATGTGTCACTAGCAATATACCCACGCTCATCGTAATTCTCGGTGTCGAACTAATACATCATGTTGTTTTTGAGTAAAATACTGCACTAATTGTTCCGCAATGTAAACTGAGCGATGTTGACCACCTGTACAGCCCACGGCAATGGTTAAATAACTGCGATTATCTGCGGCAAATTGGACAATCCAGTTATCTAAAAAGGTGATTAAATCATCTAACATTTGTTGAACTTTAGGTTGCGCCTGTAAAAAATTGGCTACGGCTCGATCCCGCCCAGTTAAGCTGCGCAATTCAGTATCCCAATGTGGATTAGGCAAACAACGCACATCAAATACAAAATCTGCATCACGCGGTAATCCATATTTAAAGCCAAAAGATTCAAATAATATAGAGAGATTTTGTTTCTGGTGCAAACGAATCCGCAAACGGATTAAATCCCTCAATTGATGCACATGCATCTCACTGGTATTAATTCGAATATCAGCCCGATGTGCTAACGGCTCAAGTAACTTTCTTTCATGCTGAATCGCCTCTGACAATGCAAGCGACTGAAAAGTAAGAGGATGTTTTCGACGGGTTTCACTAAAACGTTTGATTAAAACCGCATCATCAGCTTCTATAAATAAGATTTCATAAGGAATTGCCAAAGAATCCAGCGTTTCTAATAACGTAGGTAAATCATGCGTCGCAATGGTTCGCGCGTCTAACCCTACGGTCACACATTCATGTTCGAGACAAATTTGTGGTACTTGCGTTGCGAAGGCTGGCAGCAGTGCAACGGGCAAATTATCTACACAATATGCACCAATATCCTCTAAACTATTGAGGGCAATACTTTTACCTGCACCAGACAAACCACTGACAATAATCAGTTTCATTTTTCAAAGCTTGATGTCAACACCCGTGCCATAATATGTAGGATAAAACTGAATATCAATAGCTTTTAGTATGAAAAGTATTTTATTATTGTTTTTGGTCTAAATAAAACCAATAAATATAGTAATGCTATTACGCTAAATGACCTCATTCTAAATAAGGTTCAACTAACTCAAGAATACGCCCATCATCAAAACTGTCAGCCAATGTAATAATCTGAGTTGCCAAAACCTCTAGCTCAGGATTGTTTGTCCATAGCACCGTTGTATATTCTTTAATTGCAGCAATATCACCAGCCATTGCAAAGTCATACAGCTGAGCAGCGTCTTTTTGATCGAGGTTAAAATGTATATTTTCAATCACCTCTTTTAATACAGGCTGCTTTTTCTCTAATATTAAATGGCTAGTTGAATCCTCATCATAAATCCATGTTAAATTTAAATAATGTTGTAGTTCTGAGAGTAAAACATCAATTTGAATCGGTTTCGGTAAAAATTTATTGCAGCCTACCGCTAAAGAAGCCTGTTGCTGTTCTTCAAATACACTAGCAGATAATGCCAGAATCGGTGTCTGTTTTAATGCGGGAATTTGCCTTGCTTGTCTTGTGAACTCAAACCCATCCAATATAGGCATCACCAAATCCGTTAAAATGAGATCGGGAAGGCTCGTATCTATACAATTGAGAGCATCATCTCCATCTTGTGCTTCAGTTACTAAAAAGCCTAAAGGTTCTAATAGCTTGACTAAAATGGAACGATTTTCCCAACGATCATCAACGACTAAAATATGTTTTTGCTCACCCTCAAAACCAATGATAATGTGCTGTTGTTCTGTTGCTTGTTTTTTAATAAGTTCAGATACAGTCGGTGTTTGTATTGAAAACGCAAATTGACTGCCGCGGCCTATTTTGCTAGTAACTTGTAATTCGCCTCCCATCAAACTCACTAGGCGTTTTGTAATAGATAAACCTAACCCTGTCCCTTCTACTTTTGCTGTTAAATAGCCACCGACTTGCTGAAATGGATCAAAAATTTTAACTAAATCCTGTTCTTCAATTCCAATACCTGTATCTTCTACCTGAAAATGTAGTAATTGTTTAGTTGCATCAAAGCGTACCTTTAGGGTTACACCGCCACGATCGGTAAATTTCACAGCATTACTTAGCAAGTTAATCATAATTTGGCGCAAGCGTTTTTCATCGGCGCGAATACCCATTGGTAATACAGAAAGTTGCTCATAATTGAATGAAATGTCTTTATCTTGTGCTCTGATTGTAAATAGGTCGATAATGCCATGTAGGAATTCATCTAAACTAAAATCGGTTGGATAGAGTTCAAAGCGGTTTGCTTCAATTTTGGATAAATCTAAAATATCGTTGATTAAGGTCAGTAAATATTCACCACTGCGATGAATCACATCAATTTCATCAAGTTGCTTGCGAGTTAACGTTTTATCACGTTGGAGAATTTGGGTATAGCCTAAAATGCCATTAAGGGGAGTGCGTAACTCGTGGCTCATGTTTGCAAGAAAAGTACTTTTTGCTTGATTGGCTTGCTCTGCGATTTGCTTAGCTTCTGCTAATTCTTGATTTTGACTTTCTAAAATTTGCTTGGCTTCTTGTAGGGCTTTTTGGCTGGCTTGTAATTTATCGAATGCTTGTTTTTGTTTGTCTATTTCACGATTAAGTGCTGTAAAATGATTTTTACCTTCATCTTCATGCGTGCAACGTAAAAGAATATAAGCAGGATTGTCCTGTTGAGCTGGATATAATAACGAACCTACACAAGCTTTTTTTTTACAATGACCTGACTGCCATTTTCATCTAACTCATCGCTTAACCACAGTAAGTTAGCGGGCGTTGGTGTACGCGAGTGTGACCACATTTTCAGATAAAACCCAATTTGAGTCGCAGGATTATCCACAACATCCATTAAAATTTTGTCTACCAAGGTCTCAATTTTTAAAATAACAGGAGTTTTTTGATTAATGGCAACGATTCGACCTTTGGCTGTGATGAGCAGTAAGGCATCAGGCAGGGCGTTTGCAAAATGAGTAAATTGTGCCAGCAGTGGAGAATGATCCTCCATATTAGCTACCGTAGTATTCATGGCTTTCTTTCCCTTGCGCTTCGACACGTTTTTTGAGATAAATAACTACATGGCAACCTGCATTATTAAGCTGGTGCAAATATGTTTGATTAACCCACTCTCCCATATTTTGCCCAACGATATTAATAAAGCCGTCTGCTTGATTTAAACCAATCATCTCTTCTAATACATCAGGTAACTCTCGAACCAAAGTACGCAAAAATATATCGCGTTCTAAAGGCAAATCTAAGTGACTTAACGAACTCGTAGACATATGCGTTTCTCACTATTTTAGATGTACAATGATGCCCATTCTAACAGCTTAACCTTGTATTAATACATTTTAAACTGTGAATGACTCGGCGTGATGTTATTTTAAAATCAGCTCCTTAGATTGAATAGATGGTGGGTTGAGTGTTTCTTATAAATATTGATTGACACCACTATCAGCAACAACTTGTGTTGAATGTAAGCATTGCTCTAAACGTTGCCGATTTTTCTGTTCTCGACTGCGGTCTGCTTCTGGATGCCATAAATGAAAAACAGGTACAGCAAATCTGCCTTCTTTACGTTTCACTTGATTATGCATCAGTCTGACAACAAACTCGGCATCTTCATGTCCCCAGCCTTGAAATTGCTCGTTAAATCCATTGATGTCGAGTACGTCTTGCTTCCATGCCCCAAGATTGCAGGTTTTTGCCCCTTGCCATTTGGGTTTATCTACCTTGCGAAACTGACCGTCAGGTAAACTAAACAAAGGCAAGAAACGATTAATATCACCATGCAGATAAGGTAAAACCCAAGCCATATTCGACCGTTGTCCAATCTGTATTTGATGGAATAAGACGCGTATTGTGAAGTGTTCGTTCAGTAAAATGCGATTACCTGTGACAAAGTAACCCGATTCAGCTAACTGACAATGTCGCTCAATAAAATGGGGGCGCGGTACGCAATCACCATCTAAGAAAATCAGGTAATCCCCGCTGGCTTTAGCAACCGCCTTATTGCGTGCCATGGCCAATCTAAACCCTTTATCTTCTTGCCATAAGTGATGCAATTCATATGACATCTGTGAACGTAATTCGTAAATTAACTCTTTTGTATCAATCCCAGAGCCATCATCAGCAACAACGACTTCAAAATGAGGATACGTTTGCACGGATAAAGCTTGTAGAATAAGCGTGAGCGCGTCAGGCCGATTATAAGTGCTTAGAATGATGCTGACTTTCATACCGCTCCTGTAGGTACATCAACTTAATATAACGATAGTAAGTGCCTTCGGCGTTGGAAACTGCCAAAATAAATCCCTCCCGCCCGTCTAAGAAACCACGTTTAAAAATATAACTACGCATAAAAGCCCATAAACCATGCACAATAGCACGGGTTAGGCTAGACTTTTTATGACGTTGGAATTGCATTTGCGCACTGGCCGTGGAATAGGCGTTGACTTTTTGTAATACTTCTTCAACAGAACTGAAAGAAAAGTGTAACAGTGGTGTGCTTAATTTACCAGTTAAACCTTTAGTCATCACCACTTTTTCATGCACTAGGTCATCAGTAAACCGCCCACAGTGACGTCGAAACAAACGCAATACATAATCTTTACCCCATGAGTAACGAATCCAGCGGCCACAATAACGCGAAAGTCGCGGTAGCATCCATGCTGTATAATCTTGTTGTTTGATTGCCTGTTCTATTTCGGTTCGGAGTTCTGGCGGTACATGTTCGTCAGCATCAATCGATAATATCCAGTCTCCCGTTGCATGAGATAAAGCCCGATTTTTCTGTATACCAAAGCCTTGCCAATCGGTATAAGAAAACACATGTTTTGTGTGCTGATGGCAAATGTCTAAAGTTTTATCTGTACTGCCAGAATCGACCACAATAATTTCATCAGCCCATTCAACTGATTTTAAACAATTTTCCATGTGTTCATCAGCGTCTCGTGTAATAATAATCACAGATAATGTTGTCATACAATTTTTCTCATACGGATATTACGGTAAAATATTGTAGTATTTTGTGTTATATCATTCATTAAAATAAATAGACTGTGTGAACGCCTGATGTGTCAGCTTTTGCTTGGGAATGTAGGAAAGGAAAACTATATGCGTTATGTCTTAGGTATCGTGTTGCTCATGTTAACTATGTTAGCGGCTCACGCTGAGCAATCGACAGAAATTAATATGCCAAGTATGGGAGGCGAAGTACGTTTACCTCGAGATGTATATAACACAATGCTGGAAGAAGCCAAGAAAGCCATAGAAACTTCGGAAGAAGAAATTATCACCTATGCTTTTGGTAAAGCCCGTATCATAATTAATGTGTTAGAAGAAAATGACAGAATGACGGGACATGTTGAAGCACGTATCCCCGTTTCAACTTATACCGATGCTTGGACAAGTATTCCTTTACTCGATTCTGATACTGCACTGACGTTAGTGAGTATTAATCAGCAACCTGCACAATTAGCCAATATTGATGGAAAATTTGTCTGGCAAACGAATGTGAAAGGCGAGCATGTTATCGACTTGAGTTATGTGGTTGATACAAGGGTTAAAAATGGCAGAGTGGTATTAGAAATTCCAATGCCAAGTGCAACATCTACATTATTAGAAGCCAGCTTACCGGGTTTACAATTAGACCCTAGTGTTTCTAATGCCGTAGGGGTAACCACGACAGAATCCTATAGCCAAACCCAAGTCAAAGCCCATATTTCGCCTAACAGAGTCCCCGTATTATCTTGGAAATTACCCACGGATGAATCTAATTATTCCATTAGTCGCGCGATCTATAAAGGCAAGTCTGATGGGAATTCTATCGTATGGGAAGCCGATATTTTAATGGAGTCATTCACTGATTCAGAAATGTTGTTGCCCCTACTCAATAACAGTATTGCATTACATCAAGTATTTATTGAGAATGAAGAAGCAACGATTATTGTTGATAAAGATAAGTTTGCGGTACAAATTGCGTCTAAAGGCAAATATAACCTGAAATTATTATTTCAAACGCCTGTTCAAAAAGGGGTTTACAACGGTTGTCCGGGACACGTGGAACAATATACCACTATGCAAATCCCCAAAACCCCTATCTCCCGATTTCATATTGATATAGACAGGCAGCAAAGTATTTACGTTGTGCCTAATTCAAATGTTTCCGTTGACTTACAAAATCATTATTCTACTCGAATCACAACCCATGTGCCCATGACAGGTGAAGTGGCTTTTTGTTGGCATGAGGAAATGATTGACTCAAGACCTGACAACGCCATATCCAATGCCAAAGGCTACCATGCGATTTATCCTGAAGAAACGGTATTAAGGGGCTTAAGTTTACTAAAATTCAATGTATTACAGGGTTCTAGTAGTACTTTTTGGATTCATGTTCCATCTAATGTATTGATTCGATCAATTGCAGCACAAAATGATAGTGTGCTTGATTGGGTTGAAAGTGAAGCAGATAGAACCAAAGTGGTCGTTTATGTTGATAGGGAAATCGATGATGAAGTTGTTTTTCTGGTGGATTATGAGCAAGCCGTTTCAACTAAAACCGAAAAAATCAACGTTTCCGTACCCAGTCTACTAGGCGTAACACGTCAATCGCATTATGTCGCCTTATTGCATGACCCTGTATATAAATTACAACCCGAAGATCAGCGCAATAAAGAAAACCATATTTCAAAAGTGGGTCAGCAAGAGTTACCTGAATTCTTCCAGTCACGGCTGACAAGTAAAATTCGCTATATTTATAAATATCACTTAGAGCCAGAAGATGATATTCCAACGATTGCCGTTGAGATTGAGCGACCTGAAGAAAATCCCGTTATTTTTGATGCACAGGTTAGCAGTTTGATTTCGGTGGGAGAAGCGTTAGTTGAAGGTATTGCGATTGTTGATTTGGATGTAACAAGTCAAAACACAGGTGGAATTCAGAAGTTACGTTTACATTTGCCAAAAATGCCAGAGGAATTACAAAATCTAAAACTAGATTGTTTGGGCGTTGAATGTGTCGACACACGAGATACGGATGTTTATGGCTTAGTGATGAATATTAAGTTTGCTCGTCCGATTGTGGAAACAGTTCGTTTAATCCTAACGTATGAAATGAACTTCTCGTGGAAAGATGCGGACAATGTCATGATGCCAATTATTTCACCAGAAGGTGCTAGCGTGTCTGACGGCTTTTTAGCCATTTCGTTAAAATCAGATATACCTGAAATACCAGATACAATGATGGCTGCAGATAGGGAGAAAATTGAGCAAGAGTATCTCAATAAGCCGGGGCTTTATGTTGAAACGTTAGGCCTAGAAGATACAGGTAAAATATGGCCGATGCAAATTAATAAATTGCCAGAGGTATTGTTACAAAAAACCCATGACTTAAAACGACCTGTATTACGTGCTTTCCGTTATACCTACTTGGGTTCGCATTATTTATTACCTTTAAAATTAGGCCGATACGAAACAACGCGTTCAACTAAAATCAGTGAGGCACATTATGAAACCTTATTGGGTAAACAAGGTGGTGTGTATACCCAAGCCAGTTATGAAATTGAGAATACCCAAAGTCAACTTTTAGAAATCAAATTACCTCCTGATTCACAGCTGATTTCGGTGGTGGTCGGCGGTCATCTTGACGGACAAGCCAGAGAGCGTGCACGTACGGCACATCTTGGTGAAAATTCTATTCTTGTCGGCTTAATTAAATCAGAAGACCCGTTCTCAATTAATTTACAGTATTCGTATGAAGGTGAACCACTTGGTTTTTGGGGTAAGTTGGAAGAGCATTTACCTGTTTTAGAAGGTGCATTAGTGGGGCATTTGGTTTGGGATGTGTATCTACCGGGAGGCGCATACTACCAAGTGATGCCGGGAGATACTAACTTAGAAGTATTGCGCAGTAATTTAGATATTAATGTGCGAAAAATGAAATATATCTTCAAAAAGCAAACCTTTGGTGAAGACAATCGCTGGGTTGGGTTTAGTTTCAGTCAGATTTATTCGGATGATAAAAAACTATCTGAAGCAGCCAATGATGAAGATAAGAATGAAGAGGAAATATCTGCTGATGTACCTACATATTCTATGATTTATGTGTCTACCGCTGCTCAAGTTGTGGGACAAGTCATTAGTTTATTTAGTACCTTCCTGATTGGTTCTGCGCTGATTTTATTTACCGTCAAAGCCAACCAAATGTTGCATATTGCAGGTATCTTGATGGTTAGCTCAGGCACGGCTTCGATGGTATACGCTATTGCAGAAATGGAAGCGGACATGATGCCTACTGTATATGTTGGTTCAATATTTACGGTGATTATTGTCGGGGTTTGGACATGGCAGCTATGGACGGTGATAAATCAGGAGGAAGAGGAAGAAGAACATACTGACGAACCTTCTAAACCCAAACCAGCTGAAAAGCCACCAGCAGAACCTGAAGCAGCAAAATAAAGTGGTTGCCCTTAAATGTTAGATCAGATTATTTAAGGGCACACTGATAAAATTGGGTGAACAGTTCAGTATGTGAAATACCGTTCACCTTATTCTTTGAGTAAAGTATTGAGGAGTTGAATGATGGGATAACTAGGATTATTCATATGATTTAAATGAGCAATCCCAGTTATTCAATTTATGGCTGTTCAGATTCGGAAGAGTCTTCTTCTTTGCCCATATCTGACCATAATTTTTCTAATTGATAAAAGTCGCGTACTGTTGGTAACATGACATGTACAACGACATCACCTAAATCGACTAATGCCCACTCACCTGAATCAATCCCTTCATCACCTAAAGCACGCACGCCATGTTCTTTGGCTTTTTCTTCTACATTTTTAGCAATAGCACTGACTTGACGAGTCGACGTACCGCTGGCAATTACCATAATATCCGTAACCGAGCTCATATCTCGGACATCTAAAACCTTAATGTCTTGTGCCTTAAGGTCTTCTAAAGCAAGTGTCACAATTTCAAGTAGTTGTTCTGGCTGCATAGGACTCCAAAATTAACGATAAAGTTGATGAGTATTAATGACTTCTAAAACAGGGCGTGGTAGTAAATAACGCGGATTTCGATCTGTCGCAAGTAAACCACGGATTTGGGTTGCAGAAATTGTCAACGGTGGAATATCTTCAATATAAATTTTCCCCGATGGTCTAATCTGTAATTCATCCAAAGTTTTGGCGCGATTCAAATCTAAAAAGCCTCGCATGACATGCGTCATGGGTAATAATTTCCCTGGTCTTCTGACTAATAAGATATGTGCATAATTCAACAATTCATCCCAACGATGCCAACCATGCAAATTCATAAACGCATCCATGCCTAATATCATATAAACAGGGCGAGCACCTTCTTCTTCACGAATACTTTTTAGCGTATCGACCATATAGGAAGGGCCTGAGCGCATCAGTTCACGGCCATCAGCAACAACACCTTGCAAGCCATCAATCGCAACACGTACCATTTCTAGCCGTAATTCTGCACTTACTGCTGGAGATTCTCGATGTGGAGGGTTTGCCGAAGGAATCAAGCGGACTTCAGCGAGGTTAAGGCGTTCATAAAGTTCTAAAGCTAAACGTAGATGACCGTGATGGATAGGATCGAATGTCCCACCTAGTAAGCCAATCGGTTTTTGTTGTAAATTCCCTGTCATGCGGTGATATATTCTGTAATTTCAGTAATGTTTATTCTAACAAAAGCAAAGTAATAGATAGGCACTATTTTAGCACAGCTACTGTGAAAAAGATTGCTATAAGATTGATTCAGGCAATCCTACATCATTTAGCGTTGAAATCACGTTTTGAATTTACCCAGCCTCTCTATACTCATATTGAGGAAAATGCTATAAATAACGTAATTTCACTTTAATAACTGAGAATGCTATGTTTACCCGAAAATATAATAGGCTGTTACTTAGCTTCTGTTTGCTGTTGCTGCCGTGGTATGTTTCCGCAGATCAACAACAAATTAGTATTGAATCAGTCTGTGATTCTAAGCCACCCTACTTTGGTTACGACTTTACCCAAGAAGAGTTAGATAGTTTATTAGCGCAACTTTTGCCTTTGCATCGAGAATGGCTAAAAGAATCTAAAGATTTAGAAAAACAAGGTGAGTTGGTTAATTATCAAGATCATCGTCGAATTAATCTGTGTGGGGCAAATTTACAAGGTTTGCATTTGGCGCGCAAAAATCTATCCATGGCCAACTTGATGTATGCTGAATTGCAACATGCTGATTTAACAGCTAGTAATTTAAGTCGTGCATGGTTAGATGGTGCGTCATTGAAAGAAGCTAAACTCATCAAAACCAATTTAACTAAAGCCTATTTGTATAACGTGGTGCTTGAAAATGCGAATTTAATCCGTGCTGATTTGACTGAAACCGAAGCATCTAACGCTGATTTTACGGGGGCGGAGCTGGTTGAAGCCAATTTAACAAAAGCGATTTTACATGAGGCGAATTTGACAGGGGCAAATCTATTTTATGCGATTTTATCTAATAGTGATTTTAGTAACGTCAATTTGAGCCAATCTACATTTTATCCCAAAGTGAATTCTTACCCTGATCCACTGAGCTTAGTTCCAACTTTTCACCATCGAGAAAAACTATTTAAAGATGTGCAGTATTATGATACTCATGCGGGCAGTCCAGTTTTAGCATCATTACGTGCAGCTTATCGAAAAACGGGGATGCGTGAAACAGAGCGTATTATCACTAATTTATTACAGTTACAAATCCAAGAACGTAACTGGAATAAAGGTGGTTGGGAACAAATTGGTAGTGGGTTGAGCTATGTTTTATTCAATTTAACAACGGCTTATGGGTTATATCCACAACGGCCATTGTCTTTATTACTTAACTCGATTTTGTTTTTTGCATTTATTTATTGGGTAGCATTGCGCTTTGATTCTAAACGTAATTATTTTGAAGTGGTTTGGGAATCTAATGTTTTAACTAGCAGCGGGCGCAGAGGGATCAAAAAAGGTGGACATGGCTTGGATGCATATCACTCATTGCGTTTTAAGCGTTGTTGTGGTGATAGTTGGATTAAGCAATTATTACTAGAGTTTAAAATGTTGCGAATTTCAATTTACTTCAGTGTGTTATCAGCATTTCATATTGGCTGGAAACAATATAATGTCGGTGTGTGGATTAAACAGTTACAGCCTAGAGAATTCTCATTACGGGTGCGCAAGGGGTGGATGCGATCAATTAGTGGATTTCAATCGTTGCTTAGTTTGTACTTGATGGTCATTTGGATATTGACCCAATTTGGTCGACCATTTGACTAAATTTCTGATTAACAAAGTTTTAAAAAGATGGAATAGATATGTTTTGTTGAGAAATGTACTATTTCATCTGACTTATTTGATAAATGCGAGTTTTGCTAATTTTAGATGAGATTAATCATGCTTACCATATAGGCCATTTGCAATCCCATATAGTGTTTGAATCGTCTGCTGACCTTCTGTATTGGTTAAAGGACTGATGATATTAGCTAGTTCGGCTTGGCGTTCAGGAGATAAGGTATGAGCACGTTCTGCAAAATGAATAATAGCATGTTGTTCTGCTAAATTTAATGGAATTGGTAAAGGGGTTGGATCGGCCTTAGGTAAATCAAAGGCTTTTAGCTTTTCATCATTGTATACAACAATTGTGCTTGCTGCTAAATCACCTAAACGCTTGAATTCTTGGTTAAATAACATGGCTGTTAAGCCAACACCATAGAAAATGGGCAAAAAATCTACAGGCCGTAATAAGTTACGAATCAGTGAGCCGCTCCACGTCATGGGTTGTGCATTGTCATGCAGGGCTTTAATCCCCATAATGCGTTTTCCTGGAGTTGCCCCATCGTAATAAATTTCAAAAATAACGGGATAAAACCACTCCAATAAGAAAAAAGCAATCAATAATAAACCAACACCCAATTCACCTAAAAATGGTAATACGTTCGCCAAACCAATATACACAATGATACGGATTAAAAAATCTACCATCCAAGCCAATGCTCTGACCACAGGCCCTGCTACTTTTATCTGTAACTCAACACCTTCTGGTGTGTCTATTGTGTGAATTGTATCTAGCATAAATGAAAAGCACAGGGATTTTCGCACAAAATTGATGAATTGCTTTATAATTGCGGCATAGTTTACCCGATAACTCAATAAACTGTATACATAAAAAGGGAACATTATGGAAGAGAATGAATTAGACCAATCAGAAGCCATTAGAAAGTGGTGGCAGGAAAATGGAACATCTGTCTTTACGGGTATTTTATTAGGCTTAGCCTTGTTATTTGGCTGGCGTGGTTGGACATCTTATCAAGCAACTCAACAGGAAATGGCATCAACGCTTTACTCTCAAGCCGTTGCTAGCTTTGAACAGAATAATGCAACTAAAGCGCGTGAATTAGCCAGTCAGTTATTATCTGAATATAACACCAGTGCTTATGCAATTCAGGTGACATTGCGTTTAGCACGTCATGAAGTTGAAGAAAAAAATTATGATGCAGCTCATGCTCATTTAGATTGGGTGGTTAAACAAGATCGTAACCCAGAATTCACTAATACTGCACGTTTACGTAAAGCACGTTTATTCGTGACAGAGAAAAAATTGGATGAACTTAAAGCGCTACTCGCTAGTGTTGAAGGTAATGAAGGCTCATTTAAAATGGCATTCACTGAAGTTCGAGGCGATTTAGCTGTATTAGAAGGCCGCAATGATGACGCGCGTACTGCTTATAAAGAAGTATTGTCTTTAAGTGAACTTATGCAAGATGGTTTGTCTTATGAGCACCAAGATTTAGTTGAAATGAAATTAAATGATTTGGGTCAGCCTGAATCAGAGCGCATTATTGCAGCACCACCACCTGCACCAAAAGTGGAAGAAGCTAAAGAAGAATCGATTCCAGAAGCAACTTTAGAACCTCAGACAGTGAGTGCTACATCAAGCGGTGTAGCTGAAGCCATTCAATCCGCTTTAGAAGTAGCAGCTCCTGCATTAGAAACAGCGACAGAGCAAGCTAAATCTGTATCAGAAAATGTAACAGAGGCGGTTAACTCTGCATTAGAGACAGAGACAGCGACAGCGACAGCGACAGAAACAGCTGAATCGACTTCAGAAGCAGCAACGGAAACAGTGATTGAGCAAGCTAAATCTGTATCAGAAAGTGTAACAGAGGCGGTTAACTCTGCATTAGAGACAGCAACAGAAACAGCTGAATCAACTTCAGAAGCAGCAACGGAAATAGCGACAGAACAAGCTAAATCTGTATCAGAAAACGTAACTGAAGCAGCTAAGTCAGCTTTAGAAACCGCGACCGAGAAAGCAAGCTCTATTTCTGAGTCAGTAACAGAAGCGACGAAATCAGCGTTAGAAGCAGCAACAGAACAAGCAGAATCCGCGACAGAAGCAGCTAAATCAGCTTTAGAAACTGCGACCGAGAAAGCCAGTTCTATTTCTGAGTCAGTAACAGAAGCAACTAAATCAGCGTTAGAAGCAGCAACAGAACAAGCAGAATCTGCGACAGAAGCGGCTAAATCAGCTTTAGAAACTGCAACCGAGAAAGCAAGTTCTTTTTCAGAATCAATAACAGAAGCGACGAAATCAGCAGTAGAAGCAGCGACTGAAAAAGCCAGTTCTCTTTCAGAAACGGTAACGGAAGCGACGAAATCAGCATTAGAAGCAGCGACCGAGAAAGCAGAATCTGCATCAGAAACGGTTTCAGAAGCAACGAAATCAGCGTTAGATACAATCACTGAAAAAGCCAGCTCTGTGTCAGCAACGGTAACAGAAGCGGCTAAATCAGCTTTAGAATCTGTTACTCAAACAGCTGAATCTACTGCTGAAACAGTAACAGAGGCAGTTGAAGAAGCTGCACCTGAAACCACAGTGACAATTGAACCTGATCCACAAACTAATGGTGAATTAGAAACGTCTATACAAACTTTGTCTGAAGAATTGGAAAAATCTGTTGATCCAAATACGGGGGCAATTCCAGCGGTGGATATTCCATCTACTTTAGATAAGCTTGCGCCGACCTTATCTGAAATTGCGGAAAAATTAACAGCACCTAAAGATTCTGCGGACACACAAGAAGCAACTCAACCATAATGAAACAGTTACTTATTTTCATTTTAGCGATAAGTGTAGCCAGTTGCGGGATATTCAAAAGTAAGGATAACAATGAGCCTCCCGCTGAATTGGCTAAACTTGATAACGCGCTAGATATTAAAACATTGTGGAATACCAACCTCAGCAATGATGATGAGTTGTATAGCAAATTAATTCCTGCTTACCAAACAGGAGTTTTATTTGTTGCAACTACTGAAGGGGAGGTATTCGCATTTGATGTTGAAACGGGTAAACGTCAATGGAAAACCAAAACTAAAAAACCACTTTCGGGCGGTGTCGGTTTAGGTGACGGGCAAATCTTTGTGGGTAGCCGTGATGGTGATGTGTTAGCACTTTCTGAGGAAAATGGCACAGTTTTATGGCAAGTTAAGGTGTCTAGTGAAGTGTTAACACCGCCGCAAATTGCTTCAGATACGTTAATCGTACGGACAGTGGACGGAAAAATCTTTGCATTAGCGCATGATTCGGGAACTCGCCTCTGGGTATATGAACGTGATATGCCTTTATTAACTTTGCACGGTACGAGCACACCAATTGTTAAACAAGATTTTGTTTTAGCTGGCTTGGATAATGGTAAGTTAGCAGCTTTGGATGTGGCGACAGGTAAATTATTCTGGGAAGTGCCTATTGCGATTCCTAAAGGTCGCTCACAGTTAGAGCGAATGGTGGATATTGATGCTGATCCTATTTTAGACGGTGATACGGTATTTGTGAGTAGCTACCAAGGTCGGACTGTGGCGATTGATATGACGGCAGTGCGTATTGCTTGGGAGCGTGAAGTGTCTTCTCATACAGGCATGGCTACTGATCTTGATGCTTTGTATTTAAGTGATTTAAAAGGTCATGTATGGGCATTTGACCGTTACACAGGTTCATCTTTATGGCGACAAGAAGGGTTGCAAGCGCGTAAATTAACTGCGCCTGTATCCATGGACGACTATGTTGTTGTCGGTGATTTAGAAGGCTATTTGCATTGGATTCGTAAATCAGATGGACAAGTTGCCGCACGTTATCGAATTGGTGGCAAAGATCACTTTAACGTTGCACCAATTGTGGTTGATGAGAAATTGATTGCTTATAACAGTGATGGAAAATTAGCTGTTTTACGCATTGAAGAATAAGAAACTTTATTGACTCTCAGGGTTGATATACTTATCAGTTTGATAGGCTTATCAACCCTTTTTGCATAAAGCTAAATTAATCGTTTAGCTTGCCATACAAGATTTTAAAGCTTGAATAAATTGAGCATTTTCTGCTTCTGTTCCAATACTGACGCGCACATATTGTGGCATTTGATAAGCAGTGACTGGGCGCACAATCACACCTTTGCGTAACAATGTTTCATAAATAGCATCACCTTGACCCACATCGACAGCTATGAAGTTACCCACAGATGGAATATAACTCAATCCCATTGAATCAAAGGCTTCCGTTAATTGCTGCATACCCGCTTGATTTAACTTAACGCTATCTTGAATATATTGGCTATCTTGTAAAGCTGCTGTTGCCGCAACCAAAGCAAATTGATTCACATTGAACGGCTGACGTACACGGTTGAGCAAATTGGTTATATCAGGATGTGATAACGCATACCCCACCCGTAAACTGGCAAGGCCATAGGCTTTAGAAAAAGTACGCGTCACAATTAAATTAGGGAATTCGTTCAGCCATTGGCTTGCATCGGGATAGTCTGCTTCAGCAACATATTCAATGTAAGCTTCATCGACCACAACAATTTTATCTTCAGGCACAGCTTGCAAAAAGGCTTTAAGTTCGGTTTTATTAACCCATGTGCCCGTTGGATTATTTGGGTTCGCAATGAAGATGACTCGCGTTTTAGGTGTTAGTGCTGCTTGCATGGCTGTTAAATCATGCCCCCAATCTTTAGCAGCTACGGCATTATGTTTTGCGCCAATTGCCTGTGTCACCAAAGGGTAGACAGCAAATGCATGTTGTGAATACATTGCAGCCGATTCAGGTGTTAAAAATACACGCGCAATGAGTTCCAATACATCATTTGAGCCATTGCCTAAAGTAATGCAATCCATATCTACTTGATGTTTAGCTGCTAACGCTTGTTTTAAAATGAACCCATTGCCATCGGGGTAACGTGCCATTTCAGGTAAGCTATCTTGAATCGCTTGTTTAACCTGCTCACTCATCCCAAGTGGATTTTCATTAGAGGCTAATTTGACCGCATTTTGAATGCCATATTCACGCTCTAATTCTTCAATCGGTTTGCCGGGTTGGTAGGGTTTTAGACCTTGTACACCTTGTTGGGCTAACTGAAAAACATCGCAACTCATATTTTCGGCTCTTGTTCTTATTAAAAATTGAGCTGAATTTTAGCATTAATTATGCGCTAACTCTAAATTTAACATAGGGGAATCGTGCGTTTTGAAAAATAGATTGGAACAGGCAAAGTATCCCAGAAATAATTTAATTATGAAAAACAATACAAGACTGTTGTTTTCTAACAAATTATGATTTTTTGAATATTTACGGTATGATATAAGTTTGACTTACAATCACTTGAGAATCTAAGTATGAAGAAAAATGTAGATGGGTTAGATAAAGGGTTACGTGTTGTTTTAGGTGGTGTTTTTGTAATGAGTGCTTCAATTTTGTATATTTTATACCCTGAAGACTGGGCTAAATTGGGTATCTTTGGTTATATTTTTGGTATTGGTGGTGCGATGGCCATGTTAACTGGCTTTATCGGTTTTTGTCCTGCTTATTTGCCGTTTGGGATTTCATCTAGCCATCCTAATGAAAAAATGAATCAACAACAGTAAATCAGTCATACAGCACGAGAGAAAAGCCAAATATAAGGTTGTTCTGACCGTGCTAAAAAAACTCATCTCGTCAAATTCTGTCCGCTACATACATGTTTTAAAATGAAGGCCTAAAAAGTAAAAAATGCAAGCACCCACCAAATAATGAAAGACGCTTGCATCTAAAAAATTTAAATACTCACTATTCCACTGTAATTGAAATAATGTCGTCTTTGTGTTGTGTGACTTCACCAGCAAAATCAAACGATTCTAGCCCATAGTAATAGGTTTTTCCTGCAACAACTGTGTCATCGACAAATGTATATTCGTCGTTTTCGCCTTGGTTGGAATAGAGGTCATTATTGCGTTTAGTGACATTGGCATATTTGTCATTTAAAATCTTTTTATCCAAAAATAAATAAGGTTACAAGCATGAGCAGAAAGCTTGTCAGTTTTGACTGGGCAATTAAGAAAATTCTCAGAAGTAAAGCCAATTTTGCCATTTTAGAAGGTTTTTTAAGTGAGTTGCTTAAAACCGATATAACTATTCTGCAAGTATTGGAAAGTGAAGGTAATCAAGCCTATGAAAATGACAAATATAATCGCGTTGATGTCAAAGTTAAAAATAGCCAAGGTGACATCATAATTATTGAAGTACAGTACAGCCGTGAATATGATTTTTTGCAGCGAATTTGCTATGGGGTATCTAAGGATATTGTCGAGTATATGCAGGAAGGCATGGCATATTCTGAAATCAGTAAAGTCATTTCTGTCAGTATTTTATATTTCAATTTGGGCTTGGGCGAAGACTATATTTACAAAGGTGAAACTAATTTTATTGGGATTCATTTAAACGACCAATTACAGCTTAATAATAAGCAAAAGCAGAAGTTCCAAAAACAACGTGTTGCTGAAATTTTTCCTGAATATTATCTCATCAAAGTGAACAAGTTCAATGATGTGGCAAAAGATAGTTTAGATGAATGGATTTACTTTTTAAAACATGCTGAAGTCAAAGATGAGTTTCACGCTAAGGGACTTAATGAAGCCAAAGAGAAGTTAGATTTGTTGCAATTGGATGACAAGCAACGTGCTGCCTATCGCGCTTATCAAGATGATTTACATTATCAAGCCAGTATGTTTGATTCTTCTTATGGTGATGGTTATGGAGAAGGGAAAAAGGATGGTATTCTGGAAACAGCTAAAAAGATGTTGGCAAAAGGTTATGAATTTGAAGAAATTGCAGATTTAACACAGCTTACAATAGCGCAACTTGAGGCTTTGTCAAAAGAGTAAGAATCTTTCTTCTGTTACAAACATACGGAATGATTGTTGGTGTAATTTCTCCTTTATACCAAAACCCTCCCTATTAATTGATAGTATCATTATCTTAATGGCACACTAACATCATAAATGATCGATATTGATGCCGTAGTATGCCGCTAAGTCATGATGAGTGTCTCCAATTGCTTGAAAAGATTAGGTGGAATGGAGAGCCAACATATCCATATTGCGGGTCAAAAAAGTATCGAAAGTTAAAAAATGAGCATCGTTATCAATATAATAAATGCTTAAACACATCTAAAATAGAACCTTTAGGCTCAGGTAGCTTATAATCGATACTCCCTTTAGTCTTGACTAAATTAATAGCTGAAACTGGTACTTCAATAAATTCTGATTTAGAGTCATCCCATATTATTGTTTGTGTTTCTGTTACTAAAATTAAATAACCATCTAAACTTTCTTCTACAAGTTTCTCTTTTCCTTTTTCCTTAACCCTAACAATCGTTACAGCTACACCACCACCGTACTGAATTTCTCTTAAAAAAGCAGCATAATTATTTACATTAAATAAATTGCCAATAATTAAAAGTGTTAACAATACTGAAAGGCTAAAAACAAAATGTTTTATAAATGGCTTAATAAGTGATACTAAAATGATTAAAAGCAGCAAGCTAGTTACAATTCCATATATTACTAAGAGACTAGTAATAAAGAATGAGTGATTTTCTCCTTGTATAATTGTAAAAAACACTAGAACATGCTCTGATGAAGGTGTAAGAGAAATAACTAATAGTATGAAGCTCAATAATATAAAAATAGAAATCACTACCATTATAAATGCTGAGAGATGTTGAGAAAAATGCCTTTGAAATTTTCTTAAAACAATGACTATATTCTCTAATGTTGATAGTTTGATCTCTAATACTGATTTTACAGTCATTAGCTCAAACATAGATAAAGCAAGTACTTGAGAATCTTTTGTTGTTATTGGTTCATTCTTTACCTTCATGCTTTTATTCACTGATAAATTAACTAGTAATATAAGAAGACCATACAATAGAAAAGCACAACTAAAAAAAACAGTAAAAATTGCAAAACTTAATAAAGAAACAGCAATATCTAAGTAAGGAATACTCTCTACAGGAAGCCTTCCTCCATAGGAAATCATATAATTATAAACTGCATATTTATTAATAAACGCAACAAAACTTGAACCACCCAATATACCCATGAATGATACTAAAATAGTTTTTAGAAGCGGATAAGTTGATAAAAATTTTTTTATTAAATTTATTAGTTTTTGAATATTTTCTTCAAGATTCATGATTGATAACTTTACATATTTGTTAAATCAAAAAAAATATTTTAACAAATAACTCTTAACAAAAGTGGAATCAACATTTTCAAAACTAACTATAGACATTTCCCCTGATTATTCGCACAATGACAGAACATAATAACCAAAAATAACAACAGTCCAATACATTCAACCAAAGGAGTATGAGGAGATGATTGAAATCCGCATACATGGAAGAGGAGGACAAGGCAATGTGGTTGCGGCATACCTGCTGGCAATGGCAGCCTTTGAAGAAGGTCGTTATGGACAAGCCTTCCCTAATTTTGGAGCTGAACGCCGTGGCGCACCCGTGATGGCATTTGTCCGAATCAACGACGAACCGATTTTACAACGTAACCAAGTCAACGCCCCTGATTTTCTCATCATTCAAGACCAAGCCCTGTTACACGTTCCGGGTGTACTCAACGGCTTAATGCCCAAAGGCAACATCCTAGTCAACTCCAGTCAAACCAGCCAAGAACTGACCGCAGAATTTAAACAAAACGTCATCGCCATTCCCGCAGGTGCATTAGCCAAAGACATCCTCGGGCGACCTGTACCCAACACCGCATTACTCGCTGCCTTTTTCGCCTTAACAGGCATCTTGTCACACCAATCTTTAGAACAAGTGTTGCAACATAAATTCAAAGGTGCAGTGTTAGATAAAAACTTGAATTTGATTAATAAAGCAGCAGAACTCGTACCCGCCAACCAATGGAAGGAGGCATAACATGTTACAAGCGTTGGAAGGCTCTCAAGCAGTCGCGCAAGCGGTGTCATTGTGTCGTCCGGGGGTGATTGCTGCGTATCCGATTACTCCGCAAACCCATATCGTGGAAAACATTTCTAAACTGGTGGCTGATGGACATTTAGACTGTGAATTTGTCAGTGTTGAAAGTGAATTTTCAGCCGCATCAGTGGTGCTGGGTGCTGCGATGGCAGGTTCTCGTGCCTATACTGCTAGTGCCTCACAAGGCATTATGTTGATGGCAGAAGTGCTGTTTAATATCTCGGGAATGCGTGTGCCGTTGGTATTGACCTGTGCTAATCGTGCCGTATCCAGTCCGTTATCGATTTGGAATGACCAACAAGATTCAATGTCGGTGCGGGATGCGGGATGGATTCAACTGTATTGTGCCGATAATCAGGAGGCGGTCGATACCACAATTCAAGCATTTCGGATTGCTGAGGCGACAGAATTACCCGTGATGGTCTGTATGGACGGGTTTACTTTGACTCACACTTTAGAAGGGATTGATATTCCAACTCAAGAGCAAGTCGATCAATTTTTGCCAGAGTTTACATTTTCTCGTGCTTTAGACCCAAGAAACCCAATCAGTGTTGGTACGCTAATCTCGCCAGACCATTACAGTGAAGCACGTCATTCACATCATCAAGCATTAATGAATGCACAAGATGATATTGTAGCAATGGATCAAGAATGGGCTAAGATTTCAGGTCGTGAGTCAGGTGGCTTGGTTTCAACGTATGGCGATGATAATGCCAAAATTGGAATTTTAGTGATTGGCTCAGTATTCGGCACATTAAAAGCCGCGCTAGTCGATGCCCCACCAAATGAAGAACCTGTCAAATTGATTAAACTGCGCAGTTTCCGACCTTTTCCGATTGAAGCGATTTGCAAAGCCTGTGAAGGTTTAGATAATTTAATTGTGTTAGAACGGGCGTTGTCCCCCGGAGGAGGCGGCATTGTTGGTATCGAAGTATTGTCCGCAATTTCAGGCATGGAAAACCCGCCAACATTACACAATTTTACAGTCGGCTTAGGGGGGCGTGATATTCCGCTGGAAATTCTACCGCGTTTGTTAGAAAAAATTCGCTCCAATCCAACTCCGAATCAATTTGAAATTTTCGATGTGGAATTGGATCGTTTGCCAGAGGAAGACCGCTAATGATTCAGTGTTCAGTTATCAGTAAACAGTTATCAGTTAAGGCGTTAGCGTGGCAGCCATTGCGAGGTGAGTTATGAATGCAGAAGTGAATATTCCTGTTGCTGATTTACGTTCAAAGCAACCTCGTTTCCGAGGCATGGAATCTGGGCATCGGGCATGTTTGGGTTGTGGTGAGGCGTTAGCGGCGCGTTTAGTAATGGAGTCAGCAGGGCCTGATGTGATGTTGGCGAATGCGACGGGCTGTTTAGAAATTTTTACCACACCTTGGCCAGAATCGGCTTGGCGTGTGCCTTGGATGCACTCCTTGTTTGAAAATACGGGGGCAATTGCCTCGGGAATGGAAGCAGCGATGAAAGCCCAAGGAAAAGCCACCAAAGTGATTGCGATGGGTGGTGATGGCGGTACGTTTGATATTGGATTTCAGGCGTTATCGGGCATGTTAGAGCGCGGGCATAATGTGATGTACGTGTGTTATGACAACGAGGCGTATATGAATACGGGCATTCAACGTTCAAGCTCGACTCCTCATGCTGCCATGACCACCACTTCGCCCCCCGGTAAAGCTCGCATGGGTAAACGCCATTTGAAAAAAGACATTGTGTCTATCGTGTCAGCACATCACATCCCGTATGCTGCAACCACCTCAGTGGCTTATCCTTCTGATATTCGAAAAAAAGTGCGCCGAGCAATGGAAATTGATGGGCCTACGTTTTTACAAATTCACTGCCCTTGTCCGTTGGGTTGGGGTCATGAAGGTGATAAAAGTATTGAGGTGGCGCGGTTGGCTGTTGAAACAGGTTTGTTCCCGATGATTGAGTTGGAACGTGGTGGTTTAGTTGGGGCTGTGCCGATTCGTCATCCAAAACCTGTAGAAGATTATTTGCAAAAACAACAACGTTTCCGTCATTTATTTACTGAAGATGTACGTGCACAACAGGAGTTAGAGCATATTCAAGCGATTGCCAATTACAATATTGAAATTTATGGCTTGCTTGGAGATGGTCAAGATAACTTCGATAATGAAGGCATGGACACGGTAAAACGTGGTGGCTTGCGTTGGGGTTAGTTTTTATTGTTTTCTAGTTGCCTATTTTGGGTGGCTAGAAAGCTCAATGCATTTATGATAGGAATAAAGAGGATATGGCATCGCCACCACTAACAAATAGAGAGTACGCTTACTTTAGAATCATTGGTCAAGGTGACCACTCAATCATATCAAAAAAATTAAATATTTCATCAACAAATGAATGGTCAGCAGGTGATATTAATCCTCGAACAAAAAGAGCATACAAATTTACAAGTTGGCAATTAGAGAGTGGGTTAGATGACACGCATTCAATTGATGAGCACTTTGAGAAATTATTTTCAATCCTACAACCGCTAGAAGCAGAACTTAATGAGCTAAGTGCAAGTTATGACTTATATCTCCAGTGTGTAGGTTATTTTCCCCCAAGTGGTCACGGTATTCATTTAGATAAAGCAATAATACAAAAGGCTGCGAAACTAGGGTTAAGTATTGATATGGATTTTTATTATGTGGACGATCATGGCCATGACTTGGATTACCACTAGAGTTATTTTGTGTATAAAAAACAAATAGTTTTAGATACATTCTAAAAACATATCAACAATACAAAGGCTATAAACTAACTTTTCTCGTTCTCATGCTCAGCGTGGGAATGCAGGTTCAGTCGCTAGAGCGTCCCAACGGAGACCGTTGGAACAAGGAAATCGAAGTTAATGAGTTGAGACTATAAAGATAATACTATTTTTACAGCCTCAAACCAATTTCAATCCTTAAGAAATACCATATACACGGTTATAACCATTCAATGCAGCAACCCGATAAGCCTCTGCCATCGTTGGATAGTTAAATGTCGTGTTGATGAAATACATTAAGGTATTGGCTTCACCTTTCTGCGCCATGATCGCCTGCCCAATATGGACAATCTCCGCCGCATCACGCCCAAAACAGTGAATACCTAAAATTTCTAATGTCTCGCGATGGAATAAGATTTTTAACATACCCACCGTATGACCTGTGATCTGCGCCCGTGCTAAACTCTTGAAGAATGAATGACCTACTTCATACGGCACTTGCTCCGCCGTTAATTCTGCTTCAGTACGACCGACAGAACTAATTTCAGGGCTGGTATAAATACCCGTTGGAATGTGCTCCACTAAACTGTACTCACATTCACCGTGAATAATATGCGTTGCTGCAAAACGACCTTGGTCATATGCTGCGCTGGCTAAACTTGGATAACCAACAATATCACCCACCGCATAAATATGTGGAATCGAAGTCTGATAGTTTTCATTGATTTCGATCTGACCGCGATTATTCATTTCTAACTCAATATCTTCTAAACCAATATTTTGTGAGTTACCACTACGACCATTCGCAAATAAGAAGAATTCTGTTTGAATCTGTTTACCTGATTTTAAACGAATCACAACATTTTCATCATTGGCTTCAACTGACTCATAAATTTCATTGTGGCGAATCACCATACCCTGTTCACGTAAGTGATAACTCAGTGCATCACTCACTTCATCATCTAAGAACGAAAGCAAACGATCACGGGTATTAATTAAATTCACTTTAACATCTAAGCCACGGAAAATAGACGCATACTCACTACCAATCACACCAGCACCATAAATTGTAATCGATTTAGGTGTTTGTTGAAGATTTAAAATGGTGTCGCTATCGTGAATACGGGGATGACTAAAATCAATATTACTAGGACGGTAAGGGCGGGAACCTGTGGCAATCACAAATGACTGGGCTTGATAGCGTTCTCTTGCACCATTGGACTGCTGAATTTCTATGGTATTTTTATCAATAAATCGTGCATGGCCTGCAATCATATCAATCTGATTACGCTCATAAAAGCCTTTGCGCATTTTAGATTGTTTTGAAATAACGCCTTCTGCTGATTTTAAAAGTTCTGGATATTGGATATTGAGTTGAGAGACTGCACCCTCAAACAGAGGATTGTTTTTGAAAGCAACTAATCGTTGAACTGCGTGACGTAAAGACTTACTAGGAATAGTGCCCCAATGGGTACACCCGCCACCGACTCGGTGATATTTTTCAACAATGGCAACGTGATAACCTTCTTTAGCACATTTAATTACTGCACCTTCACCACCGGGGCCACTTCCAATTACAATCACATCATACTGTTTAATTTTACTCATAGGCAGCCATCCATTAATATCCCTAATGGGAGTCAAAAATAATAATTATACATGATCTGAACACTGATATAAATCACTTGTGCAGCATAAAAAATGATTATTTAAATTTAAGGGTTAAACGTATTAGTAGTTAATAGTTTGCTTATAAATACATAGTATTAGCTTATATTATTTTCTATCTTCGCTAATAAATGTTGAATTTCATCTAGTAAATCTTCTTTTTGATAATAATTCTTCATAAATACAACTTTTGCCTGCTCATTTAATTTAGCCCGCTCTTTACTTGTTAAATCTTTAGCCGTTAATACAATGACAGGAATGTCGTACCACATGCGGTTTTGACGTAAGCGACTTAAAAACTCAAATCCATCCATTTCAGGCATCAATAAATCTAATAAAATCACACTGGGCATTTGCTGACCTAACAAGTCTAATGCCTCATACCCATTATTTGCACAAAGTACATGCCCGCCTTCTTTTTGGATTAAAGCCGTGAGCATTGACTGTGCAACCTTGTCATCATCAACAACAAAGACCGTATATTGTTCTTGATGTGCAGTGTAATATTTACTGAGTAACTGTTTTAAGTGTTTTGAATTAATTGGTTTCACTAAGTACTCAGCTGCGCCCAATGAAAAGCCAACATTTTGTTGCTCTAACATTGAAATGATAATCACGGGAATCTGACTGAGCTTCTCATCGGCTTTCAGCACTGATAATACAGTCCAGCCATCCATTTCAGGCATCATGACATCTAATATAATCACATCTGGAGAATATTGGTGCGCAAGCTTTAGACCCTGTTCGCCCGATGACGCAGTCAATACTTGGTGGCCTAACTGTGTCAGTTGATAATGTAAATATTCTCGAACACTGGCATCATCATCAATAACCAGCACACGATTTGCACCATTGAGCACATTACGCTGGACTGGGGTTATGATAGGTATAGATGGTGTTTTTTCGTAATTAATCGGGACTTGTACAAAAAATGTCGTGCCCTGATTATGCCGACTTTCAAAACTAATATTGCCGCCCATCATTTCTGCAAACCGCTTACTAATTACTAAACCAAGACCAGTGCCGCCATATTTACGTGTGGTTGAAGCATCAGCCTGACTAAAAGCCTTAAACATTTTGGATTGTTGGTCTTCAGTTAAACCAATACCCGTGTCAGATACTTCTAAATGCAGCCAGTCGCCCCCTTCACTAACCTGCTTAGTCACAATAATGGAAATCGTGCCTTCATGGGTGAATTTTGAAGCGTTGCTGAGTAGATTAAATAAGATTTGGCGTAATTTAGTTAAATCCGCAAACATCTCACCCAATTGCTCAGGACAAGTCACTTCAAGTTGATTATTATTTTTGATAACGAGAGGTTGAACAGTGGAAACCACATCTTTAACCAGCTGATTAACAGAAAAGGTCTCATTGTAGATGTCCATTTTACCCGCTTCAATTTTAGAAATATCTAATACATCATTGATTAAATTAAGTAAATGGTCACCTGCAGCATGGATTTTTCCTAAATCATCCACAAAATCATCTAAGCCATCATCCTCCGCATCTTCTTTTAACATTTCACTGTAGCCTAGAATCGCATTTAAAGGTGTTCTCAACTCATGGCTCATATTGGCTAAAAATTGGCTTTTGGTTTGGTTCGCATCTTCCGCTGATTCTTTTGCCCATTTTAAAGCTTCTTCGGCTTGTTTTTGCTCAGTAATATCTGTGATAAAACCTTCAATCGCAACAATTTTGCCGCGTTCATTAAAAATGCCTTGTGCTTGCTCCCAAACCCAGCGTTCTAAGCCTGTTTGACTGATAATACGATAAGTGTTTTGAAAGGGTTCTGGTTTGTGTAAACGTTTATGAAAGCTACGTTCTAGTTTTTTTCTATCTTCTGGATGAATCAATTGACCAAATATTTTTTGTCGTTGGCCAATAAAGTGTTGAGGCTGATAACCCGTCAAACTAATACAGCCTTGACTGACAAACTCAATCATCCAATGTTTACCATTATAATGACAACGATAGACCATCCCCGGTAAGTTACCCATTAATGTAGAAAGGGTTCGCTGACTTTCAAGTAAGGCTCTTTGGGCTTTTTTGACAGGGCGACCAAAATAATCGCTGAGTAAATAAATAAGGAGAATAGAAATAATAGAAAGGACAACAATTAGTATACTTAAATAAATCAGGCCTTCATCCAGAGCCGCTTGTTTTTCTTGCATTGATATACCGACTCTAATCACACCTTTTATTTTTTTTCGGTAACCTGTTTTATAAGGTAAGGCAATTTCTTTAATAGCTTGCTGTTCGTAATATAAAGTTTGAATAATTGGTTTGTCATGCTCAATACTTTTCAACGCATTTGACATGGCTGCATCATCAAGCTTTTGCCCATTATAATCACTGTTACTGTGGGCTATGACTTTGTTTGTTTTATTATTCACTATCATCAAATACGTAATATTGGCTTCTTTTTCTACAATTTCCTCGACTAATAGGCGGATATGGTGCTTACCCGAGAAGCTGACACTACTCAATGAATCTTGCATAGTGTGTGCAATAATTTCAGCTAATTTATCTTCTTGCTTAGAAAAAACCTGATAATAATACTTTGTTCCCACAGCAAAAATCGTTGACATTAATACAAGTACCAACGCACCAAATGCAATTGTCATCTTTCGATCAATGCTTTTAAGAGGGCGGGTATATTCTTGTAGAAGATTTTTCTGTGATAAATGCATAATATTTTCTTATAGACTTACCTGCTTAGCTTTATTCTAGCACTTTTCAAAGCGTTGCAATGTAACAAAAAAGCTGGTGTCATTAACGATGGTGTACACATTTTGACTAAAGGTTGAATTGAATTTATGCGGGATAATTTAGCAGATTAGCAAATAAAATTCCAAAATACTTAATAAACAAAGTCAGGTTATAAATTAATTTAATAAGAATGACGGGTTTCAGTGCGGCAAATACGAGGAGTTTGAAGAATGCAAGGACTGGCTCAAGCCTATTTTAAGCTTAAAATAACAATATAAAAACTATACAAAATCATTAGGTAGCACACTATGACATAGTCACTACCTAATCAGCTAATTAAATCAATGCTTTTTCAGTAACAATAATACCGTCGGAATCAGCATACACATATTTTTCAGGGAAGAATGTCACACCTGCAAAGGTCACGGGAATAGACACATCACCACGACCATGTTTGATACTTTTTAGCGGATGGGTGTTTAACGCTCTAATACCGATAGGAATGTCAGCAATTACACCAGAATCACGGATACATCCGTAAACAATAATGCCTTCCCAACCATTATCTGCTGCCATTTGTGCGATGATGTCACCCACTAAAGCGCAACGCAAAGAGCCACCACCATCGACGACTAATACTTTGC
The DNA here is from genome assembly GCA_025800385.1 of Candidatus Albibeggiatoa sp. nov. NOAA. GTDB lineage: Bacteria > Pseudomonadota > Gammaproteobacteria > Beggiatoales > Beggiatoaceae > Albibeggiatoa. The sequence continues at coordinate 240,290 of JAOXRS010000120.1, forward strand.
CTTTACCCGGTTGGCCTAGTTTATCTTTCACTAAAACATTATCTTCGTGCACTTTGACCGTTTCAATTTGGCCACCAAAAGCTTGCTTTGCACCATACATTTTAAATAATGGATCGGCTACTTTGATGACATCACTGAATTCATCACATAAGTCCGCTGTTTGAATTGCCATCTAACATCCTCTTATCGAGCTGAAATAATCAAAAGCATAATTATAGCTTATAGATTTCGCTACCAACAAGCTAAGGCCGATAATTCCAAGCTATTTACAGATAGAACTCGTGAATTATCAAGCCTAAAGCGAGTTCGTTAAACCATATTAAGTTTAAAGTGGTATGTAATGAACTTCTTGAATTCATTTACAATTTTGAAAGAATCTTTTAATAAATCACGTTCTAACTTATTCAATTGGTTTGGCGCGATATAGTTGTCTAATTCTTCGCTATGTTCTAGTTTTTGCAAACCGATTTGTAAACGCAATGTAGACAAGAAGGCCAAAGATTCAATCAATTCTACTGAGAACTGTTTTTCAAATACATCAAGCTGTTGCAAGGTTTTAATCCGCTCAATGGTATTGGTCATGGTTAAACGATGTTCTAACGCTAAGCTACGCACACCTTGTACAATTGGGAAAATACCGCCTTTTTTAAGATCGAGTTGATTTTTGTGATGTGATTTTTCCACAATGAAATTCGCGAAAAAGCCTAGCGGAGTTTCAAACGATAAAGTCGGTTTAGCAAAGTTCATGAAAAACGCTTTATTGTCTTGTAATTTTTCAAATAAATAGCCTTTGGCTTCACGTAATAAATCGGTATCGCCTGCCACTGAACATGCATCATAGAAAATCGCTAAGTTCATCATTGATTCTTGAGAAGGCTCAGAAATCCACTGATGAATCTCTTCCTTAAATTCACTCAATGGCTTACACCAGTATGGGTTACTGACCATAATGTCACCAGGGCATTTTGGATAGCCAAAGCTGATTAAGGTTTCAGTAAATTCTTTAGTAACCGCTTCAAGTCCGTCAAATTGAAAGCCATCACGTAAAATAATCGCATTGTCTTGGTCAGTTTTGAGCACTTGCTCGCCACGGCCTTCACTACCCATCACCATTAAGCAAGAATTTTCGATCAATTCAGGCGGCGCAATCAGCTGATACAATTTTTCAAAGATATTGGTGTTCAATTCGTTTATTAACTGGCTGATATAGCGAACTTTAACCCCTTTTGCTTGTAAACTCTGTACCATGTGTACCAAGCTTTCACAGGCTTTTCTTAATTGCTCAGTAGTACTTGCACGTTCAATTTGTACCGAAATCAAATGAGAGTGGTTTGAGAAGAAGCTTAATAGCTCCATTTGATCCAATACGCCCATGACTTCATCATTTTCGTAAATTACAAGGCGTTTAATTCTGTGCCGCGTCATTGTGAGTAAGGCATTGAATAAGAAATCGTCCGTCGTCATACCGATTAGGTTATAGGTCGCAATATCACCCACAGGGCTATCAATTGATTTGCGCTGCAACACCACTTGTTCACGGATATCTGTATCACTGATAATGCCGACTTCATCACCTCGCTTAACCAAAATAGAGGTAATTTTATGTTGCTTCATCTGAGAGACTGCATCAAAAATCGTATCATCGGCATTGACAATAATAGGAGGGCGAATATAGGCTTCTTTGATTTTCGCTACCATGAAAGAGGATAGCTCTTTACTGTAACGTTGTTCTATCAATGAGTCTAAACGTTCAGAAATATTTTGATAGTAGTATTTTTGGAATTCTTTGTTATTGTTTAATAATGTTGTAAATAACTCTTTAGGTAATAAGTAGCAAATTAGCTCTTCTTCAACGACAAATTCTTTTTGACTCTCACCATCAATTAAAGCCATTGCATCAAACATATCTTGCGAGACATGAACCGATGCTACGCCATCATTGTCAATTTCTTGTACAACACCTTTTATAATAATGAACAAATACTCAGGGGCCGAGTTCCGTTCAATTAATCTATCTCCTTGCTTATAGTAGGCAATATCCATTGCTTCAGCAACAGACTCCAATTCATTAGGGCGTAATCTATCGAATGGGGCAATTGCACCAATAAAAGCTTTTTGTTCTAAAACGCTCAATTTAAATACCTTCGCAATACTAAGTACACCGCATATTGTAACAAGAATTGCACCATGACAGCATAAAAAAATGTTGCAGTGCAAAAATAAATTCGATTAAAGGTTTAATATTTCAATTTAGCGCATAATTTTGTACCTAAAATAAAAAAAAGCATTTATCCTGTTACATCATTGCAATACAATGTATTTATCTACTTAGTCGTTATAGAATCTCATGAGCATACTGGCAACGCCATCAGCTGTGATGATGCAAACCAATTTAATCGGGGTTGGTTTAATTTCCGAACAGCAAAAATGGCTCACAATCAATACCAAGCTTTGTGACATATTAGGTTACAGTCACGACGTTTTATCGGACTTAGACTGGCCTACTATCATTGAGCCGCAAAGCTATGTTCAACATCAAGCTGCTATTCAACAATTATGGAAGGCAGAGAAGCAGCAATATAAAGCAGACTTTATTTTATTATCTAAACAAGGCTTTTCCATTCCCGCCACCTTAGATTTGCATTTGCATATAACTGAATCTGGTCAATATCAACTCTATTGCTTTGTACAAGATAATCGTACTCAAGAACAACTGACTCAATCCTTAAAGCAAAGTGAGGCGCGATTCCAACGTTATTTTGAAATTCCTCTCGTTGGTATTGCTCTGTTTTCACCCGAACGAGGCTGGATTGATGCGAATGAAAAATTTTGTGAAATGATGGGTTATGATGATTTAGACGACTTGCAAAGTGTGTCGTGGGTTACGTTATCCCATCCTGATGATTTAGAACATGACATTGAATATTTTAATAATGTTGTGTCGGGTATGGTCAATGATTACAACATGGATAAGCGTTTTATTTGTAAAGACAATACTTGGATGTACGCCAGTGTATCGATTCGATGTATTCGCAAATTAAATAATCAAGTTGATTTCTTTTTTGTGTTAGTACAAGACATTACCGAGCGCAAACAATTTGAAATGGCGTTACGTAATAGTGAAAAACGCTATCGAACCATTTTCAATTGCGCAGCAGTGGCCATTGCATTGATGGATAAATCGGGCAATTACGTGCAATTTAATTCTACGTGGTCAGAGATGCTAGGTTATAGCAATCAAGAAATTTTGAGCAAATGTAATTTTGATGTCACTTATCCTGAAGACATTCCTGCAACAAAAAGATATGTGAGCCAACTGATTAATGCAGAAGTTGACATCTGTCGGCTTGAAAAACGTTTTGTCAATAAAAGCGGTGAGCTGATTTGGGGTGATGTGACCGCTTCAGTAACGCGTGATGAAAAAGGCGAAGTTGAAGGTATAGTTGGGATTATTGTTGATATTACTGAACGCAAACAAACGGAAGAACAACTGATTCGAGCCAAAGAAGCAGCAGAAGCCGCAACGCAAGCAAAAAGTGAGTTTTTGGCGAATATGAGTCATGAAATTCGTACACCAATGAATGGCGTGGTGGGCATGACAGAGCTATTACTCAACACCAGCTTAAATACCAAACAACGTGAATATGCAGAAACCATTTGTCACTCAACTGATGCGCTACAAACACTCATCAATGATATTTTAGACTTTTCCAAAATTGAAGCGGGTAAGCTGACTTTAGAACCGATTGAATTCGATTTAGAAAATGCGATTTTGGAAATTGCACGTTTATTGTCGATTACTGCTGAATCAAAAGGGTTTGAATTGATTGTGCGTTATGCCCCTGAAGCACCACGCTATATCACGGGTGATGCGGGACGAATTCGACAAATTCTCACCAATTTAATTGGTAATGCGATTAAATTTACAGAACAAGGCCATGTTTTGGTCGATGTGGAATGTTTGACGGAAGTTGATGAGATTGCCTATATGAATTTCCAAATTCAAGATACAGGTATCGGTATTGCCGAGGATAAATTGGCCACGATTTTTGATAAATTTACCCAAGCGGATACTTCAACCACAAGGCGTTTTGGTGGAACAGGCTTAGGTTTAGCAATTAGTCACCAGTTAGTCAAAATGATGGGGGGAGAAATTCAAGTCACAAGTCAAGAACGAATTGGTTCAACATTTACATTCCAGCTCCCACTTCCTTCTGCCACACTGCCCGCTGATTACCATACACCACCACCTGTGCCATTAGATATTCTACATGATACCCATGTATTGGTGGTTGATGATAATACGATTAATTTAAAAGTACTCACTGAACAATTAGAAACGGTCAATATTCGTTGCCAAGCTGTTGATAGTGCGGCTAAAGCAATGGAAGCTTTATATGCAGCTGAGCGTGCAGGTGATCCATTTTGGCTAGCTATTTTAGATTATCTAATGCCAAATATGGACGGTGAGTCATTAGCCAAACTTATCAAGCAAGATGATAAATTGAAAGATACGACACTCATGCTACTGTCCTCTGCAGGCTATCAAAAAAGTGAAAATATGCAGCATTTACATAATGTTGGGTTTGCTGCACATTTAATTAAACCACTCCCCAAACTACAATTACAACGCACTTTAGCAAGACTCCGTTTGGTTTATGAAAGTCAAGAAGAGCTGACATATTTAATTACTATGGATCAAATGACACCTCTATCACCGACAACAACAACAATGCGTCGCTTTAATTTAGAAGTGCTATTGGTTGAAGATAATGATGTGAATCGAGTGGTTGCATTTAATATGTTAGAAAAATTAGGCTGTAAAGTATTCACTGCAGTCAATGGGTTAGAAGCATTGGATATGTTAGAACAGCATATTTCTTTTGATATTATTTTTATGGATGTGCAAATGCCTGAAATGGATGGTTTTGAAGCAACACGTAAAATTAGGGCACAAGAGCAATTGCAGCGAAAACATGGCATTGTTGCTAGACCTGCCAATATTGTTGCCATGACAGCCAGTGCAATGCGAGGTGATGCTGAACGCTGTCTAAATGCAGGTATGAATGATTATATTGCAAAACCGATTAGTTTAAGCCGTATTATTAACATCTTAGAAATTTATAGTAAAAAATCAGAAACTTCACAACAGGTTATTAATAAAAGAGTAAAACAGGTGGAAATTTTGCATGATACTCAGGAACAGCCCATTGAGGATAAAAACATGCAGAAAAAAATTCTATTGGTCGAGGATAATGAAGTCAATGCAATGGTTGCTTCTAGATTTTTAGAAGCCTTAGGCTGTCATGTATCAATTGTTGAGAATGGAAAAAAAGCTGTATCCATTTGTGAAAAAAGCCGTTTTGATATGATCTTAATGGATATTCGAATGCCTGAAATGGATGGTGTACAAGCAACGGTATTAATTCGGGAAATGGAGCTAAAAATGCAACAACATACGCCAATTGTCGCGTTAACAGCGAATACTATGCCTCATGATTTAAAACGTTATGCAGCCAGTGGCATTGATGATTGTATTGCTAAACCTGTTAAGTTAGAAACAGTTAAATCAGCTTTGCAGCGTTTCTTGAATTACACACCAACCTTAGTACGTAGCTCACGATTTGAACAGAAAAAACTAGATTCTAGTATGGAAGCGATGTCTGAGGCTGAGTCAGATTCTATATCAGAAACCAAAACAGTAAAGAGTTTACCTATCTTCAATGCCGATCAGGCTAAACGTATATCGATTGGTAATTTATCTATTTTACAAAGAATTGTGAACAAATACCGTGAGGATACGCCTAAACAAATTGCAAAATTAGAAGAAGCCATTACGAATAATGATACAGCCACTGCAGAACGTGCAGCACATTCAATCAAAGGCAGCTCTCGCAGCATAGGTGCAATGCGCTTAGGGCAAGCAGCATTCCAGCTAGAGCGATTAGCTAAAGATACAGAGCTAACGACTTTATTACCGAATGTCAGTCAATTACAAAATGAATTTAGTGAGTTATTGGCAGAATGGGATAATACAGATTGGGAACACCTTGTAGAAGGATAAATAGAATCGAGGTAGGATTTAAAACTCAACAAGCTATGACCATGAAAGCTTTATAAAAATACTAGTAAACTATAAATTATTTAAACTTTTTGAAATATTATATTCTTAAAATATTGACGACTCAGGAATGAAACAGTGAACAATTAGACTAATCATCCACTGTCTATCACTAACTTATTTTAAAGATAAAATCCAAGCTGATAAAGCATCAGCATCGCTATCTGTAACAGTTGGATTTGCTGGCATAGGAATTTGTCCCCAAGTACCAACACCGCCCTGTAAGATTTTCTCTTTTAATAACGCCATTGCACCTGCATCATCTGCATATTTAGCAGCGACATCTTTATAAGAAGGGCCTACTACTTTCATTTCAACCTGATGGCAGGTCATACAGATATAGCCTTTTTCAGACATTAAAGCCGTTGCTTGCTCTGTTGTTAATACTTCAGCACTGACTGCTGGTGCTGCTTCTTCTGTTGTTGCTTCAGCAGCTGGAGCAGGCACTTCTTCTACTGGAGCGGCTTCAGCACTGGCTGCACCTAAGCCTAAAACCCACTCTACAATTTCAGTCATGTGCGCATCAGATACTGTTGGGTTAGGTGGCATAGGTACTTGACCCCATGTGCCCACACCACCCGCTTTAATTTTCTCAGCTAACATTGCCGCAGCATTTGCATCACCTTGATACTTTTGACCCACTTCACGGTAAGAAGGACCTACTAATGCAGCATCAACTTTGTGGCAACCTAAACATGCATAACCACTATCCTTAATTAAATCAGTGATACGTTGGTCTTCAGGAGACAAATTACTTGTACCTTTATCTTCAACTGCTGCAACTTGCATTGGCTCACCCACGTTAACACTACCAACAGGTTGTAAACGCAACTCAATGGCTTGTTGCTCAAATTCAGGTGTTGCATTTTGCGCGATACTGTTACCGAAATCTGCACCTAATTTCTCAACTAATAAGTAAATGATACCGCCAAGTATGAGAACACTTGGTATAACCATCCACCATATAAATTGGTTTCTTGCACGAATAGAATCACTTTGACTCATTGAACATTCCCCTTTGTGATTATTTTAACTCTAAGGAAAAGATGAAAAATCTAAGTTTTGCAGTATAACATAGGAAAATATCAGGTTGTGACAAAATATTAGTCTTTACTTCTATATGTACAGCATTTTGTAGTTTATATAAATTTGCTCTGTCTAACTTAATGATTATTGGATATATGTTGCTGTAGCTATTAATTATATGCACAAAAGATAAGTTTAATTTATCGCGCTATCAAGGAGTTGTCAGCAATTGTCAGGGGAAATTGTGGAAACGTGTTTTATAAAGACTTGTTATATAGCAAAGGAATATAAGACTGAAAGTCATCAGGTACATTGGGTAAATCGGTTTTTTGCTTAACTGAAAAATGACTGACATTATCATCTGTTCGTGTAATACAGCGTTGTTTGATTTTCATACTGGCATCTAAAAATTGTATAGATAATGTAGTGCGATCAATACTGGGAATCTCTTCAATTTGCACACTGCCATCTGTTCCAAACTCTGAAGATGCATCAATTTTGCTATTTCCCATTAAATCCAAACCTGCACCAGAAATTGCCAAAATCGAGCCACCATTACCAAAACGGGCATTTGCACTGAGTTCACTATCTTGTAATTGAAAAGTACAGGCGTTACCAATCGCTAGGTTTCCGCCATTGCCTAAACCATCACCATTAATATTGGCACTGATAGCACTGTTAGTAAGATTCAGCCGACTGCGTACATTTAATACAATATTGCCTCCATCGGACTCACTAGCAGCAGTTGAAATGGTACTATCTTGTAAAAATAAGCCTGAACTATTTAAACTAATACTGCCCGCATTACCCCGACTTGTACTGTCAGCAGAAATAAATGCGCTATCAGACAAAGCAAGCACATCCGCGATATGCAACTGAATACTACCACCATTACCTATATCAGTGGAGTTATTATCAATTGCTGTATTTTCTCCTGTTAAAGTTAAATTACGCGCTTCGATATAAATGCGACCTGCATCCCCACCATCTTCGGTACTGGCTTGAATTACAGAAGGGGAAATACCCAAGCCCACTTTGGGACTGGCCATATACAGGTTCTTACGTACAAAAATACTAATATCACCGCCCATACCAATCCCATAAGTTTTAGTGGTAATAGAAGTATTGAGTAGTGTTAAGTTTTCCGCAATAAAGCGAATATCACCCGCATCACCCGTAATTTCTGGCTCTTTTTGTGTGCCCGTGGTTAAGATATTGGAATCAATTAAGGTTGCATCCTGTTTAACTTGGACAATAATTAAACCACCCTGACCTGCACCATACGTTCGACTATCTAAATTGACATTATTAAGTAATAGATTGTTTGTATTAATAAATAACAAACTGTTTTGGCCAATAATGGATGTATTTACAAAAATAGAGCTATTTTCTACAGTAAAATCGCCAGCGCGGATAAAAATAATCCCATCACCATCACGGCCAATATCTAATGTACTATTATTACTCATCGTGAGAGAACCCAGCTCAAATGTTTCTTGAAATGGCACAATCGGATTAACGGGTGACCCATGACGTATAGATAATAAATCCAAATGCCCAGCAGTTGCTTTAAGCCTCGAATTTTTAATTACAATATCGCCAGCAGATAGTGACAATGTTTTACCTTTTAGGGTATCAAGCTGCGTGCCTGAAATTTCAATGGAGTGTGGGGTATCTAAAAAACCGAAAGCAGCAGGAGGAGCAGAGCTAAAAGACTGATTTTTATTTGTTTGCCGCGTTGATAACACTTGACCATCAGCAAAAAAAACACTCGACGCTGTTGTCAAATAAAAAGAGCCTAATACATCTAAGCGTGCATTGTTTTCAAATACAAACCCTTGCGTATTGGCTAGGTATAAATCGGCTTCAGGAATCGTAGTGCGAATCAGGCCATTAATAGTAGATTGACCACCTGTAATGCGTGCAACAATATTTTTGATGTTTTCCGAGCCAGAAAATGTCGCAGTTTCATTATTCTGCAAATTAAAAGTATCAAAACTATGAAATAAATTTGAGCCTTGTTGTAGGCCTAAGTCTGCTGAAATATCATAGTCTGTACCTTGTAACGAGACTTGAGCACCCACGCTTCCATCAGTAATGACCTCAGCTGATAAATGATTACATGAAATACTGATAAATGTCGCCCAAAATGCCCTAGATCGATATTTTTTTATTACTTGTATGAAATGCCTAATCACAACCAATTTCCAACGAGTAAGAAAGGTGCCCAAAACGCAGGGTGTCGATAACGAGGCCTATCAAGTAAGTGTAATTGTGCTTTTTGTAAGGCTTTGGCTTTTGAAATATGTTCTCGTTGTAATTGTTGGTAAAATTCACTGACCAATGAACTGGTTGCAGCATCATCAATAAACCATAGTGTGGCTAATGCACTGCGTGCACCTGCTTTTACTGCAATGCCTGCTAATCCTAATGCTGCTTGATCGTCTCCTACCGCAGTTTGGCAAGCACTTAACGTTAACAATTCCATAGGTTCATTACGAATCTTACTTAAACGAATCAAATTTTCTAAATGACTAATCGTGATTTTATTGTCATACGTCAGTAAAAAGGTTTTTTGTGGATCGCTATTAAATTGGCCATGTGAGGCGATGTGTACAATAGAATAAGGCGTTTGACGTAATGATCTGGCAAAGTTATCAGTGGTAAATTGGTTATCTAATAAGGTTTGTGATTGTTGGGGGTAAAATCGCTCAATAAATTTCACTTCATTGGTGACACTAGATAACTGCGGAAAACCTTGCACACTTTGAGACAAACCATTGAGCAACACTTTAATGTCGGTTTTTTTTTCTAATGGAGTAGGGTCAGTCAATGTTAAACTGGGCACAGTGGCAATTGCGTATTCTTGAATTAAAAAGCGGCTACCACTATGAAAGGCTGCAAACGGAATTGTACGCAAAACACCATCAGGCACAAAAACCAAAGTATCAACTTGTTGACGTTTTAAGTCAGCGAGAATCGGTTCAATCATCCAGCGATATAAGCGTTGTGCATAAGGTATATAATCTTTGGTTTCGCGGGTTTCCAGTTCAAAGCGGAATTCATTCGCCTCATCTTTTAATTTGAGTGCGGTTACATTAACTGTAAATTGCTTAATGCCTTTTGGCAAACTTAGTAAAATTTCCAATCGGTCAGGCAATAAAATCGGATAATACACGGCTGTCTTAGCCATATTCATTTGTTCGGCTAAAGTAGTTGATGCTTGGTTTAAACAGTCATCTTTAAAATAATCTTGTAATTCAACCGTTTTTAAAAGCTCAATCGTATCACGCGCTTCAATTAACCATTTCGGATCAGCATCTATTTTGGCTTTTTGCAGTAATAAATCGGCCAGTTCAAAATAGACGAGGCCAATGGTTTCACGGAAAGGTAGAGATGTTTTACGATAACCTGTTTTCAGTTCATCACGAACAGCTTGCAGTGATTTAACCGCCTGCTGATAAGATAAAATTGCCATATCCAACTGTTTTTGAATCTGAAATAAACGCCCTGCCTGCCATTCCCAGCGATATAGAATTTCATAAGCTTCACTTTCTTGGGCGGCAAAAATGGCGCGTCGAGTTAATTTGAGACTGTCTTCATAACGCTTTTCTGACTCATACAATTGGCCTAAATAACCGTAAGCATAGGCAATAAGGCGATCATCGTGAATTTTTTCCGCAATTCTGACTGATTGGGCTAAGCTTTCATATGCTAATTGACGTAATGTTTGGCGATTATTACCATTGGTTTGATATTCTTGTTGCTGTTTTTGAATATTTTGCGCAAGCTCACCTACTGTCACAAAAAGAAAGGCTTTGTCGTATTTGTCTTCGCGTAAAGATAAAGCTTGATAGGCTTGTTGTAAGGATTGAATGGCTTGTTTGAACTGATGATTTTTTAAATAAGTGCGGCTCAAATTAACTAAAATGCGAATATGTAACTCAGGTTGCTTATTTCCCGCGTGAGTTAAGGCTTTTTGATAAACGCTAATGGATTCGTCAAAATAAGCTTCTACCGCCAAGACATTGCCTAAATTATTAAATACCATCGCTGAGATAGCAGTAGGTACTTGCTCTACTTCTAATATGTCTACGGCTTGATTAATATATTGACGTGCTTTGATATATTGATGAGTGGCTAAGCACAAGTCACTGAGCGCGGCTAACAATAAAATGTGCTGCGTGATGTCGTTTTCAACTAATGGCAAGTTACGTTCTAATAATTCAATAGCTTTATCAGAATGGCCTAGCGATTGATGTGCATGAGCAATTTGAGCATGTAAATCAATTTGTTGGCGTTGGGTTAAACTGTCAGGCGATAATGTATCTAAACCTGCTTCCCAATGTTGGATAGCCTGCTCATAATGGCCTTGTGCAAAATAAGTTTGACCTTGTTGTAACCATTGATCTGCACTAAGTGCGTATACCATATTAGGTAACCACGCATATACAATAATAAGTGACAGATATATGATTTTATTATATTTCAATGGCTTCATAAGTTGAGAACTATCACAGCAAGCAGACAAACTTCAATGCAATGTTTCATAAATGTCGAACTAACAACAATTATGTAACAAAGCAATTATCGTATTTAAGCTATCATCCATCAAGCATTTTTAAAATAACATTTTGTTACTTAGGGATATATAAAAAGCAGATATTAATAGAAAAAATATTCTGTTAATGTGACTTATATCAAGAATACTTGTAAAACCTACTGTTTTATTAAGATAAGATGCCATGACATTGAGAATAATAGCCTCATATGCATTAACATCTTATATTTTCAGTGTATCACTATCTATTAATGTGTTGTAGATAATACATTATCAATGGCTGCTAATAATGTATCTGATTGAATTGGCTTAGTTAAGTAAGTTTGACAACCAATTTCTAGCGCATAATCATGATCTTTAGGTAATGTTGATGCAGAGATTGCAATAATCGGTTTGTCAAAGCCTTGTTCTCGCAATTGCTGAGTTGTTTTATAACCATCTAATGCAGGCATATGCATATCCATGATGAGTACTTCAGGGTTATGTTTATCCAATAGATTTAATACTTCTAAACCATTACTGGCTTTAACAACGGAATACCCAGCATCCTCTAAATAAACTTCCATGAGCGTACTGAGATAAATGCTGTCTTCGGCTAATAATACCGTCATTTCGTGTGCTGGCTGATGTGTTTGACTGCTTGTGTGTTCTACATCAGAACCATCCGTATTATGGTGATGCTCAGGTTTCATATCATAAGCCAGAGGTGCTTGTATAAATCCTCTAAATATTGATCCTTGGCCTACCGTTGACTCTACATTTAACTCACCCTGCATACGTTGTACAAGACTATAACTAATCGATAAACCCAAACCTGCACCAACAGGTGAATCAACATCAACTTGGTGAAATGCAGTAAAAATTTTATCTAGCTGTTCGCGTGGAATACCTCGGCCAGTATCACTGACAGTGAAATAAAACTTATTATCTTGCCATTCAACTTCTAAATGAACATGACCTTGCTCAGTAAATTTCAGGGCATTATTGATTAAGTTAATCAGAATTTGGCGCAATCGTACCTCATCAACCGTGACCATGCGGGGAAAACTACTGTTCAATGTAATCTGAAACTCAAGCTGTTTTTCTTGTGCGGCTGGAAAGAATAGACCTTTTAGATTATCGCATAAATCATTTAAATCGGTTTGAGTCGGGCGTAAATTCACTTTGCCATTTTCAATTCGGGTTTGCTCAAGCAAGGTATCAATTAAAGATAACAAATGGTTTGCGCTATTTTTTACATTGGTTAAATAACGGGCTTCCTTTTCATCATTTTGTGTGGCTTCATCCAATAATTGGGTATAGCCTACGATAGACGAAAGTGGCGTGCGCAATTCGTGTGATAAACCTGCGATAAAACGTGATTTTAAATTACTGATTTTCTCTAATTGCTCTTTATCATCAGCTAAGGCTTCGCGCGCGGCTTCCAGTTTTTGTACAACTTGGCTTTGGCGATAGGTTAAAATGCTCAGTTCGTTTAACTGTTGTTGTAATTTTTGTTGGCGACCGTGGTCAATCGTTGCATCTAGCAGTAACACCCATGTGCCATTATCACTGGGGACAAGGTGAACATGTGCACAACGCCCATTTTCCATGCAAATAAATTCAATCACCTGTGCGTGCTCAACAGGCAATAAGCCTTCTAAGAATACAATTTGCTCATTAACAGGCACACCCGTGGCTAAATCCGTTAAACCATAATAGCGAGGGTGACCTCCCCAATTCATCAGCAGCCCATTTTTATCTACATGGAGGTAGGTCATGAGCATTTCTGCCATCCACATAGAACGAATATACTTAATAATACTGAGCGGGAGCGTTGAAAGAGCTGACATATGTAAATTCCTTTATCCTGCTTTTTTATGCAATTAACTTTGTAGCAAGTTCTGTGAAAGCGGCTTCAACATTTTCACCTGTTTTAGCACTGGTTTTAAGAATTTTCCAGCCTTCTTGTTCTTGAGCGGCGATTAGCTGTTCTTCAATTTCCCATTCATCGGTTAAGTCAGCTTTATTCAGTAAAATGACAAAGGGTTTCTCGCCAATTTGTTCTGTGACTGCTTGTTTAAGTTTTAATGCAGATTCCCAAGTTGGGCGACGTGTACCATCGACTACTAAGAAAAAGCCTGTCGCACCGCGTAAATAAGATGCAGTAGTGGTGGTAAACGTATCTGCACCTGCAATATCCCACAATATGAGTTTTACTTGTTTCTCATCGAGATTTACAATTTTCGTATCAATTTTCACCCCAACAGTAGTAAGGTACTTATCAGAAAAGGTTTGGCGAACAAAACGTGCCACTAAACTGGTTTTACCTACTGCAAAATCGCCAATCATACAAATTTTTTTCTGTACCACACTTGTGTTCCTTTTTTTATAAACACTTTATTCAATTCAGTATTCTAACACTAGTATTAATTTTCAAGTATGCTGGATTGTGTCATTACAAAACAGACTGCAAGCTTATGTGATTTGTATAGGTAAATCAATATTGTAAATTAATATACTTTGGTAGCTATAAATTTCATTAATCAACAAACCGAAACCATAACATATGCATTATCATGCGAATTCTTTCATCTAAGTTATGTCATTTATTAGGCTATTGCTTTATAAATCTCTATTTTTATGTTTTTTTCTAAGCAATTAAATCGATTGTTGCAGTCATAAAATGAAAGCATTACACTATCGATTGTCTTTTAAAAGCCAGAAATTACCATGCTCATTTTTGAACATTCGAGTCCAAATCGCACCAATACATCACAATACCCTTCATCTCTTGCTGATATTTCAGATATTCCTGAGAACTTGCGCCGTAAGCAATCTGCTGCACTGCCAGAAGTATCAGAAATGCAAGCTGTTAGACATTACACACAGTTATCACAAAAGAATTTTTCTATTGATACCCATTTTTATCCATTGGGTTCATGCACGATGAAATACAATCCACGTATTTGTAATCGTTTAGCGATGCTACCGGGTTATTTATCACATCACCCTGCTGCGCCTGAAAAGCATTCGCAAGGCATTTTAAATAACTTACACGACTTGCAAGAAATTTTGAAAGCTGTCACTGGCATGAAAGGCGTATCACTTGCTCCTGCTGCGGGTGCTCAAGGTGAGTTCGCTGGTGTGGCGATGATTCGTGCTTATCATGATGCACGTAATGATTCTGCAAGAACAGAGATGCTTGTACCAGATGCAGCCCACGGTACTAATCCTGCTTCTGCTGTCATGTGTGGTTTTAAAGTCAAAGAGATTCCGACCGACAATCAAGGTGATGTGGACGTAGCGGCTTTAAAAGAAATGTTAGGCCCTCAAACTGCAGGCATTATGTTAACCAACCCTTCGACTTTGGGTGTGTTCGAGCGTGAGATTAAAGAGATTTCAGCGGCAGTGCATGAAGCGGGTGGCTTATTGTATTACGATGGCGCAAACTTAAATGCGATCTTAGGCAAAGTACGCCCCGGTGACATGGGCTTTGATGTGATTCATATGAATTTACATAAAACATTCTCTACTCCACACGGTGGTGGCGGTCCTGGTTCTGGCCCTGTGGGTGTGAGTGAGCGTTTATTGCCACATTTACCTGTGCCTGTTGTCGGTAAAAATGATGAAGGCCAATATTATTGGTTAACTGAGCAAGATTTACCTGAAACCATGGGTTATGTGTTAGCTCATGCGGGTAATGTGGGCATTATGTTGCGTGCTTATATTTATGCGCGAGTCTTAGGCCGTGATGGTATGCACCGTGTTGCGGAATTTGCGACGTTGAATGCAAACTATTTGCAAGTCAAACTGGCTGAAGCAGGTTTTGATATGGCATTCCCTGAGCGTCGTGCCAGCCATGAATTTATTTTGACTTTGAAAAAGCAAGCTAAAGAGTTGAATGTCACTGCGATGGATTTTGCGAAACGTTTATTAGATAAAGGTTTCCACGCGCCGACTACTTATTTCCCATTATTAGTCCCAGAATGTTTGTTAATCGAACCGACTGAAACTGAAGATAAACAAACTTTAGATGCATTTGTAGAAGCATTGATTGAGATTTGGGAAGAGTCGAAAACCGATGCGGAAATGGTTTGCAAAGCACCGTATAGCTTACCTGTTCGCCGTTTAGATGATGTACGTGCAGCAAAGCAATTAGATATTGTGTGGCAGGCTGATTAAAATTTTAAGGAGTACGCATCTGTAAATATGGTGCGCACTCCTAATTGACTAAAAATACATTTTCGGCCGTTTATGCTCAAATCCGCCGAGTAAATCAATAATATCCCGCGCATTATCCGAGTTGAGTTGTTGCTGTTCTGAAATATTCTCTTCTTTGTCCAAGCATTCCACTTCACCCCAACAAGCAAACGCATGTTCAAGCACGGTGCGTCCTTGCGGCGAGTACATTTTGACATCAATACCCCGATCAATCAGTAATTTGACATTTTTCAATGAATAAGCTGAAATCGCTGAAAAAATAGGTGTATAACCGCTTTTATCAGGCATATTAATGTCCATACCTGTATCTAATAAATACTCTAATGCGGCACTACTCTGTTGACAGTTTGCCGCATAAAATAAGGCGCGAGACTGGTATAAATCGCTACCTTTTTCATGAAGGAATTTAACCAAATCCACATGACCTTGTCTGGCGGCTATCGCAATTGGCATCATCTGTTTTGCATCTTTAATTGATAAATCAGCCCCACAAGCAACCAGTAATTCGACCAATGGAAATTGTCGTTGAATCACCGCCAAGTGCAATGCCGTTTGCTTTAATTGGTCTTCAGATTGTTGATTAATGTCAGCTTTATATTTGAGTAAGAGCTTGGTTAATAATTCTAATTGAGGGAGCTGCACTTTTTCATCTTGGCAATTGACCACCAATTGTAATGGCGAGTGCCCTGTAACCAGATCGATACGGTTGGGGTTTGCACCAGAGTTGAGCAATAAATGTACAGTGGTTTTATCTTTGGCATAACGCACCGCCATGATTAACGGGGTACGGCTGGCATTATTTACCGCTTTGTCTGTAGTTTCGACTATGGCTTCTAACCCCGATCCTTGTTTTAATAGTGCCTCAACTAATTCCGCATAACCCAATTTGGCGGCAATGTGTATGGCTTGTTCGCCTGCTTCATTGACATGGTTAATTTCTGCACCGTATTTCAGTAAGATTCTCACCGTGGCTAGACGCTGTTTTCTAAACGCTTTGATTGCGTCAGCGGAACGTTCTTGACCAATGTATTCACTTTCAATCGCCAATTGCAGGGGAGATTTGCCATTAAATGTTAAATTTGCATCAGCATTGTTTTTGAGAAGCAGTTCAACAATATCAGCACGGGCATATTGAGCTGCTTTGTGTAATAGTGTGCTGTCATCCCAATCTTTACAGTAAACATACTTGGTGTTGAAGTCGAGATATTGCTGTATTTTATCAAGATTATCTTGTTTAACAGCATGTTGAGCAGCAACAAAGGTGTATTGTGGTGGTTGGTCTAATAATTCAGGCGTTAATTGATCGAGTGGGACATCGTCTAAAACAGGTTCGTCTTCTTCCTTTTGCCCCATTGTCGTAAAGCGTCCAAACAAGCTCATTGCTTACCCCTGTTTTGTTATTTTTAACAGTATTGTAGCAGACAAATTTAGTCGATGCTGATAGCGACTTGCTTTAGCAAACTAATAAGAAATTGAGTCAAATTGCTCAGTTTGTGCACTACGAATTTCTAATAAAATGTGATTGGGTAAACAGGCTGCAAATGCGCCCCCTGATTGTTGCCAACCCGCGTGAATACAGTATTTTCCTTTACATGGAGAATCAATAAAACGGATTTTACCTTGTTGGATTTCTAAATGGCTATGGCCTAAATGACCTTTGACCGATAAGGTTTGTAGCTGATCTAAACTGACTCTCTGCACGCCCATGGGAGAGGTGATTAATACATAATCTGCTGATCCTTGTTGCTGCCAATAACCTGCATACAATGGAATAAGGCTGAATAAGGCAATAGTTAAAACGACCCAATCCATTGGTTTTAAATACTGTTTAAGTTGTTGTAGAAGCTGCATCATTATATGATAAAGTAATAAAATATTTTTATGTGATTCATTGTATAATTAATAAAGACCCATTTTATCAATATCGTAACAAAGCCTTTCTATTCATCAAGTCAAAAATCCTTTTCATAAAAAAACTAATCCTAACCCTAAATAAAAGTTATGCTTTTAGTCAGAATATAATGATATATTGATGAACCAACAATTTTAGGCGAAAATGCGACCCATTATTTTTTTAGCCAATACCAGAATAAACTTTTTTTATAATCATTTTAAATAAAACCAAATGAAGGAGATATTATGCCTACACGTCGTGACTTAGCCAATGCGATTCGTGCCTTAAGTATGGATGCAGTACAAAAAGCCAAATCGGGACATCCCGGTGCACCAATGGGGATGGCAGATATTGCAGAAGTATTGTGGAATAATTACATGAACCACAACCCTGCGAATCCAAATTGGGCAAACCGTGATCGTTTTATTATGTCCAATGGCCATGGCTCAATGATGGTGTATTCTTTATTACACTTGACTGGCTATGATTTATCAATTGAAGATGTTAAACAATTCCGTCAGTTACATTCTAAAACTCCAGGGCATCCTGAATATGGTTATGCACCGGGTGTTGAAACCACTACAGGCCCATTAGGTCAAGGTATTACCAATGGTGTCGGTATGGCGATTGCCGAAAAAACTTTAGCCGCGCAATTCAACAAAGACGGTCATGACATCATCGATCACAGTACTTATGTGTTCTTAGGTGATGGTTGCTTAATGGAAGGTATTTCCCATGAAGCGTGTGCATTAGCGGGCACGTTGAAATTAGGCAAATTAGTTGCGTTTTATGATGACAATGGTATTTCAATCGACGGTGAAGTTGAAGGCTGGTTCACAGATGATACACCTGCCCGTTTTGAATCTTACGGTTGGCACGTTGTGCGTAATGTTGATGGTCATGATGCGGACGCGATTAAAGCTGCTATTGAAGAAGCGCGTGGCGTAACGGATAAACCATCTATTATTTGTTGCAAAACTATTATCGGTTGGGGTTCGCCAAATAAAGAAGGCAAAGAAGAATGTCACGGTGCGCCTTTAGGTGATGATGAAATCGCGTTAACTCGTGAGCGTATCGGTTGGGCACATGACTCTTTTGTGATTCCTGAAGATGTTTACGGTAGTTGGTCAGCGAAAGACAAAGGTGCAAATGCTGAATCAGATTGGAATACAAAATTAGAAGCTTATAAAGCCGCATATCCAGCAGAGGGTGCAGAATTAGAACGTCGTTTAAGTGGTGATCTACCTGCGGATTTCGTAGAAAAAGCCAATGCATTTATCGCAGAAGTTGACGGCAAAGCAGAGAAAATTGCTTCACGTAAAGCATCACAAAATAGCTTAAACGGTTTTGGCCCATTATTACCAGAATTATTAGGTGGTTCTGCGGATTTAGCAGGTTCAAACTTAACTTTATGGTCAGGTTGCAAAGGTATTCAAGAAGACGCAGCGGGCAATTATGTATTTTACGGTGTGCGTGAATTCGGCATGTCTGCCATCATGAATGGTATCGCGTTACACGGTGGTTTCGTTCCTTACGGTGCGACATTCTTAATGTTCTCTGAGTATGCACGTAATGCATTACGGATGGCGGCATTAATGAAAATTGCCCCAGTGTTTGTTTACACGCATGATTCTATCGGTTTAGGCGAAGATGGCCCTACGCACCAACCAGTTGAGCAAATCGCAACGATGCGTTTAATTCCAAATATGCAAACGTGGAGACCGTGCGATGCGGTTGAATCAGCCGTTGCGTGGAAAATGGCAATTATGCGTAATGAAGGCCCTAGTTCTTTAGTATTCTCACGTCAAGGCTTACCACATCAAGCCCGTGATGCAGTACAAATCGAAGCAATTGAAAAAGGTGGTTATATCTTAAAAGATTGCGACGATACACCAGATGCGATCATTATTGCGACAGGTTCTGAAGTTGGCTTGGCAATGGATGCGGCAGCGCAATTAAGCGGTAAGAATATTCGTGTGATTTCTATGCCGTGTGTTGAAGCATTTGAAGCGCAAGACGAAGCATATCGTGAATCAGTATTGCCTAGCAGTGTGAAATCTCGCGTCGTAGTTGAAGCGGGCACAACAGGCTTATGGTACAAGTATGTTGGCTTTGAAGGTCAAGTTGTGGGTATTGATTGCTTTGGTGAATCTGCACCAGGTGGTGAATTATTCAAAGAATTTGGCTTTACTGTAGAAAATGTTGTGAAAGCAGTTGAAGCGGTGATGTAATTCTATTTTAGGGCTGCTAGTTTTATAGATTGGCAGTCCTAAACTTCTTATTAGGAAAAACTAGAGATATACAAAGAAAAGCAGTAGTCCGATTACAAAACGTTGTCTAAAAACTAAAAAGGACGCAACCGCGCCCCTTAAAGTTATCAGTAATGGTCATTTAAAACACCATCACCGTTTGTATCATATTCTATTTTTTCACACCTGCCGCTTGTGCTAATGTTGAAGCATGTTGAATACCTAAAGCCTCATGGGTTTTTTGGGAAGCCACGGCTAAACGCTCACGCAAATCTTTAGTATTCTCAACAAAGTGCTGTTTACGCAATGCCTCTTGTTTCTTCAACTCTGCCAATTGCTTCTCATAAGCTTTATTTGGAATTTGGAATGTCAAAGGGTTTTGTGGCTGATTATTCAAGCGTACTTCATAATGTAAATGCGGGCCTGTAGCACTACCCGATTGACCAATATAACCAATGATATCACCCTGCTTTAACTTCTGCCCCACTTTAACATTAGCAAATTTCGACATATGCGCATGTAAAGACGTGTATTGCTCGTTATGTTGTAAAACAACAGTACGTCCATAACCTCGCTTCCAACCTTTAAATTTCACTGTAGAATCTGCAGCAGCTACAATGGGTGTACCCGTTGGTGCAGCATAATCAACCCCACTATGAAAACGTCTTTTACCAGAAATAGGATGAATCCGCATACCATATTTAGAACTAATTCGTGTAGCCTTAACTGGTGACATGAGACGGTTTAACTTTTTCACACCGCGTTTAGCTTGAGCAAATAGCGGCTGTCCTTCTGGGTGATAATAAGCTGTTTCACCCTCACTATCGGTATAACGAATAGCGCGATGTGTGGCTTTATTATTAAACACTTCTACTGCTAAAATTTCACCAAATTGAGACTCTGACCCAGATATATATTTTTCATACACAACAGTGAAGTGGTCGCCTTTTTGAAATAAATGAAAATCCTCATCCCAGCGGAAAATCTCCAATATTTGTGACATCACACTATCAGGTAAACCTGCCTCAAAGCCTGCATTAAATAAAGTGCTATTCACTTGGCCATAAGCTGTTTTAATTTCAGTTGTGACCTCACTTTTAACTTGTTCCGCTTTAAAGCCATTTTCTGCTTGATACACACGGAATTCAGTAGCAAAACCTAAATCTAAAACAAACTCTTCAACATTGCCTTGCTCATCACGCTTAACACGGATTTTCTGGTTTAAACGTAATTGACGTAACTTCTTCGCTAATTTTTTATCAACTTTTGCAATTTGATATAAGTGCGCTTTACTCAATTCATAACGACTAAAAATCGCTGATAAGGTATCACCTGATTGCACTTTAATATCAATCCAAGGCTCAAATGCAGGCGGCTCTTGCTTTTCTATAACCGCAACGGGCTGCACTTCTGGTGTAACAACAGGTTTAATAGGCTCTGCTATTACTACTGGATTCGGCGCAGCGGGTACAATTGTTTCCATTTCAGCCAATGCTTTAGCTGTATCAATGTTATTAGGTGCAGCTGTTTCTGCTACTGATACAATGGGTTGACTGGCTTGGATATTATCCACCACAAATGCATTAGAATTGCTTAACCACCATACAAAAGGCAAAACAGCAATCGTTGATGCTACAGAAACAATACGCACCGTTGACATTTTTGCTTTGCGTGGCTTCTTTAAACCATGTTCAATTGAATAGTTATAACCTTTTAACGAAGGTGGCAAATTCATCTGGCTTTGCTTGCCCAATACACGCTCACGTACACGCTGCGCTTGACCCATCTGTGTAGGTTTCTTAGTTTTAGATTGTGTTGTTTTTTGATAACGCATGGTTGTCGTCACATCGTAGTCGTTGATAGTTATTGAGCAGTTAATAGCCCGTTGCTATCAATGGTTACAGTTGATTTAGGAAAATCTGCTTTGGTCAATTGACGTAATAATTGAATGGCACGCTTGGTTTTATCTATTTTGACCACGCCTCTACCGATTTGCTTGATCGGCGTTACCTTCGCGTTGATAAATTCACCTGTTTCTGTCATATTGACTTTTATAATAGGTGCAACGCCATTCACTCCTCGCAAATTAAAACGTCCATAAGTGCAGAAATTACCTAAACTATAGGCAATAAAACGATTTTTATACACTTCTACAGCACGGGTGACGTGAGGGCCATGACCAAACACCACATCCGCACCAGCATCAATCACAGCATGGGCAAATTGATACACATTGCCGCGATTTTCTCCATAATACTTTTCAGTTTTCCTAGTTACATGTTGATACTTTGAACCTTCTGCCCCACCGTGAAACGATACAATGATAATGTCCGTCTTTTTAGCTAAGTTGGATATAATTTTTTTAGCCATAGGAATGTCGTTAATATTTTGTGTACCAACGTTGGGTGCAAAGGCTGCAAAGCCGTAAGTTATGCCATCTTTAGTAAAAATAGTACTGGGTTTAGAAGTCAAACCTGCATAATGTAAGCCGAGTTCATTTAATACTTTTTGGGTATTTTTCAAGCCTGTGTTGCCAAAATCACGTATGTGGTTGTTTGCGATGCTCATCACATCAAAACCCGCGTCAACTAAATTATTAGCAATTTTTTCAGGCATTCTAAACGCATAACATGCATTGCTAGATTTACAGTTTTTAATCGTTGCACCACTGTCAAGAATCGAACCTTCTAAATTTCCAAAAGTTACGTCGGCATCTTGTAAAATTGGGTATACAGATTGCATCAATTCTTTGCCGTTATTGGGTGGTAAATAGGACGCTGAAGGAAAATTACTTCCTAACATAATATCGCCCACACCAATAATGCTTACTTCTTTAGCGATCGCCTGCGTGGCTAGAAAAAAGCTTAACAGTAAAGTCCAACTCAGTTTCATGTACGAACCTTTTAAAAGTCAAATGGAGTGCCAAACTCACGTCTGCACACTCCATTCTACCTGTGAATAATGACATGCCTATGTAGAAAATATGCCCAAATTGTGGCGAAATGCCATATTTCTGCCCGATTTGGTGGTTTTAGTCTTTCTACTATAAACGTCCACCACGCACAAAGTGCTTACGGTAATAACTATTATTTAAACTCGTGATAGTAACATCTCTCGCCTTTTTGCCTCCTCTGGCATGGATAAATTTATCATCACCGATGTAAATACCCACATGTCCGATGCGTTTACGGTTATTTCTGTTATGGAAAAATACCAAGTCACCCGGTTGTAAATTCTTTCTGCTCACAGGTTTTGTATGTTTGTATTGTTGGTGTGCAGTACGCGGTAAATGGCTAATGCCTGCTTTCTTAGAATTATAGACCACAAAACCACTACAATCGAAGCCACGCGGGGTTTGACCACCGTAGACATACGGATAACCCAAATATTTTTTTGCACTTTTCAACATCTTGTTGAGTTCAGGGCTAGAGGCTAATGGATAGTCATAATTTTGTTTGAATTTTGTGGCTTTCTTCGCAACAGTTTTCGTCTTAGATTTGCTACGCGTTTGTTGAGCGACCTGCTGACGTGGCTTTTTCTTAGGTTTGAAATCTAACGCGACACGAGTACCATTTTTCTCGATTTCACCTTTAAAGCTGCTGCCTTTTTGAGTGAAATGTAAAGTCGACTTACGGTCAACTGCTAGACTTAAGGTTTTAACGCGGTTATTTTTTGTGCGCTCAATGACTAATTTTTGGTTGATTTTAAGATTTTGTAATTGACGACGCGATTTGCGATTCAGTTTTAAGATACGATCTAAGTCATTTAAGCTTAATTTGTATTGGCGAAACACTTTGTATAAGGTATCACCCGATTTAATTTTAAGTTCTAAACGGTTAGATTTGAACTCTGGCGCAGGCTTAACTACTTTAGCTACAACTGCTGTGGTCGCGGCCGCTGCTGCAACAGTCGCTATATTTGCATCTGCAGTATCAGATACGATATTTTGAGCACTTTCACCATCAACGACACTATGCTGAGCCAAAGACGCTAAGATAGGCTCGCCATTGTGTAAGATTTCCCCATCAAAACCAAAATCATTTTTATAAACTTGCAGTTCTTTTTCTGCGCCAAGTTGTAAGGTTAAATCAACAACCTGACCTTGTTCATCATGTAAAATAAAGAGTTTTTGTTCTGGGCGGAGACGGGTGAGTTGTGGTTTGAATTGTTTAAGTTCTAAGATTTCATATAAATCAGCAGTTTTAAGTGAATGACGTTTAAAAATACTGATTAACGTATCACCTGACTTAACCGCTGTTTCCAATTCTTGATAGCGATCTTGTTCTAATTCCTGAATATTTTCATCAACTTCTTCAGGCTGTACATTTTGAGCAACTTGAGTATTTGGTAAACTCGAAATAGGAATATTTGGGGCAAATGCTTCGCTAGAAGTCAGCCACCATGTAAAAGAGGCAACACCCACAGTCGCAACAGCAATTATGCTCGAGCGAAATTTAGCCGATTTTTTTTCATGTGCTTGGTTTTTCATAGTTTTTAACTCAAGTATGTCATTCGCCAATTCAATACTTTTAAATTTGAGCTTAAACCCTTGACAGGCTTAAAGTTATACTTTTAAAACTGCATGTAACTTGTTGTCTATATTATTATTTATTTTAAAATATAACATACATTGTATATAGAAAATAGTCAATAAGTCACGGCACTTATGTTAAGCTATTGCTTCTGGCATCATCTAGGTTGGAGTCGCTTACCTCGACCACTTTTTGAATCTGTAGAAGCGGTCACATTCAACCATAAATTTCGCCGTTTGTCATCCATTTTTACCCTTTTATGCTACATTGAGGTTTATATGAGTTCAGTCACGGATGCACTGCAACAAATTAAATTAGGCGTTCATGAATTATTAATTGAAGATGAATTACGCAAAAAATTAGAAACTGGTCGACCTTTACGCATTAAAGCAGGTTTTGACCCGACCGCGCCTGATTTACATTTAGGGCATACTGTTTTATTAAATAAGATGCGTCATTTTCAACAGCTTGGACACGAAGTTACGTTTTTAATCGGGGATTTCACGGGCATGATTGGCGATCCCACAGGTAAAAATGAAACACGTCCAGCACTGACTCAAGAACAAGTTAAAGAGAATGCGAAAAGTTATCAGGAGCAAATTTATAAAATCTTAGACCCTGAGAAAACTGTGATTCGTTTTAACTCTGAGTGGATGGGCAAGATGAGTGCCAGTGACATGATTCAGCTTGCTGCAAAGCATACAGTTGCACGAATGTTGGAGCGTGATGACTTCCATAAGCGTTATACAGGCGGGCAACCGATTGCGATTCATGAATTTTTATATCCGTTGGTACAAGGTTATGATTCTGTTGCATTAAAATCGGATGTAGAGCTGGGCGGTACGGATCAAAAATTTAATTTATTGGTTGGACGTGAGTTACAAAAGCAGGCAGGTATAGAGCCGCAAGTGGTATTGATGATGCCAATTTTAGAAGGTTTAGACGGTGTGCAAAAAATGTCAAAATCTTTGAATAATTACATTGGTATTTACGAACCTGCATTTGATATTTTCAGCAAATTAATGTCTATTTCCGATGACTTGATGTGGCGTTATATTGAATTACTCAGCTTTAAATCTGTGTCAGAAATTCAACAATGGAAAACTGATGTTGAAAATGGTAAGAATCCGCGCGATGTAAAAGTGGAATTTGCACAGGAAATTGTGGCACGTTTCCATAATAAAGCCGCTGCTGAACAAGCTTATGCTGATTTCGTTGCCCGCTTTAAACAAAATGAAATCCCTGATGATATGCCTGAGCACACGTTTACGCCTGAAGGTGGTCAGCTTGGGATTGCGCAGTTGTTGAAAGAGGCGGGATTGGTCAGCAGCACATCGGAAGCCTTCCGTATGATTAAACAAGGTGCGGTTAAAATTGATGGTGAGAAAATTAGCGATAAAGGCTTGCAATTACAAGCAGGTACAGAGCATGTTTATCAAGTGGGTAAACGCAAGTTTGCTAAAGTGACATTGTCGTAATTTCGTCACGGGGAGTGCAATATTGTTTGCAACAGATTTAGCACTCCTAACTCATATCATTGTTATCACCTGCGCTTAGGTTACTTTTATCTACATTGCCTAATTGTTATATAGCAAGAATCGTCTTGAATTAATGTCGTGTTTCTTTGAGTATCAATTTGAAGCTAGACACCTTCAAGTCATTGGGTTACACCATATTCTTTGCGTATTTCCCCACTCTAATAGTTTTCCAACTTTATTTGAATTTACAGAATTTTATGATTTTCTAAGTTAGATTGTAGATAAGTTTAAAACTAGAGGCAATCTTTTGAAACCTGCTTGAATATAATCCTAAAACACTATTAACCCTTGTTTTTATCTTATATACGTGAAATTTTCTAAATATACCCCATATTAGTTTCAATTCTCAAACCCTAGTGAATGTAGCAACGTGTTTACCCAAAATCGCGAACAAATGCGCCAATTTTTCAATACTGTTTGGCAAAAGCATCAGCAAGAACAAAAATTAGAGCCATTGGAAACCATTGTCAGGGATGTCATGCTAGCGCATCCTGAATACCAAAATCAATTGACGAACCCTGATGTAGGAAAAGACTATTTACCAGAAATGGGGCAAACCAACCCGTTTTTACACGTTGGGCTACATATCGCATTGCATGAACAATTGATGACAAACAGGCCTATTGGTATTCGCGCCCTATACACTAAAGCGGTTAAGAAAATACAGGACAAGCATGAAGTTGAACACAAAATGATGGATTGCTTGGCGGAAAGCTTGTGGACAGCACAACGAAACCATACGACACCAGATGAGCAAAGTTATGTTCAGTGCTTGAAAAAGCATCTATCGTAACTGGCCGACAATTGAAAATCATAAAATAAAACATATTGTCTTAGCCATTATTACAAAATCCAAAAGGGGATGAGATGTCTACACCAATACCAACAGAAATGGAGTTTCGCCAAAAAACACGGGTGTTAAGTATTGCATTTGATGATGGTAAATATTTCGAATTACCCTATGAATACTTACGTGTGTACTCTCCATCGGCTGAAGTACGTGGCCATGCACCGGGGGACGAGGTGTTGCAGTATGGTAAAAAAGGTGTAAATATCGAAAAAATTGACCCTGTTGGCACATATGCCGTGTCATTACATTTTGATGATGGGCACAATACAGGGATTTATTCGTGGGATTGGTTATACCATTTAGGTATCAATCACATCCAATTATGGCAAGAGTATTTAGACAAATTAGAACAAGCAGGCAAAAAACGTGAGCCTGAAAGTTAAGTGATGAAAGGCTGGCAATCTTCATTGTGAGGACTGCCAGTTTTCACTTAAAAATGCTGTAAAATTTCTTCACGTAAATCATTCAGCTTCGCATGGAAAAAATGCCCAGAGTCTTCCATCCACACTAATTTTGGTTTCGGGGTTTGGGTTTCGATCCATTTCTTCACTTCTTCAGGATCAACCACTTCATCTTGTCCGCCTTGAATCACCAATGTCGGTACATCACTGACATGAGCATCAGACACAGAAAAGTCGAAACGTTGGACAGGTGGCGCAACCAACAATAAACGACTGACATCTAAATCATGATGTGTGCGTAAGGAAACAAAGCTACCGAATGAAAAACCGCCTAACCACAATTCTGTTGGTGCATACGTATCACGTACCCATTTTGCCACTGCGCGTAAATCATCCCGCTCGCCATCACCGTTATCAAAGCTGCCTTCACTTTTACCTACACCGCGAAAGTTAAATTTCACCACGCCCACACCCATTGCGTTAAATGTACTGCCAATCATGTACACCACTTTATTAGTCATTGCACCGCCATGTGTGGGATTTGGGTGACAGACGATCGCGTAACGTTCAGGTTGAGGGTTGTCTTTAGGGCAGTTCACCATGATTTCTAATTGGCCGACTGCACCTTGAATTAATAATTTTTGTTCTTGACAGGTTGGCATGTGCTATTCCACTCTTAAACGTTCAACAATACGTCCATTTTGTAAATGCTCTGAAATAATTTCATCAATATCGGCTTTATCTTTAAAGGTATACCAAACCGCCTCGGGATAAATCACCAACACAGGGCCTTTTTTACAACGATTTAAACAACCCGCCGTATTTGCTCGCACGCCTTCTCGAATTAAGTTTAATTCTTTTGTCCGTTGCTTCATATAATTACGCAGCTCTAAAGCATTATAATCTTGGCAACAAGATTCGCCTTCTGCGCGTTGATTAGTACAAAAAAAGACGTGATACTTATAAAATGAATCTGCCATAATATATTATTTCACTTAGGAATTTTGGAGCTTACCAGAGTATTAGCAACATGCTATTAGAAAACCATTATTTAAATGACTCAGCATGGTCGACGGTTGCTTTTTTAGGTTTCTTAAAACAATTTATAGCCAAAGATAAAAAAGTAAATGCAAGAATGCCTGCATAATTAGCCGCTAAATCAATTAAATCAAATGAACGGTTTACTTGGAAATACTGGGAAAATTCTTCCAGAGTAATAAAAATAGCGACAAATACACTGCCTTTTAAAATTGGCCAACCCCCAAGTTGCCACGCGCTGCACTTCAATGAATAATTCACCATAAAAGCCAAACCGCCAATCAGCAAAAAGTGAATAATTTTATCGCTATAAGGAATTTTGTGTAGCTGGGATGAGATAGGGGACAACATCCCAAAATTCGCCAACATGATAATCGTGAGGATCAATAATCCATACAACACCGTAATACGAATATTCATGCAAGTCCTTTATTGCTCAGTCTCTTGCGTACGATGTGCTGTCACTTTCTCACACAGATTATCAACATCTAGCCGAATATAACCCGAATTGACCCAACCTTTGATTGTGTCGTTATATTCCAAATACGACCACCAAGAATTATCCTGCAAACGTGACTTACGCGTATATTTCACACAATGTGTATCTTTGGGAATCACACCTAAACGTTTATTAGTTGACCCAGGGAATTCACGTACCACAAGACCACCATCTTTATCATCGTCACGAATATTAATAATATCAACGTATAACGGCAAACTGATATTTTCTCGAATGGTATGATTTTTAGTGAGTTCTTTAACCACTTCTGGTTCAAAATGTTTTAACTTATCAATCAATTTTTGCATGTCTTTGAGGCGTTTTTCTTCTTTGGCTAAGGCCTCTTCTAAATTGATCGCATATTGCCCATAAGTATGCTGCTCTTCAACTAGCTGCTGTTGTGCTGCTTTTAAGGCTTGCTCATGCTTTTGCATTTCCTGATTTTGATTAACAAATGCAATGCCCAACCCTGCCAATAACAACAATAAGATTAAACTACCAACTGCTGCGAACGAGCATAAACTGCGCGCCCATAATGACGGACGGGTAATCCCCACTACTTTTAAATGCTCAGGCACTTCAACTGATAAAGGTGGCTCAGCCATTAAACGATCGCGCCATTGCTCAACAGTGCGTGGCCGACGATCTTCATTCAATTCTAACGCCCAATCAATAGCACTAAGCAAACTACGCCTGTAACGCCCTTTACCAATTGAGGCTGCAGGTTGCATGGGGTCTTTCATGACACGACGAGTTGCAGGTGGGGGTGCTTCGCCACTGACAGCAAAATACATGACCGCCCCTAAGGCATAAATATCTGTCCAAGGGCCTTGCTCTTCAGCCTCATTGTCATATTGTTCTAATGGTGCATAACCTGGACTCACAATACTGGTGACACTACGACTGATTTGGCCAATCGCATAACGTGCTGAACCAAAGTCGAGTAATACAGGTGTATTGTCTTCGCGGATATAAATATTGTTTGGTTTAATATCTCGGTGTAAAAAGCCTGCTGCATGAATTTGCTCTAACCCATCAAGCAATGGCAATACAATCGATAGCAATTCTTCTTCTGGAATAATGCCGCGTTTTAAACGTTCAGTTAGACACTCGCCTTCCTGATATTCCATAACCATGTAGGCTGTATTATTTTCTTGGAAAAAACGCAAAACACTGACGATATTGGGATGAGAAAAACGCGCAAGCACCCGTGCCTCATCGGTAAAGCATTTTAAGCCCCAATGAAAAGACTCAGCATCTGAGCTAGATTTGACATAAACAGTACTTACGCCTTCACGAATCGCAAAGTCGCTGGGTAAATATTCTTTAATGGCAACGTATTGATCTAAATTGGTGTCTGTTGCTAAATATGTAATGCCAAAGCCGCCCGGCTTACCGAGTATGGATTCAATTCGGTATTCATTTAATTGAAAGCCTTTAGGGAGACTGTTGCGGTGTTCTAAATCGTCCAAGGCAGGTAAAATCCCTATGCTTTAGTGGTGGTTTATAAATGGTTACTCTGTTGTGATTACCAAGTATAGTACGGTCAGTCCATTTCTGTTGTGCTATTTTACCTAAGAATGCGGTTAGGATAAATCGAAGTTTACAATATTTCTTGTAATTGCTCTAAATTAATCCAACTTTCAAACATAAATCATAGAAAAATTATCTTTGAAAAACATTAATTAAAATGACACAATACGATCTCAAGAAAGCTATAAGCTTGGGGGCATCATGTTAATTAGTGTTGGCATTTTAACTGGCACTTATGTTGGGTATCGCGTGTATGAGTTTGTTCAATCCCGAAAAACAAAGACACGCCCAATCAATGAAACAGTCGCAATTAAACAAGAGTCTAAAAAAGATTTAAAGTCACTCGACTTGTCGCAAAAAGAAGCTGATCGATTTTACAACCTGAGCTTATTCAGTATGGGTTTATCGATTGCTGGTACTTTCTTGCCCGTGGCAACGATTGTTAATATTGGTGTCATTAGTTATCTCAACATCCCCGTATTTAAGCGCACTGAAAAATTATTGTTTCAACATGGCAAATTGGGCAATGATGCCTTGCTCGGTTTGTTTACAGTTGCAGGTGTGGCATTAAATCAGTTTTTTGCAGTGGCTTTAACCTTTTGGTTTTACTACTTTGGTAGCCGTGTGATTGCCAACATCAACGATTATTCTAAAAATACATTCACCCGCACATTTAACTATATTCCTCCAACAATTTGGGTGATGCGCCAAGGCTTAGAAATCGAAATCCCTACTGTTTATGTGACCCAAGGCGATGTAGTGATTATTAATCGTGGTGATGTGATTGCAGTGGATGGCTACGTGGTCAAAGGTGAAGCCGTGGTTGACCAACATGCAATAACAGGCCGTGAACAACCTCTCGTTCGCCAAATTGGTCAGCAAGTCGTTGCAGGTACGAGAGTATTACAAGGTACGATTCATGTTCGTGCAGAACGGGTAGGTAAAGACCGCACATTAATGCAGATCGCGGAACTGGTCAGCCAAGATGCCAAAGATCGAGTACAAAATACCCAACTGCGTGGCGATAAATGGGCGGATCAAATTGCTCTGGCTTTTTTAAGTTTATATGGTTTGGCTGTGTTAACCGTTGGCCCTTATCGTGGATTGGTTGTGTTAACAGGCAAATTCGGTAATCGTTTACGCGCAGTCACACCTTTGGGTACATTAAGTTTTATCGAAATTGCCCATTTCAAAGGTATGTTAGTTAAAGAAGGCACAGCGTTAGAAAATATGCGTCATGTTGATACCGTCGTTGTTGACATGGTGAGCTTTATTCAATTCCTAGATATTAAACAAGTTCTAACTGAAGGCAAACATAGCCAAGAAGAAATTTTAGGTTATGTGGCATTAGCGGGGCAGGGGATTACTTCGCCCGCGATTCAATTTATTAAAGAAACAATCCAGCAACGCGGCGTAACCATGCCTGATCTTGAAGATGCGATTTATCACACGCGTCACGGTTTGATTATTCAATGGCAACAAAATGAATTGGTTATTGGTAATTTAGCTGTGATGAAGCAGGAAAAAATCAAATTATCACGTGCTGCATACCAATTAATTGATTATTGCCAAGCTCCTAATTATGCTGTTGTTTTCGTTGCTTTAAATGGCAAATTAGCAGGCGCAATTGAACTTGATATGCAGTTTGATATACGTGGTGAAGAATTTACCAATAATTTAGATCAATTACAGCAATTGGTTTTAGTCTCAGAAGAAGATCAAGCGACAACCAAACGTATTAGCCAAGAGTATGGTTTTGAAGACTATTTTTATGATGCAAGCTTGGACGACAAAGAAAATGTGGTAAATGAGCTACAGGATAAAGGTCAAAAAGTGTGTTACGTGGGTGATGGCTTGCGTGATACGGCAGCAATGGAAGCGGCTTATATTTCAACTTCCATGCGTAATATTTCAACCGTGATGCATGATAAAGCCCAAATCACCTTGATGGATAGACAAATTGAGCACTTCCCGCAATTATTTGATTTATCAAACCGTTTATCTAAAAACCTCAGTACCTCGCTTGCCTTGACGATTAGCCCAACGTTAATTAGTGTGATTGGCGGGTTCTTCTTCACTTTAAGCGTGACTGCTGCCATGTTGATTAAAATGTTGGCGTTTGGTTTAGCGATTGGTAATGCATCTTTGCCATTGCTGATGATTCCGCTAGAAGAAATAATGAAACAGCAAGAAAAGCAAAATCAATAACATTGTTAAATGGAAAAAATGTATGATTGTTGGGATAGGCGTTGATATTAGCAGTCAAATTCGAATTCAAAATAGTGTGGATAAATTAGGTGATAAATTTCTACAACGTATTTTGACTGATCAAGAAATTGAGTTATGTCAGCGTTATCGTTCACCAGCCGCACGTTATGCAGGACGGTTTGCGGTTAAAGAAGCGTTTATGAAAGCCGTGGGCACGGGGATGTATAAAGTGGGTTTTCATGATATTCAAGTATTTAATCATGACAGTGGCGCACCATATATCGAAACTTCAGGACGTGCACAACAAGTATTAGACGATTTAGCAGTGCAACATATCCACGTCAGTATTTCTCATGATATGGATATGGCGGTGGGTATGGTTGTGCTAGAAAAATGATATTGAACAAATTACTATTTAGCCAATATACCAAAATCAATTAACCATTGATGAACAAGTGCTTGATTATCAAAATAGAGTTTAACCAATACGGCAATCAGTAGTAAAAATAATACCCAGCGTAATAGCTTGCCTAAGAAGCTGCCTTTTTTATTTCTTTCATTACGGGCTTTAGCCAATTTTGCTTGTTTGCTTGCCTTTTCGCGCCGATTATTTTGCTCTTGTTGCAATAATAACTGATTGTCGTAAGCCTCCCGCTTTTCCTCATTGCCTAGGATAGTAAAAGAGGCCTTAATCTCATTGATTCTTCTTTCATATTGTAATTTAGCCATTTTTAAAGCATCTTGTGTTGTTTCGCGCACAATACTGGGTTCAATTGATCCACTATCTAAACCTAATATTCTGGCTGCTTTTTGGCGTAAGCCCGCATCTGTATTTTTTTGAGTTAATAGGCTATAAGCTTTTTTATAATTATTGGTTTTTTTCTCATATTCTAGCTTAGCTGCTGAGAGTGACTTTTGCCCAGCTTGCTTAATATCATTTGGTTTGGCTTCGGGTTCAATACCCAGTATTTCATAATATGTTTTTTGGTTTAACATGTTGATTTAATAACCTTAAAAATTAGATATTTTAGAATTGTATCAAATATAGCACAAATGTGGTGAAAACCCCACTACTAAATGCAAAAATACATCACTTTTAGTAACTATCAGATTTAAATAAGAATATATTTCATATTTATCTATTTTCTAGTTTTCAATACTGCTCAATTATGCAAGCTTGATAAAAAGAGTGAAATCATACTGGATAAGGTATTGATATTTTTTAAAATAGCGTGAGATCGATGAGTAAAAAAATAATATTGATAATGAGAGATAAAATTAATTCTCGCAGGTGAAATACAAACTGAAAATTAAACAGCTTTTTGCTTTATTTATAAGAGGCTGTTTTAACATTATAATTTTTAATAGATTTTTTCGTTACACTATGTTTGCATATCATGCTGCCGAAAAATATTATATCGGCAATATTGATGGTTTTTCGTAAAAGAATGCTATTTCAATATAAAACCATTTTTCATATATCTGTAATCTATACTATACTGTTCACTTCGTAAGGATTCAAAATTGAAATACTCCTACTCGAGATTAAAACCCTTGTTGGACTGCCAATCCTTAGGATTATGAAAATCTCGCTTCTAACCAATAAAGTCTTCTGGGAAAAGCTGAATGCAAAAAAAGAATAGTTTTGAATACGATGAGCTCATTCAATGCGCAAAAGGTGAAATGTTTGGGCCAGGTAACGCACAACTTCCTATGCCTCCAATGTTAATGTTTGATCGTATTACAACCATTACTGAAACAGGTGGCAGTGCCGATAAGGGCAAAATTATTGCGGAATTAGATATTAATCCAGACTTATGGTTCTTTGATTGTCATTTCCCTGGAGACCCTGTGATGCCGGGCTGTTTAGGTTTAGACGCAATGTGGCAATTGGTTGGATTCTTCTTAGGCTGGATGGGAGGCCCCGGACGCGGTCGCGCATTAGGGTCTGGTGAAGTGAAATTTACAGGACAGGTTACACCTAAAAATAAACTTGTCACTTACCACATTGAAATGAAACGAGTTATTTTACGCAAACTTGTTATGGGTATTGCGGATGGACACATGGAAGTAGATGGCAAACGCATTTACACTGCTAAAGACTTGCGAGTTGGGCTTTTTACTTCCACTGAGAATTTCTAGGGGGAGCAAACCGTGAGACGTGTTGTTGTAACAGGATTGGGTATTGTCAGTTGTATTGGCAATAACAAGCAAGAAGTACAAGATGCTTTATATCAAGGACGATCAGGTATTAGTTTCGATCAGACCTATGTCGATATGGGTTTTAGAACTAATGTGCATGGTGCGATAGATTTAGACACACACGCAGTCATTGATAAAAAATTACGTCGTTTTATGGGTGATGCCGCTGCATTTAACTATGTTGCGATGCGTGAAGCGATTGAAGATGCAGGCTTAGAAGAAGCTGATATTTCTAACCCTATGACGGGCTTAATTGTCGGTTCAGGCGGTGCATCACCTGATAATCAAGTGTTGGCTGCTGATATTTTACGTGAAAAGGGCATGACAAAACGGATTGGCCCTTACATGGTACCCAGAACAATGGCCAGCACCACATCAGCATGTTTAGCCACTGCATTCAAAATCAAAGGTTTGAATTATTCCATCAGCTCAGCATGTGCGACCAGTGCGCATTGTATTGGTAATGGCTATGAGCAGATTCAAATGGGTAAACAAGACATTGTGTTTGCTGGTGGCGGTGAAGAAGTGCATTGGGCAATGACCATGTTATTCGATGCTATGGGTGCATTGTCTTCGAAATATAATGAAACGCCTGAAATTGCCTCTCGTCCATATGATGCAAAACGTGATGGTTTTGTGATTTCTGGTGGTGGCGGTTTATTAGTATTAGAAGAGCTAGAACATGCTAAAGCCCGTGGTGCAAAAATTTACGGTGAATTAGTTGGTTATGGTGCAACTTCTGATGGCTTTGATATGGTACAACCATCTGGTGAAGGCGCAGTACGTTGTATGCAGCAGTCTTTAGCCACGGTTGATGGCTCGGTTGACTATATTAATGCGCATGGCACAAGTACACCAGTTGGTGATAGTCGTGAATTGGAAGCGATTAAAACGGTATTTGGCGATAATATTCCAGCAATTAGCTCAACTAAATCATTGACAGGTCACGCATTAGGCGCGGCAGGTGTGAATGAAGCGGTTTATAGTTTATTGATGATGGAAAATAACTTTGTCAGTGCTTCAGCCAATATTACGGAATTAGATGAAGCTGCTCAAGGTATGCCGATTGTGACCGAAAGACAAGACAAGACATTAGATACCATTATGTCTAATAGTTTTGGTTTTGGTGGCACGAATGCAACGTTAGTATTCCAACGCTTTAACGGCTAAAACGTATTTAAAGTAGTTCCAAGCCCATTGATTGCTTATAATTACTGGGCAGGAACTGCCTTTTTTAAATATTACTTATTACAAACAGCAAACCTTTAAACGACAAGTATTTCTTTACCTTAGTTAATCAATTTTTCCAAAAGCCGCATCCCACCCATCTTTACTCAATAGTCCTCTATGATGAAAAACGACTAATTGTGTAAAACGCCGAAATAGAAAATTCCCAAAAATCATTTCCATGATTGGATTGGGCACGCCGATATTAGCAATCCGCCGAAGCTGTCTTTTAAAACGATAACGTGGCGAAGCTTTGAGTAATGCATTTTCTGGTCTCGCATTCCCACCATTTAAATTTAAAGCAATAGATTGGCCAGCAAGTTTACCCAATTCAAGTGCTTTATGAATGCCACCCGCTGTAAGTGGAGAAACCATGCCCGCTGCATCCCCAACAATCATTGCGTGGTCGTTTGCAATTGGATTTACAACACCACCAACAGGTATTAAGCCGCCGCGTCTTTCAATGGGTTTTAATGTTGAGAAATCGAAGATAGATTTTAACTTTTCAATCAATTGTTCAATAGCCAAATGTGCGGGGTGTTTACATGCTAGTCCAACTTGCGTAATACCAACCCCCGGTACAACCCATGCGATATATCCCGGTGCTAATTTAGAATCTACAAATACATGTAAAAATCGATCATCCATATGGTCATGCCCAGCAAATTCCAGCTCCATGCCAATCAAGAATTGATTATTTTTACCAAACCCAAAATGCGATGCAACTGATGAACGTGCGCCGTCTGCTCCTATGAGATAGCGAGCAAACAAATCATGGTCTGGCATATAGAGACCACCTTCACGCTCTTCTGCCTGTTTAAATTTTGCTCGGGTTTGCAATGTAACATTTTGATGCTTGCACAAATCATCCGACATCCAACGCAATAACCCTGGAGTATCCGCAGAAAGAAAAGCGTAACCTTCAGACTTTAAGTCAAAACTTCTCAGTGATGGAGAATATAGACGAACACCACGAACGGGGCGGATCAATGAAACGGGAATTTCTGGCAAGTGCTCAACAGCTTCTTGTACTAAGATGCCAGTCGTATGTGGTCGGTGTCCAACTTCAGGTTTTGCTTCAAGGACGTGTACTTTAAGATTGGCATCTGCAGCGGCTGAAGCACACGCAAGACCTGCATAAGACGCACCGACAACACATAAATCTGTTTTATTCACCCTGCAAAACTCCTATGACTTGTCACTTTATTAATGTGTTTTATTACATCTTAATACAGACAGCATAAGCATGTTTTACATTCTGTGAAAGCAACATAAATAGTGAGTTTCTAACATGGTGATTACTAAGATAAGTCGGAATGTGCTTTTTCAAATTACTTGACTAAACCTGCAAATCCCATAAAGGCCAACGCCATAATGCCAGCAGTAATAAATGCAATCGGTGCACCTTGGAATGTTTCAGGCACATCGGCGGCTACAACGCGTTCCCGAATTGCGGCAAATAAAACCAATACTAAAGAAAACCCTATCGCTGCACCAAATCCATATACTGCCGATTCAATAAAGCCATTTTCCTGTTGTACGTTTAATAATGCCACACCCAAAACAGCGCAGTTGGTTGTGATTAATGGTAAGAAAATCCCCAGCATTTGATACAACATCGGGCTGGTTTTGTGTACTACCATTTCGGTGAATTGCACCACGCCCGCGATAATTAAGATAAAAGCGATTGTGCGTAAAAATTCTAATTCCAATGGCACAAGCAAATATTGATTGACTAAATAACTACTAATCGATGACAACGTCAAAACAAAAGTCGTTGCCAAACCCATCCCTGTGGCGGTTTCCAACTTATTCGACACGCTCATGAACGGGCATAAGCCAAGAAACTTCACTAATACGAAGTTATTTACCAGCACCGTGCTAATAAAAATTAATACATATTCAGTCATAACTTAAAATCAACATTTAACATAAGTTACAAACATTGTAAAAGACTGCGAGGATAGAATGCAAGACAACTTTTGTAAACGCATTGACATTTAGAATTGCTAATATTGCACACTAAGCGCACAGCCTGTTTTAAAGCCAAGGTCGCATATATGAATCAAGACGAAAAGCCTTTATTTGATGATGAAGAGATAAATGAACCCTTGCCGATAGAAATGAATGTTGGTTGGAAAATTCTAGTTGTTGATGATGAAGAGGATGTACACCAAGTTACCCATTTTGTATTAGATGATTTTGTTTATGACAATAAGCGTTTAGATATTTTTAGTGCTTATTCTGCACACCAAGCGCGAGCAATCATGCAAGACAATCATGATATTGCGATTATTTTGTTAGACGTAGTCATGGAAACTGATGATGCAGGGTTAGAGTTTGTGAAATACGTTCGGGAGGAAATGCAAAACCCCTTTGTACAAATCATTTTACGTACTGGGCAAGCGGGCTATGCACCTGAAAAAGAAGTCATTACCCGTTATGAAATCAATGATTATAAAAATAAAACCGAATTGACTGAGCAAAAATTATTTACTGCGATAACTGCAAATTTACGGGCTTATGATAACTTGATTCATTTGGAAAGCTTGCGCCAAAATTTGGAAGAAAAAGTATTAATCCGTACTCACCAATTGCATGAAAAAAATACCGAACTGCTTAATTTAAATCAAGAATTAGTTGAACTCAATCATGACTTAACTGAGTTAACCGAAGAAAAAAATCAATTTTTAGCGCTTGCTGCCACTGATTTTAAAAAACCGTTGGAAGCGATACAGGAGCTGTCTATCTTAATGCAACGCTCAATCAGTCAATTGGCACAGGATAAAATTCGCGAGTTTGCCAAAATTATCGAAGTCAGTTCACAACGTATGACTCAATTGATTCAGAACTTATTGCAAGCCAATGATCTTGAAACGGGCAAGTTGGATATGCCATTGGGTATTTATGATGTGAGCAGCTCTTTGCAATTTTTAGCCGATGATTATGTGGAATATGCGCGTGAAAAAGGCATTCAGCTACAAATCGACTTACCACAAGAAGAATGCAAATTACTGGTCAATAAACGGGCTTTGCTACAAGTGTTGGATAATTTGATTTTAAATGCGATTAAGTATTCACCATATGGCAAAACGGTTTTTATCCGATTTATTAAAAATAACAGCATCATGCATTGCGAAATCCAAGACCAAGGTATCGGCATCAGCCCAGAAGAGCAACAAAAGCTATTTGGTAAATTTTCACGTTTAAGCCCTCAGCCAACAGGCGATGAATCTGCAACAGGGTTGGGTTTATTTATTGTGAAAAAATTGGTTGAGACGATGAACGGTGAAATTTATTGCAAAAGTGATATAGGAAAAGGCACAACGTTTATTGTGGAATTCCCGTTAATAGAAGCGCACTATGAATAGTTTTGTAACAATATGAGAATACTAAAAAAATCTTTATCCATCTTTCAATGACGACACCTTCATGCAGTATCGTCATTGAAAAATAATTTAAGCTTTATGCGCACATGCTAAATACTCATGCGATTGCATTTCTTGTAAACGGCTTAATGTACGCTGAAATTGGAATTCCAGACGCTTACCTGTATACAGTAACTCGGCAGGCTCTGCAGCGGCAATAATCAACTTCACACCACGATCGTAAAATTCATCAACCAAATTCACGAACCGCAATGCCAAATCATTTTCTGCATCGCCTAACCCCGGTACACCACTGACAAATACCGTGTGATAGCAAGTTGCAATATCAATATAATCAGGCGTGCCACGAGGCACATCGCATAATGCATGGAAATCAAACCATACCACACCATCTGCTAATTGAATCGTTGGAATATCTCGCCCGTATAAATTGATGCAATCACCTAACACTGGCTCATCTGGGGCAATTTCCGCAAAGCTACGACGCATATTTTCATCTGCAGCCGCATCCAGTGGAGAATGATAAATTTCTGCTTTTTCCAATGCACGCAAACGATAATCAACGCCGCTATCAACGTTAATAACCCGTGTGGTATTTTTCAATAAATCAATCGCAGGCAAAAAGCGATCACGCTGCAAACCACCTTTGTACAAGTCATCTGGATGTACATTGGATGTTGCAACTAAAGTCACACCGTGCTCAAACAAAGCTTGTAATAAACCACCTAATAACATTGCATCAGTAATATCCAACACATGGAATTCATCCAAACACAGCACTTTTGTCCGTTTTGCAAAGCGTTGTGCCACCGTAACCAGTGGGTCTTGAATATGTTTTAATTGTCGTAATTCATCGTGAACTTGCTGCATAAAACGATGAAAGTGTAAACGCAATTTTCTTTTAAATGGTAATGTGTGATAAAAATTATCAACTAAAAATGTTTTGCCTCGACCAACCCCGCCCCAAAGATATAAACCTTCTACAGTTTGTTGCTTAGGGCTAGATTTTCGCTTCAACAATTTCAACCATAAATCACTCATTTGTAACTTTGGCTCATGAAGCGTATTTAATAAGTCTTCATATAATTGCTGCGTGTGTGCAACAGCTGTGGCTTGTGCAGCATCTTCACAAAAATCGCCTGTTGCTAAGGCAGCTTGATATATTTGTTGAGGAGTTTGTGTTGTTAACATAAGATGCTCTATTCCCAATCAGCACATTGGTGCGACGCATCATAACAAAATTTTATTAAATAAGAAAGTTTAATGACAACCATTTAACATCATAAATACATCGTTTAAGAAATAAAAAACTAATAAGCTCAATAACTAACAGGTTTATCGTTTCAAATTAAGCCTTACATTGCATGATATTAGTTACTGATTTTTAAAGTGTATATAAAGTAATTTTTATGATAATAAATGATTAATAATTGGTTTAATCTGAATTATGTCATATCAGCCATTTTTCAGTACCAAACCAAAGCAGGGGATTGATAAGGCGGGGTTTTATAACCATTAGATAGTTGAATAAGTTGTTCTGGTATGGTTTTTTGATCGACAAATTTCAGCATAACGTAATAACGTCGAATGCGGCGCACATACTCTACAGCCTCGTAACCACGGGCTTTACCATGCTTGGTTTGCTTGTACCATTTGGGTTCTGACAGCAACAATAAATACTTTTTAATCACACCCCAATAGTTCGGATTATGCCCCGCTTGCTCAGCCAACTTGCGCGCATCCATCACATGACCAAAACCCACATTATAAGCCGCTAACATAAACCAAGTGCGATCAGGCTCTGTTACTTCTGCAGGTAAACGCGAATGTAATTTTCTTAAATAACGTGCGCCCCCCTCGATGCTTTGAAACGGGTCTTCGCGATTTTCTACACCCAAATAATCTGCTGTATCCTCCGTTAACATCATCAAGCCACGCACGCCTGTTCTGGAAACTGCTTTAGGATTCCACAATGACTCTTCATAACCCACAGAAGCGATCAGCCGCCAATCCATTCTTTGACGCAAGCTAACCTGTTCGAAACTATGTCGATATAACGGCAACCGCCGATTCATATTTTTATAAAAGCTATTTATATTAAAGGCATTAAAATCATCTGCGATCGTCAATTCACCATGATAATACTGGCGCAATCTTTCCAATTCTCCCGACTGTTTTGCTTGTTCGATAAACGTCACCGCAGCTTGATACAAGCTATCATCTTTAGCCTCACGTAAAAATCCCCAGCCTAATTGTTGCTGAGACACAGAAGCGGCAATCGATAAATGCGGATAAAAATGGCGGATTTCTGCAAGCTGGTGTGAATTGGTCAAGATGACATGCTGTGTATTCAATGCTGCGAGTAAATCCGTGCTTGAAGACTCAAAAGTTTGCCAATGTAATTTTGGATGTTGCAATTTAAATTGTTGCAGAATTTGCTCATACAACACGTGTTGACTGGTATAAATTTGATTCTGGGCAACCAGCTGATTGATATTTTTAGAGGTTAATGGGCTTTTTCGATGATAAACCAAATAATGCTCTATATCTTGATAAAATGGGGCTGTTCGCAATTGTGGATGTTGATGCAATGGATTATAAACAATAGTGAAATCCACTTTTTGTTGACTCACAAGTTGCATCATTTCGTCCATATTTGCAACCGTGACAAAGCGAGGTTTGACCTTTAGTTGTTCAGCAAAGCTTTGAATCAATGCCATATCCAGCTTTTTTTGCGCAGGCGACAAATGTGTATAAGGCAGTATTGCTACTTTCATCTCACCCAACTGTTGGATGCGTTGCAATTGTGTTGCCTCAGGTGTGCAAAAGCTTAGGATAAAACCAAATAAGAAAATTGTTAAATATTTCACAATAGATTCTCGTTCAGCGGCTACCATATCTTATTCAAAAACAAATACGGCCTATTTTGTTTATTTGTATGGTTTTTTATTATTTTCTGGTAGCACTGATTAAAATCAAATATTTTCACCTAATCGCGGCTATTCAGGCAAAAATGTAAGACTGTAAAATGGAAAATATACGTATTTATTCTAGTGAAGCTTGTGCTAAATGTACATAGTAAATGCTTAAAATGTATGGTGCTTTTTAAGTTTACAAACATTAAGTGCTTGACGGAGTATGTATTTAAATGAATAATCCGACTTCCTTATTTTGACAACATGATTGATAAATTACTGCTATTGTTTACTAAGGTAAGATAGTAAAATTTTTTTATTGGACAATACATTGTGCGTGTAATAGTACGTTATGGATTAGTAACATTACGATGGTTATACTTTTTAGGGTTATGGCTCATCTTGATTGTAGGCGTGCTATCTATATTAATTATCGCGCTTTTTTACCGTTTATCTGATTATCGCCCACAAATTGAATATTGGGCAAGTGAAATGTTACAACAACCAATCATTATTGGTGATATTTCAGGCAATTGGATTGATGGCGCACCTACATTAGAATTACAACAAATCCGCCTTGTCTCGCCTGATAAAAGTAGCTTTATTGAAGTGCCGCAAGTACGTGTTGGCTTAAGTATGCTGACATCACTATTGCAGCAACAAGTCATCACCAGCCA
Organism: Candidatus Albibeggiatoa sp. nov. NOAA; assembly: GCA_025800385.1. Lineage (GTDB taxonomy): Bacteria > Pseudomonadota > Gammaproteobacteria > Beggiatoales > Beggiatoaceae > Albibeggiatoa. The sequence goes on from JAOXRS010000120.1 coordinate 283,353, forward strand.
GATTAACTTAAATATCAAACAATTGGTTTTACATCGGCAATTGGATGGCTCAGTGCGTGTAGTGGGTTTTGCAGAATCAGAAACATCACAACAAAGCCATGAACCGATTAATGCTGATGCGGACTTTTTATTAAAATGGTTGCTTAAACAACAAGATATTCATTTGCAAATTGGACGGGTGACATGGCAGGAATTACAGCGTAAACCACTACATTTTGACGAGGTTGGCCTACAAGTACAGAAAAAAGCCAATAATAATCATATTATGGGGCAAGTACATTTACCTTTTGGTGATATACAGCAAACCATCCAGTTTTCAACGGTTAGCCAATGGCATGATATAGATTTATTACACTTAAATGGTCAAATTCAGTCTTTACCGCAAAATACCCAAACATTGCCGATATTTTCTAGTCAAATTGAAATCAATCCCACAGAGCAACAAGGTTGGAATATTGATTTATCACAATTATATATCCAATCATCTCCACAAAATGCTGAGGCCAATCAATTAAATATCAATATTAATCCCAATGGTTATCAATATGATATAGATGCAAAACTAGCTTTTTTAGAGTTAGAGCCTATGTTTTTATTGAGCAAGCAAATTCTAAAAGATATGAATATACTCGAGCAATTACGCTCTATTGCGACTAAAGGCCGTTTAAGTCAAATTCAATTTCACTATCCTGCAAATCAACCATGGAAATTAAGTACAGAATTAGACAATATTTATTTTAAATACCAGCAACATAAGGTTAAAGCATTATCAGGACAAATAACAGCGCAACCCGATCAAGTTAATATCAATATCACTCATGCCCATGTCGATTTTATTGAACCTAGTTTATATGGCCATGGCTTATATTTCGAGGATTTACAAACACAGGTACAACTACAAAAGCAACAGCAAGATATTCAAATTAGTATCAATAAATTTAAAGTTAAGGAACAAAAAACACCCATTGACTTGGTTGGAAAAATTAATATTTTAGCTGAAAAACAACCTTATTTAGATTTAGATGCTCAATTTGGCAAAATGGCTGCAAAAAATGTATATCGTTATATTCCAGATAAAGAAATTGGTAAAACAGCAGAATGGATAAAAAAAGCTTTAATCGGTGGGCAGTTGGATAGTGCGCGTTTGCAACTGAAAGGGGCAGCGAACACGGTTTTTAAACTAGAAAAAAATCAACTTCAATTTGATGCACAAGCCAGTCAAGTAAAATTAAATTATGCAACAGATTGGTTTCCCATTGAAAAGCTGAATGCAAAACTAAAAATCGAAAAAAATCAGCTAATTATTACACCAAAACAAGCTTATCTGTTGAATAGCCCATTACAACAAACTCATGTCATTATTCCAAAACTTACAGGTAAAGATAAAAAAGTATTGATTTCTGGAAAATTAAATACGACTGCCACTAAAGTATTCAAATATTTATATGAAACACCTCTGTCTAAAAAAATAGATTTAGAGCGCGATAAAGTCCAAATTACAGGCAAAGTCGGGGTTAATATTGATTTAGCGATTGGCTTAGATGACCAACCCGATAAAATTGCAGGTTTTGTTGATTTTAAGAACAGTCGATTAAAAGAAAATTTTATAGGTCATCAAGTACGAGATTTAACAGGTCGATTGTATTTTTCTAGTGATAAATTATATACAAAACAGTTAACAGGCAAAGTATGGCAACAACCTGTGGCACTGGATTTTAAGCTTGAAGAACAAAAAGATAAACTAGTAATTCAAATTAGTGCACAAGGTGAAATGGACAGACATTTTATTAATCAGGAAATGTCGACGATTAAGCCGCAGTGGAAAGATTTAAAAATGTATCAACGTTTTGAGGGTAAAGCAGCATGGCAAGCTCAAGTTGATATTATGAATTTTTCACGCAATAAATCTAAAAACTATACCAAAGTACAATTTTCATCCAATTTACAAGGTATGAATATTTATTTGCCTGCGCCATTCAATAAGATTGCACCACTTAAAATGCCACTGGATGTTGAATTATTATTTCCTAGAAATGCAAGAGATCGTATTACGTTATCGTTGGGTCAATTGCTCAATGGTGTTTTGGAACTAGATGATAGTTTGTACAAAGGCCAGATTTTAATCGGCACAATGGCCAAAGCCCAATTACCGAAAACCAGTCGTTTAGATGTGAAAGGTCATATTACCCATTTGGGTGTGAAAGATTGGTTGCAGTTTTGGCACAACTTGCCAGAGGGTGAAGGCGATAGCCCTTTGTTGCCGATTGATATTCAACTGCGCTTGGAGCAGCTTGGCTTATGGACACAGCAATTAAATCAAGTTAAGGCCACGTTGACGCATCGAGAATCGCTATGGCGGATTTTTGTTAATAGTCAGGCGATGGTAGGGCAGCTGCAATATGACACAAAACAAGATCGAGTCAATGCACAGATTAAGCATTTTAAGATGACTGCCCCACAAAAGCAGTATACAGATTATGAGCCTAAAGCATTGACTAATCCTTTTGAATTTCCTGAAGTTTCAGCACATATTGATAAGCTCACATTCAGTAATAAAGAGTTAGGCAATGTGAATTTATATGTGAAACCACATCCAAAAGGCTGGGAATTAGAATTATTTGAAGCCAAAGCCAGAGGCCTTAATATTCAAGCAAAAGGTTTATGGACATATCAGCCGTCAAAAGCAAATAGTGCCTTAGAAGTGGAGTTACATAGTGCGGATACAGGAGAGTTACTAAAACGGCTTGGCTATCCTGAACCACCGATTAAACAAGGCTTTACCGAAGGGCTGTTAGAAGTGCAATGGCTGGGCGGTTTTGATGATTTTGATTTGAAAACCATGCAAGGTCATTTACGTTTATTGATGACCCAAGGTGAGATTGTCGATGTTGACCCTGGTGTCGGACGGATTTTTGGCTTATTTGATGTGCTAATTTTGCCTAAGCGTTTGTTGTTAGATTTCCGAGATATTACCGATAAAGGTTTACGTTTTGACAGCCTTGTTGGAGAGTTTGATATTCAAGATGGCATTGCGAGCACCAATAATGTGATTTTACAAAGTCCTGTGGCACATGTTGAAATGCACGGCCATACTCATTTTGTTGAAGAATATTATAATCAAACAGTTAAAATTATCCCCCATGTCTCAAATACGTTGCCTGTGGCAGGTACATTGGTTGGAGGTTTAGGAGTCGGGGCAGTGACATTAATTATTCAAAAAATGCTACAAAGTGAAATTGAAAAGAACTTATATTATGAATACCAAGTGATGGGTGATTGGGATGATCCGCAAATTAAGTTGATACAACAAGATAATCCGTAAATCTCAGTATTACTAAAACAACAGAATAAACATTTTTAACAAAAAAATATATTTAATTTCTAGCGGGCAAGGAAACATTCCTATAAAGTTGTAAACACTTCCCTTTCTAGTATACGCCTTACGATATATTTTTCTCATTTGCCCTTATATTAGGTTACCAAAGCTATTGCCTTACTTTGGTCACAAATACATGAAGTTTGATTAATAATGCATAGGGCGTACAACACGCTTCCCATCTTGAATCATATGGCAAGTACAATCATGACGACCATATAAGTTGAAACGATGCAATAGTTTTTTCAGCTTTTTTACCTGTAAATCAACACACATACCTTTTAATGTCCAACCAAAACAATTAATACTAATAGATGGGTCTAAGGATTTTAAATAATGCCACCAGCCATAAGGAATATATAATAATTCACCTGGGGCTAATGTAGTATAGTGAATTTGGGCTTGTTTAAATAATGGGTAACGTTCAGCATCATAATTATCTGCATCCACTGAGCTGGCTAATGTGCCTGCATCATATTTCTTGTTTGGATACATATTGGGGGTGAATTCTGGAGAAACGAGCTTAATATGTTTTCTACCATAGATTTGTGCATAAAGATTATCTGCCCAATCGATGTGAAAACTGGCAATAGTGCCCTTAGGCCCAACCCAGCCATTTGTTCGCGTGTGTAGCGTCAGGGATTTGATTAAAGAAAAATCGACATCACTCATTAATGAGTCAGACAGCCCAAAAATATTAAAATCAGCAAGATAGATAGGACGTTGCTGAGGCTTTTGTTCCGCATTAAAAATACCATCAATATACTCATCCAAGCGAATTTGATGAAAAGCGGTTGTTTCTTGAAAAACATTCCCTTCTTCTACATAAAACAACTTATCAGGCGCTAAGGATTTTAAGTAATTAGGTGTCCACTTTTCTACTGCAGGCCATTGCTTAATAGTATCTGTCAATATAACAGGCGTTTTTGTTTTGAAATATTGCGTATAAAATGTTTCTTTATCTAACTTAGGAATACGCGGTATTTCTATCGGTTCTCTGGTATACATTAGACTTCCTTATCCAAGCTTTGATTACTTTGAGTTATCGCATTTGAAATCGGTTTAACGGCAATGGCAAGCCCGCCTGTTAAAGAAACAACATACAATATTTCCGTCGCAATGAAACTAAAACCACCAAGGAAAATACCTGCTAAAGCCAACACACTCACGCCCGTAGTAAAGTTTAAGTTTTGGGCTAGTCGGTGTTCGAATTTTTCTGCAATTGCAAATAGTTCTGGTAGCTTATTAAGGTTGCTATCCATTAAAATAATTTGTGCAGCATCAGTGGCAGCAGTTGTTGCACCTCTTAAGGAAATTGAAACCTCAGCCTTGTGCATGGCAATAGCATCATTAATACCATCGCCAATAAAGCAAACATGATGGCCTTTTTGCTGAAACTGAGTAACAAGCTCTGCTTTGCCTTCAGGTAGGACGTTAGCAAAATAATTATCAATACCCAGTTCTTCTGCCAGTTTGCGAGTGGGTATATCTTGATCGCCTGAGATAATGCATATCTCTATATTTTGTTGCTTCAAACGTTGAATAATTTGCTGGGTTTCAGGGCGAATACGGGGGCGTAATTCAATACTGCCAATGCAAATCTCATCCAATGCAACCATTACTAAGGAATGCCCTTCCGTATGGCAAGCTTGGCTTAATTGCTCAAATTGTGCGGGCAATTCAATATTTTCCTGTTCAAGAAAACGAGCACTACCCACACGCAACGTTTTATTTTCTTCAATCAGTTTTACTTTTAGACCAAAACCCAAAGCATAATGGGTATCTTCAATTGCAGGGATCGATACTTCTGAAGCTGCTGCCGCTGTTAATATCGCGCTCGCAATGGGATGAGTTTGACGTGCTTCCGCTGCTGCTGCAAAGGCTAATATCTGTGTTTCATTATAATCACTATACAAATGGATACATTCAACAGTAGGTTGTTCAACTGTCAAAGTACCTGTTTTATCGAAAATAATTAGATTGATGTCATTAATATTTTCTAAGGCCTTGCAATCTTTAACCAATATTGCATTTTCAGATGTCGCATTGAGGAAGTTCAACACCACCATCGACCCCGTAATATAGGTATTAAATGTCGAGTTTGCCCCCATGATACTGATAGCTCTAGCAGGTCCTATAAAAGGCAGGCTTGCAGCACTTAAAGCAAGTGTTGGCCAAGTATAACGATCACTGGCTTCCATCACTTTTAAAGTAGTTGAGGCATTGTATTTTGCGGTTTCTTCAAGAATTGCACCTAAACGTCCAGCTGTGGTTTCTGCTCCTGTTTTTTCAACTTTCACGTCAATAGTGCCAGAAATAATAAGTGTGGAAGCGAACACTTGCTCATTAAGTATTTTTTCTACAGGCTGAGCTTCACCTGTTAGAGCATGTTGATCTACTGTTGCTGTACCCGCGATGACTTTGCCATCTACGGGAACAACTTGCCCACCATGCAACACCAACGTGTCACCTATCGCTAATTTTTCAAAGGGAATTTCTAGTTCATTTCCTTCAATACGTACCCAGACAGTACTAGGCTGCAATTGAAATATATCACTCAAATGCTGATGCGCATGGGCTTCGGTAATAACCTTGATTTTCAGACCAATACCGATCAAAAACATACCTAATGAGCCAATCGCAGCATAACCACCTAACCATAAGAAAGCATCATAAATACAGGTTAAGTGGATAGAGCCCAATTTATGGGTACGTTTCCACTCCAGATAAGCAATGTAATAAAATGTGGAAATAATACTCATCCCCAATACAACTGCCACTGCCATAAATGGTGTATAAACAAACGTACCAATTAAAGCTGAGACTAAAGCAGCTCCACCAATCCCTATGCGCAAATTAGCGTAACGCTCCTCTTCACTTAATTCACGTAGTTCATTAGAAGAAAATTCTTGTAGGTGTTGATGTCGAGTTTGTCCAAATAATGGATCAACATGCCTCTGTATAAAGTTTTGATAAGTGGCTTCAAGTGATAATATATTGTTTAAAATTTGTTTTGGTAAGGTTTGCTTTGTGGGAGTTTGTAAGTTTTTATCAGGTTCTACACTGTCAGCTACCTGAGCATCATGGATTTTTTTTAAACTAAATGCACTGGCGACTACTGCACCGCCAAGAATAATGGGGATTAAGGGAAGCATTGGGTGATGTCTGTGATGGTATGTGAATATAACTAATCTTTGTTATATAGGCTTTTTGGCGAAAAGGACTATAAAGAGCTAATTGTTTCATATTGAAAATATAATTACAACATCGTAATAATGGTATTTATATTGATACGTACTACTTTAGCAGAATTATCAATATTTTTAGATAAATAATTAAAATTATTGTTTATAGAGTAATGTGTAAAAAGCGCGAAATTTGGCCGTGTTGGTTTTCAGTTAGCTAATATTCTGTTTTATACTTAGCTGAAAAGGAATATGTGTAGTTGATAATGATCCAAGATAAGTCTGCAATTAAGACTAAACACAGCTCAATATTCTCTACAGTATCGAAATAAACCCTTCATACGCCAAAATTATCAATCAAGCATCCAAGATCAAAAATCCAAAATTTATAAGGTATACTAACGATAATCAAATTATGACAGTTAGGAGACGATCTTATGCCCAAATGGATACAACCCACAGGTCTGCAGCATCTGTGGTTAAAGCTGTTATTGCTGGCAATGATACTGCTAGCAATGGCATGGAATCAGCCTAGTCAGGCACTCAGTCTCGTCGAAGCAAAATTTAATGGTACAACCGAAAATAATAACGGACAAACCATTGACGGCTTAGAAAGTGCCACAACGGTTGCTATCAGTCCCGATCAATTACATGTGTATGTAACCAGCTTTAACGAGGGTAAAATTTCAATTTTCAGTCGGGATACGACAACGGGTCAACTCACGTTTATTACTGATGTGGAAAATAATGTCGGTGGAGTTACAGGCTTAAGTGGTGCGGCTGATATTGTGATTAGTGATGATGGTCGAAATGCTTATGTGACGGGGCGTTTAGATGATGCACTATTAACCTTTACCCGAAACCCTGCTACAGGTCGCTTGGCCTTACTCGATGTTAAACGTGACAATATTGATATAGATGGTTTGGATGGTGCGCTGTCAATTGCAATCAGCCCCGATAGTGCTCGTGTGTATGTCACCGCCTTAGATGACCATGCAATTAGCGTGTTTGATCGAAATACTTTAGATGGCAGCTTAACCTTATTAGCCACTTTGAAAAATGGTACAAATATTACCCAGTTTTCCGATCCAACCAATGTGATTGTCAGCAACGATGGGGTGTATATTTATGCGGTTTCAGGTTTAGATAATACGATTCAGATTTTCCAACGCAGTCCCGCCGTCGGTGAATTAGGTTTAATCGGCACTGTTGCCAATATCACAGGGTTACGCGGTGGTTATGATTTAGCAATTAGTCCAGACAATAACTTTTTATATCTCGCCAGTAACACTAATCCTGATAACAATAAAAACGACAATGCAAATACCAATGAAAGTGCGTTGGTGGTATTTACACGCAACCCAGATGGCACACTCACCCAATTGAAAACCTATAAAACAGGTGGGGATAATATTACTAATTTGTCGGGTGCACGGAATATTGCAATCAGTGAAGACGGTACAGACTTATTTTTAACTGCGGTCAATGATAATGCTGTTTTAGAATTTGATCGAAATACCACAACAGGTTTACTGACCTTTCGTGAAGTCACCACCAACACCAGCATTGCCCCTGACAGTTTACGTGAGCCAACAGGCATAGCAATTAATAGCGATGGAAAATTTGTTTATGTCACAGGGGTGCAAAGTGATGCAATTACAGTTTTCACAACACTCAATGCAAACTTAGCGGTCACGGTAGTGAGTAATGCCCCCGTTGGTGTCAATAGCAGTTTAACTTATGATTTAACCATTACCAATTCAGGGCCTGAAGAAGCCACAGCGGTACAAGTCACGAATAATATTGATGCCGATGTCACATTTGTTTCTGCTACACCTTCTGTAGGTACATGTAGTCAAAGTGCAGGTAATAGTCAAATCATCGCGTGTAGTTTGGGTTCATTGGCTAAAGATGCTACAGCAACAATTAAAATCATCGTCACTACGCCAACCACGGTGGGAGATGGTACATTAACCAATGTCACTTCAGTCAGCTCTGGCGTACTCGATAGTGATACCAGCAATAACAGTGTAACGGTCAACAGCACATTACAAGAAGTGGTCGCAACAGCGGATTTACAACTCAAAGTCACTACTAATGCCGATGCGTCCAGCGATGTCATTAATACAGGTAGCCCGTTAACATATACCTTTGAAGTCACCAATGTAGGCCCTGATACTGCCACCAATCAAGTGCTAACCGCTAATTTGCCATCAGGTTTAACTTTTGTGAGTGCAGATGATCGTTGTAGCTTTGAAACGGCCAGTCGTGTTTTAACGTGTAATTTATCAGGTGCAGTCGAAACCAGTTTTATTACAGTTGAAACCACCGCGCCAAGCACTGTCTCTAGCAGCGTATTGACCATGACAGCCAGTGTTTCCGCAGATGAGCGTGATTCTGATACCTCTAACAACAATGTCAGCAAAGCGATTTCTGTTGGTGTATTGAATATTGATTTAACTGTTGTTGATGTGGTTGCTACGCCAAATTCGGTGAGTGTGGGTTCACAAATCAGCATTACGGGTAATATTTCCAACAGTGGCACAACCTCCGCTTCGGGTGTGGTGTTAAGTACCACTTTGCCAGCACAATTTAGTTTAGTGGATACGGCAGGATGTTCTGAAAATGGCAATAAGGTGACATGTAATTTAGGCTCAATTAATAATATTTCTCCAAACAATACAAAACCTTTTGCTTTAACCATTCAGGCTTTGCAAGCTGCGTTAAATCAGAATTTAACTTTCAGTGTGACCGCTAACGGCACGGAAACCAATCCAGCGGATAATAGTAAAACGGCTTTAGTCACCGCGACGGGGCAGGTGTCTGATGTAGTGGTTCGAATTGAAGAAACGGCCGACCCTGTAGTATTGGGTTCAACCATGACATATAACATCATCGTCACCAACAATGGTCCTAATGTCACAGGTGTCACCGTTAGTTCGGATATTCTTGGTAATAATGCAGCGATTGGCACAATTTCATCATCTAATGGCAGTTGTACTTCTGGATTTAGTTTTATTTGTACCTTGGAAGCTATTGGCGTGGGACAAGATGCCACTATTGGTGTCGATGTCACACCAACCGATTTAGGTACAATTACTTTAAATACACAAGCGGTCACAACTACCTATGATCCAACCGAAAATAGTGCATCGGAACAAACTGCTGTATCAAATTTATCGGCAAATTTAGAATTACAATTAACGTCGTTGCCTGAAGATAGCGTTTTATTAGACAATGCGTTGGTTTATACCGCAACCATTCAAAACAACGGCCCTAGTCAAGCCAGCAATGTGGTGTATCAGCATACTTTACCAGCAGGTGTTGAACTCAATTCGGTCAATTCAACTCAAGGCCAACAATGTACCCAAGCCGATGATGTTTTAACTTGTGCATTAGGGCCTATTGCAAATGGTTCTAAGGCGGATGTATATATTAATGTGCAGCCCAAAACTTTAGGCGAATTAACCACAAGAGGTACTGTCAATAGTGATACCAGTGACTCTGATGCATCGAATAATACGGTCAGCTTAACAACAACTGTGACTCAAAGTACCGCCAATTTAGCATTAACAGGTAGTGTGATTCCTGAATCTGAAGTATTAATTGATAATCCGATCAGCTTCTTATTGAATTTACAAAACTTGGGGGAAGACAGTGCTAGCAATATTGTATTAAGCGTGCCATTACCTGATGAATTGACCTTTACGCCGCCTGCTACCGTTGTTGCCACACAAACCCAAGCGACGCTCGGTACATGTTCAGAACAAACTGATAGCCACACCATAGTGTGCACTTTGACAGGATTGGCCAAAGATGCCAGCGCAGATATTACACTTGTGACTTTGCCCACACAATCGAAAGATTTTAGTGTAACCGCCAGTGTCACCAGTAGCGAATTTGATTCTGATGCGACTAATAACAGCGTTACTTTAACCAAACGGGTGAACAGTCCATCAACTTTATTCCCAGAAACGCCAACCGAAAATGTAGCCAATTTACAGCGTCCGACAGCAGTTTTGGTGTCACCTGATGGCCGATTTGTTTACGTGGCGGGTTTTGCCAGTCATTCAGTGTTAGTGTTCAGCCGTGATAGCAGTACAGGCAGTTTAACCTTTAGACAAAGCTTGGTGAACAACTCACAAGATAGCAATGGCACAGTTGTGTTAGGTATTACGGGCGCATCCAGTTTAGCCTTTAGTCCTGATGCTCAATTCTTATATGTGACAGGGTTTAATGACAATGCCTTAGCAGTATTTCGACGTAATGCAGTCGCGGGTACGTTGGAATTTGTAGAATTCTTCACCGATGGCAATAATGGAATTGATGGCTTGGCCTCTGCGTTTGATGTCGAAGTCACGCAAAATTATGTCTATGTCGCTAGCGTGTTTGACAATGCGATTACGATTTTCCAACGCAATACAGAAAGTGGTCAATTAAACTTTGTTGGGATGGAACAGGAAAGTGTGCAATTAGAACAAGTTGTCGATTTGGCATTAAGTGCGGATCAACAATATTTATACGCGGTCAGTCCGAGCAGTGACAGCTTATTGGCGTATAGCATCAATGCTGAAACGGGCGCGCTAAGCTTATTACAAACCTTTACCGAAGGCGTGGCTGATACCACAGGTTTAGATTCAGTCAATTCTGTTGTGGTTAGTGATGATGGAACAAGCATGTATGTGGCAGCTGACGGTGCGAATAATTCGGTATCGGTTTATGCGCGTAATGTCAGTTCAGGCGTATTGACTTTTGTGCAAACCATACGCGATGGCGATGATTCGGCATTGGGTATTCCTGTCGATGGTTTAAACGGCGTGTATGACGTGCGCGTCAGTCCTGAAGGCAATTATGTATATGCAGCGGGGACAACGGATAATGCAGTGGCAATCTTCCAACGTAATCGAAATGATAACGGGCGATTGGCTTTTGTGGATGTCTTGCGTGATGGGGTTGATGGTGTAAATGGTATTGGTGGTGCACGTGCTTTAGCATCTAGTCCGCGTGGTGCACATATTTACGTCGCTGGCTTTTTTGATAATGCAATTGGTTTGTTGCGGGTGGCTTCAGCTGATTTAAGTGTCAGTATGTATGATAGCGAAGACCCTGTGCAAGTTGGTCAAACTTTCAATTACACCATGACTGTTACCAATACAGGCCCTGATCGTGCTACCAATGTGAATTTAGTCAACACTTTACCGCCTAATGTGGAAGTGGTATCAGTGAACCCTCAACGTGGTGGTTGTACCCCGAATGGCAACATTTTAGATTGTCAGTTAGGCAAATTAGATAAAGATGAAACCGTAGGGTTAACTGTGGTCGTGACCACAACCGATATTGGTACATTGAATAATCAAATTACGGTATCGGCTGACCAAGTTGATCCGACAGAAAACAGCTTAGTCGAAACCACCAATGTATTAGCAGTGGCGGATTTATCGATTGACAGCTTTACTGCAACGCCTAATCCAGCCGTGATTAATGTACCGACTACCTATGATATTTCAGTAAGAAATAATGGGACAGATCGCGCGACCAACATTGTGTTAACCCATAGTGTGGAAAGCTCGTTGAATGTGTCGAGTGCAAGAATTCTGAAACAAGGTAATGAAGAGCAGGATATTCCATGTCAAGTGCAAGCACCTGTGATTACATGTAATTTACCGAGTTTGGATGCAGGCGCAGCGCGACAATATCAATTCAGCTTCATCCCAACGGTGGCCGATATTATTCAGCCTCAGATTACGGTGAGTTCTGACACTTTGGACAATCAAGAGCAAAATAACACTGCTAGTTTAGAACTTGTGGTGAGATTGAATGTAATTGATGACACTTATGATAACGAAGGCCAAACTTTGACCAATTACACGATTTCATCAACAGGCGCGGTAATTGGGGGTGAATTGGGTGGCGCGATTAATAACCAAGGCCTGATTTCTAATGCGACTGTGCAAGAAGGAGCTGTCGTCAGCGGTGGTACGTTGTCAGGTACGATAACCAATAATGGCACAATCCAAAACGTGACCCTTGCCAGCGGTACAACCATTTCAGGTTCTGGTATTTTACAAGGCACGATTACGGGCTTTGCATCTAATCCTGCGCGCATTTTCGGTACGATTGCATCAGGCTCAATTTTGTCTAATGTGATTATCGGCGCGAATACGGTTTTAGGCGACAATGTTACTCTGGGTTCAGGCGTTTCATTTAGTTCAACTGCTCAAATTCCTGCAGGTTTAGATTTAACCAATATGCTGCCAAGCTTGCTTGAGCCGTTAGGACAATTGGCCGCTGTAGATTTACGCACTGATATTGTTGAAGGTGGGATTTCTATTTTAGAAGGGATTAACGCTTTACCTGATTTCACCAGCCAGAAAAGCAATTTTATCCAAGATGCGACCACAGGACGTTTAACCTTGGACTCAACTTTAGACGGGGTGACGGAAAACACCTTGTTAACTCCGATTCGTGTTTCGCAAGCGTTGGCAGGTCAAACCGCAGGTGTATATGAAGCTGATGACGGTAGCATTATTGTGATTACGGATGCAGGCCGTGCTGTGACGTTGCAACCCGCGATTGAGAATCCACAACAATTGCAAGAGACACTGACTGCAGGTGATTTAAGAGGCTTTAAGTCAAATACTGACGGTACGGTAAACATTTTAAGTAATACGGATTTGTACTTAAAAGTGCGTCCGAGCAAAACCACTGATATTACGGATTATCTCAAACCGTTGGGTTTTGAACCTGTACCAACTTTAGTCAATGGTCAAGTCAATGCTTTATTCCGTTATGTGCAAGCATTTCTGAATCAAAGCAATGAAGAACGTCGCCAGCAAATTTTCTACCCTGCAGCGGCCAATCAAGCGGAACTGAGAATTGCTATTGAAGCGATTCCAGGGGTCGTGGAAAATTCGGTGCGTTTTTATAACGATGGACGGGTGTCGTTGAAATTGGATAAACAGACCTTTTTCACTATGTTAGACCCAACCATTACCCAAGGTTTAGCCAGTAGAGTGACACAATTGGTTTTAACTCCTGATGCCAATGGTGATGGTTCGGATGATGTGCGCATTACTTATCAAAACGGTGAAGAGCAGTTGTTATACGTTGTGCCAAACCCTGAGATTATTGGCGAATTGCAATTGTTGCCTGAGCTAGCAGATTTCACTGTGACTGCACTCAGTGCTAGTCAAACGTTATTTACTAACAATCTTGATAATTCACGCCGCTTGGTTTGGAATACAGCCAATTTGGTGGTAGATGAAGATACACCAACGTCTATGGATGAAAATAGTAACGGTAGTGTAGTGTTCACGGTAGGCTCTGGCCGTCAACTGTTCACTCAACCTGCATTCCAAGATGATGTGGCTTTTAATGCGGCAATGACAACTTTATTCAATGCACAATCTGTGATTCCACAATTGGGTGTGGCGGGCAATATTAGTGCAACAATTAGTGAGACACAGCTGATTATTGTACGCCCTGCGACTTTGTCTAATGTACTCAACCTCACAGATACAACACCGTTGGGCTTAACCAATATTGGTAATACTTTGCGCTGGGTATTCCGTGATGAGCTAGGAGTAAAACGGCAGCAATTCGCTTATCCTGCAGCTTATCAACCTGAGGCTTTATCTAGCTTCTTGGTGAATGCGGATACAGAAAGTGTGACGTTTAACAATAATGGACAAGTCATTGTCGACACAGGTGCATTTACGTTTACAGGCGTATTCGATATGAATGTGCAACAAGCAGGTGTCGATCCTAGTGGCGGGATTCAATTCAGTCCTGTTGGTGATATAAATCAAGATGGTACATCCGATTACCAAGTGATTTATGCAGATGGCTTAGCGCAGTATATTTATACCGTCGCTGAGTAGTTTGTGTAACTAATAGGCAGGCTTTCATTGATGATAGTGAGAGCCTGCTATTTATATAGAACTTTGTTGAATATTAAAATTGTCATTAACTTAGCATTTTAAAAATACTCAGTATTCTTGCCCTAATCACTTTTTGTGTCTTATCTTAACATTCCTGAGTTTGTGTCAACGGCTGCGTATTTAATCCGATCATTGCAAGCGCACCTAAAATGACTGCAAACCACAAAGTAGCAAACCGACAGATTAAGGTTGCAGCTAATGCGATTTCTTGAGAAACACCAAGGCTGACTAAGAAAATCAACATTGCGGCTTCAGTTCCTCCCAGTCCCCCCGGCATAAAGGACGCTGCACCAATAATAATACTCATCGCATAAATACCAATTGCTAGCATAGGGTTAATCTCTACTCCTAAATATTGCAGAATCAAATAAAATCCAATGCCTTCCGCTCCCCATGCAACTAAGCTTAATGCCAAGCCTCCATATAAAAACTTAAAGGTTAACAATCCACTAGCATGAGACAGTAGTTCAAAAATTTTATTGGCTAATTGGTCAAGTTTCTCGGGTAAATATTGATGCAAGATGGTTTGGATGGCTTGTAATAATCGTGGACGTTGCAACACAGTTAAAATGATAATCGCGACTAAGATCGGTGGAATCAGCCACTTTGCATAACTGGTAAATTGACTGAGTACTAAAGCTGACAATAACACCATGGTTAATAAGTCAGATAGGCGTTCAATAAAATACATAGAAATGCTTTGTGGAAACGATACATTATGCGTATATAAAAATACGGAACGTACCATTTCACCAACTTTACCGGGAGTCGTCGTAAATGCGAAACCAATTAAATAATAACGAAAGCTTTGTGTAACGGTCAGATTTTGGTGGGGTGTTGTTGTTAAATACCACTGCCAACGTACAAAACGCAGCCCATAATTGACTAAAGATAAAGCTAAAACGATTAACCAACCAATCAGACCTAAACGTAATACAGCATCTAATGTTTCCTCCCAGCCTACCCATAAGGTATAACCAAAATAGGCGAAGATCGCGAGGGCGGTAATGACAAGCGTGGTTTTAATGGGTAATTTATCCATGAATCTCGTAGCATAAAATGTAAAAATATAATGCAGTATAACATGTTACATTTTTGTACTTAATTCAAAGTGTGTCATGGAAATAGATAAAATACCCTTGCAATATATTGAGCGAACTGTTTTCTAATACTTTGATTAATCAAATTTAATTTGAGAATAACCTATTGCGCAAATCAAATACGCTCAGCAATAAAAATAGCCCGTTTTGGTGCGGGATAACCTTCAATACTTAATGCGGGATTGTCTGGATCAAGAAAATCTTGCAATGAATTTAATGTCATCCATTCTGTTGTCCGTTGCTCTTTAATACTGGTAATATTTTCATCGACTAGACGCACATTACCAAACCCACAACGTTGCAACCAAGATTCTAACGTAAGACAAGATGGAATAAACCATACATTACGCATATTGGCATAACGCCCTTTAGGTACAAGCGAATAGCCTAGCTCACCATCAACCACTAAGGTTTCTAAAATCAATTCGCCACCTTGTCGTAAACAACCTCGTAATTCGAGTAAATGATCGATTGGGGAACGACGATGATATAAAACCCCCATTGAAAACACGCTGTCGAATTTTTGCAGTTGTGGCGGGACATGCTCAATACCTATCGGCAATACGGCAACAGGGTGCTGACCTGTAAAGTGCTGAATAGCTTGAAATTGCACAATGCTTAACAAAGTAGGATCAATGCCAACCACCAATTTTGCTCCTGCTCCCAACATCCGCCAACAATGATAGCCACTACCACAACCAACATCTAATACAACACGATCAGTTAAATCAGCAAGATGTGGTTGAACTCGCTGCCACTTCCAATCCGAACGCCATTCTGTATCAATAAAAATATCATGAACTTGGTAAGGGCCTTTGCGCCATGGATGCAGTTTTTTCAATAAAGCTGTTAACTGTTCACGGGTTTTAGTATCACAATCTTGCGTTTCACCAACTCGTATCGTATCGGTATTGAAATCAATCGAACTGGCATTTAACTGAGGCAAAGCCGCTAAAATATTAAGCCATTCAGGTAAGTGCCCATGACGTGTAGGATTTAAAGCGGACTCGACTTGAGGCTGTAATGTGTCTAGCCATTGGCTTAAGCCTGCTTGCTGCATGAGCTGAAAAAAAGCGTGGTAATTCATTCTTATTGCGGTTTCTGGTCAAAAATTTCAGGTAAATATGGATGCTCATTAATATCTAGTGAAGCAACATTGAAGCTGATATTAAGGGCTTGGCAATGAATATCCGTTTTCACAACAAAGCGTGGATCATCAGAAAAGAGGCTTTGCTTGCGTTCATACATCATATCAAATACGGGTTTGACTTTTCTTTTATGTAAAATCGTCTGCTCCATTGATAAGCCATATGTATTAAATGGGCTGACTACTGCGCTAAATAGTTTTTTGCTAGCCTCTTCGTAAGGCAAAAAGGCTAAATTCCAAAAAAAAGCCACTTGTTCTAATGCTTCTTGAGCCGCGCTATCTTTTTCTATTTCAGATAATTCTGATGCAAAAATCATCTCTGTGAGTGGTTTTGCATATTCCAGCAATAAATCTGATAATTTTGTCTTATAGCCTACAGCTTGGCTGGAAATCGCATGTAGGCCAGCACTCTCTTGTACTTCGGTTGCCATTGCAGCTAAGCGTTGCTTATGTGTTGACCTTTTTTTTGTCGCTTTCAGCTTTTTAGATTTTTTCATATTAAAGGCAGCATGTATTGATACTGAAATCAAGTAAATAGAAAATATCACTGTTTTACCATGAAATTAAGCATCGGTGCAAATACTGAATCAAGATTTTTATCGAAAACAGGCTTTTAAACACTTGTCTTTCTCCTAAAAATTGAATAGAATTGCTCGTTTCATTTTAAATGAGTCAGTGTGGAGAAGCTCAACATGTATGCTGTTATTAAAACAGGGGGCAAGCAATATAAAGTTGCTGAAGGCGATGTACTCCAAATTGAAAAGCTTGAAGCAAACGAAGGCGACACAGTTGATTTCAATGAAGTATTGATGATTACTGATGGCGAAAACACTAAAGTAGGTGCGCCAGTTCTTGAAGGCACGAAAGTAACAGCAACTGTTGAAGGTCAAATTCGTGGCAAGAAAGTGAAAATCATTAAATTCAGAAGACGTAAGCACCATCGTAAACAAATGGGTCATCGTCAATATTTAACTGAAGTTAAAATTACTGGTATTCAAGCTTAATAAGGAATTACTCATGGCACATAAGAAAGCTGGCGGTAGTAGTCGTAACGGTCGCGATTCTGAGTCTAAACGACTAGGTGTTAAACGTTTCGGTGGTCAAGAAGTACTTTCTGGTAACATTCTTGTTCGTCAACGTGGCACGCGTTTCCACCCAGGAACAAATGTAGGCATCGGTAAAGACGATACTTTATTTGCAAAAGCGAACGGCACAGTTATTTTTGAAACTAAAGGCCCTAAAAACCGTAAATTTGTAAGCGTGGTTCCAGCACAAGCTGCAGCTTAATGGCTTGCCTGAACGCAGTAGGAAGTAAAATAAAAGTAGTAACAGTATGGGTGTTTTATTTCCTTGTTGCGTTTTAAGGCCATTGTAAATTGTTGCCAATATTCTAACGGCAACTTATTACTCCCCTTTATATTCATACCTTCAAATCTATCATTTCCTATCAATCTGATTCTTTTGTCTTTGTTTAAGTATATCGGTTCTAGCAATCTTGATACTATGCAAAGCTGCTAAAACCCTAATCTTATTTAAGCGGTGACCATGCGGGTTCTCGTACTTCACGTCCTGCTGCGACAGCCAATCGTTGTTGTACTTTTCCATCGACAGAAACGGCGGCTAATTCAGAACCTGTTGCATATAAAATCATGCTGCCATTGGGTGCAAAGCTTGGGGACTCATCTAATGTAGTGCGGGTAAGGGCATTGACTTGGCCACTGGGTAAATGTAATAACGCGATTTGATAGCCTTTACCATTGTTATGCAATAAAGCCAACTTTTGACCATCAGGTGAAAACCGTGCTCGAGCATTATAGCGACCGATGTAAGTCACTCGCTGCGCTTTACCACCATAAGCTGACACATGATAAATCTGTGGCGCACCACTACGATCCGAAGTAAACACTAAAGACTTACCATCTGGAGACCATTCAGGTTCTGTATCAATCGCAGGATTATTGGTGATGCGGGTCAAACTACGGCCAGCTAAATTAATAATATAAATTTCTGGGTTACCATCTTTAGATAAAGATAATGCAATGCGCCCCCCATCTGGTGACCATGCAGGCGCAGAATTGATACCTTTATAATTGGATAATAATTGACGTTTACCTGAGCGAATATTTTGGATATAAACCGCGGTACGTTTGTTTTCCATTGAGACATAAGCCACTCGAGTCGCATCAGGTGACCATGTGGGCGAGAAAATCGGCTCGGAAGACTTCAGCATGATACGTGGATTTTGCCCATCCGCATCGGCAACATTAAGTTGATATTGCTTACTCTCACCTCGACCCTGTACCGTCACATAAATCACACGCGTGCTAAAAATACCTTTTTCACCTGTTAAGGTTTCATAGATCACATCACTGATTTTATGTGCAACTTGTCGCAAAGTTTGGACATTGGCTTGATAACTATAACCGATCAATGATTTAGTGCCGAACGTATCCAATAATTGAAAACGCACGGTAAATCCTGTTGCACTGTTGCCTGAAATACTCCCAATTACGAAATGCGGCATTGCAATTTGTTGCCATGTAGGGAAATTAACTTGACCGATTTGGCTAGGCTGTTCGGGTAATTGATTGACAGGCATCACAGCAAAGCGACCTGTACGGTGTAAATTTGCTGCAATGATTTTGGGTACATTTTGCGGTAATTTTGAACCTGTTTGATTGGCAAAAGGCACAATGGCAATGGGTTGGCCGCCTGTATTACCACCGACAATATCAATATTTAAGGTGGCAGAAACGGAAGAAGTAAAACAAATAAGTAATAAAAATATCCAGTTTTGCATAGTTATTGAGGTCTGAAGGTGAAAGTGAAGCTTTTGAAGCGATCATATAAATCTTTAGGAATAGGCAGCGGAGAGGCTTTATAAACTGCACTAACTGCTGAACTATCAAATGCCGCATGACCACTACTTGCTGCAACCCGTGCATGTGTGACTGCACCATCTGGGGTGAGTTTAACCAAAATACGACATGTTAAATCTAATGATGTATGAGCGGGACGCTGCCAATTTTGTTGTACACGTTGGCGAATAATGCCGATAATACGAGCAACTCTTTGATCTTGCGCGGCCTTACGTTTGGCATCTAGTTGACGCTTTATTTCAGCTTCTCTTGCCGCTTGGCGTTGGCGTGCAGCTTGTTTTTGACGTTCAATTTCGGCTTTTTTAGCCGCTTCTTTGCGTTTACGTTCGAGTTCAGCTTGTCTTTTAGCAGCTTGCTGGCGTTCTAATTCTTTTTGTTTCGCAATTTTGGCCTGACGTTCTTTTTCCTTACGCAGTTTTTCAGCCGCTTTACGTTTTTCCTCTGCTTTCCTTTTTGCTTCCGCTTTGCGCTTGGCTTCTTGCTGTCTCTTTCTTTCTTGTTCTAGGCGTTTGCGTTTTTCTTCGGCTTTTCTAGCCTGTTCTTTAAGCTCGGCCTGTTGTTGACGTAATTTTGCCAATCGTTGTTTTTCCTGCTGACGCTGTTGTTCTAAACGTTGTCGCTCTAGTTCTAATTGTTTAAGGCGTTCCAGTTCCTTGGCTTTTTCTTGTTCTAAACGAATTTTTTCTAAGCGTTGTTCTTCTTTTTTCAGTTCTGCATAGCGAATCGCAGCTAAACGTTGTTGTTCTGCCCATTGTGCTTGTAACTCTTCTTGCAGTGCAACGGCTTTGGTTGAACCGAGTTTGGCGAGTAATTTAGACTCATCAATGGCAACCGCATCAATGACTTCATATTGTGTGGTTTCAACAGCGGGCTGCTGCTTCAGATTTAACAGTAATGCTAAAGCTAAAACGGCATGGAATAATAGCGATGCGATAATGGCCAGAAAGTTTTCATACATGAGTGTGACTCATAAGCAGTGAAAGGCGTTCAATCTATCAACGCAAAATCTTGACCAGACTTTGAGATTAAATAGTGAACCGAGTCATTTAAATTATAGCAATAAGCAAAGATAACTCAACTTTAGCTGATTTGGCTAGCAATTTATTCATGTAAAGCTTGTTTGGAAAACTTGGCTAGACACAATTTTTTAATATTCTATATCTTGTAATTGCTGACAGACTTTTTGCGCTTGTCGCCAACGATAATTTTTTGTCAATTCATGCCACTCAATATCTCCTTTGCCACGTAAACGAATCAATCGAGCTTGAGACACAGGTGATAAATTTAAATCGGCACATTGGTCAATGGCTTGTAAAACAGTGGGGCGGTCATTACAAATCAACACCATATCGCAGCCTGCTTGTAGCGCATGACGTACCCGTGTCGAAATATCTGCAATCACACACGCCCCAGCCATACATAAATCATCACTAAAAATCACACCTTGAAACCGTAAATGTTGTCGTAACACGGTTTGCATCCAATATTGTGAAAAACCTGCAGGTTGCTGATCTATTTGTTCATAAATCACATGAGCGGGCATAATCGCGGTTAAACCTGATTGAATCAAACGTTTAAATGGATATAGATCAGTTTGAATTTGCTTAAAAGTGCGTTTATCAATCGGAATTTCATGATGTGAATCGGCTTCAACTGAGCCATGTCCTGGAAAATGTTTCCCAACTGAACCCATGCCTGCCTTTTTCAAACCTTTAATCAAAGCTTGCGCTAACGGCACGATAACCTGAGGGTCTGAATGAAACGCTCTATCGCCAATCACTTTGCTTAAACTATTGCCCGCAGCATCTAAAGTATTAATATCTAAAACGGGAGTAAAACTAAAATCCACACCTGCTGCTCGTAATTCAATCGCTAATAACCACGCTATTTGCTCTGTCCATTGTATAGCTTGTCGAGGCGAGTGCTCATAATGTTTGCCCAATTGTGCCATTGCAGGTATTGCGCTGAATTGGTCTCGAAAACGTTGCACGCGTCCCCCTTCATGATCGACAGAAATCAACAAAGGTGGTTGACGGATTTCGGAAATTTGGCGGGTTAATTCAATAAGTTGTTGCGGTGATTCATAATTGCGAGAAAATAAAATCACGCCACCAATCAATGGGTGTTTTAATAATTGCTGTTCTTCTGTGGTGAGGGTCAGACCTTCAAGGTCTATCATTAAAGGGCCAAGGGTCATGATATTTTCGATTTTTTGATTGGAACAACAGTCATTTGGATAGATAAAGCATTACTGGTAACCCTTCTATAAATTTAGACAGGGCGACCAGTTCAGACGAATATTAAGCGATCAATTAAATATCACGTAATAATTCATTTAAGCCGACTTTACCGCGCGTTTTCTCGTCTACTTGTTTAACGATAACCGCGCAATATAAGCTGTATTTGCCATCATCAGAAGGCAAGTTACCAGAAACTACAACAGAACCCGGAGGTACAACGCCGTAACTGATTTCACCTGTTTCACGGTTATAAATACGGGTACTTTGACCGATGTAAACGCCCATAGAAATCACAGAACCTTCACCGACAATTACACCTTCTACAATTTCAGAACGCGCACCGATAAAGCAATTGTCTTCAATAATAGTTGGAGAAGCTTGCAATGGCTCTAATACACCACCGATACCTACACCACCAGAAAGATGCACATTTTTACCGATTTGTGCACACGAGCCAACCGTTGCCCATGTATCTACCATTGTGCCGCTGTCAACATATGCACCAATATTGACGTAAGAAGGCATTAACACCACACCTGGTGCAATATAAGAGCCTTTACGGGCAGCAGCAGGAGGCACAACACGCACGCCTTTTTCTGCGAATTCCCGTGTACTCATGTCAGAGAATTTTGATGCTACCTTATCGTAATAATTAGTGAAGCCACCTTTGATAAAGTCGTTATCGGTAATTTTGAAAGAAAGTAAAACGGCTTTTTTCAACCATTCATTAACAACCCATTGGCCTTGTTTTTTCTCAGCAACACGCAATGCGCCTTGATCGAGTAAATCTAACGTTTCTTGCACAGCTTCTCTGATTTCAACACTGACACGGCGCGGGGTTAAATCTGCACGATTCTCAAAAGCTTGTTCGATAATTTGCTGTAAATCGCTCATTACGGTCTCCAATAGCCTAGGTTTTCTCACAAAAAGCAGCATAGGATACTTGATTAAGCCAAAATACTAAAGCGCAATATAAAGAGATAAAATGAGGGGTTATTGGTTTAAAATCGATAGTGATAAGTTTTAAATCATAGCATGGAGCATCTAGGCTGAATTTAAGTAAAGATGATTAATATAAGTATTAGCAAGTGCTTTCATGTCTTAAAAATCACCGCACTATAGTAGACTTTTTCTTAAATATTATATTTTCGAGATTGGCAATCCTGCTGTGTTACAAATATCAATGCTTTCCAAAAATGAGGACTGCCAGTCCTAATATCTAAAACTAAATTGACCATATTAGAGTTGTACTGAGTAAAACAAAGGTATAAATTGCAAATAATAAGAGAGCAAAAAACCTAAAAAGTGAGGTTTGGTCAGATGAAGTTAAAGATAGAAGAACTCACAACAGAGAGAAAATGGCGATCAGCTACAGGGATGGATAAAACTCGTTTTAATAAGCTGTTAGCATTATTTATTAACTCGTATAAAGAGATACACAATAAAAGCATAGAAGAAAAACAAGCAGCAGAGAAGCGGCTGGAATTTGTGATAAAAACAGAAGAGGAGTTGTTATATTTCACGTTGTTTAGCTTAAAAGCGGGGTTAACCTATGATTTATTAGGTATAGTAAGTGGAATGAATGCTTCAAATGCAAAGAAAAACCAAGAAATGGGTTTAAAGGTATTAGCTCATGCTTTAGATGGATACATACCAGCACGTCAAATAGGAAGTAAGGAGGAGTTTGAGCAGTTATTTAAAGGCATAGAGGAGTTATTAGTAGACGCAACTGAACAACCAATGCAACGTCCCAAAGATAAATATAGGCAAAAAGCCCATTACTCTGGTAAAAAAAATGTCATACGTTCAAGACTATGATAATAGCAGCTAAAGGAAAGTTTATAAAATACCTGAGTCCAAGTTATAGTGGAAAACATCATGACTACGGTCTCTTTAAAAAACTGTTTGACCCTAAGATAGATTGGTTTGACAAACAGCATATTCTCGTTGATTTAGGCTTTATTGGATTTGCTAAGGATTACAAAACTAAGAAGCTCTCTTTACCTAACAAACGTCATAAAAATACTGAGTTAACTGAAAACCAGAAAAATGACAATAAAAATAGAGCAAGCAACAGAATATTTGTAGAACACGCTATTGGTGGCATGAAACGCTACAGAGTGCTTTTTAATCAACTTAGAACCCATACTATTGATTTATATGATCTCATGCTCGGTGTCTGTGCTGGGCTTTGGAACTTCTATCTCTCTAACCCCTTGCTTGATTAGGTAAAACAAGTCTATTAAGCTGTATGACCCGTTTCTAAACTACGCCACAAACAAGGGTCGCCAACCGCTTTATCTAATCGATCTAAATATTGTTGATGTAAGTTTAATTCTTCTTCAGTGGCTGTGACCAAAGGCAATTGACCTGCTTCAATATTCACTCGACGAATTTGGTCAGCTTCTGCCATCAAACCTGTATCATCATTACCCAACAAGCTGACTTGACCGCCCGTCATCGCCAAATAGACATCTGCTAAAATTTGCGAATCCAGCAACGCCCCATGCAGTTCTCGTTTAGAATTATCAATGTCCAGACGTTTGCACAACGCATCCAAGTTATTTTTTTGCCCTGGGTAACGTTTTCGTGCCATCCGTAACGTATCTGTGATGGTGCAATAATCTTCTAAAGGCTGCCAATTTTGGTTGAGTAATTGCAATTCATAATTGATAAAACCCACGTCAAACGGCGCATTGTGAATTAACAACTCAGCCCCCTGAATGAAATCCATAAACTCATGCACGATGTCAACAAAACGTGGCTTGTCTTTCAGCATTTCATTGGTGATACCGTGGACTTGAATTGCTTCCTCGTCAATTTTTCTATCAGGTTGTAAATATTGATGAAAATGACTGTCTGTCATTCGGCGGTTAATGACTTCAACACAACCAATTTCAATAATTTTATGCCCTTCTTTAGGCTCTAAACCTGTGGTTTCAGTATCCAGTACAATTTGACGCATGGTTTTATCTTCTTAAAAATCAGGTTATAGCTCAGCTTGTCGCCGCATTTCTTCAAGCATTTTATCAAGGCTATGTAGCTCTAAAAATCCGACACCGTCTTCCGTCACTAAAGAGAATGATGTACCCAACAATCCCCCAGAATCTGCACCACTGTAAGAATTAGCAATAATGTCATAGCCAGACCACCAACCACCTTGCTTACGGAATACTAAATTGTAAACAGATGGCAAAGGTGCATTGTTTGGAACGCCTTCAGGATATTGGCGGGCAAAAGAATCGGTTTCAACTCTGTCAGAAATAGGGGCAGTATTAAATGTAATCGCGGGCAAACTGAATGAATTGGCTATATATTGTGCCACACCACCACCCAATGAATGACCTGTGACACTCAGCGAGTAGCCTGCTTGTTCAATATAAGGTAGCATTTCTGCAGTTGCTGCTAGCGCATTTTCGTATTGTTCAGGAATCGCCCCAAACAGTTGCTGAACATCAGTAATTAAATCATCTAAACTGTCAAACTCTGTGCCACGTATGGCTAATAAGGCTTGATGCTGTTCACTGTTGACGTATAAACCCATATGCAAGCCATCGTCATCTTGGATTGTCCATGTCGCATCATCAAAAAACAGTGCATCATTATTTTGAAAATCAAACACAATCGGATTTAAACCACGACTCCAGCCTTGTTGGTCATAGGTAGCATGGTTGTCATACACATCTCGACTCATCAGCGCGTAAGGGTAGGCCACTTGTATGCACGCCGCATCACAATGGATAACATCATCAGGGACTTCTCTTAATTGTCTTGCTTCAACACTCAAACTTAAAGCAGATAATAGCGCGGAATAAATAAAC
Organism: Candidatus Albibeggiatoa sp. nov. NOAA; assembly: GCA_025800385.1. GTDB lineage: Bacteria > Pseudomonadota > Gammaproteobacteria > Beggiatoales > Beggiatoaceae > Albibeggiatoa. The sequence continues at coordinate 309,041 of JAOXRS010000120.1, forward strand.
AAAGATTGGGTATGCTGCCTTAAAGTAACCATAGGTTCAATTCCAGTAAATAATCATAAACCCATTAAACCTTAACTTATTTATTCCTGCAAGAGCTACATTCATTGTATTTTTACCTGTTTGCCATACATTTGAAACAAGTCAGGATAAAGCATGTTTTTTGAGCAAACGATAAGTATTTCTCTCACTAACACCCAAAGCCTCCGCAACTTTTAAACGATGTCCTGAGTATTTGTTTAGTAAGACTTTAAGATAATCATGCTCGATTTCTTCCAATGTCGGTTCATGATCGAAATGTAATTGAAAACCAATGCTACGATGATTACGAATATTGGAAAAGGTTAAATGCTCTGGGCGAATGTCAGGTTTATCGCCTGATAAAATAATTGAGCGTTCCACTACATTTTTGAGTTCGCGCACGTTCCCCGGCCAATGATAAGCAATCAGCTCTTTCATAGCCGTACTGGTAAATTGTTTATTAATTCGACGCGAAAAACTGTGATTATGCAGGAAGTGATTCACTAACTCAGGAATATCGTCACGGCGTTCGCGTAATGGCGGAATCGTGACCACGAACGCACTGAGCCGATAATACAAATCTAGCCGAAAAGTACCATCTTCACTCATTTTTTCCAGATTACAGTTGGTTGCCGCCACAATCCGCACATCAGAGCTTAAATCTTTCGTACCACCTAAACGTCTAAAACGACCTGTTTCTAATACTCTTAATAGCTTAGCTTGAATTGGGGGTTCAATTTCACCAATTTCATCTAAAAATAATGTGCCGCCATCAGCCGCTTCAATTAAGCCTTTTTTCTGGCGATCTGCTCCAGTGAATGAGCCTTTTTCATGACCAAATAATTCCGACTCAAATAGCTTTTCTTGCAGCGAACAGCAGTCCAGAGCGACGTAATTGCGATTGGCGCGATCACTTTGTTTATGAATCTCTGCCGCCACCAACTCTTTACCCGAGCCACTTTCACCTTGCACCAGCACACTCATATCTGTTGGCGCGACCGCACGAATTAAATCATGGACTTTTTCAATCGCGGGGCTTTGGCCGACAATGACTTTACTATGTCGTTTCTTTTGGACTTGTGATTTACAGAATTGATAATCTTGCTTCATGGCTTGGGTTTCAAGCACGCGCGAAATGGTCACTTCCAACTCATCTAAATTGATGGGTTTGACTAAATATTCCGCTGCTCCTGCTTTCATCGCAGACACGGCTTCGCGTATAGACCCATATGCAGTGAGAAACACTACAGGCGGCAAGTTATTTTTTTCCAATAACTCCATGCCTGTGCCATCGGGTAGGTGTGCATCCAATAACAATAAGGAAAATTCTGATTGTGCTAAAGTGCGGCGGGCTTCATTTAACGTACCAACCCCTTCAGCTTCGTAGCCAATTTTTTGTAAATTTTCAACTAGTAAGTGATTTAGTAATAAATCGTCTTCAACAACTAAAACGCCGGGGCGACTCATTGTTCCTCCTCGCTAATTATTTTTTAGTGGTATGGCTGACTAGCCTTATGCTGGGTGATCCCAGTTATTTTTATGAGTGTGTCACGATTTGTCCTATAAACAAACGGGTGACACAATACCCTTAGCCAGAGGTGTGTATTTTTTGATAGATAGTATTATCAAGGATTTAAAACTGAATAGCTAGCGCAGTCGACGAGCGTTATATTTTTCTGCTCAGATAGATTGCGCCATCATAGCTTAATGTTTTGGTACAGCATCGTAAGGCGATGTGCGTACTTGGTCGTGCGTCACCATACGATAAGTAACAAATGCATCTTCATTTTCGCAGTGTAAAAACGGATTGCCTATGACTTCTTCCGCCATAGTATTGGTCGGTTTGACTGAATAATAATGCCCAGGATGAATCATGGTTTCAGGTGGTAATATGTCGACGAGCTTGTGTAAGCTGTGATACATCTGTTTTGGATCGCCACCACGTAAATCACAACGTCCACAGCCATATACAAATAGTGTATCGCCCGTAATCACATGATGATCTAGCCAATAGCACGTTGATCCCGGTGTGTGCCCCGGTGTGTGGATGACTTTAATATCTGTATCACCTAATTTAAGTACATCACCGTCTTGATGTAGCTCTAAATTACCGTAAGGTTGTTGCCAATAAGAGGCTTCTGCTGGTGAAATATGAATCTTTGGGGTGAACTGTTCAACCAATGGCTGCATTGCATTGATATGGTCAGCATGTGTATGGGTCAGCAAAATATCGGTGATTGTACAGCCTTTTTTTTGGGCAAAAGCTTGAATACCGTCCACGTCCCATGCGGGGTCTACAATAGCCATCTGTTTAGAGTTATGGTCTTCAACGATATGTATGAAGTTATCCATTGGGCCTAGTTCTAAACTATGAATTGTAAACGTCATCATAAGCCATCGCAGTTGGGTTAAAACTATCAATTGTAAATCAAAATATACGATTCGTCTAAATGATATTTGCTGTTTTTAGATGATGAGCGATATTTTACTGTTCTATAAATCCATTTATTTTCTATAAAACAATGGGTTAAAAGCATAATTTCTTGCTTATATCTAATGCTTGATGTGGAATTGAAATAGTTTTATAAAACAATTGATTATAATGATTATAAAAACAGTGGCTCAGAAAATTGAAACATCTTATTCTTTCATTTTCAATATGTTAAATATATATTCCACATCAGCTACAAGCGGGTTCTCAATCCCAATTTAGCATGAGCCACAACATGATGTACTTGGTTTCGTACTTTGTTTGGCTTCACGTAAAATTTGTATGCCACCGTACAACACGACACCTGCAATGAGGAAAGCAATGATTAAATCAGGCAATGGAGAATGATAAACAGCCACTAATCCCGCTGCGATAAGCACGCCCACATTTGCAATCACATCATTACGGGTACAGATCCATGTTGAACGCAAGTGAATCTCACCTTGTCGGTGTTTCATAAGTAAAGCAAAGCAGATTAAGTTTGCAGTTAATGCCACAACACCTAAAACCACCATCAATAGTGAATCTGGCTCGCTGCCAAATACCAAACGGCGCATGACATCTAGTAGTACACTCGTACCTAGTATAATTTGTAAAATACCATTTAAATAAGCGGCTTTGGCTTTAGTCTCTAAGCTTTTGCCAACGGCATACAACCCCACTGCATAGACCATGGCATCTCCAAACATATCTAAAGAGTCCGCAATCAAAGCCGTTGATTCACTGATAATACCAACGGTGAGTTCTAAAACAAACATCGTCGCATTAATCGACAACAAAGTAATGAGCAGTTTTTTCTCTGCTTGGGTTTTGACTTCAATATCACAACAACTACCAGACATCAGCATAGCCTTTGTTTATTTAAGATATTCAATATTATATTCTCTATATTGTATTTATAAATTTTATTTATCTGCAAATACCTTTTGGGAACATTCAACAATCTGAATTCTGTGATAGTTTTCATATTTAACTTATATTGCTACTTGCACTTATCTAACAGCTTACTGTTATGAAAACAATAATATTTTGCTATATAAGTATAGAAATATTTTTATATATTCTAAAAAACCAAAATGCTAGCCTAGTTCACTGTTTGCAAACAAAAAATATAACATTTACTAAAGCTTAGATAAAAAAACATATAATAAATTGGCTTGACTTATCTTTAAATACCCATTAAAAAACACTTCGAATAAACATAATAATCAAACAACTTACCAAGAGAGGAAAAGATCATGGCAGATTTTTTAATTGCCCCGTCTATTTTATCCGCTGACTTTGCACGTTTAGGTGAAGAAGTCGACAATGTGTTGGCAAGCGGTGCAGATATTGTGCATTTTGATGTGATGGATAATCACTATGTGCCTAACTTAACAATTGGCCCTTTGGTCTGTAGTGCATTGCGTAAACATGGCGTGACTGCGGATATTGATGTGCATTTGATGGTAAAACCTGTTGATCGCATTATTCCTGACTTTGCTAAAGCGGGCGCGACTTACATTACCTTCCATCCTGAAGGCTCGGAACATATTGATCGTACATTACAATTGATTCACGACAATGGTTGTAAATCAGGTTTGGTGTTTAATCCAGCCACACCATTGAGCCACTTAGAATATGTGATGGACAAAGTGGATATGGTGCTTATCATGTCTGTGAATCCTGGATTTGGTGGTCAGAGCTTTATCCCTGCTGCGTTAGATAAATTACGTCAAGCACGTAAAATGATTGATGAAAGTGGTCGCGATATTCGTTTAGAAATCGATGGCGGTGTCAAAATTAATAATATTCGTGAAATTGCTGAAGCAGGCGCGGATACGTTTGTGGCAGGTTCTGCGATTTTTGGTACGGACGACTACAAAGCAACTATCGATCAAATGCGGGCTGAATTGGCTAAAGCAGGTGCATAATGACAACTTTTAATCCAAATTTAGTATTAATTGATTTAGATGGTACATTAGTTGACAGTGTACCCGATTTAGCTTTTGCGGTAGATCACATGATGATGGCGTTAGAAATGCCACAACATGGTGAGACAAAAGTACGCCAATGGGTTGGTAACGGTATCGAAAAGTTGGTAAAACGTGCGCTGACTGATGATATGGATGAAGAGCCAGAAGCAGAATTATTTGAGCAAGGTTTGCAGATTTTCAAAGGTAGCTATGCAGAATGCAATGGCCGCCACAGTCAATTGTATGATGGTGTTCAAGATGGCTTAGGTTGGTTGAAGCAAGAAGGTTTTACGGTTGCCTGTATCACTAATAAAGCCCAACAATTCACCACACCACTATTAGACAAACTAGGTATCTTAGGAGAATTTGAATTGGTTGTAAGCGGTGATAGCTTGCCTAAGAAAAAACCTGACCCCATGCCTTTATTACATAGTGCTGCGCACTTTTCAATTACACCGAGTAAAGCATTAATGATTGGTGATTCAATGACTGATGTGAAAGCGGCGCGTAATGCGGAATTTGGCGCGGTGATCTGTGTGACTTATGGTTATAACCATGGTATTGATATTCGAGAAGCGAATCCAGACAGTGTGATTGATTCGTTTGCTCAATTGCCTCAGTTGTTACAAAGCCCAGCTTAAAAAACAGAGAGCCAGACATCATTGAACTAAATACAAAATGTCTGGTTTTTCTTTGTATATAACTTATGATTTTTCTGGTGAAATGGCTTGAAATAATGCTGAGTAATCGTGCTCACCAAAGCCCATCTCAACCGCTTGTTGTAAAATATCTCTCACCCCTTCCGTTGCTGCACCGTTTAAAGCAAGTTTCTGCGTTTCATCCAAAAATAAATTAATATCTTTCAACATATGCGACGTTGGAAAGTTCGGATTATCAAATTGTCGTTCTAACATATTATTGAGCTTTTTATCATAAGTCGGTGCATACAACGCACTGTCTCGCAAAATGCCCATGAACTGCTCCACATCCAATCCATTCGCTTTGACCATCGCTAAACTTAAACCAAACGTGGTCGCCAACGAAGCAATGAAATGATTGAAAGCCAGCTTCACTGTTGCGGCACTACCTACTTCGCCAACATAATGTACTTGAGAACCTAACTCACTTAATAACGGTTTAAATTGTTCATATTGTGCTTCTGAGCTACCAACGATGGAAACCAATTTGCCTGCATTCACATTCGGAATACTGCCTAGTACAGGGGCTTCTAAATAATCCGTATCAAGTTGCGCTAAAGCTTGGGCGAGTTCTCGGCTTTGCTGTGGGGCAATCGTACCCATTTGGATAATGGTTTTATTTTTGAGTGCAGTTTTGACGGGTTCTGATTCTAATAATACGGTTTGAATTGCCTGCATATCGGTCAGCATTAAGATAATCACATTAGTTTGTTCAATCGCTTCTAATGCCGTTTCCGTGGTTTTGATCCCCGCCTCTTGCAATGGCTTTAGTTTATCTTGGCTACGATTCCATGCCGTAATATCCACATTCTGCACATGAAAACGTTTCACCATCGCCGCGCCGAGCAATCCTGTGCCTAAAAGTGCAACTTTCATTGAATGATCCTTGTTGGTTGAAGTGAGTGCGGAGCTGATTGTGCCATCATTTCTATGGAACAGCCAGTTTTTCTATTATTTTGATCTATAAGTTAATTTTATCAAAATGATTACATTTTTTAGCATACTGAATTGCTCAACAATTGGCTATAATGGCGGCTCTAACAATAACAAACCCACTTTAGGAATATAGGATGGCAGAACTTAAAGCATTGATTTTTGATGTTGATGGTACATTAGCAGAAACCGAACGTGATGCACACCGCGTTGCATTCAATGCCACATTTAAGCAATTTGGTTTAGATTGGTATTGGTCTGAGGCATTGTATGGTGATTTATTAAAAGTCACAGGTGGTAAAGAACGAATCCGTTATTACATCAACGATTTTGGCGGCAAAGTGCCTGATAATATTGATGACTTGGATAGCTTTATCGCTGAGTTGCACAAGGATAAAACCGCACGTTACTATGACATTATGGTCAATGAAAATGTGCCGTTGCGCCCTGGTATTGCCCGTTTATTTAAGGAAGCACGGGAAGCAGGTTTGACTTTAGCCATTTCAACAACCACCAGCCCCAAAAATATCGAGGCCTTATTAGCGCATAATTTAGACCCAGAAGCCATGAGCTGGTTTAAAGTGGTGGCAGCGGGCGACATGGTTAAACAGAAAAAGCCTGCGCCTGATGTGTATCAATTAGCCTTGGATGGTTTGGAGTTGCCAGCCAATCAATGTATTGCGTTTGAAGATTCGATTAATGGTTTGAAATCAGCCAAAGGTGTGGATTTGCCCACGGTGATAACGGTCAGTGGTTACACCAATCACGAGGATTTCACAGGCGCGGATATTGTGCTAACGAATTTGGGTGAACCTGATGCGCCAATGGAAGTGATTGCAGGCGATGTCGGGGATGCAGATTATATTACGATTGATGTGCTGAAAAAATTAGCGGCTCAGTGGTAAATGTTTGATAAGGATTGTGAGTGATTGATAAAACTGACAATCCTACAAACTAGCCTTTTTTAAATAGCTTTAAATACAGAAAATCTTTGTATGCTTTAAATAAAGCAGGCAATAAATCAAAATCTCTTCTCAACAGCAATACCAAGGCTTTTAGGCTAAATCGCAATAACATCACAATTGGTAAGCGCAAGGGGTAAAAGTTAGCGGTATATTTCAATGTGCTGAGATTTTCATAATAATTGGCTTTTTGTAATTTAGCGCGAATATTTTGTTTCACTTGACCAATGCTGGCACTGCCTTGATGATAAACGAAACTGTCCCGACACCATGCAATGCGATAACCCGCTTGTTTTAAACGCTGACAATAATCTAACTCTTCATAAAATAAGAAATATTCTTCATTCAATAAGCCAACTTGTTTTATAACAGAAACAGGGAAAAATAGAGATGCTCCGTAAATATAATCTAATTTTGGAGTCGGCAAAGATGGGAGTTGTTGCAACGTTTGCCCCGCATAGACATTTTTAAATACCGTCACCCAAGGGTAATAACGACAACCACCTGCACATTGTACAATTTCAGGCTGATCCGTTTCTAAAATCGTACTGCCAATTAAACCAGTTTTTTCTTGTTGTGCACATTGATAGAGTTTATCTAAAGCATTAGCAGCAACTTGTGTATCATTATTTAGCAACCAAATATAGTCATACGTTTCTTGCTGTAAAACATAACGTATCCCGACATTCATTCCACCTGCAAAACCTAAGTTCTCACCTGTTTGAATCAAAACACAATCAAGATGGACTTGTTTAATAAAATTAGGTTTTGAGTGAATTTTGTATTGATTATCAGAATAATGTTGTTTTATCCAGTCGCTGATTTCCTCAAGTGATTGATTCTCTGAATGGTTATCACAAATAACGAGTGTGATAGAAAATATGGTTTCTAATTGTCGCAACGAGTCCAAACAAGCTAAAGTGGCCTGCCATGTTTGCCAGTTCAAAACCACGATTGCAACCCGTTTCATAATGCGGCTTTTATCCAGTCAATACGTTGTTGTAAATCCATGACTTGGCGCGGAATCACTGAGACAGGAATATGTAAGCGCTCATCATGACACAACCCTAATACCACGGTATTTAAGTGCTCGATATAGGCTTTATTCAATGCAGCTTTACCCGTTTCATATACCAAAGGGATTGCTGGTTGTAAGATGAATAAGTGTTGAAAAGTGCTATTCGTCAACTCAAAACATTGATTTAAGTAATTTTCTAAGTTTTCAAATTCAACTTCAGTTTTGCCCTGAATATCACCCAATGTGTATGCCATGAAATCAATCGGGGTTCGATCTGTGATGAAAGCGGTTTGTTGCTGTTGCCAAATCTCTTGTGCAGCAAGAATAATCTTATCTTGAATCCACAAGCGAGTGGTAAAATCCATAGGTGTGGCAGGGTCTAAACCATGTTGTTGAAAAACCGCACTGGTACTGGTTTGGACAAAGTTAAGGTCAAGCTGTTGTGCTGTATCACGTGCTAGTGTCGTTTTGCCCGTCCGATGGCCGCCACAAATTCCAATTTTAAGCATATTTATATTTTTAGCGATAAAAAGAACAGTTTAATATAAAACATCATTGTTTTCTCGTTTTATCTATTTGGACTATTAGCAAGCTTACTCACGGTTATAGCAAGTGCTTGTTTAGGCTTTCTCTTACATTTTTCAAGTTTTAAACAGGGTTAGATTGCCTAAAAATTAGGCTATAAGTAGATTCTCGCTTCAAAGTTATATTTTCAGGACTGGCAATTGTGCTGTATTGTAAATATCCGTGTTTTCTAAAAACAAGGACTGCCAGCCCTAATATATAAAACAGAAGTGACTATCTAATGTATCTGCAAATAGCACGCGCCATTTTTAAACACTAATTAATAAACTAAAGGTTAATAGTTGTGTATCGCTTTGCACTATATACGTGAGGATGTTTTCAGATTGTAAATGAATGCTTGGGTTAACCACTTCATCAGCATCCAGTGTTTGACTGGTAAAACCATCTAAAGGCAATAGCACATAGTTTGCACTAGATAAATTGATTGCGAAGCTGCCATCAATATTATAAGTCACCAACTCCATACCAGATACCGCATACAATAAACCAATTAAAACTTCTGGATATAAAACCGTTGGATAAATATTTTGTGTGCTGCCATCATTATATACAACTCGCCCTTCCCTAATTTCTCTTAACAACCGATCATTACGACGCGGGGGCAATTCAATTCGTCCTCTCTGACTGCGGCGATTAGGTGATTTTTGCACAATGTAATCAAACATAACAAAACTACGGCGATAGCTTTGTGTGTCTTCATCAAAATAACGTAATAATACCTCTCCATTTTTATCAACTTTAATCGAGCCTTTTTCACCCACCAATTGCTCTAAAGCAGCCAAGCTTTTTGGTGCAGGCAGCATAGAGAAAGCTTGTTTTTGGCTTGTAACCAATTCTAAACTATTATTTCCACTAATATTTAAACCTGCTTTATCATCATTAGCTTTTTGGATAATACGTCTTGGATCAGGCATCATGGCGTACTCAATTTCTTCGCCATTTTGCAAACCTTTAGCAGAAACCACACCGCCTTTATTTTGAGATAATTGCAAATGAGACAATTGATTTTGAGCCAACAATTCATTTAAATCACTTAATACGCTGTCATCTGTATCACCACCTAAAGCAAGATGGGTGTTTAAATCAGGAATATCATAAGGGAGTTGAGTTTGAGCAGAAATATTTCTATCAAGATTCAATGCTCTGAATGTTAAAGAAGCCCCTGCTGGTGCAGATAATTTACCTGTGATCCGATCAATTTTCCAATTCACAGGCAGCAAATGCTCTATATCTTGTGGTAATACTTGCTGTGTGTCTAAATTGGTTAAAATATTAGCAACGGTACGGGAAGGAATGCGACGAATTTCATTGTCATTGATGATTTTCAAATGATTGGGGTTAAACATGCGAATAATTTGCGGTGTAAAACCCGTGATACTTTGTGCATTTAAATAACCTAAATGTTCAAAAGGTAGCAAACTGAATTGAGCTTCAGTAATGCCACAGATTGCACTGGCAGTAAATTGCGCGAACTGCTCAGGAGAAAGAGCCTCAAAGGTTTCAGGTGGTAGTTTTTGTATATCTAAGTCATCAAAAATTGAAAACAATTCATCTGGTAAATCTTTAACTGTCTCACTGTCTAATTTTTCAATGTCTAATTGCGATAAACCAAACTCAACCAACTTTCTGCTTATCACAGTGACATTGAATACTTGCTGAGCTGAAAGATTGTCATCACCATGATTGGTTTCTTCCACTGTGATTGCAATTTTAAATGTACCCACTGCTGAAGGTCGCCATGAGAATAGGCCTGTTTGGCTATTAATCACTGCGCTGGGTGGGGTATAACGTAATTTGAACTGTAAAGGGTCTCTATCTATATCAACGGCTTTAGGTTGCACAACAACGGCTTGGCCAAGTACAACAACCTCATCGAGAATGGGAAGTAATCGTGGAGCAGAGTTAGCATGACTGGTGGTTGTATATAGCAATAGCAGGGAAAGACTACTGATTGTCAGCAATATTTTGGTCAAATAGTGCATTGGGTGTACCTTTTTGGAGTTTAACTATTATGTTAATTTATAGCACTTTTAAGGCCGAAAGTCGCACTAGTATTGGTCAATGTCTCTTGATGCACGCAAAGTGAATTTATAATGGTTGCGATTGAATCAAACTGATTTGAACAGTACAAGACCTTATAGAAGTGGTAAGAACGTATTAATTAAAATTGCATGGATAATGAATGGATTAGGTCAATTTTTAGATTTTAAATGGCTGATATATGATTCTCGCTACCACTTGAATAAGCTGGTTTGACCTTGTTTGAAATTCAGATAATCTATTTAAAAATACCTTGTCTTTAATAGTGGTTGCCATAGTAAAAAAATCAATAAATACCTTATATTGTTGTTTGAATTTTGGGTTTGTGATTTATGTTATGCTAAGCCAGAGCTAAATAGATAATACATTGGACGAAATATCTGGACGTACTTATGCGCATGGATGGCAAGCTAATTACTAAACAATTACTGGTATTTTTCATCGCTTTTATAATGACTTATGGTTTTGGATTTATGAGTATAAAAATAGGTACAGACATTATTAATTACATAGGTGAAATACCGAGAAAAGCAGCACATCCAGTTGATTGGGCAACGCTTTTGCCAAAATGGTCAACTACAGTACCTTGGGAAGAATACATCTGTGATAAAAGAATAGTTAGCCGTTGGGAAATAGGTGAAAATCTAGCAAGCTCAGAAAATGGCATTCATATTCAAGATGTTCAAGTGCAGACAATCCAAGCTTTTACTGGTGGGGCTATTCCAAAACCAGAATTTATCAATTTACAATTTTATCCAGCATCAGAACACAATATTCAACAAGCTGAGCATAGGCTTAATCTAACCTTTCCACCTTCTTATCGGGACTTTCTAAAGCATAGTAATGGTTGGCTTGTTCAACCTTGTGAGATTATATTGCCTATTCACCAAGTCAATTTATTCCCAAAGCATGATCCTGAACAATTTGAAATCATTATCACACATATGGATGACCCAGATTATGAAACGCTAGAAGATGTATTCAACATTATCCCTAAAAGACATTACTTCGATTATGACAACCACCCGCCGCCACTTGTACCAAATAGTCATTTATCAACTGCGATTATTATTGGTGAAAGTGAAGATCGCGTTGTTTGGTATGCACTGAATCCACAAGTTGTATTTGAAGATGGAGAATGGGAAGCGTGGGCGGTTTATAGTGGAGATGGTGAATATGTGCGATATCGCTCTTTTGGCGAAATGATGTTACAACAATACAAAGTATTCGATAACTAAATATATGTAAAGTGGATTTATGACACATCAACGTAAAATTTCAGTGATTGGCCTTGGCTATGTTGGTTTGCCTGTGGCGATGGCATTTGCAAAACAAAATAAGGTGATTGGTTTCGATGTCAATGCACAACGTATTGCTGAATTGAATGAACAACATGACGCAACTCAAGAATTAACCACAGCCGACTGGGAAAATACCCAAATTTGCTTTACAACTGATCCTGAAAAACTTGCACAAGCCGACTTCCATATTATTGCTGTGCCCACGCCCGTTGATGATACGAAAACCCCTGATTTATTGCCTGTATTAAAAGCATCTAAAACGGTTGGAAAGCATTTAAAAAAAGGTGATATTGTGGTGTATGAATCCACGGTTTATCCCGGTGCAACCGAAGAAGTATGCATTCCTGTGCTGGAACGAACATCGGGATTACAGTGTGGACAAGATTTTAAAGTGGGCTATTCCCCCGAACGAATTAACCCTGGTGACACTCAGCATCGATTTGAAAATATTATTAAAGTGGTTTCAGGCTTGGACGATGACGCGTTAGACATTATTGCGCAAGTATATGGCTCAGTGGTTCAAGCAGGGGTGCATCGCGCATCCAGTATCAAAGTCGCCGAAGCTTCTAAAGTAATTGAAAATATTCAACGTGATGTCAATATTGCCCTCATCAATGAATTGGCTATGATTTTTAATCGCTTACAAATTGATACACATGATGTATTACAAGCTGCAGGCACAAAATGGAACTTCTTACCTTTCACTCCGGGGTTAGTCGGTGGGCACTGCATCGGTGTCGATCCCTATTACTTAAAACACAAAGCGGAACAAGTCGGTTATACACCTCATGTGATTCCCGCCAGCCGCCAAGTCAATGATGGTATGGGTGCATTTATTGGTCAGCAGGTCGTTGAGCATCTCACTCGAATCGGTTGCTTATTACAAGAAACGACAGTGACGATTCTAGGTTTAGCATTTAAAGAAAATGTGGCTGATTTACGCAACACACGCGTGGTTGATATTGTTAACGTGCTGCAACAACATGGTATGACTATTCAAATCCATGACCCTTGGGTTGAACCACAACAAGTGCAGCAAGAATACGGCTTAACCTTATGCCCCGAACCACAGTTACAAAAAGCCCAATGCGTGATTTTAGCCGTTGCTCACCAAGATTATGTACAAAAAGGCTGGCCATGGTTGCAACAATTACTAGATGAAAAACGCTGTTTGGTGATGGATATTAAAGGCGGTTTACCACAAGATAATATCCCCGAAAATATCGTTTTGTGGCGGTTATAATGATCCAATCAGAAAAGGCAGCAACTTAATTTATTTCTATTTTTCATATTCTTACAATTAATTTGAATTTGTAATCTTACCCAGATAATAACTTATTCTCATTGTGTTATTTTGCGCATATCGTTATAGTTAATATTCCGTTTATTGTGTGCCATTGTAAAAAGGAGTGAGTGCATGGAATTTATCACAGAGATTGTCGGAAAGGTAAATAGTATCGCATGGGGGCCACCTATGTTGATGCTGATTCTCGGTGTTGGCCTGTTTCTGACTATTGGTTTGATGTTTATGCCAATGCGCAAACTGGGCTACGGTTTTTCTTTACTTTGGCAAGGACGACAACAAAATGGTGCGGGTGACATTAGCCCATTTAACGCACTCATGACCTCACTTTCTGCAACCATTGGTACAGGTAATATTGCAGGTGTTGCAACCGCGATTTATTTAGGGGGGCCTGGTGCATTATTTTGGATGTGGTGCACAGCGTTAGTCGGTATGGCAACCAAATACTCAGAAGCGGTTTGTGCGGTACATTATCGTGAAGTTGACGAGAATAAGAATCATATCGGTGGGCCTATGTATTACATCAAAAATGGCCTAGGTAGTGAATGGATTTGGTTAGGTAGTTTATTTGCTTTCTTCGGTGCATTTGCGGGTTTTGGTATCGGTAACATGGTACAAGCTAACTCTGTCGCTGACGTATTACAAAGCAATTTTGAGGTCGATCCAAAAATCACAGGTTTTGTCATGGCTATTCTTGTGGGCTTGGTATTAATCGGTGGTATTCGCTGGATTGCAGAAGTTGCAGGTAAATTAGTCCCAACTATGGCGATTTTGTATGTGATAGGTGGTATTGCAATCTTAATCCTTAATGCGAATAAAATTCCTGATGCCTTAAGCTTAGTCTTTACCTATGCATTTACGCCTGCAGCGGCTGAAGGTGGTTTTGCGGGTGCGGCAGTTTGGATGGCGATTCGTTTTGGTGTAGCACGTGGTGTGTTTTCTAACGAAGCGGGTTTAGGTAGTGCTCCAATTGCTCATGCTGCGGCTCAAACAGATAGCCCTGTACGTCAAGGTCTGATTGCAATGTTGGGCACATTCATTGATACCATTATCATTTGTACAATTACAGGTTTGGTGATTTTAGTTTCTGGGGCTTGGACGGGCGATGTGAGCGGCGCAAGTTTATCATCAATGGCATTTGAACAAGCGTTACCTGATTTAGGCGGATATATTGTGACATTTGGCTTGGTGTTATTTGCATTTACGACAATGTTGGGTTGGAGTTTCTATGGTGAAAAATGTGTGCAATATCTATTTGGTGTTCATGCAATCATCCCATTCCGTCTTTTATGGGTATTAGCAATCCCAATTGGGGCTATGATGAAGTTAGACTTTGTCTGGCTATTGGCCGATACACTGAATGCATTGATGGCACTGCCTAACTTAATTGCATTAGTATTGCTAAGTCCTGTAATCTTCAAATTGACCCGCGATTATTTCGCACAACAACAAAACAGCTAGTATTGTTTTTATTGAATCACATCAGTCATTGCTATTTGGTGTGATTCTTTCAAAAAATTGCCACACTTCTATAATCTCGAAATCCATACCATTGATAAATACATCATGCTTAGTCATAGAGGAGTTTGATATAAGTAGATCATTGATAATGTCTTAAATTTAATGTCCACGCATTCTGTAATTGACCAACACTTGAAAATACTAAATAAAACCATCAAGCCTTCAGGTAATTCAAAAGCCGCATAATGTCTCATTTCTGAAAATTGCCGAAGCAAAAAACATAAATGATAGAAACGCTAACGATTGGATTTTTTCCAGTCAACATAACTAAAACTAAGCGAGGTTATTCATGTTAATACGTTCCCCTCATTCTTTACTCCCTATTAATATACCTATATTCATTATCTTAAGCCTTGCGCTAACGGGTGGTATCAGTGCCGCTGTTGCAGGCGAAGTTGATACCTCATCGATGCCTTGGGGTGAAATGGCGATGGGTTTGTTTGGCGGGCTTGCTTTATTTCTATTTGGTATGGAAATGATGGCTAATGGCTTAAAAGCCGTGGCTGGAGAACGCTTACAGACTATTCTCGCCCATTTAACCAGTAATCGTTTTTTTGGTGCAATCACAGGGGCATTTGTTACCGCAGTTATTCAATCGTCTTCTGTCACAACTGTGTTAGTGGTTGGCTTTGTTGCAACCAATATTATGTCCTTGAGTCAAGCGATTGGTGTCATTATGGGGGCGAATATTGGTACAACCGTGACTGCGCAAATTGTTGCATTTAAAGTGACGAAATATGCTTTACTTATGATTGCAATGGGTTTTGCTCTCCAATTTTTCGCTCAACACAAACGTGTAACCTATTATGGCAATATCTTGATGGGCTTAGGGTTGATCTTTTTTGGCATGTCTGTGATGGGCAGTGCAATGAAGCCATTACAAAATTATGAGCCTTTCTTGCAACTCATGGTCAATATGGAAAACCCATTATTAGGCATTGCGGTTGCTGCAATATTTACTGCATTAGTACAGTCTTCTTCGGCCACAACAGGCATTATTATTGTGATGGCCAGTCAAGGTTTTGTAACCTTACCTGCAGGGATTGCGTTAACCTTTGGCGCGAACATTGGAACTTGTGTCACAGCCTTATTAGCCGCAATTGGAAAACCGCGTGAAGCCGTGAGAGCAGCAGTGGTGCATATATTATTTAATGTATGTGGCGTATTGTTATGGATTGGATTCATCGATCATTTTGCCCAATTTGTTGCTTATATTTCACCTGTTGCCGTTGGACTTAGTGGCACTGAAAAGCTAGCCGTAGAAGCCCCTCGTCAAATTGCGAACGCGAATACAATATTTAATATCGCCAATACTTTAATTTTCATTGGTTTTACCCGCCATTTTGCTTTATTGGTTTACTGGTTAGTACCGAATAAGCCCACACATAAAAAACCTAAAATTAAACCCAAACATTTGGATACTTTGTTATTAGAAAATACGCCGATGGCATTAGCTGCGACGCGCCGTGAATTACAACGTATGAGTACATCAGTTGATAATATGTTAGTTGCCAGTATGCCGATGGTTTTGCATGGTAATAAACGTTCTTTAAAAACCATTGCCAAAATGGATAATGAAGTCGATATTTTGTATAAATATATTGTGCATTATTTAGGTGAGATGAATAAACGCTCGCTGAATCAACAAGAATCCAGTGAGTTATCTAGCTTATTAGAAGCAACCAATAGTTTAGAAAGCATTGGTGATGTTATTGAAACCAATCTCGTCTATTTGGGCAAGCAACGCATTAAACATGGCA
Source organism: Candidatus Albibeggiatoa sp. nov. NOAA (assembly GCA_025800385.1). Lineage (GTDB taxonomy): Bacteria > Pseudomonadota > Gammaproteobacteria > Beggiatoales > Beggiatoaceae > Albibeggiatoa. Next base: position 325,626 of record JAOXRS010000120.1, read on the forward strand.
TTGAAATTAGCCAAGAGACTCAGGATTTATTTATGCAAGTACATTCTGAAGTGGCTAAAGTTTTTCAGCTTGCGATGGAAGCTGTGATTGAAAAAGATGTTGATAAAGCCCAACAAGTCTTAAATTCTAAAGAAACGCTCAATTATTTGATTGAGGAAGCGACTTTGCATCAAGCCCAAAGGCTAACCGCCCAAGCCGCTAATCGGCCAGAAACCTATAGCTTAGAGGTTGATATTTTAGAAAAATTACGTTGGATTCATCATTCTTCACGGCGTATGGCAAAATCAGTGTTTCATTCTCTGCCAAATAAGACTTGATAATAGTTAAAGCTTTATAATAGGTAATACCAATACTGGTTATCAATCAATTCACGAATTGGTTTAAGTAAGTTTATACCAAATGGTAATCAGTATTCTCCTCTTGATAATTACAAGAACGTCAAATAGTTTTCTAAAATGCTAACATCATTAGATGACTGTTCATTTCCACACTTGATAAACAGCAAAAAGCTAAATCATAATATTGCTGTATGCTAAATTATAGAATTTAAATTTAGATTGTTAGATTTATGGGTGCAACATATCTAATAAGGAAATGAAATGCGAGTATTTCTATACCTACTTGTGTGCTTGACCAACATTGCACAAGCAGAAATATCAGTGAATAACCAACCCTTATCAATAAACAATGGGCTATACAATATTTCACAAGACTTAGGACAAACTATTGGTAGTAATTTATTTCATAGCTTTGATCGTTTTAACTTAAATCAGGGGGAAATTGCCCAATTTTCTGGTTCTAACCAGATTCAAAACATCATTTCTCGTGTAGTCGGTGGTGAAGCCAGTTTTATTAATGGCACTATTCGCTCAAATATTCCAGATGCAAATTTCTATTTATTAAACCCCTATGGCATCATATTTGGAGCACATGCACAACTAGATTTACAAGGCTCTTTCCACGCTTCCACTGCTGATTATGTAACACTTGCTGATGGTGGTGAATTTCATGCCCGTTTTCCCGAGCGAGACACACTAAGTATTGCACCTGTAGAACATTTTGGTTTCTTAACAAATGTCCCCGCAGCGATTTCGTTTACAAATAGCCAACTGAGCACTCCACTTGACAAAGACTTCTCAATCATTGCTGGTGATATTCACATCAGTCAACAAGCCAAATTGAAAAGCTCTGGCAACTTACATATTCAAGCTCAACAATTCACACTTGATAACAGCACATTAGCCATTGAACGTAGTCAACGTATAGAAAAAACCCAACTTAGCATTGATGCAAACAATATCTCTATTCTAAATGCTGCACATATCACTACTGATGCAATCAATAATAGCTTAGGTGTGGATATTCGCTTAACAGCCAATGAACTCATTCATGCGACTGGCTTAGATGCAGAAGGTTATCCTGTACGTTTTTATTCAACTGTTGGGATTGATGAAAATGATGGGTCTTATGGTGGCGATGTCATATTGCAAGCTCAAGATATTTTATTTAGCAATGGTGCCGCTATTTTTACCACGACCAAAGGACATGGTGATGCAGGCAGTGTCGTTTTAAATGCAGATAATAGTGTCCTGTTTACAGGTGGACGTAATAAAAAAGTTGGTGTAGCAACTAGTACCTTACTCAGTACAGATAGCCAACGAGAAGATGCAGGGCGTAGCGGTGATGTGATTGCCTATGCTAAAACAGTTACTGTTGACAATGATGCTTATTTTTACACAGGGGCAGATGGTAATGGCGAAGGTGGAGATATACACTTATTTGCAGATCAAATTATTATCGATCATGGAGCAGAATTGGTCACGGGTACTGCAGGCACTAGAAATGGGGGAAACATTGACTTGCAAGCTCAAGAACTTGTTGCACTAAAAAAAGGTGGGGCTATTTATAATATGGGCTATTATGGCAGTCATGGTGATACAGGTAATGTACTAATTGACGCACCTAATGTTGTATTACAAGAAGGCGGATTTATCAGTGTTGTTGCTTATGGTGCGGGCAACTCAGGCATGGTTAAAATAGATGCAGCAGATACGCTCTCACTCACTGAAGCATGGGAAATTGGTGGTGGTATTTCTAGTGCTATTGTTTCTAATTCTGAACCTCGGTTAACAGGGATGAAAGGAGGGGATAGTGGCAATATTAATATTAAGGCACGACAATTAATTATGCGAGATGGGGGATATATCAGTGTAAGTAGTTTGGCAGGGGTTGGATTACAAGCAGGAAAAGGAGGAAGTATTACAGTTGAAGTACAAGAAAACATTGATATTCAAGGGGTAAATCCGTTTGGTGAAAATGAAAATGGGTTTGCATCAGGCATTTATTCTCGTACTGTTGGTGATGCAGAGCAAGGTGGCTCGATTTATTTAACCGCAAATAGCTTAAGTTTACGTGATGGTGCACAGCTTTCGACAACAACACTTAATCAATCACAGGGTGGTGACATCCAAGTTGATGTAACGGATGCAATCAATATTATTGGCGATGCATCACATATTGAATTAAAACCACCATCCAGCACCCAGATTATTTATTTAGATGAATATACTGTTCCAACCAATTATAACCAATCTACCAGTGGTATTTACGCCAATTCAGAATCACAATCCTTACATGCAGGTGCAGCAGGCAAAATCAGCATCAATGTACCCAAATTACGCCTACAACAAGGTGGCACTATTTCTACTACCAGCCATGGTGGCCATGATGCAGGTAATATTGAACTTAATGTGGTGCAATTAGATATGGATGATCGTGCTCAAATTGCCTCTGAAAGCTTATTTAATAACTCCTATCAATTCGCTAATACAGCAGAACGTGATAGTGCATTGTTAGCCCAAGGGGATGAAGTTGAAGTGCAAAATATTGGTAATGGTAAGCAGGCAAACTATATCAATACAGGAGAAAATTTAGTACGGATTCAACAGCCTGTAGATACAGTGGCCAATATGGATGCCTTACAACAATTAAGCGAACGTTATGAATTTACGGAAGGTGATGTAATTACAGTGCAAGATGATGGTAATGGACAACCTGCTAGCTTGATTTATACACGCTATTATTTTGAAAATGAAAAGAGTTTAGCCACTTGGGCGGCTTTTAAAACCGATGCCAATTATACAGTCGATACAGCAGAAAGTTTAAATCGAATTAATGGACGTGCTTATTTCCCATATGAAGATATTCCATTTGAGCAAGGGGATAGAATTCATGTCAAAGATATGGGTGATGGCAGGGCAGGTGATTTCATTTTTGTTGAGTTACCTTTTCCAGATGATGCACGTATTTTTGCACGCTTAGTTAAAGTGAATCGATTTTCAATTAATCAGTTATCAGAGTTGCAAGATTTAGAACAAAACACCTCGTTGCAAGTCTACCTGAATAATTACCCGATTGCGACTTTAGATGATGTACAAGGTGAAGCGCAACGTTTTATTTATGCAAATCAGCAATGGATTCCTTCACGAAATTATCATACGGTTAATACTACTTTAGAAATGAAAGCGTTGAGTTTGGCTAAAATAGGCGATCAAGTCACAATGGGGAATACAGAGCAAATTTATACAGGTCAAGATTGGATCGCTTTACAGCCTGATAATAAAACTGTGCAAAATGATATTGAATTGCAACATATTACTGCAGTTGATGGAGATTTAGTACATGTTTTAGCACCAGAAACAGGGCGACCTGAATATTATTTATATGCTCATGGTCAATGGTTACATCAAGCAAGAGGGGGTGATGCGGGGACAATTAAGATCAATGCACAGCAATTACGCTTAACTCAAAACAGTATGATAACTACAGAAGCCATTAGTGGCGGTGGTGGTGCAATGACACTGGATATTGATAGGTTAGTTTATCTCAATCAAAGCCAAATTTCTTCCAGCGTGAAAGAAGGTTTGGGTAACGGTGGCGGTTTAACATTGGCTGACTCACAATTTTTAGTGATGAACAATGCGAAGTTAATTGCACAAGCTTATCAAGGCCAAGGGGGCAATATTCGGATTGTGGCTGACCAGTTTATTAAAACCCCATTGAGTTTAGTTTCAGCTTCATCACAGTTAGGGATTGATGGTCATGTGCAAATTGACTCGCCAGCTGAAAATGTAAGCGGTGGTCTATTGGCGTTAAATAATCACTTTAGTGAACAAGTTGCAATCAAAGATACGTGTAGGGAGGCAGTCACAGGACAGTTAGCAACCGAATTTCAATTTCCACTGAGTTTTAGAGCAAATATGTATCGTATTCAAAATGATTTTGTTGGTAACTGGATAAGCGCACAATATAATACAACCTGTCATTGAGTTTCATTACATTATGTAGTTGATAAGAAAAGGGGTTATATTGATCTTCAATCAAAAAAAATCATTTTTCAGGTTTTTATAAATGCTATTTTCTATTGTTTTATAGGAACTATTTTTATCCCATATCAGCTATTTATTAATCGAAGGGGAAATCTATGACACTGAAAGCTTTACATGTTGATGATGCCCTATGTTCACATAGTATATATATTGTCTATCATTTCTTAACGCGTGTAGGTTTTGAAGTCACCTATGCAGAAAATGGTCAAGAAGCCATCGAACTCGCACATACTGAAAAGCCTGATATTATCCTAATGGATTTGCGTATGCCTGTCATGGATGGTTGGGAGGCAATAAAAAGAATTAGGGCATCTGAAAAAACCAAACATATCCCTATTTTAGTTGTCACTAAGAATTATTCACAACAAGATCAAGAGAGAGCATTTGCTGCAGGATGTGATGAATTTGAAAAGAAACCACCTACTCAAGCCAGCTTATTCAAAAAAATAGATAAATTGTTATCAACTTCATTTGCCACACAATTTATTACACAGAAGAAATAACCAAATGTTATGTAAAAGCAAATAGGTAGCCTGATTAGTATAATTATCAAGCTTTTGTAGAAAAAATCTTACAAACAAGCCTAAGAATATATGCACTAGACTTCATTTATATTGTAAAAAGACTACCTAAACAAGCTGTATTGAGTTTAAGCTAATGTACGTGCTTCAACCATTAAACGCTTCATTTCTGCTACTGCTTGATTAAAGCCCATAAAAACAGAACGAGCAACAATTGCATGACCAATGTTTAGCTCACAAAACTGGGGAATACGCGCAATATCAGCCACATTATGATAGTGCAAACCATGACCTGCGTTCACTTGTAAACCTTTATTTGCAGCATATTCAGCCGCTTTAACAATACGATTTAACTCTTCTTGATCGCCATCTGTATCAGCAAAACGGCCTGTATGAATCTCAACCACAGGTGCTTTAACTGCCACAGCTGCATCAATTTGCTCTTCATCAGGATCAATAAAGAGTGATACTTGAGTACCAGCTTGACTTAAACGTTGACAAGCTGCTTGGATTTTTTCTTGTTGACCCGCTACATCTAACCCACCTTCTGTTGTTAATTCTTCACGTTTTTCAGGTACTAAGCAAACATCATGTGGGCGTACTTTTTCAGCAAAGGCAATCATTTCCTCAGTAACAGCCATTTCCAAATTCATACGAGTCTGTAAAATGTCTTTTAACATTAATACATCACGTTCTTGAATATGACGACGATCTTCACGTAAATGTAGGGTGATTAAGTCCGCACCTGCTTGCTCAGCCTCAATAGCTGCTTGGATAGGATCAGGATAACGAGTCCCACGTGCCTGACGCAAGGTCGCAACATGGTCGATATTAACACCTAGGTAAATGGGTTGTTTTTTCATTATTTAGGTTAAACTATAAAGTAAATACAAACGATTGATTATTAAACAGTCAAAGTGCAAACAACAAGTAAGCTACTGTAAAAGCACTATGTGAGTGGTAAGCTGGGTACTTCAATAATAAATGTAGAACCTGCACCTTCTTGGCTATTACACCAGATTTTGCCTTCCATCATATCAAGTAGTTTTTTCGCAATAAACAAGCCGAGTCCAGTCGAATTTTCATTCGCAGTTGGTTGTGGTGATAAGCGTGCAAACTTATGAAATAGCTTTTGTTGTTCCTCTTCACTGAGACCTGGGCCTTCGTCTTGTATTTCACAGCGAATATAACTACTAATTTGAATAATTCTTATATACACTTTTTTATACGAAGGGGAGTACTTAACTGCATTTGATACAAGGTTATCGACTACCTGCTGTAACATATTTGCATCTACATAGGCAATCAACTCATATTCTACATTTTGCAATTCTAACTCAATATTTTTCTCTGCTGCGGGAATTTTATATTGATTGATGACTTTTTCTACAATGGGCAAGATATTCACTAACCGAACATCGGTATTAAATTCACCTGATTCTATAGCATTGACATCTAATAAATTAGTAATTAGCTCAAACATCTGGTGTGAACTGGTCTCAATAAGCTTTGTATAATTCAGTACTTCTTTAATATTAATATCACGACTTTCTAGTGACATCCGAATTAAATTAGCAAGCCCTTCTATTGCAGATAAGGGATTTTTTAAATCATGTACGACTATGCCGAGAAATTCATTTTTTTCTTTATCTAAGTCAATCAGTTTTTGATTTTTAATTTTTAGTTCTTCAGTTCTTTCTTGGATTTTATATTCTAAATCTGTATAGAATTTTTCTAATTGTCTGTCTTGGTTGTATTTATATAAGGCTTCTTTGATTGTCATCGTAAAATCAAATGACTCCCAAGGTTTAGCAATATACCGATATAAGTTACCACGATTAATTGCATTGCCTATTGCTTGAGTATCCGCTTGACCCGTTAGCATAATGCTCAGTGTTTTAGGCGTTGACTGGTATACATATCTTAATAGCTCATCCCCTTTCATATTGGGCATGATGTAATCTGAAATAACCAGCGGTATTTCATAACCATCTTTTAATAATTCTTCAATAATTTCCAAAGCTTCTGAGCCATCCTCAGCTGTTTCAATCAAATAAGAATTATCTAGTAATTGGATTAATTCTATTTTTAAGCTTTCCAGAATACTTTGTTCATCATCTACACATAAAATAATTTGTTTTTTCATCACAACCTAAAAATAGATGAGTGGGGCTGAATAAACTGACAATCAAACAAGCCAGTGAACGACAGTACTTTAACCTATTTGTTCTATATTTTTAATACACATTATGCTAATAGTTTCTATATTTAAAACCATTCGCAATTATTTTCAGTTGTTTCAAAGATATCATTTAAAAAATTTACTACAAAGCCTATTTTGTAAGCGTAAGCTTGATTCTATTTATAAATATCTTGCTTATAGCTTATATTAACATCAATAGAGTGTGAACTATAAGCATTAGTCATATCATTTGTTTTAAATATGTAAACTAGCTAGCTCTATTGCCAATGTCAAATACAAATAAATGCTTATGTAAAGTTTTTAAAGAGAGTAAATTGGGTTCAGCTTTTTATTATCAAACACATGAAAAAATCTGAGGCTAACCATGATTCTTGGACAATGGGAGGCAATAAATTCTGTATAAGAATAAAATAAATAAGCTTATATAAAAAGATGGATTTACTATATATTGAATACCTTTTGTTTTCCAAGCCTAGTAATTTAATGAGTACTTCGAAATATTAGTCGTACTTTGCCATCTTTAATTAATAGACTTAGGAAACAAAAAATAAAATATTAATTGAGATTACACAGTGATAAAAAATAACCAATTACTTAGACATTTGCATTCTAAACAACTGACTTATAGCACATAACTTGAGATATTAGCTCAGCTTACCATGGCATTGTTTGTATTTCTTACCTGAACCACAAGGGCAAGGGTCATTACGGCCAATTTTCTTGCCATGACGTACAAATGGTTGTTGTCGTGCTTGTTCAGCTTCTTGCTGTGCAGCATCTGCCTGTTGCGCTTGCTGTTGTTCACTGTACTCATTCGCCAAGCCTTCCACTTGAGCATGTCTAAACTGCATTTCAGGCGTATGGCGACGGCGTTCTGCTTCAATGGCATCCACTTCTTCCTGTCGTTGAACCTGTACTTTAGAAATGTCTTCAACCACTTCTTGCTTATAACGACGCAACAAATGTTGAAACATTTCAAATGCTTCACGTTTATACTCTTGCTTCGGATTCTTCTGTGCAAAGCCACGCAAATGAATACCCATACGTAAGTAGTCCATTGCAGCTAAATGCTCTTTCCACAAATTATCCAATACTTGCAGAGTAACCGCTTTTTCATAATCACGTAATACCTGAGGATTGCCCACTCTAGCTTCTTTATCAGCGTGCTCAGCCTCAGCCGTTTTGATGATTTTCTCACGCAAGGTTTCTTCATATAATTCGTGATCTTCATCTAGCCATTGGCGAACAGGTGCTTTTAATGCAAAGCGATCTTCCAACATTTTCTCTAGCCCATCCACATCCCACATTTCTTCTAGGCTTTGTGGTGGTACAAACTCATCAACGGCCTCATTCATCACGTCATAACGTAAGTCTTGAATGTAGTCTTGTACATCATCAGATGCCATTAAATCATTACGTTCTTGATAAATAATCTTACGTTGGTCGTTGGCTACATCATCATATTCAAGTAATTGCTTACGAATATCAAAGTTACGCCCTTCAACTTTACGTTGCGCATTTTCAATTGCTTTAGTCACCCAAGGGTGTTCAATGACTTCACCTTGTTCCATGCCTAATTTTTTCATTAAGCCCGCAACACGCTCAGAACCAAAGATACGCATTAAGTTATCTTCAAGCGACAAATAGAAGCGACTAGAACCGGGATCACCCTGACGGCCTGAACGTCCACGCAATTGGTTATCAATCCGACGAGATTCATGGCGTTCTGTACCGATAATATGTAAGCCACCCGCTTCTAATACTTGAGCATGGCGTTTAACCCATTCATCACGCGTTGTTTGGATTTCTTCTTCGGTTGCGTCTTCACCTAATGCTGCAATTTCTGCATCCACACTACCACCAAGGACAATATCTGTACCACGACCCGCCATATTGGTCGCAATGGTGACAGAGCCTGGGCTACCCGCTTGTGATACAATTTGTGCTTCTTGCTTGTGGAATTTTGCATTTAACACTTTATGTTCAATCTCTGCATTAGTTAGCAATTGAGACAAATGTTCAGAGGTTTCAATTGTCACTGTACCGACTAATACAGGTTGGCCGCGTTGCTGACAGTCACGAATATCTTCTAAAATCGCATTAAACTTCTCATCTAACGTCAAATAAACCCGATCTGACATATCATCACGAACCATCGCACGATGAGTCGGGATCACGGTCACTTCTAAATCGTAAATAGTTTGGAATTCATACGCTTCTGTATCCGCTGTACCTGTCATACCTGAAAGCTTATCGTACATACGGAACAAGTTTTGGAATGTAATTGAGGCAAGGGTTTGACTTTCATTCTGAATCGGCACACCTTCTTTTGCCTCAACCGCTTGGTGTAAACCTTCTGACCAACGTCTCCCCGGCATGGTACGCCCTGTGAATTCATCAACGATGACAATTTCGCCATCTTTCACAATATAATCTACATTACGTTGGAATAATTTATGAGCACGTAAAGATGCGTTAACATGATGAATAATAATAATGTTGCCAGAGTCGTATAAACTTTCACCTTCTTTTAAAATGCCTTCTTTTAATAGAAACTCTTCTACTTTTAGGTGGCCTTCATCGCTGAGGGTGATTTGCTTATTCTTTTCATCCATCCAGTAGTCACCAGGGACTTCCTCTTCATCGTCTTTATGTGGCTCGCGCTCTTGAGGCACTAAGCTTGGAATGATTTTGTCAACTTGCTTGTAAAGTTCAGACGTATCATTAGTAGGACCTGAAATAATAAGCGGAGTTCTGGCTTCATCAATTAAAATCGAATCAACCTCATCCACAATCGCATAGTTTTGTTTGCGCTGTAAACGGTCTTTAGCACTAAACGCCATATTATCGCGTAGATAGTCAAAGCCAAATTCGTTGTTCGTACCGTAAGTAATGTCTGCTGCGTAAGCTTGTTGTTTATCCGCAGGTTCCATACCTGGGATGGATACACCTACCGTCAGTCCCAAAAAGTTGTAAAGATTCCCCATCCATTCCGCATCACGTTTAGCAAGGTATTCGTTTACGGTCACAATGTGCACCCCATCACCCGTTAATGCATTGAGGTAAGCAGGCAGTGTTGCCATCAGGGTTTTACCTTCACCTGTACGCATTTCTGCAATTTTGCCTTGATGCAGCACCATACCACCGATGAGCTGAACATCAAAGTGACGCATATTTAAAGTACGTTTACTTGCCTCACGTACTGTAGCAAAGGCTTCTGGTAGCAATTGATCTAAGGTTTCACCTTTTTCATAACGTTCACGGAACTCAACAGTTTTGGCTTTGAGGTCTTCATCACTTAAAGCTGAAATGTCAGGTTCTAGTGCGTTGATTTGCGCAACAATTTTATACATGCGCTTAATAAGGCGGTCATTGCGGCTACCAAAAATTTTCGTAATGATGTTTAACATAGGGCTTTTTATTCTGTATGCCTGTGTGAAATGGACAATTATCTGTTATCAATCAGTAATTATCAATGAACAGAGTGTAGTTATCAATTATTGCTCAATAGATTCTTAAATTGAATAGGTTTTAAATGCCTTCTTATCTATGGGTAAATAGATAAATTTCTAGTTAGAAGTTCCATATTAAATAAAACGGGAGTCATAAAATTTCAAGCGATTATGCTTTTTAATAGAGTGGCTTTTTATCATACTCTTAAATATTTTATTGGCTACTTACTTTTACACGCAATGTCAATTAAACTGTATTATCTTATTTCATCCATTGTTTTCCCGTAAAAATATGTCTGTAGAACAATCTCCAGAGCAACGCTATCTTGTTATCCGTAATGTCACTCTTATTGGTGTTATTGGCAATATACTGCTTTCATTTATTAAGTTAATTTTTGGTTGGCTTGGTAACTCACAAGCATTGATTGCGGATGGTATTCATTCTTTATCTGATTTAATCAGTGATGCGGTTGTATTGGTTGCGGCAAAATGGAGTACAGAACAGGCTGATGATAAACATCCTTATGGACATGGGCGAATTGAAACATTAGCTGCTGTGATTGTCGGCGGTATTTTAATTTTTGTTGCTATCGTGATGTTATTTGATGCAGCACAACGTTTGTGGGAAGCAGAATATTTATTTATTCCCACGACATTAAGCCTTGTGGTTGCGTTCTTATCGATTGTGATTAAAGAAGCTTTGTTCCAATACACAATCATAGCAGCAAAAAAATTACGCTCGCCAATGCTCAAAGCCAATGCGTGGCATCATCGAACCGATGCGATTTCTTCAGTCATGGTGTTTTTTGGTATTGCGGGTACATTTGCAGGTTTTATGTGGTTAGATGCGGTGGCTGCGATTGGTGTGAGTTTTATGATTGCACATGTAGGCTGGGAATTAGCGTGGAAAGGCTTACAAGAACTCATTGATACGGCCATGGATGCAGAAAAAGTAGCTGAAATTGAGCATCAAATTAAAGCTATCGATGGGGTAAGAACTTTACACATGTTACGTACGCGTTATATGGGTTCACATGCTTTGGTTGATGTGCATTTATTGGTGAATCCACGCATTTCTGTTTCAGAAGGCCATCAAATTGCAGAAACAGCACGCCAAACTTTAATTGATGAATTCGATGAAATATCAGAAGTCACGGTACATATTGACCCTGAAAATGATGAAGAATATTCTGTACGGATTGATTTACCAACACGAAACCAATTAGTTGAGCAACTCAAACAATGTTGGATTGATATGATTGCAGTTGATAAAATTGAGCATGTGACGTTACATTACTTAGGTGGAAAAATCAGTGCGGAAGTGGTGCTGCCTATGAATATTGCGCAAGATATAAGTGAAGCGCATAAACTCAGTACCAAATTATGTGAGCAAGCAAAAAGTCAAACCTGTATTCGTCAAGTGCAAGTTTTTTTTCGTTAAACCACATATTTAGTAGACAAACAAAGGTTTTAAATTTAGAACCTTGTATTTCAATATATGATAGTAGATTTCTATAGCATTATGCCTTATGATGCTATGTAAATTTCGGTGGATTGAAGTATACAGCTCATGATTCCAAAAGCTTATCGAACTGCGCTTATTTTATTTATTTTACCTTTTTTCCTCTCAGCTTGTGGGATTGCACAAAAGAAAGACCCGTTTGAGAAGTTTAACCGCGCCATGTACGACCTTAGTAATGACTTAGACATGATGGTGGTTAGGCCAGCAGCAGAAATTTATAAAGCAGCACTCCCTGATCCTGTTGATAAAGGAATTAGCAACTTTTTTAGCAACTTAGGTGAAATTACAGTTATTGCTAATGATCTTTTGCAACTCAAGTTTAAGCAAGCTGCACAAGATACAGGCCGTTTTGCAGTTAACACAACTGTTGGATTGCTAGGTATTTTTGATGTTGCGACCCATTGGGGATTAGAAAAGCACTATGAAGATTTCGGACAAACCTTAGGTGCTTGGGGTGTTGGTCAAGGCCCTTACTTATATATTCCGGGGGTTGGCCCTTCTACAATTCGTGATGCAACAGGTCGTGTGGTTGACTTTTCCACAGATGCGAGAACCTATTTAGCAGATAGCCGAACCAGTAACGTGTCACGCGCAACTGAATTATTCGATATTATTGATATGTCTTATGCTGCAGAATTGTTGGATATTCGTGCTGATTTAATTGATATGGAATCCATTTTAGGTACGGCCGCGATTGATAAATATTCTTATATCCGCGAAGCGTATTTAAAACGTCGTGAATATTTAGTTTACGATGGTAACCCACCTCAAGATGAAGTTGATGAAGAGTTCTTGTTCGAAGACGACGAAGACCTTGAAGACGAAGACTTTTTGGAAGAAGAGCTTGAAGAGGAAGCAACCGAAATTTAATTGTCATGGATAACTCAACCCTGCATTCTCTTAAAATTCAAGTAGAACAGCTTATTCAGTACTGTGATGAGCTGTCTACAGAAAATCAAGCATTACATGCACAAGTTACCGAGTTGTCGGAAGATAAAGCCATTTTGTTGGAAAAAAACCGAATTGCCCGCACCAAGATTGAAATGATGATTAGTCGTCTAAGAGCAATGGAAATTGACCATGAGTGATAATGTTCAAGTTAAATTACAAATTTTGGGTAAAGATTATGTATTAGGTTGCCCAGAAGCTGAACGTGCCACCTTGGTTGATTCTGCTAATTATTTAAATCGCAAATTACAGGAAGTCAAAGACGGCGGCAAAGTGGTCAGTAATGAAAGAATGGTGGTAGTTAGTGCGCTAAATATTATTCACGAGTACTTTCAGTATAAAAATGAGGTCGAAAAAGACCAGTTAAACCTAAATTCTGAACTTTTATCGCTGCAAGACAAAATATCGCTTGCATTATCGGACAGAAAGGAATAGATTTATATCCAAGTAACAAGTGCTTTTGGTTTAAGGCATCCCCTCTGTGTAGTTAGACAAGATCATTGAACCTAAATTTAAACACAGGGGACTGAACAGGTAGAACTGTTGTGCAAGCCTAATTTTTAGGAAGCCTGATGTTCCGCTCCGAAGTCACCCACCTGAACCAATTCGGTTCAAATCGTACGCTATATTAGCTGGTGGATGCCTCTTAATTTACCGCCCTGTAAGTCTGTCGGCCTACGGGGCTTTTTCATGTCTGTGTGTTTATCAATAAATTCGCCCCGCAAATCGCCTGAATTGTGTCATACTACCCGCCATCATACCATTTCAAGAAAGTGTACCTATTAAGGAGTTGTTATGCGCACGATTGCGATTATTGGTGGAACAGGTTTTGTAGGTAGGCAGCTTGCCAGCGTATTAGCTAAACAAAACTGGCAAATCAGAATTCTCAGCCGCAATAGCGAAGTCAAACAAGATTTATCTGTATTACCCAATGCAACACTCATCAATATCGATTATGGCGATCAGAACGCGCTAAACGAAGCGGTTTCAGGTTGTGATGCTGTCGTTAACTTGGTTGGGATTTTAAACGAATCTGGGCGTGATGGCAGTGGCTTTCGTAAAGCGCATGTCAATTTAGCTGAAAATGTTGTGACCGCTTGCCAAACTAACCAAATCAGCCGTCTTTTACATATGAGTGCGCTCAATGCTGATGCTGAAAAAGGCACAAGTCATTATTTGCGAACTAAAGGCGAGGCTGAAGACTTCGTTCATGCCGCTCAAGATATCAATGTCACTAGTTTTCGTCCTTCAGTGATTTTCGGTATTGAAGACTCTTTCTTTAATCGCTTTGCTGCTTTGCTTAAACTATCACCGATGTTGCCTTTAGCCAGTTCAAATAGTCGTTTTGCGCCGATTTATGTGGGTGACGTGGTTAAAGCGATGGCTGATAGTATCGATGATAAAAAGACTTATGACCAACGTTATAACTTATGTGGTGCGAACGAATATACGCTTAAACAATTGGTGCAAATGACAGCGGATATGATAGGAATTAAGCGTGCTATCATTGGATTGCCGCAATGGGCAGGAAAAATACAGGCACAAGTATTTGAATTTGTACCAACAAAACCCCTTTCTGTTGATAACCTTAATTCATTGCAAATGGACAGTGTTTGTGAATGTAATGATTTAGTGGATAAGCTGGGTATCGAACCGACAACGATAGAATCTGTCATGCCACGTCACTTTGCTCAGGATACTCATAAAGGCCAATACGATAATTATCGTCAACAGGCACGACGGAATTAAAAAAGCTGTTTGGGTGCAGGATTTGTGTAATTCTGTACCTCATATTGATAACAGTACGCTATTTCACTTTGCAGTATTTTATCGAATTATCATGCTAGCCGAACTACAAAACACGCCACTTTTTTCAAGCCTCGATGCCAAACAATTAGAACAACTCTGTTCTGCCATGTCGATTATTGATTTACCTGCCCACAGCCATTTATTTCACCAAGGTGAACAAGCCGAACACTTTTTTTTAGTTAGAACGGGGCAAATTAAGCTTTACTTGGTATCAAGCTCAGGCCAAGAAAAAATTATTGAAATCATTCAAGCAGGCCAAACTTTTGCCGAAGCATTAATGTTTATGAAACAGGCAAATGCTTATCCTGTGAATGCAGAAACGCTTCAAGATACACAATTACTACGATTTTCCAGCCAAGTTTTTTTACAAATTTTGCGCGACTCCTCCGAAACTTGCTTCAATGTGATGGGCACGCTCAGTCGTCGTTTGCACGGGTTGATCACAGAAATTGATAATTTAAGTCTACAGAATGCTACTTACCGAGTTGTACATTTTTTAACCCAGCAACTGCCCGCTGAAACAGATGAAGAACAGCATATTATCTTACCTGTATCTAAACAAACATTGGCTTTACGCTTGTCGATTACGCCAGAAACATTGTCTAGAATTTTAAAAAATCTTAGTAAATCAGGTATTGTGAGTGTGAAGGGCAAAAACTTGACGATTCATCAACCACAGCAACTGCGTAATTATGGCATGACAGACCTCTAATTCAGTAGTAAAACTAAGTACTTGAAAAACACCTTGCATCCTAGCTGGTATTTAACATAAGATTAATATGGTCATTGGTATTATAAATTTATCTCTTTTGATCTAACAAACATCTAGCATTGGCAATTGCCTGTTATTAATTGCTATAATCCATCGACTGTGCCAAAGGCGTTTTACTTAACATTGACAATAATAACGAAAGACATTCTAGGAATACAATATGGCAGAAAACATTTTGGTTGTTGACGATAGTCGCGTGTCACGGATGCTTATTCGCACTATCATTGCACAAGCAAAACCAGAGGCAAGCGTGATTGAAGCCAGTAATGCAGAAGAGGCGTTACAAAAAACTGAGCAAACGTCTATTTCTCTTGCAACGCTAGACTTGAATATGCCGGGGATGGACGGTTTATTACTCGCTTCTAAATTAGTAGAACGTTTTCCTGCTGCCAAAATTGGTCTACTAACAGCGAATATTCAAGATACAGTCCGCCAACGCGCACAAGCATTGGGCATTGGATTTATTTCTAAACCTATTACCGAAGAAAAAATTCTGAACTTTATCAATGGCTGACATACAGTTAACTCCTCTACAGCATGATGCGATTACCGAGTTACTTAATATCGGTATGGGACAAGCTGCAGCTTCTTTGAGCGAAATCGTTGGCGAAGAGGTTAAACTTTCGATCCCCAGCGTAGAATTATTACCACGCCATACAGCTGCAAAACAAATTGCAATTCATTCGAGCAATCAAATTGCTGCAATTAAACAACATTTCAATGGGCCTTTTTGGGGAGATGCACTTTTACTGTTTGCAGAAGAAAAAAGTATTGAATTGGTAAAAACCTTAGTTAAAGAGGATTTACCACTTGAAATGCTTAAAGAATTAGAGCGTGATGCCTTACTTGAAATTGGTAATATTATTCTGAATTCATGCTTAGCCAGTCTTGCTAATGTCTTAACTCATGAATTGCACAGTGATTTGCCTACTTTTATGGCAGGCACTGCAAATGATATTTTAAAAGGCACAAAAGACGATGATTTAGTGATGTTCTTACGCATGGACTTTTCACTCAAAACTAAAGAAGTGGATGGTTATGTTGCTTTTATTCTCGAAATTCCTTCTATTGAGCGATTTATCCAGAGTGTTAATAACTATTTAGGTGTCATTACTTCTGCATAAAACTTGAAACTTTGTACAATGAGTCCTAAGTTTCATTAAGTAGATAACAAAGTCGAGGATAAAAATTTGTTAACGACACCTTTCGAATTAAATAGTATTTACTTGGTAGGGCCTATGGGGGTCGGTAAATCCACCATTGGGCGTAAATTAGCCGAACGCTTTGAACTTACATTTAAAGACAGTGACCACGAAATTGAAGAGCGTACAGGTGCGTCTATTCCTTTGATTTTTGATATTGAAGGCGAGGACGGTTTTCGCAAACGAGAGCAGTCGGTAATTGATGATTTAACCCAAGTGCCTCAACTTATTTTGGCAACAGGTGGCGGCGTTGTGGTTACTGAAGCCAATCGTCATGCTTTAAAAGAGCGCGGCTTGGTGGTTTATCTACATGCCTCTGTGGATACATTATTAGAACGTACAGCATTTTGTCGGAATCGCCCTTTGCTGCAGACGGAAGACCCACGCGCCCGTTTAGAAGAATTAATGGAAGTTCGCCATCCGCTATACCAAGAAATTGCAGATATTACCGTCGAAACAGGTGATAAAACCATCTTGCAAGTGGTCAAAGCCATTGTCAAACGTATCAAACGATTAGAAAAACCATGAAAACCTTAACAGTTGATTTAGGTGACCGTAGTTATCCTATTTTTATCGGTCAGGATTTGCTTGCTCAAAAACAATTGGTCACGCCTTATGTTAAAGCCAAGCAAGTGATGATCGTCACGAATGAAACCATTGCCCCTTTATATTTAGAGAAAACGCTGGCCTTATTTAGCGATTTTCAAGCTGAGCAAGTGATTTTGCCAGACGGAGAGGAATATAAAAACCTTACCATTCTGAATACGATTTTTGATGAATTATTAACCCAACGTTGTGACCGTCAAGTGACTTTGGTTGCTTTGGGTGGGGGCGTGATTGGTGATATGACGGGATTTGCTGCAGCATGTTATCAACGTGGTGTGCCGTTTATTCAAATTCCGACTACGCTTCTATCTCAGGTTGATTCTTCAGTTGGTGGCAAGACAGGGGTTAATCATCCGCAAGGTAAAAATATGATTGGCGCATTCCATCAGCCCCAATGTGTATTGATCGATACGGATACTTTAAACACTTTAGAGCCGCGTCAACTCAGTGCAGGTTTAGCTGAGGTGGTGAAATATGGCTTAATCAATGATGTTGCGTTTTTTGAGTGGTTAGAGCAAAACACTGAGCGTTTATTAAATCTTGAGCCTGAAGCGATTGCCTATGCAGTAGAGCGTTCTTGTGCAGACAAAGCTAACGTCGTGGCACAAGATGAAAAAGAAAAAGGGATGCGGGCATTACTTAATCTTGGTCACACGTTTGGACATACAATTGAAGCAGGTATGGGTTATGGGCAAGTGTTGCACGGTGAGGCAGTTGCGATAGGCATGGTATTAGCAGCAAAAATGTCGCATAGCTTAGGTTGGGTTAATAGTGAATGTGTTGAGCGTACAGAAGCCATTTTACAAGCCATGCACTTACCTACAAAGATTCCACAAGGTGTCACGCCCGATCAAATGCTGGAACTCATGCAAGTGGATAAAAAAGTACAAGCAGGTAAAATTCGTTTAATTTTGATGAAAGGCATTGGTCAATCTTTAGTGGTTGATGACTACCCAGCTGATATTTTAAAACAAACCTTAGAAAACGGTTTTTAAGCATTTCTCTATGGCAATAGCAACGCTGTTATGAAAGTGAGTTTGTTATTGCCTTTATCACTTTTCCTGTGTCCCCTGTGTGTTCCCCTTCTGTATAAAAACTTAAATCTAACGTGATGCTCAACTTTATGTTATTAGCTAACTCTTTATATTTATGCAGCGAAGCATTATCGAGAATAATAGTAAAATTCGCTCCAAGAATAGGAAATAAGACATCTTTAAATTAGATTTCAATAAGTTGTTTATTACAGCGACACTCAAATGTCATATGGTTTTATAAGTTTTCCATTGAGCAATTCCGTAATGAATTCCGTGTTTGCACTTTCCAGAAGTCGTCAGGAAGAGTGTTTGACCTTTTTCAACTCAACCATACTCTTATATATTTGTTATTCTATACTTGTCTTATCTGAACACAGTATTTTAGAACTATCTATCTTATCCAGTTTCTCTAAGAAATCTTGTCATTCATGCCCATCTCGTTCCGCATATTCTTGGGCTTTATTGAATATGAACATAACTGCACAATTAACTACCCTATTACTAAACGCTTATTCTATCTCTAGCTTATTTATGATATAAATTCACTTAATGATAGTGATTTTTGGAAAATAAAATATGAGTCAAACACATAATATTTCTAACTATCAAATAATTGAAAAAATATATGAAAGCATAAATTCAATTGTTTACCGTACTATACACAATCATGATAATTTGCCTGTTATTCTTAAAATTCTAAAAAATGACTATCCAACTACTGCTGAAATTACTCGCTATCATCAAGAATACAGCATTATTTCTGATCTGAAGGATATAGAGGGGATTGTGAATGTTTATGGCTTGGAAAAAAACAAAAACACCCCTGTGCTGTGTATAGAAGATTTTCAAGGTGAATCTCTAAGCTATTGGTTGAAAAAACGTATTTTTAAATTAGAAGACCAACTTATGTTGGCAGTCATTATCAGTAAAAATATCGCCCATATCCATCAGCAACAAATTATTCACAAAGACATTAACCCCGCCAATATCATTTGGAATCCTAAAACCAATATTGTCAAAATAATTGATTTTGGTATTTCAACCCAATTTTCCAAACAACGGCTCAATTTACAAAATCCCGAAGTATTAGAGGGTACGCTATCTTACATGTCACCTGAGCAAACAGGGCGTATGAATCGTGCGGTAGATTATCGTAGCGATTTCTATTCATTAGGCGTGACTTTATACGAATTATTCACGGGACAGTTACCGTTTGCGACTCAAGATGCAATGGAGCTTGTACATAGCCATTTAGCAAAACAACCACTGGCTGCTGTTGAAATTAATCCAAACTTGCCAGAAATGATTTCCAATATTATCAGTAAATTATTATCGAAAACGGCTGAGGAACGTTATCACAGTGCGTGGGGGATTCATGCTGATTTACAGCGTTGTTACGATGATTTACAAAATACTGGGCAAATTAAACCATTTGAGCTAGCACAAAAAGACATATCAGATCGATTTTATATTCCACAGAAGCTGTACGGGCGAGACAACGAAATCAAGCAATTACTAGCAGCATTTGAACGGGTGGCACAAGGCACAGCAGAAATCATGCTGGTTGCAGGTTATTCAGGTATTGGAAAATCAGTATTAGTCAAAGAAATCTACAGAGCACTGACCAAAAGTAACGGCTATTTTATTGGCGGCAAGTTCGACCAATTACAACGCAACGTGCCATACAGTGCCATCATCAATGCGTTTAAAGAATTAGTCCAACAATTATTAACTGAAAACGAAACCCAATTAAATCAATGGAAACAAAAGCTCTTAACTGCTTTACGCAGCAATGGACAAGTGATTATTGATGTGATTCCTGAAGTGGAGCAGATTATTGGTAAACAACCAGCAATTCCTGAGTTAAGCCCTGCCGAATCGCAAAACCGTTTTAATATGGTGTTTCAAAACTTTATTCAGGTATTTTGTCACCCCGATCATCCGCTAGTGATTTTTTTAGATGACTTACAATGGATTGATTCTGCGACCCTGAAATTATTAAAACTCATTGCAGAAAATAAAGACAATACCGCGCTGTTTATCATCGGTGCATATCGAGACAATGAAGTTTCGCCAGCCCATCCTTTAGTATCGACTTTAGAAGAGCTACGTGAAGAGCAAGTGGCGATTAATCAAATCACTTTAAAACCTTTGGCGTTTGAGCATGTAAATCAATTAGTGATGGATAGCGTTCACCAACAGGATACGACGACCTTAACCGATTTAGTGATTAGCAAAACCCAAGGTAATCCATTTTTTATCAACCAATTCCTACATGCGTTGTATAAAGAAAACCTCTTGTATTTCGTGCCGCCGACGTTGGAGAAAAATGCGTATTGGCAATGGGATATTCAGAAAATCAAAGACATGAATATTACCGATAATGTAGTGGATTTGATGGTGAGCAAGTTAAAACAACTGCCTGAATCTGCACAACAAGTATTGCGTTTGGCAGCTTGTGTCGGTAATCATTTTGATTTGGATATGTTGTCAATCATTTATGAAAAATCAACGGCTGATACTTTCCAAGATTTAATGCCTATTTTAATAGAAGAGTTTATCTTGCCCTCTTCGTCGCTGGAATTGACAGATGATGACATACAATCTCCGTCATTAACCATTCAACATTTTCGTTTTTTACATGATCGAGTGCAAGAAGCTGCTTATGCCTTAATTGATGATGAGCAGAAGCAAACAGTGCATTTACAAATTGGGCGTTTATTACTCAAGAACACATCCGATGAGACATTAGAAGAAAAAGTATTTGATATTGTAAATCAGTTTAATAAGGCATTGACGCACGTTTCTCATACTGAAGAAAAGTTAAAAATAGCCCAACTGAATTTGACTGCTGGCGAAAAAGCTAAAGAATCCAATGCTTACATTTTATCCTATGATTATTTGCAAAATGCGATTGATTTGATTCATAACGAAAATCCTTGGCAAGATCATTATGAGTTAACGCTGGCGATTCACTGTGCTTTGGCTCAATTGGCATTTTTAACCGCTGACTTTGAGCAAATGGATCAATACATTGACACCGTGCTAAATAATGCAGCAAATACCTTTGATAAACTTTATGCCTACGAAGTCAGAATCCAATACCTGATTGCTGTGGCTAAACCCAGTGAAGCATTGCAACTTGGGCTTGAAGTGTTGTCTTTACTTGACCAGAATTTATCGACTGAATTATTAGAAGACATTGAGATTGAGTCTCTGATAAATCTGCCAATCATGCAGGACGCTGCCAAGCTTGCAACAATGCGGATATTGAACATGATTGTTGCGCCCTCTTGGATCAGCAATCCAGCCATTAATGAACAGATTTGTCTCACCATGATTAACCTCTCATATCAATATGGCAACTGTGACTTTTCGGCAATGGCTTATACCTCGTACGGTGGTATTTTATGCGGAAAAATGGAGGTTGAAAAAGGTTATCAATTTGGCAAATTGGGTGTGGAATTAGTTGATAAGTTGGATGCGAAACAGTTCAAAGTCAGAGTATATGTATGGTTTTACTCAACAATCAAGCACTGGCGAAAACCTGTACGAGAAACAATTGAACCTTACTATAAGGTATTTCAGCTAGGCATAGACACAGGTGATATGGAATACGCCTGTTACGCGCTGATTGAACCCGATATTTATCAGTTTCTAATGGGAACAAAGCTTGAAAAATTAGTGAATAAATACGCTGATTCTCGGGTTACAGTCCAAAAATTAAAACAAGATTTCGTTTATGACTTTTTTGCACCTTATAGTCAGACGTTACTTAACTTGCTTGGTCAGAACGGAGAGAAGACTGCTGAGTTAGATGGGGATATTTTCAACAAGGCAGAATTAATACCCAAATTTATTGAGGAAGAGCAGTCTTTTTTATGTCGTGTCGCCTATCTGGCTCAAACAGTTCTAGCATTTATTTTTCGAGATTGTGAAAGTGCTTACCAACACGCCTTACTAACAGAAAAAAGCAAAGAAGACTTTGGTGGTATGTTTCTTTTGGCAGCCCATAATTTTTATTGTTCTCTCTCTTTGTTGTCGCAAATACCTTGTTCAGAATCGGACACTTTATTAAAACAGGTTAATCAAAATCAAGTGGTTCTAAAACAGTGGGCACACCATTCACCTGCCAATTTTCAACATAAATATGATCTCGTCGAAGCAGAAAAGGCACGCGTGTTGGATCAAGAATGGCAAGCTGCTAAGTTGTACGACAAAGCTATTGCGGGCGCTCAAGAAAATCAATTCATTAACGAAGAAGCGTTGGCTTATGAATTAGCTGCCGAATTCTATTTAGCACAGAATATGGAGAAATTTGCCAAAATCTATCTAACAGATGCACATTATGCTTATCAGCAATGGGGTGCAAAGGCAAAAGTTAAGGATTTAGAGCAACGCTATCCACAACTAGCATCTGTAAAACCGACTGAAGAGCGTTCAATTCATCCAACAACCGCGCAAACTCAAATGGCTTCAACATCAATGAGTAGTACACAATGGTTGGATTTAAGTAGCATCTTGAAAGCAGCACAAACCCTATCCAGTGAGATTGTATTGGAACGTTTGTTAGAAAAAATGATGCAGGTTGTGATGGAAAATGCGGGCGCAGACCAAGGCTATTTATTACTACCTAAACAAGATCATTGGTTTATTGAAGCCCAAACCCATCTTAATCAAAAAACTGTAACTATTTTACAATCATTGCCAGTCGACGAGTATTTATTAGCGGAAAGTGTGTTGCATTATGTTGTGCGTACACAAAAGCCTATTGTATTGGACAATGCGGCTCAATCGGAACAATTTAATCATGATGCTCATATACTTAGTGAACAAACCCAATCTTTGTTATGTATGCCGTTATTAAATCGTGGCAAGCTGGTTGGTGTTTTATATTTGGAAAATAATTTAATTAAAGGGGCTTTTACGCCACAACGCTTGGAAATGTTAAATTTACTGTCTTCTCAATTGGCTATTTCAATTCAAAATGCGTTGTTTTATGCAGAATTAGAAGATAAAGTAGCTGAACGTACAACTGAGTTAAAACAACAAACTGTAGCTTTAGAACAGGCAAATGA
Organism: Candidatus Albibeggiatoa sp. nov. NOAA; assembly: GCA_025800385.1. Taxonomy (GTDB): domain Bacteria; phylum Pseudomonadota; class Gammaproteobacteria; order Beggiatoales; family Beggiatoaceae; genus Albibeggiatoa. Next base: position 349,161 of record JAOXRS010000120.1, read on the forward strand.
GTCGTTAGTTCAATTAAATCAGGACAAAAATGAATTTCTAGGCATTGCTGCCCATGATTTAAAAAATCCGCTCGCTGCGATTCAAGGTTCAGCGGAATATATACAAGAAGAGTTTGATGAGTTACCACAAGAAGAATTATTAGATAGCATTCAAATGATTGAATCCGCTTCGAGAAAAATGTTTAGCCTAATTACTAATTTGTTGGATGTGAATGCGATTGAGTCAGGTAAAATTAAAGTTAATTTACAACACGTAGATATTTTATATGTCTTGAAAAAAGTGGTAAATGAATATACCAAAAAAGCCGCAACCAAAAATATCAGTGTTCATTTTACTCCTGAAAAAAATAACTATTTTGCCTATGTTGATCCCAATACTGTACATCAAATTTTGGATAACTTGATTTCTAATGCAGTGAAATATTCGCCATTGGATAAAAACGTATTTATTCGGATTACGTTGCAAACTGATATGATACGGATTGAAATTCAAGATGAAGGGCAAGGGTTAAGCCAAGCAGATCAAGCCAAATTATTTGGTAAATTTACCCGCTTGTCTACCAAACCCACTGCTGGCGAGCACTCTACAGGTTTAGGTTTATTTATCGTTAAAAAACTAGTTAATGCAATGGGAGGAAGAGTGTGGTGTGAAAGTGAATTAGGGTATGGTGCAACCTTTATTTTGACTGTGCCATCGCATAGTGAGGCATCATAGGTCAATTAATTGGAATGTTCACAAAAATAACATTGTATTAGAAGCGGCTTTCAATAGATTTAATAGAAATCCTGTAAGAGCCTCAAAGGAAAATGTTTTGAGGCTACTCGATTTGGGATAGATATTTATTGACAAGCTGTAATCGGAATAGCTAACCCCTCTACATCATTAAATTGATGAGCTAGATTATCATTTGCTATCGTTAGTTCGCAGGAATCAGGATTTAACAAGTGCATACCAAAAGCAGTTTTGTGGCTGCCAATAAGCAAGTCACCTGTATTCATCATTTCAAGTGCTTCGATTTCACCTTGTAAATCTGAGCAGAGTACTTCTAATTTATCTGACTCAAGGTCGTATTGCCACAGTTGACCATTTGCTCCACCATAGAAAATAGTGGTATCGGTTTGTTTACTGAGAGTTAAACCTTCTAATGCCACGGTAGATGCTAGTACTAACGTGCCTTGTCCTGATACCACATCAATAGTGATAAGCCCTTGTCCTTTTGCCCAAGCATATAAAGTGCCGTCTGGACTAAAAGCGAGGTCTTCAATTTCTGCAAATTGGGTGTCACCAATAGTGGTTAATTTACCTGTTTTAGGATTGACTTCGTATAAATAACCTATTTCTCCAGTTGTTGCAGTATCACCAGCAGCAGCGTAAAGTTTATCAGTTTGGGGATGAATTGCTAAGGATTCGATGTCATAGCCTGTATATGGATTGCCTAGTTTAGTGATGCTTAAGTCATCCAAATTAACAGTAAAGAATTGTGAGTTGTTGCGTTTATCATCATGAACGGCGTATAGTTGGCAAGTTATGTTTTCTGGACAGTTGTTTTGGGTGTTGCGCCACCGAGAATCTTTACTATCAAGAATAGCTTGGATAGTGGTATTGGTTGGATTGAGGCAGTTATTGTAAACCCGTAAAGTATTCAAACTTTGTAGAATATCAGCAAACCCAAGTGATACCTCCCCAGTTAGCTGATTTGAGTCTAACCAAAGGTTTGTTAGATTAGTTAAGTTGCTTAATTCAAACGGTATCTCACCAATTAGTTGATTCGAGTTTAACCAAAGGGTTGTTAAATTTGTTAAATTACCTAGTTCAGATGGTATTTTTCCGCTTAGCTGATTTCTGTCTAAGGTAAGACTTATCAGATTAGCCAAATTGCCTAACTCAGACGGTATCTCCCCACTTAATTGATTAGCGTATAACGAAAGCCACCTCAGGTTAGCCAAATTGCCTAACTCAGATGGTATTTCTCCGCTTAGTTGATTATCAGGTAAGTAAAGGCTCACCAAATTAGCTAAACCACCTAATTCAGGCAATATTTTACCGCTTAGTTGATTAGCACCTATGCCAAGGCTCGTCAGATTAGCTAAACTGCCTAACTCAGATGGTATCTCCCCACTTAATCGATTATAAGATAAGCTAAGCTTCGTCAGATTAGCTAAACTGCCTAACTCAGGTGGTATCTTCCCACTTAGTTGATTTTCGCCTAAGTAAAGCTGCTCCAAATTAACTAAATTGCTTAATTCAGGTGGTATCTCTCCTCTTAGTTGATTATGAGTTAGGTTCAGCTCTGTCAGATTAGCCAAACTGCTCAATTCAGGTGGTATCTTCCCGCTTAGTTCATTATAATTTAAATGAAGCCTTGCCAAATTAGCCAAACTGCTCAATTCAGGTGGTATCTCCCCGCTTAGTTGATTATGAGATAAGTAAAGTCCCTTCAGATTAGCTAGATTGCTTAATTCAAGCGGAATTTCACCACTTAGTTGGTTTGAGCTTAAGCTAAGTTCTGTCAGATTAGCTAAATTACTTAATTCAGGTGATATTTCACCACTTAAATTGTTTGCGGTTAAGTGAAGTTTCGTCAGATTAGCTAAATTGATTAGTTCAAGTGGTATCTCTCCTCTTAGTTGGTTATTACTTAATCGAAGCTCTTTCAGATTAGCTAAATCGCCTAATTCAGGCGGTATCTCCCCGCTTAATTGGTTTGCTCCTAAGTTAAGCAACGTCAGATTAGTTAAATTGCCTAATTCAGGTGGTATCTCACCATTCAGCTGGTTAGCGTATGACGAAAGCTTCACCAGATTAGTTAAATTGCCTAATTCAGACGGTATTGTCCCATTTAATCGGTTAAGGTACATATTTATATTGACAACATGACCTGATGTAACACTTACTCCATGCCAACTATCAACAGACGTAGCCATTTTCCAGTTAGTATTATTCTTCCAATTATCCCCATCAGTACTGTCATACAAAGCTACCAATGCTTCGCACTCTATTTTGGGGATACCAGTTGTTGCAGTATCTACACAAGAAAATGCATAACTACCAGAATGAGCTAGGTAAGATACCAATGTCACAATGGCTACTAAAAATGGATGTTTCTTCATAATATAAGGTGCCTTAGTTTTAGTGAATGAAATACCCCAATAATCCTATAACTCGCAACACCTTATAATTACATAATATGATTACTTTTTCAATAAATTAAAAATTAATAAAAATTATTTAGAGCAAGGTTGATTTGTTTGATGACAAATAGATAATTCTGAATTTAAAGTCAACATATGTATTTTACGAAAATAAGATAAATAGATTAATATTTACAATTAGATAGATTTAAATTTCTTGAAACGCTTAAAAAGAATAAATGATGAGTTTCGTACTATGTTTACCAGATTATTACAAATCTGAAATTGAGACTATAAAAGGTAATGTGTCTATCAATCAGTTTATCGTGTATGTGGTAGCTGAAAAAATAGCAACGTTAAAAACCGTAGAACAGTTAAAATAAAAAGGCTTGGAAGGCTCCTGTAAGCAAGGGTTGTCCATTTTAGCAAAATCCCCTGACTGAGAACCTTTTGACAAAGATGTTTAATTGCAAGAAGCGAGTTTATATGCTGAGCTTGGAATCCAGTCCTCTTAAAGGTGGTTGGAACTCTGTGGGTAACTGACCTGCAATTGCAGCTTTACATACATCTTTAATTTGAGCTTGTTCAGAAAAATTTTTATTGAGATGTAATAGCCCCGTGCTCACGGTTTTATCGGGTGAGGTAATTTCAATATTGCCATCAATCCCTAAACGTGACGAGGCAGACACCAAATAATTAAACTCGGTTCATTACCAGTCACACGAGAAATCACATTTCGAATCTTTTCAGAACCAATAAATTGTGCGGTTTCGCCTGCATTTAAATTGAAGCTATCAAAACTGTGGAATAAATTACTGCCAACGGTTTGCCCAAATTCTTGCGGAATATTGTAAAGCCCGTTGTTAATTGAAATTTCCACTTGTGCCATATTGGTCAGACACACAAGCAGGCATAGAAATCTGCACATTTTCCCCTTCCCCATTTAAAATCATAGATTTAATTTTACAATAGCATGGGAAACAAGCAAGATAAAGACCTTTATTTACAAGTGGATAATTGCAGATGTGAGGTAGAACTTGGTATTCAATTATCAATAAAAGTATTTGAAAAGCGACATATATTGATTTTGAAAGTTAAGGGCGGCTAAAACTCAGTGAGTAATGATTCGATAACCGCCACTTATAGTTTTCACTTGTTTACCAAGTTCTGCTTAGTCATATTTGCTAGCAAAGCTCCATTTTGTGAATCGCTGAAATAATTTTCAACAAACAGAGCTTTAAGGCAAGCTATTTACCTGTGTAATTTGCAGCAATATATTCTCCATTGATTGTAAGAAAAACATAAAGTTTCTGTTTATCAAGATCAGCAATTGTTTCATTGTTGAAAGTCACGACCCATTCGAGATTATCATTAAAGGCTTTTTTCTCGACAGAATTTACCTGTTTGGATGACCAACTTTTATCAATCTTCTCTCTTTCAACAAGTGAGGCGATGATTTGAGCTGCTTTTTTTTCAGCGATTTGTTGATCAATAGGCATTTGTGCATGGCTATGACCATGTTCTGTACTTGGTATAGCAGGTAGGTAATTTACCGAAATATATTCCCCTTCTGTTGTCAGAGACACATAAAGTTGCTGCTTATCAAGGTCAGTCATTGCTTCATTGCTGAAAAGCACAACCCATTCAGGATTGCCGTTAACCACCTTTTTCTCGGTAGAGTTTGCTTGTCTGGATAACCAACTTTTATCAATCTTCTCTTCTTTGACAAGTGAGGCGATGATTTGAGCTGCTTTTTTTTCAGCGATTTGTTGATTAATGGGGTCTGGGGCATGGCTATGACCAGCACCAGCCATAACCGATGTGCTAAAAAGCCAGACGGGTAATAGTAGTGTGATTGCTAAAGTTTTCATGTGTGTTTTTCCAATTTATTTAGTGAATTATTACGTGAATACTCATGTTTTGAGTAATCTGTTATCACGATAATAAAAAAGCTAGATAGTCATTTTTGCTGCATAAAACCTTCTACTAATCAATTGTGTCGTGAGTAGGTTTTAATTTCAGGTCTTGACTAGGTTCTATATCAAGGCGTTGATATTCTCCAGATACTTTCAAAGTAATAACCACTGGAAATGCATTATTGTTTTTCCAATACCAGCCATGCGTACCTGTAAAAGTTGTTGTTAAAGAACCATTGGCATAGGACTTCGTGCCTTTTTCAAACGTCTTGAAAGAGCCTGTCGTATCAGCTTGTGGCTCACCATGAAAATCGAAAAACAATTTACCTTTCTCAGTTTGCCATTCATAGTTAAGAAGAGCACTGTTAGCTAGTTGTAATTTGTACTCCTTATCCTCTCTTGCTGGAATGGTAATACTGATTGTATCTTTCCAGTTAGATTGTTGAATTTCTTTACTATCCTGTGAAATAGCGGCACTTGTAGTAACGAACTCATCTGCATGAGCTGTATGTACGTAACCATGCATTTGCATAAGGAAAAGGAAAGCCCCCGCAAAAATTAACAAGTAATTTGATATTTTGCTAAAGATTGGGAAATGATGGCTTTTACGAAATGCGGCTATGAGCAATAACATGGCAGCCAAAGCAGAAATTTGCCCCAGCTCTATACCAATATTAAATGAAATAATATTCATCAGTAGCTGGTCAGGATTCAGTGGCAATTGTTGTAAACGCGTAGATAAACCAAGACCATGAACCAAGCCTAAACTAAAAATCATGACCAACATATTAGGTGCTTTGATATTTAGATATTTTTTGAAACCATCGAGGTTATGGAAAGCGATATAACAAACACTGAGTGCAATAACCGCATCAATTAAAAAATAGTTGATTTGGATCGCATTAAATGTTGCGAAAATTAAGGTTATACTGTGCCCAACAGTAAATGTCGTAATATATTTAACAATATTTCTGAATTTTGTTAAAAAGAAAATAATGCCAAATACAAAAGCTAAATGGTCATAACCAGACAACATGTGAGTTGCACCAATCCAAATATAGCGCAAATTCCCACCTTCAATAATAATTTGCTTTTCAGCTTCGGACATACCATGCCCAAGAGCTAAACTTGCAAAAGAGGCAATCAGGACAGCTAAAAGCCATCTTGATTGTTTAACAATAGATAACATACATACCTCATTAAATTTTATTAAGGGCGACACGATATAAAGCCACCCTTAGTTCACTAAGTTAGCAAAAATGCTGTTTTTGAGATTTGAAAAAATTTAAGAGATTTGTGGTGGGGCGCGCGGATTGACTGTCGAAAAAGCGAAATAGCTTAATTTGGTATTGGTGGTCGCTGGTAATCTAATATTAACCAACAAAAAGGAGAGAAGCCAGTTAACAGGTCTGACAATTATTGAGGAGCTATTTGGTTTTTCTTGTTTTGGAAAGCTATATTCATGAACAAGCGCAATAATATTTGCGTGACTTACTTGATGGGAAAGGTCAACGCCAATCGTTTGACTAACTAAACTATGTGCATGTATTTCAGCTTGATGTTGATGATGGATTCCATCGTGTTTGTGTTGTTCACTTAAATGGGCATGAGGAGGCATCCACTGCATTGTAAGAAATGCAGTCACCAACAATAATAACAGTGAGGATTTTAAAAATTTTTCACCCATAGCTTTTTATTGTAACAATTTTTTTTCTGCATGAATATATCTTCACTTTAATATTTTTATATCATAAACTGTAAGTGATTTATATCATTATGAAATTGTAAATGTTCGTGCCATATTAGTTAAACATACAAGCAGATATAAGAATCCACGCATTACCCTTCCCTGTTTAAAACCACAGAGTTAATTTTACAATAGCACAGGAAGGAATTAATATAAAAGCCTTTATTTACAAATAGATAACCTTAAACGTGATGCTGAGCTGGGAATCCAATCATCAACAAAATCATTGGAAAAGCGATACATATTAACTTTAAATGTTAAAGGTGGCTGGAATTCAGTTGGCAACTGTCCTGCAATTGCTGCCTTACACACATCTTTGATTTGGATTTGTTCGGCGAAGCTTTTGTTGAGATGTAATAGTCCTGTACTTATGGTTTCATCGGGTGAAGTGATTTTAACACTACCATCAATCCCTAAACGCGAAGAAGCAGATACTAAACTATTTGGGGATTTTAAGAATTGATCGGCAACAATTCGAATATTGCCACCTTGACCTGCGTTGGCTTGCGCAATAATTGGGCTATGATTTAGGACTAAAAATTGTGGTGCATCAATTGAGATATTGCCACCGTCGCCAAGACCACTTTGTACACTGGTTGTAATACTACTCTTATCAAATAAGTACAAAGCATCCCGTATATTTAAGCTAATATTACCTCCCCCTGCGTTAACTGCTGAAGTACTAATTACACCTTGATTTTGAACTGTGATTTGATTAGCTGTGACAGTGATATTACCTGCTTGTCCTGCATAAGAAGCGGTACTCATGGAGCTGTTATCAATCCCGCTTGCAAATAATAAAATATCTTTTTTTAAATTCGATATATCAATGGTTTCAGCAATAATATCTGCATTACCTGCATTACCACCACCAAAAGTTAAGCTTGAAATTGATCCACCATTTTCCAACACAAGATGCTTAGCTTGTACAAAAATATCACTGGCATTGCCTGCATTAGCTACAGGGCTAATTGTTGCGGAATTGATATTGCTTGGAAAAAGTAACTTAGGATAATTTAGAAAGTTATAGGGTTCACTTGCAATACCAGAAACAGTTAATTGCTCTGTTGCACTGACTATAACATGGTTTGTGTTGCCTGTACCAAATGTTGTATTGCCAATGATACCCCCATTTTTAAGCATGATTTGTTGGGCATAGACTTCAACAAGACCTGATTGACCACTTTCGACAGAAATACTGGAAACTGATGAAGGCACACCGTTCATTTGTCCTAGCACTAGAACGTCTTCAGCTTGAATAGATACATTGCCTGCTTCGGCATTTACTGTACCTGCGGCAATACTTGCCCCTTGTTCTATGCTGATATTTTTAGTATGAATATTGATACTGCCACTGATACCTGTAACAAAGCTAGATGTTTGAATACCAGACATAATTGGCACAAGCTCTGGGATAAAATTAATCAATCCAGTTGCTTGAATTGAGTCTTCAACTTGTACTGAAATATCTCCAGACTTTGATAAGCTAAAAGTTTGTGTCCAGATCGCAGCTCCTTGAGACAGATTAATATTTTTAGCTTGTACAGTAATATCACCCCCAGCACCAATGTTGCCCTGACCAATTGTTTGAGTCATCACATGGCTACTTCCATTGAGCACAGCATTAAATTCAACCCCTGTTGGTCTATCAATTTGTGTTGCCGTGATACCTTTAGATATATTTAAATTAATTTGGCTGCCAAGTCCTGCACCATAAGTATTGGCAATAATATCTGAATCTTGTAATGTTAAGTTTTCCACTTGAATATCAATTGATTGCCCATCTAACTCGCCAATAGTATGGCTACTGATTCGGCTATCATTCAAGGTTAAATCTTTGCCTCGAATAGTAATTTGCCCACCAAATACACCGCTGGTATCAACCCCAAAATTATTTAAATTAATATCACCTTTGCTATCTAAAATAATTTGTCCGCTTGATGCTAATAGTTGATGGGTAAATTGATGTTGACTGGCTTCATCATAGATCGTTGGAGTGGTGTTAGTAAGTTGAATATCACCACCTACTAAAGATAAGGTTTTAGTCGGTGCAACAGCTAATTGAGCATCATTGATTTGAATTGAAGCAGCGGCATTATCCAAAAAGCCAAAACTTTCAATCGGCGCAATGGTTAAAATGTCTTGTTCAGGAATACGGGCATGAAACTCCCCACCATCAGACAATTTGACATAATCGGCTGTAGACACATGAAAACTACTTGGGACTTGAATCTGTGCAGACTCACCAAACACAATGCCATTCGGATTTAAAAAATAAAAATTGGCATTTGGCATCAATGATCGAATTGTACCGTTAATTAAACTCGGCTCACCGCCAATGACACGAGAAATCACATTTTGAATTTGTTCCGACCCAATAAATTGTGCAGTTTCACCAGCATTTAAGTTGAAACGATCAAAACTGTGAAATAAATTACTGCCAACGGTTTGTCCCAATTCTTGTGGAATATTGTATAGCCCATCGTTAATTGATAATTGTTCACTGTTAATTGAAATCTCCGCTTGTGCCACATTGGTCAGACACGCAAGCAGGCATAGGAATCTGCGCATTTCCCCTTCCCCATTTAAAATCATAAACTTAATTTTACAATAGCATGGGAAACAAGCAAAATAAAGACCTTTATTTACAAGTGGATAATTGCAAGTCGGGCGCAGAATTTAGAATTGTGGAGTAGAGTCAGACAACTTGGAAGCTGTGTAAAAAGCTGACAATGTTGATAGCAACCAGATTGCCAGCTTTTCAAATACTAACCGTTTAAACGGCGCATATGTGGGAATAATAAAACATCACGAATTGATGGACTGTTGGTTAACAACATCACGAGGCGATCAATACCAATGCCTTCACCCGCTGTTGGAGGTAAACCATATTCCAATGCTGTGACATAGTCTGCATCATAGTGCATCGCTTCATCATCACCCGCATCTTTAGCTTCTACTTGCTGTTGGAAACGTTGTGCTTGATCTTCCGCATCATTTAATTCTGAGAAGCCATTTGCGATCTCACGTCCACCAATGAATAACTCAAACCGATCGGTAATCTCTGGATTGTCATCGTTTAAACGTGCTAATGGAGACACTTCAGTTGGATATTCGATGATAAAAGTTGGGTCTTTTAATTGATGCTCAGCTGTTTTCTCAAAGATTTCTAACTGGATTTTTCCTAAGCCATAACCTTCTTTGACAGGAATTTCTAAACGTTCCGCAATCACTTTCGCTGTAGCACGGTTTTCCAAATCACTGCGTTGAATATCTGGGTTATATTTCACAATCGCATCCAATAAACTTAAACGCGCAAATGGTTTTCCAAAGTCATAAGCCTCATCTTGATAAGGCACGATGGTTGAGCCTAAAATCGTTTCTGCTAATCCGCGCAACATTTCTTCAGTTAAGTTCATCAAGCCATGATAATCGGTATAAGCTTGGTAGAACTCCAACATGGTGAATTCTGGATTGTGTCGTGTAGATACCCCTTCGTTACGGAAATTACGGTTTAATTCAAACACCCGCTCAAACCCACCGACCACTAAACGTTTTAAATACAATTCTGGCGCGACTCGTAAAAATAACTCCATGTCTAAGGCATTATGATGAGTGGTAAATGGCCGTGCAGTTGCGCCACCCGGAATTGGGTGCATCATCGGTGTTTCTACTTCTAAGAAATCACGTTCAATCAAAAACTGGCGGATGAAAGCTACGACTTTGGAACGGGTAATAAAAGTATTACGTGATTCTTGATTACTGATTAAATCTAAATAGCGTTGACGATAACGAATTTCTTGATCGCTTAAGCCGTGGAATTTTTCTGGTAAAGGGCGTAATGACTTGGTTAATAAATGTACATTGCTGGCTTTGACCGACAATTCACCCGTTTTGGTTTTGAACAAGACCCCTTCGGCTGCAACGATGTCACCTAAGTCCCATTGCTTGAATTCCTTATACTTGCCTTCTGGTAAATCATCGCGTTTTACATATACTTGGATTTTGCCAGACATATCTTGTATGTGCATAAAGGCGGCCTTACCCATCACCCGTCTTGTCATCATGCGTCCTGCAATCTTCACACGCACGTTACGGATTTCAATGGTTTGCGCTTCCTGTTCACCGTATTGCTCATGTAACGCAGCAGCAACACAGTTACGACGAAAAGTATTCGGAAAAGCCACACCTTGTTCACGCATTTCAGTTAATTTAGCACGGCGTTGGGCAATTTGCTCATTCTCATCAACCAATTCGGTCATTCTTATCCCTTCAAAAATCGCTTTTTAGTTAAACAGTTTATTCTACATCAAAAGCCAAGAACAATTAATAAGGAGCAGTGGTTAAAAAAGACACTTTCTATATTGATTACATGCGTGGATGATAAAAAGAAAATGTGTAAGCAACGCGCCTAAGGTTTTGAATACCCCACTTAATCATAATATCAATTGTCCAACATGCTGAAAATTTGGAGAATAACTGACTAAAACATATTAAAAATTTGAAAAACAATAACGTCACAAACAAGCTCTATACTAAACAAAAGGTGAGAGGGTATTACGATGCAAGTGTTAATTGTTAGACATGGTATGGCTGAAGATCGAGATATGTTTGCAGCGACAGGACAACCAGATGAGTTACGTCCGCTGACAAAAAAAGGCCAAGAAAAAACCAAAAAGGCGACTATGGGCATTCGCAAACTAGTACCCGTGTTACATCGTATTGTTGCAAGTCCATTGGTGCGTGCTCAACAAACTGCGGAGGTTTTGTCTGAACGTTACCAAGATTCACATATCGAAACCTTAGAAGCTTTGTCTCCAGATGGTGACAAGCAAGACATTTTATCTTATTTACAAACTTATGGTTATCACCTTGAAACCATTGCATTAGTCGGGCATGAACCCGATTTAGGTGAATTAGCAACATGGTTACTTTCAGGGGAACAAAATGATTGGATGCCTTTAAAAAAAGGGTCTGCCTGTCTGTTAGAATTTAATGATGAAGTAGAAGCGGGAACTACAAATTTACTATGGTATTTAATCCCTAAACAACTGCGCCAATTAGCCGACTAAATGTTTTATTTGTAATTTTTATCACGCTAAGGCAAATCTACGGTGCTAAAATATAATATTGAATCCGTTGACTGCGAGAACCATCATGGAAACTGAGCAAGAGCGTAGACGAATTAAACGCCGATTTCTTTCTATGTATTTACAAGTGTTTGATGCATCGAATAGTGAGCTGATTGGTTTTCTCGCTAATATCAGCCCAACAGGTGTGATGGTATTAAGCAAAGCTCCCATTACTGTGCATAAAAATTATGTATTAGAAATTCGCTTAAGCGATATTGAAGCCGCGATGTTTTATAACTATTTTGAAGAAAGGCGGATTCGGTTTCATGCACAAAGTCGTTGGTGTAGTAAAAAAGTCAACCCACCATTGATTAGCACAGGATTTATGTTGGTAGATGTGTCGCAACAAGATTTAAAATCAATTAATGAGCTCATACACAAATTAGACGACCGCTACCACGAAATATTAGATACTAAAATTTGATGACCACTGGAGGATGTTATGTTGTATCTGAGTGAGATGTTGATACAGCATCATGAGTTACAAAGCTTTGATGAATTAATCACATTGCTTGAAAAAACCAAACAAGAATCAAACGAGCGTTTTTTCCGTATTGATGTTAAACCACAATTTGGTGACACGCCCGATAATTGGGAAGATCGTTTAGAGGCGGCATTTTACTGATGTTATGGCAAGAAGAAGAGGAAATCGTTCAACCTGCCGATAACAAAGAGGTTGTTGATGTAGTTTTTGACATCAGCTGTAAAATGTTACCTGTTGACCATGCTTATGCCCTATCCCAAGCCATCATGCAAGCTTTACCTTGGTTTGCTGATGAGCCACTTGCAGGCTTACATTTAATTCATAGTGCACCTTCTGGAAATGGTTGGCAACGACCTGAATCTCAAGATGAATTGATGTATTTGTCGCGACGGACTAAATTAACCTTACGTTTACCCGTTTCTCGCACAGCAGAAGCACAAGTGTTGACGGGACAAGCGTTTGATATTCACGGTTATGAATTGAAAGTGGGTAAAACGGCTGAAAAACCTTTAATCGCGATGCCTGTTTTATTAGCCCATCATATCGTTGCAGATGAGCAGCAAACTGAAGATGATTTCATTATGCAATCGGTGAAAGATTTAACTGCAATGGGTGTGGAATGCCGCAAGGCACTCTGTGGAAAAAGTCATTACTTTAAAACCCCAGATGGGAATATCTTTACCCGCAGCTTGATGATTGCAGACATCAGTCCCGCCGACGCAATTACTGTGCAGCAACAAGGTTTAGGTGAAGGTCGAAATATGGGTTTTGGTATTTTTATGCCACACAAAGATATTGCCCCTGTGAATGTGGCCAAGCAAGATAATAAAACAACAAAGCAAGCTTAAATGCGTCATATCAGGGCTGCCTATTTTTTAAACAGTCCTGACATGTTAAATCAAAAATTAATCTACTTTCTGCATCCAATTGCCATCAGCATCTTGATACCACCAACCTGATTTAGCACGTTCAATCCAACGGGTTGCAAATGTATCGCGAATTTGTGATTCCCATTCAGGGTGTCCGTTTGCATTCGCCATTTCACGATATAAGGCTAAACGGTCATTGTTTTCATCATCAACCAATTTTTTCACTTCATTACGTGAACGTAAAGGTACTTTATTGGGCGCGCGTAATATAACCAACGCATCAGAGGTTAAGCCAATACCGCCATTATTATAAAAAGGCTCTAATTGCTGATGACGGGCTTGCATCGCCTGTTGAATCGCCTGAATTGCGGGGCTAGAAATATCAATATTAAATGAATTGGCTTGTGCTGGGCGTACTAAAATATCTAAGGCTTGTGCCCATAAAGGTATGACAACACTGGATTGTGTATTAGAGCCAGAATTTTGTTGCTGCTCTTCTTCACCCCAAACTTTATCAATAATTTGATCGGCGGCTTTTTCTGCAGCGGCGGCTGGGAAATAGACATTAATCGTCACACAAGCTGTCATGATTAACATCACAGGTACCCAAGACCAACGTAAATAACGCATGGTTAAATCCTCATTGTTGAAAGAATAGTAAAGATTGTAAGAAACTGATACGGATATGCAAGCATAAAATTGTATCTACATTGTTTTATCCAGTATTTATACCGATTCCAACATTTCAATACTTTCTCTATTGTTGAAGCTGGCTTATAATTTCCAAAGCACAAAATTCATTTGTTACTTATTTAAGGTTTGGAGACTGTGAGCTATAGCGAAACATTGCAACAAGGCGTTCAGGCGTTAGACTTAAATCTGTCTGAAACAACTCAAGCACAGTTATTAGATTACTTGCGATTATTGGAAAAATGGAATCACGTTTATAACCTTACCGCAATCACTGATTTTTCTGAAATGATTCCAAAGCACTTACTCGATAGTTTGTCTATTGAGCCGCATATTGTTGGACAACGGATTTTAGATGTGGGCACAGGGGCAGGGTTGCCGGGATTGGTACTGGCCATAGTGCATCCAGACTGGGAGTGTACCCTACTCGATAGTAATAGTAAGAAAATTCGTTTTATACAGCAAGTGGTTGCGGAACTTAATTTGACTAATGTGCATTTAAAACACTCACGCATTGAAGATTTTGAACCCAATTGCCCTTTTTCTACCATTATCTGTCGCGCGTATACCAGCTTGCATGATTTTCTTGCGCAAACTGAGGAATTATGCGAACCCAAAGGCAGTCTCTTAGCTATGAAGGGTTTATATCCAGAACAAGAAATTGCTGAGTTGGTGCATTTACCTGTGAAGTTGGAAAGCATTACTTTGCAAGTACCTCAACTTTCTGCACAACGACACTTGATTGTAATGAAACCATATGACAACTAAAAAGTAATTAACTAAAGTTACGCAATTATATTTTCAGGACTGCTTGCCCTAACGCCCAAAGTGGGATTGACTATAATGCGTAACTTGAGTATATAAAAAAGGCGCACCAACTTGATACGCCTTCGTCATGATAAGTTCAAAATGATGGATTATTCCACTAAATCAAGCTCAATCATGCCTATCCCTTCACCAGATAAAATATCTAGTATCGCTGCATAAGAGCCTGCTGTTACTTCTACTATAATGCCATCACCCACCGTTGTTGCTGGTAGATTTTGTTGACTATTTAAATCCAGCACGCGTAATTGACTTGTCACTTGACCGCTTAACAGTTGCGAATTCACTCTGATTTGTTGTGAGCCTTCACCTGCCACGATAAAGTTAAAGATCAAAGCCCCTTGTAAATGCCCACGTACGCTGAGATTCGTTAAAGTCAGTTGATTATTGGTCAAAGAAATACTGGCCATGCCACGACCTTTTGTGCCATTAGAAGACATCTGAATCGTGTAAGTACCTGCATTGACAGTTTGATTCAAGGTAAAACTATCATTTTGCTGCTGACGTTGGATTAAATGGCCAACCCAATTATTATTTTCAAACGTTAATTGATTGATATCGAGTTGAGGTATCACGCCAACATCTAACACATCCGCTCTTAATTGCACATCTGCTGTGCCACTGCCTTCGAGAATAAAGCCCAAAAATACATCTTCTGCACCACCACGAAGCGCGCCATGACCGCTGAAGTTCAAGAATTCTAATTGGTTTGTCACCGTTGTACTCTCTGTTGAGCCAGAGCCAGCAGAATAGTCTATACCAGATTTACCATATACTCGAACTGCACAACTGACATTGTCATATACTCTGACGATTTGGTCATTACAATCCTCATCACCATACCATTCAATTGTGTAATCATCTTGGGTAAAACCATCAGCTGTTTTGATGTTAACCAGTTCAAGTTTAACGGTTTCACCTCTCTTAACAGATACAGAGCAAGTACCTTCACCATATTCACAATCAATACTGCTTGGGTTAGATTTGATATGAGCTTGAGAACCTGCAACTGATAATAAATAGTAATCAAGTGGTGGGTTAAATCTTTTATCACCTGCAATGTCATCATCGGCAATGGTGACAGTAACATCAATGGGATCAAGATTATCGTAATCGGTATCACCACTGCTGCTGTTGTCGATATTAATCATGCAACTTTGTGTGCCCTCAACCCTGCTATCATCTATGGCTGTGACGGTGAAACTCACACCCGTGTTCCAGTCGGCATTGCTGATGGTTGCAGTGTCGGGTGACACGCTGCATTCACCATTACTGGCGGTCACGCTGCTGATGTCAACACTATTGCCGTTTTTCGGCTGAGTATTAAGGCGAATCACAAAGCTGGCACTACTATTGGGTTCGCTGACGCTGAGGCTGCTGGACGAAACATTGATACCCGGTACGTCATCATCGGCGGTAGTTACGGCAACTGTCTGTGCAAACAATGCATCAAAGCGATCATTGCTACTGCCAGCATTCACACTGACCGTAACGGTGCTGCTCTGAATACCGTCTTTTTGTACATCATCAACCGCTGTGATAGTGACCGTTTGTGCTACATTCCAATCGCTACTAGTGAAAGTCAAGGTATCAGGACTGAGCGTTGATGCCGAAAGCGTATCACTGCTGATGTCCAACACTACGTTACTTTCTGGTTGCGTACCCAATACTACAGTGAAAGTGTCAGTGGTGGCAGGTTCACTAACGGCCGCAGTGGTTTTGCTTAAGCTAAAGCTCGCACCGTCATCATCAGTGATAGTACCTGTACCTGAGCTTGTACTCAATTGCGCATTGACGCTGGGATTGCTCAAGTTAACGTTTAAGGTTTCACTTGTGCCTTCATCAATTTCATCGCCGTTGACAATGACACTAACAGTTTGAGCAGCATTACTGTTTGCAGGAAAAGTGACTGTACCCGTATTGCTCACATAATCACCACCTGTAATAGTCGCAGTCGCATCTGCCGTGGCATAATTCAACGTTACGGCTGCGCTGGCGGCATGACTGAGGCTAACAGTAAAATTGATGGTTTGTGTACCACTATCGCCTTCGATAATCGCAGTTGGATCGTCAATGCTGATTTGGAAGCAATTACTGCTGGCCGTGAGATTATTTGCCCCCCCCGGAGTCACGCAACGTAAACCAAAGTCAGCACTGTTGTTATCGGTATCCGTACCATCAGTGGTACGAGATAAGCCAACCAGAAACGCTGTACCATCATCGGTAGGGGCAGTAGCGGTTTCGGTGAAGCTATTAGGTGTAATACCTTCATAACTCACTGTATCCACAATATTACTGCTTTTAACAATGGCAACTGCATTGGGTGAACCATCGTTGATAAAACCATCGCCCAGTGAAACTGCTTGATCGCAATTGAATACCTTAGTGGTTGCATCACACAGCACGTAGTAATCGCCATCTGCTAATGTGCCACTGAGACCGAAAGTTTGATAATCGGACAAGCCATCACTGTTAATCAACTGCACCGAATATCCGCCTGCACCTAAATCAATTGGATTGCCACTGATGTTTTTGATTTCGATAAATTCCGCATTATCCGTTGCACCTTGATCGTAATCCAACTCGTTGATGACCAGCGATGCCTTGTTAACTATTGCGTTGCTGGTATCTGCGGTAGTAGTTGTATTGGCAGCATCATCAGTCGCAGTCACGGAGACATTCAAATTATTACCACTGATCGATGTCTCACTAATAGTGTACGTTGCTGTCCAACTACCTGCTGACTCAGTTGTACTAACGGATGAGCCACCACCTAAAGCACTAAAATCAACACTGACACTGACAATATCAACATTGTTATCTGCGGTGTTGTTCCAAGTTGCAGTCACGGTGTCGTTAAAAATAAACGTGCCGCCTGCACCTGTGCCACCCGATAAGCTGATATTTGCATCAGTGACAGTAGGGGCTTGGTTAT
Organism: Candidatus Albibeggiatoa sp. nov. NOAA; assembly: GCA_025800385.1. Lineage (GTDB taxonomy): Bacteria > Pseudomonadota > Gammaproteobacteria > Beggiatoales > Beggiatoaceae > Albibeggiatoa. The sequence continues at coordinate 366,891 of JAOXRS010000120.1, forward strand.
CAACCGTCGCATTGGTGCTGTCATTAGTCGTGGTCGTATTCGCTGCATTATCAATGGCAGTCACAGCAACATTCAAACTAGTGGTATCGATACTGCCAGCCACGATGGTGTAGGTCGCCGTCCATGTTTCAGATGAATTACTTGCAGCAATCGCAGAGCCACCACCAAAGCTACTAAAGTCAACTGTCACCGCATTTATATCAGTGTTGTTGTCTCCGCCTGCCGTATTGTTCCATGTTACAGTCACCGTATCACCGACTTTGAATGTGCCGCCTGTGCCTGTCGCGCCAGAGATGGAAATGTTTACATCAGTGACAACAGGGTTTGCGGTATCTATCGTTACTGTATCGTTGCCACCAGCCCCTGTATTGCTAGCCATATCAGTATAGCTGCTAGCGTTAACGGTGACCGAACCTGTGGCCGTAGAACCATCCGTTGCTGTAAAAGTCGCAGAGCCAGCACTATTGCCATCGGTAAAACTAAAGCCAGAAATCACACCACCTACAACGGTTAAATCGCTGGAAGTAAAACCCGTGACATTTTCGCTAAAGGTAAAACTGACGATGGAACTGTTGTCTGTATCACTCAATGCTGCATCGACAATATCTACTGTTACAGTTGGGTTTGTGGTATCCACTGTGACTGTATCATTGCCAGCCACACCGTTATTGCCCACCATATCAGTATAACTATTAGCATCCACTGTGACAGAACCTGTGGTGGTCGAGTTGTCATTAGCCGTGAATGTTGCAGAACCAGAGCTTGTGCCATCACTAAAGCTAAAGCCCGAAATTGTGCCACCTGCAACGGTTAAATCACTGGAGATAAAGCCCGTAATATTCTCGCTAAAAGTGAAATTAACAACAGAACTGTTGTCTGCATCGTTCAAAGAGGTATCTACAATAGCAACCGTAACCGTTGGTACAATATTGTCCAAGCTATAAGTTTCATCCGTGCTGGGTTCGGTATTGGGTAAAGCATTACTGTTGGCATCATTGATGGTCACGCCGCTGGCTAAGTTCAGTCCTACTGTGCCCGTATAGCTCGCTAAATCGCCGCCTGATACGGTGATCGCATAACTATCACCATTACCTGAATCCGTGATATTGGTAACGCTTGCCGATGTGCCTGTAACACTAAAGTCATTGCTGGCTAAACCATACACTGTCTCGCTGAGTGTTGCCAAGAACACCAAACTATCTGCATTGGTATTTTCTGCTGTGGGTGTTTGACGGGTAAAACTGGTGGTAGAAGGAGAACCATGAACAGATAAAACCAATCCACTGCTAGTCCCTGCATCAACGTCAATAGCACTGCCGATGATAGTGGTAGGATCATTGAACGTTGCGCTGTTAACGTCCACTGCACCAGTGGTCGCGTCACCAATCGTAATGCTGGAAAAACCATCTTGTAAGTAGCCCAGTTCATTATCGTCTAAATTGAGTGTACCCGAACCGCCACCTAAGCCAATGCTAGTGCCTGCTGTGTTCGGTTGGATGGTCAATGCGCCTGAGCCTTGAATCACCGCACCCGTATCAAAGCGAATATAATCCGCAATCAGCGTAATGGTACCTGTGGCTGAAGCTCCGCCAATTGTGCCTGCATTATTACTTTGTAAACGGATACCATCATTGTTATTCGTGCCAGAAACCCCCGTGATCTTAATATTGCCGCTGCCCGTTGACAGCAAGCCATCACTATTGCCTGTCAATCGTACCCCTTGACCTTTGCTATTGCTGCCATCATTGCCACCCGCTGTGCCCGTGATGTCCATGTTGCCCGTTGCTACTTGTATTTTAGAGCCTGAGCCACTAATTAACACGCCGTGCTGATTGTTTTGTCCAGTGCCGCCGTTGCCAACACCTGTGATATTAGCATTGCCGCTGGCAATCACTTGTCCACCATCATCAACATAAAGCCCATGGTTCTGAGTCGAACTTGAACCACCAGCCGCTGTACCCGTGAGATTAATATCGCCATCTACGCTGGATACCAATGAGCCACTGCCATTGACGCGCACACCGTGATTGCTGTTATTACTGGTGCCGCCCGTACCCGCCGTGCCATTAATAGTAATACTACCGCCGCTGGCAGCTGTTGACTGTACTGTTGAACCATTAAGGATGAGTACGCCAGAATTGCCCCCGCTGGAGTTGCCGCCCTTACCCGTCATGCTAATTGCACCTGTACCCGAGGTTGTCACAGTGGCATTGTTCAAGTTGATACCTGCAAATGAACCTGATGCGGTCGCAGCATTATTAGCAGTCAGGGTTAAGTTGCCATTCACAACACTGAGCGATGACCCTGAATTGAGCGCAATATTGCGTACTGCTTCAATATTTATCGCACCTGTACCCGTAGTCGCAACGCTGCCACTACCGCTGATGGTTACGGTGTTGGTTGATAATAATTCAATCCCTTCATTAGCTTGATTTGTGATTGCACCGCTAACAGTGATGTTGCCACCCGCGATGCTGACTGAATCGAGAAAGGCCGAAGCATTAACAGTAACAGCACCTGTGCCACTAGCTACATCGCCAATGGTAATGCCGCTGAAACCATCTTGTAAAAAGGCTAATTCGGTATCGTCTAATTGCAAACCAGAATCGGTCGCACCTGTCCCTAAATTAATTGCAGTCGTTGTCGTTTGTGGCTGAATAGTCAACAACCCAGAACCACTGAGATTAGCCCCCAAAGAAAGATTATCAGTAGTCAAGCTGATGCTGCCATTCGCGGTGACTGCGGCTGTGGTATTAATGGCTTCGGCTGTGATATTGATAAGACCTGAGCCGATATTGATTGCGCCACCAATATTAACCGTATCTGTGCCAACACCATCAGTGACTGCCAAACCATCGCTTAAACTGGGCAGGCTATTGATAGTAATGCTGTCGTTGCCATCTAGCAGGTTAAAATGAATGCCTGTAATGCCCGTGTCGGCAAAGCTCACACTCGTGCTGATGCCACCACTTACGGCAGAAGCATCAATCACCAAATTACCTGTATCAACCAGTGTATACGTGCCACCTGAATAACTCAGTGTGAGGGTATCGTTACTGTTACCATCGACGGTATCTGTGATAGTGAGTACGCCGCCAACTAATGTTACCTCGGTGGTGATATTATCTATATTATAGGTTTCATCGGTACTGGGTTCGGTATTGGGCAAAGCATTACCAACATTATCAGTAATATTCTGACCACTGGCTAAATTAAGACCCACAGTGCCGTGAAAGGTAGCTAAATTACCGCCGCTGATAGTCACATCATAAGTTTGAGCCGTCAGTTGACTCACATTGATGCTTGTCCCTATAGACCCTGTCACTGCAAAATCAGCATTATCTACCCCTGTTACATCTTCGCTAAACGTAGCTAAAAAAGTCAGTGTGTCCGCATCAGTGGTTTCAGTTGATGGGGTTTTACGGGTAAAGCTGGTTGTTGATGGTGCAATATTGTCCAGACTATAAGTTTCATCAGTGCTTGGCTCAGTATTAGGTAAAGCGTTACCAACCAAATCGGTGATGGCTGGGCTATTAAAATTCAGGGCAACAGTGCCATTCAAGCTAGCTAAATCACCACCTGAGATTTGCACATCGTAAGTGCTGGCGGTGTTTTGGGTTACGCTAATTGTGCCACCCGTCACGCCTGTTATACTAAAATCAGCATTATCCACCCCTGTTACATCCTCGCTAAAGGTTGCTAAGAAAGTCAGTGTATCTGCATTCGTGTTTTCATCGGTTGGGGTTTTACGGGTGAAACTGGTTGTTGATGGTGCAGTATTATCCACACTATAACTTTGATCGGTACTGGGTTCGCTATTAGGCAAAGCATTACCTGTTAAATCGGTGATACTCGGACTATTCAAATTTAAAGCAACAGTGCCATTCAAGTTAGCTAAGTCACCACCCGAGATTTGCACATCATAGGTGTTGGTCGTGTTTTGGGTTACGCTAATTGTGCCGCCCGTTACGCCTGTCACACTAAAATCAGCATTATCAACCCCTGTCACAGCCTCACTAAAGGTTGCCAAGAAAACCAGTGTATCCACATTCGTGCTTGCCCCTGCTGGGGTTTTACGGGTGAAGCTAGTGGTTGATGGCGAAGTGTTATCCAGACTATAGGTTTCATCGGTGCTGGGTTCACTATTGGATACAGCGTTACCTACCGAGTCGGTGATGCTCGGGCTATTCAAGTTTAAACCCACTGTGCCATTCAGACTGGCTAAGTTACCACCAGTAATTTGCACATCATAAGTACTGGCCGTATTTTGCGTCACGCTAATTGTGCCACCTGTTACGCCTGTCACACTAAAATCGGCATTATCAACGCTTGTCACATCCTCGCTAAATGTTGCCAAGAAAATCAGTGTATCCGCATTCGTGCTTGTACCTGCTGGGGTTTTACGAGTGAAACTAGTGGTTGATGGCGCGGTATTGTCCAAACTATAGGTTTGATCGGTGCTGGGCTCGCTATTGGGCACAGCGTTACCTACCGAGTCGGTAATGCTCGGGCTATTCAAATTTAAGCCCACTGTACTGTTCGCGCTAGCTAAATCACCACCAGAAATTTGTACATCGTAAGTGCTGGCTGTGTTTTGCGTCACGCTAATGCTGCCACCCGTTACGCCTGTTACACTAAAGTCAGTACTATTAACGCCTGTTACATCCTCGCTAAACGTTGCCAAGAATACCAGTGTATCCGCATTCGTGTTTGCGCTGGTTGGGGTTTTACGGGTAAAACTGGTGGTCGACGGCGCGGTATTGTCCAGACTATAAGTTTCGTCGGTGCTTGGCTCGGTATTGGGTAAGGTATTAGAGGTGTCATAGATGGTGGGACTACTAACGAGATTCAGCCCCACTGTACCATTGTAGTTCACCAAATCGCCGCCTGAAACGGTAATGTCATAAATACTACCTGAACCTGAAACAGATGTTACTGTCGCTGATGTGCCAGTAACGGTAAAATCATTTGTGGAGACACTATTAACGGTTTCGCTGAATGTGGCACGAAAAACTAAAGTATCTGCGTTGGTATTTGCTCCAGAAGGAGTCTGGCGAGTAAAACTAGTTGTAGATGGTGCTACTGTATCGGTTAGAGTGGCACCACTGCTCGCACCATCCGAGTCGATTGGATTGCCCAAAATCGTTGCTGGATCGGTAAATGTTGCACTGTCAATATCAACTGCGCCGCTATTTGAATTACCAATCGTGATACTAGAAAAGCCGTCAGCTAACAGTGCAATTTCTGCATCCGTTAAATTGAGCGTACCTGAACCACCGCCCAGCCCAATACTGGTGCTTGATGTTTCTGGTTCAATGGTTAACGCCCCACTCGATTGAATAGAACCACCAGCCAAATTGAAGGTATCTGCAATCAACGTAATCGTGCCCGTGGCTGACGCTCCACCGATAATACCTGCATCTTGGCGAATTGCGTTGCTGGAACTGCTGCTGCCTGTCACTGTGATGGAAGCACTGCCAGTAGAAGTGATGCCTTTGCCATCATTGGTTATTCGCACGCCTGCACCAGAGCCTGACCCCGTGATATTGATTGCACCATCTACGCTGGTAACTTCACCCGTGGCATTATCAACACGTACTCCTACGCCTGCAGAGGCTGCCGTACCCATCATCGTGATTGAAGCTGCGCTTGCACCAGTGCCTGTTGATTTGACGCTACCACCCAGCAAAATAATGCCGTCGCCATTGGAGCTGCCACTGCCACCTGTACCTGTAATCTGGATCGCGCCTTCAGTACTGCTCACCGTGCCTTCGATACGAACGCCATTATTGTTACTAGAACCACCACCACCTGTGCCATTGATAGTGATGGTTGCGGCATTCGCGCCTGTCCCTGTAGAGGTGATTGAACCATTCTGCACTAACACACCATGATTGAGAAAACCTGTGCTACCAGAATCAGAAACCCCAGTGATGGAAATATTACCGTCAACACTAGAGATACTAGAACCCTGAAGATGGGTAGCATAGTTAATATTTGTACCAGCACCACTATAACCATTGATGATGATTTGCCCCGCATTTGAACCTGTTGCGGTGGATTGCATCGTGCCACTGAACTGGACACCTTGCTGAGAGCCCTGAGTCAAACTAACATCATCACGCGCATAGCCTATCAACTGGATATCGCCTGTGCCACTGGTTGTGATAGTCCCTTCAAGATCCAACCCACGTTGTGCAGCGACCCCAGATGCACCTGCTGTCGCACCACCATTATTGGCACTCAGTGTAATGCCACCATTGACAGTCGAAATTGTACCATTACCACTACTAATGCTTTCCGACACTGTGATATTCACCGCGCCTGTACCTGTTGTTACAATGTTTGCGCCGTTACTGATAGTGACAGAGTCTGTCCCCGTACCGCCTGTGATAGTGAAATTACTGGAAAATGAAGACTGAAGGCTATCCACGGTCACACTATCATCGCCAGCCAACAGGTTGAAGTTAATTCCCGTCACACCTGAATCAGGCACAGTGATGCTGGTGCTCCCACTACCTGTCGCTCCACTTATTGAGGTAATGATGTTCAATGACGTATCGGCGATGGTGTAAGTCGAGCCAGAATGGCTAATGGTTAAAGCGTCGTTACTACTACCGCCGTTGATGTCGGTAATAGTTAGGATACCACTATTGAGCGTCACCTCAGTTTGATTAGCGTAAGCAACACCACTGATGACCGTGAAAAACAATAAAAATAATCCACGCAGAGCAGGGGTAGTGTTGGGAATAGTATTATTTATAAGGGATAACAAACGGTTCATTCGCTGTACCCTCCTGTGAACTTTTCATCATCGTAGTGAACCTTAAGATCAAAAAAGCGGAGATTCCCGACCACAATGGAAAATACGCGGATTGTTGACTACCCAGCTTAGCTTGGTAGAGTGTGTTCAAAAAGCCCTACTTCGAGAACTATTAATAAAATAGCAGCTTCTCATTGTAATGGTCTGAGCTTGCAAAAATCTCATTATTTTTCATTCTTTATAACTTATAATCAATAATTTAATAAAACGAAAAACAACTAAATTTTGGAGTTTATTTATTGCCTCTCTAATATTGAAATATAACCTAGAGGCTGTGCGTCTTAATGGATAAAAATCACATAATCAACACTTAGTTAATAGCGAAATTAAGCAAAGACTTTTCCAAAATTTAAAATGTTTAAAAAAAATACTAGGCCAGCATGAGTCTGATAATTCTTATTTTTTTAAGGTATTTTGATAATATTGGGTTTAAGAGAGGGCAAATAAAGGATAAATGGTAAATATGACTTTTTAATTGGCTTAGTTATAGAAAACAAAATCCAAGTAAGTGCATGAAAATTATATTATTTCATGCCTTAGAGGTACGTCATATCTTATCTTTGCAAGGTTTAAAATTATCACTACTATTTGAAAGGATTGGTATTTGGATACTGAATAGTGATACATGTATTACGTAAAACAAAAAGGGCGCACCGATTTGATACGCCCTTTGTCATGATGAGTTAAAAATGAGACATTAATCCACTAAATCAATTCCAATCATGCCTACCCCTTCGCCTTCAACCACTTTAAGCAAAATAGCATAAGCACCTGCTGAGACTTCAGTAGTTGCACCATCACCAGTAGTTTCACTAATTAAAGCTTGCTGAGTAATAAGATTAAGCAAATGTAACTCTGTCACCACGTTACCACTTAAAATCAATGGTTTCACGTGTACTTTTTGTGCACCCTCACCACCAACAATGAAGTTAAGTACTAAATAGTCTTTTAAGTAACCACGGATGCTGAGGCTAGACAATTTTAACTGGTTATTTTTCAGTGTAATCGCAGCCTGACCACGACCTTTAGTACCCACAGAACTCATTTGAATTGTGTAAATACCTTCACCCACAGTTTGCTCTAAAATAAAGCTTTCTGATTGCTGACGACGATTAAGCAATTGACCATAAACGCCTTGATTGCTCACAATTACCTCATTGAAATCAAGCTGTGGTAATACACCATTATCTAACACATCAGCGTGAAGTATCACATCTGCCGTGCCACTGCCTTCAAGAATAAAGCCTAAAAATATATCTTCTGCGCCACCACGAAGTGAACTATGACCGCTGAAGTTTAAGAACTCTAATTGGTTTGTTACAGGGTTATTAATCGTGTCATTTTCAGTTGCGTTACCACCAGAGTAATCCACACCGGGTTTGCCCTGCACTCTAACTGCACAAGTGACACTATCATGCATTCTGACAACAAGGTCTTTACAATCAGAGTCACCAAACCATGTAATATTGTAATCCTCTGCACTTAAACCATGAGCGGTTTTGATGCCGACCAATTCAAGCTCAACGCGTGCGCCTCTATCAAATAATTTAGCGCAAGTACCACTGCCATATTCGCAATCAATACCGCTTGGATTAGATTTGATATGGGCTTGAGAACCTGCAACTGATAACTGGTAACGATCTGCTGGCGGGCCACTACTTGTTGATTCTTCTGAGCTTGCGACATCATTATCAGCAATATTGATAGTCAGTTTATCCGTTTCAGCAGCATCAACAATGACAGTGCCTCCTTCATAATTAGCATCAGCAGAGGACGAAGTGATCGTGATTGAACTTGAGTGATTGCTTTCAACATTGCTATCATCAACTGCAGTGACGGTAACTGTTTGTGCTGTATCCCAATCACCAGAGGTGAAAGTTAAGGTTTCAGAATCTAAACTCAGTTGGGTATTGGCTGCTATTGTCACGGTAACAGAAGCAGTAGGCTCTACACTTAATACCACATCAAATGTTGTGCTATTACCTTCAGTGATACTAGTATTATTTGAAGTGACCACCACACCATGATTATTATCAACGATAGTGACGACTGCATTTGTAAGAGACATATTGGTTACGTATTCACCTCCATCTCCTACGGTAATAGTATGAGAAATTTGGCAAGTATGCGTGCCTTCGACCACATCATCATCAACGGCTTGTACAGTGACGGTCTTAGTTGAAACATCCGAAAATGTTACAGGATTGCTTGAAGTGACAATACATTGGCTGTCTGGGGTGAGTGTTACTTCCACATTACCACTAGGAACAGAACTCAACGCTACTGTATAGTTACCATCTGCACCACCTTCAGTAGCACTGCTATTCATAGTGGCAACAACCGTGGCCGTGTTAACTTGCTGTGTAACTGAAGTGGCCGTCGAGCTAGTATTGAAATTGGCATCACCAGCATAGCTTGCGTTCATGTTATAAGTACCTGCACTACTATAGCTAATGTTGCAAGACGCTGAACCTGCATCACTATCCACTAAAGTATGGGTACAATTAGAGCCTGCGCCGTCGCTAATCGTAACTAAGCCCGTTGGGTTGCTACCAGAAGTCGGTGTTACGGTAAAGTTGAAAGTCACAGCTTGTCCAACTGCAGCAGGTGTTGGTGCATAACTGTCAATGGTCGTCGTGGTAGACACATTAGTAATGGTCAAAGTGCCGTCAGCACAACTGGTAATATTGTAGTTGGCATCACTACCGCCTGTACAAGTAATTGCTTCAGAACCAACAGCTGTCGTGGCACTTGCAGTGGTTGCAAGCGTTGGTGCTGTATCAATATCGGCTGCAGTATCACTATTAATTAAGCCCGTATAAGTTAATGTCAGAGCTGGATTGGCTTCACCAAATCCACGGCTTTTATCGTCTGCAGCGGCAGTGATATCAACCTTGGCAACCGTAATATCCGTAGATACTTGAGGTGCAGCAGCATAAGTCGAGTTACCTGCTTGATCGGCAGTCACAGTACAAGTACCCGCACTAACATAGGTCAAAGTCGTTGCTGGAGTACCAGTGACGGTACATACGCTAGTGGTCGTACTGGCAAAACTAACATCCAGTGAAGAAGTGGCTGTTGCACTCAGGGTTTGAGTACCACCATAAGTGCCGGTTGTGGTAGGACTAAAACTAATAGTTTGTGAAATAAATACCGCTGTCCAGTCAGTACAAGTTTGAGGATCAGTATAAGTGCCATCCGAAGGGGTTACACAGTAGCGAACATATTTACCATTATCTGCGGCAGCGACAACATAGGTATCAGTACCTGGTGCGGTAACATTTGAATGATCAGTAGTTGCAATATCAGCAGCACCCGTACCTGCATCATCATCAGCACGTTGCCAAATAGTGCTAGTGCCACTTTCAGCATCACCTTGAGCATCGGAGTAAGTATAACTACCAGTTAAGGTTTCACCTTCTTGATAAGTGCCCGTAACGGTTGGTACGCCATCTGGCGACATTTTTTGTGCATTGAATTTGACTTCATTAAGGCCAACATACCCCCCTCCATGACTATTGAGGACATCCAGCTTAATATAGCGTGCGGTCTGAGTCGTGGTTAGTGCAAACTCTTGTTTAGGGACAGGGTCGTTATTTCCTGAAGTATTTTGAGGCCCAGTAATAGTTTGATCTACAGTATACGACAAATCATCCATCGAATAGGAAATTTTAATATCCTTTGCTGCTCGATTTCTACTACTATGTGAATAATGAGAGTAAATCCATAATTCCATTTTGTCTATTTGGTAGACACCTCCCATATCAAAAGTCAACGTTCCAGTCGTACCAGACTTCATCCAAGTTCCACCATACGAATAGCCACTAGTTTGGTTAGGCGCAGAACCACTAAGACCGCTGTTATTAACTAAATTCTCAATCTTATATGAATCAGTATAACCAGCACTTCCTGACACGCTAGCTGGGGTAGCTTGTTCAAAGGCCGCCATTGTGGAAGTTGAAGCCAACAAGGCCAATGTTCCCACAATAGGTGCAAGGTGTTCGGAAAAGAAATGATTTCGCCGTATTATAGGCGTGTTATCTAGCTTATATTTTTTAAGTACCTTGAATACAAACGTTATGTTGCGCTCGCGATTGCATTGGTCATGCAACGGCAATACTGTCTTTATAAGACTGAAAAAAGGCATAACTAAATACTCCTCTTAGACTCGACTTAAGTCACACTACCAGTGTCACAAAAGCCACCCCATTTACTATAGCCAACTATTGAAAATCTATTCTGTCATTTATTTGACATTGGGCGAAATTTAAGCAAATATCTGTCCAAAATTCGAATTATTTGAAAATAGTATTTTAATGAAACTGAGATTTAAAAATAATCATTAAAATTAAATATTTAAAATAAAAATACAACGTAATATATTAAGCAAAAAGGTTTGAAAAACGCATTGAATCTGATTTTTCTGTGGGATTTTGACAGTGTTTTATGAATATTTACAAAACTACAGGAATATTTAAATTAAGAAGAGAAAATGATATTTTTGCTTGAATTAATTATCAGGGTAAAATTTTGATATGAAAGTGATATTATGCAAGGATATAAAACTGCTATCCCACATAGGTTACGGAGTAACACAACACTTTCTACCTAATTTGGTTAATTATGGTTGGAATGGCGTAGCGCAGAGAGAGTAAGATAGTTCATTATATAGAGCTTACACCCTAACATGCCTACTTCATCCTAGTCACGATTTTTATATTTTGCATAATATGAATTAATTGAGACATTGTTGTGAAGAAGCATTCGAAATGTCATGTACTCTGAATTTTGCGAGACAATAATGTATAAATTCAATCAGACTTTAATAACAGCCATAGGTTTTTTTTCATACTTCTATTAAACCCGCTGACATTTTTATCAATATTTCGTTTATTATACGTCTCATATATCTTTGTTTATTCCTTAAAAACTATCTAAGACCTTATAAAATTACAACATGAAATTAGTCATTTTAGACCGCGATGGTGTTATTAATTACGACTCAGATGAATATATTAAATCACCTGAAGAATGGCACCCTATTGCAGGCAGCCTTGAAGCCATTGCCCGCTTAAACCAAGCTGACTACCGTGTTATTGTGGTAACCAATCAGTCAGGGGTTGCCCGTGGTTTGTTCGATTTAAATACCTTGCATGAAATCCATGCTAAAATGCACCGCTTACTTGCTGAAATGGGGGCAAATGTAGAAGCGGTGTTTTTCTGCCCTCATATCAATGAAGATGAGTGCAATTGCCGTAAACCACGCCCTGGGATGTTTCACCAAATAGCTAACCGCCTTGGTATTTCATTAACTAATGTACCCGCAGTTGGTGACTCCTTGAGAGACTTACAAGCCGCGATTGCCGCAGGCGCAAAACCAATTTTAGTGCTAACGGGAAAAGGTAGACGGACATTGCAAGATTTAACTGAATTTGGCGACGTGCCTGTATATGATGATTTATCAGGTGCCGTTGATGCTATTCTGAGTCAAAAGGAAGACTGAATGCAAACCGTGAGAACCTTATTTTTTTACTTAGGCTTCTACCTTTTAGTATTGATCTTTTCCCCTTTAGTGCTTTTATCAATACCTCTTCCTTACCCTTATCGTTACGCACTTGTAAAAGTTTGGGCTCATGGTGTATTAGGTTGGCTTAAATTAACCTGTGGCTTGAGCTATGAAGTTCATGGTGCTGAAAACATTCCCGATGTACCTTCAGCCATTGTATTAAGCAAACATCAAGCTGCATGGGAAACCATTGCATTTTTAACCGTATTCCCACCTCAAATTTGGGTTTTAAAAAGAGAATTATTAAAAATTCCTATCTATGGTTGGGCATTAGGTTCTTTGAAGCCTGTTGCAATTGATCGTAAAAACATCCGTCAATCATTACGTGATATTATCAAACAAGGTAAAGAACGCTTGAGCGAAGGACATTGGATTATTATTTTTCCTGAAGGCACACGCGTATTACCTAAACAAGCAGGACGCTATACACCCAGTGGTGGTTTATTAGCTGCAGAAGCGGTTGTCCCTGTTGTACCTGTTGCGCATAATGCAGGTAGTTTCTGGCGACGCACCAGTTTTGTTAAACGTGCTGGGGTGATTCAAATTCGGATTGGTGAAGTGATTCAGACGGAAGGTAAAACTGCGCAGGAAATCACTAAACAAGCTGAAGTGTGGATCGAACAAACTATGCAAACCTTACCTGAGCATCCATAATTTGATTTTTAGACGTTCTCCCAAATATTGACAGGGAGTAAATTCACTGACATTTGACTAAATAGCCATGAAATTTTTATACGACTTTTTTCCAATTTTACTTTTTTTCATTGCATACAAGATGTACGACATTTTTGTTGCAACCGCAGTGGCCATCGTTGCTTCATTTGTGCAAGTGGTATTGTTTTGGATTAAGCATAGACGCTTCGAAAACATGCAATTGATAACACTGGGCTTGATTGCCTTGCTGGGTGGTGCGACATTGATGTTTCAAGATGAAAACTTTATCAAATGGAAACCTTCAGTCGTCAATTGGCTATTTGCCGTTGTATTCCTTGGCAGTCAGTGGATTGGTGAAAAGCCATTGATTCAGCGTTTAATGGAACAACATATTCAAGTTGACCATCCTCGTGTCTGGACAGTGGTTAATTTGAGTTGGGTTGGCTTTTTCATTTTCTCAGGCTTACTTAATTTATATGTCGCATTTAATTTCAGCACCGATGTTTGGGTGAATTTTAAATTATTTGGTTTGATGGGCTTAACTTTTGTATTTGTCATCATTCAAGGTATTTATTTAACTCAACATGTTATAGAAGTTGAAGAAGACAACAGCAAAGAACAAGACGCAATTCCTGCAACGAATAATAATGAATAATGGAATATAAAGTTTTAGCCACAGTATTTATAGCCGTTTTCATCGCTGAACTCGGTGATAAAACCCAATTAGCAACAATGTTATTTGCAGCAGACAAGGAAGTCAGCAAATGGACGGTGTTTATCGGTGCGTCGCTTGCATTAATTGTTGCCTCTGGCATCGGTGTATTGGCAGGTGGGCTGATTTCACACTATATCAGTGAAAAGCACTTGCATTATATCGCTGGAGTGGGTTTTATTTTGATAGGCATATGGACACTGATTAAAGCGTAGGTTATGTCTATCTTATTGTTTCATCTATATTAAAATTATAACATCATGCTGACACCACCATTTGATCTTTTTATCCGCGCCCTAGAATTTGCAGCACACAAACATTGTGACCAAAAACGCCGAGACGCAGGCCAAACCCCTTATATCAACCATCCTATTCAAGTCGCCAATATTTTATGGCAAATCGGACAAGTGCAAGATGAAAATGTACTGTCTGCTGCATTATTACATGACACTTTAGAAGATACAGATACACAGCCTGAAGAGTTAGAAAAAGCCTTTAGTCAAGATATATTAACCCTAGTACAAGAAGTCAGTGATGATAAATCTTTGCCTAAAGCTGAACGCAAACGCTTGCAAATTGTTCATGCTGCCACTATTTCATCTCAAGCCAAATTGATTAAGCTCGCGGATAAAATTGCAAATATTCAAGACATCGGGCAAGCCCCACCGACAGGTTGGTCATTGGAACGACGTTTAGAGTATTTAGATTGGAGTGAAAAAGTGATACAAGCTTTACGCGGGGTTAATCCTGCTTTAGAAGCACACTTTGACAAATCTCTTAGTGCGGTACGCGAGCAGTTACAAGATAACAAGGCAGAGGATAAATCCTCAGATCAGTAAAGTTTAACCAAAGGAATATACAATGTTATATGCCATTATTGCTGAAGATGTGGCTGATAGTTTAGAAGCCCGCTCGAAAACGCGTCCTGCGCATTTAGCCCGTTTAGAAACCTTGAAAGCTGAAGGTCGTTTAATTCTGGCAGGCCCTCATCCCGCAGTGGATTCACCTGATCCCGGAACAGTGGGTTTTAGCGGTAGTTTGATCGTGGCAGAATTTCCCTGTTTAGAAGATGCACAAACGTGGGCGGAAGCTGATCCTTATCGTGAAGCAGGTGTTTACGCCAAAGTCACGGTTAAACCATTTAAGAAAGTATTACCATGAGTGAGCGTATTCAATTAATTCAAGACACCATTACTGCAGCACTTGAACCCAATCATTTTGAGATTGTAGATAACAGTGCACAACATGCGGGTCATGCAGGTGCAAAAAATGGCGGTCACTTTGATGTCATGATTGTGAGTGAAAAATTTGCAGGCTTGTCAATGGTTAAGCGTCATCAATTGGTTTATGCCTCGGTGCAACATTTGATGAACACAGAAATCCATGCGCTTAGCATCAAAGCTTATACACCAGAAGAACAACAATAAGTTTTTAGTACCATTTAACCTACCTATTGTGGAGACAGTATGAATTTTAAATTAGCCTCTTGCGTATTCTCTTGTAGCTTATTATTAGCAGGCCAAAGCTATGCAGCACCTGAAGACCCTATTGTTATCGTTAACGGTGAAGTGGTCACAGAGCAAGATTACGAAAACTACAAAACTATGCGCGAAGAGCAGCAAAGACAAGGTGAGCCTGAGCCGACTCAACAAGATTTAATCGAAGAATTGATTAAACGTGAATTGGTGGTACAAGACGCTGAAAAACAAGGCTTAGACAAAACACCTAACTTTATCGCACGTTATGAATCGATTCGTGGCAACTTGTTAGCAAACGTTGCAACCCAAGCGTATTTAGACAAGAATACATTTACTGAAGCGCAATTAAAACAACGCTATGAAGACGAAATGGCTAAATTAACATTGCCTAATGAATTTAAAACTCGTCACATTTTGTTAGAAGATGAAGCAGCGGCTAAATCAATGATTGCACAGCTAGATGAAGGTAACGACTTCTCTGAATTAGCAAAAGCACACTCTATCGACTCAGGCTCTTCTGAAGAAGGCGGTGATATTGGTTGGGTTCGTGTTGGTCAAGTGGTTGAAAAATTTGCAGCAGCTTTAGAAGGCATTGAAAAAGGCACATACAGCAAAACACCTGTGAATACAGAATTTGGTTGGCATGTGATTATGGTTGATGACAAACGTGCATTACAAGCACCTCCATTTGATGCTTTAAAAGACCGCATTGCAGCTTTAGTTAAAGAAGAGCAAATCATTGAATATTTAACAGGTTTACGTGAAGCGGCGAAAGTGGAAATTAAAACAGCCGCTGCCGAGGAAGCTCCAGCAGAACAAACAGCAGCTGAAACTGTAGCAGTAGAAAGTGCAGAACAGCCTGCTACTGAAGCCGCTCCAGCAGAAAGTGCAGAACAGCCTGCTACTGAAGCCGCTCCAGTGGAAAGCGCAGAAGCAGAGCAAGCAGCAGAAAGTACAGAACAATCTGCTACTGAAGCAACGCCAGCTAAGTAATTAGCACATTTTATACTACACTCTCATAATTCAGTGTTTGAGTGTAGTATGCATGACACCTTCCTAAACACATCTCTCAGAATATTAATTTGCAGCTAAGCCAATTGTTTTTGATATGGTGACTTGAACCCGTGGCTGTTGCGAACGATTATTAGAAAACGACTGACGAGAACCTAAGCCTTTTACAATTAAGCGATTAGATGCAATACCTTGACGCATCAAAGCAAAACGCACAGCATTGGCCTGACGATAAGACAAGCCATCATTAAAATCAGAACTACCTCGTGTGGCTGTATGTCCTTCAATTAAAGCCTGTTGACGGGGGTATTTTTTCAAAAACTGGGCAATTTGCTGGATTGCATCTAATTCTTCTAAATTTTTCTGATTTTCATCAAACAGTGGTTTGCTTGGTAAGATAAAAGCCACTCCATTTTTAATTTGATAAGATTCTACTTGTACAGAAGGTGCAACACTTTTATGCGGTAAAAGGTTTTGGCGCGGGATGATTTTTTTAGGTTGTTTACTCAAGTGACTCATTGCTAGTTCTGACTTTTCAATGGCAATACGGGCAAATTCTTGAATATCACGTTCATTTCTTGATTTTTCTGCCTGTTGTAGTGCAATTTTTGCTTCTGCTAAGGTGTACTTTTGTTCAGCAGCCGAAGGCATAGATTCTGCTTTTGCATACGTGAGGCGGGCTTGTTCTAATAATTTATTTTTATCAGGAATACCACCACAAGCTTGCAATAAAAGCAGACAGCTAAATAGGGCTATCAGACTCTTTGTAATGCCTGCAGCTGTTATTTGAAAAATTTGCATAATATGACCTTTTTATCAAGCTTAGTAGAAAGGTGTACCCACGCTTTTATAAATTGTTCTATATCAATTGGTTGAAAGTGTATACTAGGCGTTTTCAAACCTAAACCATCATACTCGTATACGTTATCATTTAACCGATTTTTTT
This sequence comes from Candidatus Albibeggiatoa sp. nov. NOAA, assembly GCA_025800385.1. GTDB lineage: Bacteria > Pseudomonadota > Gammaproteobacteria > Beggiatoales > Beggiatoaceae > Albibeggiatoa. The sequence continues at coordinate 384,081 of JAOXRS010000120.1, forward strand.
AAGTATTAAAAGTCTTTAGCATAATTCTAATCCAGACAGCGAAACCATCAGCCATTTTTGTCCTTCTTTTTCAAAATTGACGAGGATGCGTGCAAAGTCACCACTGCCTTCTACTTCGGTTACAATACCTGCTCCAAAGCTTGGATGCTTAACTCGATTACCCATTTCAAAACGAGGGATGGCCACCTGATTCACAGTAGTTTTCATGCGCACTTCTTGGGTTAATTCAGCTGGAATTTCATGGATAAAACGCGAAGGTCGAGTAAAATCACGTAAGCCTCGGGTCATTCGGGTTTCACTATGACATAAGTACAATACTTGTTTGGCTCGTGTAATCCCAACATAGCACAAGCGTCGCTCTTCATCGAGTTTACCTTCTTTGATTGTATTTTCATGTGGGAATAACCCTTCTTCCAAACCGCATAAAAACACTTGTTCAAACTCTAAACCTTTGGCTAAATGCAAGGTCATCATTTGCACACAATCTTCATAATCGCTGGCCTGCATATCACCTGATTCCAATGCTGCGTGTGCTAGGAATGTAGATAATGGATCATTGCCATCTTTGGCCGAAGCTTCGAACTCTTTGGCTGCCGTGACCAATTCTTCTAAGTTTTCAATGCGGCGTTGTGCTTCTTCTTTCGGTGCTTTTTTATAATTTTCGATCAAGCCACTATGTTCATTTATATATAAAACTTGCTCGTTTAATTTTAGTTGTGCGATGTTTTTCTCTAATTGTAAAATTAGCTCTAAAAAGCCATTTAAACTTTTGGTCGCACGATTATTCAATTGGTTGGTTGAGGTTAGTTCATTTGCTGCTTCCCATAAGGCAATACCTTGTTGTCGGGCAAATTGGCGCACGGCTTCCACTGTTTTATCACCGATTCCACGCTTAGGTGTATTAATAATACGTTCAAATGCACTGTCATCATTTTTATGCAAAATCAGGCGCAAATAAGCCAATACATCTTTAATTTCAGCCCGCTCATAAAATCGTAAACCGCCATAAATCCGATAAGGAATGCTTTTTTTTATCATCGCTTCTTCAAATACACGAGATTGTGCTGAAGTACGATATAGAATCGCAATTTCCTTTAAATGCCTATCACTTTGCTCAATTTGACTTGCTACAAAGTCAGCCTCGTCAATTTCGTTATAAGCGGTATAAATATAAATTGGTTCGCCTGCGTTGCCTTCTGTCCATAAGTTCTTACCCAACCGTTCAGGGTTATTGTCAATCAAGGCATTGGCTGCGGCTAATACCGTACCTGTTGAACGATAATTTTGCTCTAAACGAATGGTTTGTGTATCAGTATAATTGTCGGCAAATTGTTGAATGTGCTCAATCTTCGCACCACGCCAACCATAAATAGATTGATCGTCATCACCGACCACAAATAATAATGATTTTGAACCTGTTAATAATCGCAGCCACGCGTATTGAATGCTGTTTGTGTCTTGGAATTCATCGACTAAAATATGCTTAAATCGTTGTTGATATTGGAATAGTAAGGCCTCGTTATCACGGAATAATTCATAGCTGCGTAATAATAACTCTGAAAAATCCACCACGCCCATACGTTGGCAATCTGCTTCATAAGCTGCGTAAAGCTGGATCATTTGCTTTAGCCATGTTTCATAATCTTCGGCAATAATATCTTTTGCACGCAGACCTTGTTCTTTTCGATGATTGATAAAATACTGAATTTCTTTTGGTATCCAGACTTTTTCATCAAGTTGCATGGTACGTACAATGCGTTTAATCACCCGCAATTGGTCGTCGCTATCGAGGATTTGAAAATTTTGCGGTAAATTGGCTTCTTGGTAATGAGTACGTAATAAGCGATGGGCTGTGCCGTGAAACGTACCGACCCAAAGTCCTTGCATCGACCCTTTAATTAAATGCTGAATCCGCTGCTGCATTTCTCGAGCGGCTTTATTGGTAAATGTGACCGCCAAAATATTGTGTGGACGGCTTTGGTTAGTGGCGATTAAAAAAGCAATCCGATGCACTAACACCCGTGTTTTACCTGTTCCTGCCCCAGCAATCACCAATACAGGTTTTAAGTCAGCGGCGACAGCGTCACGTTGCTGTTTATTTAAAGGGGTTAAAATATCAGAAATCAGGTCGTCCATTTTTCTACTTATATACAGGGTGAAAAGCTTGATAATATTAGGTTTTATTGGCTTTTTATACCAAGTAGGGCAGTATACTAAAAATAGATTATAAAGTCTTGAAGGAATTAGGAGATGGGAATAATTAGATAAAGAGTCAGTGGGCAAGATGCCTGAGCACCACACCCACTAAGCCGACAAATTAGATATATAAACAAATATCTGATTCACCCGCAAATTCAAAGAATGCTGCCGCACCTGCGTACTCAACATCACTTACAAAATCTTTTGTATCGAACTCAAATAAATCGACTGTCATTTGACAAGCAATCATTTTGACTTCTGCCTCGACACATAGCTCACGTAATTCCTCAAGACTAGCCACGCCTTTTGATTTCATTTTCTTTTTCATCATGCTAGTCATAAAGCCTTGCATACCTGGTAATGCTTGTACCATCACAGGGACGGGCGCAGGCATAGGCATCGCAGGATTACCCAAAGAGCTCACTTGTAATTTTAAATCTTTACGCAATAATTGTAAGCCATAGAACGTAAAGAAAATTTGCACTTCGTAGCCTAATGCAGCTGCAGTGGACGCTAAAATGAATGGCGGGTAAGCCCAATCTAACGTACCTTTAGTTGCGATAATTGCAAGTTTTTTCTGTTCCATCGGGAGTACCTCCGCAGCAGACTAGGGTTAAGCTTTCTTGATTAAGAATGTGTATTTGCCACCTTCTTCACCAGAAGCAAGCAACTCATTACCCGTTTGTTTAGCAAAAGCTTCAAAGTCTTTTACAGAACCGGGGTCAGTTGCGATAATACGCAATACTTTGCCTGAATCCATTTGCGCTAATGTTTTCTTAGCACGTAAAATAGGAAGTGGACAGTTTAAACCTGACGCATCTAATTCTTGATCGAAATCAGCCATGACATTCTCCTTGTGTAAATTTACAATAGTAGTGGTTTGAAATTTTTGGTGACTAAATATTAACTTTAGAAAACCATTTTATTCTTATATACTAATTCAACAAATTACGCAAGTGTATGATGCAACGCACAAAAACACTGCTTTCTCTAAAACAATAAACTAAAACGTTGAACAATTATGGATTTTTTACCTATTTTTCTCAATATTCGAGATAAAAATTGTTTAGTTGTTGGCGGTGGTACAACTGCAACTCGACGCACTGAATTACTCTTACAAGCTCAAGCCAAAGTACATGTGGTTGCACCTGAGCTCAGCGAAAGCTTACAAACATGGCTTGAACAACAAAAGCTTACCTATCGCCAAGGGCAATTTGAACTCAAAGATTTACAACAGAAATGCCTGATTATCGCAGCCACGAATGACAAAGCGGTGAATGCAGAAATTTCTAAACAAGCACACGCTTATAATATTCCTGTCAATGTGGTCGATCAGCCTGAATTGTGTAGTTTTATCGTGCCTTCAATTATTGATCGCCATCCTGTGCAAATCGCTGTATCTACAGGTGGTGCGTCTCCCGTGTTAGCACGTTTATTACGGGCAAAATTAGAAAGTGTTATTCCTTCTGCTTATGGGCGATTGGCCGAATTTATGGCGCAATTTAGGGATAAAGTGAAGAAAAGCTTACCCTTCGAACAACGACGGGGTTTTTGGGAAAATGTATTACAAGGCTCGATTGCAGAGATGTTATTGTCTGGTCACACACAAGAAGCCCATGACGAATTAGAACGTATTTTACAAGACAAAGATAAAATTCAGAAATTTGGTGAAGTGTATCTTGTCGGAGGAGGGCCAGGTGATCCTGATTTGCTCACATTCCGTGCTTTGCGTTTAATGCAGCAAGCCGATGTTGTATTGTATGATCGATTGATTTCATCAGCAGTATTAAATTTGGTACGTCGTGATGCCGAACGGATTTATGTAGGCAAACAAACCAGTAATCATGCTGTGCCACAAGAAGAAATTAATCAGCTTTTGGCTAAGTTAGCGAAACAAGGTAAACGGGTATTGCGCTTAAAAGGCGGCGATCCGTTTATGTTCGGCCGTGGTGGGGAAGAAATTGAGACATTAATGGCAGAAGGTGTACCGTTTCAAGTTGTTCCTGGTATTACCGCTGCTTTAGGCATGTCCTCTTACGCAGGAATTCCTCTGACTCATCGCGATTATGCTCAATCCTGCATTTTCGTCACAGGACATTTAAAAGATGATTCTGTAGATTTAAATTGGTCAATGCTAGCACATGAAAACCAAACTTTAGTGATTTACATGGGATTAAGAACCTTACCGATTATCTGTGAAAAATTAATTGAAAATGGTCTTTCCAAGGATAAACCTGCGGCATTAGTGCAAAAAGCCACGACTTCAGATCAAGTTGTTGTGACAGGCACTTTAGAAACACTAGCAGAAAAAGTTGAAGCGGCAGGCATTACCAAACAAAGTTTAATTGTGGTCGGTGATGTGGTGAAATTACATGAAAAATTGGACTGGTTTGATTCTAATACAGGCGTGAAATTGACCGATAGCATTTAGTGATCGATTGGCAGTTCACATCATTTAAGGACTGCCAACCTAACAATCACTAACTTTCTAATTTCAACATCGGCGGTTTCGGCTTACGTTTAATCGTTACACGCGGTGCGGAAATCTTCTTATTAATTGCTAAATTTTTCACAAATTGTTGTGTACAAGATTGCCATGAATATTTAAGGGCATGTTGACGGCATTGGCTGGCATCCAGTTTTAACGCATTACGTGCCGCAGTCGCTAAATCCTCATCCAAGCAACCCACAGGTGAATCCTTACCAATAATATCGATTGGCCCCGGAACGGGATAAGCCGCAACAGGTGTACCAGAGGCTAAAGCTTCCAATAGTACTAAACCAAACGTATCGGTTTTGCTTGGAAATACAAACACATCTGCACTGGCATAATAACTGGCTAATTCCTCGCCACTTTTAGAGCCGACAAAATGTACATCAGGATATTTTTGTTGCAACTGTTCTAATTGAGGGCCTGAACCCACGACATACTTCGAACCTTCAAAGTCCATATCTAAAAAGGCTTCGATATTCTTTTCAACGGCTACCCGACCCACATAAACCGCAACAGGCCTTTTTTCATCAGCAAAAATATTGTATTCACGAGGATGAAACAGGTCTATATCCACGCCGCGAGACCAATAAGCTAAATTATTAAAACCTTGGCCTTCTAATTCGCTACGCATACTGGCAGTGGCAACCATGACCCGTTTAGATAAGCCATGAAACCAACGCAATAATGAATACGTCCACGAAATCGGTACGCCAAAACGTGCATGAACATATTCAGGAAATTTAGTGTGAAATGAAGTAGTAAAAATCTTATTGAGTTTCCGACAAATGCGTCGTGCTGACAGACCTAAAGGGCCTTCGGTTGAAATATGAATGCAATCAGGTTGAAAGGTTTCAATTTCTTTTTGAATTTTACTGCCCGTTGGTGAAATAACGAGCTGAATTTCGGGATAGGTTGGGCAAGGCACAGTGTGGAATAAGTCAGGGGTAATCATTTTGACTTCATGCCCCATGGATTCTAATACCTTTTTAGTCGTGGACAAGGTACGCACCACACCATTAATTTGCGGCAACCATGCGTCAGAAACGATGAGTATTTTCATGATGTTCGTGTTGTTGGGTAGCTGATTGAGTAAACGTTGTCGCAGCAGCCGTTTCTAATGTGACTTCTGCAGAACGTTTTGCTTGTTGTTCATCCGCCCAATGTACAATCGAAAGTTGACCCGCCCAATCTTCTACTAATGCCGTGCAGCTCTCAACCCAGTCTCCATCATTACAATATAAAATCCCATCAATATCCCGAATTTCCGCTTTATGAATATGTCCGCAAACAATACCGTCTAAGCCTCTTTTACGCGCTTGATCTGCCAAACTTTTTTCAAATGAACTGATAAAGTTCACCGCATTTTTCACTTTATGTTTTAAATAAGCAGACAGTGACCAATAAGGGTAACCCATTTTGCGCCGTACAAGATTAAACACATGGTTAACTGAAAGCATCACGTTATATGCCCAATCACCAAGAACTGCTAACCATTTGGCATGTTTGACCACACCATCTAATTCATCACCGTGTAAAATTAAAAATTTACGTCCATCAGCCGTTGTATGAACCGCTTCACTGACAAGTTCAATTTCACCAAAATGAAGACCTAAATGGGTGTAATCACGCAGGAATTCATCATGATTACCGGGAACATAAACCACTTTAGTGCCCTTACGGGCTTTACGCAGAATTTTCTGCACAACATCATTGTGGGACTGCACCCAAAACCAAGATTTTTTCAATCTCCAACCATCAACAATATCACCGACAAGATATAAGTATTCGGCATCATGATGACGTAGAAAATCTAATAAATAATCTGCTTTGCAGCCGCGCGTACCTAAATGTACGTCTGAAATCCATATGGTACGGAATTTTTTTGGCGAAGAGTTGGAATGTGCCATAATTCAATTGTTCATAGGGTGTAGAAAACAATATTGTCATGCTTGTATTGCAACAGTATGACAAATCCCGTACACCAATATGACATACGGGATTATATTGCTAGGACTATTATGGTTGTTCTAATAAAGATAGGCCTTGAATTGAATTATTCAAGGTCATTGCATAGTCATGTCCCTTACGCCAATAACTTACTTTTTGAGCATCATCTTTATAAGGACAGGCTGCCACAGATTGTTTATCGTAATGAGCAGCTCTAAACCCTTCGAGATATACGTTAATTAGACCTACATTTGTCATAAACCACCATTGTTTTTGTTGCACTGCAAAACGCATGGTACGCTCTTTTCCAACAAAAGTTAAGCTTTATTTGGCTTATTTTTAATCCTACAAAAATACTGTTTAAATACAAACTTACCTTATAAAAATTATAATAGAATATAAAAAATATCTATGCTTTTTTGATTAGTGAAAGACTTCAGCAATTTGTATAAATATTGATCGTATTTGCTCAAAATTGAGGAATATTTGAATTCACAGAAATACCTTAAATTATCCCTTCTATCGAAAACATGCAATCTCAAATCGAAAATTATTCTCGTTTGGTATACAATTCGCACAAACCTAAAAATTTAAATCTGACTTCAAAATCAATGAAAAGGTCTTTTTCTCAAACGTGGCTGCAAAGTATGTATCGTCTTTGTTGCATATTCCTACTACTCTTATGCCATTTTTCCGTAGCGGCAGATTTATTACAAACACCAGAAAATGCTAACACTCCATTTAAAATTGCGGTATTGCAACAACATGATCGTGCTGCATTAGTCGAACATGCGCAAGCCACCGTTAATTACCTCAATACGGTATTCACTGACATCCGATTTACCATGCAAGTGGATAATGCACAAAATATTATTCAACAAGCCGCTGAATTCGACTTTATGTTTGTCAGCCCCAGTGTTGCAGTTCAGTTAGAAAAAGATTACCAAGGGCAAGCCCTCGCAACCTTACGCCATTGGATTGATAGGCAGGCGCAACATCAAATTAGCAATGTGCTATTTACCCATGCAAAAAGAGATGATATTCAGTCATTGCAAGATGTGCGTGGCAAATTACTAGCATTGGTCGATCAACACAGTTTTTCGGGTTGGCTACTCAGTCAATATCAATTGCAAAATTATATGGATTTAGCTGAAGTCCACTTGCGCCCTCAAGATTCCGCGTTATCGCTCGCACAAAAGGTTGCACAAGATTTAGTCGATGTTGGGAGTTTACCCAGTGGTGTATTAGAGCAATTAGCACAACAGGGGCAGATTAAGCTGGATGAATTTAAAATTTTAGCTCCAAAACAGGGCAGTTTACCCTTATTACACAGTGGCAATTTATATCCTGAGTGGGCTTGGATTGCCTCACCGCGTGTTTCTCAAGCCATGTTGGATAATGTTGCAATTAGCTTATTAACCATGGCACGTAAAGATGATTATGGCTGGGCAATTCCTGCTAACTATCAGCCTGTGCACAAAGTTTTGCAATCCCTACGTTACCCACCGTATGAAAATTTTGGCAAAATCACATTCGATGAATTATTTAAACAACACGCTAATTGGTTTTATTTTGGTTTAGCTGCTTTTTTTGCCGTTTTAATCGCTTCATTGAATTTTACTTATTTGTACCACAAAATTAGTAAAGTGCAGGCAAATTTAGAAGCGGAATTAAAAGAGCGTTTACGTACTGAAGAGGCGTTACAAGCGGCGATTGAACAAGCTGAATTATCTAACCGTTCTAAAAGCCAATTTTTAGCCAATATGAGCCATGAGCTGCGCACACCACTAAATGCGGTGATTGGTTACAGTGAAATGTTACAAGAAGAAGCTGAAGACCTTGGGCAAACCAATTATTTACCTGATTTGAAAAAAATTCACGGAGCAGGTAAACATTTGCTAGCCTTGATTAATGATATTTTAGACCTGTCCAAAATTGAAGCAGGCAAAATGGATTTATATCTGGAAACATTTAACATCAATGACATGATTAGCGATGTGATTACTACCATTCAACCATTGATTGATAAAAATCATAACCATTTGGAAGTACACTGTGTTGATGATTTAGGCACTATGCACGCTGATTTAACCAAGGTGAGACAGAATTTATTCAACTTGCTGAGTAATGCCAGTAAATTTACTAAAAATGGCAACGTAGCCTTATACATCACGCGCGAAACCACAGGTGGCAATGATTGGGTTGTATTCCGAATTTGCGATAGTGGGATTGGTATGAGTCCCGAACAACAGGAAAAAATCTTTTCAGCCTTCATTCAAGCTGATGCATCGACTACACGCCAATTTGGTGGCACAGGATTAGGTTTAGCAATTACGAAAAAATTCTGTGAAATGATGGGTGGACAGATTAAAGTGGAAAGTCAGGAAGGTATTGGCAGCACCTTTATGATTCGTTTACCTGCAACCGTGGTGGAAGAAATTCTAGACGATGATGAGATTGGCCCTCGTCATATTTATCAAGGACACATTTTGATTGTTGACCGAGATACTAATTTACGCGATAACTTAAAACGAACATTGGTTGAGCAAGGTTATGAAGTTTTTGTTGCGACTGATGCAAAACAGGCTTTAAAACTGACATATAAAACTCATCCGAACTTTGTCATATTGGATTCAGAAATACCTGAAGGCTGGTCAATTTTAGTCAATTTTAAAACCAACGCTGATTTGCAACACATTCCTGTTATTGTCACCACAGAACAAGATCATCAAGTGCGGGCGAAATCACTCGGAGCAGTCGCTTATTTAGAAAAGCCGTTTGAAATGCCTGCGCTACTTGAATTATTACAAAAACATCGCACTCATAAACACTGGTCGTGCCTAGTGATTGAGGACGATATTAATGCCCGCACTGCTTTAGTCAAACTATTGGAACATGCCAATTGGTTTGTATTTGAAGCACATAGCGGCCAAATGGGATTACGTTTTATTCGTCATCATCGGCCTGACTTAATTCTATTGGACTTAAACTTACCAGAAATGAATGGGTTTGAATTTATTCGCCAATTACGTAGTAAACCACAATGGCGTTCAATTCCTATCATTGTGATTACTGCTAGAGATTTAAGCCCAGCCGAGCAAAAACGCTTAAATACCGAAGTAGAGTCCATATTATTCAAAGGGACTTATACACGGGAACAATTGCTTGATACAATAGATGGTCTGGTTTATGCAGTTGCTTCTGGTAGTAAGGACGTAGAACAAGGCACTGCTTGATGATGATACAATGTGTAACCCCTTTCCATAGTATGGAATTTTGACACAGATTTGCAGTTCATAAGGAGAATTTCAAATGCCCAAGATTTTATTGGTAGAAGATAATGAAATGAACCGTGATATGCTATCCCGCCGCTTGACCCGCAAAGGCTTTCAGGTTGAGATCGCAATAGACGGTGGGCAAGGCGTTGATATGGCGCATTCAGAAAACCCGGATTTAATTTTAATGGATATGAGTTTACCCGTTAAAGACGGCTGGACTGCGACTAAAGAAATCAAAGCAGATGATTCTACTAAAGATATTCCCATTATTGCTTTAACTGCCCATGCCATGTCTGGCGATCGTGAGCAGGCACTTGCCGCAGGTTGTGACGATTACGACACCAAGCCCATTGAGTTACCTCGCTTACTTGGCAAAATCCAAGCACTTTTAGGCTCTTAAATCTCAGAAGATTCGAATGAATGCAGCATCCACAGTTCCTACTGATCCACATTCAGTCGGGAATGGCGACATTGAGGCTTTTATCAGTGATGCGCAATTAATGGAAATGCAGGACAAATTACAAATCCCTGCACATACCGTAATTGGCTACATTGAAACCCTACTCACCAACACGGAGAGCACTCCAGCGTGGAATGAGTTTGTGCCTGATGTACAAAGAATGTTGCAAGCTGCTAAACAATTGTCTGCATTAATTTCCCGTACCTTTGACAAACATGCTTACCCTGATGGCAAAATTGATGTCAAAGCGTTTGGTTCAACTGTTCGTCATGATTTGCGCACCCCAATTAATGCCATTTTAGGTTATGGGGAAATGGTGCAAGAGGATTTAGCCGATGACCCTGATGGCGAACAAGCTTGCAGCGATATTGATAAAGTATTGGGTTATGCGCGAAAATTGTTAACTTTAATTGATGAATTGGGTCGTATTGGCAAAGACGCAAGCCCAGAACCTGAGCCTGTTGAAAAACAGACAGTGATAGACAATAGCGAAACAGATGACCTGTTAGAAATTGGTACACAGCTTAAAGAATTGATTGAAGACGTAGTACATCTCGCCAGTGAATTATCCCTATACGCACAAGTCAAACCTAAGTGGCAGGTGTTTATTGATGATTTGCAAAAGATTTTAAAAGCAGGGCAAAACTTATCCCATCAAGTTGATTCATTATTTGATATTGGGCGTTATGAAAATGGGGCAGTTGATCCTGAGAGTTTCTCAACCACTGTTCGCCATGATTTGAGAACGCCGATTAATGCTTTGATTGGATTTAGTGAATTATTGTTAGAAGAATTTGAACAAGATTTTGAAGAGCATGATGCTTGTCATAAGTTAGAACAAATTGGTACGTTTTCACGTAAATTATTATCGATTATTGAAGACCTTGGGTTTATCAAGAAAAAATCGCCGATTGATAGTAAAAAAATCAGGCAAAATAGCAGTGGTAGTACAAGTCACATGACACCAGTAAAACCTGCTAGTAAACAAGATAATGATAACTTAATTGATATTGGGATTGATTTACTGACCCCGACATCAACCATTCATGCACACCTAGAAATGTTATTGCAGTATGCAAAGTCTGATGTTGGCTGTCAAAGCTTTGCCCCTGATTTAAATAAAATGCTGGGTGCAGCAGAACAGCTGTCTAATTTAATTAAAAAATTATTTGCCAAAGAACATTTTCCCGATGGTGAAATAAACGATCAAGTTTTCGACTCCAAAACAAGGCATGATTTGCGCACCCCGATCAATGCGCTCATTGGTTTTGGTGAAATGCTATTGGAAGATTTAGATCGTGAGGCGCAACGCGAAGCCTGTAACGATTTAGAAAAAATTCTCAGCCTATCCAGAAAGCTATTAAGTCTGATTAATGACCTCAGTTTCTTTTCTGAAAATGGTAATAAACCACCATTGCCTGTGATGCCAGAAAATGCAGGGGGTGGTACGATCATCGATGCTGTGATGAGTAGTAGCACACCTGTGGCGAAAGCAGTTACGCATGATACTGTAGCGCAAGATGCGGCTCGCTTGCTGGTGGTTGATGATAAAGAAAGTAATCGCGATTTATTGTCACGTCGTTTAGGCAAACAAGGTTTTACTATTGATACTGCGGCTGACGGTCAACAAGCGTTAGATGCGGTGAAAAATGCACCTTATGATTTAATTTTGCTCGATGTGATTATGCCAGAAGTTGATGGTTTCCAAGTATTGGAGCAGCTAAAAAGTGACGATCAATATAAGCACATTCCCGTATTGATGATTTCTGCGTTGGATGAAATTGACGGCGTAGTACGCTGTATTAGTATGGGTGCAGAGGATTTTATTCAAAAGCCGTTTAACCAGATTATTCTCAATGCCAAAATTTCTGCCTCGTTAGAACGCAAACGTTTACGAGATCGTGAACATGCATTTATGGAACGTTTACAAGCTGAGCAGGAAAAATCAGAGAAATTATTATTAAACGTTTTACCTAAACCAATTGCTGATCGCTTAAAACGTAGTGAGCGTACCATTGCGGATAGCTTCCCTGAAGTCACGGTTCTATTTTCTGACTTGGTGGGCTTTACTGAATTATCCACGGGTATTGCGGCATCAGAATTGGTTGAGAAATTAAATGAAATTTTCTTGGCGTTTGATATTTTGACCGAGCTACATGGCTTGGAAAAAATTAAAACCATTGGTGATGCCTATATGTTGGTGGGTGGTTTGCCTACGCCGCGTCCTGATCATGCCGAAGCCGTGGCAGATATGGCCATTGATATGTTTGATGCGATTGAACGTTTAAATAGTCAGCATGGAGAAAATTTTGAAATTCGGGTAGGGATTCATACAGGCCCTGTGGTCGCGGGTGTGATTGGTAAGAATAAGTTTAATTATGACTTATGGGGCGAAACCGTCAATATTGCCAGTCGTATGGAATCACATGGTGTACCGGGAAGAATCCAAATTTCTGATGCAACCTATAATAAAATTAAAGATAAATTTCGCTTAGACTATCGAGGTCCAATTGAAGTAAAAGGTAAAGGCTTGATGATTACTCATTTCTTAAACGGCCGTAAATAAAGCTCTATGCTGAGCAACTCCCATTGTTTTTCTTTCTAGAATTCTCTCCATTAGCTTAACTCTTTTCAAAGTCATATCCCGTGCCCCCATTGATTCTTAATAGAACGCAATCTAGTGGCATTGTTTTTTCTCTCAGGTTTAATATTTTCTATTCAACCTTACCAATAAAAACCTCAAAAAAGAATAAATTTACTGTTTTTCAACTTTTTATATCAAGCATAAGTTATAATATAAAATATATGACTTTTAAGTATTATTTAACAAAATCATTTAAATTTATACCAATAACTCTTTATCAAACAATTCTTTCATTAGCAAATAATAAATATTTATTTTCAAGTTTCACTGTCATTTAAGTTGCTAAATAATGAAAGTACCTACAACAAGAGTCCGCCCAAACTTTAAAAATGTGCATGAATTAGCGATATGGAATCCAATCAGCTATATTATTTTGCTATATTGGATTTTATGCCAGCCCAAGCATCTTTTTGAACATCAACGCATCTTTAGAAACAATGTATATAAGCGAATTATAGGTTGGTTAATCAGCCATTCTATTATTTTACCTTTGCTTTTCATCAGCATTTGTCTGGCTATGCATTGGTTACCTATTTCTGAATGGGCTTGGTCTTCTCAAGCATATTTTACTATCAGTGCATTGCTTGGTGTCGTTTGGCTACTATTGGGCTGTTTTGCCTCAGAGCCTGATATACAAGATAAGCCGTACTTAATTGGCATGTATGTGCTACTGGTTTATAGCTGTTTCATTGCCACTTTAGGTATTGTCGTTGGGTTAAATTTGCCGCCAATATATAGCATTCTCCTAATTGCACTACCGAGTATTTCATCAGGTGTTGCTCTTGGGATTGCAGGCAGCTTACGTTTTGATTTTATAGAACTTGTTTTAGAAGTGGTTCATGCATTTGCTCATTATGCAATGTGTTATTCACGGAAAAAGTCAAAACAATGGGATAATGATTTATTTGATAAACCAAATGCACCAATGACAGGTGCGATGACTGTTGCCGCTGCTACGTTCGGCGTTGCCTTTATGATTGCGACAAAATTGACTCGACGCATTCAGGCTAACCTTGTAAAAAGAGCAGCTTCCAAAATAACTCGCTATATCTTCGTTATCTCATTGTTAAGCTATGGTATTGTCTGGATTATTCTACTTTCTTTTGTCACTATTTGAGTACCCAAATTACGCATAAATACTAAGAATCAAACATTTAAAATCTAAAAAATCATCTTTAAAGTAATGGATGACCAGAAATGATATTGTAGCTATTGACTGAACTTTGATGAAATCAGCTTGAGGGTGAGATATAAATTTCGCTTCATTTACCTATTTACATCTTTTACAATAGCTTTACATCATTTTATTGAAGCCTTTAACAAGAGCCATACATGCCTTTCAACTTATCTCACCAGCACACAGCTTATTCGAAAGTGGCAATGCTAGCCTTATTTACTATTTTTATTTTAGGCTTAGTACTTCGATTACAAGCAGTCACATTGACAGAAGTTGATACGCCTGTCCGAGCTGATGCACTTAAATATGTGTTGTATGCTTATAATATGAGTAATTTTGGTATCTACACAGATAGCGAAGCAGGTATTCAAGGGCATCCTGAGCACTTAAAACCAAATGCACTTGTTACACCGGGCTATCCTGTTTTTCTCAGTTTATTTATTGGCGATAGTTTTTCTGATAATCAGCTTTATAAAGTGTTATTAACCCAAGCCATTTTGAGTGCATTAGTCATTGTTTTTGCCTATATTTTATTTGCTGAGTTGGGCTGGATGTGGGCTTTATTTGCGGCGTTATGCGTTGCGTTTAGCCCTCATTTAGTCAGTGCTTCCACATACTTATTAACTGAGACCTTATTTTGTTTTTTCTTAATTGCATTTCTTGCAGCTAGCAGTCGCTTAAAAATAACTACAAACCAATGGCTATTTTTTGCGGCAGGTTTACTGCTTGGGCTGGCTACACTGACTCGCCCTTGGACACAACTTTTTATCATACTGTTGCTTGTCATGCTCATTACATCTTTAGATCAAAAACGTATTAGCCGTAGTGTGTGGGCATTTTTAGGTTTTGTTTGTGTGATGATTCCTTGGTTTGTCAGAAATTATCTTGTACTGGGTATGGCAACTGATCCAAGCTTGTCGGTTTATAGTATCCAACATGGTATGTATCCAGATATGATGTATAATTTTATGCCAGAAAGTTTAGGATTTCCTTATCGATATGACCCTTGGGTACAAGATGCAGTCATTTCTTCACAAACTGTATTAGATGAGCTTTATCGCAGAATTCAAGCAAATCCTTGGATTTATTTGGAATGGTATAGTATTGGTAAATTACAAACTGTTTTCTCATGGAGTATTTTAGCGGGTATGGGAGATGTATTTATTTACCCCATAGTTAAAACACCCTATGCAACTTCTAGCTTTTTTCAGTTAACACATATGTTTATCTATACATTGCATAATAGCTTTGTCATGCTTAGCTTAATTGCAACGGTATTTGCTTGGTTACCACTGGCAAAACGGGTTATTCCAACAGCTTTTTTATTTACTTTTCGTCTTTTATCACTACTCATGATTTATTTCATGATTTTACATATGATTGGCGCGCCTTTTCCTCGTTATTCTATTCCTATGCGTCCTGTGATTTATGGCTTGGCCATTGTTATGCTAGCAGCATGTTGGAACTATTTAAAAATACTCTATCAACAGCGAAAGGCTAACTTATGACAAACCAAAAAGTGGTGATACTGATTCCAGCCTATCAACCCAGTACAACACTGATTAATGTAGTCAATGATTTATTACAACATGAGTCAGCACAGATTATTCAAAGCATTGTACTTGTTGATGATGGCAGCGGTCAGGACTATCAAGCTACTTTTGCTCAGTTATCCACATTACCTAAAGTACACATATGCGCTCATGCTATTAATTTGGGTAAAGGGGCTGCATTAAAAACAGGGTTTAATCACATTCTGCTTGCATATCAGGATATTCATTCGATCGTGACCGCTGATGCTGATGGACAACATTTACCTGATGATATTTTAAATGTAGCTCAGTACGCATTAAGTCAACCTAAGAATTGTCTCACACTAGGTGTAAGAACGTTTTCAAAGCAAGTACCTTTACGCAGCTTATTTGGTAATCAATTGACACGTTCTGTGATGCGCTTTTTTACAGGACTAAAACTAGCTGATACACAAACAGGTTTAAGAGCATGGCCACTTGAACTTGCCCAACAAACATTAAGATTTCCAATTAATGGCTATGATTTTGAAATGGAAGCATTAGTAAGAATGAAAGAACTGAGTGGTAAGCATCAAGACATCACATTGCAAGAAGTCCCAATCCAAACTGTGTATGAACAAGATAATAAATCATCGCACTTTAATCCACTACTAGACTCAATGCGAATTTATTTTGTCTTTTTGCGCTATTGTGGAGCAGGGCTATTTACAGCACTAGTCGACAATATTATTTTTATCATCATGTATATGTTGTCAGGCAGTATTATATCTAGCCAAATCACAAGTCGTAGCTGTGGCGCGCTGGTGAGTTTTATATTGAGCTTTCACTTGGTTTTTCGCAGTAATGTGAATAAAGTCTATGCATTATTGAAATTTATCTCATTAGTGATTTTATTTGGCTTTATTTCATACAGCTTGATTCAATTTCTAAGTCAGGTTTTAGGGTTAAATGTATTTATTTCTAAGTTATTAGCTGAACTGATCTTATTTGTTGCTTCTTTTGCAATCCAACGTGATTTTATTTTTAATAAAAGTACAGACGATACAGAAGCATAATATTAATAATTATGTAGAACGATACATTACAGGGGCTGCTCATTTTAGCCAACATAAGCAGCCTCATAACAAACTAGCGCAAACGTACTAAATGAAAATCAGGGGTTGTTTTAGGAATGGCCGTGGTGGGTGTTTGTTGACCTTGTGTTAACTTATGCACTTGACTGGATAAATATAAATTCAGCTCGGTAAAACTCACATGATGATCGTTAGTATAATCTGCCTTGCCTTCTAGCCCTTCGACTAATACTTTAGTAAACGCACCATTCCCCCATGCCTCATCTTCCCAAGCCAATTGTTTACCTGTTGTCGCCGCAAACACTACAATACCATTTTCAGAGCTGGATAAATCGTTAGAAACCCGATCAATATCAACAAAACCACTTCCCATCACATTACCAGAGTGGCACGTATCGATGAATAATAAAGCTTTACTAGGTAATGATGAAAGTGTGCTTTTAATATCTTCATATACTAAACCCGTTTCGGCAATTTTATATTTATTCACATCACGAGGTAAAAAGTAATAACGGCCATCTGCTTCGTTAAATCCATGTCCTGCGAAAAATAGAGCGGCCACATCATGAATCGTGACATGTTTATGCAACCATTCTAAGCCGTCTATAATTTCTTGTTTAGTCGCATCTTTGAGTAATTTAATTTGTACCTCTTTGTAAAAATCTTTGTCTAATTGTGCTCTTAAACGATCTGAAAAATCTTGTGCATCTTTAGCTGCAAAATTCAAGGTTAACGCCGCATCATCATATTCACTCACACCAGTGGCTAGCACATATAAGGCTGGCTTCGTCTGTACTGATTCACCCGTCCAAGTTAAATTTAAACTATAAGGTTCAGAAGCGGAATAACGATTTTCTGCAATTAAGCTGACTTGTACATCGCGTGCAGGCAACTCGACTGTAATAAAATGTGATTCATCATCTTGTGGAATTTCGCAGGCGACTTCAACCGTTTCTTCATTTGCATCGGTTTCAACATTACGGCTAATACCGCGACTGATACCTCTGCTTATCCCACGACTAATACCTCTGGCTTGTTCTTCCAATTCTTCTATCGATTTATCAATTAAGCAGGCAAGATTAGACATGTCTTGTTTAGCTTCATTCACATCACGACTGATCCCACGGCTTATGCCTCTACTGATACCACGACTAATCCCGCGCGCCGTATCTGCATCTATTGGTCTGCCATCAACCAGCAACTTAATATTATTAATCAACTCACCTGACGGGCGACGCACACGGTATTCAAATGTTACCTTTTGATTATTAAATCTTAAACGACTGGAAATACTGTCTTCTGTAGTATCTTGCGATTTTTCATCCAATTCAAAGCTGGAGATGACGGGTGGCAATAAATGTTTAATATCGGTTTCGACGGGAGCACCCTTGTTATCCGCCACTTGCAAAGCCTCTGCTGTATCTAAAGTTTCTAAGACTTTTTTAACAATATCAGGACGGTAAAATTGATCGCGGAAACGAGTGGCAGGGAAAAAGTCAGCAGTGCGCCCTTCACCTTGATTGATATGCCAACCGATTAATTCTTCACCACCCGCAGATGTCATGTAATAGCCTTCAGGTGTCCACACAATCCAACGCTTACCATCTTGATGTGGGAAGAAGCTGAGCAATGTTGCCCCCGTTTCAATGTTAAACCACTGGATCATGCCGTTACCAAATGATGCGACTGCCACCTTATTATTCTTTGCAATATTCACCACCCAAGCCGAGCCACCCACTACAGGCTTTTTCCAAGTTTGCCAACCTTTATCATTGAACATACGTAACGTCCAACCCGTGCCAAGTAAGAAATGTTTTGCATCATGAGATACAGCAACGCTATAAGCAATTTCACCGCTAATCATGGGCAAGGTTTCGTAATCAAATCGAGGAGATTGGTTCTGTTCCCAGTCGGTAATAGTTAACGTATCAGAAGTCATGATTGGCGCGGAAAGATGAGAAATATCAGGCATAGTGCGGGTTAATAAATGTTCAGTCAAAGAAAAATATGCAGGGTCTTTACCAAATGCTTGATAACCAAAAGCCAAAGCATCACCATTTTCGCTTACAGAAAAGCCCGTGAAATTGTCCCGATAGTCTGCAATGCCTGCTTCAAGATAATGGGTTAATATGCCCTCAGCATCATATTTACCAAACACAGGATCATAACTACCTATAATTAACTCATGGTTATCTAATACTTGCATATCTAAAATTGAATTTTGTGCAAATGCATACGCTAGCGGTTCACCTTGCCCGCCTTGATCCCAGCGCACCATGGCATATGAAGCTAAATCACTATCCCAATAACGACCACCCCCATATAAATATTTGCTATCTGGTGACCATGCAACCACATTAAAATCTGCATTGCTGGCTGCAAAACTGGTATCGACCTCGTACAATAAACTCAGGTCTTCAGCAGAAACTACGTAAACGCTGGGGGTGAAAAAGTGACTAATCGCGATTTTTGTACCATCAGGTGAAAAGACAGCCGCATAAGGTTGCTCAGCCTTGCTATAGGTCATCTGGCTGGTAATCAGTTGAAAATTCTCATCATATAAATAGATTTGCCCTGTGACAGACGTTACTACTAAATGACCTTTTTGATTAAATTCTGCCCAATAACTGTAACCACCATAATTATTATTGTCCGCAACTAGTTCATAAGTGCCAGTATCAAAAGCTTGAAAGCCACCATGACCTGATAATGCTGCGACTAAATATTTTCCATCAGGTGAGTACTCAAGGTGATTCACCACAGTTGGCACATTGATAATACGCTGAATCATTTCACCAGATGCACGGTCAAAAAAGTAGATGGTAGTGTAATAACCTGATTTATTCGGTGTTGTCCAACCGCTGGCTGCAATTGTATTACCATCAGGCGACATTGCTACGCCAAAAATCATCCCCTCATTACCATCACCAATTGGTGGCCGATAGACTTTTAATAAACTCAAATCCTCCGCCGACCACAACCGCACCGTTTTATCATCAGAACCCGTCACAATATAACGATTTGCATCATCTACATCGAGATGACGGATAGGCCCAGTGTGCATTCCTGTTTCCAAGCGTAAAATCGGTTTCTCGCTGATTGCTTGTGTTATTAAAGGCAACCAAAATAAGATTAAAAGTGATGTGTAGCGCATAACAACCTCTTTTCAAAAGAAATTTTATAAATAGGTTTACAGCTAAGCAATATCAGTTCATCTGTTATAACCATACTTGGAGTTAGATTTAATCGCAAGCCAATCGAAAAAATATACGATCATTATTTAATATATGAACAATCATTATATAAATGCAGGCAGGCCGCTGAATTCACCAACTAAACGCTATTTAACACACGAAAAATCCTATTTATTTTGCTATAAAATACTATTATAAAAGTAAAAATTCGTACTATACTAATTCGTGAGAGGGTTTTAATGTACACGGTTTAGGGTATGAAATTAATCAAAAAATGCAAAGACGGTAGCCATACCGAAATAAGGTCTCGTGAAAAAAAAGCGACAACCCCACAACGGGATTTAAAGCCTTGGAAAATGCTGGTTGTGGATGATGAGTATGATGTCCATGCCATGACCGCATTAGGTTTAAAAGACTTTACATTTGCAGGGCGGCCACTACTGATCTTACAAGCCATGTCTGGCTATGAAGCTCGTGCTATCTTAAGCAAAGAATCAGATATTGCAATGGTATTAGTGGATATTGTGATGGAATCTGATGACGCTGGCCTCAATTTAATTAACTACATTCGCAATGACTTACAAGATCGTTTGGTTCGGATTGTGGTGCGTACAGGCCAACCGGGGATGCAGTTAGAAAGAACAGTGGTCGAGCAGTATGATATTGATGATTACAAAAACAAATCGGAACTCAATGTAGACAAGCTGTATTTTGCCATACGTACCACATTAAAAGGTTATCGAGATTTATTGGCTTTGGAGCAAAGTAATCGAAATTTAGAGCGCAAAGTTCAAGAGCGAACGCAGCAATTGGAACAACAGAATAAAGCTTTAGTGGAGTTGAACCGTGATAAAAATGAATTTCTGGGGATTGCAGCACATGACTTAAAAAATCCGTTGCAAACAATAGAAGGTTCAGCTGAATTAATTGCAATGACATTACAACAGGCAAAATTTGAAGGTAAAAAAGAAATCATTGAATTTGCCAATATGATTAGTCATAGTGCTGACCGAATGTTTGATCTGGTGACCAATTTGCTGGATGTGAATGCGATTGAAACAGGACAACTCAAAACCCATTTTCAACAAGCAGATATTTACCCCGTATTAGAAAAAGTGGTTGGTGATTATAAAGATAAGGCAGCAGAAAAACATATTTCTATTCAATTTAAACCCCAAGCCACTGAATACCTAGCTTATACAGATGTCAATATTCTCTACCAAGTGCTAGACAACCTTATTTCCAATGCAGTTAAATATTCCCCTTTTGATAAACAAGTTTTCATCCGTATTTTTGTCCAACCACACATCATTCAAGCTGAAATTCAAGATCAAGGGCAAGGCTTTAGTGATGAGGATTATGCAAGACTATTTAACAAATTCACCCGACTCAGTGCTAAACCGACAAATGGTGAACATTCCACAGGTTTGGGTTTATTTATTGTGAAGAAATTAGTGGCGGCATTGAATGGGGAAATTGATTGTAAAAGTAAGCAAGGACAAGGTGCAACCTTTATCCTCACTATACCAAGAGAATCATTTATATGAGATTAAACTGGCCATTACATTTGTAATTTGCCATCAACCAAGTGTAGCGTTTTAGTCATTTTCTCTGCCAATTGTGGGTCATGGGTGACTAATACTAAACTCGTGCCCACTTCTTGATTGAGTTCTAACATCAATTCATACACTTTATGCGCGGTGCGTTGATCTAAATTTCCCGTCGGCTCATCTGCTAGCAAACAGGTTGGTTTCGTTACCAAAGCTCTGGCAATCGCTGCCCGTTGCCGTTCACCACCTGATAACTCGCTTGGCTTGTGTTTTAAACGTTGCCCTAAACCGACCCGATCCAGCATATACGCGGCTTGCTCTTCTGCATCTTTGACACTGTCTCCACGAATCAATAATGGCATACAGACATTTTCTAAAGCAGTAAATTCAGCTAATAAATGGTGAAATTGATACACAAACCCTAAATGACGATTACGCCATAAACCGCGTTTAGTTGCACTGAGTTCGTTAATTTGCTGTCCTGCAATCCAAATATCACCTTTTGTAGGTGTATCCAAACCACCGAGTAAATGCAATAAAGTACTTTTACCAGAACCTGAATTACCCACAATCGCAACTTGTTCACCGCTACACACCAGCAAATCAATGCCATGCAAAACATCCACGGATAAATTGCCATCGGTAAAGGTTTTTTGTAATTGTTGACATGCTAAGGCAATGTTACTCATAACGTAGTGCCTCCGCTGGTTGAGTGGCTGACGCACGCCAAGCAGGATAAATTGTGGCGAAGAAACTGATAATTAATGATGTAGCTGCAATTTTATACACATCACCCCAATGTAAATCCGACGGTAAATCACTGATATAGTAAACATCTGAAGGCAGAAATTGCATATTAAATAAACGCTCGATTGCAGGTACAATGGTTTCCACGTTCAAAGCCAAGCTGATGCCACCCACCAGCCCCAGCAACGTACCGAATACCCCGATAAATGTTCCTTGCACCATAAACGTTAACATAATGCCGTTAGGAGTCATACCCAAAGTACGCAAAATCGCAATATCTGCCTGTTTGTCTGTTACTACCATAATCAAAGTTGACACAATATTAAATGCGGCAACAGCGACAATCAGGGTCAAAATCACAAACATTACCCGTTTTTCCATTGCAATTGCTTTAAAGAAATTCGCATGACGATATGTCCAATCACGGCTCACATAACCCATAGGTAAGGTATCTTGTAGCTGTCGAGAAAAGTAAATCGCTTGATCCATATGAGTAAGTTTAAGATTTAAGCCGTGTACGCTACCTTTGGGTAAACGTAATAACTTTGCGGCATCTTCGATATTCATCAGCACATAACCGCTATCATACTCATACATGCCAATTTTAAAAATCCCTTTCACCGTCATACGTTTCATACGCGGAAACACACCCACAGGAGTCACAGAAGTTTGCGGCACAACCACGGTGATTTTATCTCCCACATCAACCCGTAATGAATATGCTAACTCATGACCAATCACCACACCAAACTCACCTGCTTTTAAATCATGAATACTGCCTTTCTGCATTTTGCTTTCAACTTGAGACACAGACATTTCTAACTCAGGATCAATACCGTGCAACACTGTGCCGTATACGCTCTGGCGATGGGTAATCATGGCTTGTCCTTCAATCGTAGGAGCAACACCTACCACGTCTGGATATTGTTGAAGTTGCTCACGTTGTTGTTGCCAATCAGGCATATTACCTTGATAAAACGCGGCCACCGTCACATGCGCAGACATGCCTAACATCCGTTCGCGCAGTTCTTTTTCAAACCCATTCATGACTGAAATCACGGTAATCAATGCAGTCACGCCAAGGGCAATGCCTAAAATTGATGTCAGTGAAATAAAAGAAATAAAATGGTTGCGGCGTTTGGCGCGGGTATAACGCAGGCCAATGAAAAACGGCAGGGGTTTATACATAAATGAGCAACTTTTCGTGAGAATTCAGCATATTTTGTAACATAGAGTCAGTTTTTTTGTATATTAGGACAGGCAGTCCTACATCAGTTTTCAATGACTATAGAATATCAGACAGACAATTAAGCTACTTCACCAACAATTTTAACTTCATATACCAATTGAATGCCCGTATTATCAAGTACAGTTTGTTGGACAAAGTTGATTAAACTTTCAATATCTTGTGCTGATGCATTGTCTTGATTAATAATAAAGTTTGCATGTTTTTCTGATACACATGCGCCGCCAATTTTATAGCCTTTTAAACCTTGAGCCTCAATCAGACGCGCTGCATAATCATCAGGCGGATTGCGAAACACTGAACCACAACTTGGTAAGCCTATAGGTTGGGATTCATTGCGCTTTTGCATTAATGTTTTGATACGTTCTTGCGCCACGGTGTCTACTTGTGGGGATAGCTTTAATTTAGTTGCCACAAACCATTCATTTTGCAAGCCTTTTACTTGACGATAACCAATGTCAAATGATTGCGGGGAGCGTTTATGTAATTGGCCTTGGTAATTTAGCGTGGTCACACTTTCAACGAAATCCCATGTTTCACCACCCCATGCACCTGCATTCATAGCTAATGCACCGCCCATCGTACCAGGAATGCCTGATAAAAATTCAGCACCTGTTAAATGTTCTCTAGCGGTAAAGCGTGCCACTTTCGCACAACTGACACCTGCTTCAACATAGATATGGGTGTTATCGATCATCTTAATTTGATTGAGCAAACCCGATGTATAAACCACCACGCCACGAATACCACCATCTCGCACCAGCAAATTGCTACCCAAACCAAACCAAAAAATAGGCATATGTTCGGGAATACGTTGAATGAACTGGGTCACATCACCAAGATGAGCAGGCTTATAAAACCAGTCCGCACGACCACCAACACGCCAAGTGGTATATTTTGACATGGGTTCATTGGCTAGGAGTTCGCCTTGTAAGCCATGAATTTTAAAGGGAGCTGGTTTGTGTGACATGGAGTTAATTATTTTTTTAGTGAGAAAAGGCTTAGATGCTGAGCATTATACCCAGCATTTTTTTATAGTTACTGAATGGCTAATGGCATCAACAACATGAATAAGTCCATGGGCGCACCCATATCTTGACCGTTCAGTGTGAGCTTGTTATCCACAATTGTTGCAGATAATGTATAGTTTTCTTCAGTTTCTACAATGGTTTTGTCTTTCAACAATGCCTTAATGCGCGTATCGGCAGAGCCTTCACTACCTAAAGATGCGGTTAATGCAAGTTTTAACAAAGGCTTATCCATTTTGAAGTCTGCTTGCATGGTCAACGCCATCAATAATTCCATCATATTGGTTAATGACTTGGCTTTTTGACCATTGACACCTAGCTGCAAGTTTCCGTTCAATTTACCTTTATTTTTAGTACTGATATGAATATTGGACAAAGCAAGCTCTGGACTTTTAGCCAAGAATGCTGGCGCAAGCTGCATCAGTTGACCAAACATAGCAAAGTTTAAAATATCTTCGGAAATTTTACCGCTATGTAATTGGTTTTGTAACTCGCGTACTGTTTGCTGTAATTGGGCAGTTGCAGGCGCATCCAAATGATTTAAAGCCACATCCAACGTATGATTCAGGGTTAAAGTTTCACCCATAATCGCTTCTGATAACGTCCAATCTTTCACTGATAAATTGGCCATTAAACTGACGGTTTTATCTTTTTCTTCGCCACCGAAGGTTAACTGGAATGCTTGAAGCTTGGCATTATTTTTATTAGCCACATCAAAGCTGGCATTGCCTATATTAAATTTACCTTGGCTAATTTCAACTTGTGATGCAGTGACTTGCATTTCGGTTTCTAATGCTAACTTGGCTAGCGTCAGTTTTGACATATCATCTTTAAACATCAAGCTTGGCAATGTGCTTTTCATTTTAAGAGGCAATAAGTCTTCATCCAATTCTGCCACAAATTTTAATTGACCCAAGGCCATGCTAAATGCGTCTTTTTCTGAAATACTTAAGCCTTGTAATGTCAAGTCGGCTTTAATATTCTCAAAGGTTTCAGGGTAAACAAATTGCCCATCTAAGCCTTTCCAATCAATATCAACTTCGCCCCCATTTTTATCTTCGGGCACAGTGTGCTTATATTTAGGAACATCAAACTTGGTTTCACCCTGACCTTCTTCATCAATAAAGGTTTCTAAAATCAAAGCAGGCACGTTTTTTAGCTCTTTATCTAAACGCTCCGCTAAAATAGGTGTCACAGTGGTTTTCAGATTAAGCGGCTTCTTAGTTTCTAAATATTTGGTCACATCCGCTTTTAAAGTGTGCAAAAGCACCAATGGATCAGCCTTAATGTTCTCGCCTTCTGACATTTTGGCATTATCAACTTGATGACGAATCACAAAACCTTGCAGTTGCGTATCCGTTTCATCTGCTTGAGGGGTGGCTGTTTCCTCTACTTTTTTGGCTTCTTTAGATACAGCTGCATCCTCTGCCATTGTCGGCACGGTAAAGCAACATGCTAAAGCAGTTGTTAAGAGTAGTGGTAAGAGCTTTTTCATATTATGTCCTTCATCATCGAGCCAATAGCGGGCAACACTCGGGCTGCCCATATCCATATAAAGTTAAACTTGAGCATTCGCTACAATAATTGCATTTGTCACCCAACCCATGACTTCTTCGTTAAGGTTACCGTTTTGGGTTACAAATACATCTTTGCAATTTGGTACTTTATCCATCACACTTTTTGCATCGGCTAAAGTGCTCTTTTCTGAAACCACACCGAAATGAGATTCTAAATCAGAGTATTCATTCAGCATATCTTGTAAGGTTAAAGCAGATAAATCTGTTGCAGGGTAACGGCGTAATCTTTCAGCCATATAACGATCAATATCACTACGGTGAATCACAGATTCAATGTGACCACTGTTGTTTAAGATAGGTAAGCGACTCCATTCACCACTATTTAATTCATCTAAAATATCGACTAGCATGAGACCGCCCAATGGGGCTTTTTTATAAAACATTTGTTCACGCTTAATCATTTTGTCTTTAACAGCAGTTGATTTAAGTTTTTCTTGTGGTGTGACGTTTTTCGCCATTTCCGATACACTGCGGGTCGCCGCTTCAAAGTTATCTTTAGAGAAGTAATAAGCAAGCACAGTACCGATCCAACTGCCCATTAAAGGTAGAACTGCGGTAAAGACCATATTAATGTTAGAGCCATCTTCATCATCTTTCATAATGACGATAAGCGATAATATAATCACCCCTATGATAGAAGTGAGCGTAATACCAATGGCTAAGGTGTCACGTAAGCTTTGGCCTCTTCTTGCCAGATTGTCATCGTATGCCATAACTATATCTCTTCTGATTCAATGGGGTGATAGGAGAAAAAATTGATTTATATCTTAACGGTAATTGATAGAGTAATAAAGTGTATTTTCGATTTTTAAATGGGGTTTCTTTATATAGAACCTATTTATAATTTGGGCTATGTAGCCAAGCTTTTGATAAGCAGCTGGATAAAGCGAGGCTTGTGCTTTTAGTGAGCTTGAAAGAAGTGATATTTAAAATATTTAACAATAGGGTGGAATGTTCGGCAATCCAATGAGTTTTGATAGAGATAAGGGCACATTTTCCAAGAGTTGTTTTTTCGGATTAAAGTTGAGTATAAATTAGCGGACAGAAATACACATTGCCAATTCTTAAACGATAATTGATAATTATTTCCTAAATAAATCCTTTAATAATTGAAAATTGATATGAATGTATTTGTCTTTGATATAGAAACTGTGCCTGACGTAGAAACAGGCCGACAATTATACGGTCACCCCGATGAAATGGCAGAACTAGACCCAAAAGGGGTTGAGCGTGTCATGTTATATGAACGTAACCGAAATTTAGAACGTCCTGTTGACATGGTCAAACTACACTTACAGAAAATTGTAGCGATTTCAGGTGTATTTCGGTTTAATGGACACTTTAAAGGGGAAAAAAAAGATACTTTAGATGTTTTATCGCTAGGCAATGCTGAAACTTCTGAGCAGGATTTAATCCGACAATTCTTTGGTGCAATTAATAAGTATGCCAGTGCCCAACCCAGCTTAACCCTTGTTTCTTGGAATGGTGGTGGGTTTGACTTGCCCGTGTTGCATTATCGCGCTTTAAAATATGGGATCAACGCTAGCCATTACTGGAAAGTCAATTATGCATACCGCTATGGTTCTCACCATATTGATTTAATGGATAAACTCGCCAATTATCAACCCAGTGCATTTGCTTCATTAGATGAAATTGCCAGCATGTTAGGTTTCCCTGGAAAAATGGGTATGAGTGGTAGCAAAGTATGGGACACATATTTAGACGGCGGTATTCAAGAAATCCGCGACTACTGCGAAACAGATGTGCTGAATACGTTTTTGGTTTATTTACAATTTGAAATGATGCGCGGACATCTTACACCAGAAGTGTATGAACAAGAATGTAACAAAGTGCGTCAGTTTTTGGAGCAAAGTGATAAAGCACACTTAAAAGATTTTCTAAACGCGTGGAACAGCTAATAAAAACGAAAACTCCCAAGCTTTTTGTTAAAGTTTGAGAGTTTTTATGCAATGTGGTTCAAAATAATCACTTCCTTTTCATGTCGCATTGCTGACATTTCATACAATCTTGTGGTTCTGAATAGCCACATTTGTCTAAACAAGTCGCGACATCACCCATTGTGCGTTTACAGGCGATAAATTGTACTTTGTTTTCTCGCGCTAATTTTCTGAAGTTGCGCATCACATTATGACCCACAAAATCGGTGAATAAAATCATCAAATCCACACCTGACATACTGCTACGCATGAATTTTTGTAGCTTAGGGTTGCGGCCTGTAATATGACGGTATTCGTCGAAACCGCGCTGTTTTAACAAATTTTCAATATTACCTAATCTATCTGCTCCAACTAAAATAACCATGACGTACACTCCTTAAATTGATTTTGAGAATCATTATCATTACAATCGCATTGATTGTCAAGCCCCCATAAGTTAAAATTATGAGTAATAAATAAATCTTCATTACTTGACTATTACAGTAGGAATTTAAGCAATATCAAGACCAGTCATTGTTATCATTCTCACGTTAATTGTGTATTTCTAAAAAGATGCAAACCTTTTTGGGGTAATGCTATACTTCTATGTTGCCTTATTCTTATATGCCTTATAATATGGGGATAAGAGATGGTATAAAGATTTTAACCCCTACTTTCACTTTAATAACAATGACTAGTGGATAATATAATGAAGAAATTGACATTAGCTATTTTAATGACCTTAACGCCAATGGTTTATGCTGGTGGCGCACCTTCAGCCAATGCAGACAAAATTGTAGGCGATGCAGAAGCAGGTAAAGCAAAATCAATGGTCTGTGCCTCATGCCACGGTGCAGATGGTAATACAGCGTTAATGCCTGAATATCCTAAATTAGGCGGTCAACATGCAAGCTATATTGGTGACCAGTTGCATCAATTTAAATCTGGTGTGCGTAACAATGCGATCATGTTAGGTCAAGTTGCTGCATTAAGCGATCAAGATATGGCTGATTTAGCAGCATACTATGCAAGTCAACCTGTTGCTGTTGGTGGTGCAAGTGAAAATTTAGTTGAACAAGGTCAAGCTATTTACCGTGCAGGTGTTGTAGACAAAGGCATTCCAGCCTGTACTTCTTGCCATGGCCCTCAAGGTTTAGGCAATCCAACAGCATTATATCCTTCATTAAGCGGCCAAAACGCAGCATATACAATGAAGCAATTGAAAGACTATCAATCGGGTGAGCGCATTGGTGACACACCAACTAACAACCAAAAAATCATGATTGATATTGCTAAGAAATTATCTGATGCGGATATGACGGCAGTAGCTGATTACGTTTCTGGCTTGCACTAAGTCACTAAAGTTGCGCAGCTATCAATGAGTTCAGGTTTATTTTCATCTTTTAAAATGACTGATTTTTAGTTTTTGTGCGTAACTTAAGTAAGTAATATGAAATAGGGTTGGCAGTCCTCTATCGTAAGAAATTTTGCTGTTTAGGCTTTTGTTGGGGTTGCCAGTCCTTATTATTAAATTACTTTATACTTTTAATTTCTGTCATTTGGCAGGTTTTTATACAAGGAGCATTTATGAAACGCTTATTGACTTGGACAATGGCATTAGGCCTATTAACTTCAATGTCTTTTGTACAAGCAGAACAGGCTACCGCTGAAATAAGTCCTTATGAAGCAATGTACAAAACAATCAACATGCCAGAAAAAGTGCTTGGTGATGATATTGTTGAAGTGACGGAAGTCTTCTTATACACCTGCCCACATTGTTACCGAATTCACCCTTTTGCTGAAAAATGGAAAGAATCCGTTGCAGACCAAAAAGACGTTGTGTTTAACCCAATGCCTGCCGTTTTCAGTGAAAAAAATACCCCACTTGCTAAAGCGTATTACATGGCTAAAGATTTAGGCCGCGAAGAATTACACGAAGTTTTATTTGAAACCATTCACAATAAAGGCAAGCGTATTGTCACTAAGGATCAAGTTAAAGCCTTTTTCGTCGGTCACGGCGTTGATGAGAAAGCGTTTGATAAGTCTTACAAATCTTTTGCTGTCGATAATGCTGTCCGTACCGCTAACTTCTTAACTGTGAGTTATGGTATTAGTGGTGTACCTTCTTTAATCGTCAACGGTAAATATTTAGTTTTAAGTAGCAAAACCAAAGGCTACAAAGAGATGTTTAACGTGGTTGATTACTTAGTTGAAAAAGAGCGCAAGTTAATTGCAGCAACAGCTAAAAAAGCCAAGCCTGCTGAATAGTTTTTAAGTTAGGAGTGCAAAACCCGCTTTTCCTACACAAGTGATGCACTCCTTTAAAGTCTAATCCCACCTACAATTCTATTCAAATACTTGTTTAATCAATTTATCCGTGAATGGATTTTGTCCATTTTCAAGGGCTTCTACCCACTGTTGTTTTTGTTGTTGAAAGGTCTGAGGTTTTAGATTTTCCATGGCAACTAGTGCATCTTTCATTGCATTTTCACATTTAGTACTCGTATTGTCTTGCTCGGTTTTTTCACAGGTATTAATAGCTTTTTCAGCAAGTTGATAACTGTTTAAAACTTTATGAATATTATCTCCATTCGCGGCATTTTCTTTTGTAGTTAAAGTAGTTATATACAGTTGCTGAGCTTGAGATTTGAGTTCAGAAAAGTCTAAACTCCGATCTATTGTGGTTGCATAAGTTATTTTTTGTGTTGCTGCTATCATTTCACCTTCTTTCGCGAGCTCCAACCCATCATTTACAATTGCACGAGCATAAACTTCATTAGCTTTTGCTTCAGGATTAAAGTTTAAATCTGGATTTTTGGCTTTGGCTTTTTTGAATGTTTCCATTGCAGTTAGGATTTCACCTTGCTTTGCAAGTTTTTCACCATCTAAAATAATATTTGCTGCAACAATTTGGTTCACACGTTGTTCTGGGGTTGTGTGTAGATAGTTGGGATCAAGCTCATTGGCTTTTATTAGTTTTGCAATGGCTTCTGGTTCGTTGCCTTTTTCTGCAAGTTGTTCACCTTCTTGGATATATTGCAATGCAGTTAAGGTATCTTTGGGTAAGTCTTCACAGGTTTTTTCATGGTTACTATTGCCTATGTATTTTTCCCATTCAGCTTGAGAAAAGTTACGATTAGTAATAGAGCAGGCTTGTTTTAGCCATGAATCAGGGTTTAAGTCCCAATATTGAATTTCTGCATTCGTATTAACAGCAGCCAGTTTATAATCAGATATAAAGCTCAGCGTATGTGCGATAATATTGCTTGCATCAATCGATTTGCCAATTTGTTTTTTTGCTTCCACATCCCACAAACGGATTGTTTTTCCTTGTACGCCAGAGGCTAATATTTTTTCATCAGGACTCAATATTAAATTGGTGATACTATCTTCATGTCCCTTCAGTATACTGATTTGTTTTTGGGTTTCCACATCCCACAAGCGGATTGTTCCATAATAACTTCCCGAAGCGAGCAGCTTTTTTCCCTCTATCCACATCAGACTTGTTACAGAAGAACTGTGCCCCTCAAGCTTGCCTTTTTCTGTTTGAGTTTCCACATCCCACAAGCAGATTGTTCCATCATCACTTCCTGAAGCGAGCAGATCTTTTCCCTTTATCCATATCAGACTACTAACAGAAGAGCTGTGCCCCTCAAGAGGTTGCCCGCTTAGTTTTTGAGTTTCCACATCCCACAAGCGGATTGTTTGATCATTACTTCCCGAAGCGAGCAGATTTTGTTCCTCTATCCACATCAGACTTGTAACAGAAGAACTGTGCCCATACAAAATTTTTTGTTGTCGTTCTCTTTTTTGGATTGCTTTCAGCAAATTACTATGACTGGAATAAATATTTTTAGTTTTAAATGCTTGAGCCGCTAGTAGTAGTGCGTTTATATCATAGCCATTGTTTGGATCAGGTGATTGATCTGCAAGAATGGATTGTGCTGTTAACTTTTCTGCTAATGCAGTCCTTGCTTGTTCTGCTGCTTTTTGTTTTTGATTGTTAGCATCAATCCCAAAACCCATTGAGATAACCAACAATATCAATGCAACAACTAACCAACGATAAGTTGCTTTCTGACGCGCTGCTTTTGCTGCTTCTAACTGACGTTTTTGTTCCTCCTCACGCCGTTTTCTTTCCTGATAATCCTTTTCACTGATGTCTAATAACTGCTGCTCTTCCTCCGTCAACTCATCTGCTAACCACTGCCGAATCGTCTCCACTTGCTTTTCATTCAATAATGCCTCTGACGCTTGCCACTCTGCCACACCCCGCTGCAGCGTCTCTAACGCCTGCTGCCTTGCCATCTCCCGCTCATCAAACCAACTGCGTACCTTCTCCACCATAAACTCATGCGATAACGAATAACGTGGCTGCCGCAACTCAATCACCCGCCGCTCGCGTAACTTATCTAAAAACTGAATAATCTCCACTTCCACCACATCAGGCAAGGCTCGACGTAAATCGGCCAAAGACACAAACTTCCGTGTACCCACCGTCTCAATCATCACTTTCAACATCGAACGTACAACCGCCGTTTTCTCAGGATCATGCGCAATATCCTCTACCGTGCGATCTAAATACGTTTGCAAAATGGTCTCAACACCACCCAACTCCTCATACAACTTGGCATTGATAATCGCTGAACCATTGGCTTGTAACTTCTGATGTGCCGCCTCATACAACTGATTACACACAATCTGCAAATGCGGTGGATTAATCCCCGTCTGCTCCACCGAATGCGCCATCAAACCCGATAACAACACCTCATCTACAAAATCCACGTTGTAGACAATTTTGACTTCTAGGTTTTCCAACGGCTGAACAATCGCCTCACGCGCCTCTGCCTCACTCAAGGGCTGCAAATTCAACCGTGCTGAGGCATTCATAAAATCAGGAATTACATTCTCAATTTCCGACACCATTTGCCCAAAGAAATCTT